>CAWJQP010000051.1:0-405993 GCA_963844855.1 Bryobacteraceae bacterium
GGTCCTGATCATCCCCCTTGGTTGGACCATCTCCTCGTCCGCACGGGACCCGCCCGCCCCGAGGGGTCAGGACGCGAGCACCCGGGCCCTCCGCGTCGGGCAGCCGGACGACCCCGCGCCGGCCGGTGCATCGAGCCCTTCGCCCACCGGCCCGCGGCATGAGCGGCGCCGCACCGGTTCCCGACGAGTCGCGGTAGACCTACTCCGTATGGGCCGCGGCGAACTCCGCATCTACCTGGGCGCAGCACCCGGCGTGGGCAAGACCTACGCGATGCTCGACGAGGGCCGCCGTCGCCGCGTCCGCGGCACCGACGTCGTCGTCGGCTACGTCGAGACGCACGGCCGGCCGTCGACGGCGGAGAAGCTGGCGGGACTCGAGGTCGTCCCGCGCGGTCCTACGAGTACCGCGGCGCGCAGTCCTCGAGGACATGGACCTCGACGCGGTGCTCGCACGGCGGCCCGAGGTCGCGCTCGTCGACGAGCTCGCGCACACCAACGCGCCGGGATGTCGCCACGAGAAGCGGTGGCAGGACGTCGCAGGAGCTGCTCGACGCCGGCATCGACGTGATCACGACGGTCAACGTCCAGCACCTCGAGTCGGTCAACGACCTCGTCGAGACGATCACCGGCGTCCGCCAGCAGGAGACCGTGCCCGACGTCGTCGTGCGCGAGGCGCAGCAGGTCGAGCTCGTCGACATGACGCCCGAAGCGCTCCGCCGGCGCATGGCGCACGGCAACATCTATCCCGCCGAGAAGATCGACGCGGCGCTGTCGAACTACTTCCGCCCGGGCAACCTCGCCGCGCTGCGCGAGCTCGCGCTGCTGTGGGTGGCCGATCGGGTCGACGAGTCGTTGCAGGCCTACCTCGAGGCGCACGGCATCGCCGACACGTGGGAGACGCGTGAGCGCATCGTCGTCGCGGTGACGGGGGCGCCGGGCGGTGGCGAGCTGATCCGCCGCGCGGCTCGCATCGCCAATCGCACACGCGGCGATCTGGTCGGCGTGCACGTGTCGTCGGCGAGCGGCCTTCGCGGCGACAACGGCGAGCTCGAGCGGCACCGCACGCTGGTGCGTGATCTCGGCGGGATCTACCACGAGATCGTCTCGGACGATCCGGGCCGCGCGCTCGTGCAGTTCGCGCACGAGCGAGCGCGCCACGCAGCTCGTGATGGGTGCGAGCCGGCGCACCCGGTGGCAGCGGCTCGTGCACGGCAGCGTGATCGACACCGTGCTGCACCACGCGGACGATCTCGACGTGCACGTGATCGCCACCGGTGCGCCCGAAGGTGCGTCCGCGCTCGCCGCACGCCTGCGGCCGTTCCGGGCTGGCGCCTCGTCGACGCGCGATCGGTTGGGTCATCGCGGCGGTCGTGCTGCCGCTGCTCACGTTGGCGCTCGTGCCGCTCCGCGGCGACATCGAGCTGTCGACCGTGCTCCTCGCGTACCTCACCGTCGTGGTCGCGATCGCGGCGATCGGCGGCGCCGGCCCGGGCTTCGTCGCCGCCGTCGCGGCGCTTCCTGCTGGAGAACTTCTTCTTCGTGCCACCGCTGCACACGTTCAGCGTCCACGGCGAGCAGAACATCGTCGCGTTGTTCGCCTTCCTCGCGTTCGCCGTCGATCGTGAGCGTGCTCGCCAACCGCCTCGCCCGTCGCAACCGCGAGGTCGACCGAGTGCGCGCCGAGGCCGAGGCGTTGGCGCGAACCGCGGGCACGATCGCGGTCGACGCCGAGACGCTGCCGGGCCTGGTCGACAACATCCGGACGATCTTCGGGCTCGACGCGGTGTCGCTGCTCGAGCGGGATGGCGGCGGCTGGGCGCCCATCGCGGTGTCGGGAGCGAGGCCGCCCGGCGTTCCCGACGAGGGGCGAGGTCTACCGCGTCGACGACGACACGACGATCGTGGTGCGGGGTGAGGCGCTCGACGTGGAGGACCGAGCGCTGCTCGGCGCGTTCGCGGCGCAGGCGGCGACGGCGCTCGAGGCCAAGCGCTTGCGGCGAGACGCCGCCGCGGCGGTGACGTTGGCGCAGGCCGATGCGATGCGCACCGGCCTGCTGCGGGCCGTGTCGCACGACCTGCGAACCCCGCTCGCGGGCATCAAGGCGTCGGTGACGAGCCTGCTATCAACCGATGTTGACTTCGAGCCCGAACAGCAGCATGGAGTTCCTCGAGGTCATCGACGAGGACTGCGACCGGCTGACGCGGCTCGTCGACAACCTGCTCGACGCCAGCCGGCTCGAGGCGGGAGTGGTCGCCGTGCACGCCATCGCGGTGCACGTCGCCGACGTCGTCAGCAGCGCGCTCGCCAGCGTCGACACGACCGGCCACGCCATCGAGACCGAGCTTCCCGACGATCTGCCGGCCATCGAGGTCGATCCCGACCTGCTCGAGCGGGTGCTCGCCAACCTGATCGGCAACGCGGTGCGCCACAGCCCGCCGTCGACGCCCCTGCGCGTCACCGCCGGCGCAGTCGCCGGCCAGGTCGAGGTGCTCATCGTCGATCAGGGCCCCGGCATCCCCGCGAGTCGGCGCGCCGACGTCCTGCGCCCGTTCCAGCGCCTCGACGACGACACGGCGGTCGGCATCGGCCTCGGGTTGTCGATCGTCATGGGCTTCACCGAGCTCCTCGGAGGCTCGCTTCGGCTCGAGGACACCCCGGGTGGTGGACTCACCGTCGTGCTCGGTCTGCCGATCGCCACCGTCGCTCCGCTCGACGCCGTGCCACCCCGGGCGGCGTCATGAGCCGCATCCTGGCGGTCGACGACGAACCGCAGATCCGGCGTGCGCTGGCGACGAACCTGACGCGCGCGCGGCTACGAGGTGGATGTGGTCGCCGATGGCGAGGCCGCGATCATCGCCGCCGGCGAGCGGCATCCCGATCTCGTGATCCTCGATCTCGGGCTGCCCGGCATGAGCGGGTTGGAGGTGATCGACGCGCTGCGGGCGTGGACCAAGGTGCCGATCATCGTCCTGTCGGCGCGTGCCGGCGACCCCGACAAGATCGCCGCGCTCGACGCCGGCGCCGACGACTACGTCACCAAGCCGTTCTCGATCGGTGAGCTCATGGCGCGGGTGCGGCATCACTGCGCCGCACGGCCGTCGTGGACGACGAGCACGCCGTGATCGAGACGCCGGACTTCACGCTCGATCTCGGCGCGCGCACGGCGGTCGCACGCGGCGAAGCGGCGCACCTCACCCCGATCGAGTGGCGCATCGTCGAGAACCTCGTGCGCAACCCGGGCCGGCTCATCACGCAGCGCCAGCTGCTGCAGGCCGTATGGGGTCCGGCCTACACCGACGAGACGCACTACCTGCGGGTCCACATGACCCACGTGCGCCGCAAGCTCGAACCCGAACCGACCCGGCCCCGGTACTTCGTCACCGAAGCCGGGATGGGCTACCGCTACGAACCACCGGTCTAGGGCCGGCGGAGGGGAGTGGCGCCGGCCGGCGCAGCTGCGGAGGGGCGGTGGGGGCCGCACCGGCCGGCGCGACACCCGTGCCCGCTTGGAGGGAGGGGAGCGGCACGGCTGTCGATCCTTTGCCGGACGATCCCTTCCATCCGACACGGAGGGTGGTTACCCCGCGGTGGCGGGGGTCACACGCGCTCTGCAACGTCCGCACTGCCTTCCGCGCGCCGGCCGCGGGACCCAGCTCACCCCCAGCGCACCCGAAGTTGCTGCGGTCCTCGGAGGCGCATCGTTCGGCGCTGGATGAACGACGATGTCGCCGGCTCGATGTTCGGTAGACGATCGAGCAGCACCGAGATGCCGGCCTTCAACTCGAGCCGGGCGAGCGCGTTCCCGAGGCAATGGTACGCGCCGGCGCTGAACGCGAGGTGCTGTGGAGCGCGCCGGAGGTCGAGCCGGTCGGCTTCCTCGAAGCGTGCAGGGTCCCGGTTCGCGGCGCCGTACATGAGCGCGGCGAGGCTGCCTTCCGGGATGACGCATCCGCCGACCTCGACGTCGGAGGTGAGGAGCCGCATCGACATCTGCACCGAGCAGTCGTAGCGGAGCAGTTCTTCCACGGCCTGTCGTGTCATCTCGGGATGACCGCACAACCACGCCAGCTGGTCCGGATGTCGGAAGAGCCCGATGAGCGCGTTGCCGAGCAGATCGGCCGTGGTTTCGTGGCCGGCTTGCAGCAGCAACACGCACGTCGAGATCGCCTCGTCGAGGCTGAGGGTCTCGCCGTCCTCCTCGGCCTGCACGAGCAACGACATGACGTCGTCACGCGGATGCTGACGGCGTTCGGAAAGCAACTGCTCGAACAAGGCTCGGAAGCCCTCTGCCGCGGCGTCGCCCCGCGCGCCGATCTCCGGCGTCGACGACATGGGATCACCCGCCCGGGCGAAGTCCCATGCCCAGCG
This sequence comes from Bryobacteraceae bacterium, assembly GCA_963844855.1. Lineage (GTDB taxonomy): Bacteria > Acidobacteriota > Terriglobia > Bryobacterales > Bryobacteraceae > DASQDN01. Next base: position 4,370 of record CAWJQP010000051.1, read on the forward strand.
TTCGATCTCGGGTTGCAGGTCGGCAGGGATGCCGAGCAGCTTGCAGATGGCACGGATGGGCAATGGGTAGCTGTACGCCTGCACCACGTCCATCTCGCCGTCGTCGACGACGAGGTCGAGGAGCTCGTTGGCCACCTTTGCCGTGAGGTCTTCGAGGGCCGCGACCGGCTCGCGGCGTGAAGGCTCGGAACACGAGCCGGCGGATCCGGTCGTGCGCCGTCTTGTCCACGAACAGCATCGAATCGGCCATCATGCGGTAGAAGGCCCCGGCTCGGCCGTCGTGGTCGAACACGCGGGCCGTGCGCGGGTCGTTCACCGCGGCTCCGCTGCGTGCGACGCGGTCGACCGCGGCGAAGCTCGAGAGCGCCCACGTGCCCGGAGGAAGTCCTCGAACGTCGGTCGGGAAGACCGGCGCCAGTGCGCGCAGACGGTGGTAAAGCGGGTACAGCTCGCCCCTCGTCTCCGGCCCGAGGATCGCTTGCACCACGTCGTTCGGCTCGTCCGGCAACTCCGTCGCCAACCTCCGAGCACCGGGCGCTCGATGCCCATTGGTGTGTGCTCCAACGGACCCCTCCCTGTCGGCACGGACCTGCCTGTTCGTCACCGAGATCGGACGAAACGACGCGTCGACGACCTATCGAGGTCCCGGCGGTTCGATCCGATCAGCATCTGTCGGTCAATCGCCGTTGCCACCGTCGAGGGCTCCGACCTCACCTTCCACCGCGGTACCGGCGAAGAACGCCGGGTTCGTGTCGAGGTAGAAACGTGCGGGGATCTCGAACATGAACCGGCGGAACTGCGACGCGTCCATCCAGCCGCGCTCGACGTTCTCCCACGCCTCGTGCAGCACGTCCGGCAGCGACGGCACATCGAAGTGCCCGATGTCCGAGCCGTACATCGCGTTCAGCGCCACGCCGAACGGCCATCGGTCGCGCTCGAACGCAAGGCCGTTCATCGGATCGTCCGCCTCGCAGCCGAAGTAGAAGTTCGGCACGAACAACCCTGGGATCTGGGCGGCATCGACGATGCCCAGCGCGGGCGAACTCGTCGAGCTCTGCATCACTCGGCGAGTTGTTCGTGTGCCCGGGAGTCGTCAACATCGTTCCGCGGATGCGCTCAGGGGTCGCGATGCCGACGCTCGCCCATCGCTCGGCGAGCGCTTCGAACGCCTCGACATCGAGCAGCGCAGGATCGAGGTTCTCGCGCAACGCACGGATGTTGCGCTTCTCCCAGTGCCCGACGAGATCGCTGTAGAGGCTGCATCCCCATCCGACGCCGCCCTCGAGCAGCGCCGACGCGCAAGCCGGGGAAGCGGCGGGTGACGCCACCGAGGAACAGCGACTTGCACAACGCCTCGCCGCTTGCCGCGAAGTGCCCGATGTGGTTGTAGACCCAGTTCGCCGTCGACCGCCGGAAGCCGATGCCGTTGCCCTGCGTGTGGGTACCGATCGAAACTCCGAGCTCGAGGCACCGCTGCCAGAACGGGTCATAGTCGTAGTCGCTGTCGATGCCGTAGGTGTCGGCCCAGAAGGCCCAACGTCGTGTGTCATCGTCGGCATCCCCGAAGCCAGGAACCGGGCGCGGGATGTAGGTGGGGATGACCACCGCGCGGAAGCCGAGCTCGAGCACCGCGTACTCGAGCTCGTGGATCGCCTCTTGCGGCGTGTGCGCGGGGACCGCTGCTACTGGGATGAGACGATCGGTGCATCCTTCGAATGCATCGCGGTGGTAGCGGTTGAGCGCGCGGCAACCGGCACGCCGAAGCTCCTCGTTGCCGAGCTGGAGGAACGCCAGGCCGGTGCTCGGGTAGATGACCGACACGTCACAACCGAGCTCGTCCATGCGCTCGCGGAAGTAGCGAGGGAAGCACGCGGCGGCTCGATCACGAGCGTCGCGCATCGGCCGCGTCCACCACGGTGACTTCGTCAGATGCTTGGTGCGGCGTTGCTCGGGGGTGTGCTCGTACCAGTCTGCGGTCGCGCCGAGCACTCCTCGGAAGAGCTTGTTGAAGTCCGTCGTGACCCCCACTTCGCGGCAGATACTCCCCGAACGCGGGGAGGTACTCGCTCGTGTGGCCGTCGGCGTCGATGACCGGGTGGTCGAGCTTGGCGCGGATCTCGTAGGACGACGACACAGTCATGTGATCACTCCGCTCGCTCGCAGTTCGTGGATCTCGTCGGCCTCGAGGCCGAGCCGTTCGCGCAGGATGTCCCCGGTGTCGGCACCCAGCGTCGGCCAGCGCGGCGATTCGACTTCGGCGCCGGCTGCCCCACCTGCCCGAAGGCGATCGGGTTGCCGACCACGTGGACCTGGTGCTCCGGCGTCGCAGCAGAGATGACGACACCGCGCGCCTGTACGTGCGGGTCATTGACGATGTCGGCCGCGGTGTTGATCGGTCCCGCTGCAACGCCATGCGCGGCGAGGGCGGCGGCCGCCTCGAGCTTCGTCATCGACGCGGCCCATCCCTCGACGCCTGGACGGATGATGTCCTCCATGTGGGTCGACCAACCTCCCCGGTCCGCGAGTCGCTCGTCGTCGGTCCACTCGGGATGACCGACGGCGGCCGCGAAGCGAGGGAAATGCGGCTCGCGGACGACCTCGACGGTGAACCAGCCGTCGCGGGCGCGGAAGGCGTGCAGGATGCCGATGCCGTCGAGCGATCGGGACGGCTCAACGCCGACGCTTGCCGGATGGACGACGTCGGCGACCGCGATCATGGCGTCGTACATCGGCACATCGACATGGCATCCGCTCACCGGTGCGGTCACGTTGACGCAGGGCGGCCAGCGTTCCGATAACGGCATAGAGACCGGGTGCGGTGTCGCCCAGCGCGCCGAGCGGAAGCCGGGCGGGGTGGGGTGTCACCGTCGCGGCGGCGTACTCGTAGAGCCCGGCCATCCCCTCGACGATCGGCGCGTAAGCCGCCCATCGGCGATAGGGGCTCACTGGATCCTCGGAGTTCCCGAACCCGGAGATCGAGACGTAGACGATCCTGGGATTGACGGAGCGGACGTCGCCGTAGCCGATGCCGAGCTTGTCGACCGTTCCCGGACGGAAGTTCTCGGCCACCACGTCAACGGTGGTGGCCAGACGGAGGAAGAGATCGCGGCCTCGGGGCTGCTTCAGATCGATCGTCATGCTCCGCTTGGCCAGGTTGTTGCGAAGGAACGTCGAGCCGGTCGCGCGTCCGTCGACATCGGTGATCGTCGGTCGGCCGGTGCGCCCGGCTTCTCCCGACGGCGGTTCAACCTTGATCACGTCGGCGCCCATCAGCGCCATGAGCTGTGTCGCGTGGGGAAGCGAGTGCATCTGCTCGGCCGCGAGCACGGTGAGACCGTCGAGCGGTCCTCTCATTGCGAGCCTCCCCACGCGCCGGCGTCGCGCAACGCGCGAATGCGGTCGTCGTCGTATCCGAGCACTTCGCGCAGCACCTGCTCGGAGTGCTCGCCCGCCGACGGTGCCGCGCGCTCCGCGGCTGCCTGACGGCCGTCGACACGCACCGGCGAACCGACGAGACGTACGCCGTGCACCGCAGGATCGAGCCAGAGGTTGCGTGCGACGAAGTGCGGATCGGCGTGTGTCTCGCCGGCGACGTACACGGGGGCACCTGCGACGTCGTGCGAGATGAAGAGCTCGACCCATTCGGCCCGGGTGCGCGAACGAAAGATCTGCTGCAACTCGAGGCGGAGCTCGTCATTGGCGTAGTCGTGGTCCGCGTGGGGGCGCCCGGCCACCGGTCGAAGAGGTCCATCCGGTCGACGGCCGCGCAGAAGTTCTGCCAGAACCGGGTTTCGGTCGCCATCAAGAGGACGACGCCGTCGGCGGTTTCGTAATACTGGTAGCGCACGTCGCGGCCGGGTAGGTCGTGTTCGCCGAGCCTGCCTGCGCCCTCCGCCGCGGCTTCGAGGGCGGCGACCGCCTCGTCGTGACCGGTGGCGTGGCCCCCGTGCGAGTCGGTTGCTGCCTCGCGCTCGGCGACCGCCGCGTCGTACGCGATCCGCCAGCCGTTCCACGTTGCCGCTGCGTCGGCTTGGCCGACCTCGACGGTACGCGGGGCGACCTGATGCCCGCGCCCGGAGCACCGCAGAGGCAACCGCGAACGCGGCGTACAGCGGCCCGGCCTCGAGGCCCTGCCACACGTGGCCCGACGGGCGCGCGACGCGGTCATCGACGTCTCGCGGCAGAGCGAGCCCGGCGAACGCGTCAAACGCGAGCCCGTGCGAACCGAGGTCGCGGTAGGGGCCGTCCTGCCCCCAACCCGATACCGACACGAACACGAGTCGCAGGGTTGACCTCGAGCAGGTCGTCGAATCCGAGGCCACGTCGTGCGAGGGCGCCGGGGCGCATGCCCTCGATCACGATCTCGGCTCCCCGTGCGAGGTCGCGGAACACGTCGCGCCCCGCGTCGGTGCGCAGGTCGAGCATGATGCTTGACTTCCCGCGGTTCCAGCGCCGCGTGGCTGGGCTCTCGCCCCGGAACGGTACGCCGAGCAGCCGCGCCGGGTCGCCGATTCCCGGCTGCTCAACCTTGATCACGTGCGCGCCGAGATCGGCGAGATGCATGCCGGTTGCGTCCGGAGCGAACATCGCGACCTCGATGACGCGCAGTCCGTCGAGCAAGCCCCCCTGCATGGTGAATAGTATTCACCACCTGTCGGACTATCGTCAACCGGGCAGATAGTTGTCGCCGAGCAGAAGCGTGTCCTCTCGTGTCCAAACCCGTCGGCCCGATCGACCGCCTGTCGTCGCGTTCACCTGGTGAGCGCGCCCTGCAGACACGCGAGCGCATTCTCGACATGACCGCCGCACTGGTGCGAGAAGTGCCATTCAAGGACCTCACGCCCACGCTCGTGACCCAGCGATCCGGTCTGACGCCACCCGCCTTCTACCGTTACTTCGCCGGTCTCAACGACGCGCTCGCGGCGTGTGGCGAGACGATCCGCGCGGATGTCGACGAGTTGGCCGACGCCGTCGCCGCCGGCAGGTGGCAAGGCCCGGCCGCGGTCGGCGCCGCGAGCGATGTGATCGACGCGTTCGTCGCGTTCTGGTCGCGCCACCGGCCGCTGTACCGCGTCATCGACCTTCTCGCCGACGAAGGCGACAAGCGATTCGTGTCACTGCGTCAACACATGTTCGAAGCACTCACCGCGAGGCTTGCCACCGTGACGGCGCCTGTCGATGACCGAGACCCTGTCATCGTCGCCGGGATCGTCGTGGCGACTCTCGTACACGTCACTGGCCGGGAACCGGGCTTCGTGAAGAGCGGCATCACGAGGAGCGAACTACGAAGGCACCTCGCCGTCCACGTCGCTTCGGCGGTGACGGGCTCGTTCGCGACAAGTCGTGCCGCGAAGTTCGCGACGACCTAGCAGGCGAACTTCACCCGGTGTGGTTGGCCGGTTCGTCCAGCTGGAACCAGATGAAGCCGTACGGCGGCAGCGTGAGCCGGTAGGGGTCGCTGCCGAAGCGCGGGAAGGCGACACCCCCGGTGAGCTCGATCGGTTCGGCCGGAGCCCAACGCGCGACGTCGAGGTGGACCGGCTGGGCGTTCGCGGACATGTTGCCGACGCACAACACGGTCGCTCGCTCCACGTCGCCGCGCTGGTGCAACGTGCGAACGAACGCGAGGACGGCGGGGTTGTCCGCGCTGACGAGCTCGAAGTCGCCCTCACCGAACACCGCATGCTCGCGGCGCACGTGCAGCATTCGGCGGACCCAGTGCAGGAACGGCTCGCGTCGCGCACCGAGCCTCGACGTTCACGGCCTGGAAGCCGTAGACGGAGTCCATCAGCGGCGGTAGGTACAGCGCGTGGAAGTCGGCCCGCGAGAACCCGCCGTTGCGGTCGGCACTCCACTGCATCGGCGTGCGGACGGCGTCACGGTCACCGAGATAGATGTTGTCGCCCATCAGGATCTCGTCGCCGTAGTAGAGGATCGGGCTTCCCGGCAGCGTGAACAGCAGCGCGTGGAACAGCTCGGCGATGCGGCGGTCGTTGTCGATGAGCGGCGCGAGTCGCCCGCGCGATGCCGGCGTTACTCCGCGCCCGGGGATCCGTCGCGTACACCGAGTACATGTAGTCGCGCTCGTCCTCGGTGACCATCTGCAACGTGAGCTCATCGTGGTTGCGCAGGAACAGGCCCCACTGGCAGTTCTCGGCGATCGCCGGCGTGCGCTCGATGGTCTCGATGATCGGCTTGGCCTCCTCGCGTCGGATGGCCATGAACATCCGCGGCATCAGCGGGAAGTGGAAGCACATGTGGCACTCGTCGGCCTGCCCGAAGTAGGCGACGACGTCTTCGGGGGGCTGGTTCGCCTCGGCGAGCAGCACCCGCCCGGGGTGGCTCGCGTCGATGTCCGCACGGAGCCGCTTGAGGAACTGGTGCGTCTCGGGGAGGTTCTCGCCGTTCGTGCCGTCGGCTTCGAACAGGTAGGGCACGGCGTCGAGCCGGAAGCCGTCGAGGCCGATGTCGAGCCAGTACCGCACCACGCCGAGCATCGCCTCGCCGACATCGGGGTTGCGGTAGTTCAGGTCGGGCTGGTGGCTGAAGAACCGGTGCCAGTAGTACTGCTCGCGCTGGGGGTCCCACGCCCAGTTCGACGACTCGGTGTCGAAGAAGATGAGGTCGGCATCGGGCCACCGTCGGTCGTCGTCGCCCCACGTACCAATCGGCGCGGGGGTTGGTGCGGTTGGTGCGGCTCTCGAGGAACCACGGGTGCTGATCGCTCGTGTGATTCATCACGAGGTCGGCGATCAGACGGATGCCGAGGCGGTGCGCGTGCTCGACGAGCTCGACCACGTCGGCGAGGTCGCCGATGCTCGGGTGCACGGTGAAGAAGTCCGAGATGTCGTAGCCGCCGTCCCGCATGGGCGATTGGTAGAAGGGCAGCAGCCAGAGGCAGTCGACGCCGAGCCACTTCAGGTAGTCGAGCTTCTCGATGACGCCCTGGATGTCGCCCATGCCGTCGTCGGTCGAGTCGTAGAACCCTCGGACGGACAGCTCGTAGAAGACGGCTTGCTTGTACCAGTTCGGGCCATCGGCCGCTGCGCTCATGTGCGCGTCTTGCCGATCGACGCGCGCGTTCCCGGCACCCGGCCTGCGTGCGTCAGGTCGAGGTGCCGGAACGCTGGGGGCGGGGGACCCTTTCGAGGGAGAGGCCGAGGCGCCCGTGCGGCGTTCGGCCAGATCGACGAGCAAGGCGATGACTTCGTCGGGATCGGCGAGCCGGTATCCGGCGGCCGTGTCGCCGGCGCCGACCTTGCAGCCGACGTCACCCTGGCGGAGGTCGGCGAACACGTCTTCGTCGGTCACGTCGTCGCCGGCGTAGAACACCGCGCTGCCAGGGTTGCGCTCGCGCAACAGGTCGATGGCCCACGACTTGCTCGCCGGGAGCACGAGCAGCTCGACCACCTTGTGGCCGGGTTTCGGCCAGAGGCCGTCGCGGCGTTCGACCGCATCGTCGATCCACGTGAGGGCCCGCTCGACGCGAGCGGGATCGGCGTTGCGGTAGTGAAACGCCACGCTGAACGGCTTGCCTCGACGCGGGCGCCGGGGGTGGCCTCGGCGAGAGCCTCGAGCTCTCCGATGAGCCGGTTGAGTCGGAGGTGGGCCCGGGCGTCGAGGCCGAAGTTCGCGCCGGTGGAGGACTCGAGTCCGTGGCTGCCGATGCGTTCGATGCTCGCCGCCATCGGGGCGAGCTTGTCGAGGTCGCAGAGCGACCGGCCGGACACGACGGCAACGGTCGTTGACGGGAGGGAGGCGAGCATCTCGAGTGCGGCGATCGCACCGGGGCGGGGGCGGGCCTCCTCCGGCTGCGGCACGATCGCCGACAGCGTGCCGTCGAAGTCGCTGGTGACCACCAGGCGGGGCTCTTGTGCCAACCGCTCGACCGCGCCGTTGAGGGATGCGGAGCCGAAGTCGGTCATGGCGTGTATGGATCGTTCTCCAACGTGTCGGAGTTTACGCGCCTTCTGGCGCCCGGCCAGAGCATCGTCTCCGCATTCCCGGGCGGGGGCACTACGTCGCTCAGCGGCACGTCGATGGCAGCCCCGCATGTCGCGGGCGCCTTTGCGGAGCTTCGCCAGAAGAAGCCTGCTTCCCGCGTCGACGACGTTCTGTTCGCGCTTGGTTGCCCCGGCAAGCAGATCTCGCGCCAAGGCACGCAGAGCTTCATGTCGCGGCCCCGGATCGACATGCTGAAGTCTTTCAACGAGTTCACTAAGGCCCTGCCGACCCTCAATGCACAGTTCAACGCAGCGGCCGATCTCAACGCCTGGACTGCGCAAATCGGAAGCTGGCAACTGGTCAGCGGGTCCTATACCGCTCGAATGAGCTCGGGCTCGGAATGGGCGGTCAGCAAGGCGACATACTGCGTGAGCCGGTTCCAGGCGGAGGTCCGCATGCGGCGCATCGACCCCGATACGTCGACGGATTGGAACAGCGGCCTCATTCTCAGGTCCCGCAACTACGCCGACAAGTCGACCGTCGGCTACTGGTTCGCTTACAGCAAGGGCGGCACCGCCGTGGTATGGCGTCTGAACGACTACAACGTCGGCACCGGCCCCGACGAGGATGCGCAGCAGCTCTGCCAACAATCGGCTCCCGTGAGTTCTGGCGCATTCAACACCCTGAAGATCGTCGCCGACAGCACGGCCTATCGTTTGTTCGTGAATGGGACCCAAGTATGCACGGTGAACGACAGCGCGCTCACTTTTGGCGGGGTCAATGTGGCAATGGCCGGGCCAAACGGTGACAGCTCGCACCGACTCGATGTCGACTGGCTTAAGCTGACGCCGGTGACGGGGACAGCGCCGCTCGTGGCCTCCGATGCCATCGCGGCTACGACCCAGTTGGTGGCGGCAGCGGCGTCCCGTGGGACCGCCACGGTAAGGGGGACGATCAGGTAAGGAGCGTCGATCGCGTCCGCTTGGCGATCGCGGACAGCGTCGTCGACGGCCGGGCTCGATCAGGCCCAGCCGTCGACGGTTCGTGAGGGCAGAAGCTGGCCATTTCGGCGCGAGGGGGGCCTGCGGGCTCTGCCCTTGTGCGGGGGGGGGGCGGCTTGGCGTGCGGCAGCGCGCTGCCTACATCCTTGGCAACTGCTCAGACCCGAGAGCCATGCCAATCACCGCCCGTCGACGTCAGGTTCTTCGGCTCCTATCCGCCTTGCCGGTGCTCGAGGCGTGGCCGGCCGGGGCCGCCCTGCTACCGCCGAATGATGCATCGATCCAGCGCATCCGCGCCTATCTGAACGGGATCACGACGCTCGAGGCGCGCTTCCAGCAGATCAACCCCGACGGGGGGATGGCTACCGGCAGGCTCTACTCCAGCGTCCGGGCAAGATGCGTTTCGACTACGATCCGCCCTCGCAAGGTGCTGCTGATCGCCACCGACTGGCGGCTGATCTTCTGGGACGGCAGCATCGAGCAGCAGAACGTCATTCCGATCGCCGAGACGCCGCTGGGTTTTCTGCTCGGCGAGAGCGTCGGAGCTGGACGACGCCTACGAGATCACCGGCGTCGACGAGACCGATGGCGAGATCGACCTCAGCGTGATCCGCCAGGGCGCGCCCGACCAGGGCACCGTCAAGCTCACCTTCGCCGCGCAGCCGGTGAGCTCCGCCGCTGGGTGGTGACCGACGCGCAGGGGCTGATCACCGAGGTCCTGCTGCACGACGTCGTGACCGGGCGGCCGCTCGACCCCGAGCTGTTCCGCTGGCGCGATCCGAAGATTTTCGGCCCGCCCAAGAGCTGAATGCCGGCGAGCGGCCGGCGGTCTCCGCAGGGCACGCCTGCGCCGGGCGGCCTTGGCGCTGCTGACCGCTGCCGCTAAGCTCCGCCCCCTTTGCGCTCGGGCCCACAATGTCGACGAGTTTGGCTGCCGAGGCGCCGGCCGAGGCCGGAAGCTGGGTGCGGAGATTCGCGCCACGGCGGCGCTCGCCCTGCCGCTGGCGGCGACGCAGCTCGGTCAAATCGGCATCAACCTGACCGATCTCCTGTTCATCGGCCAGCTCGGCACCGAGGCGCTGGCCTCGGCCACGCTGGCGATCGCGCTCTACCACGTCGTCCTGGTCAGCTGTTTCGGTGTCGTCACCGGTACCGCACCGCTGGTGGCGCAGGCGGTGGGTGCCGGTCGCACCCGCCGGGTCCGCCGGGTCATCCGACAGGGCCTGTGGGTGACGGCCGCCATCACCGCTCCCTGCCTGGTCCTCCTGTGGTTTACCAGCGAGATTCTGGTCCTGCTGGGCCAGGACCCGGCGCTCGCGGTCGGCGCGGAACGGTTCATGCATGCACTCGCCTGGGCCATCCCCTCGGCCGTCGGCTTCGTGGTGCTGCGCAACCTGATCACCGCCTACGAGCGCACGGTTCCGGTGGTGGCCGTGATGTTCGCCGGCGTCGGCGTCAACGCCCTGCTCAACTGGCTCCTGGTGTTCGGCAACTGGGGCTTCCCGCGGCTCGAGCTGGTCGGCTCGGGGCTGTCGTCGGCCATCGTCAACGCCGCCATGCTCATCGCGCTCGGCATCTACGCGAGCCGGGTCCGGCCCTACCGGCGCCTCGCCGTGCTGAGCCGGCTCTGGCGTCCCGACTGGCCGATGTTCCTCGAGATCCTTCGGGTCGGCCTGCCGATCGGGCTGATGCTGCTGACCGAGGTCGGCATGTTCGCAGGTGCCGCCTTCCTCATGGGCTGGATCGGCACCGCCGAGGTGGCGGCGCACCAGATCGCGATCCAGCTCGCCAGCGCCTCCTTCATGGTCCCGCTCGGCGTCTCGATGGCCGTCACCGTCCGCGTCGGGCTGGCCGTCGGCCGCGGCGATCTCGCCGGCGCGCGTCGGGCAGGATTCGTCGCCTGCGCCATCGGGGCAGCCTTCATGGTCGGCTGCGGCCTGCTGTTCTGGGCGATCCCCGAGCCGTTGGCCGGGCTGTTCCTCAATCCCGGCGACCCTGCGGCACCCGCCGTGCTGGCGTTGGCCGCGAGCTTCCTGCGCATCGCCGCCATTTTCCAGCTGGTGGACGGCCTGCAGGTCATCGGCGCCGGGGCGCTGCGCGGCCTGCGCGACACGCGGCTGCCGATGCTGATCGCCATCCTCGGCTACTGGGCCATCGGCCTGCCGGTCTGCCTGTTGCTCGGGTTCCTGCTGGACCTCGGCGGGCGCGGCATCTGGATGGGCCTGGCCGTGTCGCTTCTGGTCGTGGCGACGCTGATGGTGCACCGCTTCGACCGGCTGACCCGGCCTACGCAGCAGGCAGCTGACGCGGGTCTCACCCGTCCCCGCACGCGTTGCCGACCCCCGGGGGATAGGGTCGACAACGGCAGGGTCTCGCATCAACTCAGCAAAGCCGGTCGGCATCGTAGAGGCTCTGGACGCCCAGGCCGGTGACGTCGAGCAGCGTGGCAACCAGCACGAAATCGCTGCCGGCGCCGTCGGTGTTCAGCAAGAGCTCGGTATCGCCGCTGACGACGGTGAATCGCACGAAATCGTCCGGATCGTCGCCGAGCCAAACCCGGTCACGGCATCGCGCTGCATCCAGGCGGTCGCCGGGGCCGAAATCGGCGATCACGTCGGCGCCATCGCCCGGGCCGCCGAGGATGAAACGATCGCTGCCCTCGCCGCCTCGCAGCGTATCCGCGGCGGTGTCGCCTTGCAGCGTGTCGTTGCCTTGCCGCCCAGCGAGCGCTGTCGGTCGCCGTTACCGCCGGACAGACGGTCTTCATTCAGCATGCCTCGGCATATCATTGCCGTCCTCGCCCTTGATCGAATTGTTCCCGTTGCCGCCGAACAGCTGATCGGCATCGTTGCCGCCTCGCAGCGTGTCGTCGCCGAGATCGCCGCTGATCTGGTCGTCGCCGCTCTTGCCCGAGATCGTGTCGCTGGCGTTACCGCCGAAGAGACGGTCGTTGTCGTTGCCGCCGTCGAGCGTGTCGGCGCCGTTGCCGCCCGTCATCGAATTCGGCGCCGTTTCCGCCATAGAGCGAGTCGGCCCCGTCGAAGCCGCCGATCCGGTCGTTGCCGCTGCTGCCCTCCAGCAGGTCGCCGGCGGCGCCGCCAAGAGCGTGTCGGCGAAGGTCGTGCCCTTGGCGCCCTCGATGCTGGCGACGATGTCGGTCGAGCCGGTGCCGTCCTTACATGTCCGAGGCCGAAGTTGACGACCACCCCGGTCTGCGTGCTCGAGAACTCGATCCGGTCGAACCCGCCTCGGCCGTCGATCGTGTCCGCCCCGGCACGGCCGCGGAACAGGTTGTCCTCGGCGTCGCCACGCAGGATGTCGGACCGGTCGGTGCCTTCGAGCTGCTCGATGGCGATGAGCCAGTCGGTGTTGCCCCAGGTGTCGGTCGCCCGGCCCGAGCATCGAGATCGGCGACGACGCCCCTCGGGCCTTCGTCGCCGGCGTAGGACACACGGTCCTGCCCGGCGCGGCCATCCATCGTGTCGCCGCCGTCGCGGCCGGTGAACATCTCGAAGGCCCGGCTGCTGCCCAGCAGCGTGTCGGCGAAATTCGACCCTGCACGTACTCGATGCCGATCAGCCGGTCGTTGCCGCTGCCGCCGGTTGCCGTTGTCGGCCGAGAAGTCGACGCGCACGCCGGCGATGGCGTCCCGAAAGCGGGCCGTATCGTTGCCGTCGCCACCGTCGAGGGTGTCGTTGCCGAGGCCGCCGTCGAGCTGATCGGCGCCGTCGCGACCGCGCAGCGTGTCGTCGCCGGCGCCGCCGCGCGCCCGCTCGTCGCCCTTCTGCAGGCCGATGAAGTCGTCGTGGTCGGAGCCGCGGATGATCTCGATGCTGATCAGGCGATCCGAGCCGCCCGCCCGTCGTCCAGCGCCCCCCCTTGAGCAGGTCGACATGGATGCCCGATGTGGCGTCACGGTAGGCGGCCTCGTCGATGCCGGTCGAGCCGAACAGCGTGTCGTCGCCCAGATTGCCGGCGATCACGTCGTTGCCGGAGCCGCCGTTGAGGTAGTCGTTCCCGGCGCCGCCGATCAGGCTGTCGTTGCCCCCGACGCCGCTGATGCGGTCAGCCGCAGTGCCGCCGACCAGCGTATCATCGCCCGGCGTTCCGGTCTTTGTAGGCATGCTTTCCTCCAGAAGCGGCCGCCCTTATGACGGAGCCGGCCGGCAGTCATATCGACGGCCCGGCAACTGAAAATCATCCGCGCGGCGGGTCAACCAGTCGATCACTCGTCGACTTCGCCCTCCTCGTACAGCGCCGCGTGGCCGAGGCGATCCAGGCACAGCTCGGCGGTCCAGGGCAGCATCAGCGAGCCGCAGCGGCTGTCGCGATAGATCCGCTCCAGCGGGAGGATCTTCAGCATCGCCTGCCCGCCGCAGGTGCGCAGCGCCAGCTGGCCAGCTCGTTGGCGTTCTCCATCACCGTGTATTGGGCGGCCCAGGCGCGCATGACCTGGTCCTTGGTCGGATCCGGGCCGGCGTCGTCCAGCGCCTTGAGCCAGAGCGCCTTGGTCTGCTCGAGCATGATCCGCATCTGCGCCACGGCGATCTGCTTGGTCGGGTACATGCGCCGCTTCACCGGCGGCGTGCCCGGCATCTCGCCGCGCAGGTAGCGCACAGTGAAGTCATAGGCGGCCTGGGCCAGGCCCATGTAGGCGGGCGTCAGGGTCAGGAACATGTGCGGCCAACGACTCGCCGCCTGATGATAGATGCCGCGTGGCATCAACTGCTCGTCGTCGTCGACAAACACGTCCTGGAACAGCAGGTTGCGCGACACTGTCCCGCGCATCCCGAGCGGATCCCAGGAGCCGTGACCACGACGCCCTGGGCCTTGGCCGGGATCGCGAGGTAGAGGGTGTCGCGGCGCCGCAGCCCGCCTTCGGCGGGCTCCGTGCAGAGCACGCCATAGTAGTCGGCATGGCCGGCCAGCGAGGCGAAGATCTTGCGCCCGTTGACCAGCCAGCCGCCGTCGACCCGGCGCGCCGTGGTCTCGAAGGCCTTGGTGCCGGCGGCGGCGGCGCCGCCCTCGGAGAATGGCTGGGCATAGACGGCGCCGGCCTCGACGATGCGCCGGTAGTGGAGCGCCCGGCGGCGTTCGTGCTCGGCGCGCTGCTCCCCAGTCATCTCGAGATCGTCGGCCAGGGCGCCGGTCCACAGGCAGGAGCAGACATGCATGTTCCAGGTCAGCGCCGTGGCGGCGCAGTAGCGGCCGATCTCGGCGCCGGCCAGCATGTAGGCGCGATAGTCGCAGCCCATCCCGCCATGCGTGCGCGGGCACGCAGACGCCGAGCAGCCCGGCCGCGTGAAGGTCGCGGTAGTTCTCGGTCGGGAAGGAGGCCTCGGCATCGTGCAGCGCCGCCCGCGCGGCGAATTTCGTCGCCGCCAGCTCGCGGGCCAGCGCTGCCACCTCCGCCTGCTTGCGGCTGAGGCCGAATCGCCCGCGGCGTCGAACATCGGGGCAGTCGGCGCTGCATGCTCATCCGGCCTCGCCGACGGTGACCAGGAACGACGAGCTCGGCATTGAACCCGGCCGGTCGTTCAAGGTTGGCCAGATGGCCGGCGCCGGCGATGCACGGCGAACCGGGCGCCGGGGATCTGCTCGGCCATCCGCTGCATCATCGCCGCCGGCGCGTTCGTGTCGCGCTCGCCGGCGAGCAGCAGGGCCGGCATCCGGTAGCCCGGCAGCGCGGCGCGGCGGTCGAAGGTGACGAGGCAGGCGAGCGCCGCCCGGTAGGCGCCTCGGCACGTCCGCCATGCAGGCCTCGGCCAGCGCCAGGCCCTCCGGATCGGGATCGCTCGCCGACCAGCGACGGCACGATGCTCCGGCGCGAGGTCGCGCAGTCCGTGCCGGCATCGAGCGGGCCCAGGCGGCGGGCCAGGAACTCGCGCTGGAAGTCGCCGTCGCGCCCGACCGAAGGCGGGGCTGGTCGCCGACAGCGCGAGCGAGGCGACCCGATCCGGGCAGCGTCGCCGCGAACTCCTGCGCCACCATGCCGCCGATCGAATGCCCGACCAGATGCGCCCGCCCGATGCCCCGCTCGTCGAGAAGGCCCGTGAGCGCATCGGCAAGGGCGGCAAAGGTCAGCGGCTCGACCGGCTCGGAGCCGGCATAGCCGGGCATGTTCCAGGCCAGGCAACGAAAGCGCGGCGCCAAGCGCCGCAGCTGCGGGCGCGAAGCACGCGCCGCCGCCGCCGATGCCGTGCAGAAAGACGACGTCGGCCCGCGCTCGCCGGCCACGCAGGCAGGTGATGGTCATGCGAGCGGCGCCAGCAGCTGCCCGCCGTCGACGATCTCGGGCCGTCGAGCGCGGATCGTGCAGCCGCGCACAGGCAGGTCGAAATGTCCCTCGGTGAACCGGCCGGCGAACTCGTTGGCGCCGGTCGAGAACAGGAAGTTGCCGGCGAACGCGCGCAGCTCGGTACCGTTGGTCTCGCGCTGGTCGTACATCGCCAGCGCCTCGTAGCGTGCCCGCGGGTTCATTCCGAAGCCGACATGGCTCACCGCATAGGCGGCGGGGTCGTCCCAGGCCGCCAGATAGCGGCGCATCAGCTCGGCGTCGGCGCCCTCGCCGTCGATCCGCGTGACGTAGTCGTCGGCCAGCGACAGGTCACGGGCTCGGTCCAGATAGCGCTTGAAGGTCAGATTGATGTCGCCGCGGTCGAGCACCAGGCGGCCGTTCACGCTGCCCGCCTTCGGGAAGCTGACCACCACGCCGCCCGGCCAGTGGGCCACGGTGCCGGGCCGGTCGCACCAGCCCCAGACGCCGACGGTCCCGGCGCCTTCCATCTCCACGACGAGGTCGGTGCCGGCGGCGGACGACGACCGTCATGCGGCGGGCGCCCGGCACAGCCGGACGGCCTCCTTGACCTTCGGCATCAGCGCCGGTCGGGGCACGAGGCGCTCGAGCGCCTCCGGGATGCTCGTTGCTGACCATCAGCACGCGGGCACCGCGCCGCGAGGATCGCCGGCAGCTCGGGCGCATGCAGCAGGCCCTCGACGGTCAGGTCGACGACCAGCTGGCTCGCGGCCAGCGCGGCGATCACCGGCTGCTGCTGCTGGAGCGCCTGCGTGGCGCCGGTCGAGCGGACCGGGACCGGCGCGGCCTGCGGCGGCGACGGCACCATGACGTGGAACGGCGCGCGCCCGCAGCCGCAGCAGCGCCAGCTCGGCCAGGTGCACGCAGCAACGGCCGCGACTGCGTCTCGGAGAGGATGGCGACCGCGCTCGCCTGGAGCCACGCGCAGAGGGTCAGCACCTCGACAAAGGCGTCGATCCACCTCGGCTTCGATGCGGTCCTCGAGCAAACTGTCCTCCGCCGCGGCCGGCGAAGGAACCTAGCACGTACCATGCCCGGGACGTTAACCCGTGCGCCGCCCGACCGGCGATGCCTCAGGCGGCGACGTCGCTTCGGGTCGTGCGCCGCTCAGGCGACGCTCGCCGTGCCGTCCACGCTCTTCAGGGCGGACTGGCGGGCGGCATGGGCCGGGAAGGCGATGACCATGGCAGAGGACGGCAGACCGTCGGCGGCCTCGGCGGCTTGGCCGCGCACGGATGGGTTGATCTCGCGACCGAGCCGCTGGAGGCTGGCTTCGAGCTCGTCGATCTCGGCGTCGATCCGCTGGATCTCGCGATCGACCGCGGCAAGCGCGATCGCGCGCTCTGCGGTCATCTCCGACCCGCCCTTGCAGAGCTCGGTCCTGGTCATGCCGGCCGCGCGCAGCGCCATCAACGTGTCCATGGAAAAGCCGCTTCGCAACTCGCACCGTTGGCTGGCCAGGGCGTCTCGGCCACGCCGGGCCTTGTTGATGGACTCGATCACATTGCGCATGCGATCGATGTGCTTTCACGGTAGGCTCTCCTCGAGAAACAGAGACTTTGTCGAGCCGTCTCCTCGTTCCTCAAGGCGGCGACTGCGTCGCCGCGAAGAACAGCCTACAGGGAGATCAGGGTCAAATATTTCTTATTGATAATTATTTGCCCGATACTTCCGACAAAATTTGCATAAAATGCGAGCGGCTCTCAACCAGGGGCGGTCGCGCCTTCGAACGCGGCCCGTGCTTCGGCGAGACCGGCGGAAAGCCCGCGGCGCAGGGCGGCGACGTCATTGGCATAGCCCAGGATGCGGAAGCCCTTTGCAGCCATCTGTCGCAGCAGGTCGGGCCGGGCGTCCAGAAGACCGAGCGGCTTGCCGGTGCGCTGCGACGCTTCGGCGAGCCGATCGACGGCGGCGAGGAACTCGGGATGGGTCGAACTGCGCCGGAATGCCGAGATCGCTGGTCAGGTCGAAATGGCCGAGCCAGCCGACGTCGATCCCCGGCACGGCCAGGATCGCTTCGGCATTGTCGACGCCCCGGCAACTCTCGATCAGCGCGATCAGCACGTTGCGCGCGTTGGCCTCGGCCATGCGCCGCCACCGGGTCGCGCGCCGCGATAGCCGTCGTGTCCGACGCCGAAGGCGAGCCCGCGCTTGCCCTCCGGCCGGTAGCGCGCCCACTCGACGAGCGCCTGGCCTCGTCGGCGGTCTCGACCAGCGGCAGCATGATGCCCTGGGCGCCGGCGTCGAGCACGGTGGCGACCGCGGCATAGGATTTCTCCGGGGGCGCGGACCCAGGCCTCGATCGGCAAGCCGCGCGCATAGGCGATCTGCTGCTTGACGACGTCGATGCCGGCGCCGCTGTGCTCCATGTCCAGGATGACGAAATCGCAGCCGCAGTCGGCGAGCAGCGGCGTCAGGCCGGGCGTGAAGAACTCGAACGCCATCGTGCCGACGCATCTCTCGCCTGCAGCGAGGCGGGCACGGACGGGACGGGGTTCGCTCATCGGGACGTCTCCACGTGGATGCCAGGGGTGCCGGCGGCCGCGCTCACTGGATGCCGCCGCCGCCGCGGCGAGCTGGTCCGCATAGTCGATGGCCTCGACCATGCTGGTGGCATCGGCGATGCCCTTGCCGGCGATATCGAAGGCCGTGCCGTGGTCGACCGAGGTTCGGATGATCGGCAGGCCCAGCGTGATGTTGACGCCCGAGAGCGGCGCGCCAGCGGCCGGTCGCCGGATCCACGTCGAAGCCGAGCAGCTTCACCGGGATGTGCCCCTGGTCGTGGTACATGGCCACCACCGCGTCGTAGCGGCCGCCGCGCAGGTTCACGAACACCGTGTCGCCCGGCACCGGCCCCTCGACGTCTTCGCCGCGTCGCGGAAGCTGCGCGACCAGCGGCTCCGTGATGTCGATGTCCTGCCGACCGAAGATCCCGCCTTCGCCGGCATGCGGGTTGAGCGCCGCCACGGCGACCCGCGGCCGTTCCAGGCCCAGGCGCCGCAGGGCCGCCAGCGTCAGCTCGATCACCCGCTGCACGCGCTCGGGCGTCATCAGGTCGGGCACCCGCTCCAGCGCCACATGCGTGGTGACATGGGTCACGCGGAAGCCGCCATGCGCCAGCATCAGCACCGTGCCGCGGGTGCCGGTCAGGTGGCGCCAGCAGCTCGGTATGGCCGGGGAAGTGGTAGCCCGGCGGCGTTCAGCGCGGCCTTGTTCAGCGGCGCCGTCACGATGGCGTCGACCTCGCCGGCCAGCGCCAGCTCCACGGAGCGCGCCACCGCATGGTAGGCCTGACGGCCGCCTTCCACGCGACACCTCGCCACGGCGGCACCGGGGCGCGAAGCTCTGCGGCCTCGATGAGCCGCGCCGGAGATCGGCAGGCCAAGGCGTTCGCCGTCTGCTCGAGCAGGCTCGCGCGCGCCGACGATGACCAGCTCGGGCGGCTCGGTCGGCCCGCGCGTGGCGACGGCATCGGCAGCCTTGAGGACGATCTCCGGCCCGATCCCGGCCGGATCGCCCATGGTCAGCGCGAGGCGGTGTCTAGCCATGGATGGTCCCACCTCCGACCTGGGACGACAGGCGCGCCAGGAGCCCGGGATCACCGAAGCCGCCCGATTTCGACGCCACGCGAACCCCGTCCCAGCGGCCGCCGACGAACCGGGAGAGCGCCACCCCCGGCACCAGCTCGCCGGTGACCTCGAGGGCGCGAGCGTCGAGCGCGAGACAGAGGGCGAGCAGCGTCTCGCCGCCCGTCACCAGCACCGAAGCCGGCGCGGATGCGCGCGCGAGTTCGCTCACCAGTGCCAGGAGGGCCGCTCGGCGCCTGCGCCGGCGGGCTGGCGCGGCGGGAGGTCGAGGCAGCGCAGCCGCAGGTCGGCGCCGAGCGGCAGGCGCTGGAGCTGCGCCGCCGTAACCGGGTGCGCGGTACCGACAACGACCAGCATCGGCGACGGCAGGGCCGCGGCGTGCGGCGCGTTGCCGCGGGCCGGCCGGCCAGGGCGTGCGCGAGCCCGCCCGAGCCACACCAGAGCACCGGCGGCAGCAGCTGCGGGCCGGGCGGCGGCGATGGCGGCCAGATCCTCGTCATCCGCGGCGTCGCACAGGAAAGGTGCCGCCGCCCGGCTCGGCGCCGCCCTGGCGCACCTCGATCCCGCGCGCTGCGAGCCCGGCCGCAAGATCGATGCCGCTGTCGCTCCAGTCGCCCTGCGGGCGGCGGACGAGCTGCCGGCCAGAGCGGGTAATGCGACCCTGGGCCGGAAACGCCGGCGCCACCACGACAGTGCGGAACCGGCCACCGGCCTGCACGGCCGCGATCTCGGCCGCCGGGTGGCCCCGCAGCACGCTGTCGATCTTCATGAAGGCGAGCTCGGCGCTCGACGAGGTGGCGGGCGAGCGCGCCGGCGCGCGCCGCAGCCGCGGGCTCGTCGCAATGCCGGGTCTCGCCGTCGAACGCGGCGTCGCCTTCGGCATCCGCCGGTCGACCACAAGCACCGGCATCGGACCGCGCACGATCGCGAAGGGTGCGGCGCTGTCGAGCGCGCCACTGAGATCGTCCGCGAGCAGGCGGAACACGGCCTCGGTGGCCTCCCTTCGCCAGGCTCGGACGACGGCCAGACGCCTCCTACCGACGCGGGCAGATCGCTGTCAAAGCCGATAAGGCCGGCTGGCAAGGCCATGGGCGCCTCCGCCTTGATGCCGACCATGGCTTCGCGGCGCAGAGTGATCAATCCTGCTGATCCATCTGGTTCCGTTGAGCCGCTGTGGGCCCGCGGAGGGCGGGCCGAATGTCGGCCAGGAATAAGGAAACTTGGGTGCTGGTCGCCGATGCGGGGCGGAGTTCTCTGCTTCTGCTCGATTAAGGCACCTCGCGACCTCCAATTGCTCTCACAGGTGAAGCACGATGTGAGCCGAGCGAAAGCAAGCGAGCTGCTGAGCGATCGCCAAGGTCGCACGTTCGCCTCGAGCCACGTCGCGACTCGCCGCGCCATGAAACCCGCGATACGATCCGAAAGCGTGCCGAGCAATAGCGCTTCGCCGGCCAGCTCGCCCATGAGCTCGACGAGGCCGCGTTGGCCGGCGTTGTTCCCGAGAGCTCGTTCTCGTGGCCCCGCTATCGATGCTGGTGACTTGCGAGCGGCTATCTCCGGTGAGGTGCGGCAACTCCTCCAGCGCGAGGTCGACAGCGACTTTGCAGGCCCCGAGTTGCCGGAGCTGCGGCGACACCTCGTGGCGATGCTGGCCTGACCAGCGATGTCGGGCATCCGACGCCCGCGCCTGCTCCTCAGGCGCCGGGCTTTGCGTCTCGCAGGCTCAGGATGTACGTTACGAGATCGGCAGTCTGCTCAGGTGTCGGAGCCACATCGGGCATTCGATCATGTGGGGTCTGCAGGAACGCTCGCAGCGCCATCTCACTGAGGCCGGGATGGGTGGCCAGTGTCTGGAATGCGGGCACGCCGACTGGGCGAAGCGTCCCAGGCATTGCGCTCGACGTTGTGACAGGCCGCGCACCAGTCCCGAGCAAGATTTGCCCCTGCCACTGGGTCCCGGCAGCTTCCTGGGCGGCGGCTCGCCCGATGCGAACACAACGAGCAGCAACATCAGTTTGGCACGCATTGGCCCCCCTGCAAGGCCTTTCACGGCCGGTCGCGGACTGCCGCTGGCACCGGCGCTCAGCTGCTGAAAAGAACCGGCAGGTCGGCCTCGAAGAGGACGTGACGGGTGGCGCCACCGAAGACGAGCTCGCGCAGCCGGGAGTGGCCGTATGCACCCATGACGAGCAGATCGGCCTGCAGGGAGGCGGCACGGTCGAGAAGGGTCTGCCCGACGCCAGCACCCGTATCCCGGATGGTCTCGGGTTCCACGTTACGCCATGGCGCTCAGCATCGCAGCGGCGGCCTGGAGGTCGCTGCCGTAGGGTTCTCCCACCGAGCAGAGCACCACGGCACGGGCGGCACACAGGAACGGCAGGGCGTCATGGGCCGCCCGGCAGGCTTCACGCGAGCCGTCCCAACCCAACAGCACCGTCTTGCCGATCTCGGCCGTCACCTCGGCCGGCACCATCAGCACCGGCGTGCCGGCAGCGACGACCAGGTGCTCGGCCACCCGCCAGGATTCGAGCTCGGGCGCCCGGTTCTGGCCGACCACGACGAGATCGGCCGTATGGCAGGCCGCGGCGAGGGCGCCGGCGGGCTCGCCCTCGACCTCCTTCCACTGGCAGGTCGGGTCGACCGCGCAGGCCGCTCGAATCCGCGCTTCACCCGCTCGCTCATCTCGGCATTGGCCAGCCGCTGCGCCTCGAGCAATTGCGGGCCGGCATAGATCGCGGCCTCGCCATAGAGGCCGCTCGCGATCAGCGGTGGCAGCAGGACATGCAGGCCGATGAGCTGGGCCTCGAAGCGTCGTGCGAGGTCGCGTCCGAGACGAAGTCGCGTTGCCGCGGCATCGTCCTCTCCCAGCTGAACCAGAACGGTCTTGAACGACATCGCGTGCTCCTGTCTCTGGTAGCGAAGCCATTGTCCGCCGTTTCCGCCGCGCTGCGTTGCGCTGGATCAAAGACTGGGGGCGAGCGTTCGACTTCCGTGCGTGCCGGCTCGGCCATCGGCCGGCGCATCGCATGAGGCAAGCGGGCAACGGTTCCCCGCCTGCCGTGGCGCAAATGCCACGAGATTGGGCCTACAACATGTCGTCACCGCTCCTGGGCAGGGCGGGGGCCCAGGGAGGAGATCCGGCCCATGATGCACCTCCTTCTGGGCGGCCTCGTGCTGATCGCCGATGCCGGGGCGACGCTCTACGAGCTGGCCAGCCCGTGCATGCCCGGGCCGGTGGGTTCGGCGATGCTGAAAGACGACGGATTGGTGCTGCGCGACGCCGATCGTCACAGCGGGGATCGCGGCGAGCTGTTCGAGCTTTGGCGTTCGGCCAGCGGCGACAAATGGGCGGCCGTGGTCTACCTCGCCGAGGAGAACGTCCGCTGCCTCGTGGCGTCCCGGCTCGTCGACTACGGCGCCTGAGCGCCTGCGGCCGTTCCGGGCCGGTGGTCCTCGCCGTGGGCCAGGGCCCGCACGAGGTCGGCCCGGCTGACGATGCCCACGAGCACGCCGTCGCGCACGATCGGCACCCGCTTGATCCGGTGGTGCTCGAGCAGGCGCGCCAGTTCGGCCACCGGCATGGACTCGGTTGCCGTGACCGGGGGCTTGGTCATCAGGTCGCGCGCCAGCTTTCCCCCGGAGCGGACGTAATCGAGGAATTCCGGCGCCAGCTTCTCCCCCTCGGCCAATATCTCGAGCCACCAGGCGCCGCGCTCATCGCGGGCGATGGCGGTGCCGGTCATCAGGTCGCCCTCGCTGATGACACCGAGAATGGCGCCCGCGGGTCGACGACGGGAACCGCACTGACCCGGCGATCGGCGAGGCAGCGCGCCACCTCGCGGGCGGTCGCCGACGGGCCTACCGTCCAGACGTTGCGGGTCATGATCTGGCCGGCGTTCATCGGGTGCGCTCCTGACTTCTGGCGTTGGGACCAGACGAGCGGTCGCCTTGGCCGTCAATGATCCAGGTCAACTGGTGCCGTCTGCCTCAGCGGGAGCTGGCGGCGATGGTCTCGAGCAGGTCCGCCAGCGCCCGGGGTGCAGTGATGTGCGGGCTGTGGCTGGCGTCGATGTCGAAGCGCTGCCAGCCCGCCTCCTGCCCGACGCGGTCGGCGAACCGACGGAACACGTCGCCGGGGGCGAAGCGCTCGCAGTAGATGTAGGTGCGCGGCATGGCCGGCGGCGCGCCGGTCAGGCGGATCGGCTGCCGGAAGGTGCCGAAAGGCTGCGGCAGCCGGCGCGGCTCCAGCCAGGCCCGCTCCGCGTCGGGCGTATCCGGCGGGACGGGATTGGGCGCCAGCTTCCAGCCCTCGTCCTCGGCCGCCCTCGCCAGCATCGAGGCGCGGTGGTCCTCCGGCAGGAAGTCGAGCAGGCACTCGCCATCGCGCGGCACCATGGCGTCGATGTAGACGAGGCTGGCGACGCGCTCGGGCATCCGGTCGGCAACGCCGGTCACCACCATGCCGCCATAGCTATGGCCCACGAGAACGACGTCCCGAAGCTCCTCGAACTCGATCAGGGCGGTCACATCGCGGATATGGGTATCGAGATCGATGTCGGGCCGCGCGAGGTGGGCGCGCTCGCCCTGGCCGGTGAGCGTCGCACGGATCGCCTCGTGGCCGCGCTCCTGCAGCAGCCGTGCGAACTTGCGCCAGGCCCAGCCGCCCGACCATGCGCCGTGGACCAGCACGAATGTCGCCATCGGGACCTCTCGCGGCGTGAAGGTTCAGCGGGCCAGCGGCCGTTGCATGAGCACGGTGTCGAGCCAGCGGTCAAACTTGTAGCCGACGTTGGCCAGCGTGCCGACCGGTCGGAACCCGCAGGTGGCATGTAGCTCGATCGACGCCCGGTTGGCACTGTCGCCGATGATCGCCAGCATCTCGCGAAAGCCGCGCGACGCCGTCTCGATGACCAGCCGCTCGAGCAGCAGGTGGCCGAGCCCGCGCCGGCGGGCCCAGCGGGCCACATACACGGAATTCTCGAGCGTGTGCCGGTAGGCCGGGCGCGGCCGGTAGGCGCCGGCATAGGCGTAGCCGGCGATACCCTCGTCGAGTTCGGCCACGAGCCAGACCGAGCCGAGGGCCACCACCGCCGCATGGCGCCGGACGATCTCGTCGAGATCGGGCGGCTCGAGCTCGAACGAGGCCGTGCCTTCGCGGACCTCGAGCGCGTAGATGGCCCGGCAGGCCTCGAGATCGGCCGCGGTGGCGGCGCGCAGCGTCACGCTGTCGTTCATATCGGACGCAGCATTGCGTCGGGCGGGCTGGAGTGGAAGTGCAGTTCTGGTATGGCTGGCCTTCCAGGCAGGGAGAACGAGACATGACGTTGCAGGAAATCACGCGCAGCAAGCTGGGCCAGGTAACCACGGCGACGTTGACACCTGCCTGTTCAAGCGCGGCCTGCGCAACGCCTGGATGCAGGGCGTGCACCCGATCAACCCGGCGGTCGGCAACATGGTCGGCGAGGCCTACACGCTGCGCTACATCCCGGCGCGCGAGGACATCGACGTGATCGGCGTCTATGCCGACCCGGAGCATCCCCAGCGCAAGGCCATCGAGAGCTGCCCGCCGGGCCACGTCCTGGTCATGGACTCGCGCAAGGATGCCCGTGCCGCATCGGCCGGCGACATCCTGGTGACGCGGCTCATGGTGCGCGGTGTCGCCGGCGTCGTGACCGACGGTGGGTTTCGCGACACGCCGTCGATCGCCAAGCTGACGATCCCCGCCTATCACCAGCGCCCATCCGCCCGACGGGGCCGATCCTGCACCACGCGGCCGACGTCCAGCTGCCGATCGGCTGCGGCGACGTCGCCGTCTATCCGGGGGACGTCGTGGTCGGCGACGGCGAGGGTGTCATCGTCCTGCCGGCGCATCTGGCCGACGAGGTGGCCGAGGAAGCCTTCGAGATGACCGCCTACGAGGACTTCGTCGAGGCCAGGGTGCGGGCCGGCAGCCGGCTGCCGCGGGATCTATCCGGCGACGGACGCAGAGCCGGGCCGAGTTCGCCGCGTGGCGCAAAGGCTGAGATCGCTGAGCTTAGACCACGCCGGCATCGCGTAGCGCGGCGATCTCGGCTGCGGCGAGGCCCAGCTCACCTAGGATGGCGTCGGTGTCGGCGCCGAGCGCCGGGCCGGCGCGCACCGGCGTCGGCTCGCCGTCGACCCGCACCGCCCCGCCCAGCAGCGCCAGATCCGGCCGCGCCGGATGCGCTACCCGACGGATCATCTGGCGTTCATCGGCAAAGGGATTGTCGAGTGCCGCGGCCAGCGAGAGCACGGGTGCCGCCGGAACCTCGCCCTGGAAGAGCGCCATCCACGTGGCGGTCGGCCGGGTCGCCAGCACCGCATCGAGCTCGGCCGCCAGGGCGTCGCGGTTGGCCCGCCTGCCGGCATGGTCGGCGAAGCGCGGATCGGCGATCAGCTCCGGCCGGTCGATTCGCCGGCACAGCGCCTGCCAGAACTTCTGCGTGACGCACATGAGGAAGAGCCAGCCGTCGGCGGTCGGGAACAGCTCGATCGGCACGGTTGCGGGATGGCCAGAGCGCGGCCGGCGGGCCGCCTCGTGCCCGTCGTTCAGGTACCAGACCGCCGGATAGGTGAGCTGGTGCAGCGCCACGTCGTAGAGGCTGACGTCGACGTCGCCACCGCGCCCGGTCTTGAGCGCCCGCACCAGGGCCGCCGTCACCGCGAACGCAAGCGTGACGCCGGCCATGTAGTCGACCAGGGACAGGCCGGCGCGCGTCGGCGGCCCGTCGGGCTCGCCGGTGAGCGCCAGCCAGCCGGTCTCCGCCTGCAGCAGGTAGTCGTAACCGGGCCAGTGGGCCCGTGAGCCGGTGCGGCCATACCCCGAGAGGTGCCCGCAGACGATGCGCGGATTGAGCGCCGCGAGATCGGCGTGGGTCAGGCGCAGCGCGCCCGGGCTGGTCGCCACGCAGGTTGTTGACGACGGCGTCGGCGCCGGCGACCAGCCGCTCGAAGACGGCGCGGCCGCGCGGCGCCTTCAGATCGAGAGTCAGGCTGCGCTTGCTGCGATTGAAGCTCTGGAAGAAATGGCTGTCCCGCGGACCCAGGAACAAGGGGCCGACATCGCGTGCCATGTCGCCGCCCGAACTGCCCGGCGGCTCGATCTTGATCACCTCGGCGCCGAGGTCGGCCAGATGCATCGTGCCGTAGGGCCCGGCCCCATAAACCTCAACCGAAAGGACACAGATGCCATCGAGTGGCAGGTTTTTAGGTGTAACTAACATTTTCAGTCTTGTCGGTAAGTACATGCCGGCCCAAATTCGTCCTGCGGCAGATCTGGGGTGCGATGATGGTGGCGAGGCTGCATCGGCGAGCGGCGCTGGGTATCGGGTTCGGGGCCGCCATGGCTGCGCTGGCGCCGCCGGCTTTGGCGCGTGCCCCGCTCGACGTGGTGACGACGATCGCCCAGATCGGCGAGGCCGCGCGGCGCATCGGCGGCCCTCGCGTCGAGGCCCGCTCCCTGATGGGCGAGGGCGTCGACCCGCACACTTACCGGCAGACCCGCTCGGACGTGGTGGCGCTCGGGCGCGCCGAGATGGTGCTGCACAATGGCCTCTACCTCGAAGCGCAGCTCGAGAAGCTGCTGATGCAGCTGGCGGAGCGCAAGCCGGTCGTGGCGGTGGCCGAGGCGATCCCGGCCGAGCGCCTGCTGTCGAGCCCGACCGTTCCCGGGCAAGTTCGACCCGCACGTCTGGATGGACCCGGAGCTCTGGGCCCATGCGGTCGGCGCCGTGCGTGACGCGCTGATCCGGACCGACCCCGATGGCGAGGCCGAGTTCACCGCCAACGCCGTGAGCTATCTGGCTGACCTTCGCCGGGTTCGCGCCTACGCCGCGGAGGTGCTGGCCACGGTGCCGGAAGGCGCGCGCGTCGTCGTGTCCTCGCACGATGCCTTCAACTATTTCGGCCGCGCCTTCGGCTACGAGGTGATGGGAATCCAGGGGCTCAGCACCGAGAGCGAGGCCGGGCTCGAGCAGGTCGAGGCACCTGGTGGCGCTGCTCGTCGAGCGCGCAGATCCCCGCCGTGTTCGTCGAGACCTCGGTGAGCGAGCGCAATGTGCGTGCCCTCGATCGAGGGGGCGGCGGCGCGCGGGCACGAGGTCGCGCATCGGCGGCCAGCTGTTCTCGGACGCCATGGGCGCCCGCCGGCAGCTACGACCGGCACCTATGTCGGCATGATCGACAGCAACGTCACCGTCATCGCCCGCGCGCTCGGCGGGACGGCCGCCGCGCGGCGGCATGAACGGCGAGCTGAGCGAGGCCACGTGATGCTGGCCCCGGACCTCGCGGACGTCGCTCGCCTCCCGATGCGGGAGCTGCCGACCGAGCCGAGCCCGCTCGCCGTCCGCGGACTGGTCGTCACCTACGGCGACAAGCCGGCCGTCGAGAACTTCGACTGGCAGGCACCGGCGGAAGGGCTGGTGGCCATCGTCGGTCCGAACGGCGCCGGCAAGTCCACGCTGATCAAGGCCGTGCTCGGCCTCGTGCCCAGGCGTGCCGGCGAGGTGCGGTTCTGGGGCGGCTCGCTGGCCGAGCAGCGCGGCCGGATCGCCTATGTCCCGCAACGTACGGCCGTCGACTGGGACTTCCCCACCACGGCCCTCGATGTCGTCGCGATGGGCCTCTACGGCCGCATCGGCTGGCTCCGTCCGGTCAGGCGGCGGCATCTGGACGTGGCGCGCGACTGCCTCGGCCGCGTCGGCCTCGCCGACCTCGCGGACCGGCAGATCGGCCAGCTCTCCGGCGGGCAGCAGCAGCGCGTCTTCCTGGCGCGCGCGCTCGCCCAGGATGCCGAGCTCTACCTGATGGACGAGCCGTTCGCCGGGGTCGACGCCGCGACCGAGGCCGCGATCGTCGACCTGCTGCGGATGCTGCGCGCGACCGGGCGCACGGTGATCTGCGTGCATCACGACCTCGCGACGGTGCCCGACTACTTCGACCACGTCCTGCTCATGAACGTGCGCCTGGTCGCCGCCGGTCCGGTGGCCTCGGCCTTCACCCCGCCCTTGCTCCAGAAGGCCTATGGCGGGCGGCTGCTGATGGCGGGCCAGCGGAAGTCGGCCTGACATGGAAGGGCTGCTGGCGATCCTGGCCCTTGGCGGTGGCTGGAACACCAGCGTGGTCTGCCTCGGCGCGGCCTGCCTCGGCATCGCCGGCGGGATCTGCGGCAGCTTCGCGATGCTTCGCCGGCGCTCCCTGGTCGAGCGATGCGGCGAGCTCACGCGACCCTGCCGGGCGTGGTCCTTGCCTTCATCGTCGCCAGCACCACGCTCGGCGGCGGGCGATCCCTTCCGGTCCTGCTCACCGGGGCAGCGATCACCGCGGCGCTGGCCGTGCTCGCCGTGCAATGGATCAAGGACCGCACGCGGCTGCCCGAGGACACGGCGATCGCCAGCGTGCTCAGCGTCGCGTACGGCCTTGGCATGGTGCTGCTGAGCGTGGCCCAGACCATGCCGCAGGGCGGGCAGGCGGGGCTCGAGAAGTTCCTGCTGGGCGCCACGGCCGGCATGCTGCTCAGCGAGGCGCAGCTCATCGCCGGCTGCGCCCTCCTGATCGCCCTCGCCGCCGTCCTGCTGTTCAAGGAGCTGAAGCTCGCCGCCTTCGATCCCGGGTTCGCCAAGGCCGCGGGCTTCTCGGTCCGCCGCCTGGACATGCGTGCTGATGGCGCCTGGTCCTGGCGGTGGTGGTGATCGGGCTCAAGGCCGTGGGGCTGGTGCTGGTCGTGGCCGTGCTGGTCATTCCCGCCGGCGGCGGCGCGCTTCTGGACCGAGCGGCTGGGCCGCATGGTGGTGACGGCCGGCCTGCTCGGGGGGCTGGGCGGCTATGTCGGGGCGGCGCTGTCGGCCACGGCGCCCGACCTGCCGACCGGCGGCCTGATCGTGCTGACGCTGGCCGCGATGTTCGTGGCCAGCCTCGTCGTCGGCCCGGCCCGCGGGATCGCCGCCGTCGCGCTGCGGCGTCGCCGCGCGACGCTGGAGCTTGCCGCATGATGATCGAGTTCCTGCAGATCGACCTGCCGGCGATCGTCGTCGGCGTGCTGCGCGGCCCTGGCCTGCGGGCTGCTCGGCAACTTCCTGGTCCTGCGCCGGCAGAGCCTGATGGGGGACGCGATCAGCCATGTCGTGCTGCTGGGTATCGTCGCGGGATTCCTCGTCACCGGAACCACGGCCACGGCCGCGATGCTGCTCGGCGCCGCCGGCGCGGCCCTCCTCGCCGTGGCGCTGATCGAGCTGGTCGGCCGGCTCGGGCTGCTCGATCGCGGCACGGCCATGGGTGTGGTGTTCACCTCGATGTTCGCGGCCGGGGTCGTGCTGCTCGAGCAGAGCGGCGCCCGCGACGTCCACATCGACGTCCAGCATTCGCTGTACGGGAACATCGAGGGGACGGTGTGGCTGTCGGCGGTGGGCTGGGCCTCGCTGCTCGATCCCGTGGCGCTGGCCGACCTGCCGCCGGTGCTGCCGCGGCTGCTGGTCGTGACGGCGCTGGTCGCCGCGGCGATCTCGCTCTTCTACAAGGAGCTGAAGATCGCGACCTTCGATCCCCTGCTGGCCGACTGCCTCGGCATCCGCTCCGCCTGGATCTCGGCCGGGCTCATGACCATGGTGGCGGTGGCCGCGGTGGCGGCCTTCGAGGCCGTTGGCTCGATCCTGGTCATCGCCATGTTCGTCTGCCCGGCGGCGACGGCGCGCATGCTCACGGACCGGCTGTCGCGACAGATCCTGGTCAGCGCCATGGTCGCCGTCGCCAGCGGCGTCGTCGGCTATGGCCTCGCCGCCTGGGCGCCGTTGTGGATAGGCCTCGATGGCTCGCTCAATGCGGCCGGCATGATGGCGGTCGTAGCCGGCCTCCTGCAGCTGGCCGCGATGCTCTGGGCACCGCGCCACGGCACCCTTCGCCAGCCGGCATGATCGACTTTCCACCTCCGGTCGAACACCCGCGCGACCCTTTCGATCGCTGGCGACGGCCCCAACGCGGGGTGCTATAACGACGCACCGGGCAGGGAGCAGGGCGATGTCGGGGCGGGATCGTGCGGACGCGCTCGTGGTGGAGTTGGGGCGTCTGGTCGGACTTGCCGACGTGGCGCTGGATGCCAACGGCTATTGCTGCCTGTCCTTCGACACCCACCTCCTCGTCAACGTCGAGCACGACGAGGACAACGGCTCGCTCGTCCTCTACAGCTACCTGGGCGTGCCCAACGGCGATCGCCTGAAGGCGTACGAGGC
Organism: Bryobacteraceae bacterium; assembly: GCA_963844855.1. Taxonomy (GTDB): domain Bacteria; phylum Acidobacteriota; class Terriglobia; order Bryobacterales; family Bryobacteraceae; genus DASQDN01. The sequence goes on from CAWJQP010000051.1 coordinate 34,461, forward strand.
CCTGCTGGACGCCAATTTCTTCTGGAAGGGCACCGGCGGCGCCACGCTGTCGCTCGAGCGCGAGACCGGCGGCATCGTGCTGCTCGACCGGGTGTCGCTCCAGGGGACCGAGATCGCCGGCTTCCAGGCGGCGCTGGGCCACTTCGTCAACATGGTCGAGGACTGGCGCGACCGCCTCGCCAGCTGGGCGCACGAGGACCCGCCGCCGGCACCTCCCGACCACCATCATCATTTCGGCCTTCTCCGGGTCTGAGGCCATGACGGACATCTCGCTGGCCCGGTTCCAGCAAGTCGGTCTCCACGAGAAGGTCGGGATCGATCGAAGCCGGCCGGACGGGCTCGCCCACCGGCCGGCGGAGCGGAGCCTGGGCGGCCGCATCCTCGGCTGGTTCCACAATCTGAGCTCGAGCCATCGCGCCGAGAAGCGCGAGATCATGCAGTCGTTCCTCGTCGCGCGGAGGAGTCGATCTTCGAGCGGCGCGCGATCGAAGCGACGAATAATCGAGTTCATTTCTTCGGCATTCGGAGCATCGATGAATGCGAAGCCCTTGGATTCCTGCGTTTCGGGATTTCGGATGACCTTAACTGCGTCGGAAACCAAGCCTTCGGCGGTAAGCCAGGACCTGATATCGTCGGCGGTCACCCAAACGGGGAGGTTTCCGAGAAATACGGTAAAGCTCATTCTTATTGTTGTTTTCTACTCCGTGGGGATTGATTTCGGGACCGGGTTAGAGGCGCAGCCCATGAAAGCATCTCTATACTAACACATCGTTTTGGGCGTGAAAAGGATGGTGGTGAATGCGCGTGTGGGGACGGTCCTGCTACACTGGTAGAGCCCGCAGATCGGTGAGGTGCGAGAGTGGTTGAATCGGGCGGTCTCGAAAACCGTTGAACCTTTACGGGTTCCGTGGGTTCGAATCCCACCCTCACCGCCAGAACTTCTTAATCGAATCAACGACTTAGAGGGCTCTTGACGCGTCAGCGTGCACGGGTAGCACTTCGCCGCCGGCGCACCAAGTCCTTTTTAGTTCTGGCAACATCCAGGCAGTAACTCCGTTCACCGCAACCCTCACCACCCCTTTGTGCATTCTGGACGGGCAGAAGTGCCGGACGGCTCGCTTGATCCAATACGTCCTGGGCGATAGTTGATCTTCATCGCACAGGCGCATACGGCTGGGCATTCATGACCGGACACATTGCGAAAGGTTTAATACCTGGACATCCTAGGCCCTGCACATGGAAAATGCCCAGTAGCGAAAGTCCGGCAGCAGCGTCCCGATCATCGGTTACCGCTGCTATAGCTGCGAACGCGAATAGAAACTCAACAATCTCGGCAGAGGTCTGCCCGACAATGCAAAAGCCCTACTGGACAGACCACGAAGGATTCAACCTAGGCAGCAAGCACGGAGGTGATGATGCTTTACAGTCGAGAAGTTCCGCAACCGCTATGTGCCTCCAGATCAAGCCGTGATGCTGGAGAAGTACAAGGGCCAAGGGAAAGGATCCTGCGGCCCGTCCTGTCTGGCGATCATCGAACGCCGACCTATCAATGCCGAAAGAACGGCGCGTTCAGCGTATTGAACAGATCCCGTGCATTTTACTGGGCTACGCGCTCTTAGGATTTGCTGCACACTGCATGATTACGATTCTGATTGAGCTTTAGCCAATGCTAGTCCTCCGTGCTACGGGCGACAAGCCAAGATAACAATTGCCGTGTTCATGATCGGGAACTTTTCGGGACCTATGGCAGCAGCACGTTGATGTCAAGGAAGATGCGTCCGCGTTCCAACACCTACCGGGCTAAGCTCGAACAAGAACTAACAGCCCTGAAGTCGGCACTCTCCTAGCTCCCAGTTAACCGCAAGTCGGGAAGATCCCACATGCGAATAGCAAGGATGCAGTCATGATGTGTGAGGAGCCACGTCGTCGTTGCCTTCGTTTCGAATCGTTGCCTCATCCGCTTCTAAGAAGCTCTCCATGTTGATGCCGTGACGCAAGTGAATAGCGTCGCCGTTCCGGAGCTTAAAATGCCAATCCCACGCCAGATACTTGGGCTGGTCGTCAGGAACGAGAGGAGCAGTAACCCAGGCTTCCACCACGTCAGACGGCATTTCCGGCCGTCCCGCGTTGTTTCTGGGACGCACGATTCTGGTTTGGAACTCCGCGCAAAGATTCACATAAGATTTCACGAATGCCGTCCAAGTAAGGCGGTCAATTCATCCAGTCATCCGCCATATCGATCTCACGTAGCAAGCTACTCATCAATGCGCGCAATTCATTAAACGAAACAAAGTGTCCGAGCGCGGCAGCCATTTCATGAGGAACCTGACTCCCCGGTGGTGTCGCGAGGTCGGTGAGTTGCTTCATAGGGATGTCAAGGTCTTGAAGGAAGGTAATCGCAGGACCTTCCTGGAGCCGTGCGTGGAGTGGAATCGACAGGTAAAACTTCAACCTCGAAAGTTCCGGAGTACCGAGGGCTTGCCTTTCAACTTGCTTTCGGACGGTGACGATGAGCTTCAGTACGAGAAGCTCGGTCTCGCCCCGGCTGTCGAGCAACGTTGCCAACCGCTCTGCCGTGCGTTGACCAGACGTTTGTTCCGACTCCAAAACTCCTCCCAAGGAGAAGGTTATCGCAGAGTGAGTAATCCCTTCCTCCGCAGACCTCCCAGCGTGCAATAGCGTGCAATGGTCGGTGGCATCTTGGCAACGGTGGAATCATGGAATTTGTGAGTTGTAGATTCCGGTTCACGCGCAAGGGTTCGAATCCTCCCTCACCGCCGGGTTCGAGGTAGTTTCCCGGGCGCCTGGCGCAATTTGCGAACGCACTGGTTCGGTCAGGTTGTGATACGAACTTCCTCCCCACAGACGTTCGATCGCCTGCTCGCTCGTCACAAACGAGTTTGGATGTTCGATCAATAAGGCCAGCGATTGAAGCGGCTTGTCCTGCAGGCGTGTAATGCGCCCTTTTTTGCGAACTTAGTTACCGGATCAGATTGCGATCAGGTTCTGATCATGGACTTCATCCAAATCGCGTTTTAGGATCGATTCACGAACGCCGGTTAAAGAGGATCGAAGGGCGCCGCATGCACCATCGGTCGATCCCAAACTCAGCCGAGGTCGATGATGTGTTTGTTTGGCCGAGCTTCTGTTTGCGAGCGTCCAGCTGCTGATTGCTTTGACGTTGACCGCTGGAAAGGAAGGCGATCAGCTGACGCGGTGGGCACAGACTATCTTGACCGAGCAAGCGCTACGCACCCGAATTGGATCCATCGTGATGTCAAAGCACTCGGCTTACCGCCAAACAAATCGAGGAATAATAATGGAGAACCAGAATCAGAAGCCTACTCGTCGCACATTGTTGAAGGATGCTGGCTCCGCCGTTGCAGGACTGAGCGTACTGCGCGTGACCGGTGGGCGAGCCTTCGGACAGACCGGAGGGGAAGTCATCCCATGGCTCGATCAGCCCCCGCCAAACCCCGTCCCGAATGCTGTCGGCAACCTGCTGAAGTGGGAGACTCTGGACACTTGGTTAACACCCGCTCGTAACTTCTTCTGGGTTCAGCACTACGGCCGGCCAAGTCTTGATGCAGCCAGCTGGCGCCTGGATATTTCAGGTCTAGTTGCCCGTCCTCGGTCGCTGACATTAGAGCAACTGAAGACACGCCGACGCCATGAAGTGGACTTCACGTTGGAGTGCTCGGGCAACACGGGCTTTCCGTTCAATACGGGCGCCGCGCTTTTAGGGAATGCCCGGTGGGCAGGCGCACGCCTGGCGCCCATATTGGAAGATGCGTATATTCTCGACGAAGGCACAGAAGTAGTTTTCTGGGGCGCCGATCGCGGCACAGTGACAATCCGCGACAATGGCGGGATCCAAAGTGGCGGGAGAACGGGAACTGTCGCAACCGATGCGGGCGGCGCCTTAGACCTGACAATCACCGAGCAGTTCGCCCGTAGCATGTCTGTCTCCGAAGCGCTCCAACGCGACAATCTGCTCTGTTATGAGATGAATGGGGAACCACTACCGTCAGAGCATGGATTTCCCGTGCGCCTCATCGCGCCAGGCTGGTACGGAGTAGCCAATGTAAAATGGTTAACCCGCATCGAAGTTCTGAACCAACGCTTTGCCGGGCACTTTATGGCTCGGGACTACGTCTCCGTTCGCGAGCAGCAACAAGGGGGTCAGACCGTCTGGACATTTACGACCGTGAGTCACACCCGGCTCAAGTCGGCGCCGGCCAAAGTCATGCGCACCCCCAGCGGCTATCAAGTAATGGGTGTAGCATGGGGGGCGCCCATTGGGTCGGTCGAAGTCCAAATTGGCAATGCGCCATGGATGCGGGCCACTCTCCTCGAGAACGACGGCACGCGCGATGAACGGCCGAGTCGTCACTCCTGGAAGTTTTGGACCTTCCAGTGGCCGTCACCCACGTCGGGTGAACATACGGTTCGCTCCCGGGCATTTGATAGAGAAGGCAACGTTCAGCCACCACCGGACGATCCCTCCCTTTCTAATAAAAGGACGTACTGGGAGAGCAACGGGCAGTTGACCCGCCGGATCTTTCTCCCTTGAGTGTCACCGGGTGCTCCCAACGTGAGAGTTCTTTGCCCTCTCGTCGCAGGATCCATCCGTGACTTCATGAGCGACCTGTGAGCTCCTGAAGAGACCGCTCAAGATCGCGAGTCGAGAAACCATAGGGCCCCGGCGCGCTTTTGAACCTGACCCGTCCGTCTGTATCAACGATGAACATCCGATCGGGCCAGGCTGTGTATTCACGTTCCGTTGGATTGTTTATTTGATCCAGAATCGCCGGGATGCGAATACCGAGTTTTCGCACGCAGGCCAGAGCTGTGGATGTTCGCTCTTCATCGGATCGTGGCGAAGCGAACAATACCCCGTCCTTGATATTGGATGGCAACTGCCACAGATCTGTGGGATGTGCCTCCTGGATATACACGACATAGAACGACACTCGATCCTGGTAAGACTGGTAAAGCCGATTTAGCTCGGGAACCTCCCGGCGAAATGGCGGTCAAGTATAACTGCCGAAGATAAGCACCACAGGGCGCTCACGCCACTGTTCCGACAGCCTGACGATGCGGCTTTGGTCGATTGTGGGTAGAGTGAAATCGGGAGCTTTATCTCCCACCGCAAGGTGTCCTGACCGAGCAGACATCCATAACGGCCTGAAGGGAAGAATCATCATCGCCGGCATGGGAACCCTCGACATAATTGCGCCGAAGCGCTCCGGCGGTTGACGCATTGCTATATATAAGGCGGCGGTGGCGGTGATGTACAGGACAGCCAGCACGCTCAGTGCGATTCCCAATCGTCTTATCAGGCGCACTCAACACCTCCAAAATCCTTTCGTCTTTTCAGCACCGTAGGAGTCCAAATTTACAAAATTGGCGAAGCACACGCACTAGTGCTTTTCAACTATGGCCTACTCATACGGATGGACAGCATACTATTGCCTTATCATGAGAGCGCGCTTCTCTTTAGTGGCTTGTGTCCTGTTCCCTTGGTTGATCAATGCACAAAGTAATCTGGCAACAATCAACGGGACCATTACTGACCCGAGCGCCAGAATCGTTGCACACGCCGAGGTTCGCGTTCGGAGCACCGACACCGGCGCGCTGCGCACGGCAGTGACGGGTCCTTCCGGTCAATTCGAGATCCCCGGTCTAACACCCGGAGAATATATGGTCGAAGTTCAGGCTGCGGGATTCGCGACTGCGAAGCACCCCTTGCGTCTCGAGGTGGGCCAGAATGCGCGTGTCGATCTCAGCTTGACGATCGGTGAAGCAAACACGTCGGTGGATGTGACTGCACGGGCTGAGGCTCTCAAGACTGAGGACACCAGCCTCGGCGAAGTAGTGGAAACCAAATCAGTGCGGGAGCTTCCCTTGAATGGCCGGATGTTACTCGACCTCGCTCTCACAGTGCCGAATTCCCATGCAGGCCACGGCGCTCAAATGGGCGATATGAACCCACTGTATTGGAGGCCCGGGCAGAATTCCTCCCTGGTGATTGGCGGAAATCGTCCCAACGCGAATTACTTCCTCATTGATGGCACTGCGAACACGGATCCGACTTTCAATACGCAAAACCTGAGCCTGTCACCGGACGCCGTGCGTGAGTTTCAAGTGCAGACCGGAACTTACTCGGCGGAAATGGGAGGGGGCGGGGGAGGACAGATCAACATCGTCACCAAAGCCGGTACATCGAAGTATCACGGAACGGTCTATGAGTTCCTGCGTAACGGCGCGATGGACGCTCACAGTTTCAATGAAGATCCCGGCGGAAACTTTCTGGTGCAAAACAATTTCGGCGCCGCTTTCGGCGGCCCCGTGCCTTTCGCCGGGAAGAAGCTGTTTTTCTTCGCCAACTACGAGGGTCTTCGCAGAGTCAAGGCAATCACCTCCATCGGAACAGTACCTACTGCGGAAGAAGCCCTGGGTGATTTCAGCGAAGCGGGAGTCAACATATTCAATCCTTTTAGCTCTCGTCCGAATCCCGAGTACGACCCGGGCAGGCCTATCAGCCGAACGAATCCGCAAATCTTTCGTGATCCCTTCCCGAATAACGTGATTCCGCAAAGCCTTCTGAGCCCTGCCGCTCTGATCATGCTCAACAAGTACGTTCCGCGACCCAACACAGAGAACATGGGCGCCATGGTTATGAACGGCGTACCCTCAGTCGTGGGCGCCGGGAATGACGCGAACAATTTTCTGGATCAGCGGAACGCAAGGATTGTCACGGACCAGGGGACTCTTCGCATCGACCGCGTGTTCGATAGCGGCGACATTCTCACCGGGCGATTCTCTGCCGGCAAAGAAGACGGGTTTATGCCACAGAACTTGCCTGGGTTCGGGTTGAATCACGACAACCTCGCACAGCATGCCAACATCGGGTGGACTCACATCTTTACGCCGACCCTCGTGAATACTGCCTCGATCGCGTTCTCCAGGCTTGCGATGACTCATTTCGAGGAGAATTCGTTTACAAATGACATCGTCGGCGAGCTCGGCATACAGGGTGTCGGGTTCGGTGGGCCGAGAGCGTGGGGCGCTCCCTATTTCAACATTCAGGGCTATTCCGGTTTTGGCGACACATTTCAAGCGACGCCGATGCAAAGTTGGGATACGGTGCTCGAAGGCCGCGATGCGATGTCATGGCAGCACGGCAACCACAGCTTCAAATTTGGCGGTGGCTATCGCCGGTTCATTTGGCCAATGTGGGCCTACGTCCAGAGCCGCGGCTACTATCAATTCACCAACGGATACACCACTCAGACCGCGACTCCCGACGGCACGGGATCTGCCTTGGCTAGCTTTGAACTCGCATTGCCCGCAGTTCGGCAACGTCAGGTAGGATCGCCACGCATGAATCTCCGGCAATGGTACGGTGATGTGTTCGTCCACGATACGTGGCGCATTTCCTCAACTACTACGCTTAACCTGGGGTTGCGCTACGAGTACATGAGTCCGTTGGTCGACATTTCTAACGACTGGTCTGGTTTATTCGTCACGCCAACAACGCTAACGGCTTATATTGGCGGTCAGCAAGGTACACCCAAAGGTCTCCTTTATGCGAACAAGCTGAATTTTGCGCCACGATTTGGAATCGCGAAACAGATTCCTCGGGCCGGCCTGGTTATCCGCGCCGGCTATGGCATCTTCTACACTCCGGTGGACATGAACACGTGGTGCAACAACCTGCACAATGTGCCGATCATTTTCCCGGAGACGAATCAAAGCGACGCCTTCACTCCTTCGATCACGAGCTTCAATTTCAACCCGGCTGTGGTGGGGAGAACGGTCACTAGTTTTACAGCGTTCGACCCTTATCAGAAACCGCAATACATCCACCAATGGGCGGTGTCCGTGCAGAAGGCCATCAACACCGAGACGACGTTTGAAATAGGCTACCAGGGCGATCGCGGATTCCATTTGCAGCGTTCCCATCTGATCAACAACGCGCCGCCCGGACCTGGACTCATCCAGCCGCGACGTCCATATGGCGCGGCAACCTTCTTGCCCGGTACCGAGTTTCCTCCTGATGTGGTTGTGGTGAGCAACACCATTCCAGTAAGCACCGTCAATTGGCTCGAAAATACGGCCAGGAGCTGGTATGACGCCGCGTACATTAACCTGCGCCGGCGCTATTCATCGGGATTGAGCCTGCTCGCGAATTACACGTTTGCGAAGAATCTGAGCGATGCGCCTGATTTTCGCTCACCCATGTTCGAGTCCGCCATTCCCCAGAACAACAACGATTTGAGATCGGAGAAGGGTCTCGCTTGTGATATCCGCCATCGTTTCGTCCTTAGCGCTGTGTATGATTTTCGGCCGCTTAGCGGCTCAGGTTGGGTTCAGGCTTTAACCCGCAACTGGCAGCTTTCCACTATTTATCAGGCACAGAGCGGTTACCCTTCCACGATCTCCGTTTTCGGAGATACCGCTAACTCAGGCACAGTTCTTGGCGAGCACCCGATCCGTGCTAACTACACTGGACAACCGGTTTTTGGCCCTAGTTCGCGTACGCCGGAGCAATGGTTCAACCCCTTGGCATTCTCTGCACCTCCTGCGAACACCTTCGGCAATGTCGGTCGCAACACCGTCACTGGACCTGGTATGTTGACTCTGGATCTTGCCCTCCGCCGAAATTTTGCTGTTTCCGAAGACGCTCGGTTCGAGCTTCGCATGGAAGCTTTTAATGCACTGAACAAAGTAAACCTGGGCACTCCGAACCGGTTTGTCAACACGGCGCAATTTGGAACCATTACTGCGGCTGCTGCCCCAGGCCGGCAAATACAGATCAGCGCCCGTCTTTCGTTCTAGTCGGCGTTCTAATCGGAATGAGAGTGAAGCAAGGTGCGTAGAATCAGTCTGAATTCTGGGATGAGGCCACTGGCCGTAATGCTGTCCATCGCCCGACTGCTGACCGCAGCGGATCATGGTCCGGTCTTTGGCCTTGCGACGCCAACGAACCCGGAAAAAGGTTGGAGCTTCAATCTGGGAGCAAGCGGCCGAAACGGCACTGCTGGTGTGGCTTCCGCTCTCCAGGCCGAACTTTCCTACGGGCTTACCGGAAATCTCAAGCTGGCGGCGTCGGCTCCACTGTGGTCACGAGGTAGATGCAGTTCATGTGTCTCCTCCGGCGGCGACGCATACCCTCGTTCATCGATAACACTCAATACGCCGATCAGCCGAGACTTTAGCGGGCTCGCGTGGTGGCGATTCCAACGCAAGGATATGGCCGGAAAGCGTATCGAAAGCACTGCCGTCGCTGGAATTCTCATTCCAGGACCCCAAACAGAACCGGAACCTTTCAGAAACTTGAAGAGCGGTGTTGGATACCTTGTCGGCGGCGTGACCGGTGTGGCATCAAGGAGTCAGTACATCTGGGTCGGCGCCAGCTATCAACGGTACTCTGAAAAGAGGGGTGACCGTCGACCGGACCTGTTCTCCTACTCGGCGGTCTATGGATATCGCCCTTACTCATGGCGGACAGACTACCCTCGCTGGGATTGGCGCCTCTTTGCGGAGTTTACTGGGGAGCGAGGCGGCTCGATTCACCGGGTCGGCATGGAAGTACCAGACAGTCGCGTTCAACAGCTTTTTCTCGGCCCTAGTGTGTTGGGTGTCTATCGTGCGATAGGGATTGGAGCCGGGATGCAATTTCCGCTGTACCGCGATGTTGGTTCCGTCTATCCGGTTGAGCGTTACCGTTTTGCAATCAATCTTGCCTACTTCTTTTGAGTCGGGAACCATTATGCGGAAGCTACTAACGATTCTGAATTGCGCGCTTATTTGCCTGGTTCTGCCCGCCCGCGCTGAACTGCTGGAAGTAGATCTCACGATCTACGGAATGGACTGAATGACCTGCGCCCACATCGTGAATGTGGCCCTAAAGAAACTGTCTGGCGTCGAATCCGTCGAGGTGAGCTTGAACAAGGCGCTCGCAACCATCAAACTGAAGCCCGAGAATACGATTTCTGTCCCGCAGCTCTGGGGTCTCTTGCGCGACAAAGGGTATACGCCCGGGAAGACGATCGTGTCTGTCCGCGGCGACCTGGCGAAGTTCCAGGGAGGTTTGCAACTGAAAGTATCCGGAACGAACGACTTGATCTCGTTAGCGCCTGATTCCGGCAATTCTGCAGCCTGGAGCGCGGCCAACGCCAAGGTCGGCCAGCGGCAAATCGTGCAGGGTGTGATGGCGCCTGCAAAAAACTTGAAAGTGTCCGTGCCGCTCACAGTCAATCAAGTGAAGTAAGTTCAAACTACTTATTGAACCGGTACGGGCGCAAACACTCGGCCTGTACAAATGTCTAACAAAGAAAAGAGTGTAGCTCGACCAACTTTGAGTCATCCGCAAGCCTATCAACGTGGCTCAGAAGCGATAGAAAGGCCGAGTGAGTCCGGACAGACTCCAGCCACGGATCCGAGCGCAAAGTGTCTGGAGCGCATACGAAACCGGCGGCGATTGCCCTGTTCAGAGTAGCAATGGCCAGATCCGCCTCTCCGATGTACGAATAGTGTCGTGCAACGTAAATGAGCACTTCAGGTTCATGCACGATCTGCATCGACTGCATGTCTTCGCGGGCTTCGTGAGGCCGATCTTCCGCAATCGACAGCAACGACCGCATTAGTCCGGCCATTAAATCGGACAAAGCGCCGCGTCCGAGCCTTTCCCGTAGAAGACTGGCTGCATAGGATTTGTTTCCCAAAGCAGCCCAGGCCGCGGCATCCAGATAATATCCGGTTCGCCCGCTGTAAGCGTCAATCGTGGCAGCGTACTCGCCCACAAGGAAGAGAGTGTGAGGCACGCTGGTCAGAATCGTTGGATCCAACTCCTTTGCTCGTCTATCGGCCTCGATAGATAGCTTCGGCAATCCGCAGAATCGCAGCACTTGCACAAGCCCGGCCAGAGTTTCAGGCTCGTCAGGGTGACGAGTCAGCCGCTCCTGCAGTCGGACCAAGGCCCGCCGCGCATGACCCGTGTCCGTCTCAACCGGAGTATAAAACTGGTGAGCGCACGCGAGATCAGGATCGAGATTGAACGCTCGCCTGAAGGCTGCGTCTGCCAGCTCGGTATCAGCTGACGACTGCTGGCTGAACTTGCCGCGAAACCAGCAACACCGGCCGAGCCAGGCCCAGACGGGCGCCAATCCGGGGTCTTCGGCGAGGCAGATCCAGTACAACTCCCTCGCGAGAGTGACTGATTCCAACGAGCGGTGTGTCGTAAGCTCCCGCGCTCGCGCAAACCTTTGGTACATTTCGTGACCGATACCGGGTTCACCCTCGACCTGCAACGCTAGACGATAGCCGTATTTCGAGACCGTTCGTATTGCATCGCGACCCAACACTCGTCGCAGGGCGCCGATCGTGTTAGTCAGGTTCGCCTCTGTGACGTGCGTAGATGGCCAAACAGTATCCATCAACTCGCGCTTCGTCACAAGGTGCTCAGCGCGACGGACCAGGCAGATCAGCGTATCGAACGCTTTCGGAGTCAAGACTATGGGCTGATTGTTTCTCTTAAACAGTCGCTCCTCCGGGTGCACTTCAAAATCGCCGAACCTGTACGAGGTCGCTGCGGCACTTTGAAAATTCTTTGAACTTTCGTTTGCAATCATTGGGACTCCGCATAGGGCTGCGCCTTAAGCTCTTTCATATGAAAGAAAACCAGAACCTGATCGCTGAATATCTTGGCGCATTGAGCGGGCGCGCAAAAACTCCCGAGGTTGTTGCCAAGTATGTAGCTGATCCAAGTCTCGCCGCCCATATAGCCGAGGTCGAGGCCGCGTTCCCAGCTTACGAGCTTATCGCTGAAGACATCCTGAGCGATCGGGACATGGTTGTCGTACGCGCGATCTTCCGGGGTGTACACGAGGGTCCGTTCGCCGGCATCGAACCGACGGGCAAAGCGGTTTCAGCAGGATTGATCATTATCTATCGAATCCAGAATCATCGCATTGCGGAACACTGGATGCAATTCGACTTATTCTCGCTGCTTCAGCAGCTACAGACAACCGCCGCTACGGTGTGAGCCTCGGGGCGCCATTTTACTGAGCCAGACGGCTTTGCCGGGGCTTCGCCATAGCCGCGGAATTCCGCGACAACTGCCGTGGCTAGAGTGGCCACTTCCAAGAAACGATGTCCGGAGGGTCAATACCGTGCTCGTGAGCATAGTTGCGGCAATCGCATTGCTGGTCGCGGTACTTCTCCTTTGCGTGGGCGCCGATTAGCTGAAGCCTCGGAGTCCGGTCGATCACATCGATTGCCAGGGTGAAGCGATCGATCTCGTTGTTGATGGCCAATTCCATCGGCGTATTGATGTTGCCTTTTTCCTTGTACCCACGAACATGCAGGTTCTTGTGATTTGTACGACGGTACGCCAGCCGGTGAATCAGCCACGGATAACCGTGGAAATTAAAGAGGATTGGTTTGTCGACCGTGAATAGCGAATCGAAATCCCGATCGGTTAGACCGTGTGGGTGCTCGGTGCTGGGCTGCAGTTTGAAAAGATCCACCACATTGATGAAGCGGATCTTGAGATTGGGGAAGTCTGTGCGAAGCATCGCGGTCGCAGCCAGTGCTTCCTGAGTGGGGATGTCTCCGGCCGCTGCCATTACAACATCCGGCTCGACGCCTTCGTCATTGCTGGCCCAGTTCCAGATGCCGATGCCCTTGGTGCAGTGCTTGATCGCAGCATCCATATCCAGGTACTGCAGGTGCATCTGTTTGTCAGCAACGATTACGTTGACGTAATTCTCACTCCGCAGGCAGTGATCCGCGACGGACAAAAGCGAATTCACGTCAGGCGGTAAATAGATACGGGTTACGTCCGCACTCTTGTTCACGACTACGTCAAGAAAACCGGGGTCCTGGTGAGTGAAGCCATTGTGATCCTGACGCCAGACCGTGGAAGTGATAAGCAGGTTCAGCGATGAGATCTCCTCTCGCCACGATAGGTGATTGCAGATCGACAACCACTTGGCGTGCTGATTGAACATGGAATCGATCACATGAACAAACGCTTCGTACGTAGACAAGAATCCGTGGCGCCCGGTTAGAAGGTAGCCTTCAAGCATCCCTTCCACCGTGTGTTCGCTGAGCATCTCGATCACTCGACCGTCAGTCGCCAGTTCACCGCCATCTGCGTCTTCGGGAAAGTATTCGGCAATCCAGAACTTCTTGCTTACTTCATAGATGTCCTGCAGCTTGTTGGATGTGTTTTCGTCCGGACCGAACACCCGGAAGCGATCCATGTTCGCTTTCATGACATCCCTTAGGAAAGCGCCGAGGGAGCGTGTACTTTCGGCCTCGATTTGTCCAGGTTTTTCGACTTGCAGCCGGTAATCGCGAAAGTCGGGAAGGCGGAGAGGTCTACGGATTAGCCCGCCGTTTGCGTGGGGATTCGCGCCCATCCGGCGAATACCCGTCGGCGCCAGCTCTTTGAGTTCGCTGACTAGCCTGCCGTCGGTATCGAACAATTCCTCGGGTTTTTGTGCGCGCATCCATGTCTCAAGAACTTTTAGACTCTCGGGGTTCTTTTTGACATCAGCCAATGGTACCTGGTGGGCCCGCCAAAAGCCCTCCAGTCTTCGGCCACCCACTTCTTCCGGCGCCCCCCAACCTTTTGGAGTGCGCAGCACAATCATCGGCCAACGGGCGCGTGTCGCAACTCCCGAACTACGCGCTTCCTGCTGGAATTTCTTAATATCGGAGATACATTGCTCCATCGTCGCCGCCATTGCAGCGTGCATGCTTTGTGGCTCTGAACCTTCCACGAAATAGGGCGTCCAGCCGTAGCCTTTGAACAAGCTCTCCAGTTCCTCGTGGCTGATCCGGGCCAGCAGGGTTGGGTTGTTGATCTTATATCCATTCAGGTGAAGGATTGGCAAGACAGCGCCGTCGCGAATGGGATTCAAAAACTTATTGATGTGCCACGAAGTCGCGAGTGGCCCGGTTTCCGATTCGCCGTCACCAGCTACAGCCGCGACGATCAGATCGGGATTGTCAAACGCAGCGCCGCAAGCATGAGAGAGCACATATCCGAGTTCACCTCCCTCATGAATTGAGCCAGGCGTTTCAGGAGTGCAGTGACTGCCGATGCCGCCAGGAAACGAAAACTGCTTGAAGAACTCACGCATTCCGTCTGTATCTTCGCTCTTATCCGGGTAGATCTCGGAATAGGCGCCCTCGAGGTACACCGGCGCTAGAACGCCGGGGGCGCCATGGCCTGGTCCGGCGAGGAAAATCATGCTCAGGTCAAGTTTCTTTATCAGGCGATTCAGGTGAGTGTAGACAAACGCTAGACCGGGGCTTGCTCCCCAGTGCCCGAGGAGCCGGTTCTTGATGTGCTCGGGCTTGAGTGGTTCCTTCAGGAGAGGATTATCCTGCAGATAGATCATGCCAAGGGCGAGGTAGTTGCAGGCTCGCCAATACGCGTCAATCTTTCGCAACGCGTCGGCGCTAAGCGTTGTTCCCTGTACAGTGGATCTAGCCTTGCCATAGGCGCTGAGGGAAGAAAGTTCCTTATCCCTGGTCTCCATCGTTTTGGTGGGCATCGTATGTACCTCGTTCAGAAATTCGAAATCACAGGTCGTGCGTTTTCTAGCTGCCTGATGGGGGAACGCGCTCGCTATCGTTGAACCCTTGGCCCGCGCCCAGCACCACAACCGAGCGCGCTCCCGCACGATAAAGCCTACTTGGAACTTGCGGCGCTGCTTCCCATTCGACAATTTCGTGGGGCGGATCCAGCGCAGTGTCGATCCATCGACGCCATGTTTCTCCACCGCTGTTCATCACGGGCAGCTCAAAGTCGAGAGGCTCCCAATATGCGTTCATGATGATATGAAGAAACATCCCCTGGGACTTTATTTCTGCGCCGAGAGCCAAGCTGCGCGAAGCAGGTCCCCAGTCCGGCTGATTTAGTTTTACGCCATGCCAGGCGTGTTTCGCATCCCGCAGGAATTGGTTCAGGCTTATGCGCCGGCGCTCATGCTCAATTCCGCGCAGCAGACGGCGCGCGATGAGGAGTCTCACGAACCGGTGTACATCGGCATGCTTTGAGAGTAAGGTCCAGTCCAACCAGCCGATCTCGCTGTCCTGGCAGTAAGCGTTGTTGTTGCCACTCTGGGTGCGTCGCATTTCATCACCCATCAGGATCATCGGCATGCCGAGCGAAAGCATTGTGAGAGTCAGGAAGTTCTTCACCTGTCGGTTCCGAAGCGCCTCTACCGCAGGATCGTCGGACGGACCTTCCACGCCGCAATTCCAGCTTCGGTTATCATCCGCTCCGTCGCGATTCCCTTCGCCGTTTTCTTCGTTGTGCTTCTGGTCATACGAAACGAGATCGTTTAGAGTGAACCCATCATGGCAGGTTACGAAGTTTACACTCTGCTCGGCCTCACGTTCCTTATGACCATAGATGCCTGGACTTCCGAGAAATCGATCGGCCATACGCGAGGCCGAATGTTCTGCGCCTCGGACGAAGTCGCGGACATCATCGCGGTATCGTCCGTTCCATTCCCGCCAACTGTCTCCAACGAAACTGCCTACCTGATACAGACCAGCCGCGTCCCACGCCTCGGCTATCATTTTCGTGCCGGCGAGTAGAGGATCGGATTCGATGTCCCACAACACGGGAGGGTTGGACATGACATGACCCTGCGAATCGCGCGCAAGGATGGAGGCGAGGTCAAACCGGAAACCATCCACGTGCATTTCTTCAACCCAATAACGAAGGCTGTCCATGATCATACGGCGCACGATCGGGTGGTTAGCGTTCAGAGTATTACCGGTACCGGTGAAATTTGAGTATAGGGAACGATCCGGTTCGAGAATGTAGTACGTAGTATTATCCAATCCACGGAAGGATTGGGCAGGACAGCGATGGTCACCTTCGGCAGTGTGATTGAAAACCACGTCAAGAATGACCTCGATTCCTGCGCGATGTAACGCTTTGACCATGTCGCGAAATTCATCGACTGGCCCCATCGGATCCTGACGCGAGCTATACGCCTGGTGGGGCGCAAAGAATGAAACCGGCGCATATCCCCAGTAATTCGTTCGTCCCCGTGGGGCGTCCTGAGCATCGAACTGGAATACCGGGAGCAGTTCTACTGCTGTGATGCCCAGTTGTTTGAGGTATGGAATCTTCTCGACCAGACCTGCGTATGTCCCACGTTTCGATTCAGCTACGTTTGAGCTGGGATGCGCGGTAAAGCCGCGCACGTGCATCTCGTAGACAATTGTGCGTGAGCAAGGCCGCTCGAGCGGCGTGTCACCTTCCCAATCGTAGGCGTGCGGATCGACCACTACGCTCTTCATCGCGGTCGAGGTATTGTCGCCATCCGCGTATCGGTTGTAGTTCTTCGGAACCACCACGGATCGACCGTAAGGGTCAAGAAGCAGCCTGGAAGAGTCGAAGCGGAAACCTTGCGCGGGATCGAACGGTCCTTGAACCCGGAAGCCATAGATTTGGCCGGGCCCCACTCCGGGCACGAAGACGTGCCAGTAGTGATACGTACGATTCGTGGCGAGATCAATGGAGATCACACGTGTGGGCCGGTCGTTATCCTCCTGATCGAATAGCACCAACTCCACACCGGTTGCGGCGCGGGAGTACACGCAAAAATTGACTCCGCCCGGTACCACAGTAGCCCCCAGCGGATGCGTTCGACCCCTCTCAACCGCTCTCAGAGATGCGTCTGCTTGCTCGTTCACAACAGCTTGCTTGGCGACACTCATTATTGCGTTGCTTTCACCGTGCCACCTCTGCAATTGACGAGCGAACGGGCGCCGTCCGATGCATATCACTCGTCAGTTGTCGAAGCCACTCAAAGCTCGGTGAGCTCAACATGTGCGGAGTCGCTCGCCAGCGCCAGTTTCCTGACGCCTCTCCCGGCACGTTCATCCGGCCCTCACGTCCCAGATTCAGCAAATCTTGCAGCGGAGTAATTGCCAGTGCTGCCGGAGACGACCAGGCGAGGCGGATCATCTCCGGAGCCGCATTGCGGACGTCACCCTGCGGTTGCTTCAGATAGTTCCAGAAGGATTTCTTATCGCGGTTCGGTAACTGCTCGAACCATTCGCGCGTCGTGGCGTTGTCGTGAGTACCTGTGTATGCGACTGTGTTGGTCGAGTAATTGTTCGGGAGGTGATGGTTCTCAAGATTGCCGCCGAAGCCGAATTGAAGGACACGCGTTCCGGGAATATTGAACCGGTCAAGCAGTTCAGATACATCTGGAGTGATCAGGCCCAGGTCCTCCGCTATGAAGGGCAGGGAGCCCAACTCCTTCTGCACGACTCGAAAGAAATCGGCGCCAGGACCGGGTACCCATTCGCCTGTTTCTGCGGTTCGGGCCCCGGCTGGTACGTGCCAAGCTGCCGCGAACGCGCGAAAGTGATCGAGGCGAATCAAATCAACATGAGCCAACAAGGCGCGAAGCCGGTCGATCCACCAGGCATAGCCGGTGCGCGCATGTGCCGACCAGTCATAAACCGGGTTGCCCCAGAGTTGTCCTTGCGCGCTGAAGTAATCCGGTGGCACTCCTCCTACGAAACGAGGCCGACGCTGTTCGTCCAAGAGAAACAATTCCGGGTTGGCCCACACATCACTCGAATCAGGAGAAACGAAGAAGGGCAGATCACCGATCAACCGCACACCACTGGCGCGAGCGTACTCCTTTAGACGGTTAGCCTGCCGGAAGAGCAGGAACTGTGCCAGACGAATCTGATCGATTTCGTTTGCGAGATGTCGTTTAGCTTCTCCGAGCGCCGACGGCGCCCGCTGAAGCAGTTCGGTCGGCCACTCAAGATAGGAGACGAGGTTGTATTTGGCTTTTAAGGCTCTGAACAGGGCATAGTCTTCCAGCCAAGCAGACCTGCTATGGCAGAACTCCTCATAGGCGGGAATGAGGTCTTTGCGCGCACCAGCCCGGAACCTTCTCCAAACCGGCTCGAGCAGGCGGTGCTTGAAAGGGATCACGACATGGTAGTCGGTTGTGGTCGACGAGAAAGCCCCGCGACATTCGTCTGTGTCTAGAAGGCCATCCTCTATCAGAAGGTCGGGGCTGATCAAAAGCCCATTGCCAACGAACGACGAGAGGCATTGATACGGCGAGTTGCCATAGCCCGTTGGCCCCAGCGGCAGGGCTTGCCACCACGTTTGGCCCGACTCGCGCAGACGGTCAATCCAGGCGAACGCACTCGCCCCAAGATCACCGATTCCGTACGGCGATGGCAACGATGTTACGTGAAGTAGCAAACCCGAAGCGCGATATCCCAATGGGAAAGGAGAGGTTTTCGAATCCTGATTCGAGGTGTCCATTGGGTTCCTTCACAGGAGCGATAACGCTGATTCCTGGCCTATGACACCGGGCATGGCTTTACATTCCAGATGTCGGCCGCGTATTCCGCAATTGTGCGGTCACTCGAAAACTTGCCAGAACTCGCCACGTTCAGAATGGCTTTACTCGCCCATGCAGCGGGATCAGCATAAAGGTCCATTAGCCGCCGGTCAGCGTCAAGGTAAGACGTCAGATCCGCCAGATGCATGTAGAAGTCTCCTCCTGTGAGGAGCACATCGCGGAGTGGATCAAAGGAGCCTGGTTCGTTCCGGCTGAAGTGGTCTGAGAAGATGAGATCCAGCGCTGCTCGTGTCTCTGGCTCGTTTTCGTAGTGCCAGTGAGGGTTGTACCAACCGCGGCTGGAGGCTACTTGTTCCGTCGTGAGACCGAATAGGAAGAAGTTTTCTTCCCCTGCTTCCTCGGCCATCTCGATTGTCGCTCCATCCCGCGTACCGATGGTCAGTGCCCCGTTCATCATGAACTTCATGTTGCTGGTGCCGCTGGCTTCATAGCCCGCCGTCGAGATCTGGTTGGAGACGTCTGTGGCCGGTATCAAGCGCTCCGCCACTGACACACAATAATCAGGTACGAATACCACTTTCAGACGACCGCGAACCACGGGATCGCCATCGATGGTACCGGCCAGATTGTTGATGAACTTGATGATGAGCTTGGCGAGATGATATGCAGGCGCAGCCTTGCCGCCAAAGAAGAACGTCCGTGGCTGCATTTCGAGCTCAGGGTTCTCCCGCAGTCGGTTGTAGAGCACGACGATTCTGACGGCATTCAATAATTGCCGCTTATATTCGTGGATACGTTTGATTTGGCAATCAAAGATTGTGTCGGGATCTACCGTCTGCCCTGAAGACCATCGGAACCAATCGGCAAACAGCGATTTAGCATCGCGCTTAGCCTTGCGGACTGCATCGCGAAAACCCGTATCGACAGTGAGCGGTTTCAGCCTGCTAAGCTCATTGAGGTTTGTGATCCAGTTATTGCCGATAGCGTCAGTAATGACCCGCGCCATGGCGGGGTTCGACAGCAGCAGCCACCGCCGTGGCGTTACACCGTTGGTTTTGTTGTTGAAACGCTCCGGGAAAATCTCCGCCAGATCTTTCACGGTTGTCTTGCGTAGCAGGTCAGAGTGAATCGCAGCTACACCGTTCGTGCTATGCGAACCGACAATCGCTAGATTTGCCATGCGCACTTTCTTCCTGGAGCCGTCTTCCACAAGGCTTACCCGCTGAACGCGTCCGTCATCGCCCGGGAACCTGGCCCTGAACGTCGTCGAGGAATCTACGATTGATCTCGTAGATGATTTCAAGCTGCCGAGGCAGCATTATTTCAAACCACTGAAGCGGCCATTTCTCGAGCGCTTCGGGCAGCAGTGTGTGATTTGTATACGCCAGAGTGTTTCGAGTGATGTGCCAGGCTTCGTCCCATCCGAGATGCGCCTCGTCCAGCAGAATGCGCATGAGTTCGGGCACTGCCATCGCAGGATGGGTATCGTTCATCTGTATGGCTGCTTTTTCGGAGAACAGACCCCAGTCGGAGTTGCTGCGGCGGAAGCGGCGCACGACGTCTGCGAGCGAGCAGGCAACCAGGAAATACTCCTGGACAAGGCGCAGCGCCTTGTCCGGCAGTTGTTGAATCGTCCGGGTAAAGCACCCGCGCCAGAGTGTCGGCCGAGAGAGTATTAGCCAGCGCCTCGACAAAATCGCCGCTGCTGAATTCCGCAAAATCGAAGTAGTCCGGAGCGTCCGCTTCCCACAGACGCAGCGTGTTGATCGTGGAACCACCGTATCCGACGACCGGACGGTCATATGGAACACCAATCAGGGTAGATGGCTTTCCTGGAATGGAGCGAAAGCCGCCGCCGCTGAGTTCGAACGAGCACGCCAGTTCGACTTCGACTTTTTCATTTGGACGAGCTATTTCCCACGGGTCTGGCGCGCGCAGCCAGTGGTCCGGCTTTTCCTGCTGCCAGCCGTCACGAATCGACTGACTGAAAATACCGTACTCATATCGAAGACCGTAGCCCATCGCCGGGAGTTGCATTGTTGCGGCTGATTCAATGAAGCATGCAGCGAGCCGTCCGAGGCCCCCATTGCCGAGTCCCGCATCGGGTTCCTCCTCCAATATTTCCAACCAGTTGAAGTTTTCCAACGTGCCCTGATTTCGCAACGGATCGAGCAGAAGGTTGGTAATGTTGTTAGCCAGCGATCGGCCGATGAGAAACTCCATCGAGAGGTAATACAGGCGTTTCGGGTCCAGACGACTCGTAGGTTTTCTCTGTCAATAGCCAACGTTGAGAGAGAACGTCACGCACCGAGCGGGCAGCCGCTTCAAAGCGATCGCGGGCGGTTGCTGTCGTCACATCAACCGTCCTGTCAAAAAGCAGGTGACGTTCGAAAAGCGCATCGCTGGCTCCGCTGAAACGCACGGCGCCACATCCATAATGATCAAGAAGTTTGGCGATCGTCTGAGTCTCTGTCGTCGTTTGGGGACCCGCAGCCGTCTTGTTACGCATTGTATGCTCCGAGCACTTTGCGTGAACTTGATTCTTCCCGGACCGGAGCGGGTTTATTTATGTCTGATTACGGCGCCTGACGTCAAAGCCGAGACAGGTCAGTACTTCGTTGGAACGAATCGTCGGTCTTTCAGCGTTGCCTGATCGTCAAATGATCTTTTCTTCGAGACACTTGGCAATTCAATTTTTTGCTTGGGCGTCTGCTCATACGGAATCAAGCTAAGCAAATGCGAAATGCAGTTGAGCCGTGCCCGCCGTTTGTCGTCGGAGCGCAGGACATACCATGGCGACACGTCAGTATCAGTCGCGTCTAACATCTGGTCGCGGGCTCTCGAGTAGTCATACCAGCGCGTGCGGGAGGGTAAATCCATTGGGCTGAGCTTCCACTGACGAATTGGATCTTCAATGCGCGCTTTGAAGCGGCGCTCCTGCTCGTCGGAACTGACTTCCAGCCAGAACTTTATCAGCAAAATTCCACTGGCAACAACGTATTTCTCGAAAACGGGGCAGAGCTCGAGGAACCTGCTATGCTGCTCCTCGTTACAAAAGCCCATTACGTACTCCACTCCTGCCCGGTTGTACCAGCTTCGATCGAAGATGACAATCTCCCCTGCGGCGGGAAAATGCGCCATGTATCGCTGAACGTACATCTGAGTCTTTTCGCGGTCGGAAGGAGCGGGAAGCGCGACCGTGCGGAATACTCGCGGGCTGACACGCTCCGTGATCGCTTTAATAGTCCCGCCCTTTCCAGCGCCGTCGCGACCTTCAAACAAAACGATCACGCGTTTGCCCTCGCGCTTCACCCAATCCTGAAGCCGGCAAAGCTCCACCTGAAGATTCCGGAGCTCCTGTTCGTAGTCTTTGCGGCCCTTGCGCGAGTCTTGGCTGACAGTTTGCTTCTTTGATTTTGATTTCTTCATCGCTTTTGGCATGTGCCCTGGTAACGCGATGATTCGGGCCAAGCGTTCACGGATCTATTTTTCTCTAGACGCGCTTTATTACCAGGGCAGTCAAGTCGTCAAGTTGCGGCATCGACCCCGCAAACTTGATGACTGCCGAATACAACTCTGAAATTATCGTTGCTGATGGCCTGTCACGGTTGGTGCGGATCAGTTCTTTCAACCTGTCCTCACCAAAATCCTCATCACTTGCATTCGCCCACTCTGGGAATCCATCGGTAACCAACACCAGAATGTCCCCGCGAGAGAACGTCAGCGTGTGTGGGGCAGCGTAGCTGAAGCGCGGCAAAAGTCCTAACGGTACACCCTGAGCATCGTAGGCGCGGAAAGCATCCTCATTCGATGAATAGAAAAGCAGTGGCCCGTGACCCGCTGAAATTAAGTGCATGGTTGCGTCGATCGGGTTCAGAAGCCCGGCTGCCAGGGTGACGAACTTCTCAGTAGGAAGGTCTTGATGCAGCAATAGATTCAGGTGGCCGAGGAAACTGCGTAGATCCGGTTCTGTGACGAAGCCGGCGCGGGCGTACGCGCGACAGGAGGCCATGCAGAGTGCAGAACCAATGCCGTGGCCTGTCACATCGGCGATCGTGACGGCGACGCGTCCATCCGCAAGTTGCTGCCAGTCGAAGTAGTCGCCGCCAGTCTCATCCGCAGGTTTGTTCCATCCCGCAATGTCAAAACCGTCGATCTTCGGCGCGGTCCCTGGAAGGAGCCCTTGCTGGATCGACCGCGCGACGGTCATGTCCTGCTCAAGCTTGGCGCGGTTCTCCGCTTCCCGAAGAGCTGAAAGGACGTGAAGGCGAATGTGCCGGGCCACAACGCCACCGGTGAATCCTCCGACGAGCAGAAAAACCGCATACGAGAAGGCGCTACCGTAAACCACCACTTCCTCGCCTCTGGCGATCTCCGGGAATCGTACGAATATGTAGATCGCAACCGCCAAGTAACCGGCCGCGGAAAAGACGCCAGCCAAGCGGGAGAGTCCAGGATGGAGGTGCAAGGTAGAAAGGATGATGAAAAGGAAATACCCAAGCACTGCCGGCGATGTCAGCGCCCGATGGGGACCGACCATTGGCGTGTAGATTTGCAGAAAAATCGCGCCTGTAACAAAAAGCGATTCAATGAGGATGCTGGTCGTCCAGATTGTCGTTGAGACTTCCCGACCAGAACCTATCGCTCGTCTGACGAACCTGAGCCAGAGCGCTTCATAGGCTGTCATTACAGCGAGGAGTAGAGCGAACGGCCACGCTTCGCCCCGATGTCCCTGCGCCAAGGACATCCCTCCACGAATCAATACCAGCACCAGCAGACTTCCGAATACGCCGAGCAGCGCGAGGACTCGAGCGCGTTCGCTTCGCAGCGTTGCCTGTTGAAAGGCTTCGGACTGAAACTCAGGATCGACCTTTTGCTCGCCCATTTTGCTTTGCTCCCTCACCTCACAAGATGCAGCACGTTTCGTATGACAGACCAGCGTTGCGATCGTTCAATACCCGTTCGGCGCAGAATCCAGTAGTCATTAATGATCAACAGACGTATGAAGGTGTCCATTCTCGTGTCGAGTGATGCGGCTTGAATAAGGGTGATCCAGTTTCTCAACGACGCTCTTCCGTCGGCGCTTGAGCGTCGGGGCCCCCAGCAGCCAACGACCGGGGCACGCTTCCCGCCATTGAGACGAGGCGCGCCATGAAGACGGCCATGTAGAGCGTCCCCGCTAACGCCTCGAGTTGCGACAAAGCCCGCGAAAACCTGGCAACGGGAGTGATGTCACCGTACCCCAGCGTCGCCAGTGTTATGAAGCTGAAGTACATCAGGTCAGGTTCACCTGACGCATCCAGTTTCGCGGTATTCACGGCGAAACAACTGGGATCCAGCATTCCCATTAAGTAGTAAACGCATCCGAATGCAAATCCCAGCATCAGGTATACGGAGATGCCCGCATAGATCTGGTCGCGCGTGATGTAATTTGCCTGCAGCACATAGCGCAGAACGCAGTAGATGCAATAGCCGATCAGTGTTGAAATGGTCGCCAGGGCGAGCCCAACTGCACATCGATACGCAAACGAGTTCTCTGTCAACGAAACCGCCCAACCCGTTAAACCAATTTGAATCACTGCAAGCGCGATCGCGTTTCTCATGCGCGACTTTCCGGGATGGACAACGGCGACACCGACTACGAAAACACCCGCAATGACCGCGGTGAGGAAGATCGGCCTGGTCATGTCCTCCAGAACGGGAAAGAATACCATCAGCAATAGCAGAATGGCCAAAAGAAAACGGCACCCGCCCAAGGCCGGCCGTGTCATGGAGTTTACTGCTGCCATCCTCCGCCGAGTGCTCTATAGAGCTGGACCAGAGACGTCAGAACATCGCGCTGGGCCTGCGCAAGTTCTTGCTCGGCGCTCAACCGCTGACGTTCCGTGTCGAGAACTTCAAGATAGCTGCGTAACGCCGCCGACATAACGCGCGTTGGCGAGCGTGCTCTGGTTTCGCAGCGTTTGCGCAAGCAACGTAACGCTGCCGGCGTATTCTTTCGTCTTCTGGTAACCAACCAAAGTATCGGAGACATCGCGGAAGGCGCCGTTAATTGTTTTCTGATAACCGATCAATATTGCCTCGTACTGCGCCTTAGCGCTGTTGTAGTTTCCTTTACGCCGCCCTGCGCTGAAAATTGGTATGTCGACTATCCCCCCGAGCCCGTAAGCGAAGCCCGACCGGCTGATGATACCGAGCAGGTCAGATGTCTGATAACCGCCACTCGCTGTGAGAGTGATGCTTGGATAGAATGCGGCCTTCGCCACGCCGACGCGAGCATTGGCTGCGATCAGCCTTTGCTCGGCTTCGAGGACGTCGGGCCGGCGCTCCAGTAGAGAGGAAGGAAGGCCTGCCGGTACTTGTGGCGGCTGTGGCTGGTCGACAAGAGTGATGCCGCGTGCGACAGGACCTGGTTGCTTACCCACTAGAAAGTTGATAAGGTTCTCCGTTTGCTCCTGAGCCCGCTCCAGTAGAGCGGCCTCCGCCTGGGCAGAATGGACCAAAGTCAAGGCCTGATCAAGTTCGAGGGCATTCGCAACACCGCCATCCAGGCGCGCTTTGACCAGATTCACTGACTCCTGGCGCGCCTTGATCGATTGCCGTACATATTCGAGCTCGGTATCATACTCCCGCAGGTCGAAGTAGGCTGAAGCGACTTCGGCTACCAGGGTCTGCATCACGGCTTTCTGGTTCTCTTGGATTGCGAGGAGGTCGGCGCGCGAGGCCTCAGAAGCACGCCGCAGTTTGCCGAACAGATCGATCTCCCACGAAGCCAATGCGAGGAATCCACCGACCGTTTGGAGGGGGGAGTTCACGCCGTTACGGCCGACCCCTGCCTGCCCATCCACCTGCGGATAGAGCCGTGAACGAGTCGCCATGAGCTGGCCCTCGGAGTCCAGGACGCGCTGCGCGGCGATACGTATATCGTAATTGGCCACCAATGCTTCTTTTATCAGCCCCCGCAGTACTTCGTCCTGGAAAAGATCGAACCACTTCACATCGCCGAGCGATGTTTGCGACGGCTGCGGCTCGCCTGCCCGGAATTGCGGCGGAGCAGGCACGGCAGGCCTCTTGTAGTCTGGACCCACGGCGCAGCCGGTGAGCATCAGAGTCACACAGACGGTGAGTACTTTGTACCGCATTCCTAATGTCCCCCCTGGAGAGCAGGAGCTGGAACCGGGACTTTGCCCTTGGCCGCCTGTCTGTTGCCTGTCACGAGATAAGCACCTTGTTGTATCAGCACATACAGCATCGGAATAAAAAACAACCCAACCGTTGAGGCCATCAGCATTCCGGCAAAGACTGAGATGCCGATGCTGATGCGCGCAGCGGCGCCAGCGCCGCTGGCGATGACAAGCGGGACCACACCGAGGATGAACGCCAAAGCTGTCATCATGATGGGCCGGAAGCGCAACCTTGCTCCCTCAATAGCCGCCTCCATCAAACCCATGCCCTTCTTATCGTGATACTCCTTGGCAAACTCCACGATGAGGATGGCGTTCTTGGCGGCCAGTCCCATCAATGCGACGATGCCGATCTGAACGTAAACGTTGTTTTCCAGACCCACCAGGCTCACGCCTAGGAAGGCGCCAAATACGCAGATCGGCAATCCTAGCAATATCGAAAACGGAATAGCCCAGCTCTCATACTGCGCAGCGAGCACAAGGAATACGAAAAGCATGGCCATTCCGAAGATGGGCCCCTGCGTGCCGCCGGCTTCCTTCTCCTGGAAAGCGATGCTGGTCCACTCGAATCCATAGCCCGAGGGAAGCTCTTTGGCGGCAACGTCTTCCATAACTGTCAGGGCCTGTCCGGTGGATATACCGGGCCCATTGGCGCCGTTGATCTCGGCCGTTCGGAACATGTTGTAGCGTTGCAGGATATCGGGGCCCGTCATCATACTGATAGTGCCTACTGTGGAAAGCGGCACCATCGAATTGTCTCCGGAGCGCACGTAGATATCGTTGATGCTCTCCGGTGTCTTGCGAAAATCCTGTTCCGCCTGCAGCATGACCTTATAGGTTCGGCCGAAGAGGTTAAAGTCGTTCACTTGCAGGCCGCCCAGATAGATCTGCAAGCCTTGAAACACGTTGTTGACAGGCACGTTCAGCGTGCGGGCCTTGTCGCGATCGATGTCCAGCTTGATTTGCGGGACTGAGGTACTGAAGCCGGAATAGATGCCCGTGAGTTCCTTGCGCTGAGCCATGGCCTGCATAAATTTATCTTTTGTCTCTGCAAGTTCCTGCGGAGTTCGGCCGACCCTGTCCTGAAGTTCAAACACGAACCCTGATGCGTTACCAAGTCCGTTGATCGGCGGCGGTGGAAACACGAGCGAAACCGCCTCCGGATAAGCGGAGAACTTCGTCCGGGCAGCCGTGAGGATAGCTCTCAATTGCTCTTCCGCTGCATGCCTGTCTTCCCACGGCTTCAGCATGGTAATGATGGAAGCATTGTTGGAAGTATAGGCGTTGGTGAGAAGATTCAGGCCGCCCATCGTGAGGACTTCCTCGACGCCAGGAATGGTTTTGAGATCCGCTTCAGCACGCCGCATCAAATCGTCCGTACGTTCCATGGAAGCGCCATCAGGAAGGTTGAAGACCGAGAAGAAATATCCCTGGTCTTCGTTGGGAACGAAGCCGGCCGGCAGTTTCATCAGGAGACTTCCCGCTCCGAACCAGAGGGCGACAAGACACGCTGTTCCGATCAGCGCCCGGCGCAGAAAGAAGCGAACACCAACGAGGTAGCCGTTCGTAATTTTGTTGAACAGCTTGTTGAAGCCACGCAGGAAAGCGCCGACAGGACCACGGATTTCTTTCCGAGGCCGCAGCATCATGGCGCACAGCGCCGGTGTGAGGGTGAGGGCGACCACCACGGAAAGGACCACCGAAACCGATATGGTTATGGCGAATTGCTTGTACAACTGGCCGACGATGCCACCCATGAACGAAACCGGGATGAACACCGCGCACAGCACAAGCCCAATCGCCACTACCGGACCGCTGACTTCATCCATCGCTTTTTCCGTGGCCTCCATCGGGCTCAGGCCGTGCTCGATGTGGTGCTCTACAGCCTCGACCACGACGATGGCGTCGTCGACCACAATGCCGACTGCAAGCACGATAGCGAGCATCGTCAGAGTGTTGATGGAGAATCCGAGCGCCACGAATGCCGCGAAGGTTCCCACCAACGATACGGGGACCGCCAGCATCGGAATGAATGTGGCGCGGAAATTACCGAGAAAGATGAACACGACAATCAGCACCAGAATGATGGCATCTCTCAGTGCATGAAAGACTTCATCTATGGCCACTTCGACGAATTTCGTCGTGTCGAGCGAAACGCGATACTGGAGTCCGGGCGGGAAGGTCTTGCTGGACTCCTCGAGAAGGTGGCGCACGCTTTCCGCGGTCTGAATCGCATTGGCGCCCGGGAGCTGATAAATGATGAGGAGGGTTGCCGGTATTCCGTCTTTGCGGCCAAAGCTGGTATAACTCTTGCCGGAAAGTTCGGTACGCGCGACGTCCTTCATCCTCAGGATCGAGCCGTCCGGGAGAGTGCGGACGATCATGTTCTCGAATTCCGCCGGCTCAGTGAGGCGGCCCTTCACGTTGACCGTGTACTGGAATTGGGTGCCGGATTTCGCCGGCGGCTGTCCGACTTGTCCGGCCGGCGCTACAAGATTCTGCTCGCCAATTACGTTGGCGAGATCCGCGCCTGTCAGTCCAAGCTTCGCCAGCATGTCGGGTCGGACCCAGAAGCGCATCGCGTAGTCGCGTTGGCCAACGATCATCGTGGAGCCTACTCCAGGTGTACGCGCAATCGGGTCCACCAAATTAATCGAGGTGAAGTTGGAGAGAAAGGTCTCGTCATAGGCGCTGTTCGGCGAGTAGACCGAAATTGCCAATAGGATGTCCGGAGATTTCTTTTTTACTGAGATGCCCGCGTTAATGGCTTCTTTCGGCAGCTTGGCAGTCGCCTTATTGACGCGATTGTTGATGTCTACGTTCGCCAGGTCGAGATTGGCGCCGACTTTGAACGTGCACGTAAGCACGTACCGTCCATCGCTCGAGGATTTCGAGGACATGTAGATCATGTTCTCGGCGCCGTTGACTTCGGCCTCGACGTTCGTTGCGATAGATTGTTCGACGGTTTCGGCGTTCGCGCCAGGATAGTTGATTTCTACTTCCACCGTGGGAGGTGAGATCTGAGGATATTGCGCGACCGGGAGAGTGCCGATGCTGAGGCCGCCCGCAATCATCAGGATCAGCGAAATTACGATCGCGGTGACGGGGTGGTGGATGAAGTATTTCGCCACGGCTAGGCTCCTTTTTTGACGTTCTCAGTCTCAGAACTTACCGGACGCTCAGCGGCATTTACTGTGCTACCGGGCCGAGCCTTCTGAATGCCTTCAACGATCACTCGTTCTCCCACCTTCACGCCATCGGTGACAATGTAGTCCTGCCCGACTCGTTCCCCAAGTGTCACGCTACGAAGCGCGACTTTGTTGTCAGCCCCGACGATGTAGACAACGTTTGCGCTTTGCATCTGCGTCACGGCCTTCTGCGGCACAAGAAGCGCGTTTTCCGCTACGGTTGCGGCGAGCCGGACCCGGCCGAACTGACCCGGCCTCAGCAAGAGCTTTCGAATTGGGGAACTCCGCCACTAGACTCAGCGTCCCGGTCTTCAGGTCTACAGCGCGGTCGGCGATGATGATTCGGCCCTTCTCCGGAAACGTGGTGCCATCGGCCAGGATCAGATGGAGGTCGCTTCCGGATCCTTTCATCTTGCCCTCAGCCCGCATGCGCTGATACATCAGGTACTCACGCTCGCTGATGCTTACGTAGACGCGCATCGGATTTACGTTGGAGACGGTCGCAAGCAGGGTAGCGTCACCCTGGCCCACAAGATTGCCTGGCGTCACCTGCCGTATACCGGCGATGCCGGTGATCGGCGACGTAACAGTGCAGTATTCCAGGTTTAGTTTGGCTTGGCGAATAGTGGCATTCGCGGCTTCCATCGCGGCCTCCGCCTGTTGAATGGATGCAGCTTGATTTACTTTGGAAGTGTCGAGCGCTGCTCTCCTGCCTTCGATGTCGGCTTTGGCCGCCTGCTGCACAGCAATCGCATCATCGTAGTCCTGCTGCGGCACGGCCTTGATCTCCGCCAGAGGTTTGAGCCTCTTAACATCCTGATCCGCCTTGTTCAACTGCGCCAGAGCAATTTGAACGTTGGCGTTGGCCGTCTCGACGACGGATTTCTCTTTCGCCTGTGTCAAATCTGCCTGAGCTTTGGCCAGTTGAGCCTGGGCTTGCATCAGTTGGGCTTCATACTCTCGCTTGTCAAGTGTGAACAGCACCTGCCCAGCCTTGACCAGGGTTCCTTCGGAGTAGCTCTGGGCTTGAAGGAATGCCTTGACACGGGCACGAACATCTACGGTCTCCGTGGCATCTGTGCGCGCCGTCAATTCCGTAAGCAGAGGTACGGTTTTCTGAACTACCGGCGCGACGACGACAGAGACAGCCGGTCCTTCCGCCGCCGTACTTGCCTTGGCATTCTCTTTTTCGCTGCCACAACTTGCGAGCAGAATGACGGTGCAGCCAAGACACAGGGCAGTGGTCAGTGACTGCGCTGGCAGCTTGCAACGGAATTCGGATAGCGGACTCATAGAACTCCTGTAGGACAAACAACGTATCGATCCGGACACACAGATGCATCAACGATATGGGTCGATCCAATTCTTCACTCGACAACATACCTACGGTTGAAATTGCCAGTTTGTTGACTAGGGTGCTTTCCGGAACAGCTCAGTTCAATCCTGGTCCCAATCAAGAAAGTAGTGACCGATCATGCGACAGACCATTATGTGCGCGTCTTCGACATTGCCGGGGTGTGATGCCGAGACGAGTATTGCAATCTCCGATATTGTGGCCAGTTTGCCTCCGGCCCAGCCGGAGATGCAAATGGTCCGGCAACCAGTCTCGTTACCATACTCAAGAGCCTGGATCACTGATTTTGAGTTCCCCGAGGCGCTGATGCCTACCACTACGTCGCCAGTGTTGGCGACATTCCTCAACTCGTTGACCAAGTGGTAGTCAGGGACGATGCCGTCGCTCCTTCGACGTACTTCGTCTGATAGCGCATAAATGCGGAACTTCATCGTGCGATTGACATTCGATGATCTCACCATGTCGCAGAGGAGACGCGAAGCGCCGATCGCATGACCGTCATCTCCACAGACAAAGATGCAGCGGCCGTGCGCACTGGCCTCGCGGAAAATCTTCACCGCGTCCTCGACCACATTGAGGTCAATGCTTTCAAGCGCATTCACCAGTTCGGTTCTGTATCGCTTCGGAAACTGCATAGTTCATGCCACCAACAACTATGCGAAGTCAACGCAGCGCATACTCCATGAAGGTAAGGTGATCGTCGTCACGCTGCGCATGATTACGCAATGAGAAGATGACATCACCTACATGAAAGCTGGAAATTATTCTGTGTTGGCTGCAGTGCTGGCGTGACCCAACGAACAGCATCAAGTGCCTGCAGTCACAACTGGAGACTGCAGGTCGTCACGTTACGTGAGCGTTGGGCGCAGCGGGGTCATTGTGCGATGGTGAGCTACCCGACTGAACGGAGCCGCTTGGCGTGAAATTGCCGACATGGTACCCATGTTTGTGCAGCGGTGCTTCACTCGGAGTTCCAACTCAGCCCGAGCACGCAAAAGCCGAGACTTGGCGGCTGGGACCTTGATCTGAAGCGCATTGGCTACGTCCAGCATTGGCAATTCCTGAATGTCACGAAGCATGATTACGCCGCGCAGCCGCGGAGGAACACGGCGAATTTCTGTGGCCAAGATCTGTTTCAGTTCATTCAGGGCTGATTCGCCTTCCGGGTCTGGGCCGCACGCGGGCAGTTCCAAAATACCTGGTTCTCGCGCGGTATCGTCCACATAAACGAACTGAGCGCGACGCCTCTCGCGCAAGAACATACGACACTCATTCGTGACGATCCGTAGTAACCAAGTCACGAATTCTGCGTCGCCATGAAATTGGTGAAGGTGCGTGTGTGCTTTTGTGCATGCCGTCTGTACCTGATCCTCGGCATCCCAGTGGTTCCGGACAATCAGGCTTGCCAGGTCAACACATCGGCGGTAGTGTCGACGAATTAACTCTCCGAACGCATTATCATCACCCGTTCGCGCCCGATCGACAAGCACATGATCGGTTCGGTCATGATTTGGCCCAAGACCCTTCATAGTCAGCTCCCTTTCGTGGTGAAACGTTGCGACAAAGAGATGTGCAACTTAACAGCCGGAACGTCGGGATAGCAATGCGTTTGTTTTCATCATTGTTCGACTGATGAGTTATGTGTGATGCGTTACCAGTGGCTCAATTCTGCCACCCACTGTGCCAATACCTGCCCCTTGTGGGGCAGTTTGGGCTCAGAGGTGATCTGCCCTCGATTCTTGCCGTGCTTTGTCCGAGCACATTTTGTAAGACTGAGAGTCGGGAGCCAGCATCAAACTAAATCCCGCTCACGATAGCCTGAGCTTTCGTGAGAGAAAGCCGCGTTTGGGGTGTCGAGAGGTGTGCACGTGCTCAGCGCCGCTGCCCGTCGGCCGTCGCAAGATCATTGGCCGTACTTCGGAAATGGATGCGGTTCGAACGACGTTGTCAAGCCATGTCCGTCTCGGGTCTAAGCTCAAGCAGCGCAGGGCTCAGTCAGGTGCGCTTTAAGGAGGCAAAAGCTGACCAGTAAAGGTATTATTCTGGCAGTCGATGACGCGCCCGATTCGCTGATGGTGCTCACCGAAACCCTGGTCGCGCAAGGCTATGACGTGCGCCCTGCCGATAGCGGTGAGCTCGCGCTCGCCTCTGTCGTGGCGACCAAGCCGGAATTGATTCTGCTTGATATTCGGATGTCCGGTATGAACGGTCTCGAGGTCTGCCGACGTCTTAAGGCGCGAAAGGAAAGCCGGGACATTCCGCTGATGTTCCTTAGTGGGATCACAGAAATCAACGAGCGTGTCGAAGGCTTGAAGTTAGGCGCGGTCGATTTCGTCAGCAAGCCATTCCAGAAAGAAGAACTGCTGGCACGTATCGCCACTCACCTGGAACTAAGCCGTCTTCGGTCCAAGTTAGAACAAATGGTGGAGGAACGGACAGCGCACTTGGACGCTGCGAACGAGCAATTGCGCCTAGAGCTTGCGGAACGGCTTCGTGCCGAAGGGGCGCTGCGCGAAAGCGAAGAGCGGTTCCGCAGTATGGCTAATAACGCTCCGGTCGTGATTTGGACATCCGGCCCGGACACGAAGATCAACTTCGTTAATAATTTTGGCCTGACCTTCACCGGTCTAGCGTTAGAGGAACTTACCAGTGATCGATGGAACGAAGTTGTGCACCCTGAAGACTTCGAGCAAAAATTTGTTCCGCACCTTACAATGAATGCGGCCGGCGGCCATCGGGCTGCCGAGTTTCGGATGCGCCGCGCCGACGGAGCGTACCGCTGGATGCTGGATACGGCGATCCCGCGCTATCTCCCAGACGGTTCCTTTGTCGGCTGCATCGGGATTACTGTAGACATCACCGAGTTCAAGCAGCACCACGAAAACCTCCTGGCCACGCAAAAGCTGGAGAGCTTGGGGGTCCTTGTTTCAGGTCTTGCGCACAACTTTAACAATCTGATGGCAAGTATCATCGCCGAAGCCGACCTGGCACTCTCGGAGCTTCCTGCTTCTTCGGCAGCGCACGAACATGTAGAGCGGATCAACTCGGTTGCGATTCGCGCGGCCGATATCGTTTTGTTGTTGACGGCGTACGCGAGCGCCGCACCAACCGGAACACTGGCGCCAGTCAATGTTTCCAGTGTCGTCGAGGATTCGCTTCCGTTAGTAAAGGCCACTGTTTCGAGCAGCATCGCCTTCCGTCAGGACCTCGCTAGGAAGGCGCCTCCGATCAGTGCTGACATGTGGCAGATCCGGCAGGTTGTCATGAACCTTTTGACGAATGCCTGCGAGTCACTGCCAAACCAAGAAGGATTGATCTCAGTGAGTACTTCATCGGTGAGGATAAGTTCGGCGAATGCGATAGGAGATCAATTGAGGCTGCCACCAGGCAACTATGTCCGCTTATCGGTTACGGACAGCGGATGCGGCATTGCGGCTGAGGTTCAAACGCGAATCTTCGACCCTTTCTACACAAGCAAATTTCTTGGCCGCGGACTCGGGCTGGCGGCGGTCCAGGGAATTGTTCGTAGCCTGGGTGGAGCGATCAATGTGCAGAGCATTCTTGGCCAAGGCTCGACATTCGAGGTCGTGTTTCCGAGTATCGATGTCGATGCTGGATTCTGATTCGCAAATTGGCATTCTCTAGTTTTTGAAATACCGGTCCGACATCAAGACGCGGTAAGGACGCTCTCAAACAGGTTTACGAGGGTGGCAAGCCGATAAGGCTTGCGGATGAAATGTTTGATGGGCATCCCTGCGAAGGATGAATCAACCATACCTTGACTATGCGCACTTGTGAGAATCACAGATATATCAGGTCGAATGCGGCGAGCTTCCTTCAGCACTTCATGACTCGATAGACCGGGAAGAGTGACATCCAGGAATAGTAAGGCAATCTCCTCCTGGTGCATTCGAAGCAGATCGACCGCCTCTCTGCCGTCGGCGGCTGTTAAAACGATAAAGCCTCGTTTCCGGAGCATCTTCGCGATCGCGAATAGCAGAGTTTTTTCGTCCTCGACAAGTAAGACGCGGGCGCCATGTGCAAGCTCTATACCGGTAGAGGGATCAGTGGTTTGCGCTTCGAATGGCGCTTCGTCCGTAGAACCGATATTTGGCTTCTGAGAGTCGTTTACCCTAGGTCGAGTTTCGGCGGTGCTCATCTTTATGGGCTCGCTACATGGCGTATGCTTGGATCTCGACGGTTGGCCCTAATCGAGGATGTTGTGTAAGAGAAGTCCACCTCATTCAGCGATAGACCCCCTTTGAATGTTACGATGCATTGAACAGCCGAACCAATCTAGGAAAAACCCTGGATGTTCGACGAAAAGAATACTCGCCGGGCGCCTTGCACGAAAAAAATAAATCTCCTGGCATTCGTCGCGCGTCCATGATTGGATGACAGGTCTGATTGTGCGCTGGTGGCTACCGTTCATACGACGGTCCGAACGGCAGGATCTGACTTGTATTGGTGATATAGGCGCGGTAAAACTGGATAGTTCACTCCTGTGCGATCGTTTGAGTCGAGGCGTTCTTGAACCAGAGCCTTAAAGTGCCGATGGATTCCATTCTGGTTGTGGATGAGGACCCAGCGCATCTAGAATTGCTGACGGAAATCCTTGCCTCGGAAGGATACTGCGTGCTCCCAGTTGACAGTGCAGAACTTGCGCTGTCCTCAGTCGGTGCGCAGTCGCCGGATTTAATTCTTGTAGACGCACGGACGGCAGGCATGGATGGGTTCGAGTTCTGCCGTCGTCTCAAAACACTAACAGGAAGTGTTTCCAGTGTTTCCAGACCACTGATCGTCATGAGTGCGGCTATAGATGTGAAGGCTCGCGTCGAGGGCTTGGCAAATGGCGCCGTGGATTTCATATCAAAGCCATTTCAACAGGAAGAACTTCTGGCACGAGTCAGAACTCACCTTGAACTCTGGCGTTTGCGCTACAACCCGGAGATGGAGAGAGTCAATAGCCTGCAGGTGCTGGCCTGTGGCGTATCGCACGACTTCGCAAACCTGATGGGGTCCATTCTCGCGACCGCAGAGCTTGCTGAAACGGAGATCGCCGAGGGTCTCATCACCCTGCGACGAGATCCAAACCATTAAGGCGGTCGCGAGCCAAGCCATCGAAATGGCTCGCGAGTTAATGATTTACGCAGGGGAGGATAAAGGTAAGTTCGAGCTTCTGGATCTGACGCATCTCGTAGAACAGATGGCGGATATCCTAAGGGGCTCGATTTTGAAACGTTGCATTCTGAAAAGCGACCTGCCCAAGGCACTTCCGCGAATATGGGGAAATTCCACCCATATCCGACAGATTGTGATGAACCTGATTATCAATGCATCTGAGGCAATCGGGGATACGAACGGAACCATTTACCTTCGCATTTCGCGAACAACCGACCAGCAGCGATCCCATCTGAAAATCGGCAATAAGCTCCCGGATGGCGATTACCTGAGACTGGAAGTCTCCGATACCGGTTGCGGGATAACGGAGGAGCAACGAACGCGCATCTTTGATCCCTTTTTCTCGACAAAACATAGGGGAAGCGGCCTAGGGCTGGCTGTCGTCGAGGGAATAGTTCGATCTCACGGCGGTGTGATCAATGTATCCAGCGAACCGGGTCGCGGCGCCACTTTCGAGATTTTTTTTCCGTGCTTCGAGCAAAATTCGATGATGACTGTTTGCGCTGGTTGTCCAGCGCCTCCGGTAAGCGGCCCTCCGCGATCCAAGCACGCACACGCTGGCAAAAATACAGCGTGAACGGTGACGGATGGAGTGGAGCGTCAACTGAACGATGTCATCAATACCCGGGGAAGGCGGTTAAAGGCAGTCACGGAGTTCTTACAGCTTCTCTCGAAAGACCGTATTTGCCCATTCGATACGCCAAGGTCTTGCGACTTACTTCCAGTTGACGCGCAGCCTTGGACTGGTTCCAGTTGCATTCTCGGAGTACTTGCAGGATAAGATCTCGTTCGACAGTTTTAAGGGGTGTGCCTGCTACCGGAAGGACCGACTGAGGGGATTCCGGACGTGGCAGTCCCTCTCGGAGTCTTTCTGGCAGGTCTGCCATTGTGATCTCGTCGGACCGGCTTAGCAAGACAAGCCTCTCCATGACATTCTCCAACTCCCGAACATTCCCAGGCCAGCGATAGTTCACAATGTGCGTCATTATTGCGGCTGGCAGCTGGAGTTCATGTCGTCCGTGTCTCATCTTGGCGCGGTCGAAGAAATGATGAACGAGTTCAGCGATATCTCCAGTGCGCTGGCGGAGCGGGGGAACGGTAATTGGAATTACGGCGAGACGATAATACAAATCTTCCCGGAACTTACCATCAGCGACTAAAGTCTCCAAATCGCGATGCGTGGCGGCTATGATGCGCACGTCCACGCGGATCATGTTAGTGGCTCCAACCTTTTCAATCTCGCGCTCCTGGAGAAGACGGAGCAGGCGCACCTGCAGCTCCAACGGCATCTCTCCGATTTCGTCCAGAAAGACCGTACCACCTTCAGCCATTTCGACTTTGCCCTTCTTGTGATTCACGGCGCCGGTGAATGAGCCCTTAACGTGACCGAATAACTCCGATTCGAGGAGTTCTGCCGGAATCGCGCCACAATTGATGATCACAAACGGACGGTCTCTTCGCAGGCTATTGCGGTGAATTGCCCTCGCGATCAGCTCCTTTCCCGTGCCGGTTTCGCCAAGAATAAGCACTGTTGCATCCGTGTGGGCGACCCGCGATGCTGAATCCAGCACTTGAAGCAGAGCGGTGGAGCGGCCGACGATGTGCTCGAAACCAAATTTCTCGTCGAGAGAACTGCGGAGGAGACGAACTTCTTCAATCAGACGGTGACGCTCGATCACCCGATTCACCAGAGCCCTCAATTCATCGGGATGCACTGGCTTCGTGATGTAGTCGTAGGCGCCAGCCTTGATCGCCGCCACAGCCGTCTCAATAGTGCCGTATGCGGTGACTACCACCACGCTGATCTCGGGATACGCTATTCGAATCCTATTTAACAACTCCAGGCCCGACATGCCTGGCAGATTGAGATCAGTGAGTACAAGATCAAATGGCTGCCTCTCAAGAATTGTCAGCGCTTCGGGAACATCCGCGGAAACCGCGGTTTCATAGCCGCACTTCTCTAATTGAGCCTGCGTGACACGTCTCAGGCAATCGTCATCTTCAACAACGAGTATGCGACCGCCACTCATCCGCGTCTCCCAGTTTGACCCTTAGGGACACTCGATGGCAACACTCCTGGCGGCGCCTGGGTTGACATGACATTGCAAATAGAGCCACTCAGCCTCCAGTCCTCACGGAGCGTCTCCGTTACTACCGAGATTCCTATAGCCTGAATGATACCTGATTGACCCGCCACAATGTTCTAATTTTGTATCCGGAGCTGTTCTACTTTCCGAAAATGGGCCACTTATCTTACAGTTGGCATAGGATTCGCAGGCAAGATAATGGAAACATATGTGCCCTTCCCTGGCTGAGAATCCACTGCTATCCTGCCGCCATGCTCGGTTATGATTCGCAATGCCACCGACAGCCCCAACCCCAGACGATGGTCGTTGGTAGTGAAGAAGGGATCGAAGATTTTATCGAGCGCCGCAGGCGGAATACCTCGCCCATAATCTTTCACTCCAACCATAAACTCATCGTTCTCGATGCGAGCGGATATTTCGATCTGGCCACCGACAGATGTGGCTTGGATCGCATTCACTACGAGATTCATTAGAACCTGCTTTATCTGCTCGGGATCGCCCAGTAGCGCGGGCAGGCCGGGCGGGATATTCGTAGTGAAAAGGTAGAAATTCGCGCGATCTTTGGCGCCAGCAAGTTGAATAACATCATCGACGACCGCCGAGAGGTTTATCACCCGGAATCTAGGCGGGCGCGGTTGCATGAAATCTACCGCGTCCGATAGTACGCGAGTTAACCGGTGAGCTTCCTTTCGGACGATCCCAACGAGTTCCCGACGTTTCTCTTCTGGCAACTCAGGATCGTCTAGAACCCATGCCGCGCCTTCAATGCTAGCCACTGGCGTACTGAACTGACGAACTAATCCTCCAATAACGCGGTGCAGTGCCGACGTTTCGTTGGGATTCGTCATTTCATGAGTCTAATGAGCGCCTCGGCAGACCGGAACGCAATGCGTAAGTCACCAAGCACTAACTGAAAACACCCAGTGCCCGACGCGTGAATGATGACGATAGGAGAAATAAAGTCCAAAGTTTTTTGGATTCTGGCCAGACATCCCAGTGCCTACCCGAGTGAGGCGTTTTTCTCTGACACTTTAAGGAACGCGATTCGCGGCGAATCTAAAGAGATCGCAACGTTTTACAACTCTTCCAATAGTCCTGCGGGCAGGACTCCGAAGTCCTCGGGAAACAGTGCGGAAGACGGCTCCTATCTTCAGGTTTCATCGCTCGACAGACCGAACGAATACGAACGCGTGTGGTGCGAGGTTTTTGAGGATATTGTCGCCATATACGAAGTTAGGGTGTTCCCGAGGGAGCTTGAACATGATTCTCGACGGGAGGCGGATCAATCGTACGTTCCAGTCCCACGAGCTTCCAACCATTGTTCAGTCGCCTAAAGTAGGCTTTGACAGGCTTGTGCCATGAAGGGTGCGTTGCTTCGAGGGCGCGAACCTGAACCACGATGAAGGCGCCCGCTGCGGAAGGCAACTGCGCAGGGGCCTGTATTTTTTCGCCTGCATCCTTTGTCTCACCTACGGGTTGAGTGGCGCCCGTGCGATTGTCAAAGGTAAACCATGAGGCAGAATAAGAGGAAGGAGCTTTGGCAACGCCCGACTTAACCGCTGCGTTTTCGAACTTCAAAACGCCATCGGCAATCGAAAAATCAACCAGCGGATTCAACCGAATCAGGTAGCGCTCTCCGATCTTGTTGCGGCGCTTTATCAACACGTCAGCCAGATGCTTTTCGGCTTCGGGATCGCTATACTGACCCGTTTTGACTATCGCGCGAATCATTTCGTCTGTGAAGGCCATGACCCGGCGAGCCGCCCAAAAGAGATCGTCATCCAGCGCGTCGCAACACAGCTGATGCCGGGACGCGCGATTTCCAAGCTTCCGGATCGAACTTATCACCTTCGAATATGCCGATAGAGTCGTGCTCCTTGTATTTGGCGGTTTGCCACGGCTGAATATAGAAACCGAGGGTAGCCATACGCTTGAGCAACTTATCCCCTTCAAAGAGGTGTTCGTATCCTTCAGTCCACTCATGAGGGCCATTGGCCCCCATGCCGAACGTCGACCCAACGTCCAGCAAGTAGTGACGTACTCGTGACTTTCCGTTCTCCGTGATGAGCGTATCCATGGTGTTCAAGGCCTTGAGATCGACCAGGTTGGTCCATGCGGCAAAGACCTTGAGCGCTCGCAGCTCACGCCGATGTTCATGCGGAATTACGTCATTTGGGTCGTCAGACCGAGTCCCATAGTATTTAAATCCACCCAAAATTTTGCCAGGGAGTAAGCGGCTTGCGAGGACGCGATAGGAGCTGCCCTTTTTTACAAAGCCCCTCCTAAGCACTGGCTCAATGTCCTGCAACTTCATGGGACGTTCTCTCCCCGATACAGGCGTAAACGTCGCATTCGGATCGACTACGAGTTGTTCCGGCCGCAGTTCCGCGATGTAGTATTCGGCCTGATAATAGCCTAGAGTCCAGAAGATCTTGCTTGCGACGACCGCAGCACCCGTTGATCCTTCCGGATTGCTCTTTGGGATCAAAAGCAATGAACCACGTTACGCCGGCGCTGTCGCGAATGGTAAAGCCTGGGGCCGCGCCTTCGGACTTAGCCCGAATCACGGTCCACGTGCCGGGAGCCGGCCCCTTGCCTTGAGCCGGACCGCGCACCGCCTCGTCAATGCTCATCGGGCGAGCCACGATTCGGTTGGTGAACCAATTGGAATCCGGCACTTCGTCGATGGTATTGACGTTCTGGGCGCGGGGTCCAACAGGCAAGCCCGGCCGGGAGAATTGGTTGAGGAGAAGATCGTAGAACAAATCAATCTTCCACGGGGCTACGTTTGAAGCGTCCTGGGTTTCGGGTTCGACGGCGATTGGGTCATCGCCGAAGAATTTCGGCCAAGTTTCCGCTCCTTTGATGTCAACAATGAACGTTAGTGCGATGACAACTACTGTGAAACGGGAAATAGAAAAAATGCTCATCGTTATGTTTGTGCCCTTACAACATGCCCTCAGACACCTAGAAAGCGGAGGAAGCGCTAAAGACCAGTTTGATTCCCTCGTTACCGACTGCAAAATCGATACGTAGTGGAGTTGATACCAGTCCATGAAAGCGAATGCCGACACCAACGTCGCTTTTCAATCCTTTGAAGTTCAGATCACCGCGCCGGCTGGCGACTTTGCCTGCGTCATAGAACAACGCCATGTCTACAGCGCTGCCGGGCAACCACCGAAACTCGCCACTGAGCAATAAGCTATGCCGGTCGCGATACCGATCTGTGTCAAACGCCCGCAGAGAGCTTCCGTCACCCAATGCAGGCAGCAGGAAATACGGAATGAGATCGTTGTCATTTAGCGTCGTTACAGCGCTACCTCGAAGGGCGAGCACCCAGGTTTCCCGATACAGTGGAATGTGCTGAATAACATCGCCATCGAGCCTCTGAAAGCTGTAGATACCACCTTGGTTGCTCCTATAGTCGTGAAAAGTCGCCTGGTATAGGCCTCCACGCCGGGTGTAACCCGGCGAAGGCCTGCGCCAGTCAATGCCGACCGCTGCCTGCGTATGGAGATAAGTAGGATTGGCGCCTAGCCCAGGCGCCGTGGCAGGCGTGTGCATAGTCTCGATGGAGGGAAAGTCTCCTTTACCTTCCTTGCTCTCCCAATGCTCTCCGCCTACGCTCCCTTGAATAGGGAACCACCAGACCGGCCGGAAGGTAGCGTGACCATCAGCGTAAGTCTGCTGAAAACGAAAATTAGTGCGGTCACCCTGATTCGACTGGATTCCCAGCCCGTAATACCCCACCTGTGTTGCATCACGCCAACCCAATTTGCTTCCGAACGACAGCCGTTTTGCCAAGTGGTCTCTTGACTCCGTAGCAAACTCTATCAACTTATAGTTTTTGATCGAGTAAAGCCCCTGGATGTTCCACGACGTATTGTCTCCGTAAAATTTTCGGTATCCTGCGCCGCCGGTTAGTCCTCCTCCGTGATAGACGCTGGCGAAATAAGGATAAAAGCCGGAGGGGGACTCCAGGAATATTGCCTCGACCCGGCGGACAAGAGCTTCGGCTTTGTCAGGCTCCGGGGGCTTCATCACGAGTGACTTTTTTTCCTGCAGTTCCGCCCAAATCGCACTCCGCGAGTCCGGCGTCGTTTGGGCCGCAGCTACAGAAGTGATTATCAATAGGGAGACAACGAAAGCGGGTCGACTCATTTCATTTTGTCCCCGCCGCGGCATTTTGAATCACGGCTACGCGTTCCGTCAAAGCCTGGTGACCCCTCCTGCGGCGCCAACAATCCTCGAGACCGGAGAGTTCCCCAGCCATAATTCGCATCCGGGCCAAAACGAATGTCTTCCGCTTGCGCTCGGGCGAGGTTGTCATTGAGCTCGATGAGCACTATCTCGCTAACCATGCCGCCCAAAGTGAGCGCGTGAGCGCGCTGCTGCCGACAAAACCACATCCAACGAGCGCTTCACGCCTTCACAGCTTCGGCGCCGCGAGAAGTAGCGGGCCCGGACGACACCTTTGAAGAACTGTCGACATGAGCCATGTGTGTTAGCAGATCGAGTACCTTGCAGGAGTAGCCCCACTCGTTGTCGTACCAGGCAACCAGCTTCACGAAGTTATCGTTCAGAGCAATGCCGGCTTTGGCATCAAAGACGCAAGTGCAGGATTCACCGATGAAGTCGGTGGAGACCACGTCGTCTTCGGTATAGCCCATGATTCCTTTCATCGGGCCTTCAGAGGCAGCTTTCATGGCGGCCTTAATCTCGTCATATCCAGCCGGCTTGGCGAGACGGCAGGTCAAATCGACCACCGAGACATCCGCGGTAGGTACACGGAACGCCATCCCGGTTAACTTGCCATTCAGTTCAGGGATTACCTTCCCGACGGCCTTAGCCGCGCCTGTGCTCGACGGAATGATGTTTGTTGAAGCGCCACGACCTCCGCGCCAATCCTTCTTGGATGGACTGTCGACCGTTTTCTGCGTCGCCGTGGTGGCATGCACGGTTGTCATCAAGCCTTCCACAATCCCAAAGCTGTCGTGCACAACTTTAGCCAAGGGAGCGAGGCAATTCGTGGTGCAAGACGCATTCGAAACAATGGTCATGTCCTTCCCGTACTTATCCT
Organism: Bryobacteraceae bacterium; assembly: GCA_963844855.1. Taxonomy (GTDB): domain Bacteria; phylum Acidobacteriota; class Terriglobia; order Bryobacterales; family Bryobacteraceae; genus DASQDN01. The sequence goes on from CAWJQP010000051.1 coordinate 76,918, forward strand.
GGTTGACGCCCATGACGAACATCGGGGCATCTTTCGAGGGCGCAGTAATCACGACCTTGCGGGCGCCAGCTGTCAGATGGGCAGTGGCTCCCTCAATCGTGGTGAAGACGCCTGTAGATTCGACGATATAGTCCGCGTTGCAAGCCGCCCAGGGAATCTCCTGCGGCTTCATTGCAGAATAGACTTCGATTGCCTGGCCATTCACGATGAATTTGCCGTCGCGCGCCTCGGCAGAACCTTTGAAACGCCCATGAACAGAGTCATACTTCAGCATGTATGCCATGTACTCCGCGTCAATGAACGGATCATTAATGCCAACGACTTGAACCTCGGGACGGTTCATAGCGGCACGAAAAACCAGCCGCCCGATGCGGCCAAAACCATTAATGCCAATTTTTGTCGCCATATTATTCCTCGTCTTTCTATTGTTCAACCTTTCGTTTGGAGCTCAATGATCTCCATTCGGTAAACTGCTTCTGGGTCTGATTCGCTTTGCCGGTGCGCCAGTACTGCAAGATCCGCTTGCAGTCCGTGAGCCTGCAGCCATTGTTTGCAGTAGGCGCTCCATTCCTGCGGCACTTCACGCTCATAGGTGGCGAACACACCAGAAGAGAACTGCAAATGCCGACAAGTCGCCTCTTCGAAACCTACAGCGACGATCCAGACGGGAAGACGGAAGCGGGCGATACTCCGCGCCGTCACTCCGTCACGCGCAGGAACAAACACGAAGGCATTTGGCGCATATTCGAGTACCCTCTCAACTGCCAAGTCAATGAGTTTTGTCGCCGGAACTTTGTCCTTGAGATCGATTCCTCGAAACATTTCCGTAGGACCAAAATTCTCTCGGAACGGCTCGGTGGCAGCCGCAATTCGTGCGAGCGTTGCCACCGCCTCGACCGGATAGGCTTCCGACGGCTGACTCTCCCGAGAGCATCACGCAATCTGTTCCGTCCAGAATGGCGTTGGCCACGTCGGTCGCCTCGGCACGGGTTGGACGGCGGTTGGTCGTCATGGACTCCAACATCTGAGTGGCGGTGATCACCGGCTTGGCCCGCATGTTGGCGAGACGCATCACTTTCTTCTGGATGATTGCCATCTGTTCAATTGGCATCTCCACGCCCAGATCGCCTCGCGCGATCATAACGCCGTCCGCAGCATCTATGATCTTTTCAATAGAATTCAGCGCTCGCGAGCGTTCAATTTTGGCGATGACGAAAGGATGATAACCAAGAGCCGCGGCTGCATCACGCACGGCTTCGATGTCTTCCGGCTTTTCCACGAACGATTGACTGACCGCATCGACGCCGTTTTCAAGGGAAAACTTCAAACAATCGTAGTCGTGTTGGGTAAAGGCGCTAAGGCCGAGATCGATGTCCGGCAAGTTAAGGCCTTTTCGGGAGCGCAACTCGCCGCCAACGATGACACGACAATGGACGTCATTTCCGATGATGCTGCTCACCTCCAGTTGAATCAGACCATCGTTGATGAAGAGCGCATCGCCCGGCTTGACAGCTTGAGCAAGGCGCGGAAAGGTGGTTGAAACGCAAGTCTCGTCGCCAATGATGTCCCGGTTTGTGAGCACAAAAGCGCTGCCCAGTCTTCAGATCGACTGGCTCCTGCTTGAGATTGCCGATGCGCATCTTGGGTCCAGGCAGATCCGCCATGATCGCGATTCGGCGCCCGGTGGCATGCTCCGCCGCTCGGAGATTTTCGATGACTTCCCGATGGCCCGAAAAATCTCCGTGGGAGAAGTTAAGCCTTGCCACGTTCATTCCGGCGAGGATCATCTGCTCCATCACGTCCGGGAATCGCGAAGCCGGCCCGATGGTACAAACCAACTTTGTCTTGTGGGTTGGCCAGGCCACGTTTCGTGCCTTGTTTGGTATTTTCGGGAGGGCTGCGAAATGTGTCACTCCGGTCTCCATCGCGATTGGACTGAGAGTTTGATCTCTTTGCACGGCAGGTCGACTTAAAATTTTAGGCTCTCAAGGCCAATCATCGCGGAGAATTCAAGTACGCGATGAGGTCTGACATTTGCTTGTCCGTTAATCGTGGCCACTGAATGCCCATCTGCTTTGTCTTCTCGAACATCGAGGGACCATGGCGCCACAGAGAAGAGACCATCGAAACTGACGAGAACTGGCCCATTTTCGCCGAAAGATCGGGCGCCCCTCCGGAACTCGAGTGACAGGTTGTGCACGACTTGCCGGAAAAGACCTTCCGGCCGGCTTGCGGATTACCGCGATCTTCGAAGTATTGATCGGCCCAGATGTAACTGAGAAGCTGGGGCATTTCTCCAGGCTCGAATGTCTTCGCCTCACCAGTCATTTTGGGAGAATGGTTCCACATCGCTACGGCGATGTCGGTAAGTGTTCTTCCGCGCAGGCGATCCCTCAAATCCAATTCGCCCTTGTGGCAGTTCGCGCAGCCCTTGGATTGAAACAGCGCTTCTCCGGATTCGTTCTTTACCGTCTGGAATCTTGCCGGACGGCCCCGCATCTCTTTGAGATTCCGCAAATAAACGAGAATATCCGTCAGCTCTTGCGTACTAAGTCTTTGCCAGGGGATATTCTGGCGAGTCATCTCCTCGCGCATCCGTCCGGCGTGGTTCCACATCGATTCCGCAAGCGCAGTCGGGTTCTGAAGAGACTGCCAGCGCGACACCGGCGGCGCAGCTGCGATTTTGACATCGCTGATCCCGTGACAATCGGCGCAGCGACGTTCCGCGAATGCGCGTTTACCTCGGCCGGCATCTCCCGGCCTGTCGAAATATCGCGCCGAGTAAAAGAATGCAAAGAGATCCGCGGCATCCTGTTCTGATAGCTCCGGCACATCGACGCCTTGCTGCCGCATCGCTGACCACATCGTCGGTCCGTGGTTCCACATCGTACTGGCAAGCAACGCCGGAGTGAAATTGCGATCCACGATTCGACCCAGGTCTGAAGCGATTGTGCTTGTTCCTCTTCCCTGTACGCTGTGGCAGCGAACGCAGCCTTGTTTCTCGAAGATCTCTTTGCCTCGTTGCGAGTCCCCGGATGGAAGCGTCGCGCCTAAGGCGATCGTCAATGGGAAGAGAATTATGATTGTGCGCACGGGGGACCTCCTATCTGCTCATGCGAATTCCCGTGGTGATCAGGTGTGCGCGGAAACCTTCGTACGTATAGAAAGTTTCTCCGTAGCCATGGTAAGTCCATTCAGATACCCAATCCACGCCTTTGAGAATTGGTAGCGTCACCCGGCTCGTAGGCTGGAAATAGTTGCTGGGACGGCTGCCGGAAGAAAGAAAGAACATGCCCCCCGCGGAGAATTTCGGTTTTCTTCCCTGAAATGCGCCTGCGGTAAAGTCCACGAGCGCATGAATCGAATGTGCGTTGTCGCGGTAGAACGATCGCTCGGGCAGGAGGTTCTGCGGCGCCAGATACTGAATATCAGAGCGTATCGTGGAGCGTGTGTAACCGGCCTGCACGCTCAATGGCCCTTCGGCTTTCGGGGACCACAGCACAGAAGCCGACGTCTGCATGGCGAAATAATCGTAGTTGATGTTGGGCGCTGGATTCTGGTTGCTCAATGCGGAGAACTCGGCTGCAAGCGCAATCGTCGGCGAGATCTGATACGACCCGCGGAGCTTACCTCGCTGATAGCTGTAGAGACTGGTACGGAAGTATGCTTTGTCCGTGCCAGCCCCTTCATAGTCACCGTTGATGTTGAACTGGCTCAATGGACGGTATGAGAATCCGGCTTTGCCAATGTTGCGCTTGAGATCTACGAATTCCGGTCCTATTAGCCCGGATGCAGGCAATACGAAGCTCGACGAGTCACCCCACACATATCGGTATCCGCCTCGTAGAGTCAGCTTGGTAGTGACATCGAATAGCACGTCGAACTCGATGTGATTGTACGTGTTTCGGAGGGCAGAACTTAATAGTCGAACTTGCTTGAGTGCTCAGTCCGCTGATCTGTATGCTATCTGTTTGCCAGCCTGCCATCACTCTCACGCGCGGAAGAATCCGCAACTCCGCGCCTGCGCTCCCTGATTGATGCGGGGATCGGGCCGCGGATGACAAGAGGAATTGCTGGCTGGTGACGAATACCGCCTGATTCGACGGTGCGAAGTTGCCTGTATTGAATTGTTGATACGTCGTCTCGTTCTCCGGGCGGCTATACAGGAACTGACCGTACAGATGAATCCACGTCGCAGGCTCTGCAGTAGCGAGAACCTTGCTGTAAATGCTGTCCCCCCGAACTCCGTAGGCTTGGGATAGGCCATTCAGAAACAGACTTTGTCCGAAATAGGGAGTCGTTCGATTTCCGGGGTTAGGAATGCCGGGATCTTGGAATAGCGACTGATCGTCGCGGAACGTCGTACCGCCTTGCTCGAGCGTCACGTGCGCGCGACGCAACTCCAGGCGAACTCCGCCTCGAAAATTGTTCAACGAATAGTTGATCAGCGCCGGTACGGCATACTCGTTCGCGTTGCTTACGAACGTACTCACTCCTCTGCCGTACCCGGAGGAGCGTTCGTATCCCAAGTATGGGATGATCCAGTTCCCCGGCAGCAAATCGAGTTGGAACGTGCTTATGCGATTTCTTGTGTCGAATGCCCTCTGACTTTCCAGGACGCCTTGGCCTAAGAGAGGATTTGCGAACGAAGGAAGATTGTTGAAGTATGCAATGTTGCGGTAATCGGCGTTGAAGTCGTAAACCCGCTGTTTGCTGGCGTTGACGTGCAGCGTCGAGTATGGATCGTCCCCCCAATTGTGGGCGCGCGCATTAATGCGGTCGAACAGACGCTTCTTCGGATCAATGAGTGTGAAGTCAGTGCTCAGTAGCTTCGGTCCCTCACCTAGGTCTACTATGCTGCGATATGAATTAAAGTTGCCTCCGACATCCGTGCGCCAGCGATAACCAACTTCGACATGGCCCGATAGCCAGGACTCCGTGCTCGGAACAGGTGATTCGGTTGGAGCGTCCGCAGCTGCCGGCGTTTTCTCTTCTGCGGGGGTCTTCGACTCTGCTGGGGTCTTGGGCTCTGCTGGCGTCTTCGGTTCTGCTGGGGTCTTCGGCTCTGCTGGAGTCTTCGGCTCTGCTGGAGTCTTCGACTCTGCTGGGGTCTTGGGCTCTGCTGGAGTCTTCGACTCTGCCGGAGTCTTCGACTCTGCCGGAGTCTTCTGCGGCGCCGGAGCGTCCTGCGCCGCGAGCGGACTCAACAGCAGAAATAATGATGAGCGGCTTCATCGGGTCAGGTTCCGGTCCACATGACTTCCGTGGATTTTTTGGTGACAAATGGTGCAGTTCCGGAAACGCGCTGATCGCAGATCATGGAACGATGGAGGCACAACGCCGATCACCGACTGCGCGCCAGTTGTCTGCGCCGGCATGTTGGAGTGACACTCAAGACACACGTACCGCACTTCTTGGCGCGTCAGCATTCGCGGGTTAGCGGAGCCATGAACTTCGTGGCAACTGGAGCAGCCCTCCAGCCGCATTGGCGCATGCTCGAATGTGAAGGGACCTCTTTTATCGGAGTGGCATTTAAAACAACCAGGCTCGTTTGCGGCGAATGTCCGTACCTGCCGGAGCAGAAAGCTGCCATGCGGGTTGTGGCAGTCCGTGCACGACATCGCGCCTTGCACAAGCCGGTGAGCATGCGGTCGCTGAAACTGGCTCCAGGAGCTGAGGTGGCACGAAGAGCATTGCTTGTTAATAGAAACTGGTTTCCTCACCACCAAACTCTCGGACTCGGGTTTGTGCATCCGGTGGCAACTCAGACAGCTAACCCGGCTTCGCGCGTGTCCGCTCTGAATGCGTCCTATGTGAGTGGGTTGATTCAGATGACAGGCAAGACAGCTCTCGTCGGCCTTAGCGGCGCCGAGCTTCGCAGGATTACGTATATCGTCGGCTGAAGCCGACTCTACGTGTTTGCTGGCGGGACCGTGGCACGACTCGCACGCACGCGTCTCCCATCCTCGCTTCTTGTCCGTGTCAACGACAGCGTGAGGATCCTTCTGAAACGCTGCGTGGATATCCTCGTGACACGCCTGGCAGGTCTCTGACCCGACGTACTCCGCGCCCTGTTGCGCACTAGTGGGGACCTTAACGATCCCCAAAGCAAGCAGAACAATGGTTGTCCTAATACTGAGCATGGGACTTGTCGACCGCGAATGTTCGATCCGGGCCATGACAAACCGCGCAGCTCTCTCCAATAGAGTTCGTATTCGCCGCCGCATGCGAAGAAGCCGGCGCCGTGACGTGGCAACCGATGCATGCGGAGGTGACCGGCTTGACCGGATTGATGAAACCCTGGGGATCGAGGACATCGCGGACTCCAGCGGGCGTGGTCTGCGACTCGTTTACATGGCACATCGCGCAGTTGCGTGTGTCGCCCGGGCCTCCCTGCGGGCTCATTGCCGGGTAGCGGACGTCGGCGTAATACTTATAACCGGTATGAACGCGGTGAATCAATAGGTTGAAGTTGACGCCCCGAGCCGGTTGACTCGCATCGTCTGAATCCGCAGTCAGAGAAGGATTGTGGCAAAGAACGCACATTTCCACCTGGTTGCGGTTATCGCCGTGGAAGGAGAGAAGGGTATGGCACTGATTACAGGAAGCGGTTTGAACCACTGTTCGCCGCGGCTGTGCAGGTGATCCATCGACTGAGAAATAGAACACCTTGTTCGCCGCTCCGTACCGCACCTCCATTTCGTCTGTAGTCCCGGCCAGCAGGGTCTCAGTGCGGCGGCTTTCGATGCCGATCGCGAAACTTCCCTTAGCATCTGCGGGTATTGCGTGTTGGAAGGTATAGGTGCATGTCCCCGCGGTATTGCACTGCGCTCCAGTCGCGCTCTCGGAAACGTAACCGGGCGTTGTGACATCCGAGCCGAAGCTGGTATACCCGTAGTCCGATGTGGGGCCTGCCATCAACAAGGACACGTTGTTTAACTGATTGAGAGGTACGGCCGCTCCGGATTTGTCCTTCACGGTAAACGTGACCGTCGGTTGCCGGCCCGCGGTTCCGTTATCAACCCTCGTAATCTCCAGAACCAAACCGCGCAATGAGGTTGAATCCTCAGGAACGAGATGCGCGCCTTTGATCGAGGCATCGAATTCCAACTCGCCTTGAGGAATGTGACAGGTAGCGCATTGGTTATCGCTGACCTGCGGTCCAGCGGCATGATTTTGTCCCGTTGCAAAGTTGACGTCGTCATGGCAGGAACCACAGGAAGTCCGTGTTGGCGCGGTTAGATACCTCGTTGCTTGGGTTGCTTGGGAGTTCTGCTCATGGCAGGATTCGCATCTCCGCGGGTCTGAAGGATGTACGACAGTGGAGTAGTCCGATACATTGCCTTGATTTCCGATGATCCGATAGGGCGTGCCGGCCTCAACGCTGGGTAACTGCGATCCCATGTGGATCTTGTGAATCATCACTTTCATGTCGACGGTATTGCCGGTGTCCGGATCTAAGGTTTGAGGTGTGTGACACAAATTGCACATCTCGATGCCGCGTCGCGATCCGCCATGCGACGACAACTGGTCGTGGCACTTGTTGCAACTCGACGTCCGGATCACGTCGTGCACTGTTGTCACGGTAGAGCCATTCGGAACAAAGTTGAAGGTCGTGCTTGCGTAGTCCGTGCCCAGATCGAACTCCGAGAGATTTCGGTTGCCGTATATGCCAATCGTGTGAGTTACGGTCGTCGCGAAACCTGATGGAGCCTTGGTGGCGAATGTGTACCTGTATTGACCGTCCGCCAGCTTGGTATAGGTACCCCCGGAGTCGGAGGAGGCCTGCTGCGTTGAGGCGACAACAGCGCCGCTTGCCGAGCGCGTCGTGTATGCAACGTACTGGGTCTGATTCGCCGGTATGTAGGCCGCGATGAAACTCGTCGAGACAGCGCCCGGAGTGACAATTCCTTCGCGATCGAGCGGCACGCCATTCGGGTCGGAGATCTTGAAAACCGTGCTGATTGTTCCGTCGCTGGCAATCTGCGCCGACTCGATCGTGATCGTCAGCCCGGGCCGCACAAAGGAGACGAGCTTCTCATCGGCAAAGAAAGCTTTGTTTCTCGGGGTGAAGGAACCATTTGAAGCAGCGCCTAATGTCACCGCCACCAGAGATGCAACGGATCGAAACTTCAACATGAGACACACCTCTCCTTTCGTCGTACCGAGACCCAGTTAGCCGACCGTCTTTGCGAGCTACTTCTTCAATGTCCGCATGATAAGCGACAACGTCGTCGGCAGCCTTGCCCGACACGCTCTTAACGGGCTTCATCTTACCCTGACCTGCTGTAATGGCCTTCTTCAGAGCATCATCGCTGGATCCCTGTACTTCCGCCGAGCCGAGATGCTTCATCTCGACTTTGATACTCTTGGCCATTCCCGCATTGGGGGTTCCATCGGCCCCATGACAGCTCTTGCACGCTTTGTCGTAAACCGCCTTGCCTGCCGCCGCATCGCCAGCCGCGATGGCAAGCCCGGGCGCCAGGATTGCCACCGTAAATTTCCACAAAGATCGTTTCATCGATATGCTCTCCTTCATCGAGCGGAATGATTTTACTTCTTTTGAATTGCTGCAATCCGGTCCGCCAGACCCGAGTGTCTTCAGGACTTCTGGAGACGTTTCGGCGACGGAGATCGTCTCGTGACAGACTCCGCAGTCCTGACTAATCGTGTTTTGGTCAGGTGAATTGTGTTCCCCGTCATGGCACCGGAAACACCCCGAAAAGTCCGTGTGTCCAAGATTGTTCGGGTAAGTTCCCCAACTCACTTTGAGTTCGGGAAAAACGTTGCGATTGTAAACCGCCAGCACGGTCTTGGCGGCCTGGTCAATATCCGCAGCCCTACTCTGCGACAGGGCCGGATACGAAGTCGCATAGAAAGACCTTATAGCCTCCGGTATGCGGAGCGCCGCCTCCTCACTACTCTTATACTCGGCTTTAAGCACTTCCGTGCCCTTTTTCTTAATAAACGGCAACGTTACAGAAATGCCGCCGAATTGCATCTCGCGGTTTAGCGCGCGCTCCGGCATTTCAAAAGTATGCGCCGGACGGTTGTGGCAGTCAACGCATTGCATTTCATATTTCGGCAGCTTCGCGAGATCGGCGTTCGAACTTGCTACTGTGTAAGTCCTCTTTGCGCCAGTGTTCGTGTTTTGATACTCAACCCAGGGAATGGTTTGTCGCTTGGCATCCTGCGGCGAGTATCTAATCGAGATTCCCGGTCCGAAATGAGAACCGTGAATGCCGGGAAACTTGCTGCCGCCGACGAGCATCATCAGAACTGTCTGAGAAGGCGTATTCGATTCATCGGCTGCGAAATCCGGAATCACGCGTAGCTTGGCCGACGCAAACTGCTCCTTCGAGTGGCAGTGCTCACAGGTATCCGCAGAATCCACCAGCCGGTTGCTCTCCGTCGCGGAGGGTATCGGACGCGGGTAGGAATCCGTTATTACTTCCATCAACTGTCGCGTGCCGCTCATCTTACTTTCCACCCATCCCCCTACTCCAGGGGCGACGTGACACTCCACACAGGCGAGCTTGGAATGAACTGCCTGCTTATGAGCTACGAACTCGGGCTTCATTACGTGACAGGTATTGCCGCAAAACTGAGTCGTTTCCATGTGCTCGACTGCACGATATGTGAGTTGCAGTCCGATGACCACGTTCAGAAATGTGGCCACCGTAAGAAATATCCCGAGTCGGCGCAAGGAAGTTTGCCTATCCAGGGGCGCACTATCGAGTGTTGTTCGAATCCGGCGTCGAGCAAGGAAGGCGCCAAGTGGAATTAGCGCCAAGCCTACGAAGAAGACAATCGGAAGGATGACAAACAGAATAATGCCGACATAGGGATTGCTTGTGTGACCCCGCAGCTGTTGCGGAAGCACGATGAGCCAAGTAAATCCCGCAATGGTGACCAGGGTGGCGCCGACCATGCTCAACCAGTGACTGGTTAAGAACGCCAGGACGGGCTTGTTTGGGTTTTCTGTCAAGCGAGTTCTCGCATGGTCATTGACTAAAGTGGTGTGAAGGTTGATTCACAAAATCGTACGGGCCTTATTCGTGAGTAAGATCAAGCCGCCAAACGTGTTGCTTGAAACACATAGATTCTGAACCCAGCGCCTCTTCCATTGCATCTCTTTCTGGCTTACATATCACTCTTCGAATGTCGCCCAGGTCCAGAATCTCGCAATCGTATGGCTGAATCTCATTTGGAAACTCGTAGACTCAAACTGCAGCAGTGGCAAGAGACGTGGCAAGCACGCTGGAGGACGGAGGGTCTTCCGGATTACGAATTGACGCCTGCCGGTGATATCGCGGGCGCTGATTGGGAACGGGAATTTCTCGCTACCTCCCGCACGCCGGACCGCGAAAAGCAGCGGCTGGATCGAATCATGCAGGAGTTTGCTACCGGGTTCGAACGGCTGTATCGTCTCGGCCCTGCGGTGACGGTATTCGGATCCGCGCGCTTTCCCGAGAACAGCGAAAACTACCGGCTTGGCATGGAAGTGGGCCGCGAACTGGCCCGTGCAGGCTTTGCGGTTATCACCGGCGGCGGTCCCGGAATCATGGAAGCCGCGAATCGAGGAGCGAAGGAGGCAGGAGGTATCAGCATAGGCTGCAACATTGTCCTGCCGCATGAGCAGAAGCCAAATCCGTACGTGGACGAGGTGGTGAGTTTCAACTACTTCTTTGCGCGCAAAGTGATGTTGGTGAAATATTCCTGTGCGTTCGTCTGTCTGCCTGGGGGCTTCGGCACCCTCGATGAAATGTTCGAGGCGGCGACACTGATTCAGTGCGGCAAGATCGGACCATTCCCGCTGATACTGATCGGCTGTGCGTTCTGGCAGAACTTGATTGAGCTGATGGAAGACATGCTTCGCGAAGGCGCCATCTCCGCCGAAGACACTGGCTTCGGATTCGTTACCGATTCGCCGGCTCAGGCGGTCGAGATGATTCTCTCGAGCCAACCGCAAACGGTCATCGATCGCTTATCCGCTCTCCGGGCAGCGGCTGGAGAGAGGGCCAAATGAGTAAGCCAATCGAACGAATCAGCATCAACACGGGCGGCGGAGATGCGCCGGGACTCAATGCGGTGATTTATGCCGTCGTCCACGCCGCGGCAAAAATCGGATGGCAAGTCTTCGGAATCCGGGAAGGATATAACGGTCTGCTCTATCCGGAACAGTATCCTGACGGTGGATTGATCGAATTGGACATCGAGAAGGTGAAGAACATCGCTCATCTCGGTGGCACTATTCTGGGCACCACGAATCGCGGGAACCCGTTTCGGTCGGTCGAGCGGTCTGCGGACGGAAGCACTCGGGAAGTCGATCGTTCGAGCCGAAGTGGTTGAAGCCTTCCGAAAGCAAAAACTCGACGCGCACGTGGCGGTAGGCGGAGACGGCAGCCTGACTATCGCTCTGCAGCTTCAGAAGAAAGGGCTGAGGGTCGTCGGCGTACCCAAAACGATCGACAACGATCTTATGGCGACCAATTCGACCTTCGGATTCTCGTCGGCTGTCTCATTCGCGACCGAATGTATCGACCGGCTGCACACGACGGCGCAAGCTCACAATCGCATTCTGGTGGTGGAGGTGATGGGCCGGTATGCAGGCTGGATTGCGCTGCATAGCGGCATCGCGGGGCGGGCGGACGCCATCCTGATTCCCGAAGTACCCTATGACATTCGCAAAGTCGCAGATCATCTGCGTAAAGGTGACGAGCGGCTCACGGCAACTACGCCATCATGGTTGTCGCGGAAGGAGCGAAGCCGGTTGGCGGAGACGTATCAGTGAAGAGCCGCGAACCCGGAAGAACCGAGCGGCTTGGGGGCATCGGAGAACGTGTCGCCCAAGAGCTGCAGGAACTGACAGGCATTGAATCGCGTTGCGCGGTGCTGGGGCATTTGTTGCGTGGAGGATCCCCCAACGCTCAGGACCGTATCCTGGGACTCGGTTTCGGCGCTGGGGCCGTGTATGCTCTGCAGCGAGGCATGGACGGCGTGATGGTGGCATTCAACCCGCCGAAGCTCGAATTCGTTTCGTTGGAAGAAGCCGTCGCGCAATTGAAGCTCGTCCCGATGGATGGCGAGGCTATGCTGGTATCGCGGACGCTGGGCATCTGCTTCGGCGATTGAGCGGCTCTTATGCTGCTTCGCTCAGTTCGCATCGAGAATTTCCGCGCGCTGAGATTAGCGAACATCTGCTTTGATCCAACGACCGTTCTGATCGGTGAGAATGACTGCGGACGCTCCAGCGTAATGGAGGCAGTGGCCATTGCGCTGGGATGGAATGCTGCTGACGGTGAGTTCCATTTCCAGCCTTTTCATCTGCACCGATCGGCGCAGGTCTCGCCTTCTGAGGCGCCTTCCATTTCGATCGTATTGGATTTTTGCGAAAGCGCCGCAGGCGAATGGCGGCGCGAGGGGTTCGAGATGCTGCGCAGCGCGTTGCCCGGCGCTCTCCGTCGCGAACCCGGGTTTTTCCTCGAGGTGACACATGACTGCGAAGGCGTGACGCATTGGAGGTTCGGATCTGGACGCGAGAAGCTGATCGACGATCGCCCGATGCTGGAATGGCTCCGCCGGCGGATGCCAGTGTTCTGGATGGCCGAAGGCATGTTGTCCGGCAAACACGAAGATCACGGTTCGACGCCATCGCCGGACGAGACCGAACTAGCGGCCGAGGTCAGCGAGGCATTACCGGCAATTGCTGGAAGGCACGGCGCTCGACATCACCGACGCGATAGAACGGGGCGCGACCGCAGCGAGTCAATTGCTGCTTGCGCGTGCCCAGCTGCGGTCCTCCGAAAGCACTCCCTTCGGCGAGCTTCTCGAAGAGATCACCGGAAAGCGTAAGGTCCGCGAGTGCGCTACATCGCTCGAGCTATTGCGGGACCACGGAACTGCTTCGCACCGCCTGGGAATGCTTTTGTTAACGGGCGCCTTGCTGCATTCTGGCGTCGCGCGGCTAGAGCAGGGAATGAGTCCCGTAGCCCTCATCGAGAACCCGGAGGCGCACCTACATCCGACGACATTGGCCTCTATCTGGAGTGTGATCGATCGCATTGGCGGGCAGAAGATCATTGCGACACATTCCGGTACATTGCTGGCACGCGCTCGACTATCGTCCACCAGGCGCCTGACGCGGCATGACGGTGTAGTTAAGGAATGGCGTGTACCGGAAGGCGCGCTCAGCGCCGACGAACTTCGCCGGTACTCCTACCACTTGCGGAGCCGCCGGGCCGCCGCGAGTTTCGCCAGATGCTGGTTGCTTGTGGAAGGCGAGACGGAGTACTGGTTGATCGACGAACTGGCGCGTGTGTGCGGGTATGAACTTGCGAGCGAGGGCGTGACGTGCGTGGAGTTCGCCCAGTGCGGATTCAGCGCTGTGCTCAAAGTTGCCGGACATCTGGGAATTGAATGGCATTTGTTGGCAGATGGTGACGTGGCAGGCCAGCGCTACGTGGAATCAGCCAGAGGATGCGCCGGAGCGATCAACAATCACGATCGGTTCACATTGCTAAAGGAGCCGGACGTCGAACACTGCTTATGGAACTTTGGATACGCGAACGTGTTCCGCGATGCGGCTTGGCCAAGCGCCAGTGCGGCCGATATATCGTGGCAACGAAAAGTACCCGCGAAGAGAGTGATCGCACGAGCAATTCAGAAGTACTCAAAGCCCTGGCTGGCGGTGCTGCTGCTTGACGCCATTATCGATCGCGGAAGGGATGGAGTTCCTCCAGCGTTGAAGCAAGCTATCGAAACTTGTGTCAGGTTAGCGCGACACTCATAGTGTCAGTCACGACGGCGGCGTTATTTGGCGATGAACCAGGACACATTGTTCTGCGGATCCTGTGGGAGGACGCCGAAAGTGCCGAATTTCATTACGGCCGCGAGGCCTTCACCCTCGGAACCTTCACCGGCAGTTTTTCCAATCACTAGAATCGCGTCTCCGGGCTGAAGGTCGGCAAGTCCAACGGGCGCCAGCAACACACCCGATTTAGTCTCAACTCGCATCGGATGGGTGATGTTTTCGGTTGTCCTGTATACCTGGTTTGGTGTCATTTTCATGTTGAGAGTGCGGCCTGTGCCGTATTCGTGAATTCGGAGCACTGACGCCAACACTTGAACTTCGATGAGCGAGCCAAGAATGCCCCGGTACCCATCCTTCAAAATCAGAGAAGCTGCGATCTCTGAGCCGTTGCCAGATCGGGCCCCGCGCACGTAGACGGGCTCGCCAGGCTTCAAGTCTTCCAGTCGAAACGACACGGCTTCCGATATACGCCGCGCGTTCTCAGGGGCCGTTCTGAGTTGCACGGAGGAAGGAAGGGAAATGCGGACAGGAGAGTCGCCGGTGGAAGGCGGAAGTGGCTTCACCGTGAGGCTACGTCCGGCGACGTCGATAGTCGAAATATTTCCATAAAGACCGTTTCGCTGCCATCCGGAAATAAAGTCAGCTTGCGCGCGATGGACATCTTGACGGGACACTACCGACAGTTTCGGTGGCGTACTGCCATCAACGCACACGAGATCTCCGCTGTTTAAGTCGCCAGAGCGGATCGGTGTTGTACTGCCGCCAGCGGTGACCGGCAGTTTGGAAATCGAGGTTCCGGCGGCTACTGGGACGTTCTTGAGATATCCAGTGGCATCTTTGATGATGAGTGTGCCCCCCAGCGGATCGATCGTGAAGATTGTACCGGCCGTCTTGCAGTTTCCCGTTTCATCGGCCGACGCAAGCCCGGTGAACAGGGTCAAAGCTGAAAAGAGCGGAAGCAGTCGTTTTCGCATAGAGATCACTACAGAACGCAGATGCTAACTCGAGGAAGCAGGACTAAAATATTTGCCGATCTAGGTAGCACAGACGCGCTCGTGAACTGGTTAACGCCTCCGGCCACCACCTCTTCTCATGCCTCCGCCATATCCTCCTCCTCCTGAAGAACGGGAGCGACTCTGCCAGGAATCGTGGTTCCTACTCCCGCTTGTCCGCGCGCTCGCATCTCGATTGAGGCCGCCCATCACGTCCCGGTCGACGCTCGAGGAACGCATCTCGCTCGATGCGCCCATGCCGGACCGAGTCTGGCCCAGACCCGAGGAGGTCTGACCGAGTTGTCGTGAAGTGCTACCCCCTCGCGACTCAGCCGTGCCGGGGAGACTGCCGGGCTGAACACGGCCGCCCTGAGCGGCGCCGCTATTGGGAAGGGTTCCCGGCTGTACACGACCGCTTTGAGTCGCTGAGGGCTGAGTGCCGGCTTGGCGCGACTGAGGCTGTCTTGACTGAGCTTCGTTCAGCCTTTGTTGCTGTTGTGGATTTAGCTTACTCGTGTCGACCGGCGACCAGCCGTTGTCTCCGCGTTGAGACCAGTTGCCTGACTGGTCCTTCTTGTAGACGTTCCCGTCTTTGCCGGCGTAGAGGTCACCTTCCGACGTCCGGCCAACGAATCCCCTGTTGTCCCCATTGCCGGCAGCTACGAGTCCGCCTCCTTCAGAGGTTCGGACTCCACCAATCGCGCCACGGTCGTCGTAATAGTAGCCACCCCTGGCCCATTGATTTCCGCGCTGTACGGCGCCCTGCCCCCAGCCCTGGTATGCATTGCTATAGCGGTAGCCAGCACCCCACGAGCCAGTTCGCGGGTTGTAAAACGAAGTTGCCATACCTGCCTGATAGGGTCCGTACGCGCCTGCGCGCCGGACATACGATCCGGTCGCCGGATTGTACGCTGCAGCCCTTCCGTAACCGCCGTAAGGGCCGTAGGCTACGGCTCCCCTACCGTAGAATCCAGTAGCCGGGTTGTACCACGCTGCAGCGCCGTACGTGTGATAGGGATATCCCCAATAAACTGGATACGGATACATCGGTCCGTAGTAGTAGTAAGGCGGGTAATACCATCCTGTGCCCCACATTGCTACACCGTAGGAGATGGTTACGCCCGAGTATCCCGCGGTTTGGGCATACGTGACGGAATCGCTGTTCGAATCCGTCACGTAAACATAACTTGTGTTGTGCTTAGGCGATTCGGAAGGAATCTTATAGATCTCCGGCGGTACGCTATCCGCAACCTCCCAAGGTCCGGTTGCCGACGCCGACACGAACCAAACTCCTTCTTGAAGAAGGTAATACTTGTCCTGGTGCTTTATAACATCGGCAGGAGTGTTGGTTGCGTACTGCAGGCTTGTTGTCTGAATCGGCTTGAACTCGGGTTCCCCGACATATTTGACGCTCGCTTGGGCGGCGGCGGCTTTGCGATTAACGACAGCCGACTGCGGCACACTTGCGAGCAGAACCGCGTCTTGCGCCTCGATCGTCCCGGGCACAGATGCGCGCACCGCGGCTTTCGGGTCCCCAGCCGGAATGTTCGCAAAATCCGAGGGTAGTTTGTCAGTGGCATATTCCCAGAGGCCACGAAGGTTCGCGTTTCGGAACCACCGGCCGGACGTCAGGAAATAATAACTCTTCTCAGAGTTGTGAAAAAAAAGCAGGCTCTTGGTGTTAGTGACTTCTGACAAGTTCGTCTTCGGAATTGGTCTGAACTTGGGCTCTCCCTGAATCAAAATCAGTTCCGCCGGTTTCTGGGAAAGGTAGACCCAGGGAGCCGCAACGTCCTTCTCCGGTTTAGCTGGGTTTAGCGCTTTTCTGACATCCGCCCAATTCTCATCCGCGGGAATTTTGTTGAAATCCTTCGGTAGCTTCCCAGTCAGCTTCCAGGGGCCTTCGAGGCTGCTGGACTTTAGCCATTGCGCCGAGTTCAAAAGGTAGTAATCGTCGTCGTCTTTGATCAGATCCCAATTCGTATTGACGACATAGCTCAGTTTTGTGCCTTGGATGGGTCCGACGATAGGTGGCCCATCGGTCATCAGGAGAACCGCTGGCTTTGTGCTGACCATGATCGGCGGCGGCTCGTCGAGACCGTCACCTCCCGCGCCTGGACTCGGGAAGGATCGAGATACGCGAGCACTCGGTCGAGCGCGACCGCATCGGTTTTGGCGGGCATCAGCTTTTCCGCCAATGCACGCAGTTCGTTTGTCTTCTCCTCGGTTTCACCCGGAATTCGGAAGCTCAGAATCTCAGGGCGTTTGACTACTACCGTTCGGTGCTCGATGTTCGTATCCGTCTCTGACTTCCAATGCACGGCCGCAAGCGACTTTTTGGCGCCCTTTTCCGGCTGAATCTCGATCGCTGAATGCGCCTCGAGAACATTGAAATCCTTCCAGTCGTCTACTTGTGGTTGGTGGATCGCAAGGGTCGCTTTGCCGTCAGTGTACACACGCGGCCAACCGAGGTCTTTGGGAGCTTGGGGGGATTTCGGGGTAGCTTCCGCGAGCTGACCTGGTTGTGTGCGCGGCGCCTGGCTGAGAAGAAGGCCCGCTAACAATAACCACATCGACAATATGACGGTTCGTCCCATAATCCACTGTAGCCCCATGGATGTATGAGCAACGCCCCGCGATCTATTTTGATGGTGAGAGAAGCCTGAAAGTCCGGAATTGCACGAGCTGAGCGGTTTCCTACGAGAAGTCGGTCAAGCGATGAACCACGGTCGTCTGGTTCGAACGAACCGTCGTCGTCGTCCATCTGGCCTAAAAAAATTCCGTCTTGCCAAATGAATTCTACATCTTCGCATCGGCGGAGCTAAGGCGGGAGGTTCGATGGGCACGAAAGATGTAGCCGATGTAACAGAGCAAAAACGGTTGAACGATGCGCGCGATGCCGGGATACCGTGGAAAAAGTGGGGACCCTACCTCAGTGAGAGGCAGTGGGGCACAGTCCGAGAGGACTACAGCCAGGATGGAAATGCATGGGACTACTTCACGCATGACCAATCTCGCTCCCGCGCGTATCGCTGGGGAGAAGACGGACTCGGAGGGATCTCTGATGACAAGCAGCGCCTGTGTTTCGCCCTAACACTATGGAATGAGCGGGATCCCATTCTGAAGGAACGTCTCTTCGGACTGACGAACGGCGAAGGTAACCATGGCGAGGACGTCAAGGAGTATTACTTCTACATCGACAGTACGCCAACGCACTCCTACATGAAGTATCTCTACAAGTACCCACAGCGGGAGTTCCCATATAGCGAGCTGGTAGAGACGAACCGCCGGCGTTCGAGGGAAGAGCTTGAGTATGAACTGATCGATACGGCTGTGTTCGACGAGGATCGGTATTTCGATGTGTTCGTCGAGTACGCAAAGGAGGGTCCGGAAGATGTGCTCATCCGGATAACGGTTCACAATCGCGGGCCGGAGTCCGCCAAGCTTCGATTGTTGCCGACACTGTGGTTCCGAAATACGTGGTCGTGGGGCTACGACGATCGAAAACCCTTGCTGCGCGAGATCGCGCCCGGCGCAATTGGGGCCTCACATCCCGAGTTGGGGGACTACGCGCTCTATTGCGACGGAAGCCCGGAGTTGCTGTTCACGGAAAATGAGAACAACAGGGAGCGGTTATGGGGCCAGCCGAATGCTTCGCCCTGGGTCAAGGACGCGTTCCACTCTCACGTTATCGCGGGCCAGAATGGAGCCGTGAACCCCGCCCGCACCGGCACCAAGGCAGCCGCCCACTACCGCCTTGAAGTGGCTGGCGGCGGGAGCAAGGAGGTACGCCTGCGGCTGTCAGCCGCCACGTCTGACAAGCCCTTCGATCGCTTTGTAGCTGGCTTCGAAAAGCGGATCGCTGAAGCAGACGAATTCTACAACAGGATTACTCCACAGTCACTCAACGAGGACCAGCGGCGCGTGCACCGGCAGGCGCTTGGGGGAATGCTGTGGACCAAACAGTTTTACTACTTCGACCTCGAGCGTTGGCTGACCGAACACAAGGGTCATCCGCTACTTGAGACAAACCCGTGCAGCACGCGGAACGCCGAATGGTTTCACATGTTGAACGCTGACGTTATCTCAATGCCGGATAAGTGGGAGTACCCCTGGTATGCCGCCTGGGACCTGGCATTCCATACCCTCGCGCTGTCGCTTGTCGATTTCGACTTCGCAAAAGATCAGCTTCTTCTGATGCTGCGCAGCCTATATGCGCACCCCAACGGCCAGATACCGGCCTATGAATGGAACTTCAGTGACGTCAATCCTCCGGTGCACGCCTGGGCCACACTGCATCTCTTTCGGATGGAGCGCGTGCTCGGGCGCGCCGACATGCGTTTCCTCGAACGATCGTTTCAGGCCTTAATGCTGAACTTCAACTGGTGGGTCAACCGGAAGGATCCATCAGGTCGGAATGTGTTTGCCGGCGGCTTTCTGGGGCTGGACAATATCGGCGTATTCGATCGCAGCGCAGAACTTCCAACAGGGGGGTCACTGGAGCAGTCCGATGGTACAGCCTGGATGGCATTCTACTGCCAATGCATGCTGGAGATGGCGCTCATTCTTTGCGAATACGACAGCATGTACGAGGAGATCGCATTTAAGTTCGTCCAGCATTTCATGTGGATCTCTTATGCGATGGATCGCGTTGGCGATTGTCACGACGAGCTGTGGGACGAGGAGGACGGTTTCTTCTACGATGTGCTGCGGCTGCCGGACGGCAGCGCTAAGCGTTTGAAGGTGAGGTCAATGGTAGGACTTCTGCCGCTCTGCGCCTCTACCGTGTTCGAAGCTCACACCGCGACGGCGTATCCGAGACTTACGGAGCTAATCGCGTTGTTCAAAAAACGCCATCCGGAGTTAGTTTCCCACGTTGCTCCGACCGATGAGGGCTTCATTGGGTACAAGGATCGGCGCCTCTTGTCTGTCATGAACAAGGCCAAGCTGGAGCGGGTGCTCGGCTACATGCTCGACGAGAATGAGTTTCTGGGGGCCTACGGGATCCGCTCTCTGTCTCGTTATCATCTAGACCATCCGTTCTCCTTATGGGTGGGCAACCACGAATACGTAGTGCAGTACCTGCCGGCCGAATCGAACTCGGGTATGTTCGGAGGGAACTCCAACTGGAGAGGGCCGGTATGGATGCCTGTCAACGTCCTGATCATTCGATCGCTCCTGAACCTGTACGCCTTTTTTGGCGATGAATTCAAGGTTCAGTGTCCGACTGGTTCTGGCCAATACATGACATTGTTCGAAGTTGCAAAGGAGATCCAGCGCCGGTTGGCGGCCACGTTCTTACGCGACGAGAAGGGCCAGCGGCCGGTCTACGGAGGAACGAAAAAATTCCAGGAAGATCCGCATTGGAAGGATCTGATCCTGTTCTATGAATACTTCCACGGTGACAATGGAGCGGGATTAGGCGCCAGCCACCAGACAGGCTGGACCGGCACGATCGCTCTTGCCATGGATGTCTTCGGACGTCTTGACGCGAAAAGAATGTTGGAGAACGAACGCGGCAGAGTGCAATCTCGAATGATTAGGGAACAAGTGGGCGGAGAAGGCGCCGGTGAACCTGAGGGCCCACCCGCGCCCAAGGCGGCAGTGCGGTAAGTCCAGATCAATGGCACTCTAATCGAAACTGAATATCCGGAAAGCTGGGAGTAGCTCCGAGTTATGAAGCCATCATTGTACTGGCTGCTTGTTTTCATTCCGATCACAGTCGTTCTCGAACACGTCGGCGACATGCGGCCTGCAGTGATCTTCTTTTCTGCGTCGGTGGCCATCGTCCCGATAGCCAGCATGATTGTGCAAGCGACTGAGCAGCTCGCCACGCGGACCGGTGACGCTGCCGGTGGATTACTTAACGCAACCTTTGGTAACGCGCCGGAACTGATCATCGCCTTTGTGGCATTGAAAGCTGGTTACCTGGACATGGTGCGGGCATCGCTCATCGGCGCGATTCTCGCCAATCTGCTTCTAGCGCTCGGCGTCTCCTTTTTGTTGGGCGGGATCCGTTACCATGATCAGCACTTCAACCCTATGGCTGCGCGCACCTATAGCACCATGATGCTGCTGGCGGCGATGAGCTTGGGCGTGCCTAGCGCGTTCAGCCGCTACTTTGCGCCCGAAAGCACAGTTCGGGAGGAGCAACTGCTGAATGTCGGTATCGCAGTTTTGTTGTTGCTCGCCTATGGAATGTATTTATTGTTCTCGCTTAAAACACACCCGGGTGTTTTCGCCAGCGTCGAGGCTGGCATTCAGGCGCACCACGAAGGCAAACAATGGAGTGTGCCGCGTGCAGTCGGAAGTTTGGTTGGCGCCTCACTCCTGGCGGCATGGATGAGCGAGATTCTCGTAGGCGCCGCCGAGGGTACCGGCAAGGCGCTTGGCATGTCGCAGACTTTCATCGGAATCGTGTTCCTAGCCATCGTCGGTGGCGCCGCCGAGAGCGGCTCGGCAATCGCCATGGCGCGGAAGAACAAAGTCGATTTGAGCATCGGAATTGCGTTGGGCAGTTCTATTCAGATCGCTCTGTTTGTTGCGCCTGTGCTCGTACTGGCAAGCTATTTCATCGCACCCCAGCCGCTGGACCTTTCGTTTCGTCGGGCGGAGGTGGGCTCACTGTTCCTGGGCGTGCTCCTCGGCGCGATCGTCTGCGGTGATGGCCAGTCTAACTGGTATAAGGGCGTCCAACTCATCACCGTGTATATCTTGATGGCGTTAATGTTCTTCGTCATCCCCGAATTATCACGTTAACGCGATCGTCGGGGAGCACTCCTGAGATACAAATTGGAGTCGTCCCGATTCCACCAAAAAAATAAGCCGATCAATGTTCAATTGGCATCTCTACGTTGGGCAGGAAGTGCGTAGAACGGCTGCTTCCCAAATTGAAAAGTTCGAAGCACTCCAATATGGTGCGCGGCAGCCGATCGTAGACGACCGCTTCAGTCGTCCTATGGGCCTCGACGGTCACGAACGGGGGAACTCGATAAGGAGGGCATCATGAAGCCTGAACGCTGGGATACAAGCTTCAGATCTCTTATAGCGATTCTGTGTACGATAACTCTCTTAACCGGTAACACTCTAGCATTTACGCCTCAAGAAACGTCAGCGCCGAAACCAACGAGCCAGGCAGCCAAAATTCCACCCGAGCAACTAGATTCTCTCGTGGCGCCAATCGCTCTGTATCCTGATCCATTGCTTGCCCAGGTATTGGCCGCATCCACATATCCTCTCGAGATAGTTATGCTCCAGCGGTGGCTGGAAACAAACAAGAATCTTAAGGACAAAGAACTCGCCGACGCGGTGGCGAAACAATCCTGGGATCCCTCAGTTCAGGCTCTGGCTGGTCTGCCCGAAGTGGTCAAGCGCATGGGCGATGACATCAAGTGGACCGCGGACTTGGGCAACGCCTTTCTGGCGCAGCAAAGCGATGTCATGGATGCCGTTCAGCGCATGCGGGCAAAGGCACATGAGAAAGGCAGCTTGAAGTCCAGCGAGCAGCAAAAGGTCGAAACCAAAGTCGTCGAAAACAAGAGCGTAATCGTAATAGAACAGGCTAATCCTCAGGTTGTGTATGTACCTTCCTACAATCCGGTGGTTGTGTGGGGCGCTCCGTATTATCCTTATCCCCCGATCTACTATCCACCTCCGGGTTACTACGCCGCGGGCATGGCGATCTCCTTCGGCGTTGGAGTGGCGATGGGGGCCTTCTGGGGCGGCGGCGGTTGGGGATGGGGTTGCGGCTGGGGCCACAACGACATCGATATCAACGTCAACAACAATTTCAACCGCAACATCAATCGCAATACTAATATTGACCGGAGTAACCGTACCAATAACATCGGGAATCGTGGTGGCGCAGGGAACAAATGGCAACACAATCCCGAGCACCGTGGCGGTACCCCATATCGCGACCGGTCCACCGCCGATAGGTTCGGGGGCAGTGCGCGCGGTGATTCGCTTGCTCAACGCCAGTCCAACGCGCAGCAGAGAACTGACCGGCAGGGTGGGAATACGGCCGGCAACCTGGATCGAGGTGGCGCGGCTGACCGTTCCCGTCGTGGCGCTGGGGCCGGGGACCGCGGCTTGGGAGGCAGCAATCGCTCCACTGGCTCCGGCCTAGGAGCGGATAGCATCGGCAGCCGGGATCTGTCTCGTAGCGGTGGTGGAAACCGGGACGCATTCGGAGGGGGCTCGAGAGGATACAGCGGATCGAGCGCCCGCAGCAGCAGCAACCGAGGCTCCCACAGTATGTCCGGCGGCGGAGGTTTCAGTCGTGGCGGTGGCGGTGGCCGTGGCGGAGGCGGTCGACGCAGATAAGCCGATTGATCACATAAAAGAATCAAGGAGCCCTGATATGAAACCTACACCGGCGAATGCAACTTATCTACTGCGCATGGCACTAGCATGGGGATGTCTGTGTACGCCTGCCCTCGTTCGCAGCGCAACAACCGGTAACGAAACCAGCCCCGGTCACTATTGCCTCCACTTCTGCGGGGGCGAAGACGTTCGGCACTCCGCAGATCGCAGCAGACGCTCTTGTCGACGCGGCCGAGAACTTCGACGTCGCCGCGCTGACGAGCATCTTCGGTCCTGATGGCAACGACATTGTATTCAGCGGCGAATTCTCGCTGGACCGGAAGCACGCCGCCGATTTCGCCGCTCAGGCCCGCCAGAAGAAATCTGTTTCCGTGGATCCGAAGACAGGCACGCGAGCATTTCTATTAGTAGGCAACGAGGAGTGGCCGTTCCCAGTACCGCTAGTCAAGAGAGGTGAGAAGTGGTTTTTTGACGGCAAGGCAGGTAGGCAGGAACTGTTGTATCGCCGCATCGGGTCCAACGAATTGGATGCTATAGAAATCTGCCGCGGCTATGTGGAAGCGCAGTTCGAATATGCCCATCAACAGCGCTCTATTAACGACGTCAACCAGTATGCCCAGCGTATCGTCAGCACTCCGGGCAAGCAGGATGGCTTGGCTTGGCAAAATGCCGATGGCTCTTGGGCCGGTCCGGTGGGACAGAACATCGCGCGGGCAATCGAACAGGGCTACACCAGCCGCTCAGACCCCTATCACGGATATTTCTTCAAAATCTTGAAAGGTCAGGGGCGTTCAGCTCCGCTCGGTGAAATAGATTTTGTGATGAAGGATGTGATGATCGGAGGCTTTGCCCTAGTCGCGGCGCCTGCAGTGTATGGCGTTACTGGAGTACGGACTTTTATTGTCAGTCACGATGGCGTGGTTTACGAAAAGGACCTTGGACCGAACACTCTCGACGAGTTCAAGAGGATGGAACGCTTCAACCCGGACAAATCTTGGACGCCGGCCGTGGAGAAACCCGAATAAGAAAGCTGGTTGTGGCGGCCCTTTTAGTAGGACGAAAGTCCGGCTGCTCGAAATTGCGAGCACACCCGCTCGACTACTTCTTTTGAGGGCGGTTCCACGCCATGAAGTTTGTAATCGATACCGAGCTGCTTCCACTTGTGCTCTCCCATCTGATGGAAGGGCAGCACATCAACTCTTTGGACCGTTCCAAGGGATCCAGCGAAGGCCGCAAGACGATCGACGTCATCCTGACAGTCAGTCAACCCCGGCACAAGTACGAAACGAAGCCAAATTGGTCGTTTGTGGGCAGCCAGCCGGCGCGCAAAGGCTAACACCTGACCAATTTCACAACCAGTGAGAAGCCGATGGCGCTCCTCATCCCAACTCTTGATGTCCAGCAGCACCAGATCGATGGTCTCGAGGTCGCCGTCCGTTAGTCTTTCGCCGAGATGACCGTTGCTATCCAATGCCGTGTGAATACCCATGGCCTTTGCAGCGGAGAACAGTTTGAGCACGAACTTGTGCTGCATGAGTGGCTCGCCCCCACTGATAGTGAGTCCCCCGCGCATGACCTTAAGCCCGTGTTGGTATTTGCGCAATTCATCGACTGCCTGCTGGATCGTCACCGGTATACCGTTGGTGAGGGTCCACGTGTCTGGATTATGGCAATAGAGACAACGGAACTGGCAGCCCGTGAGCCACGCCACCACACGGACACCAGGTCCGTCGACGGTAGATCCAGTCGTGAAGGAGTGCATGAAGCCAACATCGCCAGAAGCAATCGCTGTCCGGACGTCCGTCTCGGGAACGTGGCTGCCGAGATTCACGCGGAGTTCGAACGGGCTCTTCGCGGTTAGCGGAACTTGCTGGGGCTTATCCTGCGCATTCATGTCAGGCGCCATGGAAAGTGCGATTGATGACGTCCATCTGTTGCTCCCGGGTCAACCGCACGAAGTTAACGGCGTAACCGGACACCCGAATAGTTAAGTGCGGGTATTTTTCCGGATGATCCATCGCATCGATCAGCGTTTCCCGGTTCAAAACGTTGACATTGATGTGGTAGCCGGTGACGCCGAAGAAAGCGTCGAGCATGCTGGTCAGATTCTGAATCCGGTCTTCCTCAGTTCGGCCGAGCCCTTGCGGCACCATGGAGGCGGTGAGCGAGATGCCATCCTGCGCATCGCGATACGGTATTTTTGCAACGGAAGCCGCGGAGGCGTGAAGCCCGTGCTTGTCGCGGCCGTGCATTGGGTTAGCTCCCGGAGCGAAAGGCTCGCCACGTTTGCGGCCGTCCGGTGTGTCGCCGGTGTTCTTACCGTAGACCACGTTTGAAGTGATCGTGAGAACCGACTGCGTGTGCACGGCGCCGCGATAAGTGGGATATTTTCGGAGCTTGCTCATGAATGTGCTGACCACCCACGCGGCAAGATGATCCACTCGATTATCGTGGTTTCCAAACTGAGGAAACTCACCTTCGGTCTCATAGCTGGTTATCAGGCCGCTTGCGTCCCGCTTTGCACGAACCCGGGCATGCTTGATAGCGGAGAGACTATCGGCAATTACAGACAGACCTGCGATGCCGAATGCCATCGTTCGTAAGGGCGCGTAATCATGAAGCGCCATTTCGAGCCGCTCATAAGCGTACTTATCATGCATGTAATGGATGATGTTCATGGCGTTGACGTATACTCCCGCCAGCCAATCCATCATCTTGTCAAACTTGGAGATCACGTCATCGAACCGGAGATACTCGCCTTCAACCGAGGCGAAAGCGGGAGCCACCTGCTCACCGCTAATTTCGTCCCGGCCGCCGTTGATGGCGTACAGAAGGCACTTGGCGAGGTTAGCTCGGGCGCCGAAGAACTGCATTTGTTTGCCAACAAGCATCGGAGATACACAACAAGCGATGGCGCCGTCGTCTCCCCAACTGCTACGCATGATTTCATCGCTCTCGAATTGAATTGAGCTGGTGTCAATAGCGACCTTCGCTGAAAACTTGCGGAAGTTCTCAGGCAGTCGGGGTGAATACCATATCGTGAGGTTCGGTTCCGGCGCCGGGCCGAGGTTGTATAGGGTCTGCAGGAATCGAAAGCTCGTCTTGGACACGAGCGACCGCCCATCGTCCCCCATGCCGCCAATCGACTCTGTCACCCAGGTCGGATCACCGGCAAATAGCTCGTCGTACTCTGGCGTCCGCAGAAACCGCACGATACGGAGCTTAATAACAAAGTCATCGACGATCTCTTGCGCCTGTTCTTCGTTCAGGATCCCTGCTGCCAGGTCGCTTTCGAAATAGATGTCGAGAAAAGTCGAAGTGCGGCCTAGGGACATTGCCGCTCCATTCTGCTCCTTCACAGCCCCGAGGTAACCGAAATAGAGCCACTGCACAGCCTCCTTCGCAGTCCGGGCTGGAACGGAGATATCGAAACCATACCGGGCGGCCATTTCTTTCAGTTCCTTGAGCGCCCGGATCTGCTCGCTCAATTCTTCGCGGTCGCGAATAATTTCGTCCGTTGACATCTCCCGGTCGAGATCGTGTTTTTCCTGCTGTTTCCGTTCGATCAGGCGCGAAACGCCATAAAGGGCCACGCGCCGGTAGTCGCCGATGATGCGGCCACGGCCATAAGCGTCGGGCAGTCCGGTGAGAATGTGCGAGCTTCGGCAGCGTCGGACGTCCCCTGTGTAGGCGTCGAAAACAGCGTCATTGTGAGTCTTGCGGTATTTCGTGAAAGCCTCAGCCACAACGGGATCAGCCTTGTGACCATAAGCCTTGAGAGCAGCGGCCACCATCCGGTAACCGCCATTCGGCATGATGGCTCGTTTTAGCGGCGCCTCCGTTTGGAGACCGACGATCACCTCGTTCTCGCGATCGATGTAGCCGGGTTCATGAGCAATTATCGAGCTCGGAATCTGGGAGATGTCGAGCACGCCCTTCTTCCGTTCTTCCACAAATAATTCGTTCAGCGTTTCCCAAATCCTCTTCGTGCGCTCGGTTGCGGGTGCAAGAAAGGATCCGTCGCCCTCATAGGGTTGGTAGTTTTGCTGGATGAAGTCGCGGACATTAATCTCGTTTTGCCAGAGTCCAGGCCGAAAGTCCGCGTCGACTGCAGCCTGTACCACGTTTCCTGATGTTGTCGCCATAGCCACCTCTTTGTGCCCAAATTCAGTTCAGATCAGAGAATCCGAGTAACCGCCCAGTATGACGCGCGATCATCAGTTCTTCGTTAGTAGGAATCACCCAAGCCGAGACCTTGCTGGCCGGCAGAGAGATGAGTGGGCCGGGCCGTTCATTCGCGGCTTCGTCCAATTCAATCCCGAGCCAGGCCGAACTTCGGCATATCCTCCGACGGATTTCTGCCGAGTTTTCCCCAATTCCCGCTGTGAACACTAAGCCGTCAATTCCCCCTAAAACTGCAGCGAGAGCTCCGATTTGCTTGGTGGCTTGATATACAAAGTAATCCACGGCGAGGCGGGCGCTGGGTTCCCCGTTCTTTAGCAAGTCCCGCATGTCATTGCTGATTCCCGAAATGCCTATCAAGCCTGACTTCTTGTAGAGAATCGTTTCCACTTCTTGAGCAGCAAGCCCGAGGCTCTGAAAGAGGTACAGAATGACTCCGGGATCGACCGCCCCCGGTCTCGTTCCCATGCAGAGGCCGTCCAGGGCTGTGAAGCCCAAACTGCTGTCGATGCTTTTGCCGTCTTTCACGGCGCACAAACTTGCGCCGCTTCCCAGGTGGGCGACAATAACGCGTCCCTTTGCAATGGCGGGAGCTACCGTCGGCAAAACAGAGACTATGTACTCGTACGATAGTCCATGAAAGCCGTAACGCTGCACGCCATTCTTGCAAATGTCCCGAGGCAGCGGCACGAGTTCTGCCACCTCGGGCTGACCACGATGGAAACTAGTGTCGAAGCAGGCAACCTGGGGCACATTTGGCAGGCGTTCTGCGACAGCGTCAATGGCTGCCAGATTATACGGTTGATGGAGCGGCGCGAGAGGGGTCAATCGACGAAGCTCGGTCAGTACATCCGGGCTGACTACAACCGGATCCGCGAATTGCGGTCCGCCATGAACGACGCGATGTCCTACACCCAAAATCCGCGCGCCGCCGTAATTGGATCGCAGCCACTCGGCAAGAGTATCCAACGCTTTTCGTCCATCGCTCACGCCGGTGTCCAGCTTCTTATCGGCTAGTGTGTTACCTTCAGCATCCTTAGCTTTCAGGTGTGGTGAGGAGCCTATTCCTTCAATCTGCCCACGCCCTTCGAGCCGCCACTTTGCCGATTCGGGCCGTCGGAAGATGCAGAACTTCAGACTGGAGGAACCAGCATTGAGGACCAGTACGTAGTCATCCATTGCAGACCTCCTATGCTTTTTGTCTTCGCGAGTGCGCCGCAAGCATCGCGACACCGCAGCTCGCAATCCGTGATCGAACACTGTCTGCTCGACTCGTGAGGATAATCGGCACTCGAGCGCCTAGCACCAGGCCGGCACTGTCGGCATTGGCCAGAAAACTAAGCTGCTTGGCGAGCATGTTACCGGCCTCGAGGTCAGGCGCAAGGAGAATGTCCGGATCTCCGGCGACATCAGACCGAATTCCTTTGGTTTCCGCCGCCTGCTTGCTGATGGCATTGTCGAACGCCAAAGGACCATCGAGGATTCCACCCGTGATCTGTCCTCGGTCGGCCATTTTGCAAAGCGCCGCCGCGTCGAGTGTGGCTTGCATCTTCGAGTTAACCGTCTCCACAGCCGCGAGTATGGCGACCTTTGGATGCTCCAGACCAAGAGAAATCATGAGGTCGATAGCATTCTGGCAGATATCGACCTTGTCTTCGAGCGTAGGCGCGATGCTGATCGCGGCGTCAGTTATGATGAGGACCTTGTGGTAGGTCGGCACATCCATGATGAAGACATGGCTGATCCGCCGCCCTGTC
Organism: Bryobacteraceae bacterium; assembly: GCA_963844855.1. Taxonomy (GTDB): domain Bacteria; phylum Acidobacteriota; class Terriglobia; order Bryobacterales; family Bryobacteraceae; genus DASQDN01. The sequence goes on from CAWJQP010000051.1 coordinate 105,987, forward strand.
CGCAGCCCTGTCTCGCGGGCCACTACGGCTCCAAGCAATTCATCAGTGTGCAGACTGCCCTTCATCAGGAGTTCGGCTTTTCCTTGCCGGACCAGCTCCACAGCTTTCGCTGCGGAGTCATGACTGTGCAGGGCATCGACGATTGGCGTATTACCGAGGTCGATTCCCGAGGATCTGGCGGTCTCCTCGATCTTCGCGACAGGCCCTACGAGTATCGGCGAAATCAATCCCAATTCTCCTGCTTCCATCGCCCCCGCGAGGGCTGATTTCTCGCACGGGTGCGCTACTGCGCACGGGATTGGCTCGAGGTTCTTGCAGCGCTTGAGGAGCCATTCAACCTTGCCTGTACCAGTTGTCTGAGTCATAGAGTCTCCTGGGTTACGCGTGGCGCAGCGGCGCGGACTGCCGGCCCGGTCTCTTTTAGGACCAACGCCAAAACAATTGCGAACGCGACGCCGTAAAGAAGCGACTTGAACGTCGCCTGGTAGTGTTCGAGAGGAGTTAGCGATTCACCGGACATGCTCTGGAACAACCAGCCGAAGACCGGTCCCAGGAGGGCGCTGAAGGTGAAGTTCAGAAAATTGATCACCCCCGTCGCCGTGCCGCTGTACTCGGGAGGATTAGCTTCTTTAATGACGGTGTAGGGGAGCATAGCCGCCCCTGATCCGAGTCCCGCCAGGATGCCGATAGTGTAGGGAGGAAAGATCTCAGCACGGCCATACAAGATCCAGGCGAGACATGCCAGAAGCAGTAACCCGCCAGCCACAATTACGGGCTTCCGCCGTCCGAGCCTATCGGAAACGAAACCCAGCAGCGGGCATCCGATGATCCATCCCAGAGGCACCGTGGCCGAGTGAATCACCGCCGAGCCAAACTCTGCGCCTCGCGCTTCCTGCATGTACCGGACGCCCCAAATCATGTCGAAAATGGTAGTCGGGATGAAGAGAAGGCCCGCAATCAATCCGCACAGAATCGACTGGGGGTTCTTGAAAACTACGGCCATGGCTCGGGCGGCGCTTCTGATCCAGTTGTCTCCTCCGCCCTTCGTGGTTTGCTGCGGAAGCAAGAAGAAGAGAACAGCGCTGAGCAGCAGTCCCACTGCTCCCATCACCATCCAGAACGTGCTCCATTCGAGACCGGCGCCGATCATTGGACCTACAACGAATTGGCCCGCGGATCCGCCCGCCATGCCGAACATTTGTGTCGCTCCGATAAGAGTGGCAGCGCTGGATGCCGGAAAGTTCTTGGACGCAATGTAGACCGCGCCAACCAGGGCGAAGACACCGCCGGCTCCCTGCATGAGTCGGCCTATGTTGGCTGCGGTGAGATTACCGCTGCCGAACAGTAATGAGCCCACTCCCACCATCAGCGCGCCGATGGGAACAACAGTTTTCGGTCCCAAGCGGTCGAGGGCTGCGCCCGCGACTAAGCTGAAGGGCGAATACCCGTAATAGAAGAGGCCCACAAGAGATGCCGCTCCCAACGCGCTCAATTGAAAGGCATCGGTAAGCTGCGGCATCATGACCGCGGGAGCGGACCGGAGAGCGTACTGATAGAAGTAGTAGACCGCCGCCAGCAGCCATGCTGCACCGGCCGCACGCGTACTGTTCGTCATAAGCTGCTCGTCAGCAGAGCACCACGGAGACGGCCAATCCGCCTTCGGAAGTCTCCTTGTACTTGGAGTTCATTTCCTTGGCTGTAAGGGCCATCGCGTTAACAGTCGTGTCGAAATCAACGCGGCGGTTCGTCGCAATCTCGTTGCTTGCGATCATGAAGCCGGTCCATGCCTTGACGGCGCCAAAGGCGCACCGCTCGATGCACGGCACTTGCACGAAGCCTGCAACCGGATCGCACGTCATGCCAAGGTGATGCTGCAGCGACGATTCGGCGGCGTTGGCCACAACCAGATTGGGCATATCGTGTGCTTGGGCAATCAGCGCGGCCCCCATGGCCGACGCGACACCTATTTCAGCTTGGCACCCGCCTTCGGCTCCGGATAGCGTAGCGTTGTGTTTGCACAGGTAGCCTACCGCCGCTGCGGCAAGGAATCCATTGCGGATTTTCTCTTTCGACAGCTTGCGGCCGCCTTCGCCCAGAGCATAGACCAACGCCGGCATCACACCCGCCGACCCGCCCGTAGGCGCCGTAACAACCAGGTGTCCGCGGCCGTTTTCTTCCGATCCAGCCAGCGCATACGCGGATAGAACTCCAACTCCACGTTGGCTCTCGTACTTGTCATCCATGGCGCGCTTGTAAACGTCGCCCGCCTTGGTCTTGAGCTTGATTGGTCCTGGTAGGGTGCTCGCGGGAGCACTCAATCCGGCTTTGACAATCGAGACCATCGCGCCGGCGATCTTGTCTATGAAAGCATTGATTTCCGCTTCGCTCTTGCCCGAGACCACCAACTCATTCGCCATTACGACCTGCGCGATCGAGAGCTTGTCTTTCTCCGCGTGTGCCAGGAGTTCCTTCATCGTGGAATACGGATACTTGGGCTGTCCTTTCTTAGGAGGCTGATAACCCTTCCATTCGATGAACCCTCCACCTACGGAGTAATACTCCAGCTCGTGGATCACCGCATCCCCACCCATCAATTTGCAGGTCATGGTGTTGGGGTGAGGAAAGTCGCCCTTCGCGGCGTCGTAGATGATGTCTTTCAAAGAGACATTGAATGTCTTGTCACCGATCTTCACTGGGAAGCTTTGATCGGGTTTGGCCGCTAGGCCATCCAGAAACGCCGGCTCGACTGTAGCTGGTTCTTTGCCTACGATCCCAGCCAGTGCTGCCCTCTCAGTGCCGTGTCCCTTACCAGTTGCGCTGAGGCTGCCGTAAAGGTGCACCTTCAGGCCGGTGGCCTTGGCAAGCTGATCCGGCGGCAGCTTAGTGCAGCGCTGGTAGAAATCATAGGTGATACGCATCGGCCCGATCGTGTGCGAACTGGATGGCCCTGGGCCGACCTTGTAGAACTCGTCAAGGACGGTCATGACCGGTCCCTTTGACTTCTTCACAACGTCAAGGTCGGGCGAGACATTGGTCGCAGCTTTTTGTGCCGGCACAATTGCGGCCGCGGTTTTCTCCTTTTCGGAGACCGAGCAGCCGGTGATCACTGAGGCAGAGCTGATGATGGCGCTGCGCATCATGAATGACCGGCGATCCACGCCGACCGGGACATCTTTTGCGAGCAGTTCCTCTGGAGGCAGAAAAACTGTCCTGTCCTGACGATTATCGGATTTCATATTTGCTCCTTTGCAAGGCAGGAACACCTGCCGGCCGAACCTTACCTATCCACCAATTCGGAATGAGAAGTTGTACTTGAACGAGAACTGAATCCGATAATCAGGTACGCTCCATCCATCCCGAAAATTCTTGCGATAGCCATACTGAAACTCAGCGCCTGCCATAGCGTCCTTCACGGGGTAATACAGAAGATTGGTAACGGCATATTGTCCGGTCCTGAAAGCGTTGTCGCTCTGCCCCGAAGTGTTGTCGGTATCCAGACGCGAGTAGCCGATCGTGCTGCTCCATTTCTGGCTCCAGTAGTGGTCGTAAAATGCAACGATTCCAACCAAGAGGTATTGGTTTTCCCGTGAGAGGGGTTCTAGTATTACTCGGATCCGGAACTGGACCAATGTCGGCAGGAGCATCGTTCATGTAGTTCTGCACGCCCTTTCCATAGACAATCTGGAACTTGATGACGTTGTCTTTGTGCACTTTGAGGTTCGAACTAAAGTTGATACCCCATCCCCAAACGTCCGCCCGAGAGATCGAACTGATCTGTACCGATGTCCGTCCACTCAATTCGCCGAAGAATTCCGCCCACTCGAACATAGCCCCACTTCCTGCCAAGTCGGGCTTCCCCGGAAATGTCCGGCATAGGAAAGCGAGCTCTCACATCCTGCAGTTCGATCCTGTCCGCATAGCGTCCCTGATCGGCGCTGGCGCCCGGCCTCTCCAGGGCAAACGTGATGCGGGAGTCGCCCTTTACCGGCATCCAACGGAATTGCACATTTCGGAAGAAGACCATGCCCGTCGGGCCCCAGTACTCCACTGAGTTTGGGAAGACATCGATGTCCATAAATGGACTCCAGGTCTGACCGGCTCCAAAGTGGCCTAGTTCGCCGTAGGCATGTCGAAGACGAAACGTCGTCTGGCCAGCATCGACGCCCGTTCCGAAGAGTTCGAACTCGAAGATCGTCGACAAAGGGCCAAGCGAGGTCGGCACTTCGGACTTAGCCCCGAAGCGGGTCTGGCGAACGCTGAAGTACGTATTTCCGTCCTCCCCGAATTCGTTTTTCCTGGATGGGAGTTTTGTGGGGCGGATCACGTCGAACCAATCGGGGTTCACTTGCTTGAAGTCATAGCCGGCATCCATCATCGCGAATCCGTAGACTTGCAGCCAAGGCTTGGGGTCTGTCGCAGTAGTCTGTCCGGCGCCAACAACACTGAAACCGCACAAGAGCGCGGCGAGCCGCGATCGAACTCCCAGGCATGCGCCTTCTGTTCTTTTCATTTCAGACTCCGAGTCTTCTTCGCATAAGTAGTTTTTAGGCTCAATAGTCGTTGAACATTCGTTGAATCTGCTTTGGATCGCTCGTCTTCATGAGTGCAAGCCGAAGAAGGACCCGTGCTTTCGGAGGATTTAGTTCCTCGGCTGCAACGAAGTTCAGCTTGTCGTCATCCACTTCCACATTTCGCCCGACAAAGCCCAACGGGACCCGCGATGCGCGTACCACGACCACCCCGCCTTTGGCCGCGCGGGCGAGCGCGTCCATGACTGCCTTCGGCATGTTTCCATTGCCTACACCGGCCGCAACGATTCCCTTGGCGCCGGCCTTGACTGCCGCATCCACAAGGTCGCCCGGCATGTCTTCGTAGATGTAGAGGATGTCCACTCTCGGCAAACTCGTGGCCGAGTCCACGTTAAAAGGAGTGTCAACCGTGTGCTTCCGATAGGGGCTACGGTAGTACTGGCTTATGCCGTACGCAGTTGCTCCGATCACACCGCGATACGGCGACATGAAGGTGTCGGTGGCGGTTGTGTGCGTCTTCGTGATGTCGTGCGCGCTGTGAATCTGGTCGTTGATCGATACCAGGACTCCCCTCCCCACCGCTTGCGGATCGGCGGCGACAGCGACTGCGTTATAGATGTTCAGAGGACCATCCGCGCTCAAGGCTGTCGACGGACGCATGGAGCCGGTGAGCACCACCGGCTTTTTGGTTTTCACGGCGAGGTGGAGAAAATAGGCTGTCTCCTCCATGGTGTCGGTGCCGTGAGTAATCGCAATCCCGTTCGACATCAGGCGACGCCGCAAGTTGATTGATTCGTTTTGCGAGCTTGAGCCAGATTTCGTCGGACATGTCCTGGCTGCCGACGTTGGAGATCTGTTCGCCGCTCACCCTCGCTACCTTGCTCAACGTAGGAACGGCTTTGATCAAAGCCTCCACTCCCACTTGCCCCGATTTATACTCGGCCTGAGCGGAAGTAGCAGCCTCTCCTGCGATGGTTCCACCGGTCGCTATGATTTTTACCGCCGGAAGTTTGCCAGCATCTTGAGCCGAGATGGCGCCACAGCAGCAGATCGCCGCTGCAAGCCTCACAATATCTTTTCTTCTGAGCATTGCTTCTCCCTTCTCCGCGGGGTCATGAACCGTACACAGCCCTTGACAGCAGGAATCCAACTATCAACGCGACAACTGTCGTCACCAGACCCGGCCTCATGAAGCTATGGTTCAGCACCCACTTGCCGATGCCCGTCGTACCAGTGGAGTCGAACTGAATTGCGGCGACAATCGTGGCATACGTCGGCAAAAAGAAGTAGCCGTTGACAGCGGGGAACATGGCGATCAGTAGCGGCGGAGCCAAGCCGAGTTGCAAGCCCACCGGCATCAACGCAGCCACCGTTGCGGCTTGGCTGTACAGTAGAATCGACAACAAGAAAAGCGCCACCGAGAAGAGCAACGGATACTGCTTCACGTAGGCGGAGATTGCGCCCAGGATCTCCGTCTGATGGCTCTCAAAGAAAGTCGAGCCCAACCAGGCGATGCCGAGAATCGAGATCACTGCGACTACGCCTGCCTTCATCACGCTTCCAGTGACGACCGCGTCAGGACTTACCTTCGAAGCGAAAAGTATCAATGCTGTGGCCGCCAATGTGACCAGCGAGATCGAAAAGACCATGCTGAGCTTTTCCGGCCTCCCATCGATCAAAAAATCGGGACGCAAGCCAGGCATCAGCCCGAGCATCGTGATCACCAACACAGCCCCGAGAAAAATAAGGACTGACCACTTGGCGCCAGCGCGGATGGTGCGCACTTCGGTACTCACCTCGTTGGGCACTTCGCCGCGGGCGAGCCGCTGTTTATACACCGGATCGTCCTCCAGCTCAACACCCATCTTCCTCACGGCCAGCGCGCCAGCCAGCACCCCGAGCAGTGTCGACGGTATGCAGACGAGCAGTATGTCGGAAAGTCCAAAGCAGCCCGCCTCGCGACAGGAGCGCCACCATTCCGGCAGTGGCGGCCGACATCGGGCTCGCTGTGACCGCCGCCTGCGAGGCAATAACGGAGATTGAAAGTGGCCGCTCGGGCCGCTCGTTCACCTTGCGTGAAACTTCTGCAATGATAGGCAGCAGCGAGTAAGAGACGTGCCCGGTGCCTGAAACAAAGGTGAAAAGATAGGAGATCAATGGCGCCAGGAACGTGATCTGGCGTGGGTGGCGCCGCAGCGCCTTTTCCGCGATTGACACCATTAGGTCCAGCCCTCCGGCTGCCTGCAGAGACGCCGCCAGTGTCACCACGCACAAGACGATCAGCAGCACTTCCCCGGGAAATTGGCCGGGAGCTCGTCCGAGACCAAACACCAGAAGGCTCATGCCAAGGGCGGCCACCGTGCCCAATCCGATTCCCCCCAGGCGGGCTCCCACGATGATGCAGACAAGCACCACAATCAGGTCGAGCCAAATCATGAACGCGCTCTCAAGATCGCCACCGGGCGCCAATCATGCTAGCCGGATCCAGGAGGCGCGCAAGCTGCTGCTCTGTCAAAATCCCCTTCTCACGCACTAGCTCCACGATGCCTTTGCCCGTTCGGAGCGCTTCGGCCGCCAGTTCTGTCGTCTTCTCATACCCGATGACGGGATTCAATGCTGTAACAGTCCCAATAGATCGCTCCAACAACAGTCGGCAAACATCCTCATTGGCTGTGATCCCGCCGATGCAGCGCTCGCGCAAAGTTCGGGTCGCGTTGTATAGGAGCGTCTGGCTCTCGAGCAGGCAGGCAGCGATCACCGGCTCCATCACGTTCAGTTGAAGCTGCCCAGCCTCGGCGGCCATCGTGACAGTCAGATCACTGCCGATTACCCGGTAGCACACCTGGTTCACCACCTCCGGAATCACTGGGTTTACTTTGCCCGGCATGATTGATGATCCAGGCTGCATCGGCGGCAAGTTGATCTCGTGCAGTCCAGCTCGGGGTCCGGAAGATAGCAGCCGAAGATCGTTGCAGATCTTGGAAGCCTTGATGCTTAGGCTTTTCAGAACCGAGGAATAGAGGACGAATGCCTGTGTATCCTGCGTCGCTTCGACAAGGTTGTGCGCCAATCGGATCGGCATTCCCGTGATGGCTGCCAGGTGAGCCGTGCAGCGTCTCCGCGAATCCGGTTGGGGCGTTCAAGCCTGTACCGATCGCGGTTCCTCCCATATTCACCTCATGCAGCACTGTTTCGACCCGTTGGAGTGCGTCGACCTCATCGTCCAGGCTCCGCGCGAAGGCCTCGAATTCCTGCCCCAATGTCATTGGCACGGCATCCTGGAGTTGGGTGCGACCCATCTTCACGATGTGATCGAATTCCTTCGCTTTGGTCCGGAGGGAGTCGGTCAGATTCCTCAGTTCGCCGAATCAGCTTACGATTTCCGAGGGCCAGAGCGATGTGCAGTGCGGACGGGTAGGCGTCGTTGGTGGACTGCGCAGCCATTCACGTGATCATGAGGGTCGCAGTAATCGTATTCACCCTTGCGCTTGCCCATCAATTCCAACGCGCGGTTGGCAATGACCTCGTTGGCGTTCATGTTGGTCGAGGTGCCCGCGCCGCCCTGGAAAACGTCTAGTTGGAACTGGTCGTGAAGCCGGCCGGCGATCAGTTCGGCGCAAGCGGCCTCAATAGCGTTCGCGATCTCTGTGCTCGAACTGGCCGCAATCCCGGTTCGCCCGGGCAGCTGCCATCTTGATCATTGCGAATGCCTCGATCAGCTCCGGATAATGTGATAGAGGCACTCCCGAGATATGGAAGTTCTCCAAACCCCGTAGTGTTTGGATACCGTAGTAGGCGTCTGCCGGGACTTCCCGCGATCCTAGTAGGTCTTTCTCGGCGCGGCTGTTAGACGATACTTGCGGCGTCATGTTCGAAACTCCGATCACGCAACTTGATGACACGAAAGCGGAACGAGTTTTTTTTTATTCAATAGACTTGATTCGTCTGTTACATGGATTCGGAACTGATTGGCCTATGAGGATCAGTATGCGGTTGGAGACGAACTCCTGGAAAGAACCCTGGTCAAAAAACTGTGAGGTGGCCGCGATCTGAATCGAAAAACGCGCTTTGCAACCTACACCCGGGTCGACGAGATACCCATCCGCTCCAGCCGCTGCGTCAGCCGCCTAGCCGTGCGCTCCGGGTTCCTGCGGTCATAGTGATCCCCGCCCAGTTCGTGATACACACTTCCATCCCGAATGATGTAATACGCGATGATCAGCATTCGATGCGCGACCGCCATCGCTGCCGCTTGGCTGCTCGCCGCGACGCAATCCGGTAGAACAACGCTGTCAGAAACAGTCTTTCGTGTGTGCCGCGGCCCAGGCGTTCTGAATCAACACGCGCCGCAAATATCGATCTCCCTTGCGGGTACGACCGGATTGCCGCTTGCCCGCGCTTTCGCAGTTGCCAGGACACAACCCGGCCCAACTAGCCGCACGCGCCGCTGTTGGAAACTGGCTCATGTCGGTTCCGAGTTCGGCAATCAGCGTCCATGCCGTGATCTCCTTGACACCGGGGATCGTGCATAACCGGCGCACCAAATCCTCGTGGCGATTCATCTGCTTGCGAATGCGCAGATCGATCTCGTTGAGCTTCTGATCCAACCGCGTTAGCTCTTCGAGCAGTTGCCTGAGCAGCCAGCGGAAGTGCTCGGAACTGTAGCCTCGCAGAGCTTCCGCCATTTCCGCTTTCTTGAGCTGCAAGCTCGCCTGTGCCCGCGCCGGCCAGTTGATCCGGATCCGTCTCGCCTTTGGCGATGGCGTTCAGAATCAGCCACCCGGTCTTGCCAACGATGTTGCTGGCCACCGATCCCAATTTGAAGTTGGCTGTTTCCAGCAGCCCCCCAATCCGATTGATCACCCGGTTACGGTCGCCTTGCATGTGGCTGCGCCGCCGCGTCAGATCCCGCAACTGGCGAATCGTCCGCCGGCGGCAGAAAGCTGCCTCGCAACAGATCGTGCTGGCCTAACTCAGCCAGCCTGCGGCAATCCTTGTCGTCGGTCTTCTCGCCTTGCAGAGCGCGCACATGCTGGGGATTGACGAGCACCAGATCGAACTTCCACTCGCCCCGCTCAAGCACATTGCGCACGGGTATCCAGTACACGCCCGGTCGACTCCATGATCACGCGCCGCACTTTGTTCTCTCTCAGGAACTCGCGTAATTGTTCCAGTTCCGCTGTGCATGTGCCGAACACTCTCCTCAGCACTTGCAGCTCCTCGCCCGTGCCGATGCGGATGCAGACATTGATGGTCTTTTTATGCACATCCATACCAGCGCAACGCTTGTATACTAAATCCATTTTTGACCTCCTTTGCCGCGAGCGAAAGGACGCCTGGAAAATTCGATGACTTTCCTTCTCGTGCTCTTTACCTCGCGGCAAAGGCAACACTCCGTTGTGCCACGCACAATGCGTTGAGCGTCCGGGTCAGGTTCACGGTAGGGCATGCAGCACCAGAATGGCAAGGACCTCTGCTTCGCCCCGGCCAGACTGCAATACCGCCACTCTGCCCCTTTTCACACCCCGTTTTGGCCTCCGGCAATGGGTGGTTCCTCTACGAAAAACTCTGCGGTTAAACCTACCCGGTTTCAGGGACATACGTGTGCAGAACCCTCAGGTTTCTCGGAGTATTCTGGCGATTTATGCGTGAGTTCTGGCCCACGGTTATGGGCGCATGGAATGCCCCGTTCAGAACACTTGCAAGGTCGACCCCGTTTGCGGTGTTGGCTCGGTTCCGTTGTGGAAGCGGCTACGAGGGGAATCGGTTCGATGGGAACGGACGCTTCGATCGGTTGAAGCGTCACGTAATAGCCAAGCTTCCGGAGACGGTCGACCAGCTTGCGGGTTAGCTTCGGCTTGTTGTGTTGATCGTAATGATTCGCGCCGAATTCCTGATAGACACAGCCATCGCGAACAATGTGAAAGATGATGATGATCAGTTGATGAGCGACAGCCATGATGGCTTTCTGTTCGCCGCGGCGAGTCCGCACGCGACGATACAGCGCCGAAAGATGCGAGTCCTTCTTGTGGCTGGCCGCCCAAGCCGCTTGGCAGAGAACACGTCGCAGGTAACGATTGCCTTTACGGGTTTTGCCGCTGATCCGCTTGCCTCCACTTTCGCGATTGCCTGGGCACAATGCCGCCCAACTCGCCAAATGCTCTGCATCTTGGAATAGTTGCATATCCGTGCCGATCTCGGCTAAGACTGTCCACGCCGAGATACGATCCAGACCAGGGATCGTGGCGATTCGAGTCAGCAGTTCTTGGTAACCGGCGACGCGTTGCTCAATGTCGGCTGTCAAATCCGCCAACCGTACTTCCAGATCGCTCAGTTGTCCCAGCATGCGCGCTAACATCAGCCGTTGGTGGACGGTGAAGGTACCTTGTAGGGCCAACTCGAGTTGCGCCTTCTTGCCGCGCAAGGTCCCACACGCATAATCGGCCATCCATCCAGCGTCACGATTGCCCTCGACGAGGGAGGCCAGCATGCGTCGGCCGCTGAGACCAAACAGATCGCTGGCAACACTCGATATTTTGATATTGCCTGATTCACAAAGCTGTCCAATCCGGTTTTTGATACGGTTGACGTCCTCCAGCCAGTGCACGCGCAATCGCGTCAAGTCTCGCAACTCGCGGATCTCGCGCGGAGGGATAAAACTGCCCCTCAAGTCATCCCTCTCCAGCCGCGTTGCCAGCCACTTAGCGTCGAGCCGATCAGTCTTGCGACCAGCTAACGCCTTCACATAGAGCGGATTCACCAACATCATGTTGGGAAACGCTTCTTCGAGAATGTTCCACACCGGCCGCCAATATTGGCCGGTGGATTCCATTACGATTTCGGTCACGCGACAATTCAGCAGCCAGCCGCGCAATCGCTTCAGATCTCGGGTAAACGTCCGAAACTTCTCTTCTTTGAGGGGAATTGACCGGCTGCCCACGGGCGGCAGCACGCAAACACTGATGCTCTTCTTGTGAACATCAATGCCGCAACAACGGCGGTATTCTGGTTCCATGTTGTCCTCTCGGCCGCCGCGCGAAGGGACGCTGCTACAGATCTCGACAATCCTACACGTGTTCACCGCCGGCGGCGGGACAACAGTCGCTACTTCCGAAGAAAAACGTCCCTGGCCATATTCACAGTCGGGCTATTAACACCAACGCATTACCGGCCTTCCATTCGCGGGACGACTTTCCTTATTCTCTCGCCGTTGTGTTCTTTTCATTCCCGCCACTGCGAGACCCGGAGGGTCTCGGAACCTTGTTCACAGGTTTCGAAAATCTCTATTTCGATCTTTTTCATGCACTTACGGTTTTGATGGGCCGGGTTTCTCAATTTCGTTTGTTAACTTCGAATCAGGAGAGGCGTTGAGGGCCGGGCATATCGCGGTTGCGCGCTGCGGTTTGGTCTGTGCTGCTTTGAGAGCCGGGAAGTGATTCCCGGCTCTTCTTTTTTTGGGAGGAGCGATGGCAGATAAAAAAGGTCTACAAAAGACCCGGCACGCAAGATAGCGAGGCTGCTTGTGGCGATCGAAGAAAAAATGGACTCGGAAGTGAAATGCACGATTGGAGACTATATCCGGTTATTACAGGCGCAGGAGGAATTTGATCGTGAGATGCCGCGGGACATCGAGGTGAAATGGGTAGACACGCTCAAGGAAAAAACGAAAGCGGGAAATAAAATACTCGCCACTCTCGTCTCAGAAAGAATTTCACAGATCTACCGCGCGATTCAAGGGTTACTCGGGATCGATCGGATCTGGCAAAAGCGCGGCACTTTGTCACGAAGCCATTAAGTTGAGCTATCAGAACCCAGGCCGAACCGGTCTGGTTGGCGCTCCGACGTACCCGATGTTACGGGATGCAACTCTGACTGGCGCTCATGCAGATTCTGGATGCTAACCGGATTCCGTACGAACTGAACAAGAGCGAATTCGTCCTCACGATGAAGGATACACGATCGAGGATTCTTCTTCGTTCTCTTGATGAATACGAACGGTTGCGAGGGACAAACTTAGCTTGGTTCGGCATCGATGAGCTGACCTACGCTTGTGAAGAAGCATGGACTCGACTTGAGGGCCGGCTGCGGGATCCGGAAGCGAAGCGACTGTGTGGATTCGCGGTTTGGACTCCTAAAGGGCATGACTGGGTGTACCGGCGCTTTGTGGGCAATCCGGTCAATGGATACGAAGTTGTACAGGCGCGGCCCTTTGAGAACCGGTATATCTTGGACCAGATTCCGGACTTTTATGAACGACTGAAATCGAGTTATGACGAGAAGTTCTTTCGTCAGGAGGTGCTCGGGGAGTATCTGGCGACCGATACAGGGCTGGTGTATCACTCGTTCTCGCGGAGCGAGCACGTTGGCGAATTGAGGCTTGAATTAGGGCTTCCGCTTCTTTGGGCGGTGGACTTTAACGTCGACCCGATGTGTTCGGTTGTGGCGCAGAGAGTGGGAGAACAGATCAACGTGCTCGACGAGATCGTGATGCATCGGGTTAGTACATGGCAAGCGTGTGAAGAATTTTTTCAACGCTTCAAACGCTACTTGGGTTGTGGATTGATTGTGTACGGAGATGCTTCAGGTAACAACTTGAAGACAAGCGGTACGACGGATTACGAAATGATGAGGCAGCACTTTGCACGGTCGCCGCTTCGTTCGATCGATTACCGTGTGCCGAAGGCGAATCCAGCCGTTCGCGACCGCGTACTGATGGTGAACGCGAAGCTGAGAAGCGCAAATGGTGACATCCAAATGCGCATGGCGCCGCAGTGCAAGGAATTGATCAAGGACTTCGAAGAGGTCGTCTGGAAACCAGGCACGACGCAGATCGACAAGGATCGCGATGCAAAGCGGACCCATTTGTCGGATGCGTTGGGCTATCTAGTGTGGCAGGAAACACGCACTTCCGTGCGGTATGGAGAGCAGCCGAACAGGTTGTTTTAAGGAGAAAAGAGTTGCAGAACATCAACTTGGAGCATCCGGATTACGTCGGCCGGAAAGCAATGTGGCGCAAGTATCGCGACCTCTATATCGGCGGAGAACAGTTGAAAGAACATGCCTCGGAGTATTTGACGCCGCGGCAGAAGGAGCCAGCCGATGTCTATTCGGAGCGCCTCAGCAAAGTGTTCTACGAGAACTACGCCGGGTCGATCATCGATTGGTATGCGGCTACGCTGTTCCGCCGCGAGCCGGAACTCCACATCGAAGGTCCGGCGATCGACGGCCGGAAGTTCTTCAACGACTTCGCTGACGACTGTGACCTCAAAGGATCGAATCTCAGTGACTTCTATCGAAGGCAATTGATCGAAGCGCTTGTATGCGGTGTTTCATATACACTCGTGGATTTTCCTAAGTGTCCTGTTGCGGTGGGAACCAGGGCGGAAGAGGATCTGCTGGGAGCATCTCGGGCGTACATCGTTGATTATCCGGCTGAGAGTCTCATTAATTGGAGTCTCGACGCGAGAGGAAATTTCGAGTGGGTCGTATTGCGGAATGAATATCTCCGTAAGAGCGGACCGGATGCTCCAGCATTCGAGAAAGAAACGATCTGGAGATACTACGACCGCACTAACTATCGGGTTTATCGCAAAGGCGCGGAACGGGATGCTTCGATAGAGCTGGTCGACGAAGGCAGGCATGCGTTGGCCGCTCAACAACGAGTGCCGCTGTTTGAGTTGAAGGTAAGCGACGGCCTGTGGCTGATGAACAAGGCGGGACTACTGCAACTCGAGCATTTCAATAAGTCGAATGCGCTTTCGTGGGCACTGACGATGGGACTGTTTGCCACGCCGGTCATTTATAGTGAACGGCCCTGGAATCAGATTGTCGGTGAAGCGTATTACATTCAGCTCGGTCCGAACGATCGTTTTGGCTGGACGGAACCTGAGGGTCACGTGTACCAGATCGCATCGGAGAATCTCAGCCGGCTACAGGAAGAGATTTACCGGGTCTGCTACCTAATGACTCAGGCGAGCAGCAGTAACAGCCCAGCATCGGCGCAATCGGGACTTAGTAAGTTACGGGATTTCGCAATTACTCAGGAGGTGTTGCGGGCCTATGGGGATGCGGTAAAGGACACGATGAAGCGGGTCATGCGGGCGGTGCAGGCCGCGCGCTGCGACGAACTGCTTGTCGATGTATCGGGCTTGGATGACTTCGATATCCGAGATTTCAGCACCGATCTGCAAGATGCAGAGAGACTGCTGTCGCTCGGTATCGAATCCCCAACCCTCAAACGGCAGGTGCTGAAACGCCTCGCCTACAAGTATCTCTGCGACGTGCGGCAGGAAGTTAAAGATCGCATCGCGACGGAGATTGATGAAAGCTTCGAACGTGCTTAACCGTTCGAGAAAGGAGCGTAATGGAAGACCAAGAACCAAGCAACTCGCCTCAAGAGAGCGAGAAGATGGACGTCCGCAGCATCGTGCGTAACGCACTCGAAGAATACGTGCGCATGGAACAGTCGAAAACAGAGCCAGCTTACAAAGTGGAGTTGGTGGAAGAAAGAAAGCGGCGCGAGCAACTTGAACGGCGACTCAATGAGTTAGTCGATGAGAATCGCCGGAGCCGCGCGATGGCCGAAGAAATGGAGCGGGCATCTGCAATCCGAAGCGAACTGCAGAGACTCGGTGTCACGAAAGTCGATCTGGCTTTCAAGGCTGTGAGAGAAGACATCCATCGGACGGCAGACGGACGTCTAGTAGCGAAGACCGACAACGGAGACCTCGGAATGCGCGAGTATCTCACGGGTTTTCTGAGTGAGAACCCTGAGTTGTTACCAGGAAGAATTCAAGGTGGATCGGGCGCAGGATCGGGCCACAAGGCGCCGATCACTGCCAGCACGGTTGACCTCGATAAGATCCGTCCGGGCATGAGTCCAGAAGATCTGGACAAAGTCCGGCAGGAGATCGCGCGAATCGCGGGTCAAACGATTCGCGGCGCGTAACATCCGGCTTTAAATTTACACGCATCTCGAAATAGCAGAAACCGACTGTAAGTCGAGGTGTGTTCATAAGCCGGAGATTGTAAGTGAAAGAAAGAACAGGAGAAAATAAATGCCAGTCATTACATCAGCCAATTTGGCGAATGCGATCGTGAAACTCGTCGCGGTAGATGCGCTCCCGGCGCTCATGGGCAATCTGGTCATGGGCAACCTGGTAAATCGCGACTTCGAGCCTACACTTGCTCAGGCCGGTGACACGGTCAATGTGCCGATTCCTCCGACGCTTGTGGCGAACAACATCGCCGAAGGCGGTTCTGTGGTTACGCAGAACCCCAACGTTGGAAACGCATCGATCGTGCTCAATACGCATGCCGAGGCCACATTTCAGATTCCGGATGTTACTAAGATCATTGCTGTTCCGGATCTGTTGAAGCTGTATATGCAGCCGGCGGTGATTGCGCTTGCCGAGAAGATCGAGACGGATCTGTTGAACCTATATTCACAGTTCACGTCGAACGCGGCAGTTGGTACCGGCGGATCGGCGTTGACTGAAGCGGCGATCGATACTGCGGAGACCGCTCTGTTCAACGCAAAGGTTCCGGCCAGCCAACCGAAATACCTGATTGTTGACGGTAACGCATACTCTCAACTTCGTCAGATTCCGCGCTTCAGTGAGTTCAACAGCGCGGGAGAAGCGGGGCTGCGCGCCCTGGTCGACGGCAATGTCGGTAAGATCAAAGACTTCTTTGTCTTCCGTTCGCAGTTCGTTCCGAAGACTGGAATGACGCCCGTCACGACGCAGAATATGGCCTTCGCCCGCAACGCGATCGGCTTGGTTACCCGTCGTCTGCCTCAGCCTCTTCCGGGTACCGGCGCCATCGCCGAGTATGCCGAGATGGGGAACTTCGGCGTTCGCGTGTTGATGAGCTACGCGCCGAACACGCTGGCTCAGCAGTTCACCGTCGACGTACTGTACGGTTGCGCTGTACTTCGTAACAACCACGGAGTGCAAGTCCGGAGCTAGTTCCGGTAGGGCCCCGGAGCAACCTCCGGGGCCTTTCTATTTCATTCAAGGAGACGAGTAAATGGACATCCGAGTGTATTTCCAAAAGATGCGTGAAGTGGAACGAACGATACAGGAACCATGGGTCGTGGTTGTCAGCCTCGAAACGCCAGAGGGTGGCAAGCCCGGACGAGCGACCGAGGTGAGCCGCGGATCAGCCGCGCAACTGATCGTCGATAACAAGGTGCGTCTCGCCGATGCGAAAGAGCGCGACACCTATTACAAGGAAGCCAATGAAGCCCGGCTGGCGGCTGAGGAAGAGAGAGTGGCCGGGAAGATTCAGGTCACCGTCGTGTCCGACACTGCGAGTCGCGCGAGCAAACGGCCGGAGAAGGGCTAAAGCGATGCTGTTCACTGACGGAACCATCCTGAGTATTCAGGAACTGCGTGAGCATGACAATTTCGTTCTGGACGTGGCTAGCACGGAGTCCATCGATCTGAGCTCGAAACTCGCGGTCGCGCAGCGCGAGATCGGTTATGAGATTCAGTCCTTTCTGACGACACGTCGCGCCAGCGCCGAGTTGAGCCATGTCGTTGTCAACCAGCAGATGCGCGATTTGTTAGCTACTGCATGTGCTGAGCATCGTTTACAGGGATGCTTATAACCTGCATCTCAATGACCGTTATTTGGGCCGCTGGAAGGAATTTACGCGCGCCAGCGAGCGTGGTTGCTGCGACTTTTTCAGAACGGGATCGGCGTTACAGCCGTCGCCGTGCCGCAAGCCGCCAAGCCCAACGTTACGGTCTCCCCGGACGGCGGGCTTGATGCGCGGAATGTACGTGGTTCATACCGCGTGGCAGCACATTTCGGGTACGATCGGCGAACGGAGCATAGGCGTAATCGTCGACTGTTCCGGCGGAAGCATCAGCGTCAATCCGGGACCAGCGCCGAGCCAATGCGGCGGGCTGGTATGTGTTTATCGCAGAGCTCGATAGTCCATCAGCTCGTCAGAATCAATCGATACTCGCAACGGAAGCAGTATGGACGCAAAGCGCAGTTCTACGGCGCGACCTTCCCGGCCCGGACGTGAGTGGAGCTGACTACTATGTGCGCAGCGCCGGTTTGCTCTCACGAGGATAAGCGATGCTGCGAATCACAAGTATCGCCACATCCGTTTTAACGAGCTCACTTAAACGGCGAGCAGGGAGTTCCTGAAAAAGTAGGGCAACTGATTCTCGCAGGTGATGTGAGTCTCAGTCCTCTTTCAGCGGCGGACATTCTGGAGCAATATGTCGCGCCCGAAGATGGCTGAGAAGACGTCGGGCGTTCGCTATCCCGCAGTATACGTGTATTGCGAAAAAGTAAAGAACGATCTTCGAGAAAAGTTTCGAACTTTCTCCGGGACCGCAGACCTGACGGTCGACATCCGTGTCTCTCACGAGCATATGGACGAACTGCAGAGATCCCTCCAGAAGTACGTCGAAGCCGTTACAGACGTACTCCACAAGAAACGGGGGCAATGGACACCATCGGTGTTCTACACGGGTGGATACGAAATCAAATACGGCCCGATCAAGCGCGGAGGCAAGAACTTCGTCCAATCGGCCAAGGTAGAACTAACAGTCAACGTGAGTGTGGAGTAAGTCGATCAATGTCTTGTTATCTATCATCAAACGAAAACCGATTCTATGCCGGACTGGAGCCGAGCTATGGCGAAACGCCAGCAATCACTCCCCAGCATCGGCTGCCGGCGGTAAAACTGTCGGTTAAGCACACGACAGAAAAAGTAGCTCGACGCGATAAAGTGGGCGGGCGCAGTTTCGCCGGACTGCCGACCGGCCTCCGTCGGAAGACCGATTATCAGTTGCGAACATACCTGACAGCCTGGAGTGAGACGGGCGAACAGCCAGGCTATGGTCCCCTCTTCCGAGCCGCTATGGGCGCGGCGCCGCGGCTTTACAGCGGTGGAGTCATAACGTCAGGAAGCACAGAATCCGTCGTGCGATTTGGAGGAGGTCACAGTCTCATCGCTGGACAGGCGGTATCGATCAACGGAGAATTGCGTTTCGTTTCCGCGGTGGGCGATGACCAGTCGGTCGAGCTCAATGCGCCACTCAGCCTCGCTCCTACTGCAGGCGATATCGCAAGCCCGACGATCACTTACTCACTCGGTAAGTCCCTTCCGAGCACGAGTATCTTTGATTACTGGTCGCCGGAGGAAGCGATACAGCGAATCCTATGTGGGGCCGTTGTGGATGAGATGAAAGTCGTCGTCAATTCTGATTTTCATGAGTTCCACTTTTCCGGTCCAGCCCAGGATGTCATCGACAACGTGAGCTTCACGCCTGGGCAGGGCAGCATTGATGAGTTTCCAGCCGAGCCGCCCTTGGATGGTTTTGATTACTCCATCGTGCCCGGACACATGGGTCAGGTCTGGCTGGGAGTGACTCCGGAGCGTTTCTATACGTTGACGTCGGCGGAACTGTCGCTTGACAACGGCCTCGATGTGCGAAGTCGCGAGTTCGGATCGAGCATGATTCGATGCGTGTCGGCGGGGGTTCGGAATGTGAATCTCGATTTTGAACTGTATGGTTCAGATGAGGAAAGTGCTAAGGCGCTTTATCAGGCATCGAGACAGCGTTCGGCGATAAGCGCAATGTTCCAATTGGGTGAGCGGAGCGGGCAACTGTTTGGCGCGTATCTCAAGAGCGTTGCGGTAGAGACACCTCTTTTCGATGATTCCGAGACACGGCTTCGCTGGCGTTTCTCCGGTTGTCGCGCGCAAGGCAGCGCCGACGACGAACTGATCATCGCGTTCGGATAGGAGATCCATGCTTTATCAAAGCACTACGACCATTCAGTCGACATCATTCGAAGGCGTTGAATTCACAATCGCGCGGATGACATTTGGACGCCGCATCGAACTGATGCGGCGTGTTCGACAGCTTAGCGCGCAGATGGAGTTTGAAAAGGCCGGATCGCAGGTCGCAGACCAGATTCATGCCAGTCTCATCGGCGCCGAAATCGATGGGTTGTATCTCAAATGGGGACTCGTAGCTATCGAGGGCCTTGAACTCGACTGCGGTGAGGTAACTGCGGAGTCCTTAGTCTCACATGGTCCTGAGGCGCTCTGCCGCGAAATCATTGCGGCAATCAAAAGCGAGTGCTCGCTAACGGACGCAGAACGAAAAAACTAACAGTCGCCTTCCAGTTTCTCTTCGCGAACCAGGCCGCGTGGAAGTGCGACACTTGCCGGTCTCAAGGCCTGGAGAAGAAGCGCAGATGCGGATGGTTGAACTTCCCTGATGAGAATCAGAGAACTGTATGGGCACGTAACGGGGTTGCTGTGTCCAGATGCCCGAAATCGGTGATTACGGGAGACAGTTTGAGTTTTCTCGAGGACTACCAGACGAGAAAGTTGCTCGGTGGTCTCGGCGATGTGAACGAACTGCCGGCCCGTAAAGCGGACGCATTCGTATTGTTGGAACAGCTAGTAGCAAAGGAGAGATCGAATGAATAGTGACATGGACGATTTGCTGCGCGCAGCCTCATACGTGGCCACGATCGCCCCGTCCCTAGAGGTCGCAGTCAGATCATTGAACGACTCAGTCAGAGATGGCGGAAGTGTTTCGGGCACCCAAACTGGCCAACCTTCCGCGGCTGCGACGGTGGTGGAAAAGGGAGTTGCTTCCTTACTCGTACGGGAAGGCTTTGAAGGCAACCGTGACACGAGCGCCATCGCTGCGGAGATCAGCCGTCTCACCGAAGCTACGCGTGCAAACGCTTTAGTGAACACACCGGCTCCAAAGGCCACGGCTGCCTCGACAACCTCATCGGAGACCAATATCGGTGAAACGATGCTTCGGACAGCCGCGATGATGACGGGTGTGGGTCCGATTGTAACGGGACTCATGAAACTGTTCGGTTCGGATGAACCGGAGACGTTACCGCCACTTGAGAAGTTTGTCGCGCCAACGTCGATCTCCGTGGAAGCGGGTTTGACAGCAAACCGCGATTTCGAAAGCATTCGCTATGCGCAGGGCGGCCGTCCGGAAGCAGCTGCGGCAGGTTCGTCGCCAACGCAGGCTCCGACCATTCAAGTAAACATCCAGGCGATGGACAGTCAATCCTTTCTCGATCGCCAGGACGATATCGCGAGAGCGGTACGCGAGGCGATGCTGCATTCGAACTCGCTAAACGACATCGTGATGGAGCTCTGAGTATGGCGAGCTTCCCTTTACTTAGCACGGGCGCAGTCACTCAGTATCCGTCCGGACGGCGATTCAGCTATTCAACATACGTCACAAGATTCCTGGATGGAACGGAACAAAGGTTCCCGGAATTGAAACAACCAGTTCGACGATGGCTGATTCGAATGCATCATCTCTCCTCAATCGAGATCGCGTCAATTGAGGCATTTTTCGAGCAAATGGAAGGACAGTTCAGTTCGTTTACGTTTACTGATCCATGGGATGAAACTGAGTATCCGGACTGTAGCTTCGACCAGGAATCCTTCTCGATCGAGGCGGTCGACGAGAACCGATACAGGGGCCATTTAGCGATTCGGAGTAACACGCTGTGAGTACTCGTTACTTTCCACAACTAATTTCCGGCAGTATGTCGCAGTTTCCAGTGAGGAAGAGGACGTTGCGCCGGACGATCGTCAATCGATCCATCGGAGAGCGCGGGGTGAAGATGGCGGATCCGGAAGCCGCTACACATCATTGGACCGTGAGCTACAGCGGATTGACGGACGAGGAGATTGAGAAGTTACAGGCCTTGTTTTTTGCTTGCGAGGGGAAACTTCGTGACTTTGTATGGGTCGATCCGCTCGGAAATCTTCTACGTTGGACCGAAGATCTTTCAAAGCCAGTCTGGCAAAGTTCTCTGCTGACCACCGGGGATATCGAAGACCCGGATGGGAGCACACGGGCCTGGAGGATTACAAATGCGGCACAAGCGGGACAGGATCTGGGCCAGTCTGTCGACGCGCCCGGATGGTTCCACTATTCGTTCGGCCTGTGGGTGCGGTCGGAGTCGACCGACGCAATCGAACTGCGAATCACAACTGGTGATGGAGCGGTCGGCGCTATAAGACCTGTGTCTTCGACTTGGGAACGCGTCGCTGTTTCGGCCCAGATCGTCGGGAGTTCAGAAGAAGTGCGGTGCTCAATGCAAATCCCTGTAGCCAGCACAATCGAAATTTATGGGCCCCAATTCAATGCACAGCGCGACATGTCCGGATATAGGAAAAATACAAGCACGCCAGGCATATTCATGGCCCGCTTCGATCAGGACGAGTTCGAATACGTTTCAAACGGACCGAACGACCACTCCACACAGATCGCGGTGGTAACGGTCCGAGAGGTAACGATATGACGATACATGAAATCAAAAGCAGGCAGGTGACTGAGACGCCTATATTGCTTTTCGACTGCGAATTGCCGAATGGCTCGATTGAGCGGTGGAGTACGCATGAGATCACACTCGGAGATCGGCAGTACAACGGACGTGTCGTGAAGCACAATGTTTTCGATATTAGGTCGGCCGCTGAGGATGGAATCGACGCGCTGTCGAAAGTGTCTGTTACGCTCGCTAATGCGGATTCGTACTTCTCCCAGGTTGAGAGATCGATCAAATGGAAAGGCTCTCGACTAAGCGTGCGTTTTGTGTTTGTAAATGTTGCGAGCGGAGAAGCTGCTTCCGATGAAGCCGTGATCTTTCGTGGATTGTGCAACCCTCCTGATGAGATCACGGAATCATCGATTCGCTTGACCTTTCTTAGCCGCATGAGTCTTCAGCGCGTTCTCCTGCCGGATGTCCGCATTCAACGTCGATGTCCGTGGATGTTTCCAGCGACTGCGACGCAACGCGAGACGGCGATGGGTGGCGGCGAGCGTGGGCGGTACTCACCATTCTATCGATGCGGTTACTCGGCAGGCGCAGAAGGCGGCGTCGGAAATCTGAATGGAGGGGTCCCGTTCACGGATTGTGACTATACGAAGGCTGCCTGCGTGGAGCGGGGCATGTTCGATGTGGACATCGCCAGCATAACAACCCGACGTTTCGGGGGTGTTCAGTTCGTGCCCTCGACCATCGGTGTCAAGAGCTACGCCGAGCAGGGAACACACATAAGCGGGGCCGTTGAGAATGAGGGCCGCTACAACGACTTTGTGCCTCTGGTGTACGGCACTGCGTGGTATCGTCCACCGATTGTGTTCGCGCGCAACGATGGCAACCTGACGCACATGGAAGTATTGCTCGGGATGGGGCACATTGACGGCGTCACGAAAGTTCTGGTGAACGACATCGAACTGCCTTCGGGTGACTCGGCTGAGAAGCCGACTGCGACGGGTTGGTTCAATATTGCCAGCTTCGGAGCTCGGGACGGTTCATTCAATCTCAGCTTCACGGATGGCGAAGGTAAACCCACAGGCGACCCCTACGGCAGCATGGCTGTACTGTCCGTTGTCGTCCCGAACAGGATCAGCGATGGCCGCTCACTTCCCAAGGTGGAAGTGCTGATTCGCGGTATAAAACTTCCGACTTACGACGAGAGTGGAGCTTTTGGAGGCGACGTATTTAGCAATAATCCGGCTTGGGTATTGCTCGACTTACTCGGGCGTTCGGGATGGGCGATGAATGAAATCGATCTCGGCAGCTTTGCGCGGACTGCAGCGTACTGCGCCGAGTCGATTGAAACTACCGACCTGCACGGAAATATCAGGTCGATTCCGCGATTTCAATGCAATTTGGTTATTCGCAAACGTCGAAGCGCCGCCGACGTGATACGGGGTGTTCGCAACTGCGCCGCGCTTTATCTTACGTACGGGGAAGGCGGGCTGTTGCAGTTAGGAGCGGAGTCGTCGATCGCTATTCAGCAAGGGATGAAGCCGGAATGCTCCAACAGCGTGGACACACTGAACGGTGGGTGGCCCGCATATGAGTTCGGCGACGCCGGATCAGGATTTTCTGACATTGCCCGTCGAGCAAACGGTGATGCGGCTATCCGGTTATTTTCGCGAAGCACGGCTGAAACGCCGAACCGATACACTGTCGAGTTTCAGGATGAGTTCAACGGATTTCAGCAAGATAGCTTGTCGCTAGTCGACGTCGCCGATGCTGTGGTGGCGGGTCAAGAGATCAGTGCAAGTATGACTGCGCTGGGCATACCAAATTTCAGTCAGGCGGGCCGCGTACTTCGCCTTCAACTCGACAAGGCGATCCGAGCGAATACATATGTCGAGTTCGAGACCGGCGTTCGTGGAATCGGCCTCAAACCGGGTGACCTGATCACAATCAGTTATGCGAAAGAGGGTTTCCAGCGACAGCTCTTTCGTATGGTGAAGATGGCGCCTGGTTTGAACTACCGTTCCATTACCATCACTGCGCAGATTCACAGCGACGAATGGTATGTCGGTGGCGATGGTTCGCTCGGAGTTATCGGGGGGGGACGCCAGCCTGGCATCGAAGCCGGCCTGCCGAAGCCTCTGGTAGGCACGGTTCTCGATGAGGAGGGATTTTCGCAGTTTGAGATCGAGGAGACGCCGATCGAAACCGCAGACGGATCCTATGAAGTATCTCTATCCGTGAGTTTCGCCACACCG
Source organism: Bryobacteraceae bacterium (assembly GCA_963844855.1). GTDB lineage: Bacteria > Acidobacteriota > Terriglobia > Bryobacterales > Bryobacteraceae > DASQDN01. The sequence goes on from CAWJQP010000051.1 coordinate 130,072, forward strand.
TCGAAGCCATCGAAGAACTCTCCGGGAATTCCATTGATGAGCTTGGCGCCGCAGACTGATCAAACAGGCGGGACCTTGAAAGGCGATCGTAGTCTCTATTATGCGATCAGCGCGGTGTCGGCAGACGGCGAAGAGAGCGCGTTGTCGTTTGTTGCCAGAGCGACGCTTGCAGCGGGATTCGATACGCATCAAGTAACGCTGCACGATCTTAGCTTCGCTCCAGGTACGGCCTCATTTCGGGTGTATCGCGGTGTAAATCCAACGCAGATGCTGAGGGTCGCCGATGGAGAAGCACTGTCGGAAGATTGGACCGACAACGGTGTTGATGAAGAACTTGCGGCGCCGCCGGATCCTAATTATCACCACGCAAATTTCTACTGGCGGATGGAACTTTTGCCAGAGACGAGTGGCGATACTCACTCGGAGACGACGATTGGGAACGACAGTCTGGCGATGCTACCGAATGAGTATCGAGGGAAACTCGTTCGTATCTCGAGTGGGAAAGGTAGAGGTCAGGAGCGTCAGATTCTCTCGAATGCTGCCACGGTCCTGACGCTCGCCACTAAGTGGAATGTGGAGCCGGATGCAACGAGCATGTTTGTGGTCGTAGAGCCGACCTGGAACTTCGCGGCGCTCACTGAGACCAGTCCTGTTGTGTTTCGAGTTCCGAACCGTCAGAACGCGGTGATACACATCTCCGGGCGATCGGCAGATGTCCATGATCGGGAGTGTTCCTACGAACTTTCGCCTTTAACGAGGTGGACGATCGGTGGGGCTGCGGGTGATCTGGGCGTGCCACCGGCTCCGATCTTCGGGTTGAACTCGGCTGGTCAAGGAATGTGCGAAATCAGCGGCATTGGGTTCACTGATTTGACCAATACGCGGACGATAACAGCCGGCAGTCTAACTCTGCACTATTGGAATGAGTTGGCTGGTTCCACCGGCATTACACTGTCGCAGGCCGTGTCCGACGTAGATACCGTGCTGCACTTGTCGGGCGAGGGCGAGTTTGGCGTGGGTTCATTGGTTCAGATCGGAGCTGAACTCGTGAGCGTCGACTCCATTTCGACGGATCACCTGCAACTGACAGTGCAGCGCGGCGCGAGCGGCAGCACTCCGAGCGTCCATGACGCAGGGGCGAAGGTTTGGCGTCTGCAGCGGAAAGCGTTCGTGTTGCCCTTCGTGAAGGGGATCTTCGGGACTTCCGCAAGTGGAAGCTACAGCCAGATGCTGGTGGTTCCTGATATCCGAATCGCAGCAGCCGAGTTATATGTGACCAATGTTAAAGGCAATAGTCAGGTCGGTGTCGCCGCATTCAGCGGACTCGTCGATGGCGGTATCCGAACGCTATCCGGAGGGCAGTTCTCGATGCAGATCGATGGACCGCTCGCGGTTCAGTCCGATGCTGTGCCGGAATTGAGTGTCGAGAGCCCGCACGCGGTTCGCGACATCTTTGCCACCGTGATGGAGAGCCCAACCGGAGCTCCTATCACGGTGCGGGTTAAACGCGACGGAGAAGCATTCTGTACGCTCACCATCCCGGAAGGAGCGGCATTGTCGGACGAGGTCATCGATGGTCTGACTTTGCCTCCGCTTGGTGGCGGCTGGAAGCTCGGATTAGATGTCGTAAGCGCGGGCACGGATCGTCCGGGAGCGGGTCTCACGGTAACGATTCGGCTCTGAATGCTATCCTCATGCCGTGGTAGTTGTCCAAAATGTCTCGAAATTGTTTCGGCTCTACGATCGGCCTTCGGACCGGCTGAAGGAGATGTTGCGATTTCGAGCGGAACCTTATCATACGGATTTCTGGGCGTTGCGCAATGTCAGCTTCAGCGTCAGCTCGGGAGAGATTCTCGGCATTGTCGGTCCGAACGGTTCGGGGAAAAGCACATTGCTTCAGATCGCTACCGGCATTCTTCAGCCGACATCGGGTAGGGTGTCGGTTGAAGGACGAGTTGCGGCTCTACTCGAACTGGGAGCGGGCTTTAATCCGGAATTCTCGGGACGAGAGAATGTTTTTCTTAACGGGGAAATCATGGGTTTGTCTCGCAAAGAGACAGAACGCGTTTTCCCCGAGATTGAAGCATTCGCCGAGATCGGCGATTACATCAACCGACCAGTAAAAGAGTACTCGACTGGAATGTACGTACGTCTTGCTTTTGCAACGGCGATTCATGTTCAGCCGGACGTGTTGATCGTCGACGAGGCGCTTGCGGTTGGTGATGCAATCTTCGCGAATCGCTGTCTGCAAAAGCTGGAGGAGATGAAAGAGCGCAAGGTGACGATTCTTTTTGTCTCTCACGATCTAGGGTTGGTGAAGCGACTCTGCCACCGCGCCATTTTGATGTTGAAGGGTGAGATTTGTTGTGAAGGCGCTCCGTCGGATGTAGTGAACCGCTATGTGGCTTTGGTTCATGATCGGCAAGCCACTAGCGCCGAGAAGAGCGAGCTTACTGGCAACTACCGTCATGGGGACCGCGCCAGTACGATTACAGGGATTCAAATTCTGGATAGTCAAGGTGCGGAGGTCAGCGCGGCTCAAGCGGGCGAAACGATCGTAATTGCGGTGACGGCTCGTTTCAATAAGCGTGTATCAAGACCGATGATCGGAATGCTCATTCGCAACCGGCTGGGCGTTGAAGTTTTCGGGACGAATACGCGGATCGAGGGAATCGATTTGGGCGATTTCAACGCCGGCGATACTATTACTGTCCGTTTCAGCTTCCATTGTTTTCTCAGTCGTCAGGAATATACTCTCACCGTTGCGACACAGCACTCTACCGGCGCCAGTCAAGATTGGTTGGATGACGCGATGCTGTTCACGGTGGTGGATGCGCGGGACACTGCCGGCGTGGCAAGCTTTCATACTCATGTTGATTGGAATGTAGCCCGGGCCTCCTAAATGGATACGAGTTTCTTCGGACATCCGCGCGGACTTTCTACCCTTTTCTTCACGGAGATGTGGGAGAGGTTCAGCTATTACGGGATGCGCGCGATCCTCATCCTATTCATGACGGCTAGCGCTTCGGAGGGCGGACTCGGGTTAGGCACGGCGGACGCCGGAGCAATTTATGGATTGACGACGGCGATGGTGTACATGGCTGCGCTTCCGGGTGGCTGGATCGCGGATCAGTTTCTTGGGCTGAGAAAGTCGGTTCTTTACGGAGGAATTCTCATCGCCTGCGGAAACTTCTGTCTCGTCATTCCGAGCATGGCTGCATTTTATTCCGGACTCGCAATGATCGTTGCGGGAACGGGGCTGTTGAAGCCGAATGTCAGTGCTATCGTCGGTCAACTATATACCCAGGAAGATAATCGGCGCGATGCAGGATTCTCCATTTTTTACATGGGAATCAACACCGGGGCTTTTATCGCGCCGCTCTTGTGCGGCTGGGTAGCGCAATATAACTGGCGCTACGGGTTTGGCCTTGCCGGGGCAGGTATGACGCTTGGCGTGATTCAGTATCTCTGGGGATCCCGGAAACTCGGCGCTGCAGGGGTAAAGGCCGCCGGAGCCAGCGATCCAGCGAAATCCCGGACGCGGCTCATTCTTGGACTCAGTGTTCTCGCGGCGATCATTGGAACCGTGGTTGTCCTTGGAATGCTGGGGATGATTACCGCCAAGGGAATTGCCGATGCGTCAGGGCTGGTCCTGGTGCTTGTTGTTGTGATCTTCTTCTCGTGGCTACTATCGTCCAAACAGTGGACGACTGTGGAGCGCAAGCGCCTGATGGTCGTGCTCGGACTGTTTGTGGCGGCGGCGATCTTCTGGTCCGTGTTCGAACAGGCAGGCTCTACGCTAAATCTGTTTGCCGAGCGCAGTACTGACAATCGAGTTGCTGGATATTCTTTCCCGGCGCCTTGGTATCAGTCTGTGAATGCGCTATTCCTGATTGGTCTCGCTCCAGTATTCGCATGGATCTGGATACGGCTCGGGTCAAAGGAACCGTCGAGTCCGGCAAAGTTTGCGTTCGGCCTTTTGCTGGTAGGACTCGGTTTTCTTGTGCTTGCAATCGGAGCATCGGCTGCGGCATCGGGAGTGAAGGTGAGTCCTATGTGGCTGATTCTCACTTATCTTTTTCATACGATGGGCGAGCTGTGCTTGAGCCCTGTCGGGCTGAGCGCAATGACGAAGTTGGCTCCTGCGAGTGTTACCGGATTAATGATGGGTGTCTGGTTCCTGGCGCTATCGGTGGGTAATTACATGGGCGGACGGATGGCGTCCTTATACGAATCTCTGGCCCTCGAAACGCTGTTCCGCGCTGTCGGAGCGTTCGCGATCTTTGCCGGCCTCGTATTGGCGCTATGTATCAGGCCGATGGTGAGGCTGATGGGAGGAGTGCGATGAGACTGGGGGAAATCCAGAGCGCAATCAAAGCGGAGGGACTCGACGGCTGGTTGTTTTACGACCATCATCGTCGTGATCCGTTGGCTTATCGCATCCTGGGTCTTCCGGATCACTTGCAATCTACGCGGCGCTGGTACTACTTCATTCCAGCGACGGGTGAGCCTCGGGCCCTATGTCATCGTATCGAGTCGCATAATCTTGATTCATTGCCTGGTAAGAAGTTTTTCTATTCTCGCTGGGTCGAACAGAAGCGGGAGCTAGGTCGAATTCTCGAGTCGGCGCGAATTGTCGCGATGCAGCATTCACCAGAGTGCGCGCTTCCGTACATCGCGATGGTGGATGCAGGAACGATTGAGTTGGTTCGGGGGCTCGGTATTGACGTGCGCACCTCAGCCAATCTTGTCCAGCAGTTCGAAGCATGCTGGACGCCGAAGCAGTTCGAGTCGCATTTGGAAGCCGGTCGGAGGATGGATCGAATTCGGGCGGAGGCGTTTGAGCTGATTCGCGAGCGGACTCGAAACAAGTCCGCGCTGAACGAGTGGGAGGTCCGAAAGTTTCTGCTGGATCGATTTGCAAGTAACGATCTTCAGACTGATCATGGCCCGATTGTTGCAGTGAACGCGAACGCTTCAGACCCCCATTACGAGCCAACGACCGAGCGTCATTCCGCCATACGGGCCGGAGATTTCGTTCTGATCGATATGTGGGCGAAGCTGACCACGGACGGTTCGGTGTACTACGACATCACGTGGACGGGGTTTTGCGGCGATTCGGCTCCACCCGAGATGCGGAACGTGTTCGCCATCGTGGTCGGAGCGCGCGATGCGGCAGTGGAATTCGTTCAGCAGTCAGTTCAGGACCGGATTCATGTTGCGGGTTTTCAGGTTGACGACGCAGCGCGTGGTCACATCGATCGGGCAGGTTTCGGCGACTACTTCATTCATCGTACGGGCCACTCGATCGGCGTCGAAGTCCATGGCGCGGGCGCGAACATGGACAACTACGAGACGCACGATGAGCGCCGTCTGATCCCATGGACCTGTTTTTCGGTCGAACCCGGAATCTACCTGCCCGATTTCGGCGTACGGTCGGAGGTGAACGTTTTTGTCTCCGACAAGGACGCTCGTGTTACAGGTGAGGTGCAGAGAGAGCTCTTGATCCTGTGATAGTCTCTGCTTTATGAAACTTACACGCCTGTCTTTTCTCGGGCTGGTTGCGGTCAGTCTCTTCGCGGCCGACCCACAGCCTGGCAAGACTACACTCAAGGTCGGCGATATGGCTCCCGACTTTACACTGCCGGGTACGAACGGCAAGCAAGTAAAACTCTCGGATTTTCGCGGTAGTAAGACGGTCGTACTTGCCTTCTTTCCAGCGGCCTTTACCGGCGGTTGCACGAAAGAGATGACGAGTTTCGCGTCCGATATTAGTAAGTTCACTAGCGTGGACGCCGAAGTGCTCCCGATCAGCACCGACAATACCCCGACGCTTAAGCACTGGGCGGAAGAACTGAAAGCATCCTATACGATGTTGAGCGACTTCCAGCGCAAGGTTTCCGCACAATATGGCGTGCTTATCCCGGACCGCGGTTTGGCGAACCGAACGACCTTCGTCATCGACAAGGACGGCAAGATCCAGCACATCGATGAAGGTTCGGCGGCCGTAGACATTAGCGGCGCAGCGACGGCATGCAGCCGTTTAAAGAAGAGTTAGTTCCCGAAGAATAGCTCACCGGGCTTGCGATATTTGTAAGCCTCGTCTTCGTTTAAAGCGATTCCCAGGCCCGGCGCATCCGGCACGCGAACTTTGCCGTTCTGGATAATCGGGCCTGATGCGCCAGTAATGATGTCGTCGAAAAATGGAACGCTCGCCGAATGCCACTCGAGCGCGAGCATGTTGGGTATTGCCGCGCATAGGTGGACTCCCGCCATTGTGCCGATAGCGCTGCTGATATTGTGAAGAGTCAGATTGACGTGATGCATTTCGCAAACATCGGCGACTTTGCGACCCTCCCACAAACCGATCTTCTGTACATCGGGCGCCAGTAGTCTCAATCCTGCATTAGTAATTAGCCGCTGAAAATCGACCCGGAAATAGTGATTCTCACCGGTAGCGATCGTCGTTTTTGTATTCCGCTGAACCTCGCCGATAGCTTCGATGTTCTCCGGGGGGATGGGGTCTTCAAGCCATAGGAGGTTATACTTTTCAACGGCGCGCCCAAGCTCGATTGCGGCCGCCACTCCATAGTTCCAGTGACAATCGACGGCAAGACCGACCTCGCGTCCGACAGCGTCGCGTACTGCGCCTACCAGGGCGGCTGCATAATCGATCTCCGGCAGACTAAGATCGCGATTGTATTCGTCTGTCTCGTAAGGGGTGGGCACATCCACGTCGAACTTAAGCATCGTGAAACCGCGATTAGCCATTTCCCTGGCTCGAGCAGCGTAAGATTCCGGCGTGAGGTGCTCTTTTTGGGTTGCATCCCAGCCGTGGTGCTTCAAGCTGACGACGCTCTTACGGTGTTGGGCTTGCTCCTGAGAGCGCATCCACTGCGGGGTGCGTGGCACGAGCAATGAAGAAATACTTTCGAGCGCATCGCCGCCGTGGCAATCGGCATATATACGAACGAAGTCACGATACTTGCCGCCAAGCAATTGCCAGATCGGCATGCCGTACTTTTTCCCGATCACGTCGAGCAACGCGGTCTCGATACCGCAAATCGCGTGATACGCCAAGCCGGGCGCAGCATGAACGCAACTTGCTTTCATCCGACGCATTACGCGGTCGATGGAAGTTGGGTCTTCACCGATAAGGATCGAGCTGAACTCGTGAATGACCCCTGTTAGTCCCGGACCCGCAAACGCTTCGCCATAACCGCTGATCTTTTCGTCTGTTTCAAGCTTGATAAAAGTCCAGTCATAGTTTGACTCCAGCACTGCGGTGCTGATATTGATGATCTTCATCGGAGAAAAACCAAAATATCATGGAGGCTTCGTGCGAGTTCTAGTTACTGGCGGGCAAGGTTGTATCGGGGCTTGGGTTATCAAGCGGCTGCTCGATCGCGATATCGATGTGGTGATGTTTGATATTGATGGAACGCCTACGCGGCTGCCATTGATTGCGAGCCGCCAAGAGATCGCGCGAGTTTCTATCAAGCAGGGGAACGTTGAACACACTGCGCTCGTGAAGGCAATCGTGCAGCAAGAAGAAATTACGCACATTGTTCATTTAGCAGCCGTGTTGATTCCGTTCTGCCAGCAGCAACCGGTTGCCGGGGCAATGGTAAACGTGATTGGAACCCTGAACCTCTTTGAAGCGGCTCGAGATGCCGGGCGGCCGGTTCGTATCGTGTACGCCAGTTCGGCTGCAGTTTGGGGACCTGAGGAAGCTTATGGCTCCGAAGCGTTGTCAGAAGATGAAGTGTTGAAACCCGCTACTCATTACGGTGTCTTCAAGCAGGCAAATGAAGGTAACGCGAGGGTGTTTCACGCTCTGAACGGCATATCAAGTGTCGGACTTCGTCCGTGGACGGTGTACGGCATTGGTCGTGACCAAGGCATGACAGCCGATCCGACGCTCGCGATTCGCGCCTTGGCTAATGGCGAACCATTTCAGATACGGCTATCCGGCTTTATGGATCTTCAGTATGTTGCGGACGTCGCCGACACGTTTATTGAATGCCTGCTATCGCCACTTGAAGGCGCGCATGTGTTCAATCTCGCCGGAGAAGTGATCCATATGGACGCATTTCATCGCACCCTGATCGATCTCGATGCCCGAGCCAAAGATCTGGTCACGATCTCAGGTCCACAGGTGCCGGTGGCATTCCGGATGGACGACTCCCAGATTAGGGCGAAGATCGTAAATCTCCCGAAAACGTCCCTCCAGCAAGGTGTGACCGAGACGTACGAACGATTTCTGCAATTGAGAAAAAGCGCTGGCTGAACGCACTCTCACTGAGTGAAATCGCTTTTTGCCGGGTTGGTCTGCAGCGCTGCATTATGGGCGGAATCACCACCCAAGATTCCAGCGCCCCTCTATACTCCATCGAGCGTTGTAAACGCAGCCAGCTTTAAGGTCGGAGCGCTTGCGCCAAACACGATCGGGACTTTATATGGGCGTGATCTCGCATTCACAACGCGATCGCTGGGACCGGACGATCTGTACAACGGAACTCTGCCGACGACTCTGCTCGGGAGTGGTGTGCGGCTGCTGATCAATCGGACACTTGCCTATATCTATTTTGTCTCCCCGGGTCAGGTGAACTTTCTTGTACCATCAACGCTGACACCGGGGCGAGCCGAGATTCAATTGGGTGTTGACGGCCGCTATGGGGAGGCGGTCCAGGTCACGCTGACCGAATTTTCGCCAGCATTATTTCAACTCGATCCCGAAACGGTCCTGGCTACTCGCGTCGACGGAACTGTCGTCAGCGCCGAGAAGCCCGCGCGTCCGGGCGACGTCGTGATTCTCTACGCGACGGGGTTGGGGGCCACGCGGCCACGAATTCCTGCGGGCCAGATCCCTTCTGGTGCGGCCTGGCTCGACAAAATGAACGATTTTCAGGTCGTTATAGGTGGTCAAGCGGTGGATCGGACGAATATTCTGTATGCCGGCGCTGCGCCTGGTTTCGCGGGTCTGTACCAGATCAATTTACGTTTGCCGTCCGAGTTGGGGAGTAATCCTGAGCTTCGGATCGGCTTTGGAGATGTCTTGAGTCCGGCAAATGTTCGCTTGCCTATATATTCGGGCAACCAGTAGTCCCCAAACCACGTCTACACTAAATACTAGGCATATGCGACCGATTGGGCTTCTCGTTCTTTGTGTGCTTCCAGCGGCTATTTTTGGCCAAGCGGTTCTAAGGACAGAACCGCCTGCGGAAGCTGGCGAAACTGCGGAGAAGCGGTTTACGATCACACCCGGAACGCGCATTCCGCTTAGTCTTATCAATAGTGTCAGCACGAAACACGCGGCCGAGGGCGATCGCGTCTACCTGGAGACGGTGTTTCCTATCCTCAGTGATGGTCGTGTCGTGATTCCTCCAGGGAGCTATGTCGCCGGCACTGTAACGCAGGTGAAGCGTCCTGGACGCGTCAAGGGACGCGGGGAATTGTATCTGCGGTTCGATTCGCTCACCCTGCCAAACGGCATTACAAGGGACTTCCGTGCACGCGTCGGCGCTCTCGACGGTCGCGCCAGTGAAGATCTCGACAAAGAAGAAGGCAAGATTATTAGCGAAGGGAACAAGGGCGGAGATGCGCAGAAAGTGGGCGAAGCTGCTGCGGCAGGCGCCGGAGTCGGCGCCATAGCCGGTAGTGTCGCAGGTCGCGCAGGTATGGGCGTCGGAATTGGAGCGGGCGCTGGCGCCGCGGCTGCCCTAGTGGGAGTGCTGTTTTCGCGAGGGCCCGAGGCCGTGCTTGCCAAGGGTACGACGCTCGAAATGGTGGTCGATCGGCCACTTCAGTTTGTCGAGACAGAGCTTGATACCTCGATGGCGCGGCGCAATCGGCCAGTCGGAGAAGGTCCCGGGCCGGCTCCGAGCAACAAGCAACCGTCCGTTCCGATGCCCGGCCAGCGCTTTCCGCTCTAGACCCACATAAAGGCTAGTCGACCACGGAGGACCAGCCCCGGCGGGAGAGATCCCAGTAGATAACAGCGCCGGCTGCAATGCCCAACGCGAGCAAACCCAAGCCTGTAACGGTTTCCTGAAGTAACAATTTGCCGACCCCGAACAGTATCCCGTAAATCAAGACACAACCGCAGATCCAGTCCAGAAGGTTCGATAGCCCGTCCTGCCGCGGCTTCACATCGGGCGCGAGCGCTGCTATCGGACCCCACCCAGTGACAGACGGGGCGGTGCGACGGTAGAAGGCGACAAGCGTATCATTCGATTCCGGCTTGGTCGAGGAATGTCACTAGCAACCAGACTACGGTAGTTATCGCGACCGTGATGAGCATGATCCATGCCTCATCGACCGGCTTGGCGCTGTCGAAGCCGAAGGCAGTCTGCATGGCCACCGAGACGATAAACGCTGAGATCATCGCCGACACCTCACTCCATGCGTTGATGCGCCACCAATACCATCGCAGCAGCAGTACCGAGCCAGTTCCCGCGCCGGTCAGGATAAGCAGTTTCCAGGCTCCCGCGATTGAGTCCATGTAGAAGGTGACGACGGCGGACACAATCGTTATGAGTACGGTTGCAAGCTGCGCCGCTCTTACATAATGATCGTTCCTCAGCATTGTCGTTGATAAAGCGGCGATAGAAGTCGTTGATGAGGTAGCTGGCTCCCCAATTCAACTGTGTCGCGATCGTTGACATGTACGCCGCTGCAAACGCGGCGACCATCAAGCCGCGCAGATACGGTGGCAGGTGGTCGATCATGACCATCACATAGCCGGCCTCCTTGTCTTCCAGGCCGGGATACAAGATCAGCGACGCGAGGCCGACGAGAATCCACGGCCATGGCCGAACGGCATAATGAGCGATGTTGAACCAGAGCGTCGCCAACAGGGAATGCCGCTCGTCTTTGGCGCAGAACATGCGCTGTGCAACGTATCCTCCTCCGCCTGGTTCGGCGCCGGGATACCAGGTGGCCCACCACTGCACGGAGATATAGACAACGAACGTGATCACCGGCATCCAGGCCGATCCGATATCGGGCACGAAGCTGAGGATGGAACCTTGTCCGCCACCGGCTGCAGCGCGTGCCGCATCGATGGCCATCAACTTGGCCTTCATGGCGCGCCATGCCGCCGACCGCTTGAACGGCTGCTACGGCGAGCACGATCACCATTCCCATCTTGATGAAGAACTGAACCACGTCGGTCACAAGCACTCCCCACAAGCCCCGATAGCGTGGAGATGAACGAAGTAACCGCGATCAGACCAAGAACGATCAGCAGAGCTTCGGTTTTGTCGACGCCCAGCACAAGCGTTAGGATCTTGACCATCGCGAGATTGACCCAGCCGAGAATGATGCAGTTGATGGGAATGCCGAGATAGAGCGCTCGGAATCCGCGGAGGAAGGCGGCCGGCTTGCCCGAGTACCGGATCTCGGAAAACTCAATGTCTGTCATGACGCCGGACCGGCGCCACAGGCGGGCGTAGAAGAACACAGTCAGCATTCCGCTGGAGACGAAGTTCCACCACAGCCAGTTACCTGCGATACCTCGTGTGGCAACCAAGCCGGTGACGACCAGTGGGGTGTCGGCGGCAAACGTGGTCGCGACCATCGACGTGCCGGCGAGCCACCATGGAACGTTTCTGCCCGACAGGAAAAATTCGCTCACGCTCTTACCGGCGCGAGCTTTGTAATAAAACCCAATGCCGACGTTGAGAGCAAAGTAAAGAGCCACTACCAGCCAGTCGATCGTGGTAAGCTGCATTCGCTGAATTATACAGGCGCGCGTAGACGATCTGTTACGAAAACAATCTTGCCAGAAGATGTTTGGTTCGAAACTGTATTGACTCGCAACACAAATCACTTCACCTTGCCAACGAACCTATGGTATTCTGCCGTCAGCGCTGTAGCGCTCAGTTCACAATTAGAAGGATTTGGGTTACATGAAGGAAACCGGTGTTGTCAAGTGGTTCAACGCTGCGAAGGGCTTCGGCTTCATTCAGCGGGAAAACGGGGAAGACGTATTCGTACATTTTTCGGCGATCCAGAACTCTGGCTATCGCACTCTCAATGAAGGCGCCAAAGTGTCATTTCTCGTGAAGCAAGGACCAAAGGGGTTGCAAGCCGAAGAAGTAGCGACACTAGCTTGAACCGGGGCCGGTTCCGTACCGGCAGATCACAGTTTATTCTGAAACAACAAGGCTCGGAGCCATCGGTTCCGGGCCTTTTGCTTTTACGTTGCCTGGACAACTTGACAGTTCGATAATAATTATTAAACAATAGATATTGTTGATACCGTGGCGAAGGCGCCTCCAGAAGAGTCTTTCGCGAGTTGTGCATGCGGCACGGCTTAGCCGTGACGCACCAGCGACAGGTAATCTACGAGAGCCTGACCTATATGGAAGGACACCCGAGTCCGGAGTCCGTCTATGCGGTTGTGAAAGAGCGCATCCCATCGATTTCGCTCGCCACTGTGTATAAGAATCTGAAGACTTTCGAGGAGCATGGATTGATTCAGGAGGTGAGCCCTCACCACCGGTCGGCTCGCTTTGAGACCAACTCGACGCCTCACCATCATCTGGTTTGCTTGCGTTGCAAGTCCATTGTTGACGTGCCTGCGGACGAGGTGGAGCCCGTCCGTCTGAAGAAACGCGCTCCGGGCGGTTTCCGAATCCAGCGCTACAGCGTCGAAATGCTCGGCTATTGCGGTGAATGCGCAAAGCAGATCGAATCGTAAACCGTCTTTCAATCATCAATTTAGAACAAGGAGCAACAATGTTAGGAGTCGGAGATAAATTCCCCGAGTTTAAAGTCAAGGCGACTGTCGGCATCGATAAGAACAACGCCTTTAAGGATCTTACCCACGAAAGTTATCCCGACAAGTGGAAGGTCTACTTCTTTTGGCCGAAAGGATTTCACCTTTGTCTGCCCGACCGAGATTGCCGGTTTCGGCAAGCTGAACGGTCAATTTCACGATCGTGACACGCAGGTGATCGGAGGCAGCACGGATTCTGAGTTTGTTCACATGGCATGGCGTCAGAATCACGATGATCTGAGAGAATTTGCCATTCCCGATGCTCGCAGACGTGAAGCGGGAACTCTCCGAAGAACTCGGAATTCTAGATCCTAATGAGGGTGTTTGTCAGCGCGCAACATTCATCGTGGATCCCGATAACATTATTCGTCACGTGTCGGTAAACGATCTGAGCGTTGGACGCAACGTCGATGAAGTCCTGCGCGTGCTTGATGCCCTTCAGACGGACGAACTTTGTCCCTGCAATTGGCAGAAGGGCCAGGAAACTCTGCACGTCTAAATCTTTGTTGGATTAATACGCAGTAGTGAGGCGTGCGGAAGCCGGCAGAAGGGTCTCCGCACGCCTTTCGTTGTCTAAGAGGAGAATCATGTCAGTCGAAACTTTCCTAGAGTCCATTCCGGCATACGCAAAAGACCTAAAGTTGAATTTGAGCGCAGTGCTTGCGCCAAACCGAACTCACGCCGCAGCAATTATGGGGAACCGCTCTAGCCTGCGCCATTGCTTCTCGAAATCCTGCCGTATCTGAACGCGATTTCCGTCGAATCGCAATGCTCACCTGCCGAGCAGGCGGCCGATGCCGCTCGAACAGCAGCGTCGATTATGTCGATGAACAACGTTTATTATCGATTTCTGCATCTCACCGATAACTCGAAGTATAAGAGATCCCTGCGCGTCTACGTATGCAGGGGATTCGGACCCATGGCGTGGATCACGCCGATTTCGAGTTGTGGTGCACTGCCGTGTCTGCTATTAATAACTGCCAAACCTGCGTGGCATCGCACGAGAAGGTGCTGCGAGAGAAGGGAATAACGGAAGAGCAGGTTGCTGCGGCCGTTCGCATTGCCGCGGTCATTCATGCCGCTGCGGTAGTGTTCGACGCGGCTGCCTAGCGCTTCCTCCAAGAGAGGAGCGAAATGAACGACGACATCCAAAAACTCCGTGAGCTGATTAAAGACATCGACATCGGGATGCTGACAACGGTACAACCGGACGGCACGCTACACAGCCGGCCGATGTCGAACCAGAGTTCTGCATCGAACTTCGATGGCACGCTTTGGTTCTTCACTGAGCCTGGAATCGACCAAGGTTCACGAAGTCCAAGGCGATAGCCATGTGAACGTCAGCTACGCCGATGCGACTAAACAGAACTACATTTCTGTAAGCGGAAGGGCTTCCGTTGTTCGAGACCGCGCAAAGATGAAAGAACTTTGGACCGTATTCCACAAGGCCTGGTTTCCAAAAGGTCTGGACGATCCGAACATTGCACTCCTGCGCGTCGACGTAGACAAGGCCGAGTATTGGGATGCGCCATCCGGAAAGATTATCCAGATGATCGGTTTTGCCAAAGCTATGCTTACCGGCAAGCCATACGGCGATGAAGCCCTGGAGCACAAGAAAGTCAATTTGTAAAGTTCAAGGGGCCCGCCTCAGTAGCGGGCTCCACTCGCGATACGATGACAACTCCGAGCAATGCTAGACACCTCGATTATTGTCGTCTACTTCCTGATCGTCTTCGCGATCGGCTTCTATCATTCGCGTCGCGAGCGGACATCCTCCGATTACTTTCTTGCCGGCCAGAATGTCGGTTGGTTCGCCGTCGGCGCCTCCCTGTTCGCTACCAACATCTCCAGTGAGCACTTTATAGGGCTGGCAGGTTCCGGCGCGTCGACAGGACTCGCGGTGGGATGCTACGAGTGGTCCGCGAGCTTTTGCTTGTTTCTGCTCGGATGGCTATTCGTCCCGCATTACTTGCAAACGCCGCGTGTTCACGATGCCGGAGTTTCTCGAGAAGAGATTCAGCCCGGGCTGCCGCTGGTATCTGACGTGGGTCTCGATCTTCGCGTATATCTTCACTGAAGATCTCGGTGTCCCTTTTTGCCGGCGGTATTTTGATTCGCGAGATTGTCGGTTGGGACTACATGACTTCGGCGATCCTGCTCGTGGTCGCTACTGGCATATACACCGTGGCGGGAGGGTTGGCGGCCGTGATCTATACCGACTTGTTTCAGGCGTTCGTGTTGATTGGTGGCGCCGTCCTGCTGACCGTGTTTGGGCTGAACGAAGTCGGTGGGTTCGAGGGTTTGAGGGCAGCGCTGCCTGCCGGACTTCTTTCACATGATCAAGCCCAACAGTGATGCCGACCTATCCGTGGCTCGGCACGACCGTGGGCACTCTGATACTCGGCACATGGTATTGGTGCACCGATCAGGTGATCGTGCAGAAAACGCTCAGCGCCAAGGGCATCCCCGACGCCCGGAAGGGAGCGTTCTTCTGCGCTGCTCTAAAAATCACTCCTGTATTCATCATGGTGCTGCCCGGTTTGATCGCGAAGACCCTGTGGCCCACTGATGTGACCGGCGACAATGCGTACCCTCTCCTCGTCAAGCGACTGATGCCTGCCGGTTTATCGGGACTGATGGTCGCGGCGCTGCTTGCAGCCTTGATGTCGTCGTTGAGTTCGGTTTTCAATTCCTGCTCGACACTAATCACCATGGATGTTTACAAAAAATGGCGTCCAGCGGCAAGCGAGAAGCGCCTTGTATTCGTTGGGAGAGTGACAACAGCAGGAATCGTTGTGATCAGCGTGTTGTGGATTCCGTTCATACGAAACCTCAACAACGAGGTGTTTCAGTATCTACAGAGTGTTCAGGCTTACGTTGGCGCTCCCATCACTGCGACGTTCCTGGTGGGGATTTTGTGGCGTGGCGCCACTGCTCCCGCTGCCTTGACGACGCTGCTCACCGGCGGAGTCATCGGCGGATCGCGGTTCCTGATGGACATTCTGCATAACGCGATGAAGATGGATCTGGGTCCGCTAAACTCGGTTGTCGAGTACAGTTTTCTGAACTTCAGCGTATGGGTTTTCACGTTTTGCGTTCTGCTAATGGTCATTGTGAGCCACCTTACGGCTGAGCGGCAAGCGGGCGAGCGCGTGCCCTCCGAACTGCGCGTCGGACGTTTTGTGCCCGGATCGTTCCAGGAAGTCGCATTTACCGCCGTAGTTGGTGTCGCGATCCTGGGGCTTTGGTTTCACTTTCGATGACCCCTGAAATGAATGTGATAGATTGACCGCGTGAACCGAAGATCTGTAATCGCAAGTCTATTTAGTGGCGCAGGAATGAGCGCTTTCGCTCCGGCTGAAGCATTAGCCCAGCAAAAGGGAAACAACGCTCCGATCACGCCGAAAGAAAAGATTCAAGTCACGAAGCTCGAGACCATTCTGGTCAAGCCAAGGTGGCTGTTTCTCAAAATTCATACGAACGTCGGGATCGTCGGTTTAGGTGAGCCCGTGACGGAAGGCAGGGCTCTTACCTGTCAAACGGCCGTCAATGAAGTAGCGCCATATCTGGTTGGAAAAGATCCTCGCGCTGTGACGCACCACTGGCAGGCGATTTACCGGCATGCGTTCTACCGCGGTGGCCCAATTCTAACGAGCGTCCTGAGCGGGATCGATCAAGCGCTGTGGGACATCAAAGGAAAGGCGCTTGGCGTTCCGGTTTATGAGCTGATGGGTGGGCCGACTCGCAACAAGGTTCGCGCTTATTCCCACGCCCGAACGCCGCAGGCGATGCGCGAAGACATTAAGAAGGGATTTACCGCGTTCAAGACTGGCCCCGCCAAGCGTCGCCCGTCAAGGTACGTCGAGACGCCCGCCGAAGTGGCTTATGCCGTCGAAAAGTTCGCCGAGCTTCGGCAAGCCGTAGGCCCGAACGTCGATATCGGTATTGATTTCCACGGCGCCATCAGCCCTGCTACAGCTAAGCTCCTGATCAAGGGCTACGAACAGTACAGCCCCATGTTTATCGAAGAGCCCTGCCAGGCGCAGAACCATGACGTGATGGCGGAGATTGCTCGGGGAACGCATCTGCCCATCGCGACCGGCGAACGTGTATTCACGAAGTGGGGCTTCCTCGACGTGCTGCAGAAGCGAGCAGCCACCATTGTTCAGCCTGACCTATGCCACGCAGGCGGGATCACCGAATGCCGTCTGATCGCCGGAATGGCCGAAGCTTATTACGCTTCGCTTGCCCCACACAATCCCCTCGGTCCAATCTCGCTTGCCGCAGGTGTCCAACTTGCCGCGTCGATTCCCAACTTCCTGATCCAGGAGCAGGTGTCCTTGGGCGAAGGATACATCAAGAACCCATTCAAGATCCGAGAAGGCTATCTCGATCTGCCGACGGCGCCCGGGTTGGGAATCGAACTCGACGACAACGCCATGGCGGATAAGATCGGGCACGACTGGCGAAATCAGGAAAGCTACGACGCAGAGGACGGCAGCGTCGTCGATTGGTAGTCTGAAAGAGATGAATAAGCAGCAAATTCTGTCGTCGATCCTCGAGATCGGCGTTGTTCCTGTGGTGCGGACTTCTTCGGCCGAGTCGGCGATTCGGTCGATAGAAGCTTTGCATCGAGGAGGCATTCGATCCGCTGAGATCACAATGACGGTTCCGGGAGCCATCCACGCGCTGGAGAAGATTGCCGATCAGTTTGGCGACAGCATTGTACTGGGTGCAGGTACGGTTCTTGATCCAGAGACAGCGCGTGTATGCATGCTGGCCGGCGCGCAGTTCTTCGTAACCCCATCGCTGAATCTGAAGACAATCGAAGCGGCCAATCGCTATTCGAAGCCGATCATGCCGGGTGCTCTAACGCCGACCGAAGTGGTCACGGCATGGGAAGCCGGAGCGGATGCCGTGAAAGTTTTCCCTTGCAGCGCAGTCGGTGGCGCGAAGTACATCAAAGCGCTCAAGGGACCGTTCCCTCAAATCGAGATGATTCCGACAGGTGGCGTCAATCTGGATACGGCCGCCGACTTCCTCAAGGCAGGAGCCTGCGCAGTAGCCGTCGGCGGCGAATTGATCGACGGAGAAACAATCAAGGCAGGGAAGTACGAAGTCTTCGAGGAGCGAGCGCGTCAGTATCTTGAAATCGTAAGGAAAACTCGAGAAGAGTTGAAGGCGAAGGCAGCAGCGCGCTAAAGTTTTAGCGCGTTTTCGGCTTTTTCGGTGGTTTCTTCTGGGCGCCGCGCTTTCCCGCCTCAACGGACGCGGCGCACCAATCCTTCATTGTGTCGGGATCCTCGAAAATTTCCGGCGGAGCCTCATAGTACGACATCACCTCATCTCGATCCGGGAACGGTTTGAAGGCCTTCAAGCGCCGTTCGGAGAATCGGAAACGATTCTCGTTGTCGGCTTTCAAGTAGAGCGCGTTGTCAGCTACCAGGGCGAAAATGACTCCATTGCAGTAGAGAGCATATCCACCGAACATGAACCGTGCAGTAATTTCGCCCAAAGGCGAAAACTGCTCTTTCAGAAATTCGACATATGGGCTTGTCGATGGCATCAGACATGGAGCCAGCGCTTTCTAGGGCTGGTCGTAAGCCGGTAGTCGCCGTACCCAGATATTGCGGAAACGAACGCGCGTATCGTGATCCTGAAGCGCCAGCGGCTCTTCGGCGGCATGCGGAGCGTAAGTTCCAACGACTCTATGGGCCATGCGTCCAATGATTTCCTTATGGTGATGCATCAGGACACCGTTATGAAAAACGGTGACAAACGCTGGCTTAACCAGCTTCTCACCTTCAAATTTAGGAGCTTCGAATACGATGTCGTAAGTCTGCCATTCGCCCGGTTTCCGCGAGACGTTGACCGGCGGCGGCCATTGGCCATAGATCGAGCCAGCTTGACCATCGGCGTAGGTTGGATTGTCGGCAGACGAATCGAGTACTTGGATCTCATACCGACTCATGAGAAGAACACCACTATTGGCGCGATTCTGCCCGTATCCACGAATCTCAGTTGGCGCTGCGAACTCGATGTGAAGTTGAATATCTCCGAATTTTTCCTTCGTGACCAGATCACCAACTCCCCTTGTAGGAGCGAAAGTGGAGCCGTTTTCGACCGTCCAACCGGCTGGCTTGCCCTTTGTCGTCCACTTTGAGAGATCTTTTCCATCGAACAGCACGATGGCATCGGAGGGCGGCTGACCCACCGTTGCGCCCGGCGTGACCATCTTTGGCTTAGGTCGATCCTTGTCGTGGACTTTCCACTTTTGTCCGGGAAGGACCGCCGTATCCGAGTAGCCGGTGACCTCTGTACCCTGCTGAGCGGAAGCGACGAACGCAAATGCCCCCATGATCACTGCAAATGCCGAGAGTCTCATTCGCTTCTCAGTATATGCCTGACGAATCCGTCAGAATGGAAATATGAACGGTTTGCCTGCCTCTCTCCCGGAACTGGAGGCTCGTCTGGAAGTTCTGGGTGAAGAGCCTACGAAGGAGCGACTCGCCGCACTTGTCGAACTCGCGTATGCTCTTCGCGCCAGCGAGCAGTGGGACCGTATGCAGGCGCTATCGCTCGAAGCCATCGAGATCGCGCGTACTTTCGAGGATGGTTTGTCGGAAGGACGGGCGGTCGCGGTTCTTGCGTTCGTTCAATACATCCGGTCGGATCTGAAGTCGGCGCTCGCCAATTGTACGAAAGCCCTGCAGCTAACCATCGGTGACGCCCACTCACAGGCGACTATCGGCGTTATTGTGGCGATGGTTCAGTGGACTTTGGGCAACTTCGATGAGGCACTACGACACATCGATCGCAGTCTGCCAAGCCTTCGGGAAGTGAAAGACCAAACGACCGAGGCTTTCGCAGTGGTCGCAAAAGGCGGAATATTCCACAGTCTGGGGCAATACGATCTGTCGGTCGCCTGTTTTCGCGACGCATTGGAATTGTGCCAGGATACTGGTTTCGACATCGGGGTCGCGCGATCGCTTGCAGGTCTCGGCAGCGCCTATCAGGCATTGGGTTTGTTGTCCGCCGCGCTCGAGTGCCATAAGGACAGCTATGCGATTGCGGAAAAGTCGGGACAAGCTCTCGGCATTTCGCGCGCGCTGACTGATCTTGGGCAAGTGTATGAGGGTCAGGGCAAGATTGAGGAAGCGCTACAGAGCCACGAACGCGCTCTCGCCCTTCGGGAACAGGGAAATTATCTACAGCCGCAAACGACCAACCTCTCCCACTTGGGAAACATCCATTACAAGCTCGGTAATATCGATCGCGCCAAAGAATACCTCCATCGCGGAATGGCGATCGCGGAAGAGATCGGAGCACGTCCCAAGGTCGGCGACTTCCATCGGATATTGTCCGATCTTTATGAAAAGTCCGGCGATCTTTCGCGAGCACTGCATCATCACAAAGCGTACGAGCGCATCAAGGCTGAGCTTTTCAGCGACCAGGCCACGTTACGGCATAAAGCGCTCGAACTCGAATCGCAGCTTGAGATTCACAGGTTGAAGAACGTCGAGCTTGTTCGGCTGCTGGACGAATTGCAAGCTACGCAAGCGGAATTGCTCAACAAAGAAAAGATGGCTTCGCTTGGAAGTTTGGTAGCTGCACTGGCGCACGAAATTAATTCGCCTTTGGGAGTAATTCAAAGCGCTTCCGATCTGACGTTACGCTGCGCCGATAAACTACGTGGGGACGAGAACAATTCTGCCACTGAAACGCTGCGCACCAACGCCCGTCTGATCAGCGACGCCGGTCATCGAATCGGCAAACTTGTTACAAGTTTGAAGGCTTTCGCGCATCTCGATCGCGCCGAGTTCGGTGAGATCGACTTGGTGCAATCGCTCGAGCATACATTGGCTTTGCTTGAACCGGAGTTTCGTGGGCGTGTCGCTGTTGAGCGGGATTATCAACCGGTTCCGAGATTGCACGCCTATGTTGGCGAGTTGAACCAGGTTTTCATGAACCTTCTACGAAATGCGGCGCAGGCGATTGACGGTCCCGGCGTGATCAACGTTCAAACGAGGGCCGCGCAAGGAAGCGGTGCGCGTGAGCGTGATCGATTCCGGAAAAGGCATTCCGGAAGAATCGCGGAATTCGATTTTCACTCCGGGATTTAATAAAGACGGTGACCGGGTGAAAGCGTCCTTCAGCCTGTTTGGGTGCCAGAACATTGCTCGCAAACATGGAGGAAACATTGAGGTGACGAGCCAGTTGGGATATGGCTCAACGTTCACTCTTGTTTTGCCTTCCTCACTCGTGAATGCTTCCGAGCCTTTGCGATATGTGGCAGCGCGCCGTTAACGATCGCGCGTGACCCCTAGCGCGCGCATTCGCTTGTGAAGATTCGTGCGCTCCATACCGAGAGCTCTTGCCGCGCTTGACACATTCCAACTTGCGGCATCAAGCGCTTTCTGAATGTGATCGCGCTCGGCGGATTCACGGGCCTCCTGCACCGACGATTTTGGCGCGGTATCGCGGTGATAGCGGATTTCGGATGGAACAGCATCCATCCCGATGTTGTCCCCGGCGCTCAGGATCGCCATCCGCTCGACAACGTTTCGCAGTTCGCGCGCATTTCCCGGCCAGGGATAAGCTTGCAGAACGGGCATAACTACGGGATCGATCGAACGGGCGCGAAAGTTGTTTCGTGCGCAAAATTCTTCAAGGAAATACGCTACGAGTTCGGGAATGTCCTTGGGTCTTTCTCGCAGGGAAGGTACATGGATCGGGACGACACATAGGCGATAGTACAAGTCCTCGCGAAACTTGTCCTGTGCGATCATTTCTGTCAAGTCCCGATTTGTAGCCGCCACGACCCGAACACTCACACGCACGGACTGCTCTCCTCCGACGCGATGAAACTCGCCTTCCTGCAGGACACGCAGCAATTTGGCTTGCGATCCCGCATGAAGGTCGCCGACTTCATCGAGAAATAAAGTGCCTCCATCCGCTAGCTCGAACTTGCCGCGGCGTGCCGTCGCAGCTCCTGTGTACGCGCCCTTTTCGTGACCGAATAACTCGCTCTCGATGAGTTCCGTCGGAATGGCCGCGCAGTTCACTTTTACAAAGGGACCCGAGCGGAAGGGACTTTCCCCATGAACATGCGCGGCCAACAATTCTTTGCCTGTGCCGGATTCACCGATCAAGAGCACTCGCGCGTCCGAACGAGCGGCCATCCCTGCCTGCTCGACAACTCGCTGCCAAGCCGGACTGCCGCCGATCATTCGTGGTCCGCTGCCGACAAGCTCCCGCAAGCGTTCGTTTTCTTCGCGAAGGCTCGATTGTTCGAGGGCGTTCTTCAAGGACAGCAGAACCTTGTCGCGCGCCAGGGGTTTCTCGAGGAAATCGTAGGCCCCGGCCCTCGTCGCCTCGACTGCCTCGGAGATCGTTCCATGGCCGGAGATCATTACGACCGGAGCAGTAATACCTTTAGCGCGGATTTCCCGTAACAGATCAAGACCGTTGCCATCCGGAAGCTTGACATCAAGCATGTAGCCGTCGACGCGCGCATTGAATGCCCGAAACGAAGAGGCAGTATGACAAAGACTCACAGCGTATCCTTCCCGTTCGAGGATCATCTGCAGCGATCGGCCGATATTCGGCTCGTCATCAACGATGAGTATGCGTTTCGTTCCCATTCGCGCGCGGCAGCGTCACGCGAAACGCGGCGCCGCCAAGTTCTCCTTCAATTGCTTCGATATCTCCACCGGACATCACTGCGCTCTTGCGGGCAATCGACAAACCAAGGCCCATGCCCGCTTTCTTGAATGAAATGGTCGGTTCGAACAGCGAGTCTCTGACTTGAGGGCTCAGGCCAGGACCGGAATCGTGAACTTCGATAGTAATTTTGCCGTTGACCGCCCCGGTCTTCCCCAGCACGACACCTCCCGAACCTGCCGCGTCTGCCGCATTTTCGAGAAGATTCGTAATCACGCCTTTAATCAAGTCCTCGTCTGCCACAGCAGGGTCGCTCGTATCGAATCGCGTGTCATATCGGACATCAGGATGCGCTGCCTTTAAGAACGCCATGCGCTCTTCAATTAGAGCGTTCACATCGAGGGCGGCGAGTTGCACTGGAGGCTCTGTGGCGAATTGCGAGAAGGCACGCACACGCTTCTCGAGCGTTACCACTTCATCAACAACAATCTGTGAAGCCTGCTCCAGAAAACGATCGTCCCGTTCCCCCCTCCGCGCAAGTATTTCTTCCATAGTGAGACGGATTGGAGTGAGTGAGTTCTTCACTTCGTGGGCCATCTTGCGGGCGAGGGTCTGCCAACTCGACAGACGAGTTACGTGGATCAGCCGCTCCTGACCTTTTTGTAAACGCTCGGCTGTATCGTTGAACGCAGCCATCGCTTTGCCGATTTCATCGCGGCCATGCGGGTGGAGTCGCGCTTCCAGATTCCCTGATGCAAGCTCGTCCAGACCAGCCGTAAGCTGTTCGAGGGGCTTGGTGATGCGGCTGGTCACCAGGGTGAGTACGATCAGGCAGACCGCCCAGATCGCCGCGGCTGCTACGACGAGCGTCCAGAAATAGCCGCGTCGCAGGTTCCGGGCCCGCGCACGATCGACAAGATCGCGCGCTTTAACGTAATCGTCAGTCAGCCGCTTCATGCCCGGACCGCCAATCGCACGAGTAAAGACATGAACTTCGCTGCCGCGGCGGACCAGATATTCGATGCGATCTTGTTGCTCCCCTGCGAGATGGAAGTGCTCGCCATCCTTACTTTCAAAGAACTGGCGCACTTCCTCTGGCCAACCTCCGGTCGGCTGTCGATAAATGACGGGAGTCATGCGGGTGGACTCCAGCTTCAACGCATCCTTCGTGGCATTGAATAGAGCTCGCCCTGTTGCCTCCAGCGACCGCGAGAGCTCATCTACCTCGTTCGTGGTCGCCATTGACAGCGAGCGATCGAGGAGAGATGTCGTTATCCAGAGAGTAGCGACAAGCGGCGCTATGGTCGCGGCAAGGAAGACGAACAGCAGGCGATTTCGTAGGCGATTCACGGCTTGCCGTTCTGCAATAAAAGAGGACCCGCCTCCGCCCGCCATTGGCTGCCGGATCCAGGGTTGCCTGCCTTGCTAAACATATCGATGAGACGGGCCAGGCTGATTCCTTCTTCGTCGTCTGAGGAACGGCGGTCCTTCGCTTCTTGCGCCCGTACCTCGAGACGAAGATGGACAGGCTTGTCCAATGGCAGTCCGGCGATTGGAATGTTGAGGTTGTCGAGGCACCAACTTTCCGCCGCTTCCGCAGTCAAATGAGCCGCCGACGCTCGCGCGCTACGCATTCTCGTCACGGAAAACTTCTCCTCCCACAAATCGTAGCTGACTACGAAGCGCTCAAACCCGCGGCGAAGTACCGAAACTCGATTATCGGCAAATACGATCAACTGCATATCGTAGGTGACCGACGCTCCATTGCGCATGCGCTCAAGAGGCTTGCCGGTGAGAAAGTGGAGGCGGGGAGCAGATACACGCACCTGATCGGCGGACCTGCGAAGCACTAGGTCCTGCGCGAGCACACCGATACAAGCTGCAGACGCAGCGACGAACACGTATTGCGCATATCGCACCGTTATCGTCCCCGTTTAGAAATTCATTCCCAGGATAAACAGCGGTTGTACGGAACCGGCACGGAGCGGAAATGCCAGGGCAATGAAAAGCCCTTCCCGACCTCCAGCCGATACGCCCACAGAATGTTTGACGTCTGACTTCTCTCCGCGTTCCCATACGGAACCGGTATCGTAGAACGCGCCAATCCAATGAAATGTGTATTCAATGGAGGCGTGCGCGACACGTGACCCACCGACCGGAGCTACGTCGAACTTGCTCCAACCTCTCAATGTGCGCGTGTCCCCAAGAGTAAACCGCTCATAGAGTGGAGCATCTCCGGCGATCGTACCGAGATGAAAGGATGCAGAAACGATATTGTTTCGGATCTCAGCTTTGTATTCGGCGGTCATGGCGTGTCTGTTGTACACGTAATCGCTGCCGAATGATCTGGTGGCCGCCCGCAGCTCATATCCTGCGTCTACCTCCTGCCTGGAAGCATCAGAAGCCCAACGCCTGCGATATCGCAGAGTAGTCGTCACGGCGTTTGCAGCTTCATACCTGGCGGCCGGAAATTGTGTTTGAAAGTGCTGAATGTCAACACCCGCGGAGAACGTCAGCGATTCGAGCAGCGCGATCGATATCGATGGCGACATGATGATACCGTTCCCGATAAATCCCGGGAAGGTCCGGGCGTTCGGCGAGAGCGTTAAGAGTGGTCGGGTTCCATTGTTGATGAAAGGTTTCGAAATCGAAGCCAACGCGAACGCGCTCACCAATTCGACGCGAAACGCCGAGGCTATAACCGGCGTAGCGCTCCAGCAACTGATCCGAATCGCTTTGCATACCGACGCCGAAATTGAGTCCGGCCAAGTCAAAGTCGCTGCGAACTCCTGCGGTGATTCCGTGCTTTGAGTGATATGCAAGCTTGTTGACGTCCGCGTCCGCTTCAAAGACACGCGGCGCATCGAAAACAAGCTTTACGTGCTCTGGCTTTATCGCCTTTCTCGATCCGGTGCTCAACCTTCCGATTGAGCTGGTTAGCGAGTCGACGGGAGGCTTTGTCGACGGCGTCCTGATCGAACTTCGTTCCAATAAGGGCGTCTAACTCGGACTGAACCTGGCTACCGACCTTCTTGGCTGCGGACGACGGGATTACCTCGATGGCTTCGATCGTGTATTTCGAGTTGACGTTTTCGCCGGTCGCGTCGTCTGGCCATAAAGGAATCGATAGCAGCAGCGTACAAAGCAAAACCCTCATTGCACAGGGTGTAGTGCAATGAGGGCGCCAGACTCTAAAAGATTGCTTCTAAATAACTTACAGTGCCTACAACCTGTGCGCTAACTTCACACCTGTTGCGCCGCGGCGGCTGTTGTCCGGGCCGCCCGGGAACCACCGTTGATTGACTCGCGAAGCATATCAAGCGAGGGAATCATAACCAGCCGATGGCCGAGAGCAATGAGGCCCTGCCGAGCGAGGGCGTTCAGCGTAGTGGACGTAGTCTCGCGTGTTGCGCCGACCAGACTTGCGAGTTCGTTCTGAGAGATGTGAATGACGCTGCCGGTCGGGTCGTGACTCGGATTGAGGCGGGCGAGTTCTTCGAGGTAGTAGACCAGCCGTTCTTTTACATCGCTCTGGCAAAGATGCTCGATTTTGCGCTCCAGCTCGTCTTTGCGCTGAAGGAGATGCTGCGTCAGCAGCCGCCATACTTCCGGCCGGCGTTCGCAGAATTTCTGGAAAGCATCGGTCGGAATCGAGTACGCGATACCTGACTCGAGTACTTTCGCCGAAACGTTGAAGGCGCCTTCGCCAATAAGCGCCTGCTCGCCGAACAACTCACCGGGAGCGACAACTGACAATAGAATTTCTCTGTTGCCTTCCGTGGTCCGCTCGATCTTTACCAATCCCGCATCCAGAAAGAATACGTGGTTGGCAGGAGTGCCCACGGAGAAAACAGCCGCCGCACGACGGTTCAGTACTACCTTTTTCACGCCGTCAGCAGACAGCAAGTCTTCCCGGATTGCATTCGCAAGGGCGGTCAGTCGCACAGTATTGTCCTCTTACATCTAGCTCGTATGATTGTTTTGCCGCCGGATTCTTGTCGCTATCTCGGTGGCGGTAGCGAAAACGTCCCCTAGCCTCTGGGTTTGCAAATTATCTCTCAGCTCTGTAAGTTTGTCAATATACACGTTCAGCGCGTGTTCAATGTTTTCCGTATTCGTGGCCACAATGTCTTGCCAGATCTCGAAGGAGCTGAGGGCAAGGCGGGACATATCGAACAACCCAGGGCCCGCGATCTTCAGATGATCATGATTCTGAAAGGCATCGACTAATGATACGGTAAGTGCCGTAGATGCCATCTGGGGTAGATGGGATGTGAATGCCACCGCACGGTCGTGGTGCTCAGGTCTCACCGAAAGTATGTTTGCTCCACAACGTTTTAACCATTCTAAAAAGACACTTGCTGTAGGTGTACAGAGATCGTCGTCTCTAAGTGGAGTTAAGATATAAGGTCGACCCTGAAACAGATCCGCACTCGCAGACGCGACGCCACGACTCTCTTTCCCAGCCATCGGATGCCCGCCTAGAAATCTCGCATTGCGGATCGTTTTCGACGCCGTTTCCACAATTTTTACTTTGGTGCTCCCGGCGTCCGTAATCAGACAGTTTCGATGCTGTAATCGGTCCGAGGAATTCTAAAGTTTTTTCGATCGCGGAAATGGGCTGGGCAAGATAAATCAGGTCACATTCCGCAGCGGCGGTCTCCAAATTGATCCCATGGTCAATCGCTCCATACTGCAACGGCCTGTTCGATGGTCCGCGCTGAGCTTACTCCGGCAATGCGTCCTTTGAATCCGGCGGCGCGGAGGGCGAGCCCAAATGAACCGCCGATCAAGCCCACGCCGACTATTGCAACGGACTGCATGTCAGACGTTTCGACCGACAGCCGAGGCGATGATACGAAGTTGGCTCATCAATTCGGAAAACTGCTCGGGCTTAAGAGATTGAGCGCCATCTGACAGGGCCTTGTCGGGGTCAGTGATGAACTTCAACGATCAGACCATCGGCTCCTGCTGCGATAGCAGCCCGGGCCATGGGCAGCACCTGGTCGCGCCGGCCCGTCCCGTGAGACGGATCGGCAATGATCGGCAAGTGCGAAAGCTTCTTCACAATCGGGATGGCCGAGATATCCATCGTGTTTCGCGTGTAGGTCTCGAAGGTACGAATTCCGCGTTCGCAAAGGATGACGTCGTAATTTCCTCCGGCGAGCAAGATATTCCGCCGAGAGCAGGAGTTCCTCAATCGTTGCGGCGATTCCACGCTTCAGCAGCACCGGCTTCTTGATCTTCCCAAGTTCCCGCAGCAGATTGAAGTTCTGCATGTTGCGGGCGCCGACCTGGAAAATGTCGACGTAACTCCAGCATCATCGGGATCTGCGTCTGGTCCATGACTTCGCGACACAACGAGCAATCCATGACGATCGGCCGCATCTCGAAGAATACGCAGTCCGTCCTCGCCCAGGCCCTGGAAGCTGTACGGGGAACTGCGGGGCTTGAAGGCGCCGCCACGGATCACTTTCGCTCCGGCTCTCGCGACAAGCTCGGCCGCAGGCTTCGATCTGATCGCGATTTTCGACGCTGCATGGTCCGGCCATGGCGACGATCGTGGGACCGCCGATCTCTACGTCGCTTGATCGCGGACAATGGTGCCAGCTGGACGAAACCCTCGGCTCGCCAGCTTATACGGGGACGCGATGCGATGCGCCTCTTTGACGCCATCCAATACCTCGAAACTCGGCTGGATTGATCTCTTCTTCCGAACCTACTCCGCCAAGGACGGTGTGAACGATTCCCGTGGAGCGATGCACGGTGAAGTTCAGCGCTACCATCCGATCGATAACACCCTGAATCTGCTCGTCGGTGGCGTCTTCCTGCATTACCACGAACATTACGATTGCATCCTTGTCTTCTGCAGAGTGCGCATTTCGTCTATCACGCGTTCAAAGATGCGACGAACGGCATCCCCGGCAAGCGGGCCGTGGTTATTGTCGAGCACATTCGTGATACACCTGATCTTCGCGTTTCGGCTCGTACACCGGCATCGCCTGGTCGCGTTTTACAGTCCCGATGATCTCGACGACGCGCGCGCGTTCATTCAATAGCGCAAGCAATTGAACATCGATGCGATCGATGTTGCGCCGGCATTCGGCAAGCTTCTCGACGGCGGCTTCGTGCGTCACGCATTCCTCCGTTTGAGACCCGCCGCAAGATCCCGCGTGAACGGTCTCGAGGTTCTGCTCCAACTCCGGACTCGCTCCGTGCTTCTCGATCGTTCGAACAATGGCGCTCCCGACAACGACGCCATCGGCGACCGCTCCGACTTCGCTGACATGCTGGCGCGTAGCGATTCCGAAACCCATCGCAAGCGGCAGATCGGTGACTTGGCGCATTCGCTCTATCAAGGGCAGCGCGGATTGCGACAAGTTCTGCTGTTCCCCCGTGACACCTGTGCGCGACACGAGATAGACGAATCCGCTCGAATACTTGGCGACCAGTTCAAGTCTGCGTCGAGTGCTGGTAGGCGCAGCCAGAAACACTGTGTCGAGATTGTGTTCCCGCATGGCGCCGATGTACGGCTCGGCTTCCTCGACGCTCATGTCGGTCAGCAGGCATCCATCGATTCCCGCCGCCGCGGCATCCCGCGCCAAGGCCGCAAGCCGTAGCGCATCAACGGGATTCATATATGTAAACAGCAGCAACGGAACGTCGGAGTGCTCGCGAATCTGTCGCGCGATGTCGAGCACACCATGCAAGAGTCGTCCCCGCGCAAAGCGCGCGATCGGCTGCTCGCTGGATCACAGGCCCGTCGGCGATCGGGTCAGAGAATGGTACTCCGAGTTCGATCAGGTCGGCCCCGCCGCGTACAAGGGCAGCGACCAATCCGGCGGTTCGGGCGGGTGATGGATCACCCGCGGTCAAGTATCGCAATCAGTGCGGGGCGTTGTTCGACCGTTTTCAGTCGTTCGAACAATTTGCTAATTCGTGTTGTTGGCACGCTGGTCATCAGCAATGTCGAGTTCCTTGATGTTCTCGCGGTAAATGTCAGTATCTTTGTCACCGCGGCCGGACAGGCTGACGACGAAAATATTGATCTTTCGCTTGCGGGGCACGGCGGATAGCCTCGTGAATCGCGTGAGCCGATTCGAGCGCCGGGATGATACCCTCCGTCCGCGCCAGCAATCTTGCCGCGTCGATCGCTTCCTCATCCGTTGCCGCGCAGTATTCAGCCCGGCCCTGATCGTGCAGCCACGCATGCTCGGGGCCCACGGAGGCGTAATCAAGACCGGCTGACACGGAGTGGGTCAGCGATACCTGCCCGTGCTCCGTCCTGCAGCAGGTAACTGTAGGAGCCGTGCAGCACGCCAGGAGCGCCACCGGAGAACCGTGCTGCATGCTCGCCGAGTTTAGCGCTGCGACCGCCCGCTTCAACGCCGATCAACTTGACCGTTGCATCCTGAATGAAAGGCATGGAACGCGCCGATGGCGTTTGAGCCGCCGCCGACACACGCGATCACAGCATCCGGCAAGCGCGACTCTTTCATCCATAATCTGCCGGCGCGCTTCTTCCCCGATGACGCGATGGAAGTCGCGGACCATCATCGGATACGGATGTGCTCCCAGAGCCGATCCAAGCAGGTAGTAAGTATCCCCGACGTTCGTTACCCAATCGCGCATTGCTTCGCTGATGGCGTCTTTGAGGGTGCAGGCTCCATTGTTTACGCCGATTACGCTGGCGCCTAGCAAACGCATGCGAAAGACGTTCAGGCGCTGGCGCCGCATGTCTTCCGAACCCATATAGACGACACACTTCAGTCCGAAAAGCGCACACGCTGTTGCGGTGGCGACGCCGTGCTGGCCAGCCCCCGTTTCCGCGATGATCCGCTGCTTACCCATACGCCTGGCGAGCAGAGCCTGCCCGAGCGCATTGTTGATCTTGTGAGCGCCAGTATGAAGCAGGTCTTCCCGCTTAAGGTAAATTCGAGCGCCACCAAGTGTCTGGCTTAGTCTGCGAGCGAAATATAAGGGAGTAGGACGACCCGCGTAGTTCGCCAGCAGGTCCTTTAGCTCAGCCTCGAATGCGGGGTCCTTTCGCGCGTCCAGGTAGGCCTGCTCGAGTTCTTCGAGCGGGGCCATCAAAACTTCCGGCACGTAACGGCCACCGTAAGGTCCGAAGTGCCCGCCTGCGTCCGGTTGAGAAACGATCATAAAGTATCCATTGCGGCTCGAATGAAACGCCGCATCTTATCGTGGTCCTTCAAGCCCGGCGCGCGCTCCAGACGAGAACATGCGTCCACGCCCCAGGGCCGCGCCTGACGTATTGCTTCTGCGACGTTATCTGAACCCGAGCCCGCCTGCGAGGATGATTTTGGACATGCCGCTCGCACGTGACCAGTCAAACGGCACACCTTCACCGGGAGCCGGACCATCGAGCAGAAATGCCTCTACTGCAAAGTCGCTCATCATCGAAGCATCCCAATGCGCGGTGACCTTGAATGCCTTCCACACATGCAAATTGGCTGGGATCTCTCCGGGAGTTTCGTTCCCGTGAAGTTGAACAATGTCGAGACCTGCCTGGTCGGCGATCGTCGCAACCCCCGGGTCATCGACAAAGACCCCGACTTTAATCACATCCAGGCCCGCGGCAATTTGCGCGGCAGCCGAGGGACTAATGTATCGAGGGCTCTTCGGATAGAAGTTAAAGCCGACAGCGGAAGCCCCAGCATCGACTGCGGCAAGCGCATCTTCTCGATTCGTTATGCCGCAAATTTTGACCATCATGCTGTAAGGCTTAAAAGCGCTTGGCGTGGCGATTCGGATCGCATCAGGTGTTCGCCTATCAGAAAGGCGTCAAAACCTGCATCCATCAGTTGATCGATTTGCGCCCGGTTCTCAATGCCGCTTTCACTTACCTTGATGAGGTGGGCCGGGATTCGACGCACGAGCCGGAGCGATGTCTCGAGGCGCACCTCAAACGTGTGCAGATTACGATTATTCACCCCGACGATCTCAGCGCCGGATTCGAGCGCCGAATCGAGTTCGGTGTCGTTATGGACTTCAACGATCGATGCGATGCCAAATTGGCCGGCGAATTCGCGGTAGCGACGCATTTCCTCGGTTGTGAGAATCGCGGCGATAAGAAGGATCGCATCGGCTCCTGCGGCGGCAGCTTCAACCACGTGATATTCGCTAATCGTGAAATCCTTACGCAGCGCCGGAATACTTACCGCAGATCGAGCGCTTTGCAGATCCTGGAGGCTTCCTTGGAAAAATCGCTGATCGGTAAGGATGGAAAGAGCAGCCGCGCCGCCCGCTTGGTATTCAATTGCATTCGCAGCCGGGCGAAAGTCGGTTGTCAGCAGGCCTTTGCTTGGGGAAGCTTTCTTGATCTCCGCGATGATTGCGGGTTTGCTCGCGCGAAGCGCTGAAGCGAAATTCCGTCGCAACGGGATATGCTCTTGGGCGCGTCGCTCCAACTGCGACATCGGTGTTGCCACATTTTCGAGCTCGGCCTTTTTGTGCTGGACAATCCGGGCGAGAATATCCGGTACAGCGCTGATCATGAGGCGAAAAACCTCATAATATCACGCGGTTACTGACCACCTCCTCCGCTGATGTCGCTTGTGTACTCCGTTTTGGCCCTGTTTCTCCATTCGACATGGCGGACATGTACATCTTTCCGGTGCTCACTATCCCAAGAGATATGGGAGTTTTGCTAAGTATATGAATCGGCATGGCGGTCCATCTTTGGTCCATAGCGTGCTTAGGGTAGACTCGCCGGCTGCGGTGAGTGACGAGGAGCAGCCTTCAGGAGATCGCAAAACAAAATGTCATACGAACAAATGGAAGCGATGTTGGTTCGAGGGATCGCAGAAGTTAGGGCTACGGAAACCGTGATTCTTCGATCGATGAAGCGCGGTTCAGACAGCGTCACCACCGAATATGCGCGATTGCAGGAACAAGTGAACCGGATTGAAGGTTTGCTTGCCGCCATGGATTCTTCGTCGTTCCCGATGCGCACCGCTGCAAGCAGTCAGCGCGAATCTGCGGCATATCAAGCGTAGGCATCATGCGGTACCTTATTGCGGGCATCGCAGCAATCGCAAGCTTACCGACGATTGGTGGCGCTCTCTTGGCGGAGACGATTCTGTCCAAGGTGAGCGCCGCGGAGATTAGGCGAGAAGCCGAAGTCGGTAAGATCACCTCCATACGAAAGTACGAACTCAAGAACAAGCGGTGGGAGAAGGATGCCGTGATGCAGGTTCGCATCACCTCACAGCCGAATAGCAAAAAGCAATTCGAGATCCTGAGTATGGAAGCCGAGGGTCTGCAGAGGAAGGTTTTTCTCAAACTCCTCGAAGCCGAAGTAGAGGGTTCACACGAGTCGGAGTCCGCTTTGACACCCGATAACTACGATTTCGAAGTTGTCGGAAAAGAAGTGTGGAACGGACGCGAATGTCTTGTGCTCGACCTCAAGCCGAAGCGAAACAGCAAGTACTTGATCGTCGGTCGGGCATGGGTGGATATAAATGAAAACGCCATCGTGCGCATTGATGGGAAGACTGCGCGAAATGTATCGTTCTGGATTGGGAAGCCTCAGGTAACCCAGGAGTTTCGAAAGGTAAACGACATCTGGGTATCTTCCGTCAATCGATCCGTTTCGGACGTGAAACTCATGGGGCGCACGGAACTGGTCATCGATTTTGTCGACTATGAAATTGTACGGCGACGCTCAGTAGCAGCAGTGGGAGTAAGAGTCGGATTCTGACAAAAGTCCACTAATTCGCTCCTACAATTTCGAGATCCAACTTTCCAAGCATTCTTCTTCCGAGACCGATCTGCAACACATGGTTGCCGGCAGCGAGACCTGCCGGGAGATCGAAGTTAACCTCGTACCTGGGCGGAAGCGGATCTGCGCAAAAAACATCGATACCGGTAACTGGCTGGCCGTCGATTTCAGCTCGGAATTCCGATAGGTCATCGGCTTCCTCGATCGTTACCTTGACCGAGCCTGACGAAACCTGAGTGCCGGACATCATATTGATCCCATCAGTAACAGATAGAATGTGCGGAACCAGTGGGCCCGGTGGTATTATGCGAAGGCCAACCGTCTCGCAGATCTTCGATTCATTCCAGAAAACTTCCAGCGGCAGTATCCCCGTGCGACCCGTATCCCGCATCATGACGTTGACCTGCTGCAAACCGTCCGATTCCGGCGGTCCGATGTAACATGGAGCCACGGCCACACCGCCCACAAGAACGTTCATGCCGATCAAATCACAATCTGGTGGCAGAGATTCGATCCACATCGTGAATGAGGCGAATCGCCCGCGCAGGGGAACGACCGGCTCTGAGTTATGAGCATTGGTCACTCGGCGGATACGAGCAGAAGCTCTCGATCGAGTAGCACGCCAACCTTGCGATCGTTTTCGCATCGTTGTCCACATGTATTGCGTTCGGACACCTTCGAGCGCCAACAACTGCATGTCGTTCTCAAGCGCATACTCGCGCACTTCATCGGCGTCGATGCGGACACCGCTCCACGTATCGTAGGTCTTCGCCGTCTTATCAAGCCCGTTGATCTGACACCGCAACAATCCACCTGGTCGTAACACCCGCCGAGCTTCCTTCAGGTACTGCATAACAACATCGCGACTAGGAATGTGCTGAAAGACGGCGTAGGAATAAACCAAATGGAAGGACTCATCCGCAAATTGCGCCAGATCCGCTCCACTGGTCGCGTGAACATGCGCATGCGCAATACCCCGAAGATTCTGACGCGCGCGTCCGATCATCTCGTCCGATACATCGACGCCATGAATTTCACCAAAATGGCTCGACATCGGTTTTATGAGGCGGCCAGGTCCGCAACCGATCTCGAGCGCACGCCAAGCGCGGCGATTCTCGCGCGCAGGTAATCTCCGTAGTTCCCATTCGAGACCCGCCACGACTTCACGAGCAGTCTCGAAGAACTCGTCGTCGTTCTGCTCGCGCCTGCCAAAGGCTACATAGAAATGCGCGTCCTCACGAGCGCGCTCGTTCCATTCCTTGCGCATTCGTTCTGTGACGTCTATCGATTCTTGCAATCGTTCCCCTCGATCGTGTTGGCTTTCCTCTCGACACCTGGCGCCGCGGCAACACACCGTTCTTGCATGTGGAAGCCGGAAATGACATTACCGATAATCGTATTCTCACGCGCTGGATCCGGGCGCTCGGCTTTTCGGCCGAGATAAATTCCGGTCTGCAGGATCTCCGGTTCTTCAGCATTGTAGACGCATCCGAATCTCTCATGCGATTCATTGCATCCGGCGAGATTCAACCGCAGCAAGCGATTACCCTTAATGGTATGGTTGCGACCGATAACAAAAATTCCGCCGAATTTCGTTCCGTCGATCACGTTGTTAATTACACGTATACCTACGGATTCCATGTCAGGATTCGTATTGTTGAAAACGATTCCAAAGTGACCGCTGGGATAAGCCTCCGCCGTCCCTCGATTGATGCAAGTATTCTCCTGAACGATTCCGTCATGGAATCCGTCAAGGTCGATGCATTTACCGTTGATTTCTTCAAAGCGGTTTTGCTCGTACCAGGAGTTGTCGACATTTCCCGCGGTATCAATGGCCACAGGCATACCCCCACCTTCGACATCGACGACTTTATGCGGGTAGCCGATGAGGGCGCCGGTATTTCGAAAAACGCGGATTTCCTTTGCATGCCCTACCTGAATTGCGTCACGGCCAATATTCCGAAATTTGTTGTTCTCGAATGCGCCCGTTTTATTTCTCGGAGACGTATACCGTGAGTGCGTCCAGATTCCGTTGCCAAAAACATTCTCCAGCACGCAACTGGTGGCGGCGAATTCAAATGTGCCTTCTTCGAAAAGAATTCCGCCGGTCGTGTTATTGCGTCCGTTCTCGTTGAGGGAACCACTATCGAAAATTTTCACACCGGTCACAGACACGTTGCGAACTCCGCTCATAAGGACCGCGAAGTTTGCAATATTCCTGAGCGCTACATTGCGCACGACAACTGTCTGCGTTCCAACGCTAAGGATTCCGTTGTTGGGATAAAAGTCTGCGAATGCGCGGTCGTAAGGCGCGATCGGCATTGGCTTGGCGAGTTTGGCGCGATTTCCGTCGATATTCAGTCTCTCGACGGTAGTGCGCGACTCGAGAACGACAATAGCGCGTCCTTTGAATTGCGCTGAAGCACGTAATGTGCTTCCTTCAGAGGCGCCGCGAAGCGTATCACCTTCTCGAACCACGAATTCGGACGAGACTACTGTGACTCCAGGCTTAAGCACAATCACGCGCGCTTCGGCTGCGGCAGCTACGAACGCTAGACTGGCAATAATGGATTTTCCCAAAGCTGCGGTGGTCGGCCTCGTTGGCGATACTGGCTCCGTTCCTCATGATTACATGCTCGACGGATTGGAGCCGCCTGCGCGCCTGAAAGTCTTGGCGGAAATTGAAAGTAAGCGACGCCGCGGAGCGAGCGTCCTGGTAAGATCCGCCGACCCGGCATTGCTTAGAAGCGTCGCCGACGAAGTTTGGTGGATTGAAGGTAGCGTTGTCCGGAGTAAAGGCCATCCCGATGAGGTTCTCGCCGCCTATCAGCGGGAGTTGCTTCGCGATATGGGTTCGCTCAGCGAAATTCCGTGTGCGCTACGCCGGGGGGACGGGCGTGCCCGGCTCAACAGCATCGAGACGCTTAATCGTGCTGGGGAAGCAGTGAGCGTGTGGCAAAGCGGAGAAACGGCGCGAATCCGCGTATCGGTGCGCTTTGAAAAGGACGTGGCCGATCCGGTCGTCGGCATCATGATTCGGACCCGTATAGGAATGGAAGTTTATGGTACGAATACAGAACTCGAGAAGCTGCGACTGGGGCCCTGCTTGGCGGGCGAGCACCGCATAGTAACCTTCGAATTCGAGTGCAACCTGTGCCCCCAGTTCTATACGATTACAGCAGCATCGCATGATCCGGATGGTGTTTGGCACGACTGGATGGAAGACGCGATCGGATTTACGGTGGCTGATACGCGCTACACCGCTGGCGTGGCTAATCTGCGCGCCCGCGTTACTTACTCTCGAGAATAAAGGTCGGGGCCAGGCCGGATACAGTAGAGAACCCGGTTGCGCCAACGGGGGAAAGCCACGTGGAACACCCGTTCACCTTCCCAAGGAACGAATGGGGATGAACATCAACATTCATCTCGCGCATCTCGATGGTCCCATATCGATGCACAGGGAACTCCGAGATGAGACCTGGCGCCACTTCCTGCACGACGTAGGAATCCCGCATAGCAGCCTTTAGAGAGCGGTCCCATGTGGATTCGTCCATCTCTGCCCCAACGTATGTACGCCGCTCGCCATCGTCGTCGTTCGGTTTCAGAATCAAACGCTCACGATTAGACTGAATGAAAGCCGGCAGGTCAACTGTCTGGTCATGATAAGAGACTGCGCTTGCAGTCACCACCCGCGTCCACGGAATGAAATCGCGAACCGCTTTGCGTTCGACCGCCGGAAATGTGCCGGTGATCGATTCGTCGGTAAGGAGATCGAAGATCGCGCGCCGCTGCGCCATCTCAGAGCGAAAGCTGTTCACGACACAGACTGCCCGATCCCTGTAGGCGCGTACGAGCGGGTGATTCAGATCGAATCGCATGAGGAATTCGGATACGCGGACGCGTCGATAAATCAGATCTACCGTGAAATCCCCGCGGCGCAAGACTCCGTTGCGGTACTCGAGTTGGTCGGGAGTAATGAGTTCTGTTCTGTGTCCTTCGGCGCGAAACATGTCGGCCAGGAGCCCGAAATCAGTCGATTCGCCGGATTGGAATGGCTGTCGAAATTCAAGAATGCCAATATTCGGAGACTTCTTTCCGCCGAATTCCTTGTAGGCCTTGAGAAGCGATTGAAGCAGTGGCTTGGTGCCGCCGAGCTTCGTGAGCACATATTTCTTGCGGAATTCCTTGACGGGCGGCGCGTCGTAAAAAGCGTTGTTCAGCGCCTCTCCGTAGACCACGCCCAATGGAGTGTCGGCAGCGTAGCCTACGAACTGCAATGATCCATTATTCAGATGCGTGTCGAGAAGCGACGTTACGGACAAATACGGATAACCGGGATCGACAGCCGCCAGCATCTTTTCGGCCGGTAGCATCTGCATGCGCGACATCAACGATGGCGTAGTGAGAGCTAGCTTCTCTATGCGGTCGATCGCAGAGTAGAGGGCCTCGGCGGCCTTCACGAGATTGGCATACTGACGCTGCGTGATAAAATGCGGTCGTAGGACAGGCGACACCCGACGGCTACCTGATGTCAGGTTACTGGCCTGCAACTTTTGCTCGAGAGCTTCGACCCAAGCTAAGATCTCGAAAGCTCTCGGATTCCAGAATGCGGTGATAACGGGCGATTGCCTCGTTGAACTGCGTCATCGCGTCCGACGTCTGCCTCACTTCCAGACTCGGGGGTGGCACGCTTGACGTGCGCCCGCCGGCTAGTGCCGGGAGTCTTTCTACTGTTTAGTATGACATAAAGTGTCAGAAATGTGAACCTTAGCACGCGGTTCCATACGGCATAAGTCGTTTAACTGCCTAAACTTAGGTCGCTTATTGAGATCGTTTTTTGGTTGTTTGCCGTGCAACAGTTTTCGCTTCCTACTGCTCTAGTTACCTGGGAGTTGCAGGACTAACGGAGTGCTCATGGAGGGAGAAAGACAGTCGCTAATCAACCAGGAATGGCAGCATTGGCTCCTTTCAACGCAGACTCTTCGTCGGCGACAGGGTCTTCGGGGAGGATCAGGTTCGACCGGCGTAATGCAGCTTAGTCAGCTCCGCAAAAAAAGCGAAAGACGATAGACTGGCAAGCGTGTCCGAATCCCTTCCGTTCGAAATTGTGCCGACGGCGTTGCAGCAGCGCCTCGCCGGCGGTGAGAAGCTTTTTCTGATAGACGTCCGCGAGCCCTACGAACATCATCTCTCGCGGCTTGAAGGCTCTGAGCTCATTCCGATGGACAGAATTCCTACGCAGTTCAAATATCTCGAAGAGCTTGCAGAGAAAGCCACACTCATCGTGTATTGCCACCACGGAATCCGCAGCGCCAGAGTCGTCGACTGGTTGCGAGGTCAGGGCATAGCGAGCTGTCAGAATCTTGCTGGGGGAATTGACCGCTGGAGTATAGAAATCGATCCTTCCACGCCTCGTTATTAGTGCAAGCATGATGTGAAAGCTTTTATTCAGGAGAGCGTCCAAAGACTGATGCCACTCTACAAGGTCACGTTCACGAAACGCTTCAATGCAGACGGAGGAGAAGCGGACCGGCCGGAGGGTTTCGTCCAGACTGTTGACGGGGTCGTTCTTAGCGCCGTCAAGGCTGAAGTAATTGATCCCCCGGCGATGCATAGCCAAGACGTCATGGACGAGGACGACTCATTTATGGCGATTGGAACCGAGGTCTGGGATTATGAGATCGCCGAGGGTCGCGAACAGGAATTTATAGCTGCTCTTGAACACTCTCAGAAGGTTATTCAGTACGAGCAACTCGATGAAGTGATTTGAGCGAGGGTCACTCCTTGGCGTCGGCGGCGTCGGCGTTCACGCGCAGCTTATTTTCGACGTCTTTCACTCCCTTTACCTTCTTCACTACTTTCTCGGTCTGCGACTTCAGTTTCTCGCTCCTGACGGAACCGGTTAGTGCGACAACGCCGTTGGTCACAGTAACCTCGACGTTTACGCCTCCTACTTCCCGATCATTCGCAATTCTTCTGCGTACCTGGTCGTACAGCACATCGTCATGAATGGGTTCAGCCGCTGGTCCTAATGTTGCGAACAAGATGAAAAATGTGATTATGGCCAACCACGGTCTCATCATTCGGGATCTCCTCCTGCCATCGTACGCCAGTCGAGCTGACTCAAAAATTCCGGGCTTTCACGCCAATTCTCGCGGACTTTTACAAACATTTCGAGAAATACTTTGCGGTCCAGCATTGCCTCGATATCTCTGCGCGCATCAATTCCAATCTGCTTCAGAACCGACCCTTTCGAGCCTATGACGATCGCTTTTTGGCCAGTCCGCTCTACGAAAATTGTCGCGCCAATCCTCGTTAACTCCTTGCGTTCCTCCCACGTATCGATTACAACTGCGACGGAGTGCGGAACTTCTTGAGAGGTCTGACGTAGAATCTTTTCGCGGATCATTTCAGCCGCCAGAAATCGCTCGGGCTGATCCGTGATCTGATCTTCCGGGAAATATGCAGGACCTTCCGGTAGCCTCTTCACCACCTCTCGCGTCAGCAACTCCAACCCCTCGCCAGTCACGGCAGAGACCGGAATGTATTCGTCGAAGGAATACTTCTCACGATACTGCTCGATCCGAGGTAGCAGCATTCGTTTGTCCGGGACCAGGTCGACTTTTGTCAGAACAAGAAACGACGGTGTCGACGCTTTGCGTACCATGTCGATCGCCATGGCGTCTTCCTGACCTACGCCTCGTGTTGCATCCGCCAGGTAAAGCAGCAGATCCCGCTCGTCAAGCGCGGCTCGAACTTCCTGCATCATTCTGCGGTTGAAGAGAGTGTCGGACTTGTGAATGCCAGGCGTGTCGAGAAAGACGATCTGCGCGTCGGCCGAGTTCCAGACGCCCTGTACAGCGGTACGTGTGGTTTGCGGCTTATCGGCGACGATCGCGACCTTTGTTCCGACCAGCGCATTCAATAACGTTGATTTTCCGGCGTTGGGACGCCCAATCAACGAGACAAAACCTGAGAAGAACCGCTGTTTCTTATTCGCCATTACTGTTTGCCGGTTCCGCCTTCGAGATGCGTACTTGATCGACGCGAAGTTCATTGCCGCCGAGTACTTCGATCCTTACGCCATCTCTTTCGATCGCCTCACCGATTTCCGGCACGCGTCCCATCCATTCTGTGACCAGACCACCCACAGTTGTGGACTCGGAATCTTCCGGTTTCCGAAACTCCACCAGATCGTGCAGGTGATCTACATCGAAACTTCCGGAAACAATATAGCCGCCGTCGCTGTCGACTTCCACATCGAGACCGGGCTCATGCTCGTCTCGAATTTCGCCGACGATCTCTTCAACCATGTCCTCCATCGTGACCAGGCCCGCGGTATTGCCGTACTCGTCGACTACGGCTGCAATGTGGTTTCCGTCCTGCTGCATTTCTCGCAGGAGGTCGTTAACGGGTTTCGTTTCAGGGACAAAACGAATCGGGCGCACAAGGTCGCGCACTGTGTGATTCAGCCGTTCTGTGTGATCGAGCTCGAACATGTCGCGCACGTGAACGAACCCTAGAATCTGGTCAATGGAACTCTCATAGACTGGAATCCGTGAGTACTGCTCATGAATTACAACTTGACGCAGATCTTCGAGTGTGGCGGAAGCTGAGGTCGCCACGATTGCGGGACGCGGCGTCATGACTTCGCGCACCGTCTTGTTACCGAACGCGACGACCGAATGAATGAGCCGCCGATCTTCTTCTTCGATGATGCCTTCTTCGGTACCGGCGGTGATTAGCGCTTCCACGTTCTCCTGCTGTGTAGAGGGCTCTTCGGCCGTTGCCCCGGTCTCTCCAAGTTGCGCTAATGACTGCAAAAAGCCAAGGAAAGCAGTGAGCGGCCTGACCGTGTAAATCAGCCCACGTGTAAGAGGGACCATCGGCACGAACCAATTTCCACTGGTCCGGCGGTACAGGAACTGGGGCACGATATAGGTGAGAAGAAGCATCGCGGCCCATGCCATCAGGCATGCTTCCAATAAACTGCCCGTGACTCGATAAATGACAGCCCCCAATAACGCAAGCATCGTGTGCTTGACGAGCGAGAATGTAAGGATCCCTTCGTCCGGTTTCAGCCCGAGGCGCTCATCAAAGCCGCTTCGAAACATCTCCAGAAACGGGAGTTCTCGCGCCCGTAGGCGAACGGTATCCATATAGAGCATTTGCACCAACGTGACGTGCACTAGAAGCAACGCTCCTACGAACATGACCACCAGCAGAAT
The DNA here is from genome assembly GCA_963844855.1 of Bryobacteraceae bacterium. Lineage (GTDB taxonomy): Bacteria > Acidobacteriota > Terriglobia > Bryobacterales > Bryobacteraceae > DASQDN01. Next base: position 171,491 of record CAWJQP010000051.1, read on the forward strand.
GATGGTCGTCATACTTTTACCCGCTCGATCAACCCCACGGGCAAGCCGAAGCGCTTCCGCCACCGCTTTTCCTCGCGGGCCATCGCGCCTCGATCCGTCTCGTGATCTAGTCCCGACAAATGGAGTACGCCATGAAGCATGAGTATCTTCAGTTCCTCGGTGATGCCGTGACCGAACGCGGCCGCCTGCTCTGCCGCTCGATCTTTCGAAATTGCGATTTCACCAAGGAAGGGGCCACCCACTCCGGACGGGAAGGAAAGCACATCAGTTGGATAGTCGTGCCCAAGAAAATCACGATTGAGCCGGAGTAGTTCCCGATCGTCAGTGATAAGGCATTCGAAAAGTTTGCCTGCGGTTACTTCTTCCACGAGCACCTTCGCGAATGCGCGCAGTTCTGACCGTGGCAAACCGTTTCCGGCACGCCGAAAGGAGACTATATGACCGTCGGGAGACATGCTGAGATTAGGAACGCGGCGTTTCCGGTGCTTCCGGTTCGGCGTCGTTACCCAGCTTCAACGTAAGCTGACGGGTAGCGCCAACCAGATTGTTCCAGCGCTCATACGCCCGTACGATCCGCTGCACAAGATTGTGACGCACGACGTCCACTTCATCGAAATGGATGAAGCTGATGCCATCGACACCGCGGAGCACGTCAAGGACTTGGACGAGACCGCTCTGTTTGCCCGGCGGCAAATCAATCTGGGTGATGTCGCCCGTGACCACCATTTTCGAATTGAAGCCAACCCGGGTTAGCACCATTTTCATCTGCTCCGGAGTCGTGTTTTGTGCTTCGTCAACGATGATGAAACTATCATTAAGAGTACGGCCGCGCATGAATGCGATTGGCGCGACTTCGATGGTGCCACGCTCCAACAGCTTGTCGACCTTCTCCGTGTCGATCATTTCGTAAAGCGCGTCATATAGTGGGCGAAGATACGGATCGACTTTTTCCTGCAGCGTTCCCGGTAGAAAACCGAGTTTTTCACCTGCTTCGACAGCCGGCCGCGTCAAGAGGATTCTGCTGACCCGCTTGTTCAGCAAGGCGGAGACCGCCATCGCGACCGCGAGATACGTCTTTCCCGTGCCGGCGGGGCCGATTCCGAAGGTCATATCGTTACGATCGATGGCGTCGATGTAACGCCTCTGGTTCATCGTCTTAGGAGCCAGCGTCTTTTTGCCAAAAGCTCGCTGTTTACCGCTGTAAACCAAGCTCCGCAGCGTTACGTCGGGGTCGCTAAGAACCACTCTCAAATAACTATTCAGATCCCCGTTCTGAAAGACAAAACCCTCTTGTAACAAACCCGCGTAGTCAAGCAGAATGCTTTCGGCGCGTAGAACATTGGTGTCTTCGCCCTCGATCTCGATGCTGTCGCTGGTGACACGAGTCTGAACTTCGAGACCGTCCTCAATGAGACGCATGTTCTCGTCGCGAGTGCCAAAAAGCGACTCGATACCTGCGGTCAGCTGTACCTGTACTTTCATCAGAAGGGAAATGCGTGCGAGACGACGCAGGGGAAAACGCCCATTGCTACCTCTATTATAGCTTTGCGTGGAGGAGAGGAGATCGAACCAAAAGGAAAGGGCATCCCATCGCTGGGATGCCCTTTGGTTGGGTTGATATTTGAGCTACGGAATCAAGGCTACCGTAGCCCCGGGCTGCGAAGCGCTGCTCCCGACTTGAATCTCGATCGGCGCTTGCGTCGCGGCGGTGATATTCAACGTTTCGGGAATTCTCACGTTCACTTGCAGTGCTCCAGCGACCAGTCCGGGCGCCGAACCTGCGTAAGTAATGTTGGCCGCAGGAATCTGGACACCATTGATCCGGACCGAAACTGGCGCTGTCGGACGCGGAAGCGTCTCGAGCGTGCCGGTAACGAGCCGCCCGTCGGCGCCGGATGGTCGGACATTGCCTTCGCCCGTGGCGTAAATCGCAATGACCTCGCCGCGGCGCGCAGGGTTGTTTGCCGTGTTCACCGTGTTGTTTTGATTCAGGATCGATCCCAAACCACGACCGCTTCCATCCTGGGTGAAAATGCCGGGAGCCGTGTCGACTACGTTATATTGGACCCCCTCGGAGCGAATTCCGCGATACTCCACCTGAACGCGCGTCGAAGTGCGTCCGAACAAGGCGTACGGAGCGACGGTATTCACCTGATCCTGTCTTGCGAACAAAATCGGGGCAGCGATACCGTCGAATAACACCCGGACCTCGGACAAAGTGGTCTCATAGGCGCCATTGGTTATGACCCCCGGGACGCCTGTCGCAGGTCCGAGGTTGGTGCCCTTAATCGCGATAATCAGACCCGGAGCAAGCAGAGTACTTTCGTTCCGCGCCGCGTTCTCCACCGTACGAATGACAGCGGGAGTGGGAGCCGAAACCACCAGAGTTACCGTGATCGCCTGCGGTGGATTCGACGCGTTGGCGCCGGTCACCGTCACGGTCCCTGTGTGTGTACCAGGGGCAAGCCCTGTCGGGTTCGCCGTGATTGACAGAGTGGTGGCCGGAGTTCCAGCTGCTCCAGTGGCGCCCGATGTCGGAGCCACAGTGAGCCAGTTTCCTGTCGAAGCCGCAACAGCGCTGAAGTTAATCGCTGTCCCTGAGCTCGTTAAACCCACCGTTTGGGCTGCCGGGGCTGGACTTCCCTGGGTGTAGGGTATGTTGATGGCGGTCTGCGATAGCGTCAGTGTCGCCTGACTGGTGACAGTCAGCTTCACCGGAATGGTGAGGGCATTGGCGCCCGGCGGCAGAATAGTGACCGACGAATCGTAAACGCCCGGTTGGAGAGCGGCCGAAGTGAAGGTCACCGTCAGGTTCTGAGGAGTAATTCCCGTGTTCGGGCTTACCGTGAACCAAGTGGCTTCCGCCCGAGCCGAGAAGTTTACTCCCGGTACCGGACTTGCAATCGCAATGGTGACGGCAGCCGGAGGAGTGCTCCCGACTTGATTGGCCGTTACCGACGCCGGGGTTGCCGTGACAGACGTCGATGACGTCACATTGAACGTGACATGGACTCGTTGTCCGACCACGCCGGGAGTGGTTGTCTGCGGCGTCACGATGATGTCCGCCTCATACTTCCCTGGCTGTGTTACCCGAGTCGGATCAACTGTGACGGTGACAATATCGCCCAGCGCTCCGGTGTTGCTGGTCGTTTTATCCACTACCAACCAGGCGCTTGCCGGCTCTATCGAGACAGCATAGGCCTGACTCGAACCGTCGGTGCTTGCGACTGTTAACGTTTTCCGGTCAGGAACGCGGCCATTTAGTTCGGCGGTGAATTCCAAGGCAAGCGGGGAGACGGTCAGGATGGACGATCCGCTCACAGTCAGCGTCACTGGAACCGTGAGCGGGGTATTCCCCGCGGCCGGGCTCGCGATCGTGATGTTGGCTGTATAAGTTCCAGCCGCTAATTGGCCCAGACGCGTGGCATTTAAGCTGACGTTGATTTGACCGGGCGTCGTCGCGTTGGCGGTCGTTGCCGTGAGCCAGTCTCCACCTGTTACTTCCGCTTCGGCGATTGTGTATCCGAGCGTACTGGTGCCATTAACGACAACCGGAACAGCTGCGGGAACGGTTCCACCGAATGTGTAGGCAAACGTCACCGCGTCCGGTGTTGCGGATAGTAGCGGCGCGTTCGTCACCGTCACCCTCACCGGGACAGTTACCGAGTTCTGGAGGGTCGAGATGGTTACAGTCGCGTCAACACCCGTGCCGGCCGCAATGCCTGCCGGATTCACAATGACGTACAGAGTCTCAGGCGTTGTACCTTGCAACACTGTTGCGAGCCCGCCCGAGGGAGTCTTTGAGATCGAGACTCGAGAGTCGCCACTGACAGTGGCGGTGTAGGGAAGAGCCGACGCATTCGAGCCAACGATGCTAAGCGCCTTATTGTTTGGGGTTCCACTGAGATTACTGGCTTGGAACGCAAAATCCAATCGAGTTGGGTTTGCACTGACAGTTGTTGTTTGCGTTACTGTCAAAACCACTGGAAGGGACACATCGCCAAGGTCCGCCGCACGGAAATTGACGACTGCGAAGTACAATCCCGCCGCAAGTCCGGTCAGATTCGCGGTCAAGTTGACGTTGGGGCCGACATTTCCAGCGGCTGCGGTGGTTCCAGTGGCAGGCGCAACCGAAAGCCATCCTGAGGCCGTTCCGTAATACTGTGAGACCGTCGCCGTGTATGCGACCGCCGTCGACGTGCTATTGACCACGAGAGGAGATGAGATCTGAGTCCCGGTCTGCCCTTGCAGGTTCACCAACGGTACGTTTAACGCGACCTGCGGGGCCGCGATTACCCGAAGGAAGACGGTGATGTCCGTAGTCGCTGCGGGTAGGCCGGTCTGCTCGACACGAATGTTTCCTCGATAAACTCCTGCCGGAAGACCTGTCGGAACGGCGGCAACGGTCACGAATGAACTCGCCTGCCCGGTCGTCCCCGAGGTAGTTGAACCTCCGTTGACGGTCAGCCAATTCGCTACATTCAGCGGCTCTTGCAGAGTCGCTGTGGCCGTGAAATTTCTAGCTGGATCGGATATTACCTGCAATGTCTGCGGTTGTGGCGAGACATTGGCGCCTGTCTGATATGCGAAGTTGAATTGCTTCGAATTTACATAAACATTCGGGGGTATCTGCGCGAGCGCAGGGATCGCCCCGACCATCAGGGCGAGGCTCGCCAAAGCCACACGCCGCACTCTTGTTACGAATTTCAAAATCTGCCCTCCCATAGGCGTTTCGAACCTTTGCCTCACGGTTCGAAGCAAGTCTCAGACCAAGTAGGCGAAGCCGAGTTCGTTTTGCATTTTTGGGGCGCTGGCCTGTTCGAAACTACGATAACCGTTTCAATTCAGCAGGTTGCAGTGAGTACCAAATTACAGTTAGTGTGCGAGAGCACTCCCGCCATACCCTAGGGTGGTATACAAATGCCCCACAGGTGAGTCACTCTGTCTCAGCGAGTGCGAGCTAATTCACGAATGAGGCAGTTAGTACTACGCTGTTCCAAGTTGAAAATACTAACTCCCTAGTCCGGACTCCAAAATGGAACGATTGTAGCCCTAAGATCCTTAGGGTGTATAGCTTACAGGACTAGGCAGGGGCTAAAGATGCTGTTAGAATTGAACCGCTGGTAAGGATTCCGGCAGTGGATGTTGCGAAGATTCTTCGACAAAAAGCATGGCAGCAAAGAGCATCCCGCGAAACTGCGGACGCAATCGGCTCGCGCGCTTCGCAATAATCGCGATTACGATTCTTTTGACGACTACGACCAGAATTCGACCGTATTCGTAAAGCCCATCCATGGGATTGCGTCCAAGCCACCGCAGTCACAATCCAGTGTGACTTCGACTGCCGCGTTTGGACTTCTGCTCGTCACAGGGGTCTTTGTCGCGACGTTCGGAATGTCCGATGGGAACCGGGTTGTGAAGCCGACGACCATCTCCTTCGGCCCATTCGACTCGATTCGACGGTCGATTCGATCCTATGCGACGGTTCGCATGCAGGACGACTTCAAGTCCGGGTTAGGCTCCTGGGTCTCTTCGAACTCCGGATCCGGGCGTGATTGGAGTTTCAAGGACGGGTTTGTGCGGCCTGCCAAGCTCCGATTGTGGAAAGAGTCAGTCGCTCTTAGCGATTACAACCTCGAGTTCGTTGGTGAAATCGAGCAAAAGGGCCTGGGTTGGGCTTATCGGGCCGAGGACACGCATAATTACTACGCCAACAAGATAGTCATCATCAAGCCGGGTCCGCTTCCTACCGCCGATCTGGTTCGCTATGCCGTGATCAATGGCATCGAACGCAATCGCGCGTCGACACGCCTGAACATGACGTTGCGTCGAGACACGTTGTATAGGGTCCAGATGAGCGTCAAAGGTTCGGATTTCACGCACGTCCGTGAACGGTCAGATGGTTGACTCGTGGTCAGATCAGCGACTTCGGCGGGGAGGTGTAGGCTTTTTCACCGAGGGCGGCGAGACGGCTTCTTTGCGCTGGGTTCAGTTGACAGACCGGGACACAGTCGTTGGCCGACTACTCTCCCATATCGGCATGCTCCGGCCGATGACACCCGGTCTATAGCTTCCTGACGAAATACGAAATCACATGATAGCCGTCGAGGAACTTGTACGGCGCTTCGCCTAAAGTATAGTGTCCGCACGGCAGCACCACAACTTCATTGTGAATACCGTGCTTTTGGATCCTGCCAATGACGTCGCGTGAAAGATCGGGCAAGAAGGTCGTGTCGTAGCTCGCGTAAATGAACTTTGAGAGTTTCGGCCAACGCGCAAACTCTTTCATATAGTTCACTGGGCTGATCGCGTTCCAAACGTCTCGCAAACGATCAAGATCGATATGATCTTCGATACCTTGGCGGATGTGCTGCGTCGATAATCCCGTCCAAACTACATCGGCGAAATACGACGAGCAATGGTTGAATACATTCACCTTCAACCGGGAGTCGTGCGCGCTCGCCAAAAAAGCGTAGCAGGAGCCGAGGCTGGTCCCGAGTATGCCGAGGCGTGTGTAGCCTTGGCTTTGCAGCCAATCGAGGCAGGAACGGGAATCCACCACCGCCTGCCGGGTCGCGTCGAGAGTGCGACCGATATTCGCCGAAACGGCATAATCGGCCCGCTGCAGTTCTGGCGGCATGCGGCAGTCATGATACGGGAGGCTGAGCCGGAGGGCCGAGATCCCGAACTTCTGCAGCGCTCGGCATAGCGCCCCATGCTGCTCAAAGTGCGAGTTCCAGTGCGGAAGGACGACAACGGCTCGGCCCTTGTGGTTCTTGGCGGGGTGCCATTGCGCATGAACGGTATTGTTCTCGGGGAAGGGCGTCGCAGAGGCAGACGTGAACCGCAGCATGTCGCCTTCGAGTTGGAAATCAGATAGGCGGATCGTAGCCGAAGAACTCGTCGCTCTTTTGGATGGCGGTCTTGTTTAGTACGCGCAACCACGCTTCCGGATCATGACCGTTGCGCGCTCGCCCCTTTGAGACGGGCCACTCATTGGCCCAGTCCAGCCCCCATTCGAAAGGGCGGACAACACGATTATTGGTCCGGAAACAGAGGCGGTTTTCCCAATCCTCCATCCAGCGGCGGTAAAGAGTTCTCATCCGTAAACTAGTCGGGGTTTGAACTTATTATACCGCCTCTTAGCCGCCTCCGGCGTTGCGCGCTTTCCGCTATGACTTGCCCAAACGGATGCCGCCGTTGGTTGTGAGAAGCCTCACAAGGGGACCGCCGGAACCAGCGTCACGGACACATTGCGGTTGTCGCGGCCCTTGGCCACGTTGCACGCCAGGGATGTCCGCTTGCACTCGTCCATTGACGGTCGATGTCTCAAAATGCGCCGAGTAGCCCTCCGGAACAGTGACGTTGATTCCTCCGTTTGTCGTCTGGACGTCCAATTGATTGCCACGCCATGTGTTTCCGGCGAGCTGTACTTTCAATCCGCCGTTCGTGGTTTTACCGCGGACGTCACCGCCAACCCCATTCAGAGTCACGCCGCCGTTCTGGGTATCGAACCGCATCTGACCTTCGACGTCGGAGATGGAGATGCCCCCGTTGTGCGCCTTCAGGTCGAGACCGGAACGCCGTGGTACCAGAATTTCAAAGCTGATTGACCAGTTCTGGTCACGAATCTGTCCGGGACCGCTAGTCCGAATCATACCCGGAGTCGCCTGTACTTGCACTTGAGTAGCAAGGTTTTTGGCTTCTTGGGCGGTGGGAGCGTTCGTTTGCACTCGAGCCCGAATCAGGACGTTCGACCGATCCGCGCCTGTGATGCGGATTCCACCGTTGGTTCCGGCATCGACGTTCAATGCGCCGGTGTCGGCAATCGTGGTTTCGCGGATTTCACAAAAGCCGACCCGGTCTCCACCTCCCCAGTTCGAACCGTCGGGGCAAGGCGTCTGAGCGGCCAGAGGCGCCGCCAGAGCAGTTGCGCAGACCAGGAGGGTCGTACCTACAAGGTGTTGTCTCATGCGCTTTTGACGTTCCCTCGCTGGAATGGTCCCTGGGGCGCTTACACTGAAATTTGCGGCCAGAATACGAGAAGCGACTCCAGGAACGTAAGCTTGCGGCAGATAATCAGCAGCGACGATTCCATTCGCTCGGCACGTGGCGACTGATCGTGTTTGTTGCCGGCGCGCTCATCGCCTGGTGGAATTATTGGTTTCTCCCAATTCCTGTCGCGGCATTCATTCTTCTTGTCGTTATTCATGAGCGCACGGCTCGGAAGGCCGCCTTGGCCCGGAGAGCCATCGCTTTCTACGAACGTGGCCTCTCCCGACTTGACGGGAAATGGGCGGGACTCGGTCAGACGGGCAATCGGTTCCTCGAGGCCGATCATCCGTACGCGGCCGATCTTGACGTGTTCGGCCGCGGGTCTCTATTCCAGTTGGTGTGCTCCGCTCGGACGGCTGCGGGCGAGGAGACTCTGGCGGCATGGTTGAAATTCCCCGCGGCGGAAGAAGCAGTGCCCGAACGCCAGGCCGCAGTCGACGAACTCCGGCCAATGCTCGATCTTCGTGAAGAGATCGCGCTTCTCGGAGAGGACATACGTTCCAGCCTCCACGCAGGAGCGCTCCAGCGATGGGGAGAGGCTCCGCCGCTGAAAATCTCTGGTTTTCACCGGGCGGTCGTCATCGTCTTGAGTGTCTTTACGGCGATTTCGATCGCTGGCTATTTCCTGCAGTTGCTTCCGCTCACTCCGTTTCTGCTGGGCCTTCTACTCGAAATAGCGCTCCTCATGCGCATTGGCCCGTTGCTGACGCAAGTGTTTACAGGCGTCGAACTTCCGGCGAGCGATCTGCGACTGCTGGCCGATTTGCTCGAGCGCTTTGAGCGTGAGCAGTTCCAGGCTCCGATGCTGGGTCGTTTGCGGAGGGACCTCGAGACCGATGGCCTGCCGGCGTCGCGAAGAATCGCCCATCTGAGAAAACTGGTGGAGTATCACGATTGGGGACGCAACCAAGCGTTCGCCCCAATTGCGTTGATCCTGCTTTGGCATGCGCACCTGGGCTTTGCGGTGGAGCGGTGGCGTGTCCGCTCAGGTCCAAAGATCGGGGAGTGGCTACAAGCAGTCGGCCAGATCGAATCGCTGAGTTCGATCGCAGGTTATGCCGCCGAGCATCCCGAAGACGTGTGGCCCGAGATTGTGGCGCAGGGACCGCCACTTTTTATTGGCGAGGGCATAACGCATCCGCTTCTCGCGAACGGCGTTCGAAACGATATTGTTCTCTCCTCGGACATGCGCTTACTTGTGATCAGTGGATCCAACATGTCGGGCAAGAGTACGATGTTGCGCTCGGTTGGATTGAACGTTGTGCTCGCATGGGCAGGCATGCCGGTTCGAGCGCGTAAGCTCAGAGTCTCTCGTCTCGAAGTTGGCGCCTCGATGCGCGTGCAGGATTCGATTCAGGATGGTAAGTCGCGGTTCTATGCAGAGATCACACGGCTTCGGCAAATCATGGACCTCGCGTCGGCTCCAATACCGCTGCTGTTTCTGCTCGATGAGTTGCTCAGCGGCACGAACTCCCACGACAGGGCCATCGGAGCAGAGGCGATCGTCACGAGCCTGGTAAAGACAGGCGCCATCGGACTTGTGACAACGCATGATCTTGCGCTGGCAGGTATAGCGTCGAAGCTGGCGCCACACGCTGCCAACGTCCATTTCGAGGATCATGTGGAAGAGGGCCGCATCTCGTTTGATTACAAGATGAGACCTGGAGTTGTCGAGAAAAGTAACGCGTTGGAACTGATGCGCAGCGTCGGCCTGGAAGTCTGATCCGCCGTCTACGGCAGCTTCGCTACAATCGATTTTCCGATGGGTATTGATGAAGTGGCAGCTGGAGACGGCGCGTTCAAAACATGCAAGGACCTTTCTCCTTGCACGAATAGGAAATCATCTACAAGGGACCCGTCGGGTTTTAGAGCTTGTGCTCTCACTCCTGCTGCTGAAGGCTCAATATCGTCTTCTGTTATTTTGGGAATCAGTCGCTGAAGCGAGCGGACAAACGCCGTCCGGCTCCAAGAGCGAACCATCTCATTCCAGCCGTAGGCGGTGTGTCTTGCGGCCAGTTTCCAAAAGCCGGGATACGTTGCGGTCTCGATCATATCCTTGAGACTGACATCGGTCTTGAAGTAACCTTCGCGTTTGAGGCTAAGGACCGCGTTTGGGCCGGCATGAATGCTGCCGTCAATCATTCTTGTAAAGTGAACACCAAGAAATGGGAAGGCCGGATTGGGCACCGGGTAGATCAGGTGCTTCACGAGACCACGTTTCTCCGACTTCAGCTCAAAGTACTCGCCGCGAAAGGGAACGATTCGAACCTTGGGGTCCAAGCCGGACATGCGAGCGATGCGATCGCTATGCAAACCGCTGCAATTGATGAGAAACCTAGTTTCGATCGCGTCTCGGGTCGTCTCCAGTACGTGGTTGCCGCCTATGGAGATTACCTTCGTGTCGAGGCGCAAGTCAACTCCGCGTTCTTGGATTAGACGCGCATAGGTGAGACTTACCTGGCGATAGCTCGTGATGCCTGTGCTAGGCAGCAATAGCGAAGCTACTGATGCAACATGCGGTTCGCGCTCGTGTAGTTGTTCCGGTGTGAGGCGTTGGACTGGGAGCCCATTTTCAATGGCTCTCGTGTGGAGTCGCTCCAACGCCGGAATCTCGGATGCATCGGTGGCGACGATTACCTTGCCGCAGACATCGTACGGCACTCCGTACTGCCGGCAGAAAGCAATCATCGACTCGTTCCCTTCGCGACAGAACTGTGCCTTGAAGGATCCCGGTTTGTAATAGATTCCCGAGTGAATGACGCCGCTATTGCGGCCGGTTTGGTGGGATGCGAACTGCTTTTCTTTTTCGATGACAATGATTCGCGATTTGGGGAATCGCTCTGTTAACGCGAGGGCGGTGGACAACCCTACGATGCCACCGCCCACGATTGCGTAGTCAAACACCATCTACTGCTTGATGATTTGTCCGTCACGCTTGCGAACTTCGCCCCATCCGCCGTTGTATTTGCCGCGCTCACCACGCTCGTTAGTACCGAATGGATATTTCTTCGCGGCAGCTTCATTGACTTCGATGCCCCAGCCCGGATTCTCATTGGCATACAGATAGCCGTTTTTCATCTCGGGAACACCTGAGAAAATTTCGCGCGTCTGAGCGTTAAATGCAGAGTATTCCTGGACGCCAAAGTTGTAGCTGACGAGATCGAGTGCGACGTTCGCAGCATGACCGATGGGGGACACATCCCCGGGACCATGCCATGCCGTTCGAACGCCGTGGAGTTCACCGAGGATCGCGATCTTCCGGCAGGGCGTGAGTCCGCCGGCCTGCGACACGTGAACTCGAATATAGTCGATCAACTTCTCATTGATCAGCGGACTCCACTCGTGCGGGCTATTAAACAGCTCGCCCATTGCGATTGGCGTCGTGCAATGCTGGCGAATCAACCGGAACCATGCGAGGTCCTCTGGGGATAGAGGATCTTCGAAAAAGAAGAGCCGGAACTTCTCGACGTCCTTGCACATTTGCAGAGCCTGGGTAGGCGTGATGCGCTCATGTACGTCGTGGCATAATTCGAGCTCCTCCGGCAGTTGCTTGCGGCACTCCTCGAAAAGCTTCAGCGCACGGCGGATATAGGCCGCTGGTTCGAAAACCGGAGCCGAATGCAAGGCTTCCACCTTTGCGGCAGCGCCTCCGGAGCCGTATCCTGCCATGCCGGGGACACCGACCTGCACACGAATATGCCGGAATCCTTGAGCCAGATACTTTTGGGCCGACTCGATAACCTGTTGAATTTCTCCGCCGCTCGCGTGTCCGTAGCAGTCGGCGGCCTCGCGGATTTTCCCGCCGAGGAGCTGATACACAGGCATGTTCGCCTGACGGCCCTTGATATCCCAAAGCGCCTCATCGACGCCGCTGATGGCGTTGTTCAGCACTGGCCCATTGCGCCAATAGGAACTGTTGTACATGGCCTGCCACAGATCGTCGATGCGGTCCGCGGCTTTACCGATAAGGAACGGTTTCAGATACTTCTCGACGGCCGGTATGACGAGATCGGCTCTTTGGGTGAACGTCGCGCAACCGTAACCGTACAGGCCATCCTGATCGGTGAGCACCTTGACCACGATCAGTCTCACGCCGGAGGGCTGGCAGGCAATTACCTGGACGTCTTTGATTTTGGGTGAAGGCAGCGCCCGCGTGGCGCGTTGCACGGCTTCCTGAGCGGCGAGGTGTCGGGGCGTCATGGTGGACGCGAGCGGAGCTGCCGCTGCCATCTTCAGCAGATTTCTTCTATTCATGTTCGGGATTCCCCGCTGTCAATCATATGACGAAGCCGCTTCATTTCTTCGATTAGCTTTCGTTCCCTGGCAACGAGCGTCACCACATAGCCAATCACGACTACCCAAGCAATGGCGAAGCCGTAGAACATGTACGTGAAATTTCGTGAATCCATCTAGATTGCGTGCGCCTCCCGTCGTAAGCCGTCAATCTCACGGCGGATTTCTTCCTGCCGCATGCGGACCATCATCAGGACCGTTGCAAAAAGAAGCACGGCGAGATAGTTCAGCCAAAGTACCTGCTCCATGCCCGGGTCCATCGTGCCTCCACCGGTCCGGAATGTTAGCACCGGTCCGGGATGCTGATTCCGCCACCAGTCGATTGCCTTATAAGTGATGACAACTGCGGGAAACGTGAGGATCGACAGGACTGCTGACATTCGTGCCCGTTGAGTCGGCTCCTCTATGGACCGTCTAAGCATCAGATATCCGGCATACATCAGGCAAGAGATCAACATAAATGTCAACCGCGCATCCCACGCCCACCAAACGCCCCATATGATCCTGGCCCAAATCATCCCCGTCAATAGATTCACGAAACCGAAAACAAGGCCAACCTCAGTAACGGCCGCAGCGACCGAGTCGGCAGAGAAGTCTTTGCGGACCAGGTACAGAATACTCGCCAGCATGGAGACTAGCGCGCCCGTCATGAAAGTGAACGCTGCCGGAACATGGAAAAAGATGATCCGGTAGATTGCTCCCTGCAAGACTTCGTCGGGTAGACCAATGAACATCTGGTACAGGTTGCGTGTCAGCAGCAGCGCCGCAGCTGCGGCGAGCGCATATGTGAATTTCTCGCGCATTGCTTTACCCCACTAATACTGTATCTACTAACGCCAAAGAGAGTGCCGTGTAAATGATGTTGAATCCTACCAGAACGCGAACCCAAAGGTACATATCTCCCGCCAAAGGCGTGCCGGCAACGAGTTTCGCCGACAATTCGATTGCCGCAAGCAAACACGGAATCAGAATTGGATACACGAGCATCGGCAGCATCAATTCACGCAAACGGAGATTGACCGTCATGGCGCTAAACATTGTTCCGACCACGGACATTCCCCAAGTTGCGAGAACGATCGTCATCATAAAAGCCCCGAGCTGGCGCGTCCAGTCGACGTTATAGAACATGCCGAAGATTGGGAGAGACGCGAGCTCGAGGACGAGGAGAATCACAAAGTTCGCTATAGCTTTGCCGAGAAATAGGGCCGATCCGGGAATAGGAGAAGCAATGAGCGCGTCCAAACAATCGTTTTGAAGATCCCGGGCGAAACTGCGATTCACGACAATGGCCCCGGCAAACGCGAACACAAGCCACAGCAAGCCCCCCGAGACCTCCTGGATTACTTCGGACTCACTTTGAAAGGCAAAGCTGAACAGCAACAGGATGACGATGGCAAAGGACATCGAAGCATTCCATGTTTCCTTACTACGGATTTCCGACCGCAGGTCCTTCCAGGCGATAGTGGCACTCTGCCGCATGAATTTCATCTAATTGGCTAAGCAGCGCTCGGCTGCCCTGCGTCTCTCGGTCGCAAGTACCATTCCAACCGCTCTTCCGTTGTGCCTTCTGGCTCCTGCGATGCTTCCGGATGCGTGGCGCGAAAGCGGCCGAGCAGCAATCCCAGCATTTCGGCAACGATCTTCGGGTTTTTGGATGCGACATCTATCAGTTCATCACGATCATTCTCCAAGTCGTAAAGCCGCATGTATCTTCCGGGAGTGGGCTTGTCAGTTTCGTAGCCGTCGGTTCGTTTGCGTTTGCCTGAACAAAATATGAACTTGTGCGTTCTGGTCCGAACAAAGGCTTCCTCATTCTCGAGGTACTCGGAAAAGATGTGGGTGCGCGGATTCTGAGGTTTAGCGCCATTCAGATAATGACGCAGTGATTGTCCATGCTTCACAGGCAGTTCCGGCGCCCCGAGCATATCGAGAATCGTGTGCGGCACATCGACGGACTCGGTTAAGTCTCGGACGACATGTCCAGCGCGAATCTTATCGGGCCAGCGCATGATCAAGGGAACACGAAGCGCTGGATCGTACCCACAGTGTTTCTCGAATCGTCCGTGGTGACCGAGGCAATATCCGTGATCGGCCATATAAACGACGTATGTGTTTTGCCAGCGGCCGCGATCCTTGAGCATCTGCACCAATCTGCCGATGTTTTGGTCCAGGTACCGGACCGAGTTGTAATAGGCGGCGTTGATGCCTTGTTTGTCTTCCACCGACAGATCGCGGAAAATCAGCGGTATCTGCCAGCCGTCTTCTTTTCCGGGTTGGGGCGGATCGAAATCTGATCCTTCGAACTTTCGCTCCTCAACGGGGAAGTCAAATGGCGAGTGCGGCTCCTGAAAGCTCACCCAAAGCGCAAGGGGATTTGCGCTGTTTTGTTCGAGATACCCGCGCACTCGTTCTAACAGGTAGGCGCTTCGCATATCTTCGCGGACGCGTGGGTAGGGCAGATTGTCGGCGTTTAGCCATATGCGCGCGGGATCTTTGAATGGCTGCCATGGCAGTTTCTTCGTCTTGATCCCAGTAACTGGTTCCGTGCTGCTGCGAGGCCATGTCTGATTGATCTCGCCCTCGGTCAGCATTTCGTCGAATCCATAGAGGCCCGGCCGACCGGGACGATTGAAATGCATTTTTCCGAAGACGGCTGTCTTATAACCAGCCTTTTGAAGTTGCTTAGCGATCGTCGGCTTCGCAGGGTCAAGAGAGGTGCGAAGCGTAGTAACTCCTGCTGAGTGCGGCATCTGTCCGGTCAGGAACGATTGACGCGACGGTGTACACACGGGCGAATTGCAGTAGTGGGCGGCGAAGCGCGTACCCTCTGATGCCAGCCGATCCAGATTCGGAGTCTGGGCGCGCCGGTCACCATCGCATCGCATCGCGTATCCGGCATGATCGTCAGCGAGGATGAAAATGAAGTCCGGCCTTTCGGTTTGCGCGGATAATGTGGTCGCAGAGGCGGCGGCTCCACAGAACGTTCTCCGGCTCAGCATGCTTCGAGCATATCAATGAGCTTCTAGACCGCTATCGAAAGAACCGTGCGCGCAACTTTTTCAGAGGATGCCGCCCCCCAAAATCAAGCGGAAAATCCCGAATGCTACTGCCATCGCATTCAGGACGATACCGATTGTAGCGGCTCCACTATTCCCCGGCTTCGATTTTGCGATGATTCCAACAACGAGGCCGATCCCAGCGAAGGGTATGTTGATCCAATTCAGAGATCCAAGACACGGGATAATGCCCACTCCCAATCCGAGTATGGCGAGAATACCCCAAACTAAGCTAAGAATTTGCATGCCGGATGACTCGAAACATAGTATACGTAACGGCGATCGTGAAGTTCACGGCCAATCCTGCGTACAGGGCAATTGAACCACTATTGGCAGACAATGCTCCGGACCAGTCACCGGAGCCGATCCGCACAAATGCCGTCGTCATTCCGCACAGAATGCATCGTCCTCCTGACTTTTTAGCGGCACAGATGGGAAACCAGCCGTAAAGCATGTCGGCCGGCAAGATCAGAGGCGCGATTATGACAATGCCGCAGGCAGCGCCCAGGATCAACCAGACAATGCGAAGAGCATGAGAAATATCGCCGGAAAGATCGTCAGGCTCCATATTTGTCCCGGCAAACAGCCGAGCAAAAATGATAGGCCTCACCCTTGACGGTCTTTCGGAAAGATGTGCTGACGGGAACAAATGTGCCGCACACAGGATCGCGTTTTAGTTCGCCGTTAACCGATGCGGCCGACTTACGAGGCCCCTGGTCGGGGGAGGGAGCAGCCGGACCGGCCATTTCCTTCATGGCGGTGAAAATCATTCCCATGACCATGCGAAGAAATGCGATCAAGGCGAGACTGATGATGAGGTATAGGATCCCGCGGAGCATGATTGGCAGGAGAGGCGGCGCTCCCCGGGATTGCCGGAAGAGCGCCTGATTTCAGACTGTTTACTTCTTCTTGGCCGGAGCAGGCTTCTTTGCGCCCGGCGCTTGATACGTGGTTTCGACCTTTGAGCCCATGGTCGTGAGCATGCTCTTGGCAGGCTCGGCGAACTGGCCGTCGGGTTTCAACTCAAGATACTTCTGGAACGCTTGCGCAGTGCCTTCGGGAAATGTGAGAGATCCATCTGGCTTCGCGACCGCTTTTCCGGTCAGGCAGATACCGATCTGGTAGTGAGCGTCCGCGTAATTCGGATCGGCCTGGATCGCCTTCTGGAAAGTGCTGCAGGCCGGGTCGGACTGACCCAGATTCGTCAATACGGCGCCGAGATTGTAGTAGTACCGACCTGCGCCCGCTGGATCGATCTGAACTGCCTTGTCGAGGGCAGCTGTCATTTCCGGGATTTTTCCTCCACGGGCCAGCGCGAGAGCGTAGTTATTGTAGTAATTCGCATCGGTGGGAGCCAGTTCGATCGCCTTCTTATAGTTTTCATAAGCGGCGTTTAGCGCAGCATCCTTCTCAGCGCCGGTCTTTGTTTTCGAGACCTCGTTGTTCGCTTCCGCCAGTTGCCCGAAAATGACGTGCTGCTTGGGATCCATCACCGCTGCCTTGTTGAAAGCTTCGATGGCGGCTGGATAATCCTTGGCGGTCATGGCAGTCATGCCGGCGTTGAACGCGTCGTTCAACTCCTTGTTCTTCGCCATCGCCGCTTGCCGCTCTTTCGTTGCTTTTTCCAGTGCAGCCTTCTGTTCGGCCGTCATTCCGCGCTCTTGTTCCTTGGTGAGCGTCCCCGTTTCCACCGCCTTTTGTGTTTCCTGGCGCTGCGCCTTCATCTTCTGAAGGTCGAAGTTGATAACGGTAGGCTCGCCCAAGCCGCAGACTTAACGTTGTCGACGCTATCGACGTCGGCGCCGTTCACTTCCAGAACCACTTTGTAGGTTCCCAAGGGTAGGCCCGCGTGAAGGTAATCGCCCTTCTTCTTCGTCTTTACCTTGTAATTACCTTTAATGTCCTTGCGCTCGATCTTGATGAGCGCGTCTTTTAGTGGCTGCCCGTCCTCACCTACGACTGTGCCTTCGATTTGCGAAGTCTGCGCGAATGCCGCGCCGGCGAACAGTAAGGTGATAGTCGTGAGACCCGGCAGCCGCCTCAAAAATGATGCCATTGGGGGTGAGCCTCCTACGTGGGGTTTGGTCGCGTGTACTCTTAAGGATACTACAACTTTCCGGACTCTATTCTCTGGACGTATGAACTGGCAGACGGTTCCAGCCCGTAGTTCAACGTATCCTGATTGCATTGTATTGCATCAGTTTAGCTAAGAGGACACATCCTAGAAACATGAAAGGCTGGTTACCACTTCTGGTCGCTACGACACTTGTGACCACTGAGCTTTTGACGGCGGCGACGTCCTCAGAGTTGGAGCGTGCCCGCCAACTCTTCAGCCGATCTCAATATCAAGCTGCCTTGACCGTTCTTGCGCCCGTTTCTTCGGTGGCCGATGGTCCTACGCAGGAGTTGCTCGGCAAGACCTATTTCATGCTAGCGGACTATAAGAAGGCCGCTCAGGCGTTTGAGAAAGCAACTACCATAATCCCTAATAGTTCGACATACTTCCATTGGCTGGGAAAGGCGCAGGGACGCCGCGCCGAATCCTCCAGTCCTTTCACGGCTCCAATGTACGCATCGAAAGCTCGGGATGCGTTTGAAAAGGCGGTGGAACTGGACGGCAAGAATCTCGAGGCTATAAACGATCTTTTCAGCTATTACCTCGAAGCGCCAGGTTTTCTAGGAGGCGGCCTCGACAAAGCAGCGAATCTGGCCAACCGGATCCAAGCCCTCGATCCAGTGGAATATCACTACGCGATGGCTCAGATTGCTGACAAGCGGAAAGACTATCGGGGAGCGGAATCACATTTCCGCCGGGCCTTCGAATTGGCCCCGCGTCAAGTCGGCCGGATTATCGATTTGGCGAAATATCTCTCGACGCACGGGAAGGAAAAAGAGAGTGAGACGTTGTTCCTTCAGGCGGAGAAGATCGCGCCGAACGAACCGCGCGTCATGTTCGAACGTGCTCAGTACCTGATTCGGGCGAAGAAGGATTTGGATGTCGCCAAATCGCT
This sequence comes from Bryobacteraceae bacterium, assembly GCA_963844855.1. GTDB lineage: Bacteria > Acidobacteriota > Terriglobia > Bryobacterales > Bryobacteraceae > DASQDN01. The sequence goes on from CAWJQP010000051.1 coordinate 189,906, forward strand.
GCTCGAGCGCTATCTGAAGTCTCCTCTTACTTCGGATCATCCTCCCAGAGCGGACGCGGAAAGACTCTTGAAGCAGGCGTCCGGAGCATAATGCGATCGAGTCACGCATGAATATCCGCGAAGCGTTGCGCTTCAGCTATCAGTCTCTGCGGGCCAACAAGATCCGAACGCTGCTCACCGCTCTTGGGCTGGTGATCGGAAACGCATCCGTGATTTTGGTGGTCACGATCTCGCTGACCAGCCGCGACTACATTCTGGATCAAATCCGCGGCATCGGATCGAATCTCGTCTACGCGAACTATGAAGCGGGCAGCCTGACATCTACCGAGGTAGAGGCCGATTTTGTCAAACTCTCCGACGTTGAAGCTGTGCGTCAGCACCTTGGGAGCCGGATTAACGCCGCCACCGGCGTTATGACGAACTACGACCGGATGATTATCGGCGGTCGCGAGGAAGACATAGCGGTGCTCGGCTCGGATGATCAGTACAAGACAGTTCGCAATCTGGTTATTCTCGCGGGCCGGTTTATGGATTCGAACGACGTGGCGATGCGCAGCAAAGTTGCCATGCTAACCGAGGAACTAGCGCGCCGCCTCTACGGCAGTCAGCAGGCCGGCATCGGACAGATTATTAAGTTGCACGGGCTGCAATTCACCGTTATTGGCACTTTTAAAGAAAAGACGAGCAGCTTCGGAATGTCGGAACTCACTAGCGAAACAGTGCTGATTCCGATCCCAGTCCTTCGCTACTTCACATCCTCGGAGCGTATCGATCCTCTTTATGTGCAGGTCCGTGATGCCAATGACGTGCCGGCAGTCACCCGCGAGGTTCGACAGATCATCGAAGGCCGCCATCGCGAGGGAGCCCGTTATCGCGTCGAAAATCTCAGCGCTATTCTCGAAGCCGCTCAGAATATCGCGACTATTCTGACGATCGTGTTGATCATGGTATCCGCAATCGCTTTGATCATCTCCGGCATCGGCATCATGAACATCATGCTCGTGACCGTGACCGAACGCACTCGGGAAATCGGCGTGCGAATGGCGATCGGAGCATCACGAAAATGGGTACTGCACCAGTTTCTGCTCGAGGCAGTATTGATCAGCGTTGGTGGCGGTATTGTTGGCATCATGGCCGGAGTAGCGGCGCCACTTAGCGTACAGTTTTTTACCGACCAGTTCGCGATTCCAATTTCGGTCTGGTCGATCGTGATCGCGTTCGCGGTTTCTGCGCTTGTCGGACTTGTATTTGGCCTGATTCCTGCCCACCGCGCTGCTCGTCTCAACCCGACGGAAGCCTTGCGATACGAGTAAATCCATTCATTGATGGACAAGGCGTCTTTCTGCGCGTAGATTGGAACTGTGCGGGCTTCATGCTTGGCAATCGCTGCGACCTTTCTCTCTGAGGTCCACGCGCAGGAGCCACGCCCGTCAGCCGCTGAGGAGGCGCTGACCAGCGAGCGGATCAGCGGGTTTAAGTCAGGCGAGTTCATCTGGCGGCCCGAGGTTTCGCCTGCCGGACCGGTCGTTCTGGTTGTTAGCATCCCGGAGCAGCGCGCGTATGTGTATCGCAATGGCTTGGCCATCGGCGCATCCACAGTCAGCACCGGAAAGCCCGGCCACGATACCCCGTCGGGTGTATTTACCATTCTCGAAAAACAGGTGAAGCACGAATCGAACATTTATAAGGGTGCTCAGATGCCGTACATGAAGCGTCTGGCATGGGGTGTGGTGTTCGCAGATGCGAAATCTTCACAAACGCAGATTATTCATCCGGGTCTTCTGTCTCCGTTTAGGCCGTCCGCGGCGGATGACGTGCGAAGCGATGGAATGACGTCGCAGCCCGAGAAGGCGGCCTCGGGCCCGGTAAGTATTCTGATCAGCCGTGATGATCTTCGGGTCTACGCATATCGCGACGGAGTGCTAATTGGCGTTGCGCCACTTACGATCCGTGAACTCGACTAGCCCCTGGGAGAAGATGTCTTCACAATGCTTGAAGGCGATGCTCGCAACCGAGTGTTTATGTTTCGGGTAAGCCATCCAAACGTTGGATGGCCGTCACCTCTGGCTCGGCGCCAACGGCGCAGAACAGCGTCACTGAGAGGGTAAGGGTACCTGCGTCCTTTGCCCGTCAAGTCTATGACATTCTGGCGCCGGGAACGACCGTGGTGGTAACCGACGCCACAATTCAGCCGTCAAATCGTACAGCCCCCGGGTTTACGATTATCTCCACGGAAGGAAATTAGAAGTTCTGGGTTCCAGTCTCGTCGCAGCGCTCCTCATCGCAGCGCATATCACACCGCTGCATACAGCATTGAAACAACAGGCTCCGAGGATTGACGAAAAGATTCTTGCGCAGGCCTTGTCTGCGACCGAATGCGCTCGGTCGAATACTCCCTCCATAGAGCCTCATCTGCTAACTGTTATCGACTATTCACGGCCGTCAACCGAGCCGCGGATGTGGGTCTTCGATCTCGATCACAGACGCTTATTGTTCGAGGAACTCGTCGCACACGGACGCCACACTGGAGAAAACAAACCAGTTCGCTTCTCTAACGTGCCTGGCAGTTTGATGTCCAGCCTCGGCCTCTTCCGAACCGGCCAGACCTATCAAGGTCGCAACGGCTATTCCTTGCGCCTTCAAGGACTGGAACCCGGATTCAATGACCGGAGCGAAGAGCGCGCCATCGTGATTCACGGCGCCGATTACGTGTCACAAGCGCAAACGATTCGTTTGGGTCGCCTTGGCAGGAGTTGGGGATGCCCCGCAGTCCGGACAGCCGATAGCACGCCAATTGATCGACGCCATCAAGGGTGGGTCGTTGCTCTTTGCGTATTTTCCGGATAGCGAGTGGCTTACACGGTCGCAGTATCTTACCTGCTCGACGCATTAGCTCCCGGACAGTTTCCTTGATCCTGTTGGGCTCTCGAAAAGCTCAAATGCAAATTGGTGAGCCGTTTCGGCCACGGATCGTGCTTAACAGATCGAGGAGCAATGATCCACCGCTATACTCGACATTCCCGGCGCCTCTATCTACCGTTGCTGCTAGTGCTTGCCAACTTTCCGGCGCAAGCGCTCACAGACGATACGGTATCCCTGCTGAAGCGGCACGCCGGTTTCACCGACGATCAGATCGCTGAAGTGAAGCGCGGTAATCGCGTTGTTCGAATGCTCGACACCGGCTCTCAGTCAGAGGTAGCATTCGTGGGTGTCACCAGACTCCCTATCTCGCTTACGGAGTATCTTGAGCGAGTCCGGGCAGGGTCACTGTACAGGACCGGCGACATCATACTGCAGTTCGGCCGCTTTGCAGAAAGTCCTTCCATCGCCGATCTGAAGCCTCTCCACTTCGAATCTTTCGACTTGCGGTCGGGAACTTCCGGCGACGCGGCATCTTCTCAGAGCAACAAGGAATGGCTCATGTCGTCCATCCGTGAATACGAAAAGGATGGCGCCCTCGGCATTGGCCCGCTTGGTGAGAAACCGAAACCAATCGATCGGGCGAAAGACTTCGAGCCCATGGTGAAACAAGCGACGTATCTGCGCGAGCGCATGCCAGCAGCCTATGAATATCTGCTTCGCTATCCGAATGTCCGGAGTCGGGGACCCGAGGATTTTTTCATCTGGAAGCAAATGACCTTCGGGTTTCGGCCACTGACTCGCATCGCGCAGGTTTCGATCTGGCAAGACGTTCGGTTTGGACGTCAGGAGGCGATAGTTCTGATGAAGCAGATCTATGCCAACCGATATTTTCAGGCCAGTTTTCAGATCGATCATCTAGTAAGTGACAATAGCGATCCAAATCATCCGGCAGTCTATCTCATCAGCCTAAATCGAGGCCGTTCCGAGTTTCTTGGCGGCCTGTCCGGCAAAGTCATTCGCCCTGTCGTACTTTCTCGAACCCAAACAACAACAGAAAAAACCCTCGATCAAGCTCGTAGAGATTTCGAGACCGAATTTCAGCGGGTCAATTGAGCATGCCTACACTCGAACGAGTTCAGCCTGCACAGGCGTTGCAGTTGGCTGGCGATGGAAACGCTCGTGAACGCAACCGGCTGCGCGCTGTTGACTGGGTTCTCGGCGTGTTCTTCTTGTACGCCGGCATCCTGGCGCTCGTACTGCCAATCTCAATACAGATGCGGATGCGGACTGTGGCTGTTAATGTCGCCGTGATTTGCGCGATCCCCCTACTTGCCAAATGGCAGCACGGGCGTTGGGCACAAATCCTACGAGACTGCTATCCACTCGCGCTCGTGATACTCGCTTACAAACAAATGGGCTGGTTCGCGCCAGACCGGCACGATTATCGCCTCGAGACGGCTGTGGATTCGCTGGGATAACTTGGTCCTTCGCGACTGGGGACTCAAGAATGCAATAGAAGCTTTCGGGTCGCTCCTTCCGACAATACTCGAACTGTCCTATCTGCTTGTCTACCTTGTCGGGCCGATCTGTCTGGCAATCATTTATTGGCAAAAACGGAAAGAGCGTGCCAGCTATTTCTTGCTGATCTATGTTCTCGGGCTCGTTCTCTCGTACGGACAATTTCCGTTCTGGCCTTCCGAGCCGCCGAGAGTCGTGTTTTCCGAAAGTCTCCAACCAGTGGCGAGCATTGTTCGCGACGCAAACTTAGCGGTCGTTGGCAATGCGGGAATTCGCACGAGTGTTTTCCCCAGCGCTCACGTATCTGGAGTCTTTGCCGCCGCCTTCGCGTTCTTCCTGCTGTTTCGCGATAAGGCGTGGATCTGGTCGGGAATGATGTTCTATGCGGCTACTGTTGCGATAGCAACTGTCTACGGCCGGTATCATTTCGCAGTGGATGCGTGCGCGGGGTTGATTGTGGCCATTGTCGCGCTTTTGCTTTCACGAGCAATAGCGCGTTTTGATATCGAAGGCATTCATCGAGGAACTAATTATGAATACATTCAAGAATGCGCAACGAGTGCAGGAGAGCTTTCTCTCCGGACTCGAAAAGAAGACACTGGTCTGGCTTGCGCACCGAACACCGGGTTTTATTAATTCCGATCATCTTACGGCGCTAGGCCTCATTTCAATGCTTCGGAGCCGGCGTGAGTTATTGGGTATCGGGTTCTCATCCTGCTCTCGGCTTGTCACTGGCCACGCTTTGCCTCGCCCTGAACTGGCTCGGAGACAGTCTGGACGGAACACTGGCTCGTGTGAGAAATAAGCTCCGTCCGCGTTATGGATTCTACGTCGACCATGTTGTGGATATGCTCGGCGCTCTCTTTCTACTCGGCGGGTTAGCACTGTCAGGATTCATGAGCGCTCCCGTGGCCGGCGGATTAGTGATCGCATTCTTGATGCTCTCCATCAACAGCTACCTGGCCACGTATACGATGGGCAAGTTTCAGATTTCGTTCGGTGGGTTTAGTCCCACCGAGCTACGCATCCTGCTGGCGATCGGCAACGTTTTTCTGTTCTGGAAACCTTACGCGATCCTGTTCGGTCAGAGGGTTCTTCTGTTCGATGCTGGCGGCGCCGCTGGAATCATTGGCATGACGGTGCTGCTCATCGCATTGATCGCTCGGAACACAGCTCAGCTTTATCGCGAAGAACCCATTGCATGATCCGGACAGCTTCGACACCGGAACGGGTATTTCGATTCTACGCTGTGGGTTTGATCGGCGTGGCAGTGCAGCTTACGATGCTTGCCATTCTTACCAGAGGTTTCTCGTTGAACTACTTGGTGTCGACCGCGTTAGCGGTGGAGACAGCCGTCATAAACAACTTCTTCTGGCATGACCATTGGACTTGGCGCTGCCGAACATCGGAAACAGACTCGCTGGTTGTTCGCATGCGTCGATTTTGGAGGTTCAACGTTACAAACGGCTTCATATCGATCGTAATTAACGTGCTTGTGACTCGAGCATTCGTGGAGGTTGGTGGAGTACCTTACCTTATCGCCAATCTGATGGCGATTGGTTCCGGTTCGGTAATGACATTTCTGGTTGGCGAGACTTTTGTATTTCCAGAAACTTCGGATAAGAAACCTACCTGAGGTTGTCTGCTGCTTTTATGGCAGTCTCGTAAAAGTTCTGGCTCCCGAAGTTTCCTGACTTCAGGACAATCGGGAGCCCAGGTCCTTCGAGAGGTAAACATAACGGTACGCCGGGCTCGATGTTACGTCCCACGGACAAGGCTCTTATCCGGAGGGCACGGCAGATTGCAGTGGACGTCTCACCGCCGGCAATGATGAGGACTCTCGGAAGATGAGCCTGAAGAATACCTTCGATGGAATGCGCCAATTCGCGCGCGATTCTTACTCCTACCGTTTCGGTCTCGATTCCCTGGTTGCGTCCCCATTCCATTGTTCTCTCAATGTCGGCTGACGACGACTGTGTCTTCATGAGAACCGTCCGGCCCTGCCGGAGAGACTCCAGCGCGGCGTCGGCTTCGGATTCCGTGCCCCGTTCTAGTAGACGCACAGGGTCGATCTCAATGACAACGTGTCCACGATCGGCGATCCATTGGTTCTGACTTTGCGTGGCGACCGAGCAACTGCCTGCGACGATCAAAGCGCCGCGACCTTCGGCGATATCGAGGCCACCGAACGGCGCAGGGGCGTCGTCGCTGATCCAACGCCGGCGTCGCCACGCGGCAGGCAGATGCGTTCCAAAGGCGGAACCACCGGTGATCAACTTCATCTCGCAGGCTGCCTCCGAGAGATCGGAAGCGTGTTCATCACTGAGACAGTCGACGATCGAGATGGCGCAACCCTGCTCTCGCAACTCACGCCAATGCTTTGCGATTTCGTCGGGCCCGCGTTCGACAATGACATACGGTGTGAGCCCGACGTCTCGTTTCGTCTGCCGGGAAAGCAGGTCAACCAGATCGGGGTTCGTCATCGGCGTCAGCGGATGATTCCGCATGGGAGAATCCGACAGCAACCGCTGTTTCACAAAATGGTAACCGCAATAGGTCGTGCGGCCGTTTACGGGAAGCGCGGGGAGGGCAATTGTGAACGACTCGCTTAGTGTATCCATGGCTGCGTCGATGCTCTGCCCGATGTTGCCACGCTCTGTCGAATCGAAGGTGCTGCAGTACTTGATCTGGATCGTTCTTGGCGACAGCGTGGCTGCTGCTCGTACTGCAGAGGCCGTTTTTTCGTAGGCTTCTGAGGGTGATAGGGCCCGCGTTCCGGTTGCGAAGACGACACCCTGGCTCCGTCTTGTCCACCTTTCCAGATCGGTGGGTTCTGCGGATCCGAGGACCATCGACATTGAAACACCGCGGTCTGCGAACATGCCGGCGAGGTCGGAAGCGCCGGTATCGTCGTCCGCAATCGCGGCATAGAGAATGCTGCTCATGAACGTGATGGTCGGCGTAGTTCAGTAATCTGCTCAGAAGTCAAAATTTCGCCGGAGCCACGCAGCAGGAAATAGAGCTTAGCCTGTTCCTCCAACTCCTCGGCGAGAGCGGAGGCCTCGCGGAGCGTTTTGCCGGACGTGATCGGGCCATGATTCTTGAGGAGCATTGCCGGCGAGAGACGAGCTGCTTGTCGGACCGAATCGGCAAGCCCAGGATGGCCAGGGCGGAGGTAGGGCACGACCGGCAAACATGGTATCCGCATAGCAAAGTACGGCGTGAAAACCGGCAGCGCGTCGTTGGGGTCCGTTACAGGCAGGCAAGAAACCGCGGTTGCATAGGTCGAGTGTAGATGCACAACGGCCTTTATCTCGGGCCTTTGCTCGTACAGAGCGACGTGGAAATGCGTTTCTTTGCTCGGAGCCGGGCCCTCGAGCGGTTTGCCCGTCAGGTCCACAACAGAGAGAGTGTGTTCCGTCAGATCCTCAAAAGAAGAATTTGTCGGCGAAACCAGGATGCGTTCGCCGACACGAATGCTTATATTTCCGGCCGTGCCGAAACTATAGCCACGGCGAAAGAGAGACTGCGCCGTCTTTGCGATTTCTCGCGCGGATTCGATCTCATTCACTTGCAAATCTCATTTTCCTCTATCAACCGACGCGTCTTGGGTGTGCCGGACAACAATGCGTCCGGCGAAAAGCGCGATCACAGCGGCCACGCTCACTCCAAGCATAGGACCAACAAAACTACCAGTCTGCTGCGTGACCCGGCCGACGGCCCACATAAGGACCGCTCCAGCAAGGGATCCGGAACCGCCAAGCAACCCCGCAGCGGTCGAGACGTGAGTGGTTGAAACTTCTTGCGCCATCGTCAAGTACATTGCGATCCAGGCTCCGACCCCGAAGTTCGCAATCACCAGCAGTGCAACGGCGAAGGTAAGTCCGGCGAATGGGACCGCCCCGCACGCTACCAGCGCCAAGGTTGCCATTGAGAACACAACCGTGCGCGCTCTGGACAGACACCAGCCTCGTCGAGTGAGGCCGAGGACTGCCGCTCCTGTGAACAAATAGCCTAAGTCCAGCCCTAAATAGATGAGCGTTAGAATCCACCCGAGTTCGGCTCCTGGCTGGAATCCTCGCTGCTGAACGAAATACGTGGGGAGCCAGCTTACGTTGAAGTACAAACAGGGATTCACCAGAATCGTTACGACGAAGACTCGCCAGAACTGCGCCGATGCAAGCACCATCCTGTACCCCTCGCCCGAGGATGTGGCGGCCCTTTCTTCACCGGAACTCCGCCAGATCGAATTTAGGCTCGCGCCACGAGTGAGTGTGACCCACACGGCGAACCATATGACGCCAAGTGCGCCCACGAGCACGAAGCCCCATCGCCACCCGAACGCGCCCGCAAGGCCCAGGATCACTCCAGGGGCGATCAAAGCTCCGATACTGGTTCCACTGGTAAAGATCCCATTCCCAAGCGACCGTTCGTGTGGCGGCAGCAAGCGGGCGACGATGCGCATCGCAGCCGGCCAGTTTACGGACTCCGTCACGCCGAGCAAAAGTCGGAATGTGACGAGGCTTGCGAAGCCAGTTGCGAATCCGGTCAGGCCCGCGGCCGTGGACCATAAGAGGACCCCGGATCCATACGCCCACCGTAAATGGGAACGGTCTAGAAATCCGCCGATCGCAAATTGAGCGAGCGTGTAGCTGTAGTAGAAAACGGAAAATAGCCACCCCAGATCCTCATTGTCGAGAGCCATCTCCTTCTGCATGATGGGAGCGAGAATTGAGAGTGTCTGGCGATCGAGGTAGTTCAATGTTGTTGCGAGGAACAACAACACACAAACACCCCATTTCTTACGATTCGAGATCATTAAGCGAGGCGACTCGATCGCGAACCGGCGGTCGTGGCGTCGATGATGTCATCGACGCCTTTGAGTAGTTTCTCGGGATTGTCGCGCATCATGACTCTCAGGTCGTCAACGCTGAACCCACACGCCCGGAGCTGATTCGCGTAAAGCAGTAGCCCTTCCGCCGGAGTTGGTGTATCGGGCTGCCCTAAATCCGTCGACAGTATCGTGGTCGCTACACTAACATCTGCTATCGCCCGCTCAATCACGCTGAACGGAACGAAACCGCATCGGTGGGTCGTGGACACGAAACACCGTTCGAATATCACTGGACTGTAGACCGCTAGTTCCCGCTGTTGTTCGATGGAGTAATGTGTCGCGGGCCATTCGGGATGAGTAATTAGAATCCGGCGGACTCCAGCGTTGCAAGCCCGAGGCACAAGCGCGAAGCATTCCTCAGGGCTGAGGTGGCCGGTTCCCAGGGCACATCCCGCCGCTGCCACAAGTTCGACAATTTCATCCACTTCAGATCTAATCTGGCCATCAACGTTCAGAATGGTATGGCCGCCGACGCCTCCATGATGACGGCGGTGATTCGCTGCCGAACGTGTCGGCATCCAGACCTGCTTTGCGCCGAGTTGCAGCGCGACTTTCACCGCGGCAGGATTCAATCCGCCCACCGGGTCATTCAGAACAATTCCGCCATAAACGCGAATGTCCGAGACCATTCGGTTCACGAGATATGCCCGCTCGACTGTCGAGCCTTGATGAGACTTAATAAGGATCGCGGCCATACCGCACCGCGCCGCATCTCTGGCAAGGTCGATGTCGTCGTATCTCCGGCTGTCTACGTCCGGCGAACTATGCACGTGAAGGTCGATGGCGCCTTCGAGATAACTAGGAAGGATCAAGGTTGGTCCGTTTTGTTCCTAATCGGTTAGGGCGATTATATATCGGCGCCCAGAATTGTTGTCCGCCTCAGCTGAGCGGGGCTCAGGAGAGGATTCCGTCATCGAGAACAATACCGTGTGATATTATCAGAGGTTTTCCTGCACATAAGAATCTATCGATGAGAATCAGAATTCTCTATCACGACCACTGTTTCGATGGAGCCGCATCCGCTGCGTTCTTCACACGCTTCATGCGAGACAAATTTCACCCTGGCGCCGAGTTTCTGTACACGGGCATGGCGCACAAGGCTTCCCAGATATTCGAGGACGGACTTTTCGATGGCGATGAGAACGCGATTGTCGACTTCAAGTACTCGGCCAACCCGCGCTTGACTTGGTGGTTCGACCATCATCAAAGCGCGTTTTTGTCTCCCGAGGACGCTGAACAGTATAAACGAACGCGAACGGAGAAGAAGCTGTACGATCCTAGCTTCCGCTCCTGCACGCGACTGATTCAGACGGTCTCGCGCGACAAGTGGGCGTACGATGCCACGGACCTGCACGATCTTGTCCATTGGGCCGAGATCATCGATGGCGCTCTCTATAACAATGCGAAGGAAGCTGTGGATCTGGGCGCCCCGGCCATGCAATTAACATTAGTGATCGAGGGGTCGAGAGGGTCGGATACCGTTCAGAAAATCATACGATGGATGCAGTCGATGCCACTGGCCGAGATCATGCAGCAGCCCGAAATCAAGGCTCTGTATGAGCCGTTGTACGCGCGCCATCTCAGTTCCATAGACATCATCCGGGAAGCGGCCGAACATGACAGGGGCGTCGTTCATTTTGACTTAGCGTCCACTGGGCTCGAGAGCTATAACAAGTTCATCCCTTACTATCTCCACCCGGAGTCGTTGTACACGGTTTCGGTGAGCACTTCGACGTTTCGAACGAAAGTCTCGGTAGGCTCCAATCCCTGGGCGGGAGCTCCCCTGAAACATAACTTGGCGAGTATTTGCGAACGATACGGCGGTGGTGGTCACGCTAAAGTGGGCGCGATCAGTTTCGAGACCGGCGAGCTGGAACGAGCACGGAACGCCGCCGAAGAGATTGCGCAGGAACTGAAAACGTGACAACGAGGATTGCCGCGGTCCTGGGTTTGTTGTTTTTGGCAGCGTGCGCGCCCAAGCCACCGATTGAGCAATCCACCGTCTATCCTCCATTTCGTGACTTCGTGGAGGATTATTTCCGAGGTTACTTCACGTTCTATCCTTCCGAAGCGACTGCTGCCGGTTTTCACACCTACGACGACAAGCTCGAAGATTTTAGTTCGGCTCGGATCCGCAGCCGGTCAGCCGAACTGCGACGGCAGCTAACCGCGCTCGAGGAGACGCGTAAGCAAAAGTTGGCGTCCGACGAGGAGATCGATGCCCAACTTCTCGACGCAAAGATTCGGGCCGAACTTCTTGATATCGATTCGATTCGATGGTGGCGGCGCAACGCGATCCCGTATGTGACAACACCCGGGCAGGCTGCGGATCTCCTCATGAAGCGGAACTTCGCGCCTCCTGCCGAGCGGCTGCGCATGTTAATCGGGCGTTTGGAGGGCGTTGACCGGCTCTTGACCGCGATGCGGGACAACATCACAGATCCACCACGAGAGTTCACCGAACTGGCGCTTCGAATCTCGAAGGGCTCCGTAGAATTCTTTCGTAGTTCCGTGACCAAGTGGGCTCGTGAAGCCGCAGGTTCGAACGACGTCTTATTCACTGAGTTTCAATCTGCAAATCGCAAAGCCGTATTGGCATTCGAGCTAAGCGCTAACTTTCTTGGTACGGAACAGATGCCTTTGTCGACGGGCTCCTACTCGATCGGGCCTGACGTATTTATCAAGAAGCTTCGCTACGAAGAGATGATAGAGACGCCGCTCGATAAACTGCTGGCCATCGGAGAAGAGCAGCTTGAAAAGGACTACAAAGCGTTTGTCGAAACGGCCCGCCGAATCCAACCCGGAGCTTCCGCCGGAGAAGTAATGCGATCGCTTGCGAATCAGCATCCGGCAGAAGTGGAACTGCTCGATTCCGCTCGCTCCACGCTAGAGAGAATCCGCAAGTTTGTCGTTGACAAAAAGATCATCGCCGTTCCGTCCGATGTTCGACCTACGATCCTCGAAACTCCACCGTACGCCCGATCCGGAACCTTTGCTTCAATGGATACGCCGGGAGCATACGAAGCCAAGGCCACCGAGGCGTTTTACTATGTCACTCCGCCGGAAGCGGAATGGACCCGCGCGCATAAGGAAGAGCATCTCCGTCTGTTTAACAAGCCCGTGATGGATATCATCACAATTCACGAGGCCTTCCCCGGGCACTACACTCAGTTCTTACATGCAAAGGCGTTTCCGACGAAAACACGGAAGCTCTTAATGACAAGATCGAATGCCGAAGGATGGGCGCACTACGCAGAACAGATGATGATCGAGGAAGGATACGGAGCCGGTGATCCGAAGATTCGGTTGGCGCAACTCTCGGAGGCGCTCCTTCGCGATTGTCGCTTCATATCAGGCATCAAACTGCACACGCAGAATCAGACTGTCGAGCAAGCGGCCCGGCTATTTGTGGAGAAAGGGTTTCAAGAGCCGGCCAATGCGCATGAGGAGGCTCGTCGCGGCGCATATGATCCAACGTACCTTTACTACACTGCCGGAAAACTCCAGATCTACAAACTACGGGAAGACTACAAGCTGGGGCAGGGAGGGGCGTACTCGATCGAGAAGTTTCATACAGACTTCATTAAGCAAGGTTCGATCCCGATGAAGCTAATGCGGCAGATCCTGCTGAACGGCGATCAGTCGCCCACTTTGTAACCCGCAATCATCTTCTCCAGATACTTGGCAAAAATGTCGCATTCGAGATTGACCTTGGCGCCTGGCTTGTACGTCTTGAGCGACGTCATCGTGAACGTATGCGGGATGATCGTCACCGAGACGACTTTGTCCTCAATCGATGCGACGGTCAAGCTGATGCCATCAATTGCGATCGATCCCTTGTGTACGACGTAGCGATCGAGTTCCTCAGGGATACGAATGCGCAACCAGTAGTTATCGCTGCCGAGTTGTTCTAGCGACAATAACTCGCCGACTCCGTCAACATGACCTTGGACCACGTGACCGTGAAGTCGGCCGATCGCAAGAAGAGGACGTTCTAGATTTACCAGCGAACCGCTGGTCAGATCTCCGAGATTCGTGCGTCGGAGAGTCTCAGGGGCAAGATCGGCTGAGAAGGCATTCGCATCGATGTGGATTGCGGTGAGACAAACGCCGTTGACAGCGATGCTGGCCCCTTCGCCGGCGTCTGAGACAACGGTGCTGCAGTCAATGCGGAGACGTGCGCTGGTCAGTTGCGGCTCAAGTTGGCCGACGGTTCCAATCTCTTCAATGATTCCTGTGAACACGCTTTTTCATGTTCCCATGCTCGTGTTCAGATGCAGGACCTACGGGCTACTTGTTGTGAGCAGACTGGTAGTGCTCTTTCAGCAGATCGGCGCCAAAATCATTCGTCAGGTCGCGCCAGACGCTGTGGATATGATTCGCGTCGTTCTGCGTGTTGTCGTACTCGATCAGGAAATCAGGACCAGCAATCCGATAGTAGTGCGGATCGCCTTTATTTTCCCCACCGGCCCAAACGAAATAAACATTTGTACCGGCCTTCTTGATCCGGTCAAGCCGCTCCTGCGCTACCAACGGCGGCAGATTGTTAGCATATTCGTCCGCGACTGCCTGTAACATCACGCGTTGCTTTGAGTTCAACTTCGACGCCTGCAAGCCATTCGGTTGACCTTCAATCGAAGCCTTACGTGACGCCATCGTGAAGATGTCCTTTGGAGCTTCCTTCGAAACGATTGCCGTCTTCTTTTGTTCCGGCGTGAGGCTCGTTACCAGAGCGCGGGCAAGGTCTTCTTCAGCGTGGAGAACCCGCAGTCCTTTGCGCGGCCCTTCCTTCACTTCGGCGGGGTTGGTGCCAAAAAAGTTCGGGCTCCCGATCACTTTGCCACCTTTCAACGTGAAGTTCAAAGCCAGATGGTGCCCTTCCACTCTGTAGCCCCAAACACCGGTTTCTGAAGGCTCCCCGAAAACGCTGAAGAAGTAGCCCTCCGGATTACGCCGAACACCGTTGTCTTTTTCGAGAATGCGAAGGATATCTTCCAGACTCATGATCGAGGTGGCTTTGATGTAGCCCTGCTGGCTGAGTCCCGCGTTAAGCAATGCATTCGCGAGATGTTTCTGCGCGCTCGTCATGTCCTTGAGCGGTAGTCCTTTACGTTCTCTTGGGATGAAGTGCCAGTTCAATCTCTCGTCGTTCTCAAACGCGAAGACAGCTCTGGCGGCTTGTTCCTGGGTAAGCGACGCTAGAAATCGTTTGGCTGTGTCGGACATTGTCACAGAAGCCGGACGGTTCGCGGAGGTCATGGGTGAGCTCAGCAGCGACATGGCGACAAGGGCGGAAAAGAGAGGCTTTGAGACGCGCACGCTGGAAGCTTATCACATCGCCAACGGGCTAGCGCACGGTTGGATCGGGGCCTTTTCATAACGGTTACGCAGGCTACGAAATACCTCTGCCGGGATCACATTACCGAACGTCGCACGAGCGATGTGGCGTGAGGGAGATAGAGATGAACAGGTTCGTAACGCATACCGCACTAACAGCAACAGTGGCGATGTTTGGCTTTGCGCAGGCGCCGCAACCCCCTAATCACACCCCTCCGGAGACGCGAACTCCGGTCGCCTACCGCGGCATATTGATGGATGCGGGTTGCCAGGTAATCCAGAACCGCCCAGCGAGTGAGTCATCAGTTGACGCTTCCCCCAGTCGAGCCACACCGTCGGCAGCGGGGGTCACTCCTGCTGCCACTGTTGGCGCGTCCTCGCCATCGAGTACCGACGCCGCCGCTCCGGCAGCGGTCAAGGAAGCTGCAAGCGTCGCCGAGAATACCGGGGTCAATCCCAAACAATCCGGTCAGGCTGTGATCGACAAGACGGCAACCACGTCGCGCTCTCCCGTAACAACTTATAGCGGCCCGAGCGTAACTGCCCCGAAATCGAATACGCCGGAGACAACTCACATAGGCGGGACCGATGATACAGCTCAGCGAAGCCGTTCGGCTGACTCGCCCGAGGTCCGTATCGACGGACGTGCGGGAAAAATACAAGGGCTGTCTGGTCACGCCGGCCACCACTTCTTTCGCGCTGATGTCCGGTGGAAAACTGTACATGCTCGACGACACTAACGGGGCGCTGCGCCAACGGATGAGCTCTACCACAGGAGCTTCGGCGTGGCACACAGTAACAATTAACGGCAAAATGAGCGGCGATCGCATCTCAGCTACGTCGGTGAAGTAACGTAGAAGTTAGTTTTCGCGCGCAGGCCCGAACACGATTCGGCCCGGTCGGGTGGTCCGTCATTTTTCCGGATCGTAGAATAAATTCTCCATTGACCAGCACATCTCTCACACCGACCGCATATTGATGCGGCTTGGCGTATTCAGCGCGATCGGCAATTAGATCCGGATCAAAAACTACGATATCGGCAAGCATTCCCGCCCGCATCAATCCACGATCCCCGACTTTTAACCGAGCCGCAGGGAGGCTGGTCATGCGCCGGATGGCATCCTCTAAAGACAAAAGCTTCTTCTCCCTCACATACATTGCGAGAACGCGCGGGAATGTTCCATACGCGCGGGGATGCGGCGATCCGGCTCCAAATGCCGGGAGCATCGCCGTCACTTGCCACCATCGTGCCCGAGATACTTCAGAATACGCTCTACATCCTGTTCGGAGATGGCATGGTAGATCGTCGAGCAGCCGCCCTTCTGCTGAATCTCCAAAGCGACTTCGGCTGCGTTGTCGATTGTGACTGCAAGACCTCGTAAGGCTGTGGCATCGGCTAGCGTCTTGCCGTTCAGCGATGAATCGAATCCACAACGATTGAACTGGACGTTCTTCGGATCTCCGCCTCCCCGATCCTCTCGTATGCGCCGCGCTACCTCTGTCTTGATGCGGGCCCTGCTTTCCGGAGCCTCTAGTCTTTCGAGAAGCGATTTGTTGCCACCCTCAAGAGACCATTGCGGGAACATTGCGGCCGACCCGGTGTGCGATGCCGTGTATGGGTATTGATCGACAGACACATCGACGCCACGCCTGCGCGCCTCTTCGATCATGCGTAACGTTTCCGCGCTCTTTCCCCATGAGGCGGCGCCGATAATCTTGTGATGCGTTACCTGTGTTGGAAGGCTCGCCTCTTCGCCGATGCGAATGGTCTCGCGTACGCTATCGAGTACGCCCGCTCCTTCGTCGCGCATGTGCGAGATGTGCATGCCGCCCAGTTGACCAACGACCTTGGCAATCTCAACCACTTCCTCAGTCGGTGCGTAATTTCCAGGAACGTAAAACAAGCCCGTCGAGAGGCCGAAGGCTCCGTCCAGCATCGCATTGCGCGCCAGATCTCTCATGCGTTGCAATTCTTCAGGAGTGGACTCGCGATTCACCAGCCCCATTGCCATCGTGCGAATGGACCCGTGGCCTACAAACCAGCCAACGTTGACAACTGGATTAGACGCAGCCACCTTATCTATCGCGGCCCGCAAAGGCAGTGGCGAGCCGCCATCCTGACCATCGATCACAAACGTGATTCCTTGCCGCACGACGTTCTCTAGGTTCGGGTTTTCAGCCAGATTTCGTACGGTGTGACTGTGGATATCGATAAATCCAGGCGCAACGACCAGACCGGAAACATCCACACGTTGCTTTGCCTGCGCGCTGCGGAGATCACCGATCGCCGCTATGCGATCACCGGAAATTCCGACATCTGCGCGATACCAGGGATTGCCGGTGCCGTCCACGATGCGTCCGCCAGTAAGGACCACATCGAATGCCTGGGCGAAGAGCAGGCACAGCGGTAGGAGCATTTCCGTAGGTTAGCGCTAGCGGGAACTGTCGGCGGCTTGTGTCTCGCGCTTCGTCCGGATTTCGCGGACAGCATAGATCCGGCGGCCCTGGCTCTCAAAGTATGTGCGGACCAAAATTTCACCAAGCAGACCAGTGCAAAACATCATCAGGCCCGTAAGAAACAACAGTGCTCCCGCGATCAGGAGGGGGCCGTGCTGAATGACAAGCTCGTTGCCCAACAGTTTATAGATCAGCAGATAAGTGAGGATTGCGCCCCCGACACCGACCCCTGCCAAGCCCAACTGCCCGAAAAAATGCATCGGCCGGGTGAAATACTTCAGCAGGAATTTGATCGTAATGATGTCGAACAGGACCCGGAACGTCCTTCCCAATCCATAGTGCGAACCGCCGCTTACCCGAGGGGAATTCCGGATCGGCACCTCAGCCACACGCGCGCCATAAAACGAGGCCAGCGCGGGGATAAAGCGATGTAATTCGCCGTAAAGATTGATGTCCTTGAGGATCTCTGCTCGGTACGCCTTGAACGTGGTCCCGAAATCCCGAAGGTTCACGCCTGAAGCCTTTGCCATCAGCCAGTTAGCGATGCGGGACGGGATCTTGCGCGTAATGGCGTTGTCGAGACGATTCTTGCGCCAGCCACTCGCGATATCGTAGCCTTCGTCGACCTTTTCCAGAAGAGCAGGAATATCCTCGGGATCATGCTGCAGGTCGCCGTCCATGGAGATAATTACATCTCCCTGAGCCTCATCGAAACCCGCTGATAACGCAGCGGTTTGCCCGAAATTCCGGCGCAGGCGGATGACCTTCAGCCGCCCGTCGGTCTCGACAAGGTTGGCGAGGAGGTCGAAACTCCGATCCGTCGAAGCGTCATCGACGAAAAGGATCTCGTACGGCTTGTTCATCGTCTCCAATACCGTGGTGAGACGGTCGTACAGAGGAAGGATGGCCGGCTCCTCGTTGTGGATCGGTATGACGATGGAGATCATTGAGCTTAGTTCTCATTTTACCAGCACTTAGCGCGCTTTGAGGGAGCCGCTTTGGTAGAATAATAGAAGCATTCCGCACACAATTTAGGAGTAATTCTTGGCAGAGAACGACAACACCGGAAACCCGCCTGTTCCACCCGACCGGCGGAGGTCCCCGAGTACCCTACGACGGCGACGGCAATAAAAACCTCATTCCTGTCAACATCGAAGACGAGATGCGACGGTCGTATCTCGACTATTCGATGAGCGTCATCGTCGGTCGAGCGCTTGCCGGACATTCGCGACGGCCTGAAGCCCGTGCATCGCCGCATTCTTTATGCGATGGGCGAGATGGGTCTGAATTTCAATCGTCCCACTAAGAAGTGCGCCCGCATCATCGGAGACGTGCTCGGAAAGTATCACCCCCATGGCGATACGGCGGTTTACGACGCGTTGGTCGCATGGCGCAGCCATTTTCACTGCGCTACGTACTGGTTGATGGTCAGGGAAATTTCGGTTCGGTCGACGGCGATCCTCCAGCGGCTTACCGGTATACCGAAGCCCGGCTGTCGCGCATCGCGCACACGCTGCTCGAAGACATCGACAAAGAGACGGTCGATTTCAAGTCGAACTTCGATGACAGCACCGAAGAGCCGGAAGTTCTTCCCGCGCGCGTGCCGAACATGCTGATCAACGGCTCATCGGGAATTGCCGTCGGCATGGCGACGAACATCCCGCCGCACAACCTGAATGAAATCGTGAGCGCAACGATTGCGCTCGTTCAAAACCCCAATCTGACGCTCGCGGAAGTTCTGAAACTAGCGCCCGGACCCGACTTCCCGACCGGCGGCCTACTGCTAGGCCAGAGCGGCATCGTCGACTACTACAATCGTGGTCGTGGCTCGCTGAAAGTCCGCGCGAAAGTTGCCACCGAGGACATCGGCCGCGATCGTGAAGCGCTGATCGTGACCGAGCTGCCGTACCAGGTCAACAAGGCGCGCTTGATTGCCGACATCGCCGCCATGGTCGAACGAGAAGCGCATCGAAGGCATCAGCGACATTCGCGACGAAAGCGATCGCGACGGCATGCGTATCGTCATCGAGTTGAAGCGCGGCGAAACTCCCGAAGTGGTGCTGAACAATCTGTACAAGCACACGCAGATGCAGATCGAACTTCGGCGTCATCATGCTGTCGATCGTCAATGGCCAGCCGCGCGAGTTCGGCATCCTCGATTGCCTCCGGAAGTTCATCGATCACCGCATCGATGTCGTGCGCCGGCGTACGGACTTCCTCTTACGCAAGGCCCGCGAACGCGAGCATATGTTGCTCGGCTTCAAGAAGGCGCTCGATCATCTCGATCTGGTCATCGAGTTGATTCGCGCTGCTAAGACGCCGAAAGAAGCGCGCGCCGGTCTGATGGGCGACGCCTGAGAGCACTGGCCGCTCTGCTGCCCAACTGTCGCCAGCAGGCTCCGCCTTACTACCGAGATCGATCGCGGCGTCTTCGACTTCAGCGATCGCCAAGCGCAGGCCATCATCGAACTGCAGCTTCAGCGCCTGACCGGCATGGAGCAGCAGAAGATCCTCGACGAACTCGCTGAGATCCAGCGCATGATCGCCGACTATATGGAGATCCTCGGATCGGAGACCGAAGCTCCGCGCGCGTGATCGTCACCGAACTGAAGGAAGTTCAGAAGACATTCGGCGACGAACGACGCACGCAGATCATCGAGGATACAGGCGATATCAATCTCGAAGACCTCGTGCAGCGGGAAGACGTCGCGGTCACCGTCACACGCGGCGGATACCTGAAGCGAACCGCCGATCGACACGTATCAACGCCAGACCCGCGGCGGCAAGGGCCGCATCGGCATGGGTACGCGAGCCGAAGATACGGTCGAGCACATGCTCGTGGCGAACACGCACTCCTATATGCTGATCTTCACGAATAAGGGTCGCGTGTACTGGCTGAAGATCTACGAGATCCCGGATGCCGGTCCGGCGGTCAAGGGGAAGAACATCAACGGCCTTATCAACCTTCAACCGGACGAAACCGTCAAAGCCTTCCTTCCCGTGAAGGAGTTTGTCGCCGATAAGTACATCGTTATGGTGACGAAGCACGGCGTCATCAAGAAGTGCGAGTTGTCCGAGTTCGACAATCCCATGTCACGCGGCATCATCGCCGTATCGCTCGACGACGGCGATGAATTGATCGCGGCGCGACTGACGACGGGCAGCGACTACGTGTTCCTCGGATCGCACGAGGGCATGGCGGTTCGCTTCGAAGAAGACTGAAGTTCGCGCGATGGGCCGTCCAGCTCGCGGCGTACGCGCCATGAATCTTGCAAAGGACGATCACATCGTCGGTGTCGAAATCGTCGGCGAAGAAGACTTGATCCTTTCGATTTCCGAAAACGGATTCGGCAAGCGCACTAAGCGTCACCGAGTATCGTGCAGACAGCTCGTGGGGCCAAGGGCGTGACACTGATGAAGACCAATTCCCGCATCGGCAAGGTCATGAACGTCCTGTCGGTAAAGGAAGATACCGAACTCGTAATCATCACGCTGAATGGCAAGATGATTCGAATCGATTCAAGTACCATCCGTCAGGCCGGTCGTTCCACGCAGGGTGTCAAACTCGTCAGCCTCGAAGAAGGGGATCGCGTGGCGGCTGCGTCCTGTATCCCTGAAAGCGAAGCCAGCAAGGGCGAGAACGGCAATGGTGAGCTAATTCAATAGGCGCGAAGATCGCATATCCCGCGGTCAGATCATGGCCGCGGGACGGTAGAATACTCATATGGCAACACTGGTTGGCATCGCTGGAGCTTCTGTCGGGCCGATTCTCGATCCGGCGCTCCTGCTGCAGAAGCAGGACAAGCTTTTTGCGATCCTCCACGATCTTGGCCAAGTGATCGTCGCTTATTCCGGCGGCACGGATTCGGCCTATCTTGCCTGGGCGGCGGCGAAGACGTTGGGCGACAACGCAGTTGCGATTACAGCCGATTCTGCTTCCATTCCTGAGTCTCACAAGCGGGACGCCGAGGAGTTCGCCCGTGAAGCAGGATTTCGTCACGAGTACATCGAAACCTTCGAGTTCGATAATCCCAAGTATGTAGCCAACAATCCTGACCGCTGCTTCCACTGCAAGGACGAGTTGTTCACACGCCTTGACGAAGTGGGCGCAGCCCGGGGTGTTCGTCACATCGTATATGGAGTAAACAAAGACGACCTCGGAGATTACCGGCCTGGTCAGAATGCCGCGCGATTGCACGAAGTGAAGGCGCCGCTTGTGGAAGCAGGTCTCACAAAAGCTGAGATTCGCGAGCTATCGCGCCTCGCGGGCCTAAAGACATGGGACCGACCCGCTTCTGCGTGCCTTAGTTCCCGCATCCCCTATGGAACGCCTGTCACGCCAGAAACGATTAAGACTGTGGAAACGGGTGAGGAATCGATCAAGGCATTGGGATTCCGCCAGTTTCGCGTCCGTTTCCATGGCGAACTTGTACGGCTCGAGATCTCACGCGAGGAGTTGCCTCGGGCGCTCTCTCTCGAAATGGCGGAAGCTTTCACTAAAATTTTCAAGCCGCTCGGCTTCAATTACGTGACGCTTGACCTTGAGGGTTACCGCCAAGGCGCGATGAATGAAGTCCTTAAGTTGAAGCAGCGAGATTGATCACCGGCTCCGCGAACGACTTCCATCCTGCTTCAGCCGTGATAGGGCATTGGGATGCGCAGCCTCGAAGGCGGCAGCGCGCAACTCCAACTGCTTGGCTTCCTCAAACTGCTTGCGGACGATCATAATGCCCCGAAGCGCATGCAGGCTAACGAGCATGACTTCATCTTGGACCGTGCTCTCGGGCATCGTGATGACACGTCGGAATAGCGGCTCGGCGCGCGAATAGTCGAGCTTCTGAAAAAACATTGCGCCTTGGATACCGGCGGTGTCGGCTAATCGACGCCGGCACTGTTCGCCTTCGGTTTTATTCGTTGCGCACTGCTCAAAAGTCTTCACGGCGTCATTGACGAGGCCTTCCCCTCGGTAGCGATCTGCGGAGGCGAAATCGCTTCCCTGGTAGAAGAATCCGAGGTCAGCTTGAGCGAGACCACGTTCGAGACCAGCGCCGGAGTGATCCATACGATTCTGATAGAGTGCTTCGAGCTTCTCCGTGGCCTCTGTCTTCTTATAGATCTCGGCGAGAGGAGATACCACTTGCGCGTACATCTCGTAAACACCAGGATGCACGTCGGATGAAAGTTGCAGGAGCCGCGTGTAGCAGCTCTCGGCCTTTGCGTAATCCTCGGCCTGGAACGCTGATCGGCCCTCGGACTTCAACTTGTCAAACTGAGCGCGAAGATCTCCACCCCAAACAATCCCCGCGAAGATGAGTGCAATCGCCAGCTGCCGCACAATGGTTAGGACGCCAGTTTACCCGGATTGATTCAGGTATTCCACCTAAATTGTCACTTAGTACCTAAGTACGCGCGGTAAGAGTCGGCAGCGTGACGATATGTTAGACTGATGTTTTCCGCGGTCGCCTAGCTCAGTTGGTTAGAGCGCCTGCTTCACACGCAGGAGGTCGTAGGTTCGAGTCCTACGGCGACCACCATCCCTCCCCTCGTGTTTCCTATTGCTTACCGGATCTGCAATCCTTTCTGCTCCTACGAAAATAGCGCAAACGTATCAGAACTGTATCAAAACAGGTTCAATTGCTGTCCTCCGTATCAAAATGTTCTGTCGTCCCCGAATCACCGGCGTATCGATTCATCCGTGTTAGTGCTTCGCGCTGCATCTGCAGCTTCATTTGTGAGTATTTCTTGAATACCTTCGCGTCCGACTGGCGGAGCATCTGCGTAACCCACTCGTCGGCCACTCCACCGGCACTCAGCCGAGTGGCGTACGTCGACCGCAGGTCATAGAGACGGAACTGTGGCACGCCGGCCCGGCGGAGTGTCCGCTCCCAAGTCTTTTTGAAGTCAACCTGGTGCTCCGTAGGATTGCGCGAACTTGGAAATAGCCAAGTCCCTGGGCCTGCCAGTTTTAGCTGGTCTTGAAAGGCTTCGAGAGCTATCTCGGTCAGCGGAACGTCGGAGATCCCGGTTGGGGTCTTCGAATCTTTGATGAACACCACCTTGTTGGCGATGTCAACTTGGTCCTTTGTCATGCAGGCCAGTTCCTTGTACACCCTGAGACCCGTCTCGGTAATGATGCGAATCACGTTCCGCAGGTAAGCAGGAGCGTGCTTTTCGATCTGAGCCTGCTCCGACCATGTCATGTAATGCGGCCGAAACAAACCCTTGACCATCACCGGGAATTCAACCGCAGAACAAGGATTAATTGGAGTTAGCTTCTTCTTGACTGCAACGCTGAAGATTCTTCGGAGCACACGGAACTCCTGATGGACCGTTGTTGCCTTCAGCGTGCCGACTACGGCAACGCCGCCCCGCCGCCGGACATGGCGTTTTGCCTGAAGCCGGCTTCTCAGATGCGCCTCGATTTCGTTGGGTCCAATGTCCAGGAGTTTGCAAGTCCCGAACACCGGCCTAAGCGTTTTCAATGCATTCTCATTCGCTTCGTGAGTTTTCTGTGCGCGAATGGGAGGCTTGGAATAGTACACCAAGAAGAAGTCCGCCCATTCATTGAATGTAAGCTGCTTTCCCTTGCGGAGAACCTCAAGGGAGTTGTTGTCTCTCGCGGTGAGACGGTCTCGCAATTGCCGCTGAGCTTCGTCCCAATCCGCAGTATTTGTTGATTCCAGGCGGCGGGTACCGTCTTTATCCCGGTAGCGCATCCACCAAATATTGCTGTCATTCCTTCTATACACCACGCCATCATGCTTACGCGGTCTTGCCATTCTCCACCTCTTGTTTGAATTGATCGCGGAATGGTCGCAGATCCGATATCAGAAATCGGATGTTGCGGCCCATAACGCGGAAGTGGGGAATCTGCTTTCGCTCCACCCAAAGATACACCGTCTGCGGGCTCACTCCGAGGAACCGAGCCGCCTCCTTCACGGTCATTGGCAGATTGGAGCGAGCAACGCTGTGGTCTCCATGGATCGGCTGAGCCTCGGATGCGGAGGGGCCACGAGCGGAGATTCGAGCCGATGGTTCACTGTCCGCGATTTCGACATCGGGCGCGTACGGAACGGAGCCGTGTTTCAATTCAAGCCCTAGTGTTTGGCGTTGATGGGAGTTCCTGTGGTCGCGACCTTCAGCGATAGGGTATTCTGGCATTGCGATTTACTCCTGGCTGTAATGAGCTACATCAGCAGTGCATGCTCATGGTCTTGACTCTGGATGACCTGGATGGGTGTATCTTCAAGAAAACCGTATCGAGTTAATTCGGCGAGAACGAGCCAAAGATCGCCCATCGGTTCCGAGATCTTCTTTAGCGCCGATTGCAAGCTGATGCCTTGCTGTTGAGCTATGAAACTGGCGCAAATTTTTCGACCAAGCTGCTGGTGGTATGATGAGCACCGTAGCTTATCTATCGTTTTGGGTATCGTTATTTGATATGGCGGTTGGATCATGATGTGTACCTCAACTGCTTCTGAATGCCAGCTTCCTTCGAAAATCTCATCGAAGTTGTTGGTTTGTAAGGAGCGCAGGCGTAGCCGAGCGCACCTGTTTGGCGTTCTTGGCATGAATACAGGGGATGCCCCACCTCGCGCATCGACGACATAGGACGGGACCAGTTGGCGGGGTCGTCAACTCAGTTGTCTGGGTGTGATGGTGGAGATTGCGGAGGAGGTGGTTGAGTGGTTGGCTTAGATTTGATTTCGACTTCGAACCCAAGTTGCTCCAGCCTTCGAGCCAGTCGCCGCGCAATGCGGGCAGCCTGCTGGCGATCGCCTCCATTCCCTTCTAATTCGTAATACGTGCTCCCCTCTGCGATGATGTGCCAAGCGATTGTCAGAATCCGGTGGGCCACGGCTATGGCTGCTTTCTTCATGCCCCCTCGTGAAGCCACTCTGTAGAAGAGCCCTGTTAGGAAGCAGTTTTTCTTATGGGTGATAGACCATGCGCTCTGAGTCAGTACTCGTCTCAAATACCGGTTCCCTTTCCGGGTGCGGGAAGAGAATCTCTTACCGGCGCTTTCGTTGTTGCCAGGACACAACCCTGCCCAACTAGCCAATTGCGCTGCATCGGCAAATCGAGTCATGTCAAAGCCGATCTCAGCCAGGATCACGGCAGCCGTAGTGAAGTCGACTCCGGGAATCGTACATAACCGCCGAACAAGATCCGCGTGTGGCGCAGGTGTTTGGCAAGTTGGCGGTCCACCTGATCCAGCGTTTTGTCCAAATACCGCAGTTCGTGCAGTGCCTGTCCGAGCAACCACCGGAAGTGATCACTGTAGAAGCCATGCAGCGAGCTCATGAGCTCCGCCTTTTTGTTCTTTAGGCTCGCTTGAGCCAACTCCGATAGGCTTTCCGGATCACAATTGCCGCGAACAATCTCCGCCATAATCAGCATGGCTGTCTTCCCGCTGATGTCGCTGACGACCGATCCGAGCTTAATGTTGGCTGTCTCGAGCAGCCGGCGGATGCGGTTAAGGACACGATTGCGCTCACCTTGCAGATGTGTACGCCGTCTGGTCAAGTCACGCAATTCGCGGACCGGTGCTGGCGGGATGAAACTGCTTCTCAGCAGCCCATATTGATGCAACTCGGCAATCCGTCGACAATCGCGCTGGTCGGTTTTGCGGCCCGGCAAAGCGTGGACGTGTTGTGGGTTGATCAGCGTTAACTCAAACCGCTTGCTGTCGTCCCGCTCGAGTACATTCCATACCGGAATCCAGAACACGCCAGTGGATTCCATCGCGATCTGCTGAACTCCGTACTGTTGCAGCCAATCTCGCAAACGTTCCAGATCTGCTGTAAAGGTCCCGAAGAGTGCCGTCTCGATCCGCGTTTGTTCGCCTTGCTGTATGCGGATGCATGCACTAACACTCTTTTTATGCACATCCAATCCGGCGCAGCATTGGTATACCAGATTCATCGCTCTCTCTCCTTCGCTTGCGAGCGAAGGACGCCTAAACATACGATGATTTTCCTTCTCGTGCTCTCCGCTTGACGGAGGCAACATTCCGTTGTGCCACGCTACTAATGAGCGTCAGGCATCCGGACCAAATTCCCAAACGGGCCGTCACGGCGCCAGAAATATAGCGGTCTCAATTCGCTCGCCTGCGCCTACAACATACACTCTCGACGATCGCTATAGTTTTCATGCGCTGTTGCGGCAACCTGCCATGGACAACTCCCAAGCTGGACGTCCTTAGAAAACCTCCCGGATTAACTTCCTCTCTTGATTCGGTTTATGCGTTCGACCCCATTGGCGAGAGCCGTACCTGATGACCGAGCGCTTCGAGCCTCTCGACAAGTTTCCTGACGGTCCGAACAGGATTGATACGGTCGAAGTAGTCACTTCCCAATTCCCTGTAGGGAGTATCGGTTTTGAGCACCTGGAAAGCGATGGTCAATAGTTTGTGGCTCGTTGCAACAATCGCTTTAGCCCATCCTCTTCTGGATTTGACGCGATGAAAGAACGCACGCAGATAACCCTTTTTGCAGTGTGAAACCGCCCAGGCGGACTGAGTCAAGACGCGGCGCAAAGTCTTGTTGCCTTTCCGGCATCTGCTGCTTTTCTGTTTTCCCGCGCTCTCGTTCTCGCCCGGAACCAGCCCCGCCCAACTGCAACAATGCGCCGCGTCTGGAAATGCCTGAAGATCGATGCCAAGCTCTGCCAGCAGATGCCAAGCGATCATTCGGTCAATACCCGGTATCGTGACAAGCAGCTCGACCTGGTGAGCGTACGGCTCCATCGCTTTAGCAATTCGCTCTTCGAACGCGGCTACCTCTGTAGTCAGGAACTGATAATGCTTGTAGTGGGATGCCAGCATGGAACGATGAAAGTCATTGAAGTAGCCTTTCAATGATTCCTTCACCAACTTCTCTTTTTTGCGGACACTCCCCCGCACCTTCCAACTCAGTCTCTCTGGTGAATCTTCGCCGGCAATCAGGGCCTCCACAATATTGCGGCCGGTGACACCCATCAAGTCAGTGATCACAGAAGACAACTTCAAGCTCGCTGTTTCGAACAGGTCGCGGATTTGATTGTGCACTTCGTTCCGCTGTTCCAGCAGCGAAATGCGATGCCGCAACATCATCCGCAACTGTCGCACTTCGGCCGAGGGAACGAAGCTTCCATCCAGCCTTCCGTCCTGCAGATACTCGGCAATTCTTTGGGCGTCGCGTCCATCGCTCTTGCGCCCGGCCAGTGCCTTGACCTGAGCGGGATTCACCAGCAGCAAGCGAAAACCCTGCTCTTCAAGAACGTTCCAGACCGGTCGCCAATAAACTCCTGTCGACTCCATCGCGACTTCGGTAACCTTGAGTTGTTTCAAGCCAGACTCGCATGCGGATCAGATCATTCCGGAAGGTGCCAAAAGTCTTGCGGATGTTCTCTCCTCAGCTCCCACCGGGGCAATACGCAAACGACGACCGTATCTTTATGAATGTCCATGCCGCAGCAGCGGCGATATCCTTCGATCATTAGTTTCGGCGTCTCCTGCTTGCCGCCAGACGAAGAACGCTACAAAGTAAATCGGTCTTTCCTTAACGGGCTTCCCGCTTTGCGGCAGGAGCCTCACTCATCTGTCCCAAAAACGCGTCCCGGGCCATATTCGCGGGCGGCTTCGCATTGCCAGACGTCATCGGCCTCCATCGTCTGCGGCTCCTTCAATATGCCCCGTTTTCATCCCCGTCTGTGGCCGAACTTGTTCGCGCCATAACCATTCGCGGGTGCAACAAAGACGTCCTCCTGAGGTGTTCATCGCAAGTTAACGTATCGGCCATCACCATGTATCCGTCCTCACCCTTGATCTTTAAAAATACAGGTGGTATAAACGCTGATGGTTCTTAGATCCTCCCGAGCGGCATACGCGTTCCATCCGGCTTTTCAGTCGCGGCTTAACATGATTCTGATCGATTTGGCGAACCTTGGCTGGAAGCCAAGGCTTCATCGACAAGCTGTTCGGACTCGCGATGAGCAGGCGAGAATCGTGGCTGCTGGTAACTCCAAGACCATGAATAGTTGGCATGTACGCTCCACGCAGGCAACCCTGCCGCATGGTCGCACCGAACTTGATATCGTCTATGGAAACGCCGCCGACATCATCGATGAACGCCACGGCTGGAGCGGCCCAGCGGCGGACACAAAGTTTAAGTTCTGGCAGGATCTTGGGCGGGTTGCGAAGAAGTACGGGTGCTCGTGGGGAGGGGACTGGAAGCGGTTTCCCGATGTTGCGCATATTGAGTTCCTGTACATCGACACTCCACCCCGAAATTCTGTTGTAGTTTGACGGTGACCCGCAGAGTAGCTTGTGGCAGACTTTCCGGCGGAGGAAGACAGGTGCCGTGTCACCTGTCTCGTGTCGTACTAATTCCGAACGGCCATCCCTTAGACACGATTCCTTTCTTTTCTTCAGAGCTGCCGAGGACGAGGAAGACGTATTCACCCGGATCGAGGGCAGCACATTCGAAACGAAACACCCCTGATTCGAGTTCGACGGACTGATACTGCTTCACGATGCCGGGCGCGAATGACGGCTTGGCGGCGTCTGGACCGAAGTTGATCTCGCGGCGGTCCTTCTTCGGGTCCGTCTTAATAAGCAAGATGTCTTCCGCGACGACTTTTTCCGGTACTCGCACATAGAATTCCTGGGAGCCGGCAGGGAAACTTGTTCCCGCGGAAGGTCCTACGAGATAGCCACTGACTGTTCCTTTTTTGAGGCCGGCCGTAAACACTCCCATCATCTTCCCCCCGGATCCGGCTGCCGTAACCGGCTTGAAGTCGAGCCGTCGGAACGCCTCATCGGTTGTGAGCCGGAAGTAGATGCCGGGTTCAGCCGGCAGACCGGCGATGACGGGGTTCACAGGCTTCTTCGGCGCAACGGGTTCGGCTGCAGGTGTCACTTTCGGCTCTGGCGGCTTTGGGGGCGGAGTGTAGGGGAGAGTAGGATCCATCAACGTTCGGATAACGCTATCTGTTACTCCAGAACGCTTCAACTCCAGAATCTCATCTGTGTTGAGATCAAATGACTTTCCGCTCTTCTTTATCCTAGTGATCACCAGTTCTTCGCCCACACCCGCGCGAATAAGCCGAACGACTTCCTCCAGGGAGATCGCACCGGTGGCCGGAGGCTGCGCTTGTCCTAAAAGGAAAACTACAGAGCACCAACCCTCAATAACAATTCGACGGATCATTGGCACCCAGAGTATCAAAGCAGTGACACTTTTCGGTCGTCTTTCACGCCAGTATAGTCAGCGTTGCGAAGAGCGACGGTGGTGGCCTCGAGTTATTACCGCAGAAGTGAGATTCGATATCGATGAATTTTGCGAGAGTATGCGAGGTTGCATTTTAGAGCTAGCGGATATAGTCTAATGTGATTTCGATGCGTCCAACTCCAGACCGTACATTTTCGCGGGAAGTGTCACCTCAGCCGGAGGAAGGCCGCAGATCGCCTCATCCCGACAACCTCGCGTTGATGTACCAAGGGATCCTTACCGGCATCGTGCGACTGCAAGCGAACCGTATCAAACGCGCGACCGGAAACGGTGTGGTGCAACTTCATGCGGATGATCGCGACGCCATCGGAGATCCGGACAAGTTCCGGCAGCGGATGTTGACGGCAGTGCGCGACATAAACCGGCAGGCTCGGGCGGCCGGTTATTCGCCCGAAGATGTTCGAGATGCCGAGTTCGCGACTGTGGCATTTCTTGACGAGGTGGTGCTGTCGCTGCCGGATCTAGCGAATGGCTCCGCGCGCGCGGAATGGAAGCGGCAGACGCTCGCAGTTGAACTCTACGGCGAAGCGCGCGCGGGAGAAGTGTTCTTCGACAAGCTCGAATCCCAGTTGACCGGACGGCGGGATTCACCGCATGTCGCAGATGTGCTGGAAGTTTATCTTTTGTGTCTGCTGCTGGGATTCGAAGGCCGGTACGGGGATATGCGGGGAGAATTAGCATCCATTGCCGACCGGCTGCGACGGAAGGTGGATGGGATTCGCAATGCCGATTACCGGCTTGCGCCGAATGCGGTCCCTGAGCCGCTTGCTCCCGCGCCTGTGGAAACGGTCCGTGTCGAGCACTGGCTGGAAAAATGGGCTATCCCGCTTATGGTAGGAGCGGCGGTCTTGCTCTTTCTTTTGTTGAAGCTCAATTTGAATTGGGCGGCAAACCGGATAGTGAATGTCATGAGAGGTTAGCAGTGCGCTCCCGACGTGTATTTCTGATCCTGCTTCTGTACATCGCACTCGTTTGGGTGGTAGTGGCGCTTAATCATGAGGGAGCAGAGATTCAGAAGAAGGGCCTGTTCTGGACCGCCGTCGGAATCGGCACTGTGTTGGTTCTTCTTGCCCTGGGGCCTTTGTCGGGTTTGTGGCGGAGTTGGAGAGCGAAGCGAGCCTCTCATCCGACTCCCGCGCCGCAGGCGATCAAGCC
This sequence comes from Bryobacteraceae bacterium, assembly GCA_963844855.1. GTDB lineage: Bacteria > Acidobacteriota > Terriglobia > Bryobacterales > Bryobacteraceae > DASQDN01. The sequence continues at coordinate 220,401 of CAWJQP010000051.1, forward strand.
GACCCACGCTGACGACGCGGCGTTCGAGTCGCTGTGGAAAGACGCCGAGAGGGCACTCGCCGCCTCACCAGAATACGGCGGGCAAGGGAAACGCCTGGTGCTGCGGGAGCTTCCGATGTACCTGTTGGTCGGCCCGAGCCGCGTTGGCAAGACGTCTACCTTTATCCGGTCGCATCTCGATGTGCATCTATTGGCTGGACAGGTACGAGGTGACGCTGCGGTTCAGGCAACCCGTGTCGCGAACATCTGGATTGCTCAGAACGCCCTGTTCATTGAGCTGAGCGGCCGGTTATTCGATGGCGACATCAGCCGCTGGACCGAGTTCCTGTCGTCCATGACGGTGGAGCCGGAGATCGCGAAATCGCGATGGCGGGTGCAACAAAGAACTCCCACGCCTCGACTTCTGCACGGAGTGGTTTTGTTTCAAAACGCCGCTACGTATTCGATTGATGGGAATGGCGCGGCCATCGCGACCCAGGCATCGTTTGTGCAAGAACGATTGCAGGCGATCGCAGAGGTGTTTTCCTGCTCCATCTCGGTGTACACAATCTTTACCCATACAGATTCCGTGAAGTTTTACGAAGACTTCTTTCGAGCCATGCCGGAGCAGGAAGCGGGCCAGGCCTTTGGATATCTGTTCCCACGCGAAACTCCGGCGTCGGAAAAGAAAAGCGCGGCATGGGCTGATTCGGAAAGCCGACGGATCAGCAAGATGTTCAGCGAGGTCTCATTTCGTCTTGCGGGCCGCCGCGTGCTGCATTTGACGCGTGAGGAAGATCCAGGCCGGAAGCGCGGCGTGTATGAGTTCCCGCGAGAGTTCCGCCGGTTACGCGGCACGATCGCACAGTTTTTGACGGAGGCATTTCGACCGAACCCGCTGCGGCCCGTCGCGGTCCTTCGCGGATTTTTCTTCTCCGGAAAACGGCATGTGTCGGTTGATCAGCAACCAGCGGCACAGACGCGATCCGATTGGACGATCGGAGGCGGCGAGGTCGGTGTGACCAACGCGTTTCGCGCCGAAGCTACGGAGATCTTTCGAAAAGACATCTCTTCGATTCAGTCGCCCGGGCGGCCCGCTTCCGGCTTTCAGGAACGCTGGATGTTTGTAACGCAGTTTTTTAGTGAGATTCTGCTGCGAGATGCGGCAGTCGCGCCAGCGAAGATTCGCGTCGCAATCTCGCAGCCGCGGTTTAAGAATGCAATTCCTGCCACAATTGCGGCAGCTGCAGTCCTGTTGTGTATGGTTTGGCTACAGTCCTGGTGGGGCAATCGCGACCTGCTTCAAAGCGTGCATGCGGCAGCGGAAGCGACGCGCACGAACTCGAAGGCGAGTCCTTCACCGGAGTCGACACCGTTGGTCGCATTGCAGTCTCTGGATCAACTCCGGTCGCAGCTGGCTAACCTGCGCGCCGATCCGCACCTTCGCGTGCATTGGGGTTTGTATGTGGGTGACGCACTCGAGCCGGATGCTCGGAACTTGTACTTCCGGGGTTTTCGCGATGTTGTGCTGGAGCCGCTTCGTCAACGGTTCATTGCGAAGTTGAATGCGCTGCCTCCGACACCGGAGGAAGGCGCGCCGTTCGACGGTCCTTACCAGATCTTGCAGACGCACGTAGCGATCTCTTCGAGGCGATGCATGGTGGACCCAGTAGCCGTCCGGCAGGTGCTGAAGACGGAAGCCGCAGAAGCTGGCATGGTCGTGGAAGGCGAACGTCAACGGTTACTGGATCGCCAGATCGATTTCTATGTGGATGCCCTTCGGGAGCGAGCACCGCTAGAGATCGGCGAAGAGTCGCAGGCAACTCAGCACGGTGTGTCTTACCTGAATCAGATCAAGAGCCCGGAGCGGAGTTACCGCGCGATCCTGGATCAGGCGAAGCGAACCCTCGCCACGCCCGCGAAGCTGACCGACATCGCGCCCGATTATGCGCGCGTCCTAGCAGGACCCGACCAAGTGGACGTGGCGTTCACTCCTGAGGGCGCTAAGTTCGTTGAACGCGAAGCGAAGAGCGGTAACTATTCGGCGGGGGCGGATAGCTGTCTGCTAGGGACTGAGAGTTTGCCTGCGTCCTCGCTTCTGCAATCCCGCAATGCGGAGATGGAGCGCGCGATTCTTGCCCTCTTTATGAGGGATTACAAGGCCAAATGGAAGGGATTTCTGAAGGCTTTCAAGATGCAGCCATATCGCGATGCGGCCGATGCTGCGGAGAAGCTAGAAATCTTGTCGGCGCACAAAACGCCCTTACTGGCTTTGCTGGTGATGACCGCGAATAATACTCACTTTTCGGAGCCGGAGCAGGAGACAACGTTCAAAGAGTCATTGCAGAGAGCGGGCGGCAAGGTCGGTCTGGGCGGGTTGCTGAAGAAAGCTGACAAAGCTGAAAAGGCCTATGAGAAGGCGGCCAAGGCCGCAGGGCCGGGCGATGAGACTATGCCGGTGACCGTCACCGCTGCCTTTCAGCCAGTTCACTGGGTGATACCCCCTCGCAGCGATTTATGGGTGAACGAGCGGAACAAAGAGTACGTGAACGCTTTGGCCGATCTTCGCAAGTCGATGCTGGACATTTCGCGCAGTACGGGCGGACGCGCAGATCCAGCGGTACATCAGCCGGCGCTAGCAGCTTATGAGAAGGCACGGGACACCGTTCGTCAGATTGCAATCGGGTTCAAACCGGTCGGGTCTGAGGGTGTAGACGCGGAAGTCTCACAGCTTCTGGAAGAGCCGATTCGAGGCGTCCGGAAGTTTATAGAGGATAATCCCGAGGGTGCGGTGATCTCAAAGTTGAACCGGGATGCGGCGACACTGTGCGCGAAGATGAGGCCCGTCCTGCAGAAGTATCCATTCAATGCATCGATGAAGCAGGAAGCGACGCTGGATGAGGTAAGCGCCTTCTTTGCACCGGGAGCTGGCGCGATCTGGAAGTTTCAGCAAGAGTCGCTTGGCGACTTTGTGGTGAAGCAGGGCAAGCAATGGGCTTCGAAACCCGACAGCAAAGTGAAGTTATCTGCCGAACTGCTCTCCTTCTTGAATCGCGCGGAAGAGTTTTCGAATGCGCTGTATGAAAGCGGCTCGCCGAAGATGGGTCTGCAGTACACCTTGGTTCCGAATGCGGGAATGTCCCTCGAGAATCGGACGCTGGTGTTTGAGCTGGACGGAAAGCGCCAGATCTTCGGCAAGGATTCCAAGATCCGGAAAGTCTTCTCGTGGCCCGCGCCGGGCGGCGCTAGCGTTGTGGCGCAGGCGTATATCGAAATCCAGGATCAACAAATCTGGTTTGCGAAAAGCGGAGGTCCTTGGGGTGTGTTCCGCGTCTTCGGAGGGGCTGAAACGAGACCCTTGCGGAGCAAGGCTGTCGAGTGGAAGTACGTTCGGGGCGCTGGTGGAGAACAAGGCTCGATAAATCCGCCCGTGCGGATAGACATTGCCGAATTTCCAGGCGGAGTAGATCTTTTTAATCCCGCTTTCTTTGAAGGATTCCGTTGCACAGCGAAGGCGGTTCCCTAGATGGAAGGCTTGGGTGATCGAGGGTGGCCGGCACCCTCAAAAGGATAAGAAAACCGTGGACGAGCAGATAAAAAAATGGTACATTTCCACCTGCTAGATCGATGATCTCGGCCGGCGGAGCTTTAACTTTTAGGTAGATATCGAGATATAGGGAGCATTTTTAGTATGCCGCAAGAAAGTCTACAGAAGAAAATTAGCCGAGTTAGGCCGCCGCGCGTCCACATCTTTTACGAGGTAGAGACCGGCGGCGCAATTGAAAAGCGTGAACTACCGTTTGTGGTTGGCGTTATGGCCGATCTGTCGGGCATGCCCATCAAGCCGCTGCCTCCTGTCGCCCAGCGGAAATTTGTCGACATCGATCGGGACAATTTCAATACTGTGCTCGCGAGTATGGAACCGCGGGTGGCGTTCAGCGTTGCCAATCGCCTGACCGAAGACGACGTGAACCTTCCTGTGGAATTGAAGTTCAAGAGCCTAGATGACTTCAAACCTGCCCAAGTGGCGGCGCAGATCCCCGCGCTGCGAAAACTTCTTGACGCGCGTAGGGCGATTGCGAACCTGCGAAGCAGCATGATCGGAAACGACAAGCTTCAGTCACTGCTTCAGGACGCGTTGAATAACACGGAAAAGCTGCAGCGCATCCGCGCCGAAGAAGGCCTAAGCGGTCCGCCAGAGGCGACAGAAACCAAGAAGGAGATCGAGTAAGATGGCCGCCGACACGAAACCGGTGATGGAACAGCCCGCAGCCGACGGCGCGGCAGCGGCGCCGAAGCAGAAGACCCTGCTGGACACGATCGTCGAGGAAGGCCGGCTGGGGCAGACGGACGAAGAACGCTCCGACGGAAAGAAGTGGGTCTCGTCACTCATTGAGCAGGTCATGCAAGGTGAGATGACGGTCTCGAAAGACGCCGAAAAATCGCTAAATGATCGACTGCGAGAACTCGACGAGATAATTTCGCTGCAGTTGAACGAAGTGATGCACGCGCCGGAGATGCAGAAAATCGAAGGCGCATGGCGTGGGTTGCATTACCTCGTTCAGCAGACAGAAACCTCCACGATGCTGAAGCTGAAGGTGATGAACATCAGCAAGAAGGACCTGTTGACCGATCTCACCACGGCTACGGAGTTCGACCAAAGCGCGATCTTCAAGAAGGTCTACGAAGAAGAATACGGAACTCTCGGCGGCCATCCGTTAGGGGCGCTTGTCGGCGATTATGAGTTTGGCCGGCATCCCCAGGACATCACGTTGCTGGAGAATATGTCGAACGTCGCGGCTGCGGCGCATGCTCCGTTCATTACGGCCGCAAGCCCAGCATTGTTCAATTTCAAGTCGTATACCGATCTTTCCACGCCACGTGATTTAGCGAAAATTTTCGATAGTGACGCGTACATTTCCTGGAACCAGTTTCGGTCCAGCGAAGATGCGAAGTACGTCGGATTGTGCCTGCCGCATGTGTTGATGCGCCTGCCATATGGCAAAGACACCGAACCCGTGGAAGAGTTCGATTACGAAGAACAGGTGGATGGCAAGGATCACTCGAAGTACCTGTGGGGTAACGCGGCGTATGCGTTTGCCGCTCGCCTGACCGATGCTTTCGCGCGTCACGAGTGGTGCGCGGCTGTCCGCGGTGTTGAAGGCGGCGGGTTGGTGGAAGGCTTACCGCTTCACAGCTTCAAGACGGATGAGGGCGACGAGACAGTAAAGTGTCCTACGGAGATTGCGATTACTGATCGCCGTGAAAACGAGCTCGCGAAGCTAGGCTTTATGCCGCTCTCGTACTACAAGCGGACGCGCAATGCGGTGTTCTTAGGCGCGCAATCGGCGAATAAGGCGAAACAATATCTCAGCGCGGATGCGAACGCTAATGCGCGCTTGTCCGCGCAATTGCAGTACATCTTTGCTGTGTCGCGGTTCGCTCACTTTATGAAGGTGATGATGCGTGACAAGATCGGCAGCTTCATGTCGCGCGAGCAGTGTCAGGACTTTTTGAATAAGTGGATCGCGAACTACGTGTTATTGGACGATACGGCAAGCCAGGATGTGAAGGCGAAGTTCCCGCTCCGTGAGGCTCGGATCGATGTCACCGAAATCCCGGGAAAGCCCGGCGCCTATAACGCCATCGCTTTTCTGCGTCCTCATTTCCAGCTGGAAGAACTCTCAGTGTCAATGCGGCTGGTAGCGAAACTTCCCGAACCGAAGAAGTAGCAAAAGCCGCACAATTCGGGGGCTGGCCGGTCCCGCGGCGGGGGCCCACCGGCAGTTGCGCTGTCGCCCGCAGGTGATGGGGCGCGCGCGTCCGCCGTTACGTATATATCTTGAACCCGGAATGAGGGTGTAAGGAGGCATTGTGGCGCTAGATGCGTTTTTGAAAGTCGACGGTGTTCCCGGCGAAAGTACCGATGACAAACATGCGGAATGGATCGAAATCCTGTCATTTAACCATGGGGTGCATCAACCGGCTTCCGCGACAGCCAGTTCAGCAGGCGGCGGGACGGCGGAGCGGTGCGAGCACCAGGATTTCACCGTCACGAAGTTCGTGGACAAGGCATCGCCGAAGCTGTACGAGATGTGCTCCAGTGGCAAACACATTAAAGAAGTGACAATAGAGTTCTGCCGCGCCGCGGGAGACGACAAGGTTAAATACATGGAGGTGAAGCTGGAAGAAGTCGTAATTTCCAATGTGAATCCTTCGGGAGAAAAAGGCACGAAAGATCTTCCCATGGAATCGGTCAGCTTCAACTACGGCAAGATCAAGTGGACCTACACGCAGCAGAAGCGTGCGGACGGTGCGGCAGCCGGCAACGTCGGCCGCGGGTTGGGACCTGACCAAGAACAAGATCTACGCCTAGCTTGGGGGTTTCGATGTTCGGCGCTGGCGCTTGAGGATGCCCTGTACGGCATCTTCAAGCACCCAGAGGCCGGTGAAGTATGCCTGTTACTGAGTTTGCAATCGATCAACTCTTGCAGCCCATCCCCGGTGAATCACCAGGCGGGGTCGATCTGCGTTTCCTACCGGAATGGAAGAAATTGCAAGAGTTCCGCAGAGCCGATGACGCGTTCAACAAGGGCGACTGGGAAACCAAGGAGCAGAAGGTCGCCGAATGGGATGCGGTTCGTGACTTTGCGGCCGAGTTGCTTCAGAAGCGAAGCAAGGATCTTCGTGTCGCGGTTGTTTATGTCGAAGCGAAGTTCCGAATGGAAGGCCTAGCCGGACTGGCAGATGGACTGCAATTAGTTCGCGAGCTATCGGTGAAGTTCTGGGATTCGGGGTTACTGCCATCGCTCGACGAGGACGGCGGTCTGACTCGGCGAATCGGGTCGCTGAGTTGGCTGAACGAAGGACTGGCTGAAGCGCTGGTCACTACACTTGTTACGGAACGCGCGGATCCGGGGAATGATTACACATACGGCCAATATGTCAATGCGCAGACTGTCGGGCGTGAGAAGGATTATGAATCGGGAGGCTCTCGTTTCAACGAACGTGAGGCGTTCGCGAAAGCTAAAAACGAAGGCCGAACGCTGGACCTTTTCGAGGCTGCGGTTCGCACAACGGCCCGGAGTTTCTACGAGTCTTTAGCGATCGATCTGGAGCTTGTTGAAACCGAGCTCGCGTCCATGGTGACAGCATTGAATCAAACGTTCGCGGGGCCGGCGCTGTTGACGCCGTTAGACGATCCGGATGCGGAATTTGACAGGCTGAATAAGTTGCAAGAAGTCGTTCCTGGCTTCTCCAAGGTGAGGGAGAAGCTAAACGAGATGCGAGGCTTGCTCGACCCGGTGCTGGAAACAAAGCGAAGAGAAGAACCTAGCTCAGTCGCTGCTGTGGCCGGCGCAGGTTCGAGTGCTACCGAGGGTGGTGCAGCAGCAACACAGTTGAAATTCAATCCGGGTTATCCAGCGACGTCACATGCGAGCAGTCTCGGCTTTCGCGAGTCTCTGCCAGATAATCCCGGTAACGCGTGGGCCCGGGCAGCCGAAATGGTCCATGCCGGCCGCATTGACCAAGGATTGAGTGAGATGTCGCGGCTTGCCGTCTTGGAGACCAGCGGAAGAAGTCGATTCCAACGAAAGCTAATGTTGGCGGAAATATGTCTGCAGATCAAGCGCGAGCGGCTCGCCCGAACAATCCTCGAGGAGTTGGCCGAACAGATCGATAAGCACCATCTCGATGAATGGGAAGCAACCGACTTGGTTGGTGGAGTCTGGGCAAATTTGTACCGCATTTACCAAAAAAACGAACGCGAATCGGAGAAAGCGGCTAAGTACTTCGATCGTTTGTGCCGTCTGGATCCATGGCAGACTCTCGGTTGCAGCAGCGACTAGCTATGCCAAGCTCGTCTGAACCAACGGCACTGACGCTCTCAATCTTCGAACGTCTCACAGACGAGAGGCCCTCAGTGAAGAAAGAGAGCGCGTATGAGCGCTTGACAGGGCTCCCGGAGTTTACCGCGTCGGTCTTGATGGATCTGGAAGCGCTATTGAATACGCGCCGTTCGGACGATGACTTGAACCCTGATTTTCCCGAGGCGAACGATTCTGTACTCTCCTACGGTGTCGCGGATTTCACGTCGATGTCTTCAGCGGATCCATCAGAGCGCGAACGGATGCGGCGGTCTATTGAACGCGCCATTTGCTTGTTTGAGCCGCGGTTGTCTCATGTAGAGGTCACCTTATCCGAATGGGATAGCGGCATCACTGCGATTCGTCTTCGCATCGAAGCGTTGCTTCGCATCGGCCCCGATCCGGAGCCAGTTCTCCTGGAGGCAGTGATGGCCAAGGACTCACGCCGCTTTCGCGTGAGTGAGGGCGCATAGAATGGATGATCTTTATCCATATTATGACAAGGAACTCCGGTTCTTCCGGCAGATGTCGGGCGAGTTTGCAGAGCGCTTTCCCAAGGTTGCCGGTCGATTAAAGCTCGACCGAGAGCCCTACGACGACCCGCACGTGGAGCGTCTTATCGAAGCTTCAGCACTGCTTGCGGCGCGCGTTCAGAAAAAGATCGACGATGAGTTCCCCGAGATTACCGAGTCGCTTCTCGGGCTATTGTACCCGCATTATTTACGGCCCATCCCGTCGCTGTCGATTGTCCAGTTCGCCCCGGACGTAGGGCAAAGCAAGGTAGCGGGCGCGACAAAGATAGACGCCGGCGTTGTGGTGCACTCCCGACCCGCCGCCAGCGATGTTTGCACGTTCCGAAGTTGCTACCCGGTCACCCTGTGGCCGCTGCAAGTGACGGGCGCCGGAATGATGTCGCCGGGGAATGCCGGAGTCAAACTCGCCTCGAATGTAACATCGGTCGTGCGATTGGAAATCGGCACACTCGGGGGAATCCCCCTTTCTACACTGCCGCTTCGCAGCTTACGCTTCTACCTTCACGGCGACGCGACTACCTCGCACGGCCTGTACGAGCTGCTCCTGCTGAACACAGTACAGATCGTGGTACGGTCGGTGCCTCGCCAAGGTGTCGTTCAGCGCTTCGATCTCGAGTCTGGTGACTTGACCCCCGTCGGCCTCGGTGTGGATGAAGGTGTGCTGCCGTACTCGGACCGGAGTTTTCTAGGATATCGATTATTGCAGGAATACTTCCATTTTCCCGAGAAGTTTCTATTCGTGGACTTGGCCGGGCTTGCGCCTGTTTCGCGTCCTGAATTCGAAAATGCATTCGAGATCCTGTTCTGTCTCGACACGGCACGAAGCCAGGAAACGGCGAACCGGGTGGAGCAAGGATTGACGCAGCAGAGCTTTCAGCTCGGCTGCACGCCGATTGTCAACTTGTTCGAGCGGGTCGCTGAACCTGTCCGACTCACTCATGCGGTGACTGAGTATCGAGTGGTACCGGATCAGCACCGGCAACTCACGACGGAAGTGTATTCGATCGACAAGGTGACATCAACGGCCGCATATTCCGAGGAGCCTCGGGTTTACGAACCCTTTTATTCCTTCCACCACGCTTATGAGGATCAGGCGAACGAGCAGTACTGGTACGGGCACAGGCGGCCGTCGTCGCGAAAGGGCGACCCGGGTTCAGAGATGTACCTCTCCCTGGTGAATCTCGGCTTCAAGGGATCGCTGCCGACGGTCGAGATGCTGACAGTGAGGGTGACGTGCACGAATCGCGACTTGCCAGCAGCATTGACCTGGACTGGTGAGTGGGGTGAACTGTTTGCGGAGGACAAAACACTTCTCCGTGTTCGGACGCTGCGTAAACCGACACCAACGGTCCGTCCGCCGGCGCGGCGGGGATTGCAATGGAGGTTAATCTCCCATCTGGGGCTCAATCACCTGTCGATCATTGACGGGGGATTGAACGCCTTGCAGGAGATCCTTCGTCTTTACGATTTCCATGAAGGCGATCGCAGCCAAGTCAGCCGCAAACATATTCAAGGAATCGTCAACCTGGAAACTGCCGGAGCGGTCAGCCGTGTGCAGTCGGATGCCGGAGTGAGTTTTTGCCGCGGTATTGACGTGACGGTCAGATTTCGATGAGAAGCAGTACGCGGGATCGGGAGTCTTCCTTTTTGCATCCGTGCTGGAGCGTTTCTTCGGCTTGTACTCAGCCATTAATTCGTTCAGTAGGATGACAGCGAGGTACAGCAAAGGGGTTTTAAAGCGATGGAACCCAGTCGTGGGCGAGCAGCGGACACTCTAGAGCGCCGGTTATACGAGGCAGGGTATGGCTTCGATTTTTTTCAAGCCGTTCGCCTGCTGATGCGTTTGAATCCCGTAGCGCGGCCGGTCGGATATGAGACGAAGCCATCGGACGAAGTGGTCCGCTTTGGCACACGGGTGTCGCTGGAGTTTCCCGCTAGCGCTGTCCATGAGGTGGAACGTCCACAATCAGCCGGTAGTGTCGCCCATATGACGATTAGCTTCTTCGGCCTTATGGGCACCCAAGGCGTGTTGCCGCTGCACTACACGGAGCATATGCTTGCTCGTGGTGAAGCCGGCGACAAGACGATGGCTGAATTTTTGAATGTCTTCAATCACCGTTGGATATCGCTTTTCTATAAGGTATGGGAGAAGCATCGATTGCCGGTGGCTTACGAACGGAGCGCGCTGGAAGGCAAGAAGCTGGATCGCATCAGCAGATACGTGTTCGACTTGGTGGGCATGGGGACGGCCGGACTTCGGGACCGAATGTCGGTTCCGGATACAGCTCTTATTCTGTACGCAGGATTGATTTCGCAGCGGCCCCGGTCAGCCAGCGCCCTACGGGGAGTGCTGCGCGATTACTTCCGAATTCCTGTGGTGATCCGAGAATTTCTTGGAAGTTGGTACGCGCTCGACGAGGCGGACCGGTCGCGAATGATGCGCAATGGACTTCACAATCAGTTGGGCATAGGGGCGGTGGCAGGGGACGAAGTGTGGGATCAGCAGAGCCGGTTTACGATTCGACTGGGCCCGCTTCGTATGGAGCGCTTTCGAGCTTTTCTGCCAGACGGCAATGCAATTCAGCCGCTGCGGGACCTGACACGTTTTTTTATTGGCATTGCAATGGCATTTGATGTTCAATTAGTGTTGCAGCAGGATGATGTCCCAGCATGTAGCCTGGTGGACGATGCCGGGGCTGCGCCGCGTTTGGGGTGGAATACCTGGTTGAAACTCGATGAGTTCCGTCACCATCCGGATGACGCTACTTTCGTCGAAGTAGCGTGAGCTAGAACTGGACATGGTAGTACGGCGAGGAATCACTCAAAAGAATCGCATGCTGGCGGTGGAGACACCGCTCGGCGAGGATGCTTTGATTCTCCGCGCGATCAATGGCTCCGAAGGCATCTCACAGGTCTTCCGGTATCACCTGGAACTGTTATCCGAAGACGATTCAATAGACTTCACGGCGCTGGTTGGCAAAAAGATCAAGACGCGAATCATTCTTGCCGACGGCAAACCGCGTCACATGAATGGTTATGTCAGCCGCTTCTCCCAGGGAGGGAGAGACGCTAAAATTACTTCGTACCATGCCGAAATGGTGCCATGGTTATGGTTCCTGACTCGAACCGCCGACTGCCGGATATTCCAGGCGCGCACGGTGCCGGAGATCGTCGAGAAAATATTCAAGGACTTGGGCTTTTCCGATTTCGAGCTGCGACTCTATCAGACCTACCCGAAGCGCGATTATTGCGTTCAGTATCGCGAGACAGACTTCAACTTTGTTTCCCGGCTCCTCGAAGAGGAAGGAATCTTCTACTTTTTCGACCACTCCTCCGGGACCGACAAACTGATTCTTGCCGATGATCCCGCGGCTCACAAGCCGTGTCCAGGGCAGCCGAGTGTGCGCTATGACTACAGCGCAGGGGCATGGCAGGAATCCGATGTGATCCTGAGCTGGGAAAAGACGCAGGAGTTCCGACCAGGCTCGTGGGCCTATACGGATTACAATTTCGAGCGTCCCAGCGGCGATTTGATGGTTACCGTCGCCGACTCGAACAAGTTTGAGGTCTACGACTATCCGGGTGAATACGCGCAATCGTTCTGATGGAGATCGGCTGCTGAAAGTGCGCCTGCAGCAGGAGACTGCCCCAGGAGTTGTCATAAGAGGGACAAGTGACTGCCGTGCGTTTGGTTCGGGCTTTCAGTTCGAGTTGCAGGAACACTACCGATCGGACATGAACGGGAAGTATGTCCTGACAAACATTCAGCACAGGGCTACTCAGGGCGTTGATTTCAGTGTGAATTCCGGCGCCGGGTCCAGTGAGCCTTCCTATACAAATACCTTTCAATGCATACCGGCGGCGGTGACCTATCGCCCTCAGAGAGTGACTCCCACACCGGTAGTGCATGGGTGTCAGACGGCAATGGTGGTCGGGCCCGGCGGTGAAGAGATTTATACGGACGCGCACGGACGGGTGAAGGTGCAGTTTCACTGGGATCGCGAAGGGAAGCGTAACGAAAACTCATCCTGCTGGGTGCGTGTGTCTCATGCCTGGGCGGGAAAAGGCTGGGGTGGGATCTGCATTCCGCGCATCGGACAGGAAGTGATTGTCGATTTCCTGGAAGGAAATCCTGACGATCCGATAATCGTGGGCCGTGTGTATAACGGCGAAAGCACGCCTCCTTATGCGCTTCCAGGCGGGGCTGTGGTTAGCGGTGTGAAGTCGAATAGCACCAAGGGCGGCGGCGGATACAACGAGATTGCTCTGGATGATACGGCCGGGAATGAGTTGATTCGGATTCATGCGCAGTATGACCAGGATAAAAAGGTCGAGCATGATGAGCGCGTGAATGTGGGGAATGATCGGACTGAGTCGGTGGGTCACGACGAAAAGATCACGATCGGGAATGATCGGACTGAGGATGTCGGTAATAACGAGAAGATCACGATCGGGGTGAATCGCACGGAGTCGGTCGGGTCGAACGAGGATATCACGATCGGCTCCAATCGGGCGGAGAAGGTGGGGTCGAATGAGACGATCTCGATTGGGTCGAATCGACGGAGACAGTCGGCGTCAGAATGAGACGGTGACGATCGGGATAACACGGACGCACACGAGTTGGTGTCAATGACATGCTGAATGTCGGCGCGGCGCAGGAAGTGACGATCGGCGGCTTGCAGGCGATTACTGTGGGTGCCGTACGGACGAAGACCGTCGGTGCGAGTGAGATGGCCAGTATCGGTGCGTCGCAGACGACATCGGTTGGGGCGAAGTCAGACGATCAACGTCGCAGCAAACTTGGCTGAGACTACTGGGGGAAATCACACTGAGAACGTGAGCGGAAATCGAAGTGCCACAATTGGCAAGGAAGATTCCCGTGAATGCGAGTAAGAACGTGACAATCATTGCGGGTGATTCGATCACTTTAAAGGCAGGAACCGCGAGATCGGTAATGAAGAAGGACGGCGAATACTGCTTCAAGGAAGATATAACTATCAAAGGTAGCGGTGCCATCAGCGTTAAGGCCTCTGGAAACGTGACGATCAAAGGCCAAAGATCGCGGAGAACTAGGGGGGCTAGTGAAGAGATCTGTTTTGTTCAAGAAGTCAGTGGATGCCTCGCGGCGCCGGAAGCAATGGAGTGGCATTCGTCGCGGTGTTGTCGTGACAGTGGGCCCTGAAGGCGAGGTATATGTGGATTTCGATGGTAATCCGCAAGGCGCGCCTGTCTTGGCGAGCTCTACCGTTCCTATTTCGAGTGCCAACGCGGGTCGTGAGACTGTTATTGTCTTCGAGGATGCAGACCCGAGGCGGCCCATCGTTCTCGGGCTGATTCACGCCCCAGCGCTATCCCCAGAACAGCTATCTCCTCCGATTGACATTTCCGCCGACGGCAAGCGTGTAGTCATTTCTGCCGAAAGGGAACTCGTGCTGCGATGCGGTCATGCGAGCATCACATTAACCCAGGCAGGAAAAGTACTGATCCGAGGCGCGTACGTATCGAGCCGGTCCTCAGGTGTGAACCGCATGAATGGCGGAAGTGTGCAGATTAACTGACCTGGAAATTGACAACAAGCTTTTTCGCTTGTGGCGCCTATTCGATACCGACGAGGATCCTCCCCAGCTCCTTCTTCGCTCGCGTTGCAAGCAACTGGACCACGGAGTTGAATGCCGCCTCCGCTGCTATGAAACGATCAATGAAGACTTCGAACGTAACATCATCGTGTTGCAAACCCTCAGCATTCAAGATCATCGTTTCACCTGCCAGCAACTCCTGTTCATTACGAGGATAAGCACTCGCGAGAATCGAAACCCAGAGGTCCACCAGCGCTGAGAGATCTTGTACAAGCTCATTAGACAATGAACGATCACTCTCCAGCCACACTCGGCGGGCAGACAGGAAGTTTGCTGGATCAATCCTCTGAATCTCAACCCCTAAATTCCTCGAAATGCCGGGATAGAAAATGCCGGATCTGACTTCACCTTCATCGATTTCTGCTTTCAGTGCTGCACTTCGGTTGCGAACATCCTCTAAACGAAGATCGATGAGGGGTGCTTCGAGCATTTCACCCAAACTGAAAATCGCATTACGAAGCGGACGAGTATATCGGGGGTCGCACTGAACCACCTGCACCAATGCGGTTACGCTTCTGCGGTGAATGCGGGGTCCGTCCACGATATTCATGCGGCAGTCAGCGCCGTCGGATCCCATTGCAGGAAATGCGCCCGCCTGCCCCAGCAGGCTGAAATCGCGGAATGCGTCGCTCAGTGTGGCCAAAGATTCGTCCGAAGCTTTTGACTCGAACTGCGCTTGCCAACGATGGGTTGATTCTCCGGCAGTTGATATTAAGATAGTGCTGGTCATGACACCAGGGTTAAGGTTCCGCAAATCGAAAAAGCCAGCGAGTGGTCGCTTCGATGTTGTCCGCTCCGCGGCCTAGCTCAAACGGTGCGAAAAGCTCGGAGATTCCATTCTGCAGCGCACCCACAGCGCGGTATGCGGCTCGATACGCGGTTAGATTTTTCTCCTGAATTTATGTCACCAAGGATAGGCTTTTCGCCTGCTCTCAAGATTGCGCCGTATTTCGAAGGTATGAGTTCAAGAGGCGATGAGACGCGGCTGTTTAGTGTTTCCAGGCAGCCGAGGCGGTTCAATAACTCTGATCCTATGAGGGTTAGCCAGCCAATATTCTTAATTCGCTCCCCACGTACAGCCCACGGGCCGCGGCTCATTGTCGCAATATCGATGGCTTGGTAGCGCATCGCTAAGGGGTATGCGGCCGCCTGCGCTTGCTCTGGATAATAGGGATTCGTTTCAATGACGTAGCCACCATGACCGGACACGAATGGCAGGCGATTAGAGGTTTCTATGACAAACTGCAAGAATCTTTCAGTTTCTTTCTCCAGCAACTCGGGAGGCACTATGAAACGGATATAGTTAGAACTCAATTCAAAGATGCTATGCTCACGTTCTGCGCTACTTAAAGCCAGGCCGCAGGTTGGGACTGCATCGTGGGCAGTCGCACCTTTCAACTGCAACTCACGTAGCTCGATACGGCGAGCGCCATCCTTCCACCATGTTGCGGGAAGATTAAAGGAGCGCTTTGTTGCCAACTTGAACTGTCTCATCGTCTCAGTTGCATACCACTTGACAGCTTCTCGTGGGACCAGTTGAAAAAAATCATCAATGGCGGCCATTACGTCGTCACGTAATTCACTCAGCGGGACATTCAGGTAGAGCATCACATCGCCCGTTAGCCTCGTAAGCTCCCGATGCCGAGAATCTGTTATATGAAAGCCTTCAAGATTTCCAGTCATTCAGGTCATTTTTAGCTGCAGTCGGATGCGCTGCAGTCGGTGGGTTGGATTTCCATCGGATCTTTTCCATTATTCTGAATCACCTTATAAGCCGCGCGTTGCTTGCCCGTGAGCATCGATGCGCTGCCGCTTGGTGATTGCATCTTTCCTCGGACCTTCTTGCCGGACTTCACATCGTCAGGACAGGGGAACTTCGCATCTGCGACAACTTGGGAACCGTCAGTAGCCTTGAAAATCATGTCAGGCCGTCGAAGCTGACCAGGCTTGTAGCTTGTAACCTTGCCTATCTTATTTCTTGCATGGAAGAAATTCCGCACTCCCTTGCCCTTCGATGTAAGGATCTGCGGCGGCTTCTCTATCATAGAGACGAAGGTTTCGGAATATATGTCTGGTTCCTTATTCTTTAGTTTGTTTGCTAAACACGCGTGCTTTTTTGAGCCCAGGACATCGCAGCGGTCTCCGGGAGCGATCTTCGAAAGGTTATAACTCGCGTTATCGCATTCGTGGATCGCACATCGTATTTCGGATGGAGCGAGGCTCGGATCAATATTACCTGCCAAGTCAACAGTATTCTTGTGATTGTGAAATTTCTTATCCGTGTGACGGCACGCGTTCTTGCCGTCCATCTTCACGTCGAACGAATAGGTGATCCAAGCTGTCTCTTTCTTGAATGTGCTCGACTTGATGCCACCAATGGTGCCAGGCTCGTCACCAAAGCTCATGCTGTATTCTGAGCCTTTAATGGCGATCATCTTGCCTTTAGCCTTGACGGTCGTCGTTCCTTCCTTGAGAGAGCTTTGATTGGCAAAATTCGGATAAGGAATCGGCACAGGGCCAGCTGGACTCGGTGTCTTGCATACGTCTGGAAGTGTTGCAGTGGACACGCCAACCGTGGACTTGTAAGTCAGGCCGAGACTGTTAACAAGTATGTGGCTGGGCATTATTGCTCGACCATGCCATGCATCAGCGCCGCGGCTCGCACGCCGCCTTCCAGCTTGCCCAGACTAGCGTGGAAGGTCCGGGAGCATAACCTTTCACCGCTGCGAACCAGGCGAGTACCGCAAACAGCGGGCCTGAAGCGGCTCCAACGTCGCCCCAACAATCGGCCGGAGTCTCGAAATCCGAGTCATCTCTGAACCAGCGGTTCGAGCGGAGCATCGCAAATCCGTACTCGTTTCCACGATATGGCTCACCGTTCATATCACAGATTGTGTGGTCCACCAGAATATTGTGTGACAGGTCTCCGAGGGTCTTTTTGAAAGCTTGGCTTAGGCCCTCTCCTATACAAACTGTTTCTGTCTTGATTCGATTCGGTTCAGTCGCACTGGCCACGGAAATCAACTCGACGGGCGCGAAGAGTCCCAAAGACTGAATAGCCGGAGCTGTCGCGAGCAAAACGAAAGCCGCCGCCTCGGCCGGGCAGAAACCCCAGATAGTCGTCTCTGAGTGCAACTGGTCCTGGTCATCGAGCCACTCCAGCGTTTCCGGTTCCAGATACGACTCTACACCTCCGATAAGACAGAAATCCGTAACACCCGCTGTGCAACTGGATAACGCTTCCTCCATGCATAGTATGCCACCGGCGTGACCCGTAGAGCTACAGCGCCAGCGATCGATGTGAATGTCTGCTTTAAGCGCACTCTCCAGATGGTTACTGAACGCAGCTTCCAGGTCTGGCGAGAGTCCGGGCCGCGGCTCCGGTAGCGCAATGAAGACACTTACTCGAAAGCTTGATCGACCTTTCTCCCGTAATGGGAGCAGCGCCTGTCGTGCGGCTCCAATCGCCAAGTCGACGAGCCTTCCTGCGCCTCTAACATTGACGGGCAGCTCTGGGGTCAGCGCAAACTACCATTGGCGCGCCTGCCTTATCCACCATGAATGCATGATGCGCCATTCCGGCAATACCCGCGCGGACCGCTGCCGCTGTAGATGCCGCGGTTAAGCCGACAGCCGTGCGCGCGCCAACACCGATAATTGAGACGCTGTTCGACAATGCCCTCATTGCTCCACTGCTCCCAGCCAGACACCGGTCTGTTGCTCCACAGCCGCCACATTGAGACGCTTCTTTAGAGTGATGCTGGTGACTTCGAGCTTATTAACTTTATAATGACAGGGGAGCTGTGAATGCCACACCATCTGGAATTTTCTCCTCTGGCCGAATCATGACCGTATGTAGAACCGCAGTGTGCAGTGCTTCGCTGCCATCATAAAAGCGTGTGTTTAGGGCCAAAGTCACACGTGGCAGCAGGAAGGAAAGACAGCCATCTGGCGTCATATTTCGGAGTTCGACCATCTCTCCACCCTTAAGAAAGCCATCGCATTGTTGATCGACCGGCGCGCATTGATAAAACAAATCATTAAAGTCGGAAGGAAGGAGCGGGTTTTTGGTTTGTTCCCACGTTTCGTCGTAAGTTCCAGCAAACTGCAACCGTGGCGCCCAGTGTCTTGCGATGGCCCCAAAACTGGCAGGCTTACCGTATGCAGAGGAGCGATATGGCGTATCCGGATACTCAATATTCGGTGCAGAGGCGCCTATGACATGGGCTGTCTCCGTGCCAAACCCTGTTCCGACTGGATTATGCGGTTCCCATCCGTGCTTTATGGGATCACTATGCTTTCGATCGGTACCGCCAAAACTGCGTTCAAAACGGACGGGCATCCGCACGAAAGGCTCTGGGTCTGATAACAGTAATCCGAACATACCGCGGTCGATTCGGCGGTCGCCATACACGCGAAGAACCTTGTGAATGTTCCCTACTCGCAGGCTGACATCCACCTGCGTCGTCGGCTCCCCGCCGGGGGCGAAGGCATCTCCCTCGATGAGAACGTCTGTCCGTGTCTTTTTGTGAATGAGGTCACATTCGAACAAAAGGCTCGTCGAATCTGGTGCGCCACGGAACTTAGGAACACGCGAAACCTCGCTTGGCTCGGCATCGAGCGCCTGCTTACCGTCGGTCCCAATCGTGAACGAAGCCTTTACTGCGACGATCCAGATCTCTGCCCCGTTTTCATCGCGAACCCACGTCCTCTCCGCCGCGAACGGCGTCCGGTTGTTCAAAAGCCACATAATCAAGTGACTACTTCGAGTACACGACGTTAAGTATCGTCGCTCAACCTATTTTGACAAAGATCATTCGCCTCATGGTTCTGGTTGAAGTGCCGCACGATCCATGTCAAAATTTCAGTTTGTCATGCCACCCCAAATAGGTGGTCCATTCATCCCGTCTGTAGTGTTGCAACACGCTGAAGAATGCGCGTTTTTGTGGACACAGCGGGCGAATGCCGTGGGTGAACCGAACTTTCGGTTGCGCGACTTGGCTAGATTAGATAATCGAGTGGAGGCCCACGCGGATGGGTTACGAGTTGCCGCTGACGCTGGTTGGAATATCTGTACCGAAACCCTGGCGTTTGAGTGGCCCGGCGAGATCTTCACTGCTGCGCTGCTCGCCTTCGAAAGTAAGCAGCGCGAACGCATCGATAGAGTTCTCGGAGCAGGCGAGATCGGTTCAGAGCAGTCAAGCGGTATCGTGTCGGCGATAGGCTGGCTCTCACCGACGGATGGGTTGCCGTTTGTGACCCTGTTGCTCGAGAGCGCCGATCGGAAACTGCATCGCATTGGTGTGGCTGCGGCTGCAACTCACCGGTTCCTTCCTCGCGCCCTCGGGCGTGAATTGAATAGTCCGGATGCCGCTGCTCGCGCGCGCGCGTATCGTCTCGTCGGTGAATTGGGCGCTGACGATCAGACTCACACTCTTGACGTTAACGATCCTGATGAAACTTGCCGATTTTGGAGTTCTTGGTCCGCAGCCCGCAACGGCGATCGGCGAGGCTGGGCGCCGTTAGTCGACATGGCTTTATCTAACGGTTCATGCAGCGAGTATGCCGCAAGGATGGCTGTTCGCGTCCTTGAGCGATCCTTCGCGGTAGATTTCCAAGCGCGCCTAGCCGACTTAAGAGTTCGTACGACAACTGCCGGAGCTCTGGGCATTCCGAGCGCAATACCGGAGCTTCTAGAAAGAATGAAGGATCCACCGCTTGCTCGCGTCGCCGGCGAAGCCTTCAGCATGATCACTGGCGCCGATCTGGCCTTCGCAGATTTCGAAGGCGGCCCCCCCGAGGGGTTTGAGTCAGGCCCTAACGACGACCCAGACGATGATGAAGTCGAGATGGACCCGGACGAGAACCTTCCCTGGCCCAACGTCGAAGCCGTCGAGCGCTGGTGGATGGAACATCGGTCCGAATATCAGGATGGGATTCGTTATCTCTGCGGCAAACCCATGACCATCGAATCTCTGAATGAAGTCCTCCGAACCGGATACCAGCGCCAACGTGCTGCGGCAGCGATCGAACTTGCCATCCGTCAGCCCGGTCAGCCCCTATTCGAAGTGCGCGCCCCAGGATTTCGTCAACAACAACTACTCGGCCTATGCCGGACGCCAGGATGAGCACCCTAACTTCATTGAGCACGTTCTTCCTTGCCCTTGCCGCAATCTTCACCCTGCTTACCGCCCGCCGAGCCTCCGCCCCAGCAAAGAAAGCCCACACCCGCATCGCCCTCATCTTCGCTGCCGTGGGACTCTTCCTCCTATGGCGCGCCAAAACACAGATATGATAAATACCTAAACCATGAGTAGCTCCTCCCTCTCCCTAGAGCAGCTCCTGCGCCTTCACGGCATCACGCGCGACATCGCCAGCCATTCCCAGAAGCAACTGCGCTCACACCTCGACGCGCTGTCGCCGCTCTTCCGCCCCCGCCGCTTCCTCGGCGACCACATGGAAGGCGCCGGCCGTGAACCGGTCGCAGGATCCGATCGTGCCTGGGCAGAACTACAAGAGCTATACAGCCGCGTCGCAGTACGCCCGTTCGACCTTCGTCCCGAACTCTCGAATCCCCTGCCATCCATTCCGACGCAACTCGCACTCTACGATTGGGAGTACATGCATGGTCTTGAGACCGAGCGCGGCTGGCAGAGTATTCGCGTTACCAGCCCCTTAACTTGGGTGCTGACATACTCGTCATCGTACTCGCCGGCAGTGCTCCGGCAGCAAATCTTGGACGGGCAAGGCCAGAAAGATCCCGACGCAGTGAAGGCATTTGTTCTGCGAGCTTGCCTCATGTATCTGCTCTTCCAGCGAGTGCCCGCGTTGAAAGAACTGCTTTCCGGCCTCCGTTATCGCGTGGAGATTCGCACTTCGCGCGAGTTGGGAGACCTGCCGCTAGTTACCATCGTGGCTCCCTATGAAACGATTCGTCCAAGTGATGTTCTCGTGACAAAAGCCGCTGGATTTGCCGGCGGATCGTCGTTTGCCGAGGTCATTGACGTAGATAGCATCCGCCGTTTAATTGACCCGATACGTGAGGACGCGGCACGACTGCTTCGCCAGCACGGGGAGGAAATCCGGACGGCATGAAGCACCAGCACAGGGTCGTCTGGACAAAGGGGATGTTTCTCACGCCCCACCATTTTCAGACTCAGGACCAGTTCTTCCATGATTCCCTGCAGCAAAGATTCAAGGCATCGCAGTTCGCAAATTGGGGCGTCACGGAACTGAAAATCGACCGTGAAGGCTTAGAAAACGGTGTGTTCCGCCTGACCGAGTGCCGCGGCGTCATGCCCGATGGCGAGTTGTTCGACATGCCCGATGTAGACCTGCTCCCGCCAGGGCGGCCGATCGTTCCGCATTTTCCCGAGACGGCTCGTACGCTGGACGTGCGCCTTGCGCTGCCGGAACGCAGGTTACAAGCGCGCAATGTTGATCCCGCCGGTGACGAACAGCGAGGGTCCGCGCGATATTACGCCGAGACCCGGATGATTACCGATGAGCATGCCGCTGGCGAGGTGAAACCCATCGAAGTCGCCCGCCGCAACTTTCGTATTCTTTTCGGCAATGATAACCGGGACGGATACGATACCTTCCGTATCGCCGAGGTGATCCGCGACGCAACGGGAAACCCGATCCTCAATCCGGAATTCATTGCGCCGTGCCTCAATTTGGCACATAGCGATTACCTGATGCGGCTGCTGCGGCGGCAGATCGAGATCCTTGCGAACAAAGCGAACGTCCTCTCGGGGGAACGCAGGCAGCGGGGCAAAGTTCAGGCCGATTTCGGACCTACCGAAACGTTTCGCTTCTGGCTGCTTCACACTGTCAATAGCTTCCTTCCGGAAGTGAAGCATTTATACCGGGTGCGCCAAGGACATCCGGAAGCGGCTTATCTAGCGATGTTGAAGCTCGCGGGCGCATTGTCGACGTTCTCGCTCGAAGGGAGCGCGGCCGATCTCCCGGATTACGACCACGACAATCTGGGGCAATGCTTTTCCGAACTCGATGCCCGGCTGCGCGATCTCGTGGACCAACTCGTACAGGAGAACTATTTCGCGATTCCGCTGGCCATCTCGGATAATTTGATCTGGTCCGGCACGGTTCCGGAGGATCGCTACTTCAAAGACTCGCAGTTCTACTTGAGTGTTAACGCCAAGATGGGAATCGATGATGTCATCCGCAAAGTTCCTCAACTCGTGAAGCTGACGTCGAACGACGACATACATCGGGTGATTCGCAACGCTCTGGCGGGCGTGACACTTCGCCACACGCCAACTCCTCCCGCAGCCATTCGAATGAAGCTAGAGAATCAGTATTTTAGTCTCAATCAGGACGGCAGACTCTGGGAAAGCATCCAACTTTCAAGAACCGTGTCAGTGTTCGCGCCCTCGGAGATCGTCGATCCAAAACTCGAACTAATTGTGGTGTTTAAGTGACCTACTGCTCCCGGCGGAAATCCGTGATCCCTTTGACTCCGTCCAATCCGAACTGACCATCCGCAACGTCCCCATCTTCAGAGGTATGAGAGTGCACCTGTACCCAGTTCGCCCCGTTCGCTATATACAGGATGACGGTGTCGGACGCCGCCGCTATTCTCACCCGCAATGAATTTCCAACATTTACCTTGTGAGGGTTGACCTTTTCGAAGATCTTATTGGCGCCCTTGCGCTTTGTTAGGACAACCTTGTCTCGATGTACTTCGAATTGAATGAAGTCCTGAGGTCCACGATAGCCTACGAGGACACGGAATTTATTGCCTCCGAACAAACCGCCCTTTGTTAACACACCAAAAGAAACCGAGCCCAGTGGCTTGCGAGTGTACAGAGCGCGACCGTCCCCAGTACGTTCGTACCAACCCCCATCCGCCAGTCTCCAATCTTCGGGTTTCCAACCATCCATCGGACTTACGGCTACTGGCGCGGGCTTCGGTGCCTCCACCTTTCGCTTTAGAGTGATTTCAATTTCTTGGTTTCTTCCAGCAACCACCTCGAAAGGTTTATTCGCGACATCATATTCGGCGCTAGCAGTCCCGAGTGCCTGGAACTTCCCTTCCGGTAACGTAATGGAACGCCCAGTAAAAGGTATCTCCTGACCATCAGAGCCAGTCACTCGCACCCGCGTCTCGGAAGGAGACAGCTTGAAGGTTATGACCGCTTCCAGCGCTTGAAATTTGATGTCACCAATGTCGAGTACTTCGCTGCGATCCGGCGCAAACTGCCGCGTTTCTTCCCATATCCGATGCCCTGCCTTCCGCACTCGAATAGAGTGTGGCCCACCAAGCGGAGTCTGCAGTGTAGTCTCGCCATCCCCGGTAATTGGCTGCCAGGACTGGCCTCCTACGGAAACTTGTGTGCCGTTGCCCCTTCTCACCACGAGAGTTCCAAAATTCGCAACCGCCCTCAGTGCCACCTTGAGCGTTTGTGTCTCGCCTTTGCGGATCGTGACCTTTTGCTCCTCCGGATAGAAGCCGTCTTTTCGTATGCGTACTGCGTACTCCTTCGGCTCTAATCCCATAGCCAGGCGATTTCCTTGCGCCTTCCGGGCTTGACGTTGCTTGTCGTTTATCTCAACCAGAACGTCTTGATGCCCAACGTCAATAATCAGAGTTCCAAGATTCTGATCGCTGATGAAGACGGCTAGTTTAGGTCCTGCGTTGATCTTAATGGTCTGGTCTCGCCGCTCGCTGCCGTAAATAAACGAGATCGAATGCTCCTGTAATGCAAGACCCGTCCGCGGTATAGCGGCGTCGTCGATCTCTTCCGGAGTCTCGCCGTTCCATGCCACCGCGACTTTCTCTCGAACTCCGGCAGGCTTCAACGCTTGCGCAATGCCACCGTAGCTGGAAATCGCGACAGCGCGCAGCACGCGATCGCTAGTGAAACTAACCACTTCGGGTAACGTGCCCTGCTTGGAAACGAAGGTGACGTTCGCCTTCAAACCCGTGGGCGTGCCCATCACAATTGTGTGCTGCTCAGGCGACAGATCGTTGGCTGTATATTGACCACTTGAAGTCGGCGTCAGCGGCTGACCGTCTAGAGTTACAGCCAGTCCCTCAATGTCTGAGAAGAGCTCGAATGCCTGCGAGAGTGGCCGCAGTGTCACCAGGATAGGGGCCCCGCCCTGGAAGTTAATATGCTGCTCTTCGGGCTGGAATCCAGGGGCGCTAACCCGGATGATGTACTCGCCGAATTGCAGTTGTTCCCGCGGTTGTGTGACAACGCTCCGGTCCTTGTTGTAGATCTCAAATTGCGCGTCGGCAGGTTCTAACTTAAGATCCAGCCGGCCGCTACTCACTCGGGATCGCTCGGGCGGTCTGTTGGTGCGATCTCTCACGACGGAGTACATCGCAACGAGGATTAGTACTACCGCAACCACGCCAGCCAGGGCGGTTCCCAATTGTACGTAACTTCGGTTATGACGGAGCGATCGACTACTCTGCCGCAGCCAACCCCACGACGCTCGCGCTCTACCCGCAGTGGCAGCGGCTTGATTCTTCGCCCACGGTCTCGCAACCGCGTAGACAACAGCAAGCTTCCTCCGGACGATTTGGCTAAAGTCCCTCAAAGCGAACGGAGGCCGCGAAGCAGGTTGAGACGGAGCGGGAGCACTCTCGGCAATCCGGTCAGCCGCATTGGACTCCCTGGCCGTCAGCTTCGTCTTGATGTCATAAATCAGCGTTTCGAAATTTGGGTCACCGGGGTAGCGCTTGGCGAGGACCTGAGTTTCGTCGAAGATTGAGCGTAGAGTGAAGAGGTCGGACTCCTGTTCGGCCTTGCCCAGCAGTTCCTGTGCCCGATTGAGATCCTGCTTGTGAACCTGCTGCTGGTAGGCAGCCTTTATGCCGTTCTCGATCCCCGAGCGGCGCTGCAGGAGTTGCGGATTCTTGGGATAGTTACCGAGCGCTTCATCAAGAACGGCAATCGCGCCGTCAGAGTTCCCCGAGTCCTTCATCTCACGAGCGCGTGAGAGGACATCGCTGATGTATTCTTCCTGCTTCTTATCCTGAATGAGTGTGCGGAGACTTTTCGCTCGGGCGTTGCCCGGATCTAGTTCCGTAACCTCTTGAACAGGACCCTCAGCCGCGCGCCAGTCATGATCAAGTTTGTCTCTCGCATCTGCGATCAGCGTGTCCAGCAGAGCTGTACGCACCTGAGCATTGGACGGCTGCATCGCGAGTGACTGTCGCAGAAGTTCAATGCCTTTGGAACGGTCACCCGCTGCCAACTCCGCTCGAGCTTCATCCAGCAGACGCTGCGAGTCTGCCATGCGCTGGAGGCCCTGTTGCGAAGCTCGTTCCAACGTGAGAAGTTCGGAGTCGTTCGGGAATTCCGCCAGTGCCGTGCCACACAGGTCTACGGCTCGTGCAAAGTCGCCGAGATTCAACCGATCATCGATTTGTTCGACCCACCTACTTTGGGCGTCCGACCGTTCTTTCTGCTCTTTGCGCTTCTGAACTCGATCGGCTTCGAAATCCAGGCCAGGGTATTGCAGATAGATGTCTCGGACGATTCTCCACTGATCTAGCGCTTCCGGATATTGCCCACCGTTCTCGTACGCCCGTGCCTTCGCAACGATGCTTTCGACGAGTTCGCGCTTTGTGCGGTTATTCTCGAGAGCACGCGAAAAGTGCGGCTCGTCCGGGTATCGACCGAGTGCCTCTTCGAGCATCGCGATCCTGCGGCTCAGGTCCGGCTCCGCTTCCACTTCTCGGCTCACCCGAGCAACGTAAGCGGAAACTTCCTGTCGCTGCCGGTCCTCAGCGTCCAAACGCAGTGACCGAAACATTGCGTGCTCCGGATACTTTTCCAGGAACTCGGCGCACAACGCAAGCGCAGCGTGGTAGTTCCCAGTCTCGATGTGGCGGCGAGCTTCGGCGTAACCCCGGTCTAACAGATCATGCTGTGACCGCACATCGTTGTACAGTTTTTGGTACATTGCCGCCCGGTCAGGCGCGAAGGTATCTGGCGCTCGCCGATCCATTTCGAGGACGCGTTCAAGTTTCGTCAGGGCGGCGCTCAATTCGCCCATCTGCATCGCGTTGAGCGCCGCCTGATAAAACTGTTCCTTCTGCTGCCGGACCCGTATATACTCTTGCTCCCGGCGATCCACCTCAAGCATCAACTGTTGCGCCTTGGCTTCCTTAGGCTTGAGCTTCAGCACGTTCTGCAGTGCGTCTCGAGCATGGCTGTACGAGTGGTTCTCCAGGTGCTGCAGTGCGATCCGGCACCAGTCCTCGATTTGGTCGCTGCTTCGCTTGTTTTCGATCTCCCCCTGCAGCGATCGCGCTTCCGTGTTCGTGTTATCAAGGTTAAGCACTTCCTGAACCTTTTGCAGTGCGAGTTGGTACTCCTGTCCTTCGAAGCAACGTCGCGCGGTATCGAGAAGCTGCGCGACTGTTTTCTCCTTGTGCGCTTCATCAATTCGCTTCCGCAGCGGTGCGATATCCCGATGGAGCGAGGCCTCAGCCTCCAGTTCGGACAGAATATCGGAAGCTATGCCAAGCTGTCCTTCCTCAAACGCCTTCTTTGCACGCGTTATGCGCGCCTCAATCTTGTCCGGGTTGAAGCAGTCGATTGGCTCATTCCTAAGCGCCTTCTGAAGGTTTTCAGAGAAATCACGAGCGCTTGCGAAGCGCTGAAATGGCTGCTTCGCCATGGCCTTATGAATTACTTGGCTGATCGAAGGGCTGATCGCAGGATTGAAATCAGAGGCCGGAGCAGGTATTCGATTCACGATTGCGTCCGCGATTTCTTCGCGGCTGACGCCCTCGAAGGGATGCCGGCGCGTCATCGCGACGAAGCACACCACGGCGGCAGCAAACACGTCCGAAAGAGGAGAGGGCCTCTTGAGGAGTATCTGCTCGGGAGCCATATACAGCAACGTGCCTTTCATCCCCGCTGTCGAGTGTGCATCCACCAGATGCGCCACTCCGAAGTCGATGATCTTGACGGAGTCATCCTCCAGAATGAAAAGGTTGCTGGGCTTCAAGTCACGGTGAACCAGGCCGGCGTCGTGAGCTGCCTGCAATCCCCGGCACACCTGACTCATGATGTCTACGCATCGGCTGATGGTGAGGCGCTGGCTAGAGGACTTGATTAGTTTGTCGAGTGTGACGCCCCGCAGAAGTGGCATTACGAAATACGGTCTCTTGCCTCCGGCCTCGTTGAGTTCACCAACATCGAAAATTTCGACAATGTTCGGGTGCGAAATCCCCGAAAGTACATTTACCTCTTTCTTGAAAAGCTCAAGGACCGTTTGATCCTGAATATCACGTACGGTTTTCAGCGTTACTTCACGACGCAAGAAGGAGTCATAGGCTCTGTACACCATGCCCATTCCACCCTCTCCCAGGATTTCAAGCTGCTCGTACCTTGAATTTAGTTTTGCTGCGTTAGCCACGTTCAGACCCTCAATGCCGGTGACCGATCTGAAGGCGAAGGCCAGCCAACATGTGATCAAATGATTCTACACAAAAAGTAAGCGGCGAATTGGCCAGTACTGGGACAGTCAGAGCACTAGGATCACAGACGATTAGTTGCACGTCGGGTTTAATTACAGAGTTTCGATCTCTTTCCTTTCGGAGATTTTGGGAATCACTTCAAAAGAGACATATGAACCCGCCGGTTTTTAGCCCTGCACGCATCCGACGCGTCAATGCAGAATGGTTTCTCATCACCGAAACTGACAGCCGAAATCTTCTTGCGCTAAACCCGGACTCGTCAGGAAATTTGCGACAATTCGTGCCCTTTGGTCGCCGAGGCCCATATCATATTCCGCCGAACCCAAATCGTCTGTGTGGCCCTCGATCAGAACATCCAACTGAGAAAAAACCGGCAAGTAAGTCAGTCAAGACACAAGCGTTCTGGTTAAGCGTGTCCAATGTTTCTGATCGCACTCCGAACGGTTGAAGTCAAAGTAAACGTCTGGAATCTGAGATGCCAGACTGTCAGAATCCAACTTGTTAGACAAGGAACGCTGGTCGCTCGGACGCGGTACCGGTCCGGCCATCGTAATCATTACGTGAAGCGCTGCCGTCTCGTCGGACGCAGAGGCGACTAAGGTGTAAACACCGGACCGTGTCGGGGAGATCCTGCGCGATCCCTGCGCCGGCACCTGCCCGACAACCGGTGATATCAGCACTTCGCGTGCGCCCTCGACTTTCCATCGCAAGATGGCGCTTGCCCCGGCTCTATAACGGAGGGCTCAACCTAGAACGAATCGATTTTCACTTTGGGAACTGCGGAATGATCCACGGGCCCCAGACGTTCGCGTGAACTGGAGAGGTTGGAGGGAACTTGAACGACGATTACTTTCTTGCACCCGTTCACGAACAATAGCGGGACAATAATCGCTAGGCCTAAGTGTGAAGTGCGTTACATGCACGTCCTTCAAAGTAAAACTTTGGCGTATCATCTTCGACTAGAACTGCTTCTTAGTCAAGAAAAATTAGGAGTTCGGTCGCGTCCGGTACGCAAGGAAGTGTTCGAGCGCAGGGTGCGTTCGAACACAGGCCGTTGGGAATTCCTCATCCGGACACCTATACTTCGAAAAATTGACCTGCTCAGCTCTTGATGTCAGTCGATTCGTGGTTTGAAGTGCCTACGCCAACAGCGCAATCATAGAGGTCGGGGTAGCACCAATTTTCATGGGCTGCCCGTCGCGTTCCTGATCTGGAGAATTTCGCCTACCGGTGAGGAAATCAGCCGGACATCCGTGCGGATGACGGTCAGACGTCGATCATGGCGCGGCACCGACGTGCTCGACGCAGCCAGTTCATCCGAGAGTTCTGTCCTATGTTGCGGACCCGATTCGACAGTGGCAGATTGGAACGTAACAGAATAGAGTTCGCATTTCCGATGCGGATATGCTGAATGTCCGCAGCAACGCGCGCCGGGCGCTCGGTAAAGATCGCGCGAATAACGCTAAGCCACTTATCGAGCATCGCGCGGGCACCAGCCGGTCTTGACCGAACGGTACACCCGATTCGCGAC
Source organism: Bryobacteraceae bacterium (assembly GCA_963844855.1). GTDB lineage: Bacteria > Acidobacteriota > Terriglobia > Bryobacterales > Bryobacteraceae > DASQDN01. The sequence continues at coordinate 249,416 of CAWJQP010000051.1, forward strand.
GGCCGGTCACCTTGGAGAACGAATGTCCATTCGACACGCATAGAGCACTGGTCTTTCGGGAACCGCCGCACTGGCAGTCCACAAGGTCTGGGTAGCTTGGCTACGATTCTGTAAAACAGTCGGGACCGCTCCGCTGTTTGATCGTCCGTTTCGACACGACCAGGTCTCCACAGGTCTGCCAGAGGACGCGCAAAACGACATAGGCATCGTCCAATAGCCAGCTTGCCTAATGCCGTCGCAGGGGGCTTCACGATCTCCACCTGCTCGAGTCTGATGTCACGTATGGCCGTGCTCTCTACTGAACCGAATCCTTGAGGACAAACAGAACGGTCTGTATGCCGAAACCTGCGACCGCACTGCCGATCAGCTCACGATACTCGTTCTCAAGGAACGTTCGAGTCAACTCGTCCGGTACGACAATGGTGATTTCAGCATCCCGACAGTCAGTTTGCAGTGTGCGGTGAAACCAGTTCATGAATGGGATTTCGCCAACCTGAGTTCGAATCTTGTTCTTGACCTGTGCCCAGACACAGGTCTGATCTTCCTTCATCTCGACTCCTGATGGACCACAAGCGGTGACGGAGGCTGGTTGGCGGATATGAGTCCGCTCTGCCGCGAACTGGATCTGGAGTGTTAGGAAAGACCAGTTCCTCCAGTCACCGGCTCGGTCTGCCGCATCGCGGGCGGCATCCAGCACGGCGACAATGACGTCCTTGTCCTGTATCCCTGCGCGGTCGAGGATGGCAGCCCACCGCTGCAGTAAATCATCCTCGGGAAGGCCAATAATCCTATTGGATCGGAGTCGCTGTATTCCGCGCACTCTCGCCCAACTCAAGATGATTTTTGCTTTGCGGCAATACTCCTCTCGTCCAGTTGTAGCTAGCTCTGGGAGAATCGAGGGACCACGCAACTTCGTCGTCTTCCTCTTCGGCGTCGCAGGCGTCGCTTCTCCAGCGGCCGAAGAGGACGATGATTCCAGTGAACCGATTCCTAGTGAATTTATTCCTATGGGACCGGAAGACGTGTTCCGGTCTTGAGCGGAACAACTGTTCCGGTCAGGAGCGGAAGTGCTGTTCCGGTCTGGAACGGAAGAACTGTTCCGGTCAGGTTGCGTGTTCCGAGAGATCGGCCCATTCTCATCGTCCGGCTCGTGTGGGGTCTCAGGAACCGAATTGATCAGTCGCTCCAGTTCCGCCGTCCAGACAAACAGATAGACATTCGTCTTTCGCAAACCACGCTGTTCAATGACGATTAGCCCAGCCCTCTCCAACTCCTTAACGTAATCTCGAGCTTGACGATCAGAGACGCCGAGGCTATTTCCCAAGGTCTCGACGGATGGGTAGCAGCGGCCGTCCCTACCGGCGAATCCAAGCAAACGGATATAGCAAAGCTTGGCGCCAGCGCCGAGACCGCGATGCTCCAATAGCCAGAATGGAGCGAAGGCTCCTTGAAAGACTCTGTATGGATTGAAAGGTACTCCAATCTTCACTGGCTGCTCCCTGCAACTTCTCTGAAGGCAGACGCAGCTCTCGCAGTGCACGCATCGAGCGAGAAGCGTTGGTCAACACGTCCCGATCAGTGCCGTATCAGAACCGTATCAAAACAGCTCGTATTGAGCCGTCAGCGGTTGTCTACTGAGCGAAAGCAGACGCCCCAAGTTATTGAAATCACTAGGAGCAAGTAGAAAATTTGGAGATAGCTCGGCTTCTTCACACGCAGGAGGTCGTAGGTTCGAGTCCTACGGCGACCACCATCCCGACCAATTACCTTAAAGCGTATCAAAACCGGTTCATTCGTTGCGCTCGGCGTTAATGCCGACTCGCCAGTTCACGGTTGGTTTAAAGGTTGGTTGTTTTTGGACGAACTTGCTGCGACGTGTTGGGAGTCCGGAACGGCACGCGGCAGCTCAGACCAGAGATTGAGCTATGCGGGACCTCGTGAAACCGCAGAACCGCGTGATTTTGCTGCGGTGATTTCGTCAGTTGCTCAGTTACCGGGCACGGCGAAGCAATAAAACAACCCAGATCCGCCTGTGCTCACGAGATTTTCCTGGCTGCAACCACGCGAGGGGTGAACCGAGTTCCACGAGATGCCGCCTCCGTTTCGGTCGTGATGTCCGAGTTGCGCCGTTCCCTCACCGTTGCTCGTCCAGTTCTTGCAAGTGTGGTCGGTGCCGTCTGTATAGGCCCTGCCGTCCGGCTGCGTCCCTGTGAGAACGTCATGCATATTGGGCTTGTCGCCGACGCCGTTCACCAACTCGCCCTTTTCATTCACAGCGTTGTTTTTTGTAATCAGATTTCCCAAACGCGCCAATTCCAACGTGTCGCCATGCAGGTGTTCGAGATCACGCGCGACCATAGTCCCGCGGGCGTTGTGCCATGGCCCTTTGCCGATTCGGTCCCGTGCATTCACTGCGGGCTTGCCTTCACTCGCTGAGGTGCTGAGATAAGCTCTCCAGGTACGGTCGCCGCCCCCTGCGGCCTGCGCGAGCTTTTGACAATGCGCATCCGCTCCGGCGAGGCCGCCAAGATTGGCGCCACTGCCCATGCCAGCACTGGTGACGAAGAATGTCATCGGCGCCTTTTGCTGCTGCTGTTGCTGCGCCTGCGCGAACACCGTAACAACGCTGAGTAGGTAAAAGGTAATCTTCATCGTCCTTCCATTTTCTGACGTATCAGAACTCCTCGCGTAGAGCCTACTACGTTTCACGGTTCTTGTACAAACTCCACGAAAAATCTATGTTTGGGAGGACGATCTGACCCGCGCAAGATTGAGGTCCGGACGGATCTTGATTCACTGCGAAGCCCTGACACCACTCCACGCGGGTAATGTCATCTTATAAACGGATTCCTCATCTGAACACATTGACCCTGACCCTACCAAACCAGCGACGTTAAGAAGCCGTGAGATGCAGTGTGTCCGCATTGATATATGCCGTTCATGCAACGCCGCCAGTTCCTCGCCGCTACGGCGGGCGCAGCCTTCTCGTCGATGGCCGCTGAAGCAAAACCCCTGAACATCGTTCTCATTTATGCAGACGATCTGGATTGGGGCGACCTCGGATGTTACGCTCGACGATGCGCACCCCGAATCTCGACGGCCTTGCGCGGGACGGCATGCGTTCTTACGAACTTTTATTCCGCCAATCCGGTTTGTTCGCCTTCGCGCGCAGCGCTGTTGACGGGACGGTATCCGACGCGCGTCAACGTGCCTCGTGTGCTGTTCCCCGATGACAACGAAGGCCTGCCTGCGTCGAACACCACCATCGCCGCTATGCTGAAGCCGCTGGGCTATCGAACTATGTGCGTCGGCAAGTGGCACCTCGGTCACAAGCCCGACTACTTGCCGATGAAGCGCGGGTTCGATTCCTACTTCGGTATTCCCTACAGCAATGACATGAAACCGCCCGTGTTGTTGCGCAACGACGACATGGTTGAAGCCGAAGCGACACAAACCACGCTAACCAGGCGTTATACAGAAGAGGCGGTGAGGTTCATCGATTCGGCAAAAAGAGGGCCGTTCTTCCTGTACATGCCGCACAGTATGCCCCACATCCCGTTGTTTGCGTCGAGAGGGATTTCGCGGCAAATCGCCGCATGGTCTCTATGGCGATGTGATCGAAGAACTCGACTGGAGCGTCGGGGAAGTGATCGCTGCCCTGAAGCGAAATGGCGTGGAGAATCACACTACTGGTGTTGTTCTCATCCGACAACGGACCGTGGTATCAGGGCAGTCCCGGCAAACTGCGCGGCCGCAAGGGTTCGACGCTCGAAGGCGGTGTACGTGTGCCGCTGTTGGCGCGTTTGCCCGGCCGTATTCCGAAGGGTCGCGTTGTCGACGGCATCGGCTCAACGATGGACATGCTTCCCACGATCGCCGGACTGACCGGTGCGAAACTGCCCTCAATGCCACTCGACGGAATCGATATATGGCCGATGTTATCGGGCAAGGCGCCATCCCTCGACCGGGAAGCGCTGCTTTACTTCGACGGGTTGCATCTGCAGTGCGCTCGATGGAAGAACTGGAAGCTCCATGTCGCACGCTACACTTCGGCCGTCTATTCCGCAGCGCCGCAGGGCGGCAGACAGAACCTTCCGCTCCGACCCGTCGAGCTCTACAATCTCAATCTAGATCCTGATGAAAGCTACGACGTCGCAGCCGAGAATCCGAAGATTGTGGCTGAGATTAGCAGCCGTATCGAGCGACTGCTCCCATCGTTTCCCGAGCCGGTCCTGAAAGCCTGGGCTGAGACGCAGGGAAAGCCGACCGCTCCGAGCCCCGCCGGACAATGGCCCCGCCCGAAGCCTCCCGGAGCATAGTGCGTCTTTCGATGGCCGTGAGGCAAAAACACTCATGCACCCGTGCAGCGTGATCCCGCCCAAGGTGACGCTATCTCATTTTCGAACGAACTTCTGGATCGCGCCGTTCAATTGCGCGACGTAAATTTCCCCTGATTTGCCGATCGCGATGCCGTGGGCCGTTGGGACTTCAGGCGACAATCTGGCGACGGGCTTCCCGTCCAGGTTCCGAAGGACGCCACCGGTCCAGATATGCTGATCGTCTTGGATTGCAAGAGCCGAAACGCCACCCGTATCGCGCCACTCGGTCAGAAACTTGCCTTTCGCATCGAAGACTTCGTACCCGGCGGTTATCGCGATCTGTAACGTAGACCCGGTCACGGGCATCGGCAACGATGTTGTGAGGCAGTTGGAACTCGCCGGGACCGTCGCCCCGTTTGCCCCACTGCAGAAGATACTTTCCGTCGCGCGAATATTTCACAACGCGAGGGTTGCCATAACCATCGCTTACGTACACATCGCCATTGGATGCGAACGCGACGTCAGTCGGCAGGTGGAAGTTGTTGGGACTGATACCTGGCTCGCCTCTTCGACCGAGTTGAAGAAGTACCTTGCCTTTGGGACCCCTCTTGTAGATCACGTGGCCAGTAGCATCCACGATCCAGATGTTGCCATTGGGATCGACACGGATCGAATGCACGCCGCAGGAGTCGCATCCTGCGGGACCGTAGACGGCGGAGTAGCCGGATGCGCCGAGAGCACGGTCGCCTGACGCTACGGCAGCGACCTTCCCTTCACTGAACATCCCATCGCCCCATGAGTGGACAAACTTGCCTGCGGTATCAAAATCAAGAACGGGATGTGCGCCGCGATGCAAAACCAGGACGTGGCCGCGCGAGTCAACAGCAACACCGGGAACTTGAATGAGATTCCAGGACGTTGATGTTCCGGCGGCGGTGCGCGCCGGTAGCGGCCAGTCCGTCACCAGGCTATAAATGCTTTGAGCAGAAAGCGGCAGTGAAACTAGCCACAGCAGCAAAGTTGCTCCCACGCTTCCGAAGAACGCGCGGCGATACGGCATGCGTGCGACAGGCAAGGTCTACCTCCAGCAGTTCGGTGTGGAATCCACGTTATCACTGATAGCGCATATCGTCGATCCCGCCAGCTTATTCGCCCGACCTTTATACACCTCGCCGGTTTGGTAGGCCGTCAGGAGAAGGTATTTGACCATGTGCCTCCTAGTTATATCGGGGATTCACAGCCCAACAGCAGAGCAATTATGCGCGAGTCGCCTACAGCAAAATAAGGCCTTGCCGCATTCCAATCGCGACAGCTTCCGCGCGTGTTGCCGCGTTCATGCGAGTCAGAATAGAGTTCACGTGGAACTTGACCGTATGTTCCGAGATGCCCAACCGGAAACTGATTTCCTTGTTCCCCAGGCCATCAGCTACAAGTCTCAGAACCTCAATCTCTCGGGCGCTCAAGGTGACTGGCGCCGTCGTCCGCGCCTCGACAGGAAACTCTTCCACGTCCTGCGCTCGAAATGCGATCAGACCGGCCGCGACGCCTTCAATTGCGGCGATGAGTTGGCTTGATGACGAGTCATGTGGCAATACGGCGCGAAAACCCGATCGCCACGCCATGCGAAGCTGAGCGGCATCGACGCTTGGACATACCAGCACAACAGGAGCGATGGTTGCGACAGGATCCAGCCCGTTTCCGAGTGCAACAATAACATCGCTGCTCTGGGCCGGAATGTCTTCGAGCGAGTCCACGACGACGCCCAATTGAAACTCCGGATGCCCCCGCGCCAGGGATTCCAAACCACGCCGCAACATGCCATCCGGTCCGACGATGGCAACCCGGATCACGCGGCGACCCCGGTCGTCTGCCGAATCTGGCTCTGACCGCCACGGATAAAGCGAAGATGGACCGCATTTCCCGCGAGCGCGAGAGCATCGGCTAGATCATCCACAGACGAGACCGACATATTATCGACACCAATCAGAACGTCACCGGCAACAAGCGAAGCGCGTTCCGCAGCGCCACCTCGTTCGAGTTCGAGTAGGATGACTCCTCGCATCCCGCTCGGCAATGCGACCGGGCGGACGGTCACACCAAGACGAAATGGGGCTTTCGAGTTCAGGAATTGCTGCACCGTATCCGCCGGAACAGCCAACCCAATACCATTCGACATCATTGTGTTGATGCCGGTCACGCGACCGTGGACATCCGCCAGTGGACCCCCCGAATTCCCAGGCGCCAGACGCACATCGGCTTGTATCCAGTCGCGCCGGCCCAGACCACGAACGCGGCCGAGACCCCGCACAACGCCAATGCTGACAGCTCCGAGGAATCCCAACGGGCTTCCTACTGCCACCGCCAACTCGCCCGCCCGCACGGAATGCGAGTCGCGTAAAACAGCGTAAGCGCCGTCGTCTTCAGGCAAGCCCAGGAGTGCAAGATCGCGCCGCAGATCCATTCGGTCAATCGATGCCCGCGCAATCTTTCCACTCCACAAGCGAACCCGAGCTTCGGTCGCGCCTCGCACAACATGCGCGTTTGTTACCGCCCTACCGCGAGAGAGTACCACTCCTGATCCCAACCCCGTTTCGTTTCCATCGAGAACCTGAATCGTGGACCGGCGTAGCTCTTCTGTAACTCTCCCCAAGGCCGGTTCAAACGCCGCGGCAGCCATGCTCACCTCGACCTCGCAGCTCGTTCGCCGAGGGTGACCTCAATCTGCTTCGGTTCCCCGCCGCGTACCAGCGACACCGCCACGTTCTCACCCGCGGCATGGCTTGCCAAAGCAACGCGAAGGTCCATCGGATCGCTAACTGCTGTGCCGCCGATGTTCAGCAGTATGTCACCCACAAAAATGCCCGCCTTGCCGGCTGGAGTCTCTGGATCGGCCGAAAGTACGATGAGCCCGTGTGAAGGTGAGTTTGCAGCTTCTGCAAGCGTCGATGGAATCACGACAGTCTGCACAGCGACTCCGAGCCACGCTCGCGACACCCTGCCGCGCAACAGCAGCTCACGCACGACGCGATCCACAGTACTCGACGGGATTGCAAGCGGCGCGATTCTCGAGAGCACACCGCTACCGATGCCGATGAGTTTGCCCTGCGTATCCACAACGGCCGTGCCGGATCCTCCGGCATACAGATTAATGTCGAGTCGAATATAGCGGTCAAGCTTCCCGCCTTGCCACGTCTCCCATGGCTTGCCGATCGCGCTCACCAAGCCGAGCGCAACGTTCGGCCCCGTGTTCTCGGACCGGCCGACCGCGAGCGCCAACTGACCGGGCTTCGGGTCTGTTGCGAACTCTTCTCGCGTCCCCGATTCGCCTTCGAATCGAAGCACCGCGACATCTGTGCCTGGATCGTGGCCCGCGACAGTCGCAGCCACGTCGTTGTTTCCGGGAAGAGTGAGTCGGGGATTCTCCTCGCCTCGTAATGTGCTGAGAGTCGTAACGGCGACACCCTCTTGCCACACGACGCCGCTCGCTCCGAATCGCGCGCCGCTCCGCACGGCGACGACATACTTCGACGCTGCGTCTGTAATCGATGCCAGGGTTTCTGACAGTTCGTGAAGGCTGTTCATGAGTACTCCTGTTCTCAGAATGCGCCTGAACAGGCAGACGCCACATCGGGAGATCGGGCAGGTACGACCTGCCATTTTGGGGAGGTGCGCAAACCCGATCTAGGGAATCGGAACGCGAAAAAGATTGCGATGCATTGCCGTCTTGACGTAAGCGTACAGAGACGGATTCATTCCGGGCGCCAACTCGGACTGCGCGATTACAGGCTTTCCCGAAAGGACAAGCCCCTCGTCCAGCGAACGGATGCCGGTCGATGGCAGTTCCGGCAACATGCTTCCCGCCGGGATCGGAATTGCCACGGTATTGCCGGGATGCGAAGGCGTACCGGGGTCCACGGTCACGTAGAAAAACTTTCCATCAGGAGCCCAACGCGCCACGCAGAATCCCGAACAGATTCGTTTAGCGGTTCCCCCTTGGACCGGAATGGCGATCTCGGCAAATCTGGCCTGCTCGTCATTCACCGCGACGAGCGCTGCCACCCAAAGCCGGTCTGGGGAAACGCTCATCACATTAAGGATGGGATGCAGCACTAGCTTCGAACGATCGGAACCATCCTGGTTCATTCGGAAAAGGTAGTTCGCCCTTCCATCAGATAACGTAAACAAGATCTGACCGTTCGGACCGAAATACGGACTATCTTCTCCGTCCGAAGCGATCAGAAGTGGTGGAAACCGTCGATCCAGCGCGGCCAGCCAGATCTGTGACTTCCCATGCGTTGGTTTGACAGCCAGCAATGCCGCAGATCCGCTGTCCGAAATGTCGTAGCTCGTGATCTGAAAATCCCAGACCAGCCGGTCGCTGCGTCCGGTGCGGAGATCAACTGCCCACAGATCGTTTGTCGATTCCGGAGCGCTGCGGCGAAGTAGATGAAACACGCGATTCCCATCTGCAGAGATCCTCGGCTGGAACGCGTTACCTACCGAGGAGATCTGCCGGTCGCCTTGCGCGTCGTGAATCCAGATCGCGCTCTGCTGCATGCCCAAAGAAGTAATAACCGACCGGCCGTCCGTAGCCATCGCGACACCTTGGGCTTCGGTAGGGCCGAGCGTAATCCGCTCGGACTTGCCGGCTGGGAAACGCTGATGCCACAGATGCTGTCCCTCTTGCGTGGCGACGGTGAAGTACATCCAATTCCCATCCGGCGACCAGCCCGCCGAAGTGCATCGCCCGGGTGGACCGACCTGCCGGCCCCGTGAGCTGCCATCGAAGGGAACCAGTCGGCAGGGTTGCCAAGCTGTCGTGTGATCCATTTCAATGATCAGCACCGATTTCTGATCCGGTGAAATAGATGAGAAGTGCGCCATCGCGCGCTCGTGCTCCGGAACGTACACATCGCGTGCGGCCGAGCGGTTCTCCTTGGCTGTCACCACAGCCATATGGATCCCGCGCCGGATCTCCGAGAACAGAAGCTGGCCTTTGCCGATCCACGTAAGTCCCTCCGCATTCGCCATCAGGATGCGCGGTTCGCCGCCACGCGCCGGGACCGAAACGGTATCCCATGCGGTTCTCGAAGGTTCAACGACCGAGTAAGCTACTTGCGAGCCATCGGGTGAGAAGGCCGGGGCGAATTTCAGTCGTGGATCATAGGTGAGCTGAACCGGTTCCCCGTCCGGCAGCGATTTCAACCAGATCTGGTCGCGGCTCAGAAACCAATCCGCCCCGCGAATAAATGCAACAGTGCGGCCGTCCGGCGAAAGCGTAGGCGCAATTGCTGAGTCTGTAAAGTCTGTGAGCTGCGTGTAACCGACCCCCGATTTTGGAGTTCTGCTCGATAATACGACCAATACACTCAGGGCAATCAGTCCGAGCAACGCGCCGGAGAAAACAATCTTCCGCAGGCGCCACCTGCTTGGAATCGCGCCGGTCGAGGGAATTGCATTACCGCCAGTCGCTGCATCGGATTCGGCCGGCGCCGCCGCTGGGGCGTCACCATTCGTGGCGGCCCTAGGCGCGATCGGCATTGAGAAGCGGTAACCCTGCCGGGCCACCGTCTCCACATATCTGGGATTATCCGCCGAATCCGACAGCGTCTGACGCAATCGTGTCACTGCCGCATTGAGGCCTCGCTCGAAATCGACGAAGGTCCCATCCCGCCAGATGCGCCGCACCAGTTCCTCGCGGCTCACTACCTCACCGGGGTGTTCAAGAAGAATCGAGAGGACCTGAAATGGCTGTTCCTGGATTCGGATGCGCAGCCCGTTCTTCCGCAGTTCCGCATTCGCGAGATCTACTTCGAAGACCCCGAACCGGACGACCTTGGACGGGTTAGCGGGATACTGCGCCACTCAACATACCCTCGTCCGCGAGATTCTACCACAGCGAACGCGTAATTCCCCATACGATTGCCCTGTTTGCCGGTCTGGGTCATCTGCGTATCCTGCGCCGCGATCCCATTACATTTCGTATGAGTTAGCTCGTTGCAAACATTTCTTAGCTGTCGCTATTGAGGTAGTCGCCTTGCCCGTATACGATTCCTTCTCACCTGCTGAAGCAGGCGAGGGAGGCCGAAAATGAAAATGTTTCTCATTGCTGTGCTGATGACCGGTGCAGCCTTCGCCGACGCCATAACAGACTGGAACGCGATCATGCGGGCCCTGATTAACGCTGAGACTGGGCAGGCCCAGTCACGTTATGGGGCGATCACACACTTGGCGATATTTGACGCCGTGAACGCCATCACCCAGGATTACAAGCCTTACCTGACCGGTATCACCGCGCCGGCCGGAGCCTCGCCGGAAGCGGCTGCCGCCGCCGCGGCGCACCACGTGCTCCGGCACTACTTCCAAAACAGCGCAGCGAACCTCGATACGGATCTCGTGGCGAGTCTCGGCAAGATCCCCGACGGCCCCGCGAAAACGAACGGCGTTAACGTTGGACGAGCCGCAGCCACGGCAATGATCACCAGGCGCGCAAACGACGGCTCGGCAACAGTAATGGCGTACACGCCAATGTCTGGTATAGGTTTCTGGCAGCCGACGCCTCCCGCTTTCCAGGCAGCCACATTCCTTCATTGGGGCAAGATGACACCGTTTGGCTTGACGCGCCCGGATCAGTTCCGCCCAAAGGCTCCGCCCCCGCTCACCAGCAACGAATACAAAAGACACTATGACGAGGTAAAGTCGGTCGGCTCAACGTTCAGCACGGATCGGCCGCAGGATCGCGCCGACGTCGCGCGATTCGCCGCGATGACCAGTCCCACTAATTTATGGAACTCCGTCGCCGTGCAATTGAGCCAAGCGCACGGCCTGTCGCTGTCTGAGAACGCGCGAATGTTCGCTCTGTTAAACATGGCCATCGCCGATGCCGGGATCGCTGTTTTCGAAGCCAAGTATCACTATCATCTGTGGCGGCCGGTCACCGCGATTCGCGCAGGGAACATGGATCCGAATCCAAACACGGAGGGCGATCCCGGATTCTCGACCTTCATCCCCACTCCTCCGTATCCCGCCTATCCATCCGGTTTCGGAGGCCTGAGCAACGCCGGAAGCTATATCGTTGAGCGGTTTTTCGGTGGGAATCGGCATACCATTACGCTGACCAATCCGGCGCTTCCCAGTGTCGTGCTCCAGTACACGAAGATCCGCCAGCTCACTGACGACCACGCTGATGCACGCATCTACTCCGGAATTCATTATCGTTTTGATCAGGAGTCGGCCGAGGTCTTGGGTGCAAACGTGGCGCGCTACATCAAACAGAACCATCTTCGATGCGCTCGCCCTGATCAGTGCGGAGATAGCGACGAGGACGACGACCAGGGAGCCTTGCCCTAAACTTGGTGTTTGCGGCCCATGCAGCGGGGAAACGAGCGATAACTCGGTCGCCTATGTAGCCGAGGCCCTGTTTCCCCGCGGCGGAAAGATAGAAAGTTTCGATTGCGAGTCGTTTCACTGTGGCGAAATCGCTTCCAGCCAATAACGGCTGCTGTTGTTGTCCACTGGATCGCGGTTACAAACTGCAAAGCGTTCACTTAGGTGAGCACGCGAAGTCGGTCTTTGGGTCATCGAATCCGGCGGTCACCGTATACAGGGAGTTGCCGAACTCGGCTAAGCGTCGTCGGAAGTTTTGTCTTCGGATTTCGAAGCGAATGGCTGTGTGATATGGCGTTCAATCGCCAGACAGCAGTCTTCGGATAACTTCAGACGAACGTGTGACCGTACACGCGGGCGCCAGCAGTGTCGCGATGTTCGAGTACCAACTCTGACTTGGCGCCGTTGACGTGCACCTGAATGCTCAGGAAGCCACCTTTCACACGATGGAACCGGTGCAGCCGCGAATCTTCGCCCGGCGTGCCGGAGGCGTGCGAATCGCTCGCGGCGCCACAACAGAATTCATTCACGCCAGTTTCGGGATCCACGGAATGATACTGCCAATGCCGATCACCATTGACCCAGACCGTGTCGGCCACGCGGGAGTTTGCGGCAAGCCATCGACGGAACTCACGGCCCTCCGTTTCAAAGGCATCGTTCGAATGGTTATCGTGCTTGTTCTTGCGGTCGGGACCGATCAAGGGGCCGGGACTGACAATGAGTTTCCAGCGCGACTCGCTGTGATTCAAGCCATCGAGCAGCCATTGTTTTTGCGCGGCGCCCCAGAGCGACTTACCGACTCCGTCAGCATCTCGATTTGAGGAGCGGAAGTCGCGTCCCTCGAGCAGGAAGATTTCAAGGCCGCTGCCCCAACGAAAACGTCGGTACGGCAGAGCTCCCATGGGCGCCTGTTCGGGGAAGAGCTTCAATCCTTCGTCGAACGTGAAAGGTGTCATAGTCTCGTTCACAAAGCCGGGCCAACAGTCGTCGGAATAGCAGTCGTGGTCATCTTTCAGCCAATAACCGGGTACCTGGCGCAGGCATTCGACGAGAGCAGGCTGTGAATACATGCGATGCCAGTGATGGCGAGCGATGGAGACGTGGTTGACCTTCGGGTCGTCTGAATCGTAGTAGACGTTGTCGCCGACGGACAACAGGAAGTGTGGCGCTGCCTTGGCTATAGAATCGTAGAGCAGAAATCCTCGCTCATGGTCGTGCTCCGAGTACTTCTGGCAACTCAACATTGCGACACTGACGGGAACAAGGGCGTCCGCGGCAGGAGCCGTTCGGAAGACCCCAGCGAATGTCCCATCGATCTTGCTGCTGTTGCGAGTCTCCACCGTATAGCGGTATGCGGCGCCGGGCTTGAGTTCGCTGACCGCGAATTGCGCAGTGAAGTCCGTGTCGGCTCGGGCTTCTGCCCAATTGGTGGAGGATATCGGCTTGCCTGCAGAGGTGAGCAGCTTTACCCGCAATTCACCCGGCTCACCGGGACAGGATCCTTCGAGTGTTGAGGGATCAGTCCCCAACGGCAATGCTGCAGCCTTCAGGCCCGGCGCGGATTTCACGCCACTGGCATGCCGTGTAGAACCTTTCGTACGACGCGTCCAGAACTGGACCGATGAAGGAGTGACTTCACCGATTTTTACGCCGGTGGCCTGTCGCGAAGCGGGCGTTGCACCCCAAGCAGGAGTGAGCGTGGCGGCGCTGCACGCCATGAATTCGCGCCGCGTTGTGAGGATCGACATGGAAGTCTTACGATCATAATCAATTCGCTCCGGCGCCCTGCCGAGCATGAATATTTGACTCTACGGAGCATGACAACGGATGGTGTAATTTTCTCTGTTCGATATGGCGCCCCGGCGGGACAGATCAAACGCGAGAAGTTCAAAATGGGACGGAATCGTCGTGCTGCGACTCGCACTCGATGGTAAAGTCGCTCCGATAAGTTGGCGATGACATCCGTAGAAGTGTTCGTCCTAGCCTTGTCCAACAACGGCATCGAATGGATAGCCACTCTGTGTGGTCACGGCCTTGACCCATTGTTCGCAGCGGCGGACCGTTCGCGTATCAGGTTGATTGATACCCGAAACGAACAAACCGCAAGTTACATCGCCGACGCGTACGGGAAACTGACAGGGCGTCCCGGTGTGTGCGCAGCCTCAAGTGGCATTGCTCATGTCAACGCTCTAAGTGGTGTCGTCAATGCATGGTTCGATGGCTCGCCTATGCTGCTGATCAGCGGTTCAAGCGCGATGCGGACGGCAGGCTTGGGGCACTTTCAAGACATAGACCAGGTAGCCATTGCCAAGTCTGTCACAACGTTTGCGAGTAATATCGATCACCCTGAGAGGGCTGTCGAATTATTGGAATCCGCACTTCGGCGGTCCATTGGGCCACCGCCTGGCCCTGTGCATCTGACTTTTCCGATGGACATACAGCGGACCGAGATACAGCCCAGCATGATGGTACGGTGTACGAGGACCCGGTTGCCGCGCCAGATTTCCGACCCTGGTCCCATTGCGGCGGCGATTTCGAATTCGAATGCGCCGCTCATAATCGCCGGCAGTGGTGTCTGGTATGCCAAAGAGGGTGAGGCGCTTGCGCGTTTCAGTGAGAAGTTTGCAGTCCCCGTTGCAGCGCCGATATGGGATAGAGGATGCATAGCGCACCCGATCCGAACGTTCATGGGCGTTATCGGCGCAGCGACGGGAGGGCCGGAACTACTGGCCAAAGCGGACTGCATCCTTCTGGCTGGCGCACAACCAGATTACAGAGTGCGATTCTTGCAGCCCGGCAGTATTCGTGAGGATGCCCGGGTGCTGGCAATAGAAACCGGGTGGGACGGTTTAGATGATGCATACGAGACAAAAGGTGGCAAAGTCCATGCGGACTGGTGCAACTCGGCCATCGATCAACTCGCCAGTTTCCGTGCAGCCGTTGCTGAGCGTGGCGCTCAGCAGGCTCGCCGCGGCTTGCACGCCATCCACATCATCTCCGCCCTGAGAGCCGTGCTTTCTGACGACACAGTGCTGTTGATTGACGGAGGGAGCATAGGCCAATGGGCTCACCAACTGCTTTGCGATCGTTACCCGGGCCACTGGCTCACCTGCGGCCGCAGCGGCGTTGTTGGGTGGGGCATCGGCGGAGCAATGGGAGCGCGGCTCGCGTTTCCCGATAGACCGACGATTCTCTTGTCGGGTGATGGCGCATTTACTTTCAACGTTGCAGACCTCGAGTGTGCAGTCAGGCAAAAGCTTTCTTTTGTGGCCATCGTTGCCGACGATGAAGGATGGGGTATCACCCGGACCGGTCATGTTAAAGAGTTCGGCAAACCAATAGGAAGCGCGCTTGGTTCAATCGCGTTTGCTAAGCTAGCCGAATCTCTCGGAGCAAGAGGTGTGACCGCCACCACGCCTCAGAGCATTACCACGGAACTTCGGCTCGGTTTGAGCATGAACGAAGTGACCGTTATCCATGTGCCGATTATCGGCGGAAATCCTTAAACAGCCGGACCGTCGAACTGCGATACGATACGTCGCGTGGGTACGCCGATCGCTACAACCACCGAATCGATCATCCTCCGCGCCTTTACGGACAAGACTCCAGGCTCCCGATCCCTCCATCAGAAGGCGAAGAGATCACTGCCCGACGGTGTTACCCACGTCGGGCGGTACATGGAACCGCATCCAATTTATGTAGATCGGGCTGCGGGGTCGCATAAGTGGGACGTCGATGGAAACGAATATGTGGACTACCTCGGCGGCCACGGCGCGCTGATTCTGGGCCACAATCATCCCGCTGTCCTCGATGCCGTGACCGCGCAAGTCCGCAACGGCGCCCACTACGGCGCCTGTCACGCGCTGGAAATCAACTGGTGCGAGCTCGTTCAACAACTGGTTCCGTCCGCCGAGACCGTACGCTTTACGGTTACCGGAACGGAGGCAACGCATCTGGCGTTGCGTGTGTCGCGCGCGTTCACAGGCAAAAGCAAAGTCGTTCGCTTTGCCGGTCATTTTCATGGCTGGCACGATCATGTCTGCTTCCCTCCGGGCGGCGCTCCTGGCATCATTCCAGGTATCGTTGAAGACACTCTGGTCGCCGCGCCCAACGACATTGGGCAAGTGGAGCGCTGGTTGGCCACCCGCAACGATATCGCCGCACTCATACTCGAGCCCACCGGAGCGACATTCGGACAGATCCCAACCACTGTGGAAATACTGCGTCGCCTCCGTGAACTCACCACGCGATATGGCGTGCTCTTGATCTTCGATGAAGTGATCTCAGGGTTCCGCTGTTCGCCCGGAGGAGCCCAGCAGTTCTACAGTGTCATGCCAGACCTGACCACGCTCGCCAAGATCCTTAGCGGGGGATATCCCGGCGCTGCCTTGGCCGGGCGTGCGGACGTGCTGCGGGTACTCGATTACCGCAAGACCGACCAGGGATTGCAGTTTCCGCTTGTGGTCCATCAGGGTACCTATAATGCGGTGCCCGTCTCCGCAGCGGCGGGAATTGCGACGCTTGAGCAAGTCCGCCAGAGTGATGCCATCGACCGTGCCAATCGGACTGCAGCGGCGATTCGGGATGGAATCAACAACGCAATTCATCGGCGCGGATTGCGGTGGTGCGCATATGGGCAGTTTTCTGATTTCCACTTGTATTGCGGCGACGCCTCACCCGAAAGCATCCACTCTGGTGAAGTTCCTTGGAAGCAGCTAAAGGGCACTATGCCGCTGGAACTCGTCAATAAGATCCGGGCTGGATTTCTGCTGCACGGCGTGGACATAGCCGCCTGGCCAGGCGGATTTGCTTCGGCAGCGCACACAGCCGAAGACGTTACGCTGACTGTGGCTGCGTTCGAGGCGACATTCGATATGCTTGCCACAGAAGGCGCATTGTGATTGCAGCACCGGCGTTGCGTCCTACGCGCACTCGATATAAGGTTCTTCTCTTTGTCTACTTCGCTGCGTTCATAACTTATCTGGATCGGGTCTGTATTTCCGTAGCCGCGCCGGTCATGCAAGCCGACCTGGGGCTCTCGCAGATCCAGTTTGCGTGGGTCTTCACCGTGTTTTATGTTGCCTACGGTGTGTTCGAGATACCCACGGCGTGGCTCGGTGACCGCTGGGGTCAGCGCAGGATGCTGCTACGGATCGTCGGCTGTTGGTCGTTGTTCACCATCTTCACCGGTATGGCTCGCAGCCTCGTTACGCTGCTGATCACACGTACGGTGTTCGGCGCGGCTGAGGCGGGCGCCTTCCCGACCCTGTCTCGCGCGCTGTCGAGGTGGTTTCCACTGGAGGAGCGGAGCCGCGCCAACGGCATTATGTGGATGGGCGCGAGGTCGGGAGGCGCCCTTGCTCCGCCAATTGCGGTGGCATTGATGCTCGTCATTGGGTGGCGGTATACATTTGCCGTGTTCGGCGCAGTCGGTTTGATCTGGTGTGTCGTGTGCGCCTCCTGGTATCGCGATGATCCATCCGATCAACCGTCGGTCAACGCCGAGGAATTCAGGATCATTCGCGTTGGCGCCTCTCCTCCGCCTGAAGGCAAGGAGAGCGTTCCGTGGAAACGCCTGCTGCTTAATCCAACGATGATGGCATTGTTTTGCAGCTACTTTGCTTCAGGATTCGGATTCCAGTTCTTCGTGACGTGGCTCCCAACGTATTTCATGCGCGAGCACGGCCTGACACTTCAGAGATCGGGCGCCTTTGCTGCCTTGCCTCTTGCGGCCGGAGCCGTCGGCTGTCTCATGGGTGGTGTGATAGCCGACTGGATCACGCGACGCTCAGGAAGCGTAACGATCGGGCGTCGCACCGTCGGCGTGGGTGGTTTTCTGATCGGAGCGATCGGATATGTGGCCGCGATCCACGGTCACTCTGCAGAGGCTGCAATCGCCTTCCTCGCTTTGGCAAGCGGAGCGCATGACCTCACGCTCCCGGTGTTGTGGGCGACAACAACGGATGCGGGTGGCCGCTTTGGTGGAACCGCGGCTGGATTTGTCAACTTCGCGTCCAGCCTTTCTGGTATGCTGGCGCCACTTTCTGCGGCGCTCCTCGAACGCCTCTTTGGGTCGTTCCACGCAGTATTCTATGCCGCTGCCGCGATGTACCTGTTAGGCGCCGTGCTCTGGCTATATATCGATCCGCGAAAATCGATTGCCACCTGAAAAAGCCTTCTATGACGCGCAAATCCTATCTCTACCAGCACCACACGTGGCCCGAACTGGGCCAGGCGGCGAAGCGCCAACCAGTGGTCGTTCTACCGGTAGGCTCCGTGGAAGATCACGGTCCCCACCTCCCTTTAGATGTGGACAACTTCCTGATCTGGAGCATCTGCGAAGCGGCGGCGCAGCAGGCGGAAGGGGACATTCTCCTGATGCCGATCATTCCATTTGGATACGAGACGCATCACATGGATTTTCCTGGCACGATCGACATCCAGATCCAGCACATGCTTGACTACGTACTCGACGT
The DNA here is from genome assembly GCA_963844855.1 of Bryobacteraceae bacterium. Taxonomy (GTDB): domain Bacteria; phylum Acidobacteriota; class Terriglobia; order Bryobacterales; family Bryobacteraceae; genus DASQDN01. The sequence continues at coordinate 267,597 of CAWJQP010000051.1, forward strand.
CACGAAGAGTGTGGCGCATCACGGCTTTCGGCGGATTCTCATTGCCGACGGTCACGGTTCGAACATGCCGATCCTCGATCTCGTCGCCCGGCGCACGATTCTGGAGACGGATGCGTTGTGCGCGCCGTTCTTGTGGCCCTCGCTGGCTCTGAAGGAGATCCGGGAAGTGCGTGAATCAGGGCGCGGGGGGATGTCGCACGCTTGCGAACTCGAAACCTCGGTCTACCTTTACCTTGATGCTGACCGCGTACAGATGGAGAAAGCTCGTAAGGAGATGGACCAACCATCCTCGGACTTCATCTGGAGCGACCTGACCGATCCGGGTCCCGTGCGGATGATGGATTATTGGACGCGCTTTTCGAAGTCAGGCGTAAACGGTGATCCCACATTAGCCAGCCCAGAGAAGGGCAAAATCATTTTCGAAGCGGTGGTGCGCAATTTCGTGCGTTTCGCGCGCGAATTCAGGAGTCGTCCACTTGGTGAGCGAGTGGATTACCACAAGATCGAGTGGCAGGATTGAAGCTCGTACAGCGTTACGAGAGAATGTCCGCCTGTTAATGACTAGGGTCTCTTTCGACTTGAGAGCACGTGAAGAGAGCTTTCGTCAGAGGCCTCTTTTGAGTTCGAGCTAACCCCATGATTGCGGGCTGAATCAGCCGAACTCGCAAACGACCAATGGGTATATCCATCTAAAGAAAAGACGAGCTTCGCTTTTCACGCATTGGTCTGCTGCAACACATTCCTTACTGAGGCCGGGACACCACGCGGGCTTAATGATCGTTTTTTCAAAATCTTTACGCACTATGGATTGATGGCGCGGGCAGGGAACTTCATTCAGTTCCAACCGGCACCGGCGTCCTCGGGAGTCATATGGCAAGCGTTACGGGATATACATCACAATCCATTCGCAAACCCTCGTCAGCGGGTTTGATCGCGTCGATCCCAGAGCTAACGACGATCATGTACTTGGACGTCCTGGCCGGTGTCGAAGTCGAACACGTTGCCGCTAAGTACGGTTTGAGGTCACACCAAGTGGCGGAACGTATTGAGGCAGCGCGACTTTGTTATGAGAGTCAGGTGGACATGCCTGGATTTCCCGTGCATCTTCTGTGACGAAGCGCAATCTTCCGATCGATCATCCCAGCGCGAGCACGCCAGATTTTTCCAACGCGGTCAGGATCGATTCGATTTGAGAGTAGCCATTCTGCAGAAGAAACGTACGGGCGCGGCCGTAACTCTTCGCTCCAGCTAGATGGAATCCGAGTTCTCCTGAACCCAGATCCTCCTGCGACAGAGACGGAACCGACAAACAGTCGGTCACATTCGATAGCGCACGAGCCAGACGCGCGGCACCCTCCGTTACAGGGGATACTTCAATCGCAAGTTCCGATAGAAAAGCAAGATCGGGCCGGTAACCGGTCAAGGCCACGACCTCATCGACCGTTACTTCGCGACCACCGGTGAGCGCCACGCGCAAGTGCCCTCTGTTGTCTCGACGTAGGCGTTCCACCGAAGCGCGACGCTCGATCTTCAGCCACGACGGTGGGCAAGCTGCGAGCTGATTTGCTTGAGTGACGATGCGCTCACGTTCGGGAAGTGGATCGGGAAATACTGCGACGCAGGGCCGCTGGTTCATCGAACGCGTCGCCCAGATCACCGGTGTTCCTGATGATTGATCCGCGACATTGGCGAGGACAACAATTGCATTGGCAGCTGAATGCCCGTGACCAACCAGAAGAATGCGTTTCCCTCGCAGTTCATCCAGCCGGGCATGGAGTGAGCCGAGATCTCGTATCAGGGCGCCTGACAGCGCACGTTCACCGATCGCCGGTACACCGCCCTGACCGAGCGCGAGAGGCTGACCGTACGTGCCCGAAGCGTCGATCACATACTCGGCCTCCAGCAGCTTCTCTCCATCCGCGCTGTCCACCAAAACACGAAACGGGCGTTCTGCCCGCAGAGGGTGGCCCGGCATGTCACTGCGAGTGAGCCCCACACGACCTACCGCCGAAACACGATGTCCGATGCTGATCCGTTGATTGAGAGGTTCGCTCTGGGCGAGCGGAAGAAGCACGCTATCGACGAACTCCGAGCCAGTCAGGATTGCTTCGTCTGGTGGTAGCCGACCAAGGATTTCGCGAGTGCCTGGTGGAAGGTTCATGCCGAGCGGCGAGAAGAACCGGGTAGCGCCCCAGCGTCGAAACGAGGCGCCTACTTCCTCGGCCTCGACAACGCTTACCGCCCATCCACGCCGTACGCCACCGAGCGCAGCAGCAATACCAACGGCGCCGGCCCCGATTACGATGAGACGGCGCTGGCTCACTTCTTACGCGACATCGTATTCAGGCTTTGTGCCCAGTGCGCGATTGTTCCACCACCGCGAATGACAGCAGCAACGTTCAGAGCCTCCGCCAGTTCTTCCGGCGTGGTCCCCTCATCGGTACACGCAGACGCGTAGGAATCGATGCAATACGGCTCCTGAATGGCATTCGCGACTGCGTAGGCGATGAGCTTTTTTGTTTTGCCGTCGAGAGCTCCAGGCTCCATTGTTGCCGAGTACCATTTGAGAAACAGGTCGAACAACTGCGGATTTGTCTTCGCGATGTCTCCAAATCGCGCAAGATCCTCGGACAGGTAGTAACTGGGCATTCGAAAGGTCCTTTTCTACGAGAATTAGTGAGCGCCCGGAGCGCAAGCTGCAATCTGCGCTGCCGAAGGATGCCGGGGGTCGATGGGGCGAAGATCGCACCCGTTCATCTCCTGGCTAATCTGCAGGGGTCCGTAAGCGAATTCTAGCGGCCGAGTCCATCGCGAGCCTTCAGACGGCGGATACACCCAGTACTTTTCCGCAACCATAGAGTGGCAACAGAACACGGCACGACCAGCGCCGCCTTGAGACTTGCAGGGCCAGCCGGCTCGCCGCGCCAAAGAGAGCGTGTCTTCGTACAAAGCGCGTACCACTCCGGTTTCACGGCGAAGATCGATTCCAAAGTGATCGACAAACGGTTTATTGGCGCGCGGTTCATCGAGTTGATCTTCCTCGGCGACAGGGATCGAGGAGAAGATCAGATTGATGCCGCCGGGAAATGGGTACTTTACATATCCGGGGCGTTCATTCTCAGGGCTGGTCCCGAGCGCCAGGATGCGGGAGACAGGCAGATCGTTCACATCGTCAACTTTGATGTGCACGTGAAGGCTATCCGCCATGCGCATTGCGGCGAAGAACGGAAACCCGGGGTCGAGCAGCGAGAGCGCCTCTGCCACTTCCGTTTCCGACATCAGTTCAAGATCCTGAAAGTGCTTCAACGTGTATCGCCACAGATCCGAATTGAGATTCTCCGGCTTCCAATTCGGCGTAGGCTGCCTCAGTCCGGACGAGCCGCGCAACCACCGAAACCTTTCCGAGAAGGGCAGACTCGCAACCCCGCTTGTCCATACGCCAGTTCGAATCGGCTCCACGAAGATTGGCGCGATGGCGGCCGCTTCCATCGTCTGCGCCCATCGCTCGTGATCGTACTCGATACGGCGAATCTCGATCTGCGGTTCGGAGCCCTTGGAAACCTCGATCAACGCATAGTGGACCGCAGGATCGCCATCGTGATCAGGCTTACCGACGACGCCACAGTTGACGGCAAAGCGCCCATTGCGGAGCACTCGCACAAAGGGTAAGCCGGAGTGTGTGCAGACGAGCCCTTGTACGCCGAAATGATCCAGCCATGCCTCGAGACGAAGATCGTCCAACTCCGCTTCGTAGAGAAACTCGCTGGTGTACCCGGGACTGCCATGGCAAAGAAGAACCGATCCACCATCCAACTCCACGATCGTATGGTTCGGCCACGTCGACAGCCATTGGCGCGATTCCTCGCTCAGAGCAGCGACTGCAATCTCAAATGCCTCGCAGCTGATCTTCTCGTCATCAGCGGAACTGTAGCCGCATCCGCAACTCGTAGATCCCGCAACCGCCTGCTGTTCATGATTACCCGCGACGAAAACATCGAATCCGCGCCGGATCATGGCGACGACTTCGTTGCTGTGACCACAACAGCCGATCGAATCTCCGAGGAACGCCCGTGTGTCAGCCTGCATCGCTTGCGCATCAGCGAGGCATGCCTCCAACGCGGACAAATTTCCATAAGCGCCGCCCATCACTGCAATTCGGCGTGGCATCCGGTTTTCACTCATTCTCGACTCCTGAATGTAAGACTGCAGCAACCAAGATTGATTCCCCTCGAGTCTGTCTCAACCCCGCGTGCAAGCTCATATCTGACAGCTTTCCCCTCTCGACTGGCAACGACCAGACCCGCTTCACGCAATACCTTGAGATGGTGGGACAGCAGGTTTTGTGCGATGCGAATACCCGTGTTGATCTCCTTGACCGTCCCCGGGCCTTTTAGCAGGAAATCGAGAACGGCGAGGCGAGTGGGATCCGCTAGAACCGTTAGCTTCATGGCGCAGACGTTTGTCGTTCTCAAACTCATTTTCGTCGAGGCCAACAATCTTAAAATACAACGAAGATTGAAATCAATTTGGGCTGAACCCAGCTCGGTGGGCACGTTAAACAATCGATGTCAGAAATCGCCATTGGCTACAACATCCGGTGAACGTGGACTCCCGGCCGAGACGCCGCTCCGTTCAACTCCCTAAGTGCTGCGCGGACCCGAATCGCAGCACCGGTAGCGAAAATCAACGGGTACAACTCCTCGAAATACCAAAGGCGCGCGAAGTACAGTCCGATGGGCGAAACCGGCGTCCGCGTGCCTTGCGACGTGGCCTCGATCAGCCATTCGATTCCTCGTTCCAAGGCCTGCAGAGAATCAGATTCATGAGCACTTGACAGCGCATGGAGAGCGAGGGCAGTCTCTTCTATCGACGAGCGAGTGTCCGATCCGCCTCCCCAGCCTCCATCGGCATTCTGCGCGTTGCGAAGCCACTGAGTCCCGCGGATCCGCAACGAGTCGTTCCGGTCAGCCAACGCCATCGCTACCCGAGCGGTTCCGTATGTCGGATTGTGGTTGTCCGGCGCCTGTTCGTTGCCGAACCATAGTGGCATCCAAGAACCATCAACGTTCTGCACCCGTGCAAGATAAGAGTTCGCGCCTGCAATCGCGCGCTGTACTTCCTCACGAAGCGGCGCCTGCAAATCCAGCAGCCACGCCTTCCACGCCGCAAGGGCATGCGCTGTCAGATCTGGTGCGCTGCAGTCGAATGGCAGGGCGCCCCAACCGCGGCAAAACGTCGGCATTCCGCCGTCGCGGTTCCGCAGATCAAGAAGCCATCGAATTCCTTGATGCGCGGCACTCCGGACTTGGTCATCAACCGCTCCCAGATTCTTCAGCGCCAACAACGCTCCGGAAGTATCGTCCGCATCGGGCACGCCCCCTGGTAGCGGGGTCCATGCCCATCCTCCAGGAGCCGCATGCGTATACGGATGCTCCTCACGGTATTGCTGTTCCAGCAGCCAGTTCCGGATGGCGCCTTGCTCTCGGGAATCCATAGGATGATGCTCGACAGGCAGGGCCGAGAGCGCATTCACCGAGAGCGTTGTTACCCACGTGGAAAGGTTCGTGTCGATCGGCCAACTTCCATCCTTCCGCATGGAATTCCGAAGGAAGCGAACTCCGTTCGTGACTACGTTGTGTTGCTTCAGTCCCGCCGACGCAAGACTCATCAGAACGAAGCTGGTCAACGGAGTCGCCTCCAGATATCCGCCTGACGAAGGTTGAATGCGCCCGAGCAATCCCAGCGTGCTGGCGCTGACGGACGTTCGCGCCAAACGAAGTGCCGGGTTCAGCGACGGCCTATGATGATGACGTACCTGACCGATAGCGATCAGAGCCGGTAGCGCGTAGCTCACCACCGGCAGTTGCAACCAGCCGAATAACTGATGCGGCAGCGCAGCAAGTTCAAAAGGCAATTGCGGGATCTTCCGCCATGCATCACGCCCAGTGCCGAGCTTCCCGGCAATCGCCATGACCGTGAGAATCGGGACTGAGAAGGTTCGGTCGCGCCCATAGCGACTCAAGATCGTCTGAATAAGGCTGGCGGGTTCGAGGCTTCCGGCTTCCCGTCGCAGCCACGCTTCCGCGCGATCGACCACGGGCCGGTACCGTTCATCCGCACGTGCGATGGCAAAACAGCACCAGCACAAAAGGGTCGTGCTGATATTGCTCCGGCTCAGCACGGTATCTCCCCACCCGCCATCGGCGTTCTGGTTCGACGCCAGCCAGTCCAAACCCGGACTAACGTCATCATGCGTAGTCAGGGAAAGCGCCGATACTGCCGTTGCGGTGGAAAGGGCGCTGCTCGATAGATGTCCTTCCCACCAGCCGCCTTGTGTCCGGCATGCGAGCAGGCGCGCTACAAGATTGTCTACTGTTCGATCGAGCGCGTCCCTCATTGACTAAGCCAGATGTCCGAGAGACAGCAGCGCATAATACGTGTACTCGGTATCGATCGCGTCATCCGACCAGTGACCGAAGAACCCACCGCGATTCGTCCAGAGTGAATCGATGAAGTCGAGGCATGGTTCGCGAAGTCCGTTGAGCGGAACGCGAAGACCGGAGAGCGCATGCAGCGCGGTTGCCGTTGAGAGCAGATCCGGAATAGGCGCATCGGGAACCGCGAAGAACCCGCCCGAAGGCAGCGCCCTTGCCAATAGCCATTTCGCGAGCGCTTCCTCGGGATCGCAGCCGAACTGCCTTAGAAGCGTCGCTACCGCTGCTGTTGCGGGTGTCAGTCCTGCGGGCGCTCCGGGGAAGTTTGAGAATCCGCCGTCGGCGGCGCGAAGGCTCGCCAGATTGTGGAGCAGCTGTTCGGGTTCCGGAACTTCTCGTCCAAGATCCTGGTAAACTCCCATCGCGAGAAACGCCGCATACGCAGTTCCATCGGGAGAGTCAGGCGTTTGATTGTAGCCGCCATCCGGCGTGCGAAACCGCTCGACACGAGCGAGGATAGGGTCCGCAGGTACGTCGGCGATACTGCGATTTACTCCCGCCCAACAGCGGCCGAGACACGCGAGGTGCACAAAGTCCAGCCCATCGCCGTCACCGAAGCCCCGTAAGTATTGTGAGATCCGGCTGGCCGGAAGCTCGGTTCGCAGCGCAATCAGGGATTCCAGACCGAACACGGTGTAATACAGGTCGCTATCGCCGGCTCGATTTTGAAAGCCGCCGTCAGCGTTCATTTGGCTGCGGACGAAGGATTCCACAAGGGCGGCCGAGTCATTGAGCACTGTGCTCGACAGTCGGGCGACCTGCAGCATTTCCAGCCTCAAACTCACTGCACCATCCTTGTATTTCCACGCGAAAGATCTTGCCGATCACCCGCCGGAGTAGTCCCTTCAAACTAGGGTTCCGCAGATCGGGCAGGGACCGCACAGCCGCTTCCTTCCACGATTCGAGGTGCTGACGGCAGCGTTCCTCGATTCCAAGCCGCTCGATCACTGCTCGGACTTGCTCGGCGCGATCCGCGGAAAACTCCGGAGAACACCAGAGGCTCGAAAGAAGATCTTTGTCATCGCCGCGAGCACGCTCGAAGGCTTCAGCAAGAGGCAGCGTCGGTTTCGGTCGCCTTCCAGCTGCAGCTTCCGATGACAGATCCTCCAAATCATCGCGAATCTGATACGCGATGCCTAGCGCCTCACTGTAGCGTGTGAGCACTTCGTGCACGTCGTCTCCCGCGCCCGCATAAGCGGCGCCAAGTCGAAGCGCGACCTCGAAGGCCGGAGCGGTCTTCTGTCGGAAGATGCCGAGCACTTCCTTCGTACCCATCGGACGCTGCTCGCGCGACCAGCACAATTCCGTTCCTTGTCCCAGGCACAACGAACGATGACCTTGCGCCGCGATTCGCATCATCTGTGCGATGGCGCGCGCGGAGGCTCCAGATTCCGCCAGCAGCCGGTATCCCTCGCCTAGGAGCAAATCTCCCACATTCAGCGCGATCGGAACTCCATAAGCGGAGTGCACCGTCTGCTGACCGTAGCGCTCCTCATCGTCATCCTCGATGTCGTCGTGAATCAGGGAAGCTTTGTGAAAGCATTCGACAGCGAGCGCTACTTTGCGGACTCCCTCCGGCATCGGAGCCTCGGGATCTTCGGCGCACGCTTTATAAGCGCAGGCCGTTAAGAGTGGTCGCCAGCGTTTGCCATCCCGCGCCAGCCACTCCCGCGCAATCCGTTCTGTCTCTGTCGTCGCGGGTCCCCCGAACAGCGCGTCCATCGAATCTGAGCTGAACCAGGTTTGGACCTCTTCACGAAGTCGATCGATGTCCAGCCGCCACGTCCGGTCTTCGCTTGTAAGGTGGATCGTCTCCCACACCCACTCCACATCGATCGTCGTGTCCTTGCAGTCATCCTGCAGCAGCGGAATCGCAACGCCTGGAATGGCTGCGGCTTCCATGTAGGGAAATGCGCGCTCCAGCACGGAGAGACAGCTGACACCAACAATGGCTTCAATCTGACCCGTCTGGATCAACGCCATGACAAGAGCCGATCCCTCCGCTACCAGGACGGCATAACCGAGACGTTCCGCTTCCGCCTGCAGATCCTGGATCGTGCAAAGCCCGCATTGCTTGCATAAGAGCCCGAGCTCATCGAAGGGGGCAGGGCATCGGTCCTCAACGCGCAGGCACTTAGGAAGCAGTAACAAACGCCGGTCAAACGGTACAGTAGCCAGTTGCTCGCGCCACACTTCGTTGCTCAGCAATACGCCAACGTAATCGATGTAAGCCGCAGGCATTCCCGCGCGCGTCACGACCCTCTCAGCGTGAGTGCGCAACTCATCCAAAACCAGCGGCGGCGTCAGCACATCGGAGTTCGAGGCAACGTACCGTGCGATCACCGTTCGCAAGCCTTCCCGCTCCAGGCGGGTTTGAGGTATATTCGCCTGCGGCGCACGTCCCGACTGTAGCGGCACGGCGCGCGGAACCTGAATCGGAATCAGCAAAGGCGACTCTCCATGTCGGTTTAGGTATAGGCTCCAAAGCCGAAGAACCAGTGTTTCTTGGCGAAGCGATAGGCCCAGTGATCCTCGGGGATCTCCTGCCCTGGCTGATGTTGGCTGTGACGAGGCTGCATGGCCTCGAGTTCGGCAAAGGCCGTCCCGCGTTGGGTCGTGTCTCGCGCTCCGTGGCGAGCCACAAGATCACGGACTAAATCCGGTCTCTCGAGCACAACGCAGCCCTGTGTTGCCTTAGCGGCCGTTTCACGGAAGTCGCGAAGAAAGGCCGAATTCTGCATTACATCGAAGACGCTCTTTCGGTCGTGAATGGTTTCCCGGGCGAACTGAATGATCGGACACGGCTCGATGTCCCCATACGGACTTATGTGATGACTGACGCCGGTCGCCATCGGGCAGAGCGCTTCACCTTTGTCGTCCCAGTACGCATCAACGATCGCGATCGGCAGACGGGCGCGCATTTCCACGACGAAGCGGCGTACCTGCACAATCTGCTCGGGTGTCAGAGACAACTCGGGATTCGGCTTTGGGCCTACTGCACGATAGGTATGAAACCACGCGTAATGCACACCCATTTCGATCAGACGGCGAAGCCAACGCTCCGTCACCAGATCGTCGATATTGGTCTTGCAAACGCTCGTCGCAACACCTGTAATGAGCCGGTTGCGGCGGCACGCTTCGAGTCCAGCGAGGGTCTTGTTTAGAACATTGAGACGTCCTCGCCGTTCGTCACTGACGATATCGGTACCTTCTACGCTCACTAGAGGCGAGACATTCCCCAACTGCCGCAGGCGCATCGCCACCTTATCTGTGATGAGCTGACCGTTCGTGAAGACCTGAAAATAGCAGTCGGGATGTGCCTCAAAGATATCCATCAACTGCGGATGCAGGAAGGGCTCGCCGCCAAGAATGCCGAAATAGCTATTTCCGTGGCGCTTAGCATCGTCAAGCAGACGATTCATGTCCTCGAGTGATATGTGCTGTGAAGGTCCGGCAACATCTACCCAGCAGCCTTGGCACCGCAACTGGCATCCCGATATCACCGAAATGAACAGAAAGGGTGGGAAATGTTCGCCGCGTTTTAAGCGCTGCTTATATTTCTCCACCGACAGCACACCCTTCACTCCGAAGTTCCAGGCGAACTTGCGAAGCAGCCGCGGATCGGGCTCCGTGAGCATCCGTTTGGCGAAGGAGAACACCATTACTCAGGAAACCTCCCCGGAAATCACAGTCGATGTGCCGCGGCCGGCAAGAGCTTCGCGGGCGCGAGCGGCGGCTTGCTCGGCACGGGCCTGGATTTCTTCCGGGGATGGTAGCGAAGCCAGTACTTCCATCGGGATGTCCATCTGCTGCTGAAGCTTGGACAAGCATGTCTGCCGCTCTTTCAAGGCACGCTGGTCGTCCCGTTCCTTCGAGAATCGCGACTTCGCCTTCGCGCTGCGATCTCGCAGCAGTGAGTACACATCACCGCCCAGTAAGGCCGAGATATCCACCTTCATCGACTCCCGCCTCATGTCATCCTGACTCACCTGATCGCCATTGATCGGAGCGTGACGATATTTTGGGAACATGATGGCGACTTCGGGGCAAACGCGCGAACACGCCGGGCATTCCGTCTTGCAGTTGTCCTGATTACGAACCTGAATCCGGCCTTCCTGTGAAACGCCATAGACATCGAACAGGCAGAAACTGAGGCACTGCATGCAATTGGTGCAGCGGCTATAGTCGATCACAGGAAACCAGGGCTTCCAAGTGCCGGCTTTCACTGCTCCCGTTTCGCCGATCAATTTCTCGGCCGCTTCGACCACGGCGACTGTATCCATGCCGTTGATTGATTGAAAGTGAACTGCCATGCCGCCGTCGAGTTGAGGCGGATCACCATCGAAACGACCCAACACCAACAGGAAATCACGAGGGAGCGCGCTGACATGGGAACCATTGCGCAAGCTCGTAACAGCGAAACCTCTGTCCAGCAGCACGGTCATCAGGCGCGACCGTTCGTCTGGCTCCAGCGCTATGCTTCCGGGACCCTCGTAGAGAACGGTGCGGATCTGAGAAACAGCCAAGCGACTCATCCGGAAGACTCCGCCAGCAACTGACCGGCGACAGTTTCTGCCGAGTCTGTGCGCATATTCAGGATCTGGACGGACGATGCTAGCGGCGCGCCTGCAGCTTCGAAGAGACCCCGGACTGCTCTCGGGAAACACGCAGCAACACGCAGGGAACCAGCGGATGCGAGTTCGGCAAGTCGGGGATCTTGGCGTGCCGACATCTCACACAGATCCGGTACGGCTTCAAATTCCGCTGACGATGCAGCCAGCTTCAGCAGCACGCCATTTCGCACCTCCGTCGGCACAACGCGTGCAAATGCGCAATGGCAATAGAGAATGCGAACCGGCTCTGTACTCATACGTTCGCCATCCGATACGTCGGCTCCGGTTTTGCGGGCCGGAAGGACTCGGCGTGCGCGATGTCAGCCCGGATCCCTGGAGCAAAAGCGTCAAGTGATGCCAGCACAGCTGCCCGCAGTTTATCCGGGTCGGCCTCCGCTCGAAGGTTGATCAACAACTCTCCGCTATCGAGGTCGTCCTGCAACTGATGTATCGATTCCGGCAGTCCGTCACCCCGAACCAGATTCAAAACCGCGAGATCATTTCCCTCATCCGGAGACAGGGTCATTTTTAGATGCGCGATTTCTCCGCCGTCCTGTGAGAGACGAACCTGGATATCGTCAGCGATCCGCCGCAAAAGCGCATTCCCATCGAAGGAGCTATCAGAATCGATCCGGGCGGATACGTTGAGCCATCCCAGCAAAGCTTCCCCTTCGGCATAAACTTCGTAGTCCACATCAGGCGCTTCACGAAGGTCCATGTCACTGTTGAGCATCGTGCCGTGCCACTCCAGCGTCCCTTCGCCTGTGCGGGCCGACATTGAGATGATCTGCGCCTTCGGATACTTTGCTGCCAGCGCCGAGCTCAGCCGTTCGAGCTGTTCGCTATCAAGAAGATCGGTCTTGTTGATAACGATGATGTCCGCCTCTTCGAGCTGTTTGTCGTAAACGTAAAGGACCTTCTCGGAAAAGGCCTTCCCGGGCTGCAGACCCAGAATCCGGCTGGCGCGAATAGGATCCACCAAGACGCTCAAAGGCGCGATTTGGTACTCGTCACCGTAGATCCTGCGCAAAGGATAGCTAACGGCGGCGCGCAGATCGGTACAACTGCCGACGGGTTCGGCTATGAATACATCAGGCGCGGCGGCCTGAGTCAATTTGCCTGCCGCGTCCATCAGCGACTGGAAACGGCAGCAGAAGCATCCGCCTGTGATCTCTTCTACAGGCAATCCCTGTGACGTCAGCAGCGCTGTGTCCACAAGCCCGATGCTCTGATCGTTGGTAATCAGACCCACTCGCGTACCCTGTTCATGCAACCGCTGTGCAAGTTGCAGGATTGCCGTAGTCTTGCCTGCGCCAAGAAAGCCACCAATCATGATGTAGCGGGCTTTAGCCATCGTGACGGTCTCCTTCATCGTGCCGGCTGCGAAGCATTTTGTCGATCGTAGCGTCCAGAACGGCGACGTACCCATGAACGTCAAGGTGAGCCGGATCGGGAGTGCCGTGGACTGTATATAGCCAGCCGTCGCCGTAGGGTTTGGTGTCAATGAGCGTGATGTTCTGAGCAAGCGCGGGATTCGGCCCCAGGAACTTTCCGGACGCAGCGCTGTAAAGGTCGCTCATTGCTTTGAATCCTTCCGTCCAGCCTATCACCTGCCCCACTTCGATGTGAGCTCCAGGCCCAATTTTGAAATCAAACTCCACCATTTCGCCCAACATACGGGTAGCGAATTTGGTGAATCCGACCTGCCAAATCCCCGGCTCTCTTTCATCCAGCCAGTAGTGCGACGCAGTGTACCGGTAACGTACGGGTAGACGTGACGAGAAGCGGGAACGTTTGTAAACAAACGTGTCCGAATTCATCCTCGGATGGCCTCGATCATGCCGGCAAAGTCGGGAAGCGCCGACGTGTGGCACCAGGAGAAACGCAACGCGCCCGATATTCGCTCTTCGGGCAAACGCATCGCCGATAGCACATGACTGCAGGTATACGACGCAGACGTGCACGCGGCGCCATCGGAAATGGCAACATAGTCAGCCCAAGCTTCGATGGCCGTTTCTGCGTCAACACCCGGAATGGACAGATTCACGATGTTTGCCAGGGAATGGTCCCCGGGGCCGTTTATCCACGGATTCAGCGGCGCCAGTCCTGCCAGAAGCTGCTCACGAAATCTGCGGCAGCATCGGTTTCGTTCTGTTGCCTCGGCAAGTGCGAGATCGGCCGCCTTTCCCAGCCCGGCGATAAGCGCCACTGGTAGTGTTCCAGGGCGTATTCCCCGCTCCTGTCCGCCGCCGTACAGTAAGGGCTGCACGGGCGGCCGACTTCCATTCCGACGTCGCAGAATCAGCGCGCCGACTCCCATCGGCGCATGAAACTTGTGGCCGCTGACACTAATCATGTCGACCCGCTCGTGCCGGAGTGGTTCGATCTCTTTGCCGAAGCTCTGCGCCGCGTCCACGTGGAAGAACGCGGGATGATCTCCGATGGTGTTTGCAATCTCAGCAACTGGTTGCAGCACCCCGGTTTCGTTGTTAGCGTGCATGATACTTACCAGCAGCGTATCTGGTCGTAGCGCCTCTCGTACGCTTTCCGGCGCTACCCAGCCACCAGCTTCCGGGTTCAGATACGTTACATCGAGTCCCCGACGTTCCAGTTGCGCGACCGGTTCGAGGACCGCATGATGCTCAATCCGCGAAGTGATGATGTGCCCTCGGCCAGCGTTTGCAGCAAGCCCCAGGATTGCTAGATTGTTGCTTTCCGTGGCGCCGCTTGTGAAGAATACATCTCCCCGAGAAGCATCTGCCACAGCAGCTACGCGATCCCGTGCACGTTCCACCGCCTCCCGTGCGAGATGCCCATATTGGTGAGTCCGGCTGCCCGCGTTCCCGAACTCCTTCTCCAGATAATGAAGGACTTCATCCCGCACGCGCGGGTCGACCGGCGTCGTCGCGGCACAGTCGAGATACACGGGCTTGTGCGAGACAGAGTTCATCATTGCATGGTTATCATGAACAGAAGCTCCGTTGAACATGTCTGTACTCGCGCTATCGCTGATCAACGTGCAACTGGCCAATCCGGTCGATCATCTGCGGTTGGATGAAGACCTTCTCGCCGAGGGCAAAGGCGTCCTGCGGTTTTGGGAGGCCACTGAGGAGTGCGTCGTTCTCGGCCAGTCCGGACAGAGTGAGCGAGACGTCAATCTGACTGCCTGCGAAGCCGCTAGGATACCCGTCCTTCGGCGTCGTTCCGGAGGTGGCGCGGTTCTGCTTGGACCGGGCTGCTTGAACTACGCGATCGTCTTGCCTCTCGCTTGGAACACGGCATGGCGCGATGTTCGTTATAGCCTGAATTGGACGATGGACCGTATCCGCCAAGCCCTGAAGATCGCCAATCTGCGCAATGAAGGGAGTTGCGACCTGGCGCTGTATGACCGCAAAGTCTCAGGCAGCGCACAGCGGCGGACCCAGTCCGCAATCCTTCATCACGGCACGATCCTGTACGGGTTTGATGCGTCACGCGCGGAACGGTTTTTGCGACCTCCACATCGTGCGCCTGAGTACCGGGCTGGCCGTTCTCACCGCGATTTTCTGGGCAATATTCCACTGAATGCCGAACACATTCGCGAACGTCTTATGGATGCCTGGTGCTGACACGACGTTCACTGCTGCTGTCCGGAACTGCTGTCGGCTGCTCTCGTGCCCGCCATAAGCCGGCGATCACGGTCTTCACGTGGGCAGGACCTTGGGGACAGACTTTCGAGCGATCATTGAAACCATTGTTTGAAAAAGCGACCGGCGCAACCGTTCTTTTCGACAACGGCTGGGGAGAAGAAATCCCGAAGCTATTGATCGCTCCGCCCGATCAACCGCCATACGACGTCATGATCGTGGCGCCGTTTCAAGTCTACGCGGTCATCCGGCGAGGCTACTTCCAAAAGCTGGACTGGGGCCGGATTCCGAACGCGCGCACGTTTCATCCCAGCGCTTTGCGTAACTGGGTCTTCGAGGAGGGCTGGGGACTCACCTGGCCTGACGCGCTTCATACAGGGATCTACAACACATCCACAACAACCCGTCCTGGCAGCTGGGCCGAGGTGCTTGACCGGAATCCGGGCTTTTACCGCGCCAGCTATATGTCGCTCTATACGTTCGCCGCGGCCCGTCATCCTGGACGCGCCGCGGAGGCTGTCGCCGAAGATTTCGAGAGCAACTTCACCTTCGCGCGCGACCACCGAAATCGCATCGCCCACTGGTGGACTACGTCGCCCGATATGGCCTTCAATCTACTTCAGGGAAACGTCAAGGTCGGCAACATCCACAGTGTGGATACCTTCGGACTTCTGCGTGCACAGCGTTCACTCGATATTTTTCTGACCGACGATCGCGCTCATTTTCAGGCCATCTGGCTGGTTCCGCGCGGAACTCGTTATCGAGAACTCGCTCATGAGTTCATCAATCAGTTCGCGAGTCTCGAGTTTCAGCGTGAATATGCGACGGCGGGGTTTCCGAGTCCTATTCCCCAGGTCGCGGCAGCCCAGGCGGCTCGGGATCCTCTTTGGGCGCGCGTTAATCCCCACACGGAAGCCGATTTCCAGAAACTCCATTACTATCCGTATGACGCGTATCTGCGACATTGGGACGATATGACAGCGCGCTGGAATCGGGAAGTGCTCGTCTAGCTCGTATGCTCGAGTTCGTGGATGTTTCCAGAAGCTTCGGCGGTGTCACCGCGGTTCGGAATGCGACGCTTTCCATTCGCGCCGGCGAACTTCTTGCGATCCTCGGGCCTTCAGGCTGCGGCAAGACCACGTTGTTAAGAATCGCCGGCGGATATGAGCAGGCTGACTCCGGCAGTGTACAGATCGGCGGTCGCGACGTGACGAGGCAATCGCCCGACCAACGCAACATCGGAATGGTGTTTCAACACTACGCTCTATTCCCTCACATGACCGTTCAGGAGAACGTTGAATTCGGCTTGCGTATGCGAAAAGTCCCGCGTGGCGAGCGTCTATCGCGAGCTGCTGCGATGCTTTCTCTGGTCCGATTGGAAGGCGTAGAAGAGCGCAAGCCGGCGGAATTATCCGGCGGCGAGCAGCAGCGCGTCGCACTCGCGCGGGCTCTCATCGTCGAGCCTTCCGTGCTTCTTCTAGACGAGCCGCTCGCCAATCTTGATCGCAATGTACGTCTCCGGATGCGTGATGAGTTGCGATCTCTCCAGCAGCGCCTTGCTATTACAACGGTGCTCGTCACTCACGACCAGGAGGAGGCTGTCGCTATTGCTGACCGCATTGCCGTGATGAACGCGGGACGCATAGAGCAGATAGGGCGAGCACTCGATCTCTGCCTGAACCCTGCCAGTCCCTTTGTCTCCGGATTCTTCGGTCTGCAGTGACGAAAGCCTTCAGATTGCTGTTGCCGTGCGCGCTAATCTGGCTCGCGGGGGTCCTGACGCCGCTCGTTTTAGTTCTCCGAATGAGTCTCTATTCCCGCGGGAACGTGGCGGGAGAAAAGCAGTTTGACACGCTGTTCTATCAGCCAGGCACATGGTCGCTCGACAGCTTTATTCGTGTGTTGACGGACCCCTTTTATCACCGGCTCTTCGGTTTCACTGCTCTTCTCACTCTCATCGTAAGCATCACCACGCTGCTACTTGGTTATGTTCTTGGCTATGCCATCTATCGTGCCTCGCCGCGCGGAAAGATCGCGCTCATTCTGTTGGTCGTGCTGCCGAAATTCACGAACATTCTGGTGTTTGTGTTTGGCGTGAAGATCATTTTTGGAGCGAACGGACTTCTGCCCGTGGTGGCAGGCGAAGTCCTCCTTCTGGTTCCTTATGCCGCGCTCACAATTGCTGCTGCTCTTGAAGCTGTGCCGTGGGATTTGGTGGAAGCAGCTCGAGGTCTGGGAGCATCCGCTGCCGCTGCCTTCTGGAGAGTCACATTGCCGCTCAGCATGCCAGGTGTTTCGGCCGCAGCCATACTCACGGTCCTGTGGAGCGCCAGCGCATTCCTGGGTCCCTATCTTCTCGGACAGCCAGCCCAATACACGGTAGCCGTAGAAGTCGAACAGCAGGTAAATCAGGATCTCGACTGGACGATTGCGGCGGCATTGAATGTCGTTCTACTGGCAATCCTGGCTCTCTCGGCTTATGTTCTGTCGACCGTCAGACAGAGGCTTCCATGAGGTGGTTGGCTATCCCGATCCTTGCTGTGCTGCTGATCCCGCTTGGGTTGTCTATCTCCGTCTCATTTACTCCATCCCAATATCTCGAACTTCCGCGAGGTACGTGGACTCTGCAGTGGTACAGGGAGTTCTTTGCAAATCCTATCTGGACGGAAGCATTGGGGAACAGTCTCCTCATTGCTGCGATGACAGCTCTCATGGCCGTGCCCGCGGCAATGGCGGCTGCAGTCGCAATAGTGCGGACGCAGTTCCGCTGGAAGTCTGCGTACGAGAGAGCCCTGCTCCTTCCGATGGTCCTGCCGCCGGTAGCGCTCGCTGCAGGAATGCTCGCTACAGTTCGCCTGACGCCGCTGTGGGGTAGCCACATAGCACTCGCACTCGCTCACTCGGTACTGGCAATTCCGGTGGCTTATCTTGTTCTGCGAGCCTCGCTGAGACAGCTCGACTCGAACCTTGAAGCGGCTGCCCGCGGCCTGGGGGCATCTTCATGGCAAGCATTTCGATACGTGACCCTTCCACTCATCACTCCAGCCGTGTTAGCTGGCACGCTGTTTGCTTCGGTCATTTCGCTGAACGAGATAACACTCACGCTGTTTCTGGCAACACGTTATACGGAAACACTGCCCCGAGTCATCTGGCCGAATCTGCGCTTTGCGATCACGCCCCTGGTCGCAGCGGCGTCGGTGGTGCTACTGATCCTCACGCTACCGGCGCTGATCGCGACGGCCTGGTGGCTGAGGCCTCGAAAAGCAAATAGGTAGATCTACTGGCCTGATCGTGATGCCGGAACTGTCTGATAGGCTTGCAGGTAATCCTGTCGTGAAGACCGGGATTGCTGACTACCATGCAGGGAATGGTTTGAAAGGATTCCCGTAACCCTGCAGTGTCAGTGTGCGCCACTATGTTCTTGCGAGCGACGTTTCGAATCGGTCTGTGATGAGGCTGGGAAGAACAATCCTGCTGTTCACTCGTGCGCCCGAAGTGGAAGCGCGGGCGAAGCGGTTGCCCGCTGCGGAAGGCGCCCGTCTGTTTGCCGGCTTCCTGAAGGGCTGGACGGAACGCGCGCAGACCAGTAGCGCCGAACTCCTTGTGGTCACACCGGAGGAGTCCCAGGCGGAGATCGCTCGACTGCTGCCCGGTACGCGGATCGTTAGCCAGTCGCAAGGTTCGTTTGCAGAGCGGGTCGAGTCAGCATTCCGCTTCAGCTTTGAGGAAGGCGCGAGAGCCGTCCTGATGGTCGGCGGGGATAGCCCGCCACTCGATGCCTCCGATCTCGAGCAGGCCTTTCGACATCTCGAATCGAACGCAAAAGCTCTCGTCCTGACTCCTGCTGACGACGGCGGCGTTAATTCAATCGGGTTTAGTGCGTGCGCAGAGCGGCCACTCGCGGAGATCGCCTGGAAAACACACGATGTTTTCCGTCAACTCTGTACGGAGGCGCACCGTCACGCTCTGGCGATATTTCTAACCAGACCCGGTTACGATCTTGATCACGCCCGGGACATCGGTCCCCTTTACCGACTGAGCCGGCAAAGCCGGTCAGGCTGGAGAGCATTCAGTTGGCTGCTCCGATCAGCTCTGCAGGTATCCCGGGTTAGCGCATCCCTCTTCCTGGACGCTGCCTTCCGCTTTGCCGGGGCCACGCACGTTATCCGCGGCCCTCCGATCCTTTTCGTCTAGAGACACAATTCCAAATCGAGAACGCGTTGCTACCCGCTCGCCTTGTGCGCGGAGTTAATACGCCCGCGCTTCATCTGGCGTACATCGGCATTGGTGTGTATACGAACGAACGGAGTCAACAAGAATGTATCTGCAGTACAAGCTGTTGTTACTTACCGCCATCCTGACCTCCGGAGCGACGTTTGCTCAGGGGCCGACTGCCGCTATCGTTGGAACAGTCACTGACAGCACTGGCGGCGTGATTTCCGGAGCCATTGTTCGAGTCCGGCATGTTGAGACGCAACTTGAGCAGGCGACCACGACAAATGCTGCCGGCGCCTACCGCATCGTCGGCTTGCAGGCCGGCCAGCATGAACTGACAACCTCCGCGCCGCAGTTTTCCACGCAGCGCCAGACTGGAATTCTCTTGCGCGTGGGAGAGGAGCTTCGTGCCGATATCGTGCTGAACGCCGGCGCCGTGGAACAGACTCTCGAGGTAACCGCATCCGCAATCGCCACAGCGACGGAAACAGCAACGGTGGCGACCGTCATCGACACACGAAACGTGCAGGAACTTCCGCTGAATGGACGGCAGCTTCAGAATCTGGCGCTGCTGGCGCCGGGAATCGCCGCTGGATGGAACTGGAGTACAGCAGCCAACCGATACGGCAAGGCTCGGGAGAACACAGAGGGTGCATTTGTCGTCAACGGATTGCGCGGACGGTCGAATGACTTTGTTCTTGACGGCATGCCCATGAATGTTCGGCAGTACGGAGTCATCAACTTCGAACCCTCCAACGAAGCGGTCCGCGAGTTCGAGTTGAAGGCGAGTGCCCCACAGGCGGAGTTTGGCGGCACTCTTGGTTCTACCGTGAACATCATCACGCGTATGGGTACCAACCAGTTTCACGGCTCCCTATACGAGTTCTTCCGTAACGATGTGCTCGATGCAAACAGCACATTCAGTACACGCGCGGGACTGCCTCGTGGAAAGCTGCGTCAGAACCAGTTCGGAGGTTCGATAGGCGGTCCGATTGTTTCGAACAAGCATTTCTTCTTCGGCAACGTGGAGCAACTGCGCATTATAGAGGGCGTCGAAACTAGGTTGGTGAGCGTTCCTACGCAGAGTGAACGCAACGGACTGATTCAATACAGCGATGCGGCGGGCGCACAACAAACTCTGAACCTGAGTGGACGCATCAACCCAATCAGTCAAGGCCTGCTCGGGTTTTATCCCGCGCCTAACGCTGCGGGCTCAGGTCCGTTGAATTACAACTCAGCATTGACGATCGGCCTTGTCGACACGCAGTTTCATATTCGGACTGACCATCACTTTACCGACCGCGACATGGTAACCGTCCGCGTATCGCGCAACAACAACGACCAGGAGTACATTATCAACCGCTTCGGCGGTCCCTACATTCCGGGGTTTTCTCTTCCGAATCCTGAGAAAACCATCAATGGAACGATCGGCTATCTGAGAACGTTTAATGCGCAGTTAGTGAATGAGTTCCGCGTGGGTGTCAACCGCTATTCGAACGATCTCGCTAACGGCGATCAGACCGCGCCGTCCGAGGTCGGACTGCCGAACGGAAATGAGAGCGCCAACGGGATGCCGTCGGTTGCGTTCGCTGGAAGTGCCGTCGAACCACTGGGTGGACTCGACTGGTTCAATCGCGAGCAAAACGAGATGACCACGATGGTCTCGGATGCCGTCAGCTATCTGGCGGGGAGACACAGCTTCAAATTCGGCGGTGAGTTCACGCGGCTTCAATTCAATACGCGTGGCGCATCAAATCAGCGTGGCATCATCTCTTTCGACGGCTCCCGAAACGGCATGATTCCGCGGCTGGCCGGCAACGAGCGGGCGGGTGCGCTCGCTGACTTTCTGCTTGGACAGCCCTATGAAGCCTCGATTGTTGTTGGCCAGTTCGGTCGCGGTTATCGGCAGACACAGTATGCGTTCTTCGGGCAGGACAGTTGGCGCGCGACGCCGAACCTTACCGTCAATCTCGGCCTCCGGTACGACTACTCGGCGCCATGGACCGAGGTGAACGGGAAGCTGTCAAGTCTCGCTCCGAACGGAACCCTCGTTGTGGTAGGGGAACCCGGTCTCGACAATTTCTATCGTCCGGACCGGAATAACTTCGCGCCGCGCATCGGACTTGCTTATGATGTCGCGGGCTCCGGCCGCACCGTGGTGCGGGCGGGCTTCTCGATGTTATATGAGACGTTGCTACAAGCGAACTCGGTGCAGCAGGTGGAGAACAACCCCCCATATTCGGCGAACGCCGTCACACGCAGCCCAACTCCCTTTCCGGCGAGCGGACCTGCTACAACACTGCTGGATTTGCGTGCTCAGGCTCAGCCTTCGAAGGCAATTGCGGCGGTGGATTACAACGATTTCCGAAACCCCTACTCCATGCAATTCAACCTCGGGGTGCAGCAGCGGCTAGGGGAATCGTGGCTACTGGAACTGGCCTATGTAGGCTCGCGCGGGCTGGATCTGCCGCTCTTTCTCAACGCTAACCAAGTTCCGCTACGGTCTTTGACAGACGCTCAGCGCGCCAGCATCGCTCAGGCAGTGGCAGCCGGTCAGGATACGACACCGATTCTGAGCACATTGCGGCCCTATCCAGCATTTGACTCGGTTACGCTGAGCCGCAATACCGCATCGTCGACGTATCACAGCGGCCAAATCAAGCTCGAACGCCGGTTTGCGCAGGGACTCAGTGTGCTTGCCTCATATACATTTTCGAAGTCCATCGATAACTCCAGCGATTTCGGATCAGGGGATTCGTCGGAGCAAGTCCTCGATTCGAACAATCTGGCGCTCGAACGCGCAGTCTCGAGCTTCGATGTGCCTCACCGGTTTAGCTCGGCCGTCACATATGAATTACCGTTCAGTTCCTCGTCAGACTTTGTCAGAAAGTTGGTCAGCGGATGGCAGATCAATGCGATCATGACGCTGCAGTCGGGGCAGCCGTTCACTCCGTTTGTCAGCAACTTCGATCCCTACCGGAACGAGGGTTTCAATCGTCCGGACGTGATCGGCGACCCAAGTCAGAACGTTCCTGCCGAACTGGCCTTTAACCCGGCAGTCTTTCGGATTCCCGCTCCCGGTACCTTTGGAAATGCCGGTCGCAACATCGTCCGTGGCGACGGCTTCCACAGCGTGGATCTGTCGGTCTTCAGAAACTTCGCTTTCACGGAGAGATGGAAACTGCAGTTTCGGGCGGAGGCGGTGAACAGCTTCAACCATGTGAACTACCAGGGACCGGCGGTAAACATCAACTCCACGCCAGGTGCATTTGTCGCGGCGGCACAGCCCAGAATCATTCAGTTCGGATTAAAGCTAAGCTTCTGATGCGGCGGAAGACACTTGTCGATGGCATCGTGGGGGCAGAACCTCGACATCCCGCGGCCTACACACTTAAGAGATCGACCACCCCTTACGAATCGTCGGCTTCAAATATTTATTGGCCTGCGAGTTGTTGGTGAAACGCATCTTAGCGGCATCCCATTCGAGCTTGCCTTCGACGCGCAGTGCAATAACTCCAAGCAGCATCCATTCCGTAAACGGACCCGCGACGTTAAAGTTCGAGCATGCGGCCTCACCGCCCTTACATGCGCGAATCCAGTCGCGGTAGTGGCCAGGCGACCGTGTGAGCACCTGCGGAGGGAACCGGTAATCCTTCATCTTATCGACAGGCAGCAAACGCGTCTGCTCACCGTACGTTCCCGTCGTGAGCATGCCCTTATCACCGATGAATAAACTGCCATCCGGTTTGGGCGTCCGAACGTTGGGATCGTTCCGCAACTTTTGGTAATCCTCGTAGTCGAACACCCTGCCGACGAAGCCGTTCGACGGTGGACGCTGGGTCTGACCACCGCCACCCGTCCGGGCAGCAACGCGCGGTAGATCCCCGAGCACCTCTCCTTTCGGGACGCCCTCGATCTGCGGCGTCTGCTCGAGCCCGTCATACCAAAAGATCTTCACCGGCGGCATCGAGCCTCGGGCAGGGAAGTCGAATCGAATAATCGACTTCTTCGGGAACATAAACTCGCTTGTCCCTTCCTTCTTAATGCACTCGACGCTCGATGGCGCGCCGAGTTGTAGAGCGAGGTTCGGCGCTCCAAGAATGTGACAGGCCATGTCGCCGAGCGCGCCGCAGCCGAAGTCATAGAATCCGCGCCAATTGAAGGGCTGGTAGAAATATCCGCTGAAGTTATTTGGATAGCCCTTGCCGCCAAGCGTGAACGGCCTCTGTTCCGCGATACCCAGCCAGAGGTCCCAATCGAGCGTGCTCGGAACCGGATCGGCAGGCGGGATCTCGTTGACTCCTTGCGGCCAGATAGGCCGGTCAGTCCACGCGTGCACTTCGGTAACATTGCCGATCTCGCCGCTCCAAACGATCTCTGCAACCTGCCGCGTACCTTCGTTGGAATACCCCTGATTCCCCATCTGTGTGGCGACCTTATATTTGTTGGCTGCCTCCATAATCTCTCTGGCTTCCCAGATAGTACGGACTAGAGGCTTTTGGACGTACACGCCTTTGCCTCGCTCCATGCACTGAATCGCAGCCGTCGCGTGCATGAAATCCGGAATGCAAACAATCACCGCGTCGATATTCTTGTCTTCCTTGTCGAGCATTTTCCGGAAGTCCTTGTACTTCGGAACGCTCTCATACTGCTTGAACTTCTTGACCGCTTGCTTTTCATCGACGTCACAGAGCGCCACAATGTTCTCACTCGCGCATCCATCGATATCGCTCGAAGCCTTTCCGCCGGCGCCGATCGACGCAATGTTCAACTTCTCATTGGGTGATTTGTAGCCCAATCTGCTGAGGGATGCAGCGCTCCCGAAACCCGCCGCTGGAACAGCGCCGGCCATGAGAGAACCAAGAAAAAAGTAACGTCTGTTGAACTCGCGTGCCAAAGCAAACCTCCAAACAAATATCGTATGCCAAACTACTTCCGCTCAGCGATGTAGCTGTTCACAACCTCTTCCAGGACTTCGAGAGGCGCCATTCCCGTCCGAAGCACAACGTTGTGGAACTCTTTCAATGAGAACTTATTTCCGAGTTCCCGACGGGCCTTGTCCCGCAGTTCGAGAATCTTCAACTGCCCGATCATGTAGGAACACGCTTGACCAGGGGCGGCAACATATCGTTCCGTCTCCGCCACGGAGATGCCGTAATCGATTACTTGCTGCCGGGTCCATCCTTTCGTATGCAGACCGGTATCCACTACCAGTCGCCGAGCGCGAAACAGTTGCGCTTGCAGCGCCCCAAGCTGGCTCGGGACATCGTCGCCGTACCAACCGTTCTCGATTGCCAACGCTTCGGCGTACAAGCCCCAGCCCTCGGCAAACGCGGCTACGCCTTCGCGCACGAGAAGGTCTGACCGGAAACGCGGCAAGTCTCGATCCTCCTGCTGAAGAGCAATTTGAAAGTGATGGCCCGGCACTGCTTCGTGATAAGCGAGCGTCCGCATTCCGAGACGAGAAAATTTCGGACCAACCAACGGAACATTGAACGAGCCCGAGCGCGATCCATCCCTTGCCGGTGGAGAGTAATTTGCGGCAGCATTACGCTCCTGATACTCGGAAATTCGTCGCACAACCACTGCAGCTTTCGGCCGCAAATCGAAGAGCCCAGCCGCACGCTGTTCGGCGTCACGCATGATCTTTTCGTAGTCCGCCAGAACGGTCGCTCGCGCATTCGGCCCGTCCCGATACGAATGATCATCGGCGGCCTTTTGATATCGTTCTTTAACCGACCCGTCCTTGTATCCGATTTGTCGCAACAGTTTGTCCATTTGACCTTCGATGCGCGCAACCTGCTCGAATCCGATGCGGTGAATCTGGTCTGCCGTTAAATTCGTCGATGTCGACTGGCGGAGACGGGCCGCGTAGGCCGCATTGCCGTCCGGCAGCTTGGAGAAGCCGGCGTCATCCGTCGCGGTCTTCAGTTGCTCCTCCAACAGGCTGATTGCTCTCCGTAGCGCAGGAACGACGAGATCTCCGACCAACTTGGCGGCCGCCACTCGAAACTTCTGCCTGTTCGCTTCCGAGATCGAAGAGACCTTTTCGATCCGCTGGGCGTACTGCTTGACCAGAACATTCTTGTCAGGTTCCGGCGCTGCAAGACGACTGATCTGATCGATCGTCGCCGTCAGGATGAAGCGAGGCGGCACAATGCCCTTTGCCGCGGCCGCGCGTGCGTCGACGATCGCCTCGTCGATCCGAACCGGCAGTTGAAAAAGGCGGCCGAGGTAATTCTCAATATCTCTGGGATTCCTCGCGGGATGAATGTCCGTTAAAAACTGCACGGTCGTTCGCGGGAAGCCGGCTATGCCTTGATTGAATATATAAACGTGACCACCAAAACGCTCTTCGCGAACAATCGAGTTCAGTTGCCACTCCAGCACGCGCGCGGAAATCGCCTGTGATTTGGTAAGGCGCTTTCGGTCGAAGCGATTTAGCTCCGCTAAGCCTCGTCTGGCGCGTTCAATCCGCTCTTTTCTCGACTGCGCATTGCGCGGAGTGAGTTCTCTCTCGAGACGATCCTGATCGTCGCCCGTGAAATACTGGCTTCTCGTTGCCAACTCCGGATCGGCACGGACCCATTCGGCCGTAAACTTTTCGAAGAAGGCATTGATATCCGGCTCGGCCGCAGACAGCCGCGAAATGCAGAGAAGTGGAATGACCAGAAGGAAGCGTCGAAGCATAAACGATAAAATCAATCCGGCGCTTGTCCGTAGTCGCGAATCTTCATCATCTGGCCGTTGTTCAGCGCCGATTGATGAGCGACAATTCCAGGCAACGTATACGCGACGGCTTCCCACACGTTCACGGACGGATGTCTATCGTTCTGAAGGGCGTCGACAAACTCGTGCGTGAGGAAGGTATGCGATCCGCCGTGACCGCTCTTAACACGCATTGGCACGGGAAGGCGATCCATAAAGTCGTTCGCGCCGTCCCGCTCCATCTTTAATGCGCCTTTGGGATACCCGTTTGAATCGAGCTCAGTTGATCCGCCGCTGCCGATCCGGACGATCGTGTCCGGCGAGCCTTCCGGCCGTTCCATGTAATACGACAGCCGGTCTCCCAGAAACTGGCCCCGTTCTGTCTCTCCTGCCGCGACATGCCAGTTAACGGAGACGCGCGCTGCGTGACCTTTTGAAGTCTTGAAGAACGCCGTCTCATTCCAAAATGGATTCTGATATCGATTTGTCTTCAATACTTCATGGCCGTCGCCCCAACCGATCGCGGTCACCTCGGTGAGTCGTTCCCGCATGACAGGGACAATCATGCCCAGGCAGTGGGTTGGATACAGCATTGGAGGAAAGCCGTGACGCCACGTGGGCTTGCCGCTGGCGTCGAACATGAGCTTTATCAGACCTTCATGGTTGTATTCCGATTCGGCGTAAAAGACGGTCCCAAACTCACTCTTCTCCGCCATTTCGCGGCAACGAACAATCGGTGAGCGGTAGTAACTGGTCTCTGCCATCATGTAGCGCAGACCGGCCGACTTCACGATATCGAGCAGTTGCTCAATTTCGGCGACGTTCATCCCTGCCGGGACCGCGCTGATGACATGTTTGCCCGCCTTCATGGCCGCAACGGTCATGTCAAGGTGAAGCGGCGCAGGCGTAAAGATGCCGACGGCATCTATTTCCGCCCGCTTCAACATGTCCTGGTAATTGGTGAAAGTGTTACCGCAGCGGTACGTTGTGGCGAGACGCTTGAGCGCCTGATCGTCGATATCGCATACAGCCGTGACGCGACAACCGGGATCGAGATGCCACTGGAAGGTCGCTCCAAAACGGCCTCCGACGATACCGATGCGCACAGGCTTAGCAGACCCGCGCGCGCCAGGCGCGAATAACAAACCCGCGCCTCCTAACAGTCCGCGCCGTGTCACAAATATCGGCTAAGTAGCGGCAGTCTTCTTCTTAGCTGCCGGCGCAGTTCCAGGAGCCGCCGCCGGATGATGCAACTCCGCGTACTTCACACGCCGCTCCTCATCCATCGCGCGATTTGCCAGGATGACTGAAATCGAATCGTCGAGACCCACTTCGACGTTCGCCTTGGGCTTTCCGCCTGTCTTACAGTCGTTGAAAAAGCTTTCGAGCGATACCGTCACAGGGTTCCTCGCTTCATTCGGAACCATCACGCCCTTTGAGTAGAGCCATTGGCGAGCGAACTTCAATTCCTTCTCGATAAACCCTTCGTTGCCCGTGCGCTGATCGCCCGTCAGAAGAATCGGAAGTGCTTTGCCGCCGGAAGCCAGGCTGAAGCTTGCTCCCGCTTGGAACTTCTCGGGCTTTCCGCCAGGAGTCACCTTTGGTGGTGGGCTCGGTTCGCGGTACCAGATTGCAAGGGGCGGATCCGGGTCCATCTTTCCGCTGCCGATGGTAATGTGAACAGTCCCACCGGTGCCGCAAATCATTTCGCCTTGTTCGGAGCGGGAGCCACCGAAGAGGGGTAAGTGCGATGTGCTGCTGCTTCCACTCCAAATCATCTTCTTACCCTGCGGGTATTTGAAGATCAGTTGGATGTTGTCGTAGATGTCACGACCGTCGTGCATCGTATCGAGGCCGCCAAGCCCCATCACCATTTCCGGTGTCGAGCCGAACATCCAGTCGGCGACATCGAAGTGATGGGACCCGAGTTCCGCCGCCAGACCACCGGATGTCTTGCGGTACAGGCGCCACTGGTTCGGCTTCATCACCCAGCCTGGATTGCGGTGCCATTGAGCGTAGATGAACTGAACATCGCCCAGCATGCCCTTCTCAATCATCTGCTTGACAGCAACGTAATACTCGCTGTAACGGCGTTGCAAGCCGACCTGGAGAACCTGTTTTGGGTGTTGCGCGGGATACAGCGCCTTCACCTTGTTTACTTCTTCTTCGGTGAAGACAAGACTCTTTTCGCAGAACACGTGCTTACCCGCCTTCAGCGCGTCTTCGAGCATTGGGTAGTGCAGGTAAACGGGCGTCGCAATCAGCACGCTCTCAACTGAGCTGTCAGCGAGGAGCTGGCGGTAGTCCTTATATTTCTTCGGGCTGCCACCGATCGCGAGGAGGCCTTTGTTCAAGTTTTCGTCATCGATGTCGCAGATGGCGACACACTTGCCATTGTCGACGCTCTTCAGGAGACCGAGGAGATATTGTCCGCGGCCGCCAGTGCCGATGATTCCGTAATTGACCTGATTGTTCGCGGCATGCACCTTCTTGATGAAAGCGGGCGCTTCCGCCTTGACTGTTTTTGCCACGCTTACCGCAACGCCGACCGCGCCAGCGGCCTTAACGGCGTCACGCCGGGTCATTCCGTCCTTGCGGCCGTCTTTTCGAGATCCTTCTTTTCGAGACATGAAGGCTTGTTGAACTCCTCGTTTTTTGCCGGGGTTACGCGCGTAAGGGCCGTTGCCCGGAACTCCGGCTGATTGCGATTCTATTGTAGCTGAAATGGGGTTTTGGTTAAAATCCGTATTCGCGCTTCGGAATGGACGCGTAAGTCGCGCGTAGATACTGGCTTGGATTGACTGGAGTTCCTCGCCTACGAACCTCGTAGTGGACGTGCGCGCCGGTTGCGCGCCCGGAGCTACCGCTCCGTCCAATCGTCTCTCCACGATGGACCCACTGGCCGGCGATGACTTCGAGCCGGGACATGTGGGCATAGTAGGTTTGAACTCCGCCGCCATGGTCGATGACGACCAAGCGGCCAAACTGGCCACTCCATTCGGCAGACACGACAGTCCCATCAGCAGTCGTTCTGACCGGGGTTCCAGTGGGAACTGAAATATCAATTCCGGCGTGAAATGCGCCCTCTCCGGAAAATGGATCCGACCGTCGGCCGAAGTAGCTCATCAACCGGCCGTCGACCGGCCACATGCTCGGGAGAGCTTCGGACTGGAATAGAGGAGAAGATCGGCGGGAGAAACGCGAGAGACTGGCGCTCTTGAGGAAGTTATATTGCTCGAGGGTCTCGGAAACTGTTGGGATT
This sequence comes from Bryobacteraceae bacterium, assembly GCA_963844855.1. GTDB lineage: Bacteria > Acidobacteriota > Terriglobia > Bryobacterales > Bryobacteraceae > DASQDN01. Next base: position 296,515 of record CAWJQP010000051.1, read on the forward strand.
AAACGGCCCTCGCTCGCGATGTCGGATGGCCCTTCCATCGTCCGTTTGATACCGTAAGCGACTGTGACTTCGTTCGCAAGCAGTTGAAGGCTGGCGAGTTGGTCGCCCTTTTGCTTCGATTCTTTCTCCAGCCGTTCGTAGCGATCCCGAAGAACTTCGATTTCTTCCCGTAAGTTGTTGTAGCTTGCCACCTTAATGCTCATGCGGAGGTAGCTCGAAACAATTCCGAAAAGCGATACCGATCCGATAAGCGCTAGTGCCAGAACGACATACATGACCTGGTAGGGAACATGTACCCGTCGCAACCTGCCGTGGAGGGAATGTGCAAGGACAACAATGAAATACGGCTGGTGCAAAAAAGACGCTCTCCTGTTACTGATTGCAGCTCCGAGAAAACCAATCTCTCTCAAAGCCATGGCCGCCCAACGGGAAAGTTCGGGGCCGCCAGTCTGGGGTGATTCGAAAAGGCTAGGATACCGTGCGGAGAAGGCTCAAGTCAACACAAATCGATGTCAAATAGTAGTAAATATTACATTTAGCCTTTGACCACAATGACCTGCCGAAGCTCGTGAACAACCTCCACGAGGTCCCTTTGTGCAGCCATAACGGCGTCGATCGGTTTGTATGCGGCCGGGGTTTCGTCGATTACGTCGGCGTCCTTCCGGCACTCGATTCCTTCAGTAAATTGAGCATGATCCTGTACCGTGAAACGACGCTTTGCCTCGCCACGGGACATGCTCCGTCCAGCTCCGTGGCTGCAGCTTTCAAAGCTCTCCGGGTTGCCCAGTCCCCGAACGATGTAAGATCGTGTGCCCATGCTTCCTGGGATAATTCCCAGGTCCCCTTTGCCGGCCCGGACTGCCCCTTTTCGCGTGATGTAGACTTCTTCCCCATAGTGCCTTTCCTTCACAACGTAATTATGGTGACAATTGATCGCCTGCAGATGCGCTGTAAACGGAGGTACTTCGCCGGAATGGCGCACTGCGGAGATCACGTTGTCCATCATGATTTGACGGTTCTCCCGCGCGTACTCCTGCGCCCAGCCCACTGCGTCGACATAATCGTCGAAATACTTTGTACCTTCGGCGAAATAGGCCAGATCCTTGTCGGGCAAGTTCTTCTGCAGGCGCCGCATGTCCTCGCGCGCAAGTTCGATGAAATAGCTCCCGATGCGATTGCCGACTCCCCTTGACCCACTATGGAGCATGAACCATACGTGCTCCGCCTCATCGAGACATACCTCTATAAAGTGATTGCCGGTGCCCAGTGTTCCGAGATGGTTGACATTGTTGTTGCTCGAAGCTCCAGGATGCTTCGCTAGAATTCGCTGGTATCCCTGATATAGGTCGGGCCAGACATCCTGGACACGATCGGGCAGGCGATTCCATGCGCCGCGATCGCCAGATTTCCCCTGATTCGTACGACCGTGCGGTACCGCTTTTTCAATCGCTGTTCGTAGCTTCTTCAAACCATCTGGAAGATCTTTGGCAGTCAGGCTCGTCTCGACAGCCATCATGCCGCATCCGATATCGACTCCGACGGCCGCCGGAATGATCGCCCCTTTTGTTGGGATCACACTACCGACTGTCGCTCCGATTCCATAGTGGACGTCGGGCATCGCTGCGATCCACTTATGAATGAAGGGCAATTGCGACGCGTTGATCAGTTGCTGACGCGCCGCGTCTTCGAGCTGAACACCTTTAACCCAGGCTTTGATTGGTGTACCGCCATCACTGCGAATCAGTTCGTAATTCCGTCCGTCGTTTGCCATCCCGTTTGTTAGACTCCAATAGGTTCAATTGTTGCGAAGTCTCGTTAGCATCATCTTCTTATTGCTTCCCTCTTGGGCGACTGCGCAGACCCCGGATGCCGCCATCGCAGAAGCTTTCTGGGCGTGGGAGAAGACTGCTCCACCAAGCTTCTCGGAAGCTGAGACGCTCAGCCGCTATCGCCTCAAGTTGAAGAAAGACGGTTTGACTGACGTTGCGATTGAGGACACTCTCGTCCGGCTGAAGCGCGAAGCGCTGCGGCAAGAGGGCGAGTTCTACGACACCATCTACTCGAAAGGTACGAAGAGCGCTCTCGGGCCGAACAAACTGCTGGTCGAAGCTGTCCGCGGACGGAAACCGGGTGTATCGCTTGATGTGGCCATGGGCCAAGGACGGAATTCAATTCATCTGGCCAAGCTCGGATGGAAAGTTACCGGGTTCGACATCTCGAAAATTGGACTCGAACAGGCAAACAACAAAGCGAAAGCCGAGGGCTTGGCGATCAAAACAGTACTCATAGGCGATGAAGATTTCGACTTCGGCCATGAGCAGTGGGATTTGATCGTGATTATTTATGCTCTCGAGAAGCGAAGCGTCAGACGCGCTCGACAAGCGCTGAAACCCGGAGGAGTCGTTGTTGTCGAATCGGGACACAAGGATGCATCCGGCGCGCCATTCGAGTATGAAACCGGCGAACTCCAGAAGATCTTCGAGGGATTTCGAATCCTCAAAGCCGAGAAGGTAACCGAAAAGGGTGATTGGGGCGAGAAGCCCTATCCTCTCGTCCGCATCATCGCCCAAAAACCGAAGTAAAACGTCGACTGGGAAGATTCTTAGTTTCGTCGGGTTCAATAATATTGTGGAGTTCAAGAAGCACAAGTTGCCTGAGCCGCCGCTTGCCTTACTCCCCTCTCCACTGCTACTACACAAAGCCCGAGCATGACCAGTAGGAAAACGGGTAAAGCGGCGCTGTATGGAGCGTCCGCCAACACCATGAAGTAAGGAACCGGCGTCAGGACGAGCGCTGAAGTTGCCCGAAGGGATGGCATGGGACAGGATCGGACGATGGCGATAAAGACGGGGAGCAGAATAATATCATCCGCCACTCCTGAATGGAAACTGACTAATAGTCCGCACATCAGACTGACGGCCAGCAGAAACTCAAAATCGTCACTTCTCCGCACAACCCAAAGGAATGCAGCCAACACCAATGTAGCGAGAAGAAGTTCCAACCCGATTCCACCGTTCAATACCGCGACCAAACCGTGAATGTTCGGCATGATCGTTGCCGAGGGATTGATCCACGGATCGCGCAGAACTTTCACATACTGAATCCAGGAGTTGACGCCGCCAGATGCCAGAATGCCGAACGCGGTACACGCTGCCGCTCCAATCGTTGCGCCGCACAGAATTAGCCAGCGCCGTTTCAGTACCAGGAGGACAGGGACGAAGAGGAATAGATGGAATTTGATCGCAACCAACGATAGGAGTAGTCCCGCCCATATCTCTTTATTGGCTCTAGTCAGAAGAATCGAGCCGCCAAGAATCGCCAGTAAAAACGGAGTATCTTGCCCGCCACAAATTCCGTGAGTATCGGAACGCTCATTGCCGCTAGGAACGGCAGGGCGGAACATTCCTGTGAGAACCGGTAAACAAACCAAAGTACACATGCCAACGACGCGAATGAGAAAACGGCGTAAGCGCCACGATATGGAAGCCAGGCAAGGGGTTTTAACAAAGCCGCGTAAAACGGTGGCCGCGTATACACAACGGATTCCATCGTGAGTCCAAGGTTCGTCTGCACGATGGCCAGATTGGCGGCACGAGAGTATAGTTCGGGAGTTCCGGCGAGCGTTCCCCCGGTGTAAAGCTGCGCAAAATCGTTTTCACCCCGCAGAACTCTGTCCTTCTGCATGTAAGCCAGCATGAGAAGAAATCCAACTCCCAATGCCACAGGAAGCCAATGCAGGACAGCCTTCATGTTGATTTCATCGGCAGGATGAATCAGCTGAATTAGAGCTTACGTGATAGCATTCCAGTATGGCGGCTGGTATCACGCGCAGAGGCTTTGTCGCTATGGCGCCGCTAGTGGCCAAGGCTGCCGAAGTGCTGCCCTCGCAGTCGAAACGACTCCGCGATCCGGCGACCGAATTCGATCTCACTCGCCTGACTGATCCCAGTTACAACTCGTGGTTAATTGCGCCTCCCGCGCGTTCGATTCCCAATCGGAGCGGAGCGTTGCTGTACTGCTCTGACCGGTCCGGTTCAACACAGGCCTACCGTCTCGATCTGAAAACCGGTGAGACACGACAGCTGACGACAGCGACGAGTCTCGATCGCCACTCGGTATCGTATTTGCCGGACGAGCGAACGGTCTGCTACTTCGACGGAACTGCGCTGATCACCAACAATGGCGGGCGTACCAGGCAGGTTTACGAGGTTGAAAGCGGTTGGGAACGCCTTCCCGTCGTCACTTTGACCGACGATGCTCACTACGCTCTGGTTGCGGAGCGTCGCGACAGCAAGACTCGCCTCCGAATGATTCCTGTGCTGCGTGGAAGCGTTTCAACCGTCGTCGAAATCGATGGCCCAATCACTTTCATGCGACCCAGACCCCGCCGCGCCTCGATCCTGTACGGACGACCCGATTCTCTGTGGCTCGTGGATTACACCGGGGAGAATCATCGCAAGCTCCGCACTGCGCCGGGCGGGCCTTCTCAGGCGCTTTGGTCAGCCGATGGCAAGAGCTTTTCTTACCTTCGGATTCCCGAACGCGACAGCGAATTGAATGAGATTCGCGAACACACACCAGACGCGAACGAAGACAAGAAAATAGCGCCGACGAGTCAGTTTGTAACGTTCGCGCGAAACTCGGACGCCTCGGTATTCGCAGGCGTGAGTCGCAATAAGCCATCTCCGTTTATCCTTCTGCTAGTGCGCGTCGGACGTCGGGAACTGACAGTCGCGGAACACAAGGCTCGCGAACCTCGGGATGTGACGGTGTTATTTTCTCCGGACAGCCAGCGACTTCTCTGGCATACGGATCGCGAAGGAAAGTCCGCGATCTACAGTCTCGCCGTGGAGAAGTTCGTAGAAAAAACGGAAGAGACTTATTGAAGCCAGGCTCCCGTGGGAGCATTTCCGGGCGCTTCAGCAGGGCATGCGCCGAGTCCTTCGTAGCGCTGATGGCGCAACTCGAAGATGCGCTCGTCGGCTGCAGTCAACAATTCATCGGCATCTTCGCCATCTTCGGGAAACATTGCTTCGCCGGCCAGCACCGAGATCATATTCGATCCCGCCCCGCCGGTAATTTGCATCAACTTCGAAGCCTTGGCGCGAACGGCGTACGGGGAGAGCCCCGGTAGCACAAGCAGAAACTCACTCGCGCCGATACGCCCAATGAAGTCGTACTCACGGAAGCCTTCGCGCATCGCGAGGGTCAGGCCCCTCACCAAGTTCTCACTTTCGACACGGCCTAATTTGTCGTGGTAGGCCGAGAGTCCAGCCACCGAGCACACGATGACTGCCAGCGGCATATTCAGCCTTCGGCATCGAATGAGTTCGGCGTCAAGATGCCGGATAGAAAACGCGGGTCCTGGAAGTTCAGCGACCCATTCGACCTGGTTCTCCAGATTGCGGGCGGCAGTATCGATCGACAGCGCAAGTTTCGGCGCAATCGACTGCAGCAGCCGCAACTGATCTTTCGTGAAGGCATCACGCGATTCATGGTAAAGACTCAGGACGCCGATCAGGTTGGAGGACACCGACAACGGCACAGCGATCGCCGACCGCAGCGTGCTGAAAATGGCTCGGATTATTCAGGTATCCCGATTCGACAGACGGATTGCCGTTCAAAATCGGTTTGCGATTTTCGGCGACCCACCCCGATAACCCTTGCCCCATGGGAATGCGAAGCGAAGAAAACAACCGATAGTTATCGCCACTGACAAATTGCGGAAATAACTTGTCGTCTTTCACTAAATACAAGGCGAATGCGTCGTGCGGAGCCAGGCGCTTCAAACGAACCGCCAGAATCGAGAACATCTCGTCCAGCGAGCAGTTGCCTCCCGTAGTGAACGAAGATTCGAAAACCTCCTGGATGTCTGCACGCGCTACGGCAAGAGCATCCAAAAAAGCAATTGGCTGCTGAGATCCGCTCGTAATCTCAATCGGAGCCGCGGCAGTTTCAAAACCAGCCGCCGGAGCCGACGCCCCGTTCGATCTTCAAGTCGAGTGAGAGCTTGATCGTTCCGACGCTCGCTGCCTGCGCTTTCTTCTCGAGTTCGACATAGCGGCTTTTCAGAATTTCAACCACGGCCGGATCGAACGCCTTGCCCGAATCCTGCTCGATTTTCTCCATCGCTTCCTTCAGCGGCAACGCGCGGCGATATTGCCGATCGGAAGCGAGCGCATCGAGCGCATCCACAGCCGAAAGAATGCGGGCGCCGATTGGGATGTCCTTGCCTCGAAGTCCAAAGGGATAGCCAGTCCCGTTCCACTTTTCATGGTGTGCCCGGACGATCGGCACAACCGGGTAGGGAAACTGAACGTGCTCCAGAATCTCGGCGCCGACCACCGGGTGGATCTTCATCTTCTCGAATTCTTCCGGGGAAAGCTTTCCGGGTTTCGAGATGATGTATTCGGGTACAGCCAGTTTCCCGATATCGTGCAGGACTGCGGCGGCCCGGAGAGCTTCAAGATCGTCCTCGCCCAATCTCAATTCACGGCCAACCTCAGTCGCATAGACCTGCACGCGGCGAAGATGGTCGTGCGTAGTATTGTCTTTCGCCTCGATCGCAAGGGCCAAGGCTTCGATCGTCCGCATGTGCAGCTTGGCGAGAGATTCGGCGTGAACGCGTTCGTCTTCAGCCCTTGCCAGGTGCAGCCGGTAGGTTCGATAAAGCAGGAAAGCAACCGGCAGGATGAGCAAGCGCGATCTCCCACCCCGTGTACCGCGAAGTCGTATAGAACGCGCAGGCCATCGCTGCGCCCAAGCCGTATAGCGGCGCCGAGTCGCGATTGTTTTCTTTCCAGATCCGCAGTACAGCGCCCTGAGTGCTGAGGGCGATCACCGCGGCCATCGGGAAGGTGTTCGCTACATAGAACGCCGGCCGTCGCGAGCACGATGGGACCTTCAATCGGCAGCAGTCCGATCAAGAGTCGGGTGCTGCAGCACAGCATTCGCGCAAGCGATCGCTACCGCCATGTTTGCGATGCTGAAAAACACCTCGAGCAGAGTCGTGCGCGAATTCGGACGCCAGACGCACTCAATAACCACCGACGCGCAGCCGACCAGCAGCGTCTCCGGTAGTGTCAACTCCGTTAACCCGATGAGGACAAAGATGAAATTGAAGGACATCTTGCCCGCCATCGCAGGCGCGGCGACTTTCAAAATCGATGCGGCGCAGGCGAAGAAGAAAAACGCTGAGAATCGCACAGGATCGGCCAATTGCCACTGAGCGAAATTCATCGTAAGAACACACAACCCAAGCACCAACAATGCGGTAACATACAATTTGGCGTTAGTGGTCATGCTGGTGTCTCGGTACATGTTAGCCTGGGTCTTTTCGTTGACCTAGGACGCATTTGTGGGGAACAGTACTAGTCTCGACTGCTTAGTAACCTCCCATGTTGGAGGAGCGCCTTCATAATGCATTCTCGAAAATATTGCTTCTACTAAGCGTAAAACCGATGATTTGGATTCCTTTTCGCGCGAAGTTTGCCGTCGTATTGGCTGTGACCTTCGCGATTTCTAGCTGTACTAAACAGCAACCCGTTCAAGCCAAGCAGGACACTCGGCCAGTTCAGGTCAAAGCCGCGCCGGTTACTTCGCGAAGATCCGCCGCATCGTGCAGTCAGTCGGAACCCTTTTTCCGTTTGACGAAGGCGTGATCAGCGCGGAAATCGACGGTCGCGTGTCGGAAGTGAATGCCGACTTGGGCGATCGCGTGACAAAGGGCCAAGTTCTGGTTCGTATTTCCGACGAAGAACAGAAGTACCTTGTCGCCCAGACCGAAGCGCAACTGCGTATGTCGATGGAACGAGTCGGTCTGCGAAATGAGAACGAACGGATAAAGGATATTCCGCGAATCGACAGAAGTTCGCCGCGCGCAAGCTGACCTTACCGACGCCGAACAGCACTACAAGCGAATTCGAAGTCTCGTTGACCAGGGTATTGGATCGAAGCGCAGAACTGGATCAGGCGCAGTCCCGCTTTAAGGCTTCGCAGGCTGCTTACGATGCAGACGATCAACGGCGCGCGCAACCTGCTGCAGGACATCGAGCGCAATAAGGCGTCACTCGAATTGCAGCGCAAAAAACTTCGAGATACCGTTGTTTACGCTCCGTTTGCGGCGGCCGTAAAAGAAAAGACTGTCACCCCGGGACAATACGTTCGGCCGAATACTCCGTTATTTACTCTCGTAAAGACGGATCCTATTCGCCTGCGCCTCGAGATGCCTGAGAGAATGGCGCCTTGGATCAAGACCGGCCAGATAGCGGAAGTGACGGTGGAAGCGTTCGGAGATCGTAAATTTTCGGCAAGGTCTGGCGCATCTCCCCTACGGTGGAACAGACCAAACGTACCTTTATTGTGGAGGCGCTGATCGACAATCCCATCGGCGATCTGAAACCCGGTTCCTACGCCCGAGCATCTCTTCCGACCAACAAGATCAGAGACTGTCAGAGCTCGTTCCCACGAGCGCTGTCGAATTATGTTTACGGTTCGAATAAAACGTACGTGATAACGCCGGCGGGAACCATCGAAGCGCGCGATGTGAAAATTGGCGATCGCTTCGAAGAGAGTGTCGAAATTCTCGAAGGCGTAGCCGATGGCGAACAGGTAGCCGTCACACAGCTCAACCGGCTTGATACAGGTACAAAAGTCGCCGTTTCCGATGGTCCTCCGACAGGACGGCAGGAACGAAAAGGCGACTAGTTCGTTCTAATTTCCTCTGCGCTTAATCTGAATATCCAGGCGTTTGATTTTCTGATTTAGCGTTGATAACGGGATACGAAGCATTTCCGCCGCTTCGGTTTGGCTCCAATTGCAAGCTTCCAACGCTTCGATGATTTTTCGTCGCTCGTAGTCGGCCACAATTTCAAATAGCGAAGCGTCCGCGGGCAAGTCTGCCGCTCTCATCGCGCCGGATCCGCAAGCCTCCCGCGTGCAGGACCTGATCCGGCAGGACATCAAGCGGAACGACCTCATCCGTCGCCAAAACTACCGCTCGCTCCACCGCATTTTCCAGTTCCCGAACATTTCCCGGCCAGGAGTGCTCCATCAGCAACTGCATCGCGTCGGCAGCGAAGGAAAGCTCGGGTTTTCCCTTGGCCGTCCAGGAATTTATCGTTTTCTCGCGCTGTATTTCTGGAAGAAGTGTTCGACAAGCAGTGGGATATCGCTTTTGCGTTCGCGCAGACGGGGGCAGGACGATCGGAATCACATTGAGCCGATAATAGAGATCTTCGCGGAATCGTCCTTCTTCCACTAGCCTTGCGCAAATCGGCGTTGGTAGCAGCAATGATGCGCACGTCTACTTTGATAATCTCGGCCGATCCGAGCGGCATAAACTCCCGCTCCTGGATCACGCGCAGCAACTTCGACTGCGTTTCCGGTCCGACGTTGCCGATCTCGTCGAAGAAGATCGTGCCGCCGTCCGCGATCTCAAAATAGCCCTTCTGCGATGCATAAGCGCTGGTAAAAGCGCCTTTCACGTGGCCAAATAGAGTCGATTCCAGCAGATCGGCAGGCAGCGAGCCGCTATTCACCGCCACAAACGACCGGTCTGCGCGGGGCGAGTTAGAGTGGATTGCCTTGGCGATCACTTCTTTGCCGGTTCCCGTCTCTCCCGTCAGCAGGATGGTCGACCGGCTTGGCGCGACCTGCGAAACCAGGTCCAGAACGCGAAGCATCCGCTCACTTTTGCCGACAATGTTCGGGAAGCTGTAGCGCTGCTTTAGCGCCCGCTTTAGCTGGGTGTTCTCGCGCTGCAAGCCGGCCCGTCGCGATCAGGTGTCCGATATCGATGAGCAGCTTTTCGTTATCCCAGGGCTTGGAAAAGTAGTCGTTGGCGCCCGCCTTGATGGCGTTAACAGCCACTTCCACGGAGCCATAAGCCGTCAACATGATGATCGGTGTTTCCTGGTCCGTGTGCGTATGTCCGCGAGCACGTCCATGCCGCTCCGATCGGGCATCATAAGGTCCAGCAGGACCATGATCGTAACGCGCTTTGTTGAGCTTATGGAGGCCATCGCCGCCGTCGACAGCGAGTTCGACGATGTAGCCCTCCATTTCGAGAAGCGTTTCCAGGCTTTCCCGGATATCGGCTTCGTCGTCGATTACAAGGATTCTGCCTTTGGAGGCGTGGATCAGACATTCACCGGTCTTTCTGGAGAGAGGAAACTCCAGATGAAACAGTGTACCAGCGCCGGGCTCGCTCTGCACTTCGATGGACGCCGCCATGCTCCTGAACGATTCCGTAAGTCACTGATAAACCTAGACCAGTGCCTTTGCGCGCTGCCTTCGTTGTGAAGAACGGATCGTAGATCCGAGGCAGGGTGTCGGACGCAATTCCCTGCCCGGTGTCGCGGATATCGATGCGCGCATAAGCGCCGTCGCTCCAGGTTCGGACGGTCAAAGTTCCGCCGCCGTCCATCGCGTCGCGCGCGTTGAGGACCAGGTTCAGGAACACCTGCTGTAGTTTGCCGGCGTTGCCCTTGACCATCAGCGGCTCGTTTTGTAAGTTCGAATGCCGTGCGCACAGCAGCTTTGTCCAGTTGATGCCGAACTAGCGAGATCGTCTCGTCCAGGACACGGTTGACGTCCACCTCGCCAAACTCGGCGGGCGAGGTACGAGAGAAATTCAGAAGCGAATTGACAATTTCACTGGCCCGGAACGTCGACTTCGCGATCTTGTCGAGCAGCCGGGACTTCTGCTCATCGCCTTTAACTTGCTTGGCGAGCATTTGCGCATAGGTCGAGATGACGGCCAGCGGCGTGTTTACTTCGTGCGCGACGCCGGCGGCCAGAAGTCCGATGGAACTGAGTTTGTCGGCCTGAACCAGTCTGCGTTCCAGTTCCGAGCGATCGGTGATGTCATCGAAGATGATGAGCCTGCCAATCTCCTGCATTTCTTTGGAGATCAGCGGCGCAATTGCGATGTTCAGCGTGGCTTCCTTGAGCAGCCGCGTATGACGTGCCGTTCCCGTTGCCATTCGTTCGGTATCGCTATTTCCAGTTGCGACAGCATATGCGGCAACGTTCGCGGGAGCGGCTTATAACGCGACCTTATAGAGGTTGTGAATGCCAGTCTGGCCCTTCACTTCGTCGAAGCGATCGGCCATATCTTCAGGGAACAACTGGCGCAGCGATCGTCCGAGAGCGATATGTCGCGGAATGCCGGTCAGTTTTTCGATCTGCGAGTTCCAGCTTTCGACCCGGTCATGGAGATCGACCGCCATGATTCCGACATTGATCGATTCAACGATGTTTTCGCTGAACTCTTTCAGCCGCTCGTATTCTTCCACCTTTTCCTGCAGCGAACTGTAGAGGCGGCTATTTTCGATCGCGATCGCGACGTAGCCGGACAGCGTGACCAGCAATTCGAGGTCGTCGCTGGAAAGGAAATCGCCCTTATCGCGTCCGGCTGATTCCGAGATAGGCGATCGTGCTGCCCACGGGCGATGCAAGGGATGTAGTAGGTCAGATCGAGATCGGCAATGGAGTGGCGCACACGTCGGCAGGCATCTCGCGTGAATCACGTCGATGGGCAGCCGTGTCCGCTCGAAGAAGTAGTATGGCGTATTCGGGCTCGGCATCGAAAGGAAACTCAGATCGAGATAGTCCGGGATGCGGATGCGCGGGCTTGCCCGTCCATTGTGCAGGCGGAAGCGATCGTCTTCCCGCAGGAACACAGCGACATGTATCGAATGGAGAGCGTTCGAATCAGCCGCTCGCCGACCGATTCGAGCATGTGGTCTGGGATCGGTTTCGGAACTCAGCTCGCGCGCAAACTCCACGAGCGTCCGCCGGTAATCGTACCGGTCTTTGTAGAAGATATAGCGATCGAACTGCTCCTGGATCCAGTTCCGAATCGGCTGGAAGACGAAACGTCGAGACGAGGATCAGCGCTACGATTGCGCTCGGGGTTCAGGTCGTCCACCTTGCCGATCGTGACAGAACAGAAGGTAAAACACGCCCAGGACGGCGACCGTTGAGAGCGTATAGACATAGCCCTGCTGAAAGATGACGTCAACGTCCATCAGCCGGTAGCGGACGATGGCGTACGCCCACGTCATCGGGATCAGCGGCAGGAACAGAATCGCCCAATTCATGTACGGCGTGGGCGGTATTCCCAACATGAACGGCATCACATAGAAAGCTGTGAACGGCACAATGCCAAGAACTGCTCCATTTCGAAGCCACTTAAGTTGCTGGCGAAGAATCGGATCCTCCACCCGCCGGTATTCGAGGTTGAGGATGAGCCGCACCAAGCAAATACATGCAAGCTCAGATACCCAACCAACAGCACGATCGAGCAATCCATCGCAACTCGATCGGGCTGATGCCGACTTTCAGGTTCCCGGCGCCGATCGCGACAGTTACGGCGAACAACACCAGGCCGGGAAGATAAATCAACTGAAGGCGTCCGCGTCCTCGAAGCCAACCGCGAGGTTCCGGAAACGTCAGGCAGAAGTGAAGGAAGATCGTCGGAGCAAAGATTCCCGCGGCGACATTTCCCCAGTAGATGACCTTGTCGAAGTTGTTCAGCTTGCCGGTGTAATGGAACGTCGAGAGAACGAAGCTGACAAGGCACAAGACCAGAAAATGTAGCGATTTGGGCGCATTACCACGGCGGAAGTAAACAAACAATCCGATGCCGAGGTATGCAAGGCCGATCAGATATTGATAAAAGAGACTGAAATCCGGTGTTCGCTCGCCGACGATGACGTTGGCGCTGAATTCGACGCCGCGTCGCTCCAGGCTGTATTGGGCTCGCAGGTGAGACTTCACCGCGAGCAGCACCTGAATCACGTCAATGGCTTCGTCGATTGGGGAGCCCTGAATCTTGAGGAGCCGGTCGCCGACTTTGATGCCTGCGCGTTCGGCCGGGCCGTTGCGGTCGACGAGCAAGCGCCTGTACAACTTTGCGACCGTCGGGAAGCTTTGCGATCGACCCACGTTACGCCGTCTTCGGGCAGCCGGAATCGCTTCTCCGCATCGAAGTTTTGTTGGAAGTTAATGAAGGCAGCGACGGCCGCAGCTAACGTCAATACGACGAGAAGCGCGTTCGCGAATTGGACCTTGAGTTCCCGCACCGCCCACCTGAAACGAAGAATTACACCTCGACCATCCTGGTTCTAGCAAGTATGGCGCCAGTGCTTCATCTCCGACGTTCCCTTCAGATTACACCAGAAATCAATAGGATAGATTTTCTTAACGGCGAAGGAATTCGGTTTTCGGGATAATCACACTACGCGGAAGTGGAAACCGGGATTTCCGAGCCGGCACACAACGCGCGCGCAACCGATTTCAATTCATGTTTTTGTGAATCGGTCAGGCCGGAAACAAACGGCGGAATGGGACCCGTTTTTGCTATTTCGGCCAACTCAGTCGCAGCGTGAAGAACACGCGCCGGTCCCCACGCGTCTCGGAGATCTTCGAGAGGCAAGAATCGCTCTCGAACACGGGCGGCGGTGGCGTAGTCCGCTTTCGCGCAGGCCCGGAAAACGCTCGAGGCTCGCCGATGGAGCGATGCAGCCGCTGCCGGTCGTAAATCCCGGAAGCGACCAATCGCGCATGTGCACGATCGCCGGTCGTTCTCCGATTCCGCTGACCACGCGCGATTTGTCGACACGGTCCAATAATGCTTGAAGATACGGGTCATTCTTCTGATGGCTCTCGGGTTCGTTTCGCACTACGGCGTACTTGATCCAGACGCACGTTCCATCGGCGACCATACGAGCCACGGCGTCGAGTCCGGCCATCTTGTCGGCTCCGAAATTGTGCTCTTCCTTCAAGTACAAAATGAGCGGGGTAGCGGAGCGCTCCGCAAACTCGCGAAGGCCGTGTTCGAGCCCGGTGGCGTCCCGAGGGTCGGCACACGGTAAAGCCATGACACACGGGAACTTATACCGTCTAAGAATCCCGGCCTGATCCATTAACCGGCCGAAGGAAGGACCAGCGCTGGGTATCATCCACAGGTCGTCCGCCGCTCCGGAAAGCCAGTCGAGAAACTGCTCGTATTCCGAGAGGCTCAAATGATAGAGGAACGCGTTCCCACCGTACAGGAAGCGAGTCTATTCCGCCCGCGACCATATGTCGCAGAATCCGATCGTTTTCCGCTATATCGATAGTGCGCTCGCTATTGTTCTGACGGGCGAGGGGCGGCACCGGAAATACGCCGTGGAGATCTCGAACATGAATGGGTTCGTTTCGCATACTGCTGGTCAATTTTACATCGACAGGCGCCAGCGCGCGAGCCGATATAATCGCGGCTGGATGTTATTGGTGAGCGAGGTCACGCGGCGGGTTCAAGCTTTTGAGGCGGAATCGGACGGCGAAGCTCTGAAAAGTAAGGATTTGGTGCTTGCGCTGCTTGGTTGGTCACCCGAACCGTTTTCCCGGGAGACTTATACTCCGGGCCATGTGACTTGCACGGGGCTTGTGTTGAGTCCGGATAGAAATCAGATTCTCCTGGTGCACCACAGACGTCTCAACCGGTGGTTATTACCGGGTGGCCACTGCGAATCGGACGACTCAACAATCGCGAGTGTGGCGCAACGGGAAGTAAAGGAAGAGACGGGCGCGGTTCTTCTCGAGAACGCAGCGCCCCTGGTAGGAATCGACGTTCATCCGATACCGGCCAAACATCGCGAGCCGCTGCATCTTCATCACGATCTCATTTTCGCGTTTCAGGCGAAGAGCCTAAGCACGCAATGTTCGCCCGAGTCCCGTGACGTGCGGTGGTGTCCGCTGACGGATTTCGATCGCTACGAGTTGCCTGCGCCGATCCGAAGAGCGGCCGGCCGCGCCTTGCGCTAAATGGGTCGCGAATGCTCTATCCTAGTTGAGTTGTGAGTCACACTTCGCTTAACACTGGTGAGATTAGCCTGGTTCTCGGACGTGTTCAGAGTGGGGAACACGGGGCTTGGGACATCCTTTACAAGCTCGCATTTCGCCGCTTACGATTAACGGCCGCCAGTCTGCTCCGAAGAGAGAGACCGGGGCACACATTGCAAGCCACGGCTCTGATTGCCGAATCCTTTCTCAAGCTTCATCGGATACGTCAGCCGATCCTGGGAGCTGAGCATTTTTTTAATCTCTCGGCTCGAGCGATGAGGCAAGTCCTGATCGATCACTCGCGCCACCGCGGCGACCATGTCAAAGTGCAACCGGCAGCACTGGCGGAACTGTTGCCGCGTGCTGTGTGGTCTCAGCCCGTTACGGACGAATCCATTGCCGTTCGCGCTTTGCTCTCCCGTCTTCGAATTCTGGACTCTCTTGCCGCGGAGTCCATTTGTCTGCGGTATATCGAGGGACTGACAATCGACGAGGTGGGCCGGCGTCTAGGCCGCGATACCTGGTCCGATCCGCACGGACTGTATATTCGGTCTCAAATGGATGGCTGATCGACTGTCTTTCCAACCTGCGCCAAAATAGCCGTCATCTCGTTTGCCCACGCGGCCGCCCGATGCGGTCTCTTGTCCGGCTGCGGAGAAAACGCTGGATAGAGCAGTGAAGCGAAGGGGTGGGCGAGTTCCATGCCGACAGCTCGACCGAGCATTTCTTCCAACTCCCAAACAAATGAGTCGCTCGAGTAATGAGAGCCAAGATTAAAGAGCGCCTGTCCCGTTAAGAGCTCCAGCGTAATTGCGCCCAACGAATAGATGTCGGCGGTCGTGGAATAGTGCCCGGTCAACTGCTCCGGAGCCATATAGCGCAGCGATCCGGCCAACATGGTCGTCACCGCCATCTCACCGTCTGCTCCCCGCAAACCAGCCGTTCCGAAATCGATAAGAATGGCCCGCTCATCGGGCCTGCCGGAGTGAGCCACCATGATGTTCTCCGGTTTAAGATCCCGGTGCACGATCCCACGGGCATGCACTTCTGTGAGCGCCGAGCCGATCTGGAGGATCAGACGGCCAACCTGTTTCGGTGGCAATGGCCCGCCCGCAAGGACGTGCCTCAGCGTGGGTCCTTCGAGAAAAGGCATCACGAGGCACGGTTCCCCTGAATCGCTGATCCACCAATCCAGAACTCGAATCACCCCTGGATGGTCGATAGAACGGAGCGCCGCAACCTCATGCGCGAAGCGATCCCGCATCCAACCTTGATTCGTTTGCGGCGCCTTCAATATTTTGATTGCAACACGCGATCGGGAGCCGTTCAGGGTCCGCCCTTCATACAACTCGGAAAACCCTCCATTTGAGACAGGCTGCACGATTTGGTATTTGTTTGCCAGCACATCACCAACATGACGCAATGGAGCAGGCTCATCCTCGAGTGGCTGGCCATTTTGAATTTTCTTGAGATAGATGAGTTTCGACACGCGATAACAGGCCCGTTCGAACCAGTGTGTTCGATACGCTGCGAAGAGCATTCCTGCCAGCAGGATTACAATGACCGGAGCCCATCGCCAACCCAGCAATGAAAACGTGTTTCCGATCTGAAATTCCTGCGATAGAACAGGCGCCGTTCCATTGCCCGAATAAGCAACTTCCAAACGATAGGAGTTCGACGCAGGAGCATCCAGTTCCACCACACCATCACGGGACGGGCGCCAATCGGAAAACAGCGGCAAGACGCGGTATCGAAATGGATACTCATGAAAGGGCGGCGCGTCGAAAGAACCGATCTCGATCCGAAGCAGATTCGCCGAGCCGGGCAATTTGCCTCGTTCCAATTCTGATAGAGGGATTTCCCGTCCGTCGAGTTCGACACGCGTGATCCGAGGCTTGGCGTTCGTACGAGGCGCCTGAAACCATGAAGGATCGGGATAAAGATGCGAGACTCCTTCTTCCCCGGCAATCCAGACAGACCCATCCGTATCTTCGAAGAACCCGTACTGTTGAGGCGCGGCTGAAGCGAGCCCTCGGCCTTCCGTCAGGAGAATCCAGTCTTGCGGCGCGATATTCTTTCCATCGCAAACGTGAAGTCCGCTGGGCGAACCTCGCCAGATCCAGCCGCGCGAATCTCTCCTGATGAAGTGGGTGTCGGCGGGGCCGTATCCCTGGCTTGGCAGAAAATCTGTGACGATCCAGCGGCCGCCCCGTTCCGGTGCACTCGCGAGAAGCGGCCCGGTGTGTCGTGGGACACCCAGATATCGTCGTTGCTATTCTTCCCTAGAGCGAATGACTGGAGACGGACCAGCGGTGGTTCCGTTACCAATGTCTGCCAGTTTTCGCCCTCATCTCTCCATGAGATTCCGCGATGAGTCGCGATCCAGAGCCGGTTGTCCGAATCGACTTCCATGTCGATTGCCCGCGGAACCTTCCAACTCCCGGCAGGCAGTGTCTGGCGAGTAAGACGGAGCGCGCCATTCGTTCCTTCGAGCCGGAATAACCCTTTCCGGCTTGCGAGCCAAAGTTGGCCGGTACGGTCCCGGACAATATCGCGAATCCAATCGGGCTCAAATCCGATTCTGGCCGGATGCTGCAAGATGACTGCTCTGCAGACGCTGCTCCAGTTCCACTCCGTCCGTCGTGACGCGCCAAAGCCCTCTTCTCAACCGTCGCTGCCAATAGTTCACCGGGCGCGAACGGAAACACCGCCCTATAGCTGCCTTCTTTGAGGACTTTCCAGTGGTTGTCCCTTCTGTCGAGCCGCCGGAAACTCGCGTCTGCCGCGGCGAAAACATTGCCTCTCTCATCCTTAGCGACCTGAGCTACCGCCTGCCGCCCGAATTCATTGCTTGACCATCGCTCCCATTTGGAGTCGTCGATCCATTCCACTAAGCCCTCGCCATACATCGCGACCCACAGATGACCACGCTTGTCCTGAAAGCCGGCGGTAGGGAGCCCTTGGATTGCCTTGCATATGTAATTTCGGGTAGCAGGCCGCGAATCGTTTCTCCTAGAAACCAGAGTTGACCATTGCGGCCAGGAACCAGCGGACCTGGACGCCAGATGGTACGCGTCGGCCTGTCTCGTCAATTCGACAGTGGGCTGTTTACCGACATAGGCTATGGCTTTCGTGGCGCTCGCAGCCCAGAGACGGCCGCGCGTATCGATGAGCGCCTGGTCCTTCTCGTCGGGAAGCGCAATGAACTGGGGTAACTTTGGCAGAGATGGATGAGTTTCCGCACGGCATACTACCGTTCCGGATTCACATGCGTACCATAGGACGCCGGAAGAATCAGCAAAAAGGTCCGCATTCGGGATTGAAGACGCGATGCTTAACTCCGTCGCCGCTAGGACCGAACTCCCAAAGACGTTCGCTGGAAGCGTATACGCGTTCGCCTATGGCTGCCAGACCCCTGACTTCCATCCGGTGCCGGATCTCGAAACTTCCTTTGTAGTATCGAACCAGCCCGTTTACACTGCCGATCCATAGGGCCTCGTCCGTCGTGATGGTCAGGACTCTAGCGGACGGAAAAGGAAAGGCCGTTATCTTGTGAAAGTGCAGGCCATCGAATTGATAGAGACCATCCGCTGCCGCCAGCCATAGCACGCCATCTTTATCCTGGGTTATTCCGGATATCGCGATAGACGGGTTGGAGTGAACACGATACCGGTGATCCGCCGCGTGCAGCACGATGGCGGCAAGTATTGCAACGGTGAAAGCGCGGACCAGCAGCGGCATCGCTAGCCTTATCAGTATCGACGATTCGTCGTCACCTCGCCTCGAACTGAACGGAGTGGCCTAGGAGAGAACTAATCGCTAGTCCGTGGTCCAGACCAGGCACGGGCACAGGTACGTAACAACATCCAAGCTCGAGGCTCCGATCACGGTAACGGAACCGATCTGGCTGCCGGCTGGAATTTGGGTCCATGTCCAGTCCGGAAAAGTAAATGAACTTGCGCCGACGCCGGAGCGAGTGCACCGGACAATGGTATTCGGTCCCGACAGCGTGGCGAGCGTTGCGGTTATCTGGAAGTAATCACTTTTCGCTCCGCCCGACCAGGCTACTGTCAGCGGACGGCTCACATCGACCATCGATCCAAGCGCAGGGCTCGTTATTCGAAGTGGCAGAAAGTCAAACTCCTGGCTGAATGCTCCCAAGTCGCGCCCGCCGGTCCCCGAAATACGATACTTTCCCGGAGCAAAGAAAATGCTGTCCGGAAAGACGGAAGGAGCTTGATACAAGATGCTCTGTCTCAGTAGCCGTCTTTCTGCAAGGGGGCTTCGGAGCGTTAACTCGGGTCCGGCATCGAGATAACTTAACGTTACCGGCGGCGGAGGCGGTGTCGGTTGCGGTTGGGGCGGTCTGCTCTCTGAAGTCAGAACTGAGCATGAGCCGATCCCAACGGTAGGCAGATTCACACATCCGGAAACTCGTAGAAACTGGGCGCTGATCAAATTGATTACTAATTCGCGCAGTATGTCGGGCGTGAACTGAGGGGCTCCCTGCGAAATAAATCTCACCTAGATGAAGCCAGCCATACGTACCTTCGCGGCAAAACTTCGTTCCTCCCCCTCCGGCTGGATCAGTGCACTGGGAGCCATCCGAGGAAATCGAAACATCTCCGAGATTGCTATAGACTCCGTCGACGCGAACTACTAAAGGAACGGTGCATCCCGCCGGAGCATTGTTCGGCAACTCGAAGATGACCTGATCCAGCCCCGAACAGCACGGACTACGTCCCGCATAAACACGGCGCGCCTGCACACCGCCGACAAGTATCTCCACCTGCGCTCCCGCGATGTCGCCCGCCATGAAGCGAACATGCGCAGATGGACCTGATGGTAATTCGAGCTCGCGCTGCATTAGTGGTGGCGAGAACATCGCTGGTTAATACTGTGCGAGGACTCGCGAAGTCCGTGGGCGAGCGACTGCCCAAAGTCGACGCCGAGGCCTCGATATAGAAGATGCGAAAGCACGGCCGGATGCCTTGCGCGAGGTGCTCAAGCCGATCTTGCAAAGCATAGAGCAATTGACGGTCAAGATTAAAGCGGCCGACAAAGAACTCGAGCAGATGCCCGGACTCGTTATCCGGAAACCAAACTGCTGATGCAGGTCAGCGGAGTGGGAACCTTGATCGCTCTGACGTTTGTGCTGACAGTGGAGGACAATACCAGATTCGCAAGAGTAGGGATGTAGGCTGCTTTCTTGGACTACGGCCGCGGCGTGCTGACTCCGGCGAACACCGGCCGCACGCCAATCACCAAAGAAGGTGATGTGTACTTGCGCGCGCTTCTCGTCCAGGGGGCACACTGTATTTTGAGCTGGTAAGGGCCGGACACGGACCTGAAGCGATGGGGTACGCGAATCGCTGGCGGCGGAGGGAAGAATGCGAAGAAACGAGCAATTGTCGCGGTAGCGCGGAAGCTGGCGGTATTGTTGCATCGACTGTGGACGACGGGCGAGGTCTACGAGCGCTGCGGAATAGCAACACGCATCCCGTTGCTGCATAGAAGATCAGGTTTGTTTCTATTGCAGATCGCCGAGTTCGGGTGACTGCGGACGTGGCGGGGGAGCGATTGCTCTGATATTCAGACAATGAGCTCGAGCCTGGAGATGGCAGCACCCGACAAATCGAGGACCCCAAAAGGCACCGGGCAAACCAGAGTGCGGATGGAAGCAGGGCGATACGGCGGCTACGAGCGAAACGGCCAAGACTAGGAACGATGATCGTTGCTGAATAACTACTTGATGAAGCGACAGCAGCGAATCACTTAGAAAGGGTCAGGAGCTGATAGTGCGATAACACACGGGAGCCGCCACGTTATCCGCGCCTGCAATCGGACCCAGACCTGTACCGTAGGCGATCAAAGTTTGTCCCGGTTTTGCCGGTAACGTGGGTAGGTTAACCGGTGTTTCTGCGCCTGAAACGAAGTTCTGCGCAACGGCTCCCGACGTACCTTGGGTAAATGTGAAAAGTCCGAACGCGCTCTTCACGATCTGCACCGTGATGGGTGCGCTTGTCTCGTTGTTGTAGGTCACTCTGACTTCCGTTGGCCCGAGCGGCGTATTCGATGGGACGAGGAAGTTAACCTGCCCGGCAACGACAAACACCGGGTAAGCGTTCACGCTGTTCGCGCCTTGCGTCAACCGGACGCCCGCGCCTGCCAGTGTGCTTGCGAGTGGATACACAGTGGCGCTCACTCCCGTCCCAGGCCCTAATCCCGTTCCAAAGGCCGTCGCCAATGCTCCCTGCGCCAAGCCGCCACCTGAAAACTCTGCTGGACGGAAACTCGCAGCGTTCACTACGCCTCCGGCGCGAATGACAGGAGCGCATACGGCCGGCGCCGCCCACAGCGCGAGCCAAACCATGCAGGGAATCGAAAGTGACCTGTGGAACATGTTACTTTTTCTTACTTTGTTGCGGTGTTGGTTGAGCGGAAGTCTGTCCTGTTGTCCCGGTGGTTTTTTGCTCGACGACGCCCACTTTGGTTTCGACTGTCTGGTCCACTTTCGCCTGAGTCGCGTCTACCTTCTGGTTTGCCTTGTCTTCCATCGAAGCAGCGGTCTTGTCGGCCGTCCGCTCCGCGGACTCGGCTGTTCGTTGTCCGAATCTTCTGCTTCGCTCCTCGATCCCTGCCCCGATCCGGCCAAAGAGGCCGCGCTTGGCTTCCTTCTTCTCTCCTGCGGGTTCCGCTGCGGGCGCTGCGGCTACGGGATCGGGTTTTGGCGTTGTTGCAGCGGGGGCAGAGGGTTCTTGCGGGTCCATCATAAACTCGATTATTTGTTCGGAAACTCCTGCTTTCTGTAGCTTTACCAGCTCCGCCGCATTCAGATTGTAGGCCTTGCCTTCCTTCTTGAGGCGCTTCATCACGAACGCCTCGGACATGTTCGCTTGCACGAGGGCAATGACTCCATCCACCCCCATGAGTTCGCCCTGAGCGAACATGAATCCCTGGGCTACCAGCACGCAGATTGCGCACAAAAATCTCGACGTCATATTGCATACTCCTTGGGAGTGTATGCGCTGAAGAAAAGAAATTATGTGAAAAAATTGGGGCCGGCACAGATGTGCCGCCATTTGCGATAGCCTTAACCTGGAGGCATCATGCGGCCCGGACCCGCTGAACCTCAGACGATTCGATTCGGACCCTACGTTTTCGATGTCGTCAGCGGCCGGCTTACGGCCGCAACGAAAACGACAACACTCCGTCTGAAGACGGCCGAGTTGCTCCACGTGCTGCTGGTTGCAGCTCCGGAACCAGTATCGAAGGAAGAGATCCTCGCTGCGGTTTGGCCTAATACTCACATCGCCGATTCCGGCTTGGCGCGTCTGATGAACGAGCTCCGCGCGGCTCTTGCAGAGGAGCCAAACGCGATTGAAACTTTGTCGAAGCGCGGCTACCGGCTGACACTATCTGTAAACTCACAATTTGTCAGCCCACAACCTGCAAACCCGCACCTGCCGAGGTCGGTCGCGCTTGTCCTGGTCGTGTCTCTCATCCTTCTTGCTCTGGGATGGCGGCAACTTGGCCCTTCGTCTACAGCAGCAGCGCCGATCGATCCGACAGAGCGGCAACAGGTCGCGCAACGAGAATTTCAAGCCGGCTATCGAGCATGGCGTTTATGGTCTGCGCCGCAGATGGAAGTCGCGCTGGAGCGATTTCACAACAGCGCCCGGGTCGCTCCGGATCTCTGGTTTGGCTATGTTGGCATCGCCGATGCGTACCTTGGGCGATTGATGCTTTCGCCCAGTCCGAACGCTAAGACGAAGACTTGGGCACGCCACGCCGCAGAACGCGGAGTGCGCTTGGGACGCGAAGTCGCAGTGGCTCATTCTACTCTCGGTTCGGTGGCGCTGCTGGCAGATTGGGACTGGGAGGCGGCTGAGCGGGCGTTTGCACGCGCTCTGGAACTGAACGCCTTTTCTTCTGTCACCTATCAACGGCGAGGGGCTGCTTCTCCTGCTCCAACACCGATTCGAAGAAGCCCGCGCCGATTTCCGCAGTTCCTGCAGTTGCAGCCGGCACATTCCGATGCCGTCGTCTTCCTTGCCTACGCGGAGTTCTGCGCGGGCAACTCAAAGTGTGCCGGCGAATCCGGTGAAACGCCGTGAAGCTCTCCGAACACGCGCGGCAGCATATGGCTTGGAAGGCCGGTTCGACGACGCCCGGAGAGCGCTCGCCTCTGCCGGGGTAAATGACAGCGACCGGCTCGCCACTGAGGCGTGGCTGGCGGCACGCCGGGGAGATCGGTCTTTGCAGAGGAGGCGCTAAAGCAACTCGATGCCGCCTGCCGCCGTGAGAGGGTCACATGGTGCGATTCCTCTATCTCGCAGGCAGCCCTCGGTCATCTCGATCATGCCTTCGCCTCGCTAGAGGAGGGGCTGCGCCAAAGGGACTGGAGAGTGCTGTTCTCAGTATCGACCCGCGGTTGAAATCGCTGCACAACGATCCGCGCTGGCAGGATTTCACCACGGCGATTGCTCGTCCACCAACCACCGACACCTTGACCGGCCGCGGCCCCGAACGACGAAATAGCACCGAGTAAGATCGCGCCTCCTATGCCTCCTAACACGCCGCCTGCCGCGCCACCGCCGACGTCTTCGCCTGCGATCTCGCCTCCTTCTGACTTTTGGACGCCTCCGCTATTCACTGCAATGCTTGCGAGGGCGATTGCGACTGGACTGCCGTCGGTATCGACGAACTGTTCGAAAATTCGCCTCAGACGATCCACGTCGATATCCTTGCCGGGTTTGGCTGTGAACAAGGTTCCGAGACCCTCCGGGTCGCGCAGTGGCGGGGATGAAAAGAACACAACGGCGAGAGAATAAGCAGAGTCGCCCCGCGAATGGAAGGCCGGTAATGCGTTGGTGTTAATAGCCCGACTGTGAATATGGCCAGGGACGTTTTTCTTCGGAAGTAGCGACTGTTGTCCCGCCGCCGGCGGTGAACACGTGTAGGATTGTCGAGATCTGTAGCAGCGTCCCTTCGCGCGGCGGCCGAGAGGACAACATGGAACCAGAATACCGCCGTTGTTGCGGCATTGATGTTCACAAGAAGAGCATCAGTGTTTGCGTGCTGCCGCCCGTGGGCAGCCGGTCAATTCCCCTCAAAGAAGAGAAGTTTCGGACGTTTACCCGAGATCTGAAGCGATTGCGCGGCTGGCTGCTGAATTGTCGCGTGACGGAAATCGTAATGGAATCCACCGGCCAATATTGGCGGCCGGTGTGGAACATTCTCGAAGAAGCGTTTCCCAACATGACGTTGGTGAATCCGCTCTATGTGAAGGCGTTAGCTGGTCGCAAGACTGATCGGCTCGACGCTAAGTGGCTGGCAACGCGGCTGGAGAGGGATGACTTGAGGGGCAGTTTTATCCCTCCGCGCGAGATCCGCGAGTTGCGAGACTTGACGCGATTGCGCGTGCACTGGCTGGAGGACGTCAACCGTATCAAAAACCGGATTGGACAGCTTTGTGAATCAGGCAATATCAAAATATCGAGTGTTGCCAGCGATCTGTTTGGTCTCAGCGGCCGACGCATGCTGGCCTCCCTCGTCGAGGGCAATCGTGACGCTGGATGGATGGCCGATTATGCGTGTGGGACCTTGCGCGGCAAGAAGGCGCAACTCGAGTTGGCCCTACAAGGAACCTTCACCGTCCACCAACGGTTGATGTTAGCGCGCATGCTGGGACAACTGAGCGATCTGGAAGTACGGTTGGCGGATTTGACAGCCGACATTGAGCAACGCGTCGCCGGTTACCAAGAACTGCTGACTCGAATCGCCACGATCCCTGGTCTGGATCGTATCTCGGCGTGGACAGTCTTAGCCGAGATCGGCACGGATATGCAACTATTCCAAGATGCAGAGCATTTGGCGAGTTGGGCGGCATTGTGCCCAGGCAATCGCGAAAGTGGAGGCAAGCGGATCAGCGGCAAAACCCGTAAAGGCAATCGTTACCTGCGACGTGTTCTCTGCCAAGCGGCTTGGGCGGCCAGCCACAAGAAGGACTCGCATCTTTCGGCGCTGTATCGTCGCGTGCGGACTCGCCGCGGCGAACAGAAAGCCATCATGGCTGTCGCTCATCAACTGATCATCATCATCTTTCACATTGTTCGCGATGGCTGTGTCTATCAGGAATTCGGCGCGAATCATTACGATCAACACAACAAGCCGAAGCTAACCCGCAAGCTGGTCGACCGTCTCCGGAAGCTTGGCTATTACGTGACGCTTCAACCGATCGAAGCGTCCGTTCCCATCGAACCGATTCCCCTCGTAGCCGCTTCCACAACGGAACCGAGCCAACACCGCAAACGAGGTCGACCTTGCAAGTGTTCTGAACGGGGCACTCCATGCGTCCATAACCGTGGCCCGCAACTCGCCCATAAATCGCCAGAATATTCACCGAAACTTGAGAGTTCTGCACACGTATGTCCCTGAAACTGCGTGCGTCTAACCGCGGAGTTTTTCGAAGGATATCGATGATTTCATGGAGCGCCGGGACTTCGTCGGTACGTATCGATCCCGAGGAAGCCAAGTCCCGGATGAGATTCTTCCGAAAACGCAGTTCGTCTTTCCCTGCCATTTCAAAGCGTCGAACCAGTTCGCGATAGATCTTACCGTGCATCTCTCCGGCAGCGAACGCAATACCATTGCTGTCGGCTCCCGGAACAGTTGGGCCTGGGCCTAGCGGAATGCAGATCTCCGGCCACCCACGTCAAAACAAATCTGCCCGAGCGTCAGCCGAGCCGGTTGCTGTCCAGCGGCCACAGGCACACTACTTTGCGTCATTTCATAACCTCCTTTCTATTTTTGACCTAAGCCTGGCTTCCCAACGAAGGCGCCGAAAGAAGCGCATGCTCAGCCGAGAACCGCTCCGCCTGCGCCTGCCAAGATTCCTCCACCAATAGCGCCACCGACATCGGCACCGGCGGTCCCTCCCCCCGAAGTCGTTTGCGCGCCGCTGTTCACAGCGATTCCTGCTATGGAGACCGCTACCGGGCTCCCCGCTCGATCGACTAACTGCTCGATGATCTGTCTGAGGCGCTTGACATCGATATCTTTGCCGGTGACTTCGACGATCGAGAGGATCTCATCGAGAGCCGCTACTTCGTCGAGCCGTACGGCTCCTTCTGAAGCCATGTCGAGAATCAAATCTCGTCGAAAGCGGAGTTCGTCTCTTCCGGCCATTTCAAAGCGCCGAAGCATGTCGCGATAGCTATTGCCGTGCAACTCTCCGGCAGCAATAGCCATGGACCTGGCATCAGTCGTTTCGGGGACAGTTGGACCGGAGTAAGGAATCTGTCTGCCCATGGTCTGGAAGGGAGTCTCCACGGTAGCTTCGGGTTCGTTTTGTTGGCGTAGAATTTTTCATCCTTGCCTCCTAATTTTCGAAGGCCAGGATCGTGCACTTTGGGGTTTTGGGGACTTACGAAACGCTTACATTCTTCTTCGCTAGCTTGAAATCCGAATGCGAGCGAACTTTGCTGTGCGAACCCCGCCGACTTCGGCGGTGACAGGGTAGTCGCCATCCGGGAGATCCGGCACAGTGACATTTATCTGGTAGAGTCCCGCGCTGGTGAGGCCTGCGAAGGTGACGGCTGCCGGCTCATTGTGAATATGAACTTTGACGGGATTCGCTGTCGGCACCGGCTCGGTGATGGCTTCATTGGGCAGAGTTGCAGGCAGGGTGGGTCCGAAGCCGGTTCCGAAGAGACTGATCGTCTCACCGGGGCGAGCTGCTAGCGCATCGAGAATGGTCCCGTCGGCGCGGACTGCAGCAATGTACTCCTGGGGGAACTGGAAGAAGCCTGGCATGAACTGGCGCAGGTTCACGGAGACGGGCGCCGATGTTCCGGCGGATGTCGTAACCGTGACTTGGACATTGCTGTCAACCGCTGCTTGCGGCGCCAGAACGTTCACCTGCTTCGGACTGACGTAGTAGACCGAGGCGGACTGGTTGTTGATCTGAACACTCACGCCGTCAAGGCTCTCCGGCAGACGGTTATTAACTATGTCGGCCGCGGTCCAGGTCCGCGTCGTCGAGGAGAGCGCATCGCCGAACAGAGTTACCCATGAGCCGGATGCGGCGCCCTCCTGCAGTGTGGCAGCGTTCGTGACTCCAGCCATTGATACCAAAGTCGGACGCGTCGGGATGGCGACCGACGATGGCGTAAAGTTCAACACGATGTCGAACGTTGTCGCTAAGGCGCCGATTGGCGAGTTGGGGATCGCCGTCCACGGCCGGACAACGGAGGCGCGTTGCGCGGCGTCGCGAATTCCGCTGAGCACTCCATCGTTCGTCCCGGTTTCACCCTCGATGTATAACTGGGTCGTCAGGGACACTCCGCCGGGGACCGTCACCTTGTAATGAACGTGACGAACGCGGCCGGGGTACAAACCGGGCTTGATCGCACGGAAAAGATATTCGCCTGACGAAGCCGTTACGAATCTTCCGTAGCCCTGAAAATTGGTGTCCCGCTGTCCATTCAGAGCGCCTTGAGTGTGAATGTAGGATCCGACATTGTCCGCGAGCCAGATTTCCACAAGCGCGTTGCGTACCGGGCTACCTGTCCGATCGAGCACGCGACCGCTGATCCACGAGACAGTGCCGACCGCGGGCGTAATCGAATCATTGATGATGAGGAGATCATTGTCCTGATCGAGCGGCAGGCGATTTGGGTAGTACGGTCCTTACGTTTGAGCAGGCGTAAGCGTTAACGCCTGGGCAAATGCGCCGGGAGTGGTGAAAAACAGCCCGCCTGCTCCCATCGTCGCGAGAAAGCGTCGCCGGCACAGAATGTTCGAATCCTTTGATTTCATACGATGTTTCTTCGACGCGAGCACACGATGGGAAGGTTTAGCCTCAGTTGTCAAGTTTTGTAAAGTCGATTAGCGTAACGTTGAAGTAGATGGTCACGCTTTACCGCTATCTCCGGGGACACTGGAGACTCGTAGTTGCCGCGCTTGCGCTTGCGGCAATCAATCAGATCTTTTCGCTGCTCGACCCCCTGATCTTTCGCCATATCATCGATTCTTACGCAACACGGCATAGCGAGTACTCAAGCGCCGAGTTCCTGCGTGGCGTGAGCGTTCTGCTGGCGATGGCAGTCGGGGTTGCGTTCGTCTCGCGCGTGGCGAAGAATTTCCAGGACTATTTCGTCAATCTGATCACGCAACAAGTTGGCGCTCGTCTTTATGCCGACGGCATCCGGCACTCGCTCGAACTGCCGTATGCGCAGTTTGAAGATCAGCGCAGCGGCGAGACGCTCGGCAAGCTGCAGAAGGTCCGTACCGATGTGGAGAAGTTCATCAACATCTCAGTGAACCTTCTGTTCACGACACTGATCGGCGTCATTTTCGTCGTGGTTTACGCCTGGCAGGTTCATTGGTCGGTTGCGCCCGCCTACCTTGCGACGATCCCGCTTCTTGGAGGGTTGAGTTCGTTGCTCAGCCGCAAGATCAAGGAAGTGCAGAAGGCCATTGTCAAAGAGACAACCGCGCTAGCAGGATCGACAACTGAGTCGCTGCGTAATATCGAGCTTGTCAAGAGTTTGGGCCTCGCGCAACAGGAGATTGCCCGGCTGAATGCCACTACCGCAAAGATCCTGAAGCTGGAGTTGAAAAAAGTTCGCTATCTGCGCAGCCTGAGCTTTGTTCAGGGCACGTTTGTGAATATGCTGAGAACCGGCATCCTGTTCCTGATGCTGTATCTGATCTTTACGCAGAAAATCACCGTGGGCCAGTTCTTCTCGCTATTTATCTACTCCTTCTTTATCTTCGGACCGCTTCAGGAACTCGGCAATGTTGTGAACACGTATCGGGAGACGGAAGTGTCTTTGCAGAACTTCGAAGCGATTCTCGCCATGCCTCCGGAACCGAGACCGGCGAATCCGAAATATGTCGGCGCCCTGGAGGAACTCGTATTCGAGGATGTCGGATTCCAGCATCAGTCGGCCACGCAACCTGCTCTGCAAGGGATTTCGTTTGCGGTGTCGCGCGGGGAGACAATCGCTTTTGTGGGTCCTTCCGGGGCGGGGAAGACGACGCTGGTCAAACTGCTCGTAGGCCTTTACAGGCCGCAATCAGGACACATCTTTTACAACGGAACGCGCGAAGACGAGGTGGATATAGAATCGCTGAGGGAACGCATCGGATTCGTCACCCAGGATTCGCAACTATTCTCAGGAACGATCCGGGAGAACCTGTTGTTCGTTCGACCTGATGCAACGGACTCCGAGTGTATGGCCGTTTTACATCAAGCCTCCGTCCAGGGACTCCTGGCGAGGGCCGATCGCGGGCTTGACACGCTGATCGGCGAGGGCGGCGTGAAGGTGTCGGGCGGTGAAAAGCAGCGACTATCCATTGCGCGAGCGTTGCTTCGGCGGCCTCAATTACTGGTGTTCGATGAGGCAACGTCGTCGCTCGATTCGCTTAC
The DNA here is from genome assembly GCA_963844855.1 of Bryobacteraceae bacterium. Taxonomy (GTDB): domain Bacteria; phylum Acidobacteriota; class Terriglobia; order Bryobacterales; family Bryobacteraceae; genus DASQDN01. The sequence continues at coordinate 325,784 of CAWJQP010000051.1, forward strand.
CGAAGAGGGAATCAGTCAGACGATTCGGGATGTTGCGATGACGCGCGACGCAATTACGATATTGATCGCGCACCGGCTCTCAACCGTACTGCATGCCGATCGCATTTACGTCTTGGAGCGCGGCGCAATCGTCGAACACGGACGTCACGAGGACTTGATCAATCGCGGCGGGTTGTACTACGCGATGTGGCGTCAGCAAGTCGGCGAGGGTCGCGGGCTGGCAGTGACGCCTACAGCGTCATAGCTTCAGTAGTGATCTGAGCCGCTTGGTCTGCACGCGGCTCACGGGAATCTCCGTACCTTTCTTGTCATCCATCCGGATCTGGTAGCTCGACTTGAACCAGGGGATGACTTCGCGAATGCGATTGATGTTGACGAGGTACGAGCGATGCACGCGCCAGAACGTCTCGTGGTCCAGGTTCGACTGTAATTCTTCGATCGTCTTATAGTTCGATTCGCCTTCGAGCGTGGCGGTCACAATTGTAATCACGCCTTCATCAATCGTCGCGTAGACGATATCCTGGGCATCCACGATGAAGCTACGCCCGGCGCTTTTCACGAGGATCTTCGTGCGCTGTTCCTTGGTTCTCGGCGCAAGTTGAATCGGCTCACCGATCGAGCGGTCAGTGAACAGCCGCTGAGCCCGGTGAATCGTCTCGTCAAGCCGGGCTTTCTCCACGGGTTTCAGCAAGTAGTCGAGCGCCTCCATCCGGAAGGCTTCAATTGCGTAATTGTCGAATGCTGTCACCAGCACAAACTGAGGCAGGTCTTCGGAATGCTCCCGCAACTTGCGTATCACGCCAATGCCGTCGAGTCCCGGCATCTGTACGTCAAGAAACACCAAATCGGGCTCGACCTTCTCGATCAGATCGACTGCCTGTAGGCCATTTTCGGCAGCGCCGACGAGCTCAATTTCGGCATAGTCCTTAAGCAGATACGAGAGTTCTTCCAGCGCCAGCTTCTCGTCATCGACCACAACTGTGGCGATGGTCGTCGCGCGTGTTGGCATGAAGTGTTAGTATAACATTCAGGCAATTTTTACAACGTCCCGGAGTTGCTGTTAGACAAGGAGTTCTTCGGTTTTGCCAACACAGAAAGTGACCATTGCACCCGCGGAAACAATGACAGTTTGGAAGGTCCGGGAACGCGAGCCTGAGGAGGGCTGGAAGAAGATCACCCCGCGAATAGATACGTGCCGAAAAGAGGGGCAGCTTTCTCGGTATTTCAGGACGCCGATCACGGCGGCGCGTGGGATTCCTCGAGTAGCGTGCTGATCCGAACCGCGTCGACCTATACTCCATGAAGGTCCTCGTCATCGGCGGTACTTTGTTCATCGGCCGCGGGCTAGTGGCGGCGCTGCTAAAGGCTGAGCACGAAGTCACCATTCTGCATCGCAAGCCCGGGCACGATCTCGGCAAACGGGTCCGCGAAATTATTGTCGATCGCAATGACACGCCAGCTCTGCAGACAGCGCTGACAGGCCAGAAATTCGATGTAGTTTACGACAACGTCTACGACTGGCGACGTGGGACGACTGCCGCGCAGGTCGAGGCCACAGCGCGAGCGGCGGGCGACCGTTTGCAGCGTTACGTTTACATGTCGAGCGTCGCGGCCTATGGCGATGGCCTCAATCATCACGAAGGTGACGCGCTAGCGCCTGACAACCACCCCGATAGCTACGTTCGCAACAAAGCGATGAGCGAGAGGGCACTGTTCCGAATGCACCAGAGGAACGGTTTTCCCGTCGTCACGCTGCGGCCCCCATATATCTATGGTTCCGGAAACCCGTACTATCGCGAGGCATTTTTCTGGGACAGAATTCGAGACAATCGCGCCATTGTTTTGCCGGGCGACGGTCGCCGTCTGATGCAATTCGTATACGTTAAGGACCTGATTGCGGCGGCGCTCAAGGCGGCCGAGGATACGCATGCCATTGGTCACGCTTTCAACGTCGCAAACCTCAAGCCGATCACACAGTTCGATCTCGTGAATATCCTTGGCGATGTTGCTGGAAAGACTCCGCATATTGTGCGCATCCCTCGGCCGAAAATTCTGCAGATGGGTGGCCATCCAATGGGTCCCAATCTCTATTTCGGAATGTACTTCGACATGCCTGCGATTACACAAGTAATCAATAAAGCCCAGCGCGTGTTGAAGTTTCAGCCGACCGATTTTAAAGAGGGCCTCAAGGAAACGTACAAGTGGTACATGAGACACCACCAGAAAGACAGCTCGAACTATCCATTTGAGGACAAGCTCATCGCGAATGCGCCGCCATACATTCCGGAGGACTGAGCCAAAGGACTGAGAAAGTAGTCCTGCTCACGTTATCGTAGTATCCATGCCGAGGCTCGCGCCGGCTCCGCAGCTTCGACCCATCAAGCCACCCGCGGAACGCCCACCTTTCTGGTGGATCCGCTGGGTTCCCACCGCTCTATTTGTTGCTACCGCCGCCTATCTGACCTATATCGTCGGCCGGGTTGCGATCATACCCGTACTCGCTTCGGCTGCGCTCGCTTACGTGTTAAACCCTATCGTCGAGATCTTCGAGCGGCGTGGGTTCTCCCGTCTCTGGTCATCGGTTATCGCGCTGGTATTAGTCACGACAGCCTCGGCTCTCTTTCTTTGGTTCGTGGTTCCTGATCTCTGGACGCAAAGTATTGCCGCCAGCGAGGGCCTCATCCAGGGCTTTACTGAGGAGAATGCAATTCGCGTCCGAGGGCAAATTCGCGAGTTCTCGCCGCTCCTCGACCGCATGATTGGTTACCGGGTCTACAGCTTTCTTCGTAGCCCCAACAATCTCATTGAAGCATCGCAATCCTGGGTCGCGGGATCGCTAACCGAGTTTCTGGTTACTGCGTCCGGTCTCTTCGATCTACTCCTGATACCGTTTTTTGTTTTTTACATTCTGGTCGATTTCCGCAAATGGCGCGACTCCAGCGAAGATCTGATCCCGCCCCGTTTTCGAGAACCGTTCAGCCGCCTCTTCGATGAAACGGGACGAATCTTGCAATCCTACGTGCTCGGCCAGCTGATGATTGCCATCATCATGGGAGGGCTCTACGGTGTAGGCTTCGCGTTGTTCCAGGTACCTGCATGGGCTGGTATTGCGGCGTTATCCGGTTTTTTGAACGTCATTCCTTATGTGGGCACGGGCTTCGGAATCGTGCTCGCGACGGGATTTACGTTTGCAGCAGGAGGAGACGTCTGGCGGATCGTCGGCGTACTTGCGATCTTCGTGATCGTTCAGTGCATCGAGGGTTACTATCTAACCCCGCGTATTCTCGGGGGACGCCTGAGCTTGCATCCGATGGCAGTCTTTCTTGGGTTGCTGATCGGCGGCAAACTCTTCGGTTTGCTGGGCGTGCTTCTTTCCGTGCCTGTGATTGCCGTAACCCAGGTATTTCTCAAGTTCGCGCGGGAAATTTACAAGACGTCTGAGTTCTATCGTGCAGGCGAAATTGGACCTGATCCGGCTCCTGCGCCCGTCGAAGAAGTGATAGCTAAGGCTGCCGACACGGTTCTTGCCGAGCAGGTGGAAAAGCAGAAAGGTGACGAAGTTCTAGCGCCGGCGCTGGAGGAAGACGATCCCGCAGCCCGAGAGAAGCTCGCGTGATCGCTGCGATTGACGCTACACCTTTGACGACATCTACCGGGGGCGTGCGGCGTTATACCGAAGAACTCGTCCGCGCTTTGCGGGGAACATTCGCCGATGACGAATTCCACCTGATATCCGATCAAACGCAAGCAGTCCGCGGGCTTGACCGTCGATGGTGGAGCATCGGGGTTCAGCGCGCAATGTCACGTCTGCGATGCGAAATCTTTCATGGTGTCGAGTTCTCCGTGCCGTATGTTCCGCTGCATCCTTCCGTTTTAACGCTTCATGATCTCTCCCCGTGGATGAATCGCGAATGGCATCAGGGCGCCGGCCGTGTTCGAAAGAGAACACCGCATCTCATCAAGTTGGGCATAGCCACCATGGTCGTGACTCCCACGGAAGCCGTGCGCGCTCAGGCGATCGATTTTTTTCGGATCGATCCTTCGCGCATCGTGGCAATTCATCTGGCCGCGTCGTCCGATTTCTTGCCCGTCGAAGCGCAACGAGTTGAACGTCCATACTTCGTCTACGTCGGTGTGATTGAACCACGGAAGAATGTCGTGGCACTGATCGAGGCATGGAGCGTTATCCGCAAACGGCACAATGTCGATCTCGTTATCGCAGGACGATTGCGCGACGATGCGACGCCGCTTGTCGACCAACCCGGCCTGAAGGTCCTCGGCGAAGTGGCCAACTCCGAACTGCCGGCGCTATACTCGGGCGCTGTGGCGTGTGTCTATCCTTCTTTGTACGAAGGCTTCGGGCTGCCGATCCTCGAAGCGATGCAATGCGGGACCGCGGTGATCACATCTTGCGATGCTGCGCTACGCGAGGTATCTCAAAGCGCAGCGATCCACGTCGAACCATCTGGCTTGGCGGAAGCCATGGAAGGACTGCTGCTCAACGAAGAAGAACGGTTGCGCCGGCGCAGGCTATCACTCAAACGCGCCTCTGAGTTTTCCTGGACATCCACCGCCCGGCGGACGCGTGAAGTCTACGTTGAGGCGATTCGGCGGTTTCATGCCTGAGACTAGCGCGTTGATGCTATGCCCGGAGTCCCCTTACCCAGTCATGGGAGGCGGGCCTATGCGTACAGCCTGCATTCTCGAGTATCTCGCCAGAAAATACACACTCGACGTCATCACGTTTCGGGAACCAGGCTCACCCGACCCGCAAGACGCGATCCCCCGAGGTCTCGCGCGCAACGTAAAAGTCATTGACTTGCCACATCATGGGAAGAAAACACACGAACGCGCGCTTCGCAATTTAGAGCGTCTCGCCCGTGGTGTTCCGCCGTTAGTGGACAGGTTCGCTGGTTTCGACCTCGGCGTGGATCAAGACTATGACGTGGCCGTCGTCGAGCACTTTTGGTGCGCTCCATATATAGATCAGCTACGGCCGCGCTGTCGCAGGATTGCGCTCAATCTGCACAACATCGAATCAGTGCTACTTGCGAGCTGCGCAGACCAGGAATCTCCAGCCAACCGGTGGGCGCTCCGTCGATTCTCAGACGCTTGCCAGAGCCTTGAGACGGAACTGCTTCCGGCGTTCGACCTTTTGCTCGTCACCTCAAGAAACGATCAGGATCGAATCGGTAAGGGAACCGTATTCCCGAATGCAATTCCGCTTGTCCCACGACCGGACGCGCGAAAACGCGACGAGATCGTGTTTTCAGGAAACATGGCCTATCTTCCGAACATGCTTGGAGCGCACTGGTTCGCCGAGAAGATATGGCCGACTTTGCGGGAGCGGGAACCGTCTCTTGTCTGGCGGTTAGTCGGCAAGAATCCGGAGACGCTTCGTCTAAAGGAGGATGATCGTATTGAAATCATTGGGGCGGTTCCTGACGCGATAGCCGAACTGTCGACGGCTCGGGCGGCGGTTGTCCCGATTCTTTCAGGCAGCGGTACGCGCCTAAAAATTCTTGAAAGCTGGGCGGCAGGTGTACCCATCATAGCTACTGCACTTGGGGCAGAGGGTTTGGAATGTCGAAGCGGCGAACATCTGTTGTTAGCCGATACTCCAGATGCATTTGCCGAAGCGGTAGTATCTGTTGTTAACGATTGTTCGCTGGCCCAGCGGCTGGCGGATTCCGGGCGCGCACTCTACGAGTGTAAGTACACGTGGCCAGTCGCCTGGAACGTGTTGGAAGAGACGGGGTTGTAAATGAGCCTAAAGCTATACTGGTACTAGTGCATGCGCTTTTCGGTTGACGCTCACGCGATTGGGCGCCACTTGACGGGGAATGAAGTTTACATCCGTAACCTTCTAGAAGGGTTTGCGGCCCTCGATCAGAGTTCGGAGTTCATCGCGTACTTATCGAATACGCTGAACGGCGCCGAAGCGGCCGTACCTGAGCGCTTCACGCGGCGTTACGTATCCGCAAACTCGATCAAACGACTCGGCATGGATCTCTCCAGCCGACTCGCCGAGGATCGTCCCGACTTACTGCACGTTCAATATACAGCTCCGATTTCCTGTCCCACCCCGGTCGTCGTAAGCGTTCACGATATAAGCTTCCTCGAACACCCGGAGTATTTTCCCTGGTATCGAGCGCAGCAACTGCGCTTCACTGTTCGCCGAACAATTCAGCGGGCTGCGAGGGTGATAACCCCGAGCGAGTTCTCGCGCAAGCGACTGCTCGAGGCTTATCAACCTGATCCTGCAAAAGTTTCGGTGGTGCCGATCGCGATGTCTCCGACATTTCGACCGCAGGCGCATGAGAGTGCTTTTCGATTTGCCAGGGATAAGTTCAATATCCAGTCGCCTTTTGTTCTTACGGTCGGCGATCTCCAGCCGCGCAAGAATCAGATCGGCTTGATTCGAGCCTTTGAGGAACTTATCGCCGCGCATCCTCAACTTCCGCATCAGCTCGTCATTGTCGGCAAGAAGACGTGGTTTGCCGATCGCATCATGGACGCCGCTAAGAGTTCGCGCGTGGCGGACAGAATCCTGTTCCCCGGTTTTGTGAATGACGATGATCTGCTCCAGATCTATAATGCTTGCGATTTGATGGTCTTCCCGTCGTTTTATGAAGGCTTCGGCCTTCCAATTCTGGAAGCCATGGCTTGCGGCCGGGCGGTTGCATGTTCGAATACCTCATCCATGCCGGAAGTGGCAAACGCCGCGGCCTTGCTTTTCGATCCGGGGAACCTGGGAGAAATTGTTCGGGCTATGCGCGACGTGCTGCTCGATCCCGAATTGCGCATTCGCATGGAACGGTTAGGGCTGCATCGGGCGTCCCTCTTTACATGGGAAAGAACTGCGCAGAAGACGCTCGAACTGTATCACGAGGTCGCCGGCGCGAAGTCTCCCGATCTGCGAACCACCCGGAGTATTCCTGTTTCCCGCTAATGAAAACCTTTGGTCTACTTTTTCTCGCCGTCGGACTGTTTGCGCAGAGCCATCCAGTAGCTCCGAAAAAACCTGCGGCCGCAGCAGAAATTGCCAAGGCGTCGCAAGTTCCGGCGCCGGAGGCGAAAGCAAAGAAGAGTGAAACTCTTCACTACAACGTGAACTGGCCCAGCGGACTAAGTCTCGGCGAAGCCGACCTTACGCATTCGGTGGGCGAATCCGGTGTCAACTCAACTTTTCGGATGGATGCCTCTGTTCCGGGCTTCGCCATATCCGAAAATGTCAGCAGCCGCGCCAATGCACAGTACTGCTCCATCGAGCTTAAGAAACAAGGCGTGCGCGGAAAGCGCAAGGTCGACGAGCGAACTGAGTTCGATCCAGCCAAGCTGACAGCGACACGGTCGACCGAGGGCGGCGGTAAGAGCGAACTCTCGACTTCGACTTGCGCCAAAGACGCCCTGGCGTTTGTTCAGTTTGTCCGGAAGGAACTGGCAGCGGGCCGATTACCAGCGCAACAGAAGGTCTATTATGGCGGCGCCTACGGTGTTCATGTGACCTTTGCAGGTACACAGCAGATCTCTGTCGCAGGGGAATCTGTCGACACAGATAAGTTGACGGCAACCATCAAAGGACCGGTTACGCAAGTGACAGCGGATCTGTTTTTCGCAAAGGACGCTGCCCGGACACTTATGCTCGTGCAGGTTCCGCTCGCGGTGGGCAAGTTCAGCATGGAGCTGGCTCGCTGAATGCGGCTTCTGTCCGAATGAAAATTGCCTTCTTCTCTCCCATGCCGCCTGCGAAGAGCGGCATAGCGGACTATTCTGCGGCGCTCGTAGAGCCGCTCTCCGAACTAGCCCAAGTTACGATTTTTGCGGGCGACTCGCCTGCGCACGATCCCACGTCTTTCGATATCGCGCTCTACCAACTCGGAAACAACGCTTTCCACAGCTTTGTATACGACGAAGCCCTAAAGGCTCCCGGCATCATAGTGATGCATGAGTCGAACCTGCACCATCTCATCGCCGACCGCACGATCAAGCGAAACGATTGGGATGCGTACATGCGTGAGGTCGAATTTGATGGGGGGGGCGATGCTCTCCTCTATGCCAGGCGCGTTCGTGCTCTCGAAGTCGGTCCCGACTATGACAATCTGCCAATGTTGCGGCGCGTTCTCGCTGCTTCTCGCGGCGTGATCGTTCATAGCCACTATGTAGAAAGGGATATTCGCAAGGCGGGATTCAACGGCCCCATCGCTGTGATTCCACACGGCGCGTGGATTCCGGATGCGGACCGTCAAGGATTTCGACATAAGCTTGGTGTCGACCCGACGACCCCGCTTATCGGTGTTTTTGGCTTCCTGAAACCTTATAAGCGAATCTCCGAATCGCTGCGCGCGTTTAAGCGGCTCATACGCGTGCATCCGGACGCGCGCATGATTCTGGTAGGCGAACCGCACCCTGACTTCCCGCTGCAATCGATCATCGAAGGACTCGGACTTCAGTCGTCGGTGCGTGTGCTTGGATTCACTCCCATCGAACACTTTGTCGGGTACATCGCAGCGTGCGACATCATCTTAAATCTTCGTTATCCGACTGTCGGAGAAAGCTCGGGAACGTTGCTGCGATCGCTGGGACTGGGGCGTGCCGTCATCGTGTCTAATATCGGTTCCTTTGCGGAGTACCCTGACAACATTTGCCTGAAAGTTCCGGTCGATGGGACCGAAGAAGACACCCTCTATGAGTACTTGAACGCGCTCGTGATCCGGCCGGATCTTCGGACCGCGTTGGGCGAGCGGGCACGAGCCTGGGTCGAGCGTGAGTGTAGTTGGCGCGTCGTGGCGGGGCGGTACGTCGACTTCTGCAGAGCGGTCTGCGACGGTCATGAATGGCCCCTTGAAGCCGATACCAAGACGATCACCTTAGATCGGTCTGAGCCTGTTGAGCCGGAGTACATTGCCTCGTGGGCCGAAAACGAGGAGGCGCGTTCATACGTCGAGACACACATCACACGGCTGACGAAGACGCTGGCGATCACACCTCCGGGAGATGCCGACAAACGCGTTCTCGAGATGGGTTCGTATATGCAAATCACGCCGGCTTTAAAAACCAAGCTCGGCTATGGAGAAGTCAGAGGTTGCTACTACGGACCTGCAGGCGAGGTTGAGCACAAGTCCGTGCAATCGTTCGAATGCGACATCGACCTGTTCGACGCCGAGCGCGACCGGTTTCCCTATCAGGACGAATATTTCGATACCGTGCTTTGTTGTGAGCTGATCGAACACTTGCCCTCTGATCCGATGCACATGATGTCGGAGATCAATCGCATCCTCAAGCCGGGTGGCGCGCTGGTGATCACGACGCCGAATATCACCTCCAAGCGCGCGATTTCGGCAATCCTGCAGGGTTATCATCCCGGCTTCTTCCCCGCCTATATCAGGCCGTCCCAGCCCGGCGCGGAAGTTGAAGCGCGGCACGCTCGCGAGTATGCGCCGCGGGAAATCGAGCTGTTGTTTCGGGACGCGGGTTTTGAGCGGACATTGCTCGAAACCGGAGAGTTTCTCGATCACCCGCACCCGGAGCACGGTTGGGTAGATCACCTTCTCGACGCCTACGAACTCGGCAAAAATTTGCGAGGTGACGGCATCTACGCAGTGGGGGTCAAGAATGGTCCCGTGCGTTCTCGCTATCCGGCGTGGTTGTATAGCTAAGTATCGGCGGCCATGATCGTAGCCTACGAGCGTCCTACATTCGAGGTCGATGCTTCTGCGCGTACCGTTACCGCGACGTTGGTGTTAGTCAACCGCTCTCACGAGACGTGGCGTAAAGAGGAAGGCTTCTCGATTGGGTGGCAGATCTACGATCCTGAAACTTCGACCTTCATCTCGGAGGGCCAGTGGAATCCGCTCGAGGAGGATCTCCTGTCCGCGCAAACGCGCGAGATGCGAGTCACGGTGCAACTTCCTCCGGAGCGAGGCCGCTATCACGTTTACATATCGCCGGTCAGCACAACCGCAACCTGGTTCTACGCGCAGGGCGAGCCGTTTCTTTTGATTGATGCCTTTGTCGAGCACAGCTCTGCCAAGCTTCTTGCCACCGGCGTAACCACCACGCGTATCCTGCGGCGCAAGAAATTCCGAAGCTCAATCGTCAAGGTGTTCACGCTGCCCTTCACGTCCATCTGGAATAATCGCAGTCTCATCGCTTCGATGACGCGCCGCGATGTACTGCAGCGGTACAGGGGAAGTTTTGGCGACGTGCTGTGGACGGTTCTGAATCCACTGCTGTTGATGGCGACGTATTTCTTCGTTTTCGGGATTGTCCTTGAATCACGCTATGGGGGCGATCAGAGCCGGACCGGTTTTGCGTTTTTCTTTCTATCCGGGATGTTGCCATGGTTGGCTATCTCTGAGGCGATCGGCCGCGCGCCCAACGGAATTCTGGAGAATCGCGTACTGGTTAAGAAGGTCGTGTTTCCGGTCGAGATACTGCCCGTAACGCATGTGATTTCAGGCCTGGTTACGCAGCTATTCGCGACCGTCATCTTTTTAATTGCGGTCTTCATATTTCGCGGAGATTTGCCGCTCACAGCCGTTTGGCTTCCGGTCATACTTGTGCCGCAGTTGCTGCTGACGCTCGGGCTCGCGTGGTTTTTGTCCGCCACAGGTGTCTATCTGAGGGATATCGGACAGATGATCGGGTTTGTTCTCACTCTTGTGTTCTTCCTCACGCCGATTTGCTACCCCGAGACTTCATTGCCCCAAGGAGCCGCGGCGATCCTGACAAAGAACCCGATTTACGCGGTAGTCCGGTGTTATCGCGCAATCTTCCTGGACGGTCACGCTCCGCCTCTCGGAGCATTGTGGAAGCTGTGGGTTTTGTCTGCCATTGTATTCCTCTCCGGGTATGCGTGGTTTTATAAACTACGCAAGAGCTTTGCGGACGTGATCTGAGGTTCGGGATGGGCCGTTATCAAGGATTGTCGTTTCTTCTTGTCTTTCTTGGCGGTGGCATCGGTTCGATGCTGCGTCATGGGGTCAATTTGGCGAGCGCAGCGATATTGGGCCCGAATTTTCCGTGGGGAACCTTACTGGTCAATATTGCGGGTTCGATCGCAATGGGCCTTCTTGCGGGCTGGTCCGCCTCCCGCGGCGAAGGCGGTCAACTGATTCGTGTATTCCTGGCTACAGGAGTCCTGGGCGGCTTCACCACATTTTCTGCATTCTCGCTCGATGTGGCGATGCTTTGGCAAAGGGGGCAAATGGCGTCTGCGGCGCTGTACGCCGCGGGGTCGGTAGTGGTGGCAATCATCGGTGTCTTTACAGGCCTTGCAATCATGCGCGCTTTGCTGCCCTGAGCTAAACCGTCACTGTTATCCTAAAAGTAATCGTTCAGAGGAGAATTGACCCGAATGAAAGATCTTTCCCGCCGCGATCTGATCAGGAACAGCGCGGCTGCGGCCATGATTGCCGCCCCGGGCGTGTTGCCCGTCCTCGGCCAGAATAACCGGCTTCGCGTTGGCTGGATTGCGACCGGCACTCGCGGTCAACATGTGATGAAACAGATGTACCTGTCGAGCAAGGATCTGGTCAATGTCGTCGCCGTCTGCGATACGTTCCAGGGAAATCTTGCCAAGGGCAAAGACATCGTCCAAACCGAAGAAAAGACGACACCCAAGACGTACTGTCGACTATCGCGATGTCCTGTCGGACCCGAACGTCGATGTCGTGTTCATCGCTTCGCCGGAACACCTGCATTACCCGATGGCTATGGCCGCTTTGAAGGCCAACAAGCATATCTACCTCGAGAAGCCGATCGGCCACACGATCGAAGAAGGCGCCGAGATCGTCAAGCTGTCGGAGAAGACGAGTCGCGTCGTCCAGGTCGGCACGCAGAACCGCTCGAACAAACTTTACATCCGCGCCAAACAGATGGTGGAGGATGGTCTCATCGGCGAGTGCCACTACGTTCGCGCCTTCTGGTATCGCAACTTTTACCCGGAACAGGACCCCACGACCGGTGTTCCCGCGGCATGGCGATATATCATCCCTGCCGATGCGACTGCTGAAAATACCGACTGGAAGCGGTTCCTTGAAGCAGCCGAACATAAGAACATCCCGTTCGACAAGAACCGGTACTTTCAGTGGCGGAATTATTGGGATTACTCAGGCGGTATTTCGACTGACTTGCTCGTCCACCAAACCGACATCAGCAACTTCGTCGTCGGCAAAACCGTGCCGAATTCGTGCATGGCCTCAGGCGGAATCTACCAGTGGACCAAGAGCAACTTCAAGGACGATCGCGAAGTGCCGGACACGCTCAGCGCTCTGTACGAGTATCCTGACCGCTTCCATCTGAACTACTCGTGCTTCTTCGGCAACGATCAGTACGGCTATGGTGAGCAGTTCATGGGGCAAAAGGGCACCATCGAAGTGTTGGACCGCCAAAACTTGCATTTCTATTCTCAGCCGAAGTTCATCCGCAACGTGAAGCCGTTCTCGAAGCAGACCACGGACATTCACATGAACAACATCAAGGACTTCAATCAGCCGGATTCCACCGCTGATCACGTCCGAAATTTCATTGACGCAGTGCTTGGTAAAGGCAAAGCGATCGCGCCGGCTCGCGCAGGGCAAATCGCGGCTATTCCTGGTCATATGGCAACCTTGTCCTACAAACAGGGCAAGCGTATTCTCTGGGACGAGAAGACCGAGAAGTATCGATTCGTTTAGCTTGTATGGATATTTACGAAGAGATCGTCCGGCTTGGAAGATTGGGGCAGAGGTGCGCGCTTGCAACGATAGTGCAGGTGCGCGGCTCGATCCCCAGCTTCGAGAGCGCGAAGCTTCTCGTTCGCGAGGACGGCTCGATGCTAGGTACCATCGGCGGCGGTTGTGTGGAAGCTGAAGTATGGAACGCCGCTCGGGAAGTGATCGCGAGCGGCAAACCGAAGCATTTGAGCTTCAGTCTCGGTCAGGATGCCGCCTACGATAACGGTCTGATATGTGGAGGACAGTTGGACGTCTTTGTTGAACCTGTCATGCCGCAGCCTGCTGCATACATCTTCGGCGCCGGCCATATCTCAAAGAGCCTGTCCAAAGTTGCCGACTTGGCCGGGTTTCGGACCGTCGTGATCGATGATCGTGAGGCGTTTGCCAACCGGGAACGCTTCCCCGAGGCGGATGAGGTCCATGCCGGTGAATATGAGTCCGTCTTTCCGCAGTTGCCTGTTAACGAATCGTCCTACATCGTGATTGTGACGCGTGGTCATCGCGATGACATGCGCGTTCTCAAGTGGGCAGTTGGAACCAATGCTCGCTACATTGCGATGATCGGCAGCAAGCGTAAGGTGATTGGTGTTGTGCGGGAGTTGGAGAAGGAAGGGATTCCGGCCGTCGCTTTCGAGCGCATGTTCGCGCCGATGGGCTTTGATATTGGGGCTATTACGCCGGAAGAAATTGCGGTTGCGGTGGTGGCGGAGATGATTGCAGTCCGACGGAATCCTGATTCCGATTGGAAGCAGCTATCGAAATCGGTCTATCTCGACGAGCGTTTGCGGGCACATCTCACGTGAAAACAGCAGCGGTAATCCTCGCTGGTGGGGCCTCCCGGCGAATGGGTTCGCCGAAAGCTCTACTGGCCTATCGAGGCCAGACATTCTTAGACCGTCAGATTGAACTTTTTCAGCCCTGTGATCGTACTGTTGTAGTGCTAGGATACGACGCCGAACGTATCCGCGCAGGCGTCCGCAACTCGGCTGTATTTGTCGTGAATCCAAATCCTGAGCTCGGACAGTTGAGCTCGCTGCAATGTGGACTGCGCGCAGTGGGTGATGCTGATGCCGTGTTCTTCACCCCGGTTGATTATCCACTCATTGATTCAAAAACAGTTACTCGATTGATTGAAGTCAACGCGCCGTTTGTTATGCCTCGCTATCAGGGCCGGCGTGGGCATCCGGTTTTGGTGGGACGCGACATGGTTGAAGATCTGCTCGCCTGCCAGACTAACGCGCGCGACGTCATTCGCGCCCATGAACCGTTGTATCTGGATGTTGACGACCCAGGCATTCTCGAAGATATAGATGATCCAACCGCCTACGCCCGGTTGCAGGAGGTAAGCGCTTGATCAAACGCTATATCCTTGCTGCCGTTATTCTTTTTATTGCCTTGGGCGTCGGGGCCCCTTTCGTCGAGGCTGATCGTTACGGACAGCAGATCCGGGACGCATTGCAGCGCAATCTTAATCGCAAGGTTGAAATTGGCGAAGTGCACTTCAACTTGTTCACGGGACCCGGCTTCACCGTCGAAGACGTCGTCATTTATGACCACGCCTCAGCGGGGATCGAACCGTTTGCGCACATGCTTGAGCTAGAAGCGCGCGTAAGCTTGAGTTCGTTGTGGACGCGGCGCCTCGATTTCTCGATGATCCGCTTTGTCTCGCCGAGCGTGAATATCGTGAAGCCGGACTCGGGACCTTGGAATGTCGTCAAGCTGGTGCAGGATGCCAGGACAGGCAGTTCGGTTCCTGAGATTCAAGTGACCGATGGCCGCATCTACCTGAAGACGGGTGATACGAAGTCCGCCTTTTACATCGCCAACGCTAATGTGACCGTTACGCCCAGACGCGACTCGCTATACATCCAGTTCGAAGGCGAGCCGGCGCGCACCGACCGTTCCGCCCGGACGGCTGGCCTATTCACGGTGCAAGGGACTCTGTCGGGCGGCAATCTCGACCTCGATCTCGAACTCGAAAAGAGTCCCGTTGATGAACTTGGAGGGCTGATTCGTGGTCAAAGGTTGGAGTACCACGGATCTGTCACCTCCCGGGCGAAATTGAAAGGTCCTCTCTCAAAGCTTCTGGTTTCGGGTTCATTCAATCTCTCCGACGTTCATCGATGGGATCTGATGTCTGAACACAACCGCTCGTGGACGGTGAATTATAAGGGCGCCGTTGACACGATTGAGCAAACGGTGGACCTTGCCACTGTAAACAATCCGAACAAATTGCGGCTGGTAGTCTCTGAATTGATGAGAGAACCTCGATGGGCAGTGGACATGTCCATCACGGAGCTTTCTGCGGCCACCCTGGCAGGAATTGCCCGGGACATGGGGGCTCCGATGCCCGAGGCCGTCAAGATCGATGGAAAGGTCGTCGGTATGGTCGGCTTTAGCTCCCATGCCGGACTACAAGGACAGCTCAGTATTGGCGAAGGTTCGGTTCAGCTTCAGGACGGTCCCTCCTTGAAAGTTGCCGAAGCATCCGTGTTGATCGCGGGAGATACGATCCAACTCAAGCCCGCAGCGCTTGTCGGTGAAGAAGGCCAGGGCGCACGACTTGAAGGTGAGTACAACGCATCGACGCGTGCTCTGGACGCGACCGTCTCCGGGAACGGAATACGTTTATTGAGTCGCGCGGCTCCAGCGCTGGTCAGCCGTTTCCAGGGCGGCCGCTGGACGGCCGCGCTTCACTATCATCAGGACAACAGCGTCCCAGGTGTGTGGACGGGAAGTTTCGAAGTGCGTGATACGACGACCCGTGTTCCTGGTGTCGGTGAGCCGGTTCGAATCGGGTCCGCGCGATTGGAAGTCGACGGAGAACTCCTGCGTGTCCGGCAACTCCGGGCTGCTATTGGAGATGTGGAAGTGTACGGCAGCTATGCGTACGACCCGGCCGCGGCGCATCCTCATCAGTTCGACTTCACTATCCCGAAGGCGGCAATGGCAGACATTGAAGATCTGCTTGCGCCCGCTCTGCGCCGGGATGAAGGCTTTTTCGCTCGCACGCTCCGGCTCCGGCGCGCGACCGTGCCGAACTGGCTTCAGCATCGCAAAGCAGAGGGGCTAATACGGATTGGCGCATTGACCTCCGGGGATTTCACCATGCACGGAGTGCGGTCGCGAGTCGTGTGGGAGGGCGGCGTCATGCAGTTGATGGCGCTTCAGGGACGATTCGACGAAGGGTTCTTCAAAGGCGCCGGCACGCTCGACATTACCAAGAGCGAGCCGCAGTACAAATTGCGCGGAAGCGTGCAGAACGTAATGTGGAAGAACGGCAAGGTTGATCTTGTTGGCTCTGTAGAGACACTCGGCTCGGGGCTGGACCTGTTGCTCAATCTAACGGGCGAAGGGACATTTCAGGCGCGTGGTATCGTATTGTCGCCTGAGCAGACAGTCAAGACTGCGCGAGGTGTATTCGGCTTTTCGGTCACACGCGCGGGGCCGCAGTTCAAGTTGTCGGAAGTTCAGGCTTCGCTCGGTTCAGAGCGATTCACCGGAGATGGCTCCACGCTCGCCAATGGCAGTCTTCAAATGGAGCTTGCTTCGGCAAACCGGACTGTCCGTGTAAATGTCGAAGCAGCGCGTTAGAATGTCGTTTCCAGCATGGACGAAAACCAGACTGCACCGGAGTTGAAAGCCGCCATCGAGGAAGCGCAGTCGCTAGCGCGCGAACAGGTTGCCGCCGCGTGGCAGTTGCATGTCAACAGAGTTCGAGAGGAACTCGAATCCGGGTGGCGCGACCGTCTTGACCGCATCTTCGCGGAGCGCTTCGCAGAGGTAGAGTCACGCCTTAGAGAAGCATTCGAAGGCCTTGCGGCGAACCGCCTGCGCGCTTACCGTGGCGAGGTGACCGACGCTCTCAATCAAACCGCAAGGCGATTGCGTTCTTCCGAATCGAAGGAAGAATGGATTCGCACTTTGCTCGAGTCTGCCAATCCATATTGTGGGAAGTCTGCCGTTTTCGCGGTGACGCCAAAAGGCCTGTCGATGGGCGGGCACCCGGACGTTCCTCTTACCTCAGCGCCGGCTTTCGGGAGCGCGGTTGAATCAAAAGATACCGTTGTAGCGGTGGGTACTCCACGGGAACTCTCGCAAACTATCGCTTCGATTCTCGGCGACGCCTCGGAGAAGAAGGTTTACCTATTCCCTGTCGTTGTGCGTCAAAATGCAGTAGCTGTACTTTATGCTGAGCCGGGCGACGGGGCGCTGGTGGACGTCAGCGCTTTAGAATTACTAACAAGTGTCGCTGCCGCGTCCATTGAAGCTACGGAAACGGTAGTGGTGAAATCGCCGGCGGTAGATCTGATCCGGATAAGCGGGACATCGCCCTCGGCTTCACCGGCGCCGATGTGGACCGATCTGGCAAAGCCCGAGCAGGAAATACACCTCCGGGCGCAACGATTCGCACGGAATCGAGTGGCTGAAATGCTGCTGCATAGGGTCCGGCAGGTTCGGAACGGCCGCGAGAGTAACAACCTCTATGGAGCGTTGAAAGAGGAGATCGAAGCAGGACGTGAAGCCTTTCGGAGAGAGTTCATCGAGAGCTGTCCGTCGATGGTGGATTACTTCCACCTGGAACTGCAGCGGACGCTTGCGAAGGGTAATACCCGGGCTCTGGGTTCCGATTATCCTGGCCCTCAGCCTGTGGGTACAAGCGCAGGCGCCCCTAGCCTCCCGGACAAGGTCGGTGATTACCGGGCGTACCTGGCTGCGGAGCAGCATGCCCTGGCTGGCAACCATCCCCAAGTTATTGAAGCATTAAAGCCTGTCTGGACCTTCACGCCGGTCTCACCACTGCTGGGGAAGTCAGCCGTACTCGCGGCGCGGTCCTATGAACTTCTTAGCCAGTATGCCGACGCGCTACAGTTGTTGCGTAATCAAGTAGAACGACTTCCACAACCCGAAGGATGGATTTTGCTGGCTCGCAACGCCGAGGCCGCAGGAGACAACGCGGGAGCGGCTGCGTATTATCAGCGGGTATTCTTCGAATATCCTGCGGCCAAAGAAGTGGCGGACGCCGAAATTGCGTTAGGTCGACTACAGGCCATTCTTGGAGAGCACTATCCGCCGGCCATGCCTCAGGTTCGTTTGGAAAGGGCGGCCCGATTGGCTAGAGCGGGGCAGGGGGATCGCGCGCGCAAGGAATATGCCGCCATGGTTCCGGAGTTCGGCGGTCTGGAGAGGGATCTCGCTCGGGTTCGCTCGGTATCCGACTCCCACGCTTCTTTAGCGGCGTTACGGGTCAGCCACCCTGAGGCGGATGCGGAACGGCTGTATCTGACACATGCAGCGGCGCGGAGAGCCAAATTGTATGACGCCGGTCTCGAGGCGCTCGACGAACTCGCGCGGCTCTATCCGAAGTCGAAGTGGCGGCTGAGGACGCTGATGGCTCAGGCCAGCGCGCATCTGGTACGAAACGAGGCCAACGACTACGAACCCCTTTACCGGCTTTGCTATACCGAATTTCCAAGCGAACCCGATGCGGCGACCTGCCATTGGAAGATCGCATGGAACTCCCATCTCAAGAGGCAAGGGACGGCGATGTTTGAGGAGCACCTTCGTCTTTTCCCGCAATCGGATAAGGCTAGCGCGGCGTTGTACTTCCTCGGCCGGCATTCGGAGCTCGCGTCGAAGTACCCGCTTTCGTATTACGCGACACTCATTCGTCAAAAGCCACAGCGCGCCACACCACTGGATTTCCAACCTAGCGCAACAATGAAAGCCCGGCTCGAGCGGGCGCAGATTTTAGAAGCAAACAGCTATCTTGAGATGGCGGAGTTTGAGTTGCTGGCAGCGGCCCAGAGTGAAGTGAATCCCTATCCGGCTGCGATGGCGTTGTCGGAAACAGCCGCCCGCCGTGGAGCTCACGACCTTTCCATTCGCTACATCAAGCGCTTTGCGACGGGCTACTTGACGATACCGATGGAGGCGGCTCCTGAGCGATTCTGGAAGCTTGCGTTTCCAATTCCTTACAGGGAGAGTCTTGAATCGAATAGTCGGGCACGCGGATTGGATCCTTATGTTGTGGCCGCGCTGGTCCGGCAGGAATCGGAGTTCAATCCGAATGCGATCTCAAGAGCGAGAGCATACGGGCTGACGCAGGTGCTGCCTTCAACCGGCCGGCAACTGAGCCGACGTGTGGGGATGACACGATTTTCGCCTTCGATGCTTTTCGAGCCAGAGGTGAATCTGAAGCTCGGGACGTACTACTTGAAAAGCCTTCTTGACCAGCAGAACGGGAAGTGGGAACAGACTCTGGCGTCGTACAACGCCGGGAAGAGCCGCGCAGACGCCTGGTCAACGTGGGCCACGTATAGGGAACCGGCTGAGTATATCGAGACGATTCCCTTTACTGAGACCCGGAACTATATCCAGATCGTGCTTCGGAATGCGCACGTATATCGACGTCTTTACGGGACTGCTGTTAAAGGCACTACCGAACGTTAAGCCCGTATTCGCGCAGTAGTTCGTCGCCCGAATACAACCTTACCCAGTACAAGCCGGTCCCCAGAGCGTTGGCCTTGGCTATTGCCAAACCATCTGCCCGCTCCGCTCCCATCGTTTCAACGATTTGACCCGACGCGTTCGCAATTTCGACCCGCAGGGGACCTTGGGATTCGAGGGCTCGGAGTGACAATCGTAGATTCAAAGTCGCATTCGCAGGCGCGACCGTGGGCGCTTCGGGACCTCGCAAAGTCTGCAGCTCAACCGTTGATACCTGAGAACCGCGAGGATTGAAGACAAAAAATGCGATTACCGCGAAGGCCGCGGCTGCGACCATGGGTGTGGGAATCGCAAATAACTTACGCCACCATTTCTCCGACTGCTCCGACTGGCTTTCAGCCAGTTCAGAAGTCGGATGAGGTTTGAGGGAAAACTCGTGAGTCGCCGCGCGGGCGACTCCGATGAATTCATCTGTTTCTGTAAGAAGATCCTGACAGGGGTGACATACCAGCAGGTGTTCTTCTATGCGCTCGTTTTCCAGTTCAGAGAGACGGCCCATCGAATAAAGCTCGGCAACGTCTTCCGTGAGATGTTGAGATGGTAATTTGCTCGACATACGTGTCTGGAACCCCGTCGGCACTAGTACTACGTCCGTGGGTGCTCAGTCACCTTAGTGCATGAATAGGGAAAATCCTCTCAAAGTATTTTTCTTCTCGAGTTTTTTCTTGCCAAGCTCGGCGAAACGGTTCTTCGCGCGCGACTTCAGAAGACGGAACTGGGTGGCAGTGAGCTTCATCTCGCTGCAGATAAGCTCTTGAGACTGTTCGTACAGATAGAAGCGGGTAAGAATGTCCCGGTCCCGACCGGAAAGCTCATTGAGCACTTCGAGCATCAGGTCCACTTT
This sequence comes from Bryobacteraceae bacterium, assembly GCA_963844855.1. Lineage (GTDB taxonomy): Bacteria > Acidobacteriota > Terriglobia > Bryobacterales > Bryobacteraceae > DASQDN01. Next base: position 345,857 of record CAWJQP010000051.1, read on the forward strand.
TTCGCGATCGATCACCTTTTGTTCGGGCGTGACACCTTTGTCGGAGATCACTATCCCGGATTCGACGGCGACGTCATCGCGTCGGCGGTGGACCATTTGGTCGATGTGTCCGGCGACGAGCCGGCGAGCAATGGTACGCACGAAGCCCATCAGGCGGTCCGGCTCCCGTAAATCCCCATTTTTAATCGCCTGAACGACGATAAGAAATGTGTCATGAACTTTGTCGTCCAAATCCTGCATGCCCAGCTGACGACATAAATATATGCGCACGCCTCGGCCGAAAACCTGATAAAGATCCTGCATACCGGTAGGATCTCCGGAGCGAATTCGCCCCACTAATTCAATCCATTGAGCCGATTGAGTGACTTCCGCGGTTGGTACAGCTTCTGGCGTCGTGCCCTCGTCCAAAATCGCGACCTCCAGTTTCTCTGTACCATTATCGTTGCAGTGGGCTACTTGTTGGCAATACTCAGCTTGTGGCACGCGGATATCCTCTCTACCCTCAAATGGACTGCTTTTGTCTTTGTAAACGTAGTAGTGTCTTATCTGAGCGGAGACTCTCTTTTATCTGAGGAGAATATTTAGCGGGCTGCGACACGTCACCAGTGCGGGTATCAAAATGGTACACCGGCTCGGTTTTAACGGTTTAATGGTTTGGGTGTCGAGTCTTAATGAAAGTTATGAGAAGGGGCGGGTATGATGTTCATTTCTAATGCTTCCACCTTCCCGGCTTTGATTGAAATAGCTCCCTGCTGATTCTGAAGCGTCCCCTGGATCAGAAGGAATGGGTGAAGGACCAGAGTTTCCTTATTCCTGGCGAACATCTTGGGATCAACAATGATGTTCGCTACCCCGGTTTCGTCCTCGAGGCTCAGAAAGACAAAACCGTGGGCAGTGCCAGGGCGCTGACGCACAATGACCGCTCCCGCAACCTTCACGATCTGGCCATCGCGCAATTTGGGGAGCTCCGTAGCCGGGAAAACGCCTTTCTTTTCCATCTCCTGACGGTAGTAGGACATAGGATGACGCCCGACAGTGAGTCCGGTCCCAGTGAAATCCGCATTGAGGCGTTCTTTCAACGTCATACGATGTAAGGGCGATGACTGGTCGATTTGCTGGACTGCGTTAAGAAGAGGGCCGGAGGAATGCCTGGCGCGTTCGGATTCCCACAATGCATCGCGCCGGTGGATGTTATTGATGAAATTCAGCGCTCCGGTCCGGGCCAGCGCGCGCAACTCATCCTTTCGTAATTCCGGGACCCGCGCCACGAGATCGTCAATGCTGCTGAACGGGGATTCTTTGCGGGCGGCCTCAATCGCGCGGCCCGCCTCCTCCCGCAAGCCTCTTATATACCGAAGTCCCATCCGCATGATGTTAGGTGAGACGACGGTACAGGGCCAATCGGACTGAGTGACATCAATCGGCAGGACTCGCAAACCATGCCGCTGCGCATCCTTAACGAGGGTGGCGGGGTGGTAAAAGCCCATCGGCTGGTTGTTCAACATAGCGGCTAAAAATGCGGGAAGGTAGTGCCATCGCAAGTAAGCGCTGGCATAGGCGAGAAGGGCAAAACTGGCGGCATGCGACTCGGGAAATCCATAGAGAGCAAAGGATGTTATCGAATGAACAATCGCGTCCTGTTGCTGGCCGATGATGCCGTTGGCAGTCATCCCTGCGCGCATCTTGGCTTCCACTTCCCGCATGCGCTTCTGAGACCGCTTCGACCCCATTGCCCGCCGTAACTCCTCCGCTTCGCCGCCACTGAAATTGGCGACTGTCATCGCCATGCGCAGCAACTGCTCTTGAAACAACGGAACGCCGAGTGTGCGCTTCAGTATGGGTTCAAGAGAGGGATGCATGTAGTCGGGTTGTTCGAGTCCCAATCGACGCCGCAGGTAGGGATTGACCATTTTGCCGACGATGGGTCCGGGCCGAATGATTCCGACCTGAACGACGAGATCGTAGAACTTTTCCGGCTTCACGCGGGGCAGAACCGCCATTTGGGCACGGCTCTCCACTTGGAACAGCCCTATTGTGTCCGCTTTTTGGAGCGAGGCGTAAACCTCGGAGTCGTTTGGAGGCAGATGGGCGAGGCTGACTTTCTCGCCGTAATGTTTCTCGACCAACTCGATCGTGTCCTCTAAAACGGCCATCATTCCAAGGCCGAGCAGATCGATTTTCAGAATGCGCATGTCGGCGCAGTCATCTTTGTCCCACTGGACAACGGTACGGCCGGGCATGGTCGCCGGCTCGAGTGGAACCACCCGATCAAGCCTGCCCTCACAGATCACCATTCCCCCAGAATGCTGGCCGAGGTGTCGTGGGAGATCCTGGACAGCAACATATAACTCAAGGAATTTACGGACACGAGGGTCCTTTAGCTCGAACCCGGCCTCTTTGAAATTGCGCTCGGGTGTTTCCGCGGGGTCCTTCCACTCAAATGTGCGGACCAAGCCAGCCAATCGTGTTACGGAATCTTCGTCGAAGCCGAGGACCTTACCTATGTCGCGCGCAGCCGACCGACCGCGATAGGAGATTACGTTCGCTGTCATTGCAGCGCCGTTTCTTCCATAGTGCTCGTAGACGTACTGAATGACGCGTTCGCGCTTGACGCCGCTTGGTAGATCGATGTCAATGTCGGGCCATTCGCCGCGCTCTTCAGAAAGAAAACGCTCGAAGAGCAATTCCATGGCAATCGGATCTACGGCAGTGATCCCGAGCGAAAAACATACCGCGCTATTGGCGGCGGAGCCACGTCCCTGGGCGAGGATGTCGTTCTCTTTGCAGAAGCGGATGATATCCCAAACGATGAGAAAGTAGCCGGGAAGACGAAGGCGCTCGATCATATCGAGTTCGCGCTCAATCTGCTTCCGCTCGCGAATGCCCAGGGATGGATATCGGTCTCGTGCTCCCTTCCAGGTAAGCTCGCGAAGCAGCGACATCATTGACTGTCCGCCGGTTGTTGGGAAGTTGGGGAATTCGTATCCCAGATTTCCCATCGTGAATGCCAGACGTTTCGATAGGTCGGCTGTATTGGCAATCGCCCGCGGGACGTCGGCGAAGAGGCGCGCCATCTCTTCGTGGGTCTTGAGATGGCGTTCGGCGTTTCGCGTAAGAAGACGGCCAGCATCACCGATTTTCACTTTTTCGCGCACACAGGTTAATACATCGGCAATGATTCGCTGTTCGGGACGCGCATGCCAGGCCCCGTTGGTAGCAAGCAGCGGGACATTTAACCTGCTTGCTAGTTCTATGACGTGCTGGTTTCGCGCTTCCTGCTCACGATGCATGTGCCGTTGCAACTCGGCATAGGTGTGAGCTCTTCCGAAGATGAGGAACGCCTTGTCGAGGTCCGGTCCGCCTTCGGCTCCGGCAAGACAGACAAGCCCTTCGGAAAACTCTGCGATCTCCTCGACGGTTGCCGCGCCTTCGCCCTTTGCGGCTCGCATCTTTAGGCGAGTGGTGAGCTGGCAGAGATTGCGGTAGCCCGTCTGAGATTCGCAGAGGAGTGGATAGTAGGCGCCATCAGTGCAGGCAATTTCTGCTCCGATGTGCGCCCGGATGTTCAGCTTCTTGGCTGCGATATGCTGGCGCACCGATCCGTATACGCCATTGCGGTCGAGGACACCGATGGCGGGTTGATCGAAGGAAGCCGCCACTTCCACCAATTCTTCAGGCTGAGATGCGCCTTGGAGAAAACTGAAGGCGGAACGCGCGTGAAGCTCGACGTACACTCAATTATTAGTTTAGGGGGCGTTGGGGAAATCGCGAGCTAAGGCGCAACTACTGTTAAGGCGCAACTACTGTAAGCATGTCCAGCCGTTGGAAGTCGCTATCGATGCTGACAAGCGTTGCGTCAATAGCTAGGGCAGTTGCGGCAATCCAGAGGTCGTTCTCATGGGGAGACAGGCCAGAGCGCTGTTGAGCAAGTTTCACTTTTGCGTGAAGATCTCCCGCGACAGCCGGAATTTCCTCACAAGGCAAGGCTGCAAACAGCCGTTGCGCTTTCGTCTCCAGTTCGAGGCGTCGCCGACCTTCGGTTAACCTGCCCAAGCCGAAGAGTATCTCACCGCGAACGATGGTGCAAATTACCATCTTGTCGTCAGATGCTACAGATGATAGCCATACCTTCACTGCGCGTATCTTCTCGCATCAAGGCGCTGATAACATTCGTATCGAGGAGGAATTTCAAGATCGAATCAGTCCAAACAAAGATTCCGTGGCCGGGCCGGTCCTTTGCCAGCCTCTATGGCTTCTTCGAGATCCACTACATCAGAAGCGGATGGATGGGGCGGGTCAAGCAGCGCTTGCAACACAGCCGAAGGAGAACCGGCGCTGAACTCAGTTGAACTTAGTTCAGCGAGAGAAAGTAACCATGCGGTGGTCAGTTCCTGGATGGTCTTGTGTCAGCCGCAGCAATCCCTTCCAGCCTGCTGACGAGGTCGTCTGGCATTTCGATGACTAAGTTTGCCATGCCACGCAACTTCCTTGTCCCATTGCGCCTCAGGTTCGAAGGACGGTTCTATCCGCAACGTCAGCTACCAAGCTTGGGCGTTGCGGTAGCCGTAGGGATCAGCGCCCGCTTCGATTGCTCCATTCGGCAGGACGCGGATGATGATCGGGTATGCCCCACTATTCCAGCGGCTGCGGGTGGAAGTTTTGTGTCCCTTGTTGGTCAGCTCTGAGAAGACCGTTGGGGAAATCCGCTCATCAAGCAAAAGGTCGCCCCTGTTCATGGCGTGATTGTCGAAGCTCGATACCAAATGGCGTGTCTGGAATCGAGGGGCTTCGATGGCATTCTGCGCATTCATGCCGAATTCGACGACATCCAGAAAGATCTGGAGCAGCGCCTGATCCTGATTGTCACCGCCCGGTGTCGAGAGTGTCATAGATGGCTTGCCGTCTTTCGTTACTAGCGTGGGACTAAGAGTCACTCGCGGCCGCTTGCCACCGGCAAGTTCGTTCGGATGTCCAGGAATGAGCAAAAAGCTCTGTGCCCGTTGCGTCAGAGGGATGCCCGTATCGCCAGCGATCACCGACGGCAGCCAGGCCCCTGAGGGCGTAGCTGAGAACATGACGCCATCCTTGTCGATCGCATTGATGCACGTTGTGTCGCGGGCCATCAACTCGTCATCAATACGCGCGCGCGCCAAGTCGGCTACGGACGGATGTCGCGCCGGCTGTCCAGGTATTGTCCCAGGAAGAAAGTCAAGCGAGGCTTCCGGTAGAATTGCGCTACGCCGGGCCGATCCGTATTCCTTCGACAGCAGAACATCGGCAGGCACTTTTGCAAACGCCGGATCACCATAGTACGTGTCGCGGTCGGCATACGCCAGTTTCATCGTCTCGACAAGCTTGTGAAGATAAGGTGTCGAATTGTGGCCTAGCGCGGACAAATTTTCCGGCTCCAACATATTCAGGGCCTCCAGTAAAACAGGTCCCTGACTCCAGAATCCGGGCTTGTATACCTTATAGCCGCGATACATCACACTCAGCGGCTCTTCCGGCTTGAGGCGAAATGAAGCCATGTCTTCGTATCGCAACAGGCCGCCATTTGCTTTGCTAAACGCATCGATCTTATGCGCAATTTCGCCACGATAGAAATAATCACGCACCGCGTTGATCGCATCGCGTCTCGAAGCGCCGGATTTAAGCGCCCGCTGTTCGGCCGCAGCCATGGCGCGTAAAGTTCTCGCTAAGTCGGGTTGACGAAAAACGTCGCCAGGAATCGGCATCTGACCGGTTGGCGTAAATACAGTCTTGGAGCTGGGCCATAGCTCGAAGAAACGACGGCTGCGAACGATCGAGTTCGCGCGGGTTTCGTCGAGAGGCATACCATCCGCCAGATCGATCGAAGGCGCGATCACGTCGAAGAACGACATAGTGCCGAACTCTTCCAGGGCAACCAGACCGCTCTCGACCATCCCGGGAACCAGCGCAGGCATCATACCGGCGACAGGAATAATTCCTTTCAGTCCGCCGGGTTCGAGCGCCAGTAATTCTCCAGCCAGAATGCGGCGGTTGCGGAACAACTCTGCTGATGCCATTTTGGGCATCGGACCTACACCCGCGATCGAGAAGACGCGGCCATCTTTCGTGCGGATGAGGATGGGTGATTCTCCGCCGAAGCCAAAATGTGAGAACTCGGAAACTGAGGCTGCAAACATCGCAGCTACACCGCCATCGACCGCGTTGCCGCCTTTATGAATGAGGCGCATGCCAGCTTCAGCGGCGTAGTCACTACCAGTCGCGACGGCGGCTCGCAAGCCACGGACGGACTGACGAGCGGGTCTTTCCCGCTTCGAATCGCGCTGTGCCAGGAGGAGGACGGCGGCGCCGAGAAGCAAAATAAGAAAGTTGCGCCGCATCTTCGCATTATAGGGGGAATTCCCGCTATAAAGGTAACGTCAAAAGAGCCTCGCACCCCGTAGACGTTTCGAGATTCCTCAGCGTGAGCGCGCCTCCGTGAGCTTCGGCGATCTGCCGGCTGAGGACCAGACCGATCCCCGAGCCGCCCGGCTTTGTTGTAAAGAACGGTACAAACAGGTTTGCCGTGTTCGCAAGACCCGGTCCTTCGTCGCGGACATAGACGGCCGCCTGGGGGCCGGAACGCGTCCAGCCCACGGTCACCGTACCGTTCGTTTCCAACGAAGCGTCTGCGGCGTTGCGAATCAGGTTGATCAGCAATTGGTCGAGTTGATCCGAATCCCCTCGAATTACTGTGGGTTCGCCGGGCTGAACGACAAGGGGTACCCTACTCTCAAGCGAGGAAACACGGCCGATCCATGCTGCAACGTCGACGGGGTCGAACCTAGGGCGCGGCAATTTCGCCAAGCGAGCATAGGATCCGAGGAAGCGGCTCAACCCCTCGCTACGTGTCGCGATGATTCCCAGTCCACGCACCATGTCGTCTTCCCAATCGTCGTCTCGGGGCGCACGCCTCAGCAGTGTTGAAAGACTTGTCGCAATCGATTTTATCGGCGTGAGCGAGTTGTTTAACTCATGTCCGAGAACCCGCACCAATCGCTGCCAAGCCTGTAGTTCTTCTTCGCGCAGAGGCCTGGTGAGGTCGGTAATGACGAGTAACTGATGCGGTAACCCGCCTTCGCGAAAGTCGGAGCGGCTAACGCCCCAACGCCCGCTGGCGCCGCGAAAAGTGCGCTGCACTGTTTGTGAGCCTTCTCCGGTTAGAAACTCGGCCAAACCAATTTCAGATGCCGGCAGATTTGCGACTCGTTCGGAAGGAAGTCCGACCAGCCTCTCTCCCGCGCGATTGATGAGTTTAAGCTTGGCTTCATGATCGAAGGCGAAGATGCCTACATCGATCTCTTCCATCACTTTTCGAAGGAGGGTTGTTGCTTCGAGAGCGCCGAGGCGTTGAGCGCGAAGGGTGGCGCCCATCGCATTCACCTGTTGCATGACTTCGCCCAGTGCGTCTTCGAACCGGGCGCCTCGCGCGCGAATGGAGTAGTCTCCTTCGCGCATTGCTTCGAGCAGATTGGCTAAAGTCCGGAGCGGGGAGGCAACCCGTTCCCGGGCGGCGCCGGCGAATCCAAGCCAACTACCGATGACGACGAGTCCGACGGTCCATTGAACTTTCGCCGGATAACTCTCTACATAAAGGATGATGAGGGCTGTCAGGACTGCAGGCAAACCGGCCGCAAGCGCCAGAATCTGTACCCGGCGTTCGTGTACCAGCGGCCTGATTCCGTGGCTTTTCACAGGTTATAGCGTTGAAGCCGCCGGTAAAGGGCGCTGCGACTCAGACCAAGCGCATTTGCCGCATGACTGACATTGCCGTCATAACGAGCGAGTGCTTTCTTGATCAGAAAGGCTTCCACTTCTTCGAGACTCATGTCGTCGAGACGGCCCGATCCGGTGGACGACGATCGCAAAGCCAGATCCGCAAGACGCACCTGTGTATCCTGCGCCAACAGAACCGAACGCTCAACGACATGGTTCAATTCACGGACATTGCCCTGCCATGCGTTCTCAATAAGCGCCTGCATGGCGGCCTGATCGAAACCAAGCAGGCGCTTGCGATATCGCTGGGCGTATACGCTGAGGAAGTGCGATGCAAGCAGCGGAATGTCTTCCTTCCGGTCTCGTAACGGTGGAATGTGGATTTCGATCGTATTCAGCCGAAACAACAGATCCTCACGAAATCGGTTATTCGCGACTTCCTCGGGAAGGTTCGCGTTCGTCGCTGAGATGATCCGTGCGTTCACCCTCTTGGTTTTCGACGAACCAACTCGTTCCATCTCCCCAATCTCCAGAACCCGGAGCAGCTTCGACTGCAAGTTGAAGGGCACGTTGGCGATTTCGTCGAGGAACAGCGTTCCCGTATCGGCGAGCTCAAAGCGTCCAACTCGATCGGCCTTTGCGTCTGTGAACGCGCCTTTCACGTGGCCGAACAGTTCGCTTTCGAAGATCCCTTCGGCCAGACCGCCTGCATTCACTGTGACGAGCGGCTTCGAGGCGCGTTCCGAGATCGCGTGCAAAGTCCGGGCAACAACTTCCTTGCCAGAACCCGGTTCTCCTGTGATGAGAACGTTTGCATCCGAGGGACCGACGCGGGAGATGAGCTGAAGCACCGGTTGCATCGATGGCGCTTCCGCGATCATCAGGGGCTTGCCCTCGACTCGGAGCAGTCGATTCTCGGCTTCGAGCCGCTGACCCTTTCGCAGGGCTTCGCTCAAGGCGAGTTGCGTTTTAACGATCGATACGAGTCGCGCGTTGTCCCACGGCTTCTGGACAAAGTCGCGTGCGCCACGACGCATTGCCTCGACTGCCAACTCGACGCTACCCCACGCCGTCATCACGATGATAGGAATTGTGGGGTCGGTTGCCTGGATCTTCCCAAGAAGATCCAAGCCTTCCTGACCGGAGGTCGTGTCACGCGTGTAGTTCAGATCCATGATCAACGCGTCGTAGTCTCGTGTTTCGAGCGCATGGATCACGGCAGTTGGTGAGGACACAGCCTCAGTCTGATAGCCCTCGGCCTTTAGCAGAAATCGCAGCGCCTCGAGAACGTCGGCCTGATCATCGGCGATCAGAATTCGTTTTCTATCCATTCAAATCGATCCGCACGAGAAGTGAGCGCATTGGAGATTCCATAACATCTTCGCTTATTGCTGAAGTCCACTGCGCTCTCTCGAGCTGCTGCGCTGGGATGTTGGCGGTTAGCGACGGCGGCGTCACACTACGCGGGTTTGAAGCTTTTCAACGCTTTTGCGAGAATCTTCACGCCGGCATCCACTTCCTTCTCGCCAATTATGTAGGGCGGGAGGAAGCGCAGGACGACATCATGAGTGCAGTTGATTAGCAGGCCCTGCGACATGCAGTCGAGCACGATGTCCTTACCGGGCGCGGTGAGCTCCAGACCTAACATCAGTCCCTCACCTCGGACTTCTTTGATGATCTGGTGCTTACGGGCCAAATCATCGAGCTTCATCCGGAAGTAGCGACCGGTATCCCGCATCGACGGCATGATCTCCTGAAGGATGTCGAAGAATTCCAGGGCCACGCGGCAAGCGATGACGTTACCGCCGAACGTGGACCCGTGCATGCCGGAGGAAATGGACTTTGCAGCTCGTTCGTTCGAAAGGATGGCGCCAAGGGGCAGGCCACATGAGATCGGCTTCGCCATCACGGCAATGTCCGGCATGATCACGGGATCGAGCAACTGATAGGCGAAGTAGGTTCCCGGACGCCCGACGCCACATTGGATCTCGTCGAAGATCAGCAATGCATCGAAGCGGTCCGCCAGTTCCCGTGCCCGCCTGAGGAACTCTGTCGAAAGGGGATAGATTCCACCTTCGCCTTGTATCACCTCGAGTACGATAGCAGCGGTACGTTCCGATACAGTTTGCTCCAACGCGGTCACATCATTGGCATGGAGGAATTTAACTCCCGGAAGAAGAGGCTCAAAATCCTTCCGGTACTTATGTTGCCCTGTGATCGACAGCGCTCCCATAGTGCGTCCATGGAAAGAATTCTCGAGTGAGATGATCTCGTACTTCTCAGGAGATAAATGCGATCCGTGTGAGCGCGCCATCTTCAGGGCGCCCTCCATCGATTCCGTGCCTGAGTTGCTGAAAAATACGCGTTGCAATCCGCTCACCTCGGCGAGCCGCTTTGCGAGCGGACCTTGGAATTCGTGATAGTAAAGGTTCGAACTGTGCACCAGCTTGCCGGCCTGATCCTTGATCACTTTCGTGATTCGAGGATGCGCATGGCCGAGAGCATTGACACCGATCCCCGATATCAGGTCCAGGTATTTCTTGCCGGTCGTGTCCCAAAGGTACGGTCCTTTCCCGCGGCTCAACACGATCGGGTAGCGCGCGTAGTTTTGCAATAAGTACTCGCGCTCAAGATCGATAACGGAAGACACTTCTGGCTGCGTCGCGGTTAGGGTTTCCATCTCCTTATCTTATACTCGGAAGCGATATGGAGCGCCTTTTCATTGACTTCTCCGTTGATAAGCTTCGGCAGCTTGAGAGTCGGATTCAGCATTGCCTAACCCTGCTAATGCCTGAGCAAATTTGGTGGCGTGCCTCGGAGGAATCGAACTCCGTGGGAAATCTGGTTCTGCACTTGAGCGGAAATGTGCGTCAGTGGATCATTTCCTCGGTCGGTGGAGCGCCGGATCTGCGCCAACGTGACGGGGAATTCGCCGCGCGCGGGGGAATCCCTGTCGATCAACTGAGCAACGCGCTCCGGAACACGATAGACGAGGCCATACCGATCATCGCGAACCTTTCCCTCGAGAAACTCACAGCTACAGTGGTCGTACAGGGTTATAACAAATCAGTCGTGGAAGTCGTCTATCACGTAGTGGAGCATTTTTCGCTCCACGCGGGGCAAATTATGTACGCCACCAAGTTGCTCCAGAAAGTCGATCTCGGCTTTTACAGACATCTGCATGCGCCTACTCATGGCGAAAAAATACCATAAGACAAGTTAAATGCTTACAGCCGAACACATTGAACACCGTGGCATCCGGGATTCGGAAGTGCTGCGGGCGATGCGCTCGGTTCCAAGGCACGAGTTTGTTCCTGCGAATTTGATCGAAGCCGCTTATGAAGATCGTCCACTCGATATTGGTTATGGCGCGACTATTTCTCAGCCTTACATCGTGGCGGCCATGTCCCAGTTGCTCGAGTTGAACAAACGAAGCCGCGTCCTCGAGATTGGCACGGGGTCGGGGTATCAGTCGGCTATTCTCGCGGAATTAGCCGGAGTTGTGTATTCGATTGAGGTTGTCCCGCAATTGGCCGAGTCGGCGGCGCGCACGTTAGAACGCCACGGATACCACAATGTTTATGTTCGATGTGGCGATGGATATTTGGGCTGGCCCGAAGAGGCGCCGTTTGATCGCATCATATTGACGGCCGCGCCGATTGAAATTCCCCCAGCATTGATTAGGCAACTTGCCAGTGGCGGGCGACTAATCGCTCCCGTGGGAAGCGCAGCGAACCAACAACTCATTGAAGTAGTGAAATCCCGAGAGGGACGCATCCACCGGAGAATCGTGTTCCCTGTTTCCTTTGTTCCGATGATTCCCTCCCACAGCTAAGACGACTGTTGCTACATTGGGCGCATGCCTGATACCTCTCGTCTCAATGAACGTTTTCTAACCAGCAAGGTCGCTGTCGTAACCGGAGCTACAAAAGGCATCGGGAAAGCAGTCGCTGAGACGCTTGCCCGAGAAGGAGCCTCGGTCGCTATCTGTGGCCGATCGCAGACGGAAGTGGATGCGGTCTCCAAAGATCTGACAGCGAGTACAGGGTCGAGTGTGTCGGGGATCGCCGCAGATGTGCGGCAGCCTGACTCGGTTGCAACATTCTTTAAGTTTGTCGATGAGGCACTCGGTGGGTTGGACATCCTGGTAAACAATGCGGGGATCGGTATTTTTGCCCCGGTTGCCGAACTCGACTTCGAAGATTGGAAGGCAACACTCGATACCAACCTGAGCGGGGTGTTTTACTGCTGCAAGGAAGGCATACCGAGGCTGATAAAACGAGGTGGCGGTTCCATCATTAACATAAGCAGTCTGGCTGGGAAAAATCCCTTTTCTGGCGGAGGCGCTTATAACGCGTCGAAATTCGGATTAAATGGGTTCTCTGAGGCGATGATGCTGGACCATCGAAGGGATAAAATCCGTGTCACGTATGTGATGCCCGGCAGTGTTGACACGGATTTCAGTGGTCGGTCCGAGCGCGCCAAATGGAAAATGGACCCTCAAGACGTAGCGGACGTCGTTCTATCCGTGATTCGAATGCCGGAGCGAACAACCATAAGTCGCGTTGAGATGCGACCTTCCATACCACTTAAGTAAGGTGTACATCGTCTCGTTTCGAGTACCCAAAAGCGTCTAAACTGCGTCAAAATGTTTGGCGCACAAGTTGCTAGATACTGTGCCGGAGAGTTCGGAAAACGGTTCGCTTTCGGAAGAGGGAGAAACGAAAATGGTTCAGCTAAATGTTGCATTAGATCCTACGAGGACCGGGCGCGATGCAGAATCGCTAGATCAGGCGCTTCGTCGAAATATCGTTGGCCAGGACGAAGCGATTCAGCAGATCGTAAATATCTATCAGATGAACCTCACCGGGATGAGCGCGCCGGGCCGTCCGATCGGCAACTTCCTTTTTTTGGGGCCGACCGGAAGCGGTAAAACGCGCATTGTGGAAGCAACCGCAGAAGCGCTCGTGAAGAACCCCCGTTCCGTCATCAAGATCGATTGCGCTGAATTCCAGCACAGCCACGAGATTGCGAAGCTCATCGGGTCGCCTCCCGGCTACCTCGGTCATCGGGAAACCCATCCGTTGCTCAGCCAGGAAGTGTTGAATCAGTACCATACCGATACGGTGAAAATCAGCTTCGTGCTGTTCGACGAGATCGAGAAAGCAAGCGACGCGCTTTGGAACCTGCTCCTCGGCATTCTTGATAAAGCTACTCTCACGCTTGGCGATAACCGCAAGGTGGATTTCTCCCGAGCCATGATCTTCATGACAAGTAACTTGGGCGCGACGGAAATGAACTCCTTGATGGCTCCTAAGTTGGGTTTTGGCGTCACGAGGGACTCGGCCAAAGATGCTGCGTGCCGGTCGGACGAAAAGATGAATGAAAAGGTGGCCAGAACCGGTGTCGAGGCTGCGCGCCGGAAATTTACGCCTGAATTCATCAACCGCCTCGATAAGATTGTGGTTTTCCGTCCGCTCGGTGAATCGGAGCTGCGGAAGATTCTGGACATCGAATTGAATATGGTCCAGCAGCGCATTTTCAACGCGTCGCCAGACCGGGCATTCATTTTCCATGTCACCGAATCGGGCAAGGCCCATCTATTGCGTGAAGGAATCGACCCTAAGTACGGGGCACGACATCTGAAACGCGCCATCGAGAAGTTGCTCGTCCAGCCGTTATCAAATCTGATTGCTACTGATCAGATCAAGAGCGGCGACTGGATCCGAGTCGATTTCGATGCGGATTGTGGCGAGCTGGTCTTCTTGAAGGAAGCCGAAGGACTGCCGATTCACACGATGGCGGAGTTGGTCGACAACTCCGTTACGTTGCCAGTGCACGCACTGAGCAACGGAGCGATATTCGAAGCAGGCCGTACTCAATCTACGGCGCGCGGATCAAAGCGCGGATAGACAAAGCGCGTTCACGACACGCGAGCCTTTTTCATAACTAAGACGCCCGGAGATCTTCTCCGGGCTTTCTTTTATTTGTCGCATCCAGCGATACAGTATTAGTGCTCCCCATAGATCCCTCATCGAGCATCCGTGCCGACCTGGTGGCGCTCCATGCCTGATTTCGGACACGTGTCCGTTACGGGTGGACAGTTGTTTTTAATCTAACTGCTCAAGAATCGATCGGGATTCACCCATCTTTCCCTAAGGAAATCCCTTAGCGAGCCTCTAAACGCGTCCGAAAGAGTATTCTATATGTAAGCGGCAATATGGGCGGGTTGGCTTCGTCTCAGAAGCCGAGATGAGCTGTGTCGTATGACAAAGGAGCGTTGGCAACAGATTGAGGCCGTCTTCGCGGAGGCAGTGGAACTGCCCGCTGAAGAGTCGCGCGCCTATCTCGATCGTGCTTGTCGCGGTGACGACGAGTTGCGTCGCGAAGTCGATCTGCTTCTCGAGAGTGATCGGACCGCGCAAGGACATGTAGGTTCAGCCGTGGGACAGGCCGCTGCTGCATTCGCCGTGCAGATGCAGCGAGACTACTCGGCTTCGCAGATAGGCCAACGTATCGGACCTTACGAGATTGTCCGAGAGATCGGACGCGGCGGAATGGGCTCGGTCTATCAAGCTGTCCGCATCGATGATCAATACATTCGTTCGGTGGCAATCAAGTTAATTGCCCACGGGATGGATTCGGATGACGCGCTCGCCCGTTTTCGGACGGAACGTCAAATTTTAGCCACTCTCCAACATCCAAATATTGCCGGTTTGCTGGATGGCGGCACGACGGCGGACGGCCGTCCATATATCGTAATGGAGTATATCGAGGGTGAGCCGATCCTCGACTATTGCCGGAAGCGTAATCTTTCTGTCAATGAGCGCTTGGGGTTGTTCTGCGCTCTGTGCAGCGCTGTGCATCACGCGCATCAGATGCTGGTAATTCACCGTGACATCAAGCCGGCCAATGTGCTGGTGAACGATGCGGGAATTCCGAAGCTTCTCGACTTCGGCATCGCCAAGCTGCTCACTCCTGAGCTCGTGATCGGTGGCGCGAGCACGACGAAAACTCTAATGCGGCGAATGACGCCGCAGTACGCAAGCCCGGAACAAGTACGCGGCGAGGGGCTGACGACAGCCACCGACATTTACTCGCTTGGTGTACTGCTTTACGAGATGCTGACCCATTCGAGTCCGTATCGAATAACCGGGCAATCTTCGGTTGATGTCGAGAGGCTGGTCTGCGAAAGCGAGCCAATGCGGCTGAGCGCGTCGGCGCCGAGCGATGCGAGATTACGGCGCCAGCTCTCCGGGGATCTCGATAACGTTGTCGCAATGGCCCTCCGGAAGGAGCCGCAGCGCCGTTACGGTTCGGTCCAGCAGTTTGCCGATGACGTTCAGCGCTACACGCAGGGCATGCCCGTATCCGCGCGAGAGGATACGATCTTCTATCTTGCGGGGAAATTGGTCCGGAGGAATCTGCTTGCGTCCGCCGCGTTTGGATTGCTCGCTTTGAGTATCGTTGCGGGTTGGTTTGCGACGTACCGAGAGGCTAAGCGCACTGAAGCCCGCTTCATGGAGGTGCGTAAGCTTGCGAATTTCGTGCTTTCCGACTTTCAAAAGAGTATTCAGCATTTGCCTGGCGCCACGCCGGCGCGGGAACTGCTGGTCCGGACGGCTTTGGAATATCTAAACAATCTTTCGAAGGATGCGCCTTCGAATGATCCGACGTTTCAATGGGAGTTGTCGCAGGCGTATGAGCAAGTAGGCGATGTTCAAGGTGATCTGTCCGGACCGAATCTAGGCCAATTTCGTGAAGCTCTTGTCAGCTATGACAGGGCGTTGGCTCTTGTGGGACCGCTCGCCGAGAAGTCACAGAGCTACGACACGTTAAGCTGCGCAGCCTGGCTCAATTACAAGCGAGGCGATCTTGAAGTTCGCATCGTCAACGTCGCCGCCGCGATCCGTAGTTACACGGAAGGATTGAAGCTGGCGGAGAAGATCGACAATACGCTTCATGATTCGCGTACCGATGATCTGTTTGTGAACGGCTATCTTCGGCTTGCAAACGCTCGGACACGTTTGTCGGCAGTAGGGCCAGCGCTTGAAGATGCGAATCGAGCTGCAGAGGCAGCGGATCGGGCTGCCCTCTATCGCAAGGATGGAGGAACGGCGAACCTCGCGAACACGCGCCTGCTTGTAGGGAATCTGTTATGGATGCGCGGAGACTTGCAAGGCGCCTGGAGTCGCTATCGAGAGGCGGTGGCGTGGCTTGAGAAGCTTGTCGAGACGGAGCCCGATCAGCCGAGCCATCTGAAGGATCTCGAAGAGGCATACAGGCGATGTGGCGATCTGCAAGGGAATCCTGCATATTTTCACTTCGGAGATCTCGAAAAAGCGCAACTGTATCACCGTAAGGCTCTTCGTATTGCGGAGCAGCTTGCGGCGCGCGATCCGAACGACGCGATGGCGCGCGCCGAACTCAGCGTCGCGCTTCGCCGCATGGCGGCTGTAGTACGAGGAACCGAACCGGCCCAGGCAGTGGAGCTTTATCGAGAGGCGCTTGTTATTCTCCAGGAACTAATCCGGAGGAGTCCAGGGGATCTCAGCTACCAACGCGACTTGGCCAACGCTCATCTCGGCCTTGCGGTCTCGCTGCGGAATAGCAACAAATTAAAACTTGCATTGTCCGACGTCGACATCGCGCTAAGACTGCAGCGCGAAATGTTGGCTAGGAACCCGGAGCGCGCGGTCGTCAGGGAAGACATGTTTGAATCGCTGCTCGCGTTGGGTGAATTGAAGCTGCGAATGCGTGAAACGACGCCTGCCTTCGAAGTCCTGACAGAGGCGTTGAAGACAGCGGAGAGCCTGTCTGACGAAGGCAAGGAGGCATTGTATTCGGAGCGATGTCTCGCGCTTGTCTATCAGCGGATGGGAGACTACGACGCCTATCTTGCATCGACCCTCTCTGGGCCCGGACGAGCGGCTCATGCGGCATCCGCAAACGCGTGGTATGACAAAGCTCTGAGCATCTGGTCGCGATGGCGCAGTCAGAATCTGGCAGTACCGTTCTCGACAAACCGGGAAAAAGAAATTCTGCGTGTGAAAGCCACATCCGGTTCTCTCGTATCGACGTTGTGAGCGCCGCATTGGATGATCCAAGCCGAGACCTTCACACCCTGCTGCAACAGCACTGGGGTTATACGAGCTTCCGTCCCAAACAGGAACTGATCGTTCGATCGATTCTTGAGGGCCGAGATGCCGCTGTTGTTATGCCTACCGGTGGAGGTAAGTCTCTCTGCTACCAGTTGCCTGCCATCGCGCTGCAAAAGACATGCATCGTAATTAGTCCTCTGATTGCGTTGATGCAGGATCAGGCTGAACACATGAGAAGCGCAAATGTGCCGGCTGCATTCCTTAATAGTTCGTTGCGATGGCAGGAACAGCAGGCGGTGATCCAACAGGCGCAGCAAGGCGTTTATCGACTGCTTTATGTGTCGCCGGAGCGACTCGTTCGCGATGACACAGCCCAGTGGATGCGACGGGTTCCGATAGGATTCTTCGCAGTTGACGAAGCGCATTGCATCTCAGAGTGGGGGCATGAGTTTCGCCCCGAATACCGGCAACTGCGCATGCTGCGCGACCTGTTTCCCGACAAACCAATCGCTGCTTTTACCGCAAGTGCGACACGGCAGGTGAGGCACGATATCGTCACGCAACTCGGATTGCGTGACCCGGCTAAGTTCGCGCTTAGTTTCCAACGACCCAACCTGCGTTATGCGGTGAAGGAGTGTCGTCACGACGAGCAGTTTACCCATCTGTTGTCGGCGTTGCGAGCGCACGACGGCAAGCACGTAATCGTGTACGCCCCGACCATCGCTCAGGTCGAATCAGTTACGGCGGCTCTGAGAACTCGCGGTTTTCCTGCATGCCAATATCACGGCAAGATGGATGGCGCTGACCGGCGAACGTCGCAAGAAGAATGGATGTGCGGCAAACGTTCAATTCTCGTCGGAACCTTGGCCTTCGGGCTTGGAATCAATAAGCCTGATGTTCGGGCCGTGATTCACTTAGCGATGCCGAAATCGCTCGAGCAATACTACCAGGAGGCGGGACGCGCAGGACGTGACGGCTTACCTGCCGAGTGCGTGTTGCTTTGGCAGAAGCGCGATTCGGCCCTGCTGGTTCATTTCATTGACGAAACCGAAGACCCATCCGAGAAAGAACGCGCATGGCAGAGATATCACTCCATTAGGCGTTACACGTCGACGGACCAATGCAGGCAGCGCGCAATCTGCGAGCACTTTGGCGAGACCCCGAAATGGGAATCCTGTGGCGCCTGCGATCGATGCGGCGCGACCCCCGACTGGCTCGCAATAGGGCGAGGTCATCGAGATGCGATGACCAAGCCAAATAGCAGGGGCAAGAAGTTCCTCCCACTCAAGACCGAAACGACCGCAAGCGTCGATACACGTTTGACGGACGAGCTGAAAGCCTGGCGGGCAAGGATCGCAGAACAGAACGGATGGCCCGCCCATGTCGTCATGCACGATGCTGCGCTTGATGAGATCTGTCGGCGAAGGCCGCAAACCATTTCGGAACTACTTCATATTCCCGGGCTTGGGCCGAGGAAGGTCAGCGATTTCGGACGCGCTATTCTCTCGGTTGTCTGCGGTCGCGGCCGTTAGTTGTCCCCTATTGACGGCTTTCTGGAAGCACCTTTCTAATACACAGTAGGATCACCGGCGCTGATCGCCAGCGACGCGGATATCGACGCGCCAAGTGAATACTGCTCCCAGAGTGGCTGGACACCGGCGATGGCGTTAACGATGAACGAGGCTTACGATGAAGCTTTGTATCTGGAGCAACGAGGCGCGGACGTACAGTACAACGCGCTGACCTTCCGAAAAGGTTTAAGACCTTTTCCAATACTGTCGCCGTTCATGTGCGAAGGAACTGAATCAACCTTGCTTAAGCACGGTATTCGGGTCAGTCATCGATGCGCGGCGGGCAGGTATAGCCATCGCGAAAGCTGATAGGAGCATGATCATAGTAGCAGTGCCGGCGAGAGTCACCGAGTCTGTTGGTACGACTTTGTAAAGCAGTGCGCTGAAGATTCGCGACACTGCACTAAACAGCAAAAATCCGACGGCGAGACCGGCCGCTGTGGTGTACAAACCCTCCCGCAGGACGAGGCGTACCACGTCACGCGGTGACGCGCCAATCGCAGCCCGGATACCAAACTCGCGGGTGCGCCGGCCGATGCCATACGAGAGTACGCCGTAAATCCCGACTATTAATAGCGCTCCCGCGAGGACGGCAAAGCCGGCCATCAGCGCCATTGAAACGCGTTGTCGGGCCATTGACGATTGCGTAATGTCATCCACTGTTTGGATGCGAGAGACTGGAGCCTCAGGTTCGGCTTCCCTGACAATTCTGGTGATCGCGGCGGCCAAATTTTCGTGCTCGCCTGCTGTTCGGACCAGTAATGTCATCCGTGGAGAAGTATCGAGCATGTACACAGTGGGCTGAGGTTCGGCGTCAACTCCCAGATCCCGTGTGTCGCCGACGACACCAACGATCTCGACTGTCTTGGGCTGCGAAGAGCCAACATTCAAGGTGAGTTCCTTCGCAATTGGGTTCTCCCCAGCAAAAAAGCGACGAGCGAGTGTTTCGTTAATCAGCCGCTTCGGCTCTCCTCGATCTATTGAGGTCAGAAAGCGTCCTTGCTTGAGCGGGATCTGCAACGCCCGAAAGTACTCCTCACTTACCCAGCGCAACTGAGCAGTT
Organism: Bryobacteraceae bacterium; assembly: GCA_963844855.1. Classification (GTDB taxonomy): domain Bacteria; phylum Acidobacteriota; class Terriglobia; order Bryobacterales; family Bryobacteraceae; genus DASQDN01. The sequence goes on from CAWJQP010000051.1 coordinate 365,335, forward strand.
GAAGCGGCTTCTGAGGATTGCACAGCGCCTTTGCGTTCGAATCGTAGGGTGTAGCGGCTCCATTCGGTTCGATCGAGGCTCATCGGGGACATATTGGCGGTAGCCACCGCCTTTACCGAGGGTAAGGCGCGAATGGCTGGAGCCAGTTTGGTCTCAAATGATTTCAGAGCGCGTTCCCATCCAGTCGGGCCTGCGGGAAGAACGACATCGAGCGCTAGAACGTGTCGGCCTTCAAAACCGGGATGAGTGGCAAGAAGCGCGTCGAAGCTGCGCATCAGCAATAACGCTCCCGCGAATACCGTGAATGATAAAGCAATTTCCGATACCATCAGCGCGGAACCCCAGTGACTGCGACGAGAGAAGGCGTGAGCGTCTCCTTGTTTGGCAACTTCATTCAGATCGGTATTGCAGATCAAGAGCCATGCTGGAACGATAACAATCAACGCGGACAGCAAGGTCGCGCCGACAGCAAACAAAATAACTGCTGAGTCTATCGGTAGATGTTCGCCACGAACGAGGGTGCCGGCAGCCCAGACTTGCAGAGCAGGCAGGACCGCGCGCGCGACAAGCGCACCGAGAAATCCACCCAGCCCTGTCAGGACGAGACCTTCGTTCGCAAGGACCAGGAACAGATGTTTCCGTGAAGCGCCTAGCGAGGCACGGATTGCGAGTTCACGGCGTCTCGCAATCGTCCGTGTCAACAAGAGGTGAGCTACGTTTGCGCACGCCACCATCAGAACCAGAGAAACAGTGAGCCATGCAACCAGGAGTGCCGGTCGAACCGGCGACGTCATCTGGTCCTGAAGAGAAATGACGGTTGCGCTTGTATCGCGATTCGTCAATGAATCATCTGAGGCAAGACGACCTGCGATGGAGGTCATTTGCGCTTGCGCCACACCAGCGTCAATACCAGGCTTCAGGCGAGCGACCACTTCGAGCGGTCGGAATTGTCGCGTCTGCTGCAGCATCGGCTCGATCAATGAGAGTGGCATCCAGAGATCGGCCCATACAGGAAGAGCCTGACGCTGATGGACAACGCCTACGACCATGAAGCTCATCGTGCTTAATCGAATGCTGCGACCGATGATGTCGGGATCGGCTCCAAACTTTCGGCGCCACAGGGACTCATTCAGTACGACTACTCGCTCGTTCCGATCCTGCTCCGCGGCGGAGAAATGTCGGCCCAGGATCATCGACGAGCCGAGTAGCGGGAACAGGTCGTGCGAAGCCATCGTTGCCTGGATCTGTTCCGGCTGACCTTCGCCGATGAGGCTGACCTTGTTCATTGCCTGGAACGTGTATGCAGCAATTCCATCGAACGTATTTGCGGTGGTGCGCAAGTCAACGAAGTCAGGGTATGGCATAGGAACATTGCCCACGGCCGGGTTCGTCTGCCAAATCTGGACCAGTCGGCCTGAATCGCGGAATGCAAGAGAACCCAGAAGCGTGTGACGGATGAAGCTGAATACCGTGATATTGGCTGAGATGCCGATCGCAATGGTCAGGACAATTGCGATGAGAAAGCCAGGTTGTCTGAGTAGCGATCTGAAAGTCTGACGGATGAGCATGAGACTCCCGGCATACAAGCGAAACTCCCTATCGGGAGGAGACAAGTTTAACGAAGTCGGCCCAGGAGACGGAACTTCCATGAATTGGAACGATCGTGGCTACGTCCAAGCCGAGTCTTTGAACGTGACCATGCAGGCTCTTATTTTCCGCGGTGGGCGTCCCAGATTTTGCCGGGGGCCCATCGAGGAGATCTGCTTCGATGACGATCTTCTCTTTCGGCAAGTAAGCCATTAGCATTCCCTCCACATGGTTCAGTGGTTGCACGTAAGACATATGCATGGTTCGTGTTCCATCGCTTAACGTGTAGTTTTCCCGTACCGTTTCATACTGGTAACCTTCGGCAACTTCCGTTGGCGGCCACAGCGATAGCATATCGGGCTGGAGAGTTCGAGGGGCGTAATTCAGAACATCGCGGTTATAGAAGTTGAAATTCTTCCAGTGTGTAATAATCGTCGCGCCAATGTGCATGTAAGATCGAAGACCGCCGATGTGGTCGAAGTGTTGGTGGGTGTTTACAAGGAATCGAATCGGTTTATTGGGAATGAGTTTTACGACCTCTTCTATGACGGCGAGACTTCGCTTCTCATCGATCGGCGCCTCTACGACTGCAATGTACTCGTTGAACTCAACAGCTACGCTGTTGTGAGATGCTCCACCAAGCAGATAAATCCCTTCGGCGAGTTTCTGGGATTCGACGCGGGATGGCGTTGCGGCCTGAAGCACAGATGTGGGAACAGGATCGGGCGCGGGACAGACATTCGCCTTCACGTTTTTGAAGACACCGCCGAAACCGTTGTGACCAGCAGTGATATTGAGCGCGCCGAAGTTATCATCCCAGCCATCATGGTGGTGCCATACGGTTGGGTAGCGAATACCATCTCCAACGTCGATGTAGGTTTCGTTCGCGAACTCATGCTCGTAATTCATGTCTCCGAGGACGGGATCGGGCACCCAGGTGTGTATGCGTTGCAGCATGTTTTCCTTGTTGATTGTTGCGTCTACCCGGTATTTACCAAGTACGGTTATCGAGACGACAGTCACTCTCTCCGGCTTTGTTGTATTGCCGTCCCGGCCGGACTCGCCCAACTCCCAACGCCATACAGCTTTTGGATTCGCTCCTGGCAATCTTGCGGCCTTTAAGAACCCATGTGGGTTAATCCATAGATCCAATTGCCAACGCTCGGCATCGTCTAGTGAGGCTGCGACCGCCTTGTTTCGCCCATCGAAATGCCATGCGTGCTTCCCCTTGACGACAAACGTCTGGTGCGAATCCTTCTGAAGCGGTGTTCCACCCATCCAACCGGAGCCGTACTTCCACGAAGCCGGATTCAACCCCGGTTTCCGGTCGAATTCCTCTTTCATCATCTCGGCTTCCCAATTCATGGTGCGCGTATAGTTGGCCAAAGCCTCACCGCGGGGCCAGTCGGTGTTCCAGGCGGATTCTCGCTGCTGCCCGACCATTCCTGCGTAGCCTTCGCCTGAGATGGTGATGCATCTGAGTTTGTCGGCGCCTATCGCCTTCTCCGCCGCTTTCAGAACGGGTTCGGGATCGACGAATCCGGGCGCCAACTGACCCCAACCTGTGATTGTGGCCAGAGAGAAACTGACTAGAAGAGTGCCTGTTCGTTGCAGCATCGGTTTAGTAATCTTATCGCTCGATCGAGCGGCAATATGCGACATGTAAACGATCGGTAAAAGCCTACACAGAAACCGTGATGGTATCGTTACCTCACCCCGCTTCTACTTGACATGGCTACCGTTTTTCGCATATTGTCTGCTAACAAAGCGCTTATGTGAAACCGGCGAGTCGTCCCGGGGCCGCATAGCGCCTTCGGGGTAATAGTACTGTTTACACATTACGGGTTTCAATCGGCTAGGTAGCCGATTTTGGGGGAGGGTTAGCATGTTCAGCAATCTCTGTAGGGCGAGTATTCTTACCGCCATACTTCTCACACTCTTTAGTCTTATCGCTACCGCTCAATCGGATCGCGGCACTCTCACCGGAACGGTGAAGGACGGCTCGGGCGCGGTTGTACCTGGAGCGAAGGTAACTCTTACAAATACGGAGACGGGCGTATCGTTCAACGTTCCAACGAACGATGCAGGGGACTTTACGGTACCTCAGCTTCAACCAGGAATTTTCAACCTGAGAGTTGAAAAAGATGGTTTCCGTCCCGCAACCTTGACTGGAATTGTCCTGAACGCCTCGGCGACGGTGCGCGCGGATGCAACGCTCGAAGTCGGCGCTGCGGCGCAGGCAATCGAGGTTTCGGCGAGTGCGGTCGCGTTGTCCACTGAGAACGCCAAGACCAGCGTCACGATGAACAACAAGCTTGTCGATGAGTTGCCGCTGGTGGTCGGCGGCACGATGCGAAGTCCGTTCAATCTCGCCGCGATGACTCCTGAAGCGAAGAACGTCGGCGGAGACAATGGATTCATTCTCGGCGGCGGGCAGGCGGCCGGCTACGGTACCAACCTCGATGGCGTGTCTGCAAATACATCGCGCGCGTTAAGTCAGAGTTGGGTGGCAGTGAATGCGCCATCTATTGAAGCTGTCACTGAATTTACGGTTGATACGAACGGCTTCAAAGCCGAATTCGGACAGGCGTCGGGCGGTATCATGAGCTTCGCATCTAAGTCCGGAACGAACAGTTTCCATGGTACGGCTTATGACTTCGTCAGGAACGAAGCGCTCGATGCGAACAATTTCTTCAATAACGGCAGGGGAATTGCTCGCCCGGTTTATAAGCAGCACGATTTTGGCGCGTCGGCAGGCGGTCCTGTTTGGATTCCCAAGATCTATGACGGTCGCAACAAGACATTCTTCTTCTTTAGCTACGAAGCGTTTCGAAATCGCGATGGCGCCAATGGAGTTACAAGAACTGTTCCGACGCAGGAAATGTATGAGGGGGACTTTCGCAACTGGGTAGATGCGCAGGGACGAATGATTCCGATCTACAATCCGACGACGCAAGTTACAGCGCCCGACGGCACGGTAACGCGGCAAGTCTTTCCTGACAATCAGATTCCTAAGAGTCTGTTCGATCCGACTGTTGTGAAGGCGCTGGCGGCATTTCGCTCCGGACCAACGCCGCTGCCTAACAACGGTTCCGCTCCAGGATCGATCAACTATGTCCAAAACAATTTTCTAGTCACTCAGGGTACTCAGGTTAGCCCGAACACCAAGATCAGCGTGAAAGGCGATCACGTCTTTAGTGAGAAGAGCCGCATCTCCGGATATTGGGGATACAACCGGTCGAGTCAAGTCCCGGGGCCGTTCGGCGCAGCCGATCTGCCGGGCAATTTCGTGAACTACAACGATACGACCCGGAATTCAGACGTCTTTCGTGGTAGCTGGGATTATGCATTTTCGCCGACGGTGTACAACCATTTCTATGGCGGCGGGAACAATTGGAAAGAGAATCACGACCCCCCGCAGGCGACCGTACGCAGCGGTATCGATTGGAAGGACCAGGTTTGCCTCGGCAACGTTCCGGATTGCGGCCAGAACTTGCTTAACTTCAATTTCTCGAACAACTACTCTCAGTGGGGCGGTCGAGCGAACAACGGTAGTGAAAACTTCATCAAGATGTTTGCCGATGATCTGACGGTCGTGAAAGGCAAGCACACGTGGAAGATGGGTGGTCAGGCCCAGTATCAGTACTACAACGGATTCGGCCGGCAATGTGTTTCCGGCTGCGTATCCTTCGACTTCAAAAATACGGGTCGCCCGGGAGACACAAACTTTGCCACAGCCGGCGGTAGCCCAGTGGCTTCGATGTTGCTTGGACACGCGAGTTCCGGGTCCATCGACACGATTCGATATATCGGCCAGCAGTGGCCTTCCTACGCCGGGTTTGTTCAGGACGACTGGCGCGTCCGGCCAAACCTCATGTTGAATCTCGGATTGCGCTGGGAGACGACCATTCCCCCAACCGGAGAGAACGACAATTGGAGCGATTTCGATCCCGTTCGACCGAACCCTGGAGCCGGCAATCTTCCAGGCGCATTGATTTATGCCGGCGATTGCGACAAGTGTGAAGGTTCACGCACGCTTGCCGGCAGCTACTATAAGGCGTTCGGCCCGCGTTTCGGACTGGCGTACACGTGGAGAGATAAGACGGTCATCAGATTGTCCTATGGAATCAGCTATGGGAACATCACGACCGTTACCGGCTCTACTCACAATCTTGGGTTTACTCTTACCGATACGCAGAGTGATTCGACACAGGGTTTACAACCTCGATTCCTGGTCAAGGACGGCCAGCCTTTCTGGCAGGCTCCGCCGTTTGTCGATCCGAGCTTCGGAAACGGACGCGCAATGCCTTGGTGGCAGGGTAGTGAAGCCACAAGGCCTCCCGCATTCCAGAGCATGAACTTCTCGATTCAGCAGCAGCTTTCTGAATCGACAGTGATGGAAGTGGCTTACAACGGAAGTCTGGGTAGCCGGTTACAGGCCGGATTGCTTTCGTATAACGCGCTTCATCCTAGCTTGATGACGCAGTATGGCGCCACGCTTTTGAACTCGTCTGTGACCTCCCCGGCAGCAGTTGCGGCCGGCATCAAGGTTCCCTTTCCGAGCTTTGTGTCTCTTTGGGGAAGTGGCGCGACAGTGCGTCAGGCGCTCCGGCCGTACCCGCAATTCCAGAACATTGATACGCGCAGCGGAGGTGGAGATCACAGCGGGCATTCGACATATCACTCCGGCATGCTCCGGTTTGAGCGTCGCTATTCAAAAGGTATCCAGTTCCAGGCATCGTATGTGTTCTCGAAGCTGCTGACCGATGCCGATAGCTATTGGTCGGATTCGTACGGGTTCGCGATGGATCATTACAATCGAGGCCTAGAGAAGTCGATTGGCGCTTTTGACGTGACTCACAATTTCAAGTTGGGAGGTGTTTGGGAGCTGCCTTTCGGCAAAGGAAGAGCCTTCATGACCGGCGGCGGGCCGTTGAACTGGGTGCTGGGCGGCTGGCGCGTCTCCGGCATCGCTACCTATTCGAGCGGCCAACCGGCAGCAATCACAACATCGAACGGACTACCAACTTTCGCAGGCGGCAACCGGCCAATCATCAACACATATGATGGGTGGCGACCCGAGTGGAAGGGAGACAGTTTCGATCCGGGTGTCGACCGAACGATCCAGCCGGTCAGCTTCTTCCCGGCCCAGCCTGCGAACACGTTCGGGAATATGACGCGCTACAACCCGAAGTACCGATCGTTTGCGAACTTAAATGAGAACATATCGCTCGCCAAGTCGTTCCCAATGAAGGAGCAGGTGCGCCTCGATTTCCGCGCGGAGTTCTTCAACGCGTTTAATCGCACACGTTTCGGCTTGGGTTCGTTAGGTTTACAGTCCCAGACCTTTGGAGTGCTTAGCCAGACGGCCGGCGATCAAGCGAATTCGCCGCGTCAGATCCAGCTTGCGTTGAAGTTGTATTTCTGATATGGAGCGACCTGTCAACCCCTGAGTGCATCTGACAGTTTAATTCTGGAAGTTAGGCCGGCTTTTCTCCGTAAGGAGGGGAGGCGGCCTTTCCTCTTTCCGGGGGACCTCGCGGATCCTGAGGTGTTCCCGCCGGAGATGGGATGAGATGGCCTGGTCGCATCGAAGTGCAGTAATCTCGGCAATGTTGATTACGCACCGCAGTGCAAAGGAGGCCAGGATTGAAGAAGAAAGACACTCGCCATAGCCTGAAGCAGAAGTCAGTCCGGGGCATGAGAGGGATAACGATCGGATTGGATCTCGGCGACAAGACCAGCCGCTACTGCGCAATTGACAGCAATGGTCAAATAGTGAGCCAAGGTGGGGTGGCCACGACCCGTACAGCTATGCGCGAGAAGTTCAGTGGGTTGGAGCATTGCCGGATTGCATTGGAAGTAGGGCCGCACTCCCCCTGGGTGAGTCGCCTGCTAGCAGAATCTGGGCACGAGGTAATCGTCGCCAATCCCCGTCAGTTAAAGCTGATCACTGAAAGCAGCCGAAAGTGCGACCCTGTCGATGCAGAGACGCTAGCGCGATTGGCGCGAGTGGATCCGGTGCTGCTTCGGCCCATTCGTCATCGAAGCGAACATGCGCAGATGGACCTGATGGTAATTCGAGCTCGCGCTGCATTAGTGGTGGCGAGAACATCGCTGGTTAATACTGTGCGAGGACTCGCGAAGTCCGTGGGCGAGCGACTGCCCAAAGTCGACGCCGAGGCTCTCGATATAGAAGATGCGAAAGCACTGCCGGATGCCTTGCGCGAGGTGCTCAAGCCGATCTTGCAAAGCATAGAGCAATTGACGGTCAAGATTAAAGCGGCCGACAAAGAACTCGAGCAGATCGCCCGGACTCGTTATCCGGAAACCAAACTGCTGATGCAGGTCAGCGGAGTGGGAACCTTGATCGCTCTGACGTTTGTGCTGACAGTGGAGGACAATACCAGATTCCGCAAGAGTAGGGATGTAGGTTGCTTTCTTGGACTACGGCCGCGGCGTGCTGACTCCGGCGAACACCGGCCGCAACTGCCAATCACCAAAGAAGGTGATGTGTACTTGCGCGCGCTTCTCGTCCAGGGGGCACACTGTATTTTGAGCCGGCAAGGGCCGGACACGGACCTGAAGCGATGGGGTACGCGAATCGCTGGCGGCGGAGGGAAGAATGCGAAGAAACGAGCAATTGTCGCGGTAGCGCGGAAGCTGGCGGTATTGTTGCATCGACTGTGGACGACGGGCGAGGTCTACGAGCCGCTGCGGAATAGCAACACGCATCCCGTTGCTGCATAGAAGATCAGGTTTGTTTCTATTGCAGATCGCCGAGTTCGGGTGACTGCGGACGTGGCGGCGGAGCCATTGCTCTGATATTCAGACAATGAGCTCGAGCCTGGAGATGGCAGCACCCGACAAATCGAGGACCCCAAAAGGCACCGGGCAAACCAGAGTGCGGATGGAAGCAGGGCGATACGGCGGCTACGAGCGAAACGGCCAAGACTAGGAACGATGATCGTTGCTGAATAACTACTTGATGAAGCGACAGCAGCGAATCACTTAGAAAGGGTCAGGAGCTGATAGTGCGATAACACACGAGGTTGAAGGATGTCTCAAGAGGAGATCTCCCTTCGCCTTCCTCGATTTTACGTAAGGCATTGGCCGGAGCCCGTCAAGGCTGATACGAGCGCGCCTTCGGCGCGGCCTTGACCGTCTCCGATCCAATGCCCAAGAATCCTGGGAAGAAGGCGAAGGGAGCAGCGCGAAAGGGGTTGACACGCCGGGCCATCTCATGGAAGCCGCCCGTCGCATAAGTTGCTGGCCGGAACGGCGCGGAGCAGGCAAGGGCGCGCCCGCCTTTGGCGCGGCGAAGCAAACCCTTGCCCGGCGAGCACCGTTCTGGCACTTCGAGCAATCTTGGACGGGCGGCGTAGCGGGAACACATTCCCGTTGGTGAGCTTTGAGCATTTCTGGTTAGGACAGCAGAGCCGATAACAGCGCAGTAGCTATCGCGACGATTGATCACTCTGATATTCGCGGATCGGAACCGCATGGACATGATCCGTCGGGAGCTGCCTCGGACTGAGCGCGCGGGTTGGGGCCGGAGCCCGTTCCGCATAGAAAATAAGGAGGGTTCTCCTTTTCGTGGGCCCTGCACTGTCATCGGCTTTGCTGTCCGGGAAAACATCTTTGTTGTTGTTTTATGCCGCAGTTGCGAGCTTCTGCTTTTCTTCCGTGTTCAAAGCAATCGCCCAGATGAAGCCGAGCAGCTCACGCCCGACCGCCGTCACGATTTGATTCTTGTTCTTGCCACGCTCGGCGAACTTTCTGTAGCGCTTGTGCAACCGATACTGCGCCTTCCAGGCGATTTGTTTCACTTCGTCGCTGAGGGCCAGAGACTTCTGTCTTCGGAGCAGAAAACCTGTAACGTTCGGTCGATGTTGGTAAGCCCATGCCGCCTCTACCAGAACTCTCCGTAAATGGGCATTGCCTGTCTTAGTGATGGAACCGCGTTGCACTCGATTGCCGCTCGAGTGCTCGCGCGCAACCAGTCCGCTATAGCCCATCAACTGTCGTGGACTTTCAAATCGGGAAAGCGAGCCAAGCTCAGACACGATGGTAGCCGCGGTGGTTTGCGCCACTCCGCGCAAGGCCTGCAAAGCCTCAATCACCGCCCGGATCTCTGGTGACGCTTGCTGAATTGCGTCATCGATCGCCTTCTCGAGTTTCAGGATCCTTTCGGCAATGTGCTCGACTTCGTGCAGATAATGTTCCAGTGTGGCTTCCAAAGCCGGCTGGTCAAAATGAACGTTGGTCTTGATCCATTCCAGATGTTTCTTGGTCCAGGCCTTCATTCCCTCCGGTCTTCGGCCGTGACGTAGCAGGAATTTGCCCAGCCGATGCCGTGCCTTCAACTGGTCTTTCTTGGCCGCTTCCCGAGCCCGTACCAGATCCCGCAAGGCCTCATGCGCGGCATCCGGCACCCAGACCGCCGTTAGTTCGCCGGCTCGATAGCAGCGTGCCAGTTTCTCGGCATCGCGGCGGTCGGTCTTGACTCGATCTCCGGCTTTGGTCGGAACCAGAGTCGGAGCAATTACTTCGCACGCAACTCCCAACTGCGTGAGCTGCCAGTACAGTACATATCCCGTCGGCCCTGCTTCGTAACAGACCTTGATTTGTTTCACCGGACCCAATTTGCCAATCAGTTTCCGAATCGATTCCAGCCGGTTCGGAATCACACCCTGTGACCAAACTTCGCCCTCTCGTTCCGCCACAGCTACCGCGATCGTGTCCGCATGGACATCCAGACCAACAAAGAGTAATTTAGACATGTGCGACCATCTCCCTTCGTATGCGGCTCTGCGCCGCTTTGTTTTTCGACTCACAGCGTAACCCGCGTCACTGCGATGTCGGAGTTGGTCGCTCCATATTGACTGAGTATTACTTCCCGTTCTCGTAGGCGGCACTTGTAAGAAGCCGCCTACGAGACCCTCCTTACACTCACTTCCAGTTCATCGCCCAGCCATTTGTTAGGATGGACGCTTCATGGCTGAATATTCTATCGGCGTCGACCTTGGTGGTACGAATCTGAGGGCAGCCGCCATCCGCGGCGACGGTACCATACTCAACAAGATATCCGGCACTACCGATCTGCATGAAGGCCGGGACGCGGTTATTGCAGATATCATTAATGCGATCAACGACCTAAAAGCACAGTGCGAAGGGGATAGGCTGCTCGGCGTCGGCATAGGTGTGCCCGGATTTATTCTGATGGAAGAGGGCGTTATCGTCGGGTCGAACAACATGCCCGGGTTCGACAATTTCCCCATCCGTGACGACATCGAGGGCAAGCTCGGAACACCGATCTTCCTTGAGAACGACGCGAATGCAGCAGCACTCGGGGAGAAGTGGATCGGGGCCGGTCGTGAGGTTCAAGATTTGATCCTGCTTACGCTCGGGACAGGTATCGGTGGCGGCATCATATCAGGCGGTCGCGTGCTGCATGGATACCTTGGAATGGCGGGCGAACTCGGACATATCACAGTTGTACCGGACGGCAATCCCTGCGGATGCGGGAATTTCGGGTGTCTGGAGAAACATGCGTCGGCGACCGCAATCGTGGCGATGGCTCGGATGCTTCAACTCGGCGATGATATTACGTCGGAGCAAGTCTATAAGCTTGCCAAAGATGGAAATGATCGAGCCAAGATGGTGTTTCACACCATGGGAACGAATCTGGGCGTGGCCCTTGCCACTCTCATCAACATTTTCAACTTCCCGCTGTGCTTGCTGAGTGGAGGTGTGCTCGCGGCCTGGGATCTTTTTGCTCCCACAATGATGGCCGAAATCGAAAAGCGATCCTTCACATTTCGTAACGCGAAGACAGTGGTCACAAAAGCGACATTGGGTAACCAGGCCGGCCTCTTCGGCGCCGCTTACCTGCCGCTCCAGCAGCGCGCGATTAGTACGCTTTCAGAATCGCGCTTGTCTGGAAGCGGTTCGTAGATGTACTGGCTCGGAATTGACATCGGTACGGGCGGGAGCCGCGCGCTGTTGGTGGATGAGCGAGGCGCATTGAAGTCGTCGTTTACCGCGGTACACGAAGACATGCGCATGGAACGGCCGCTATGGGCCGAGCAGCGTCCTGAGAACTGGTGGGAAGCCGCGCAAGACGCCGTAAGCGGCGTAATGGAAATGGCGGGAATCACGGGCGTGGACGTTCGTGGCATTGGTCTCTCCGGTCAGATGCACGGGCTTACATTGCTCGATGAGCATGACAACGTCGTTCGGCCGGCGCTCATTTGGTGCGATCAGCGTAGCCAGGCCCAAGTGGATTATATTCACGGTAAAGTCGGTCGCGATAAGGTACTCAATTACACTGCAAATCCCGTAGTCACCGGCTTCACGCTCCCGAAACTGCTTTGGGTTCGCGATAACGAACCGCGTCACTTTGAACGCGTTCGCAAGGTCCTGCTACCGAAAGATTATGTTCGGTTCAAACTAACAGGCTCGTATGCGACGGAAGTCTCCGATGCCTCGGGGACATCTCTCTTCGACGTGGTGAATCGAAGGTGGTCGTATGAGATGTGTGATGCGCTGGGGCTTGAACGAACCATCTTGCCGGATTGCTATGAGTCGGTCGAAATTAGCGGCAAAGTGACGCAGACAGCCGCCGCAACGCTGGGTCTGCAGCCAGGAACTCCGGTCGTCGGTGGAGGAGGGGATCAGGCTGCGTCGGCAGTCGGCAATGGAATCGTTGAGCCGGGTGTGGTGTCGTGTACGCTCGGAACCTCGGGTGTTGTCTTCGCGCATATGGACAAGCCAGTTTACGATCCGCTGGGACGTGTCCATACGTTCTGTCATGCGGTGCCGGGAAAGTGGCATGGAATGGGAGTTACGCAAGGCGCCGGTCTCAGTTTGCAGTGGCTTCGAAACCAACTGGCGCCGGGCGTCGATTATGGTGTGCTGACAAAGGAGGCTTCGACTGCCGAACTTGGTTCTCAGGGTTTGTATTGGCTTCCTTATCTTATGGGCGAACGAACACCTCATCTGGACGCCGCTGCACGCGCTGCTTGGATCGGCCTGACAGCGAAACACAGACGCGCCGATCTGATCCGGTCGGTAATAGAAGGTGTCTGCTACAGCCAGAAGGATGGACTCGACATCCTTGAGAGTATGGGCGTGAAGCTCGACAGTGTCAGACTTTCCGGTGGTGGCGCTAATAGCTTGTTCTGGCGGCAATTGATGGCGGACGTCTTGAATAGGCGCATCGCGACGTTGGAATCACAGGAGGGATCCGCCTATGGCGCGGCGCTTCTGGCGCTGGTTGGGACGGGAGAATTCGATTCCGTGGAGCAGTGCTGCTCGACGGCGATCCGTGAAGTCGACGAGGTACTTCCGATTGAGGCCAACGCCACCCGTTACTCCGAGTTACACCACGTGTTTCAGGCGATTTATCCGGCATTGAAACCGATGTTCGGCCGGTTGTAGTGTACGCTGACGTCGCGCTGCCCGTTCCTCTTGACCATGCGTTCACTTACCTGCTTCCGACAACTCTTCGCCACCGCGTGGCAGTTGGCTGCCGGTTGATCGTGCCGTTCGGCTCACGCAAACTGACGGGCGTCGTTGTCCATACGCATTCTGTACGCCCCGATGTGCCTGTGAAGGAAGCGTTTCGGCTACTAGACGAGGAACCCGTACTCGAACCTCATCTGATCCGCCTGGGTCGTTGGATTGCGAGCTACTATTGCGCCCCGATTGGCGAAGTGCTGCGGGTCATGATACCCCTCGGTGGGGAGATGCGATCGTCCAAGGTGTATTCGCTCACCGACGCTGGACGAGATGCGGCACGCCAGCTTCTGTTCGATGCGGGGTCCGAAGATACTACCATACAAATTCTTCGATTGCTCGAGAGGCGCCAGATCTCGGCAGCGTACCTGACCAAGAAGATCGCGGATGCTCCCAAAGCATTGCGGTCGTTGTTGAAGAAGGGGTTCGTCGAATTCGAAGACGTGCAGGAGCGGCGAGATCCTTTGCGAAGCTCAGCTTCCCGTTTGACCGTCCACTCGCCAGGCCAGTGGCCGGAAGGCAAGTTAAAGAAATCGGAGCGAGAACTCTTAAGTTATCTGGAATTGCATCCAGGTACGCACAATCTTGCCGAGGTCGATGCCATCGTTAAGGGCGCGAGCGAGGCGGCACGAGCCTTGGCGCGGCGACAGATTCTCAGCCTCGAAATTGAAGCTCCGGCAGCGCCTCAACATCCGTTCAAAGCCCGTCCTGACTTGAACCGGCATCAACAAGTTGCCTTCGACGCGATTGTGAGCGCCATCGAATCCAAACAATTCCATGCCTTTATGTTGCAGGGCGTTACAGGGTCGGGTAAGACAGAAGTCTACATGCAATCTATCGAGGCCGTCCTCGATTCCGGCCGCAATGCGCTTCTGCTCGTGCCTGAAATCGCTTTGACACCGGCGATGGCGGGCCAGTTCTATCACAGGTTCGGCGAAGGCGTCGCGATCTTGCACTCTGCTTTCCATGACTCTGAGCGCGCCGAGCAATGGCGACGCATTCGGAAAGGACAGTCGCGTGTTGTCGTGGCGACGCGGTCCGGTGTGTTCGCTCCCGTGCAAAACCTGGGGTTAATCATCATCGACGAGGAACATGACGGCAGTTACAAGCAGCAGGATACGCCTCGATATAACGGCAGAGATGTCGCTGTGGTGCGCGCCAGCGAGGCGCAAGCCTGTGTCATTTTGGGATCGGCTACGCCGAGTCTCGAATCGCGCTACAACGTCGAACGCGGAAAATACACTCTGCTTCAATTGCCTGAGCGCGTCGAAAGCCGTCCAATGCCCAATGTAGAACTGATCGACATGCGCGTTGAATTTCTGGACACGCGCAAACAGTCGACGTTCTCAAGGCGCTTGCTTACTGCGATTGGCGAGAAACTCGAGGCAGGTGAGCAGGTGATGCTGCTCCATAACCGCCGAGGGTTTTCGTCATTTGTCGCGTGTCGATCATGTGGTGAGCGGATACAATGCGTCAATTGTTCGGTTACTCTGACGTATCATCGGCGCGACAAGCGCATGCTCTGCCACTATTGCGGTTATGCCGAGCGTGTGCCATCCCAATGCCCGAAATGCAAGAGCGAGCATATTTACTTTCTCGGATTGGGCTCGGAGCGCGTTGAAGATGAATTGCATCGCGAGTTTCCACAGGCTCGCATCGCTCGCATGGACCGCGACACAGTTACAGGGAAGCGGCATTTTGAAACGATCCTGACGGGATTTCGGGAGCGCGCCTACGATATCCTCGTCGGGACGCAAATGATCGCGAAGGGACATGACATTCCCAACGTGACTCTGGTGGGTGTCATCTCAGCGGACGTTGGCTTAGGTATGCCGGATTTCCGTGCGGCAGAGCGCACATTTCAATTATTGACACAGGTAGCCGGACGCGCGGGTCGAGGAGATCTTCCTGGACAAGTTCTGATCCAGACAATCAATCCCGATCATTATGCGGTGCGGCTGTCAGCGGCCCAGGATTTTCTGGCGTTCTACAACCAGGAGATTCATTTTCGCAAGGCGATGCGATATCCGCCCTTCTCAGCGCTCGCCAACATCTTGCTGAGAAGCGAAAAACAGGAAGACGCAATGCGCATGAGCGGCGAAATCTCGCACCTGCTGACCCCTCCTCCAGAGAATCTCAAAGTGATGGGACCGGCGGAGGCGCCAGTGCCCAGGCTGAAGAACGAATACCGGTATCAGCTCCTGATCAAAGCCAAAGATCGACGGATTCTGAATCAGACCTTGCAGCAACTACGAGCCTACGCCATTGAACATAAGTGGAACGCCACTTCCCTGGTCATTGACGTGGACCCGCTAACTTTGTTGTAATCGTGCGAAAAAAATGCATAGCGTCGTGGAACAGAATCTACGGACTGCGATGCGGGCCTATGCGCTAGCAGGAGGGGCCAGCGACGCGCGCGAATACCCGGGTGTTGCGCTAACGTTTTCCGGACTCGATGTGCCTGTATTCAACTCGGCCATGTTGACAGGGCAGACGGACGATATCGAGAGATTGATCGCAACCGCAGATCTTCACTTCCGGGCTAAGAAAGCCGGTTGGACCTTCTGGGTGTGCGAGGATCTGCTGCCGGCGAATATGCGCAACTCGGCGTTGCAAGACATTTTTCTGGGAAAGGGTATGCGCCGGATCGCCGAGCCTCCGGGTATGTACACGGATTTCATCGCGTCACCGTCAAAACCGCCGGCGGAGATGACGTTTGCGCGTGTCGACTCAGTCCAAACACGAACGGAATTCGCCCATCTCGCATCGGTTGTATTCTCTTTGCGTTTCGGTGTGGCTAAGCGCATTTACTCAGCGACCGAACTATGGGCGCCTCCGTCATATGGTTGGATTGGATATTTTGAGGGAAAACCGGTCGGGCTCGTAACAGTTGTAATCGCAGGGGGCGCGGCAGGCGTCTATTCTCTCGGTACGCTTCCGCAGCACCAGTGCTGCGGATTCGGAGAAACACTTCTCCGTCATGCCCTTGACGACGCTCGAAGACACAGCGGCATTGAATGCTCGGTCCTGCAGGCGACCACGCAAGGCATGAGCCTCTACCTGCGGTTGGGATATCGCGTTGTGACGAAGTTCAGTATATATCTCCGAGAAGGTTGCGCCTCTTTTTGACGATCTGCCACACTCGAAGAAAGATGCAAGTATGGCTGCTCCGATCACTCGCGCTGATCCTCTGCGCCCCCGTTGGCGCTGAGGTTCCGCAAGCTATTGGAAAGAAGCTCACTTGGGAATACGGAGTTGAGTGGAGGCTGGTCCGCGCAGGCACAGCCAAAATGACCTGGGCGCCTGAAAGTACCGGTTTCCAGGGCAGCCTGGACATCGTATCGGAGGGATTGGTCTCCAAGTTATACCGTGTGTACGACCAATATCGCGCACAAATGACCGATCAGCTGTGCGCTGCAACGGTGAATATCCACGCCGAAGAAGGCAAACGGCGTCGCGATACGGCCATTACATTCTCGGGTGGCAAGGCTGCGTTTACGGAACGGGATCTATTGAAGAACAACGCCGTTGTACTTGCGAAGGAAACTCCTATTCCCGAGTGTGTCCATGACTACATTGGGGGCCTGCAACAACTCCGGATGCAACGTCCCGAACTGGGTCAATCGGTGCAGATTCCCCTGAGCAATGGTAAAAAAGCTGCCCCGGTGAAAGTTGAGGCCCAGGAGCGGGAAGAGGTCACAACCCCGCTTGGAAAATTCAAAGCGATCCGCTATGAAGTCTTCATGTTCAATGATGTCATCATAAATAAGAAGGCGCGTTTGTACATTTGGCTCACCGACGACGATCGCCGGCTGCCGGTGCAGATTCGCGTTCGGATGCAGTTCCTGATCGGTACTATCGAGCTGAAACTCGAAAAACAGGAGTGAACGTCCAAGTATGATGCGAGTTTTGTTGGCACTCGTCCTTTGCGGCGTACTCTGCGCTGAAGTGCGGATGAACGTTGAGCAGTTGCGCGCATTCATTCAATCGTCGAAAAAATTGGGTCATTCCGACAAACAGATTGCCGACTATGTGAAGACAATCCGAATGACGGAGCGCCTGGATGAGTCGACTATCGAGGATATTGGCGGTTCACCAAGAACACTTGAGGCGATGCGACGGCTAGCCGAAGCCAGCAAGAGTTTGCCGGCGCCGAAGCCACCGGCGCCGAAACCAGTTGTCCAACCGATTCCTCCGCCGGATGCTGCCGAGCAGGAACGTGTCCTCACGACTGCGCGCGAATACGCGCTTGACTATTCGAAGAAACTGCCTAACTTTATCTGTACTCAGGTGACGCGTCGGTTCGAAGACCCGACGGGACTCGAGTTCTGGCAAGGGCAGGATACCGTTGTCGAGAAGCTAAGTTTCTTTGAGCAGAAGGAAGACTATAAGCTGCTATTCGTCAACAATAGGGCGTTTACGGGCACCCGCGAACGGATCGGGGGAACGGTGACGCGCGGCGAGTTCGGTACGCGATTGAAGGAAGTCTTCGACCCCAAATCGGAAGCTACTTTCGAATGGGAACGATGGGCGACGCTTCGAGGGAAGCGGATGCACGTTTTTCATTACCGGATCAGGCAGGAGCGTTCCGAGTACACGGTCAGGTACGGAGACAACACCACGGTGCCAGGGTATGAAGGCTTGGTTTACATCGATCGTGAAACGATGGCCGTCATGCGCATCACGCAGGATGTGAAGGAGATGCCCGTTGGCTTCGCGATTCAAGGGATTCTCGCCATCCTCGACTACGACTTCACAAAAGTCGCTGAACAGGAGTTTGTGCTGCCATTGAAAGCTTCCACGGTCGCCCGAATGGGTAAGCACTTGTTTAAGAATGACGTGGAGTTCCGGAACTATAACCGATTCGGCGCCGAAGCTACGATCACTTTTGCGCCTGATCCACTTCCCGAAGAGGAATTAAAGGAACAACCAGCGAAGTAGTTCTTTTACGGCATTACTTCGAAGGTTCCGAACAGCAACCCGAGTTCGCGCTGGTCGGGCGGCGCCACTAACGCCCGGCTGACTTCTACGGTAACAAGCATCGAGGGCTTTCTGGCGAATTCGGGTGGTATATCGTAGGTTGGATTCAACGAAGTATCGCCGGTCTTGACCTCAGCCGTTCCGATACGGCGACCGTCGATGCGGACTTCCACCGTGAATGGCCCGGCGGCTGTGTGCTGCGGTGTCAGATATGCCTGAAACGTCAGCTTCCCGTTCGGACCAGCAGGGCCTCGCATCTCTACAGATGCGCGCTTACCGCTCCAACAGCCACCCTGTGTCGGCGTAAACCATCCTTCCGTCCGAAACTTTGCGAATGACGGTATGTCGGCATCGATGATATGCGGGTACGTGATCTGTGACTCAAAAGTCAGCATCCGCAGATAGGCAGAAGAAACATTGCGCAGAGGAAACTGCGAGGCATCGTAAACCACTGCCTCTTTGGCGCGCAATGCTTCAAGGGCAACAGCGTCCGGCAAAAAGCGGTCGCCTATGCTGCCCATCTCGGGAAAGCGAACGAGGGCTTTTTGGGTGTCTTCCGTAAGGTACAGGCGCTGCCAGCCTAGAACCCGTTGCGGCCGATCGTAAAGTCCATTCCAGAACAGATCACTATCTACGCCTTTCAGGATGATCGTCTTGTCGGGATACCGCTTGTGAGCCGATGCGATTCCACGAACCAGGTGCCGGACTCTTCGGGACTCGTACGACCACTTGCGCGTGAGAATCCATGTTTGCCAAATGCATGGCGCTGCAAAGAGCGTGATCGCGACTAGGGCGATTATTCGCGTACTAATGTTCGTTCTCCAAGCAGTTACAATTGCCCATCCGCCAAGCATCGCGAGACCGATCGTAGGCACAGTCAAGTAGTAGTCCGAGACGTGATTTGCCAAAGGTAAATACGGCGCGAGAGCAATAATGTACCAAGTGAGGAGCAATAGAACGAGCCAGTTCCGCTTGAGCAGCATGGCAACCGCGAAGATCGAGATTGCAGCCAGCACTACAAACGCGGCATTGTTGACTTGTAGTGTCGTGACGTTCCGAAGGCCCGAGAGATGAGAGGCCGAAACCGACATCAGAACATACTCGCCGAGGACGTGCAAAAGGCTGAACGGCGACCAGTCCATGGCATAAACAGCATTCTGCATTGAGCGGCCAACGCTCCTATGCCAAAACGTGTATACGCAGGAAACCACGAACATCGGAGCGATATGTATGAGATATCGCCGCGCGAACAGGAACAAATAGGTCACGGCGATCGCTGGAAAGACAACATTCAACTCAAGCGCTCCGAAACCGAGCAGGAAAGAAATCCAAAGTCCGATATAGTAGCGCCGATCGCCGCTGTCTGTGTAGCGCAGCAGCAGGTACATATCGAGAAGTAAAAAAAACGCGCAGAGAATCTGGTTATAGGCCGATGTCCAGACCATCGGCTCATAGAGAACAGGGCTGGCGAGCCAGAGTAGCGGCGCAAGGAATCCCGCGACAGCCGAACCCGTCAGCCGCCGAGTCACCAGACTCATCAGGATTAGGTTGCAGAATTGCGTGCAGAAGACAAGCGCGCGGTAGGGCAGGGCATCCATTCCAAACAGATGCCAAAAGCTGAGGAAAAACAGGCGTTCACTAATGGGCCGCACCGTCCCTTGCGCCATCGGAGTAAAGATGGCGCCAAGGAACGAATCAAAATCATGGACCAGCGTGTGCAAACTTAGCCACGCGAAATCGTCCTGTTGAAACCATGCCTTCAGGCCATGCCAGTAGAGCGCAAGGCAGAATAACGGCGGAATGATCCAGTAAAGATATCTAGCCACCGATCTTGTCGGTCAACGCCGCCACACCGGGCAGTTCGACGCCGGCCAGAAACTCGAGTGACGCTCCTCCGCCTGTAGACACATGCGTAATCTTAGAGGACACACCTGCTGTCTTGATGGCCTTTTCGGAGTCGCCACCACCCACCACAGAGATCGCCCCGGATTCGGCTACCGCTTTTGCGACTGCTACGGTGCCCACGTCGTATGGAGGCAATTCGAAAACACCCATGGGACCGTTCCAAATGATCGTCTTCGATGCGGCAATGGCCTTCGCGAAGAGATCGACGGTCTTTGGGCCGATGTCGAGCGCCATCGTATCGGCAGGAATCGTGTCGACGTAACTGGCCTCACCGCCCCCTTTGAATTCGGGAGCCACTGCGTGATCAATGGGTAACACAAGCTTGTCACCGGCTTTAGCCATCAAATCCTTGGCGAGGTCGATCTTGTCTACCTCTACGAGCGACTTACCTGTGGGTTCGCCCTTGGCTTTGAAGAATGTATAGGCCATGGCGCCGCCGATCAATAGCTTATCCACAACCTTCATGAGGTTTTGAATGACCTCAATCTTGTCCGATACTTTGGCGCCGCCAAGAATGGCAATCGACGGACGGTCGGGATTACTGGTAACCTTGCCGAGCCATTCAAGCTCTTTATCCATCAGCAAGCCGGCGGCCGCCTTGGGCATGAACTCAATAATTCCAACCGTGGACGCATGTGCTCGATGAGCGGAACCGAAAGCGTCATTCACATACACGTCTGCAAGAGCGGCAAGTTTCTTCGAGAACCCAGGGTCGTTCTTTTCTTCTTCGGGATGAAAACGTAGGTTTTCAAGCAGCACGACCTCGCCGGGCTTCGGACGCATCGCCTCGACTTCCGGCCCCACGCAGTCCGGAGCCATTTTCACGGGGCGGCCGAGCAGTTCCTCGAGTCGCTTGGCCACTGGCTGCAGACTCATTTCTGGGTTCGGTTTGCCCTTGGGTCGGCCGAGGTGACTCGCAAGAACTAACCCTGCGCCTTCCTTCAAAGCATATTCGATCGTCGGAATCGAAGCTTTGATTCTCTTATCGCTCGTGATCTCCTTCCCACCTGGGGCGAATGGAACGTTGAAGTCAACCCGAATGAAGACAACCTTGTTCTCTAGATCCAAATCACGAATAGATAGCTTAGTGGACATGGGGTGAAACTTCAGGTTATCACCCGTCTTCGCCCTATTTCTCGGCTTCAGCGGCGCCGGAAATCGACACGTGTAGACCAGCGGCGGTGAATGCTTCGATTAGAGCTCCAACACCGGGACCATATTGCGGGGCGATCACCTGGTTCCCGTCCTCCAGTTCAACCAGCAGCCGAAAGCGCTCACGAAGCATTTCACTTTTGAAGACACCGCCGATATAGGCAGCTTTGGCGGGTTCGCCATGAGCGAAAATCTGGATGCGCACGGCTGATAGCGCCGTCGCCAGTTGTTGCGCAGCGTTTACGATGATGTTACGAGCAACTGCATCCCCGTCATTCGCAGCCGCGTCTACGACCTTCGACAGCGCTGCGATCGCCGGTCGTGGGAATTCCGGCGTATAGAAACGATGCAGTAAATCGTTAGCGTCAGCCGAGCCCGTCTCCTGCAGGAGCGCATTATGTAGCGACGTAGCCGGACCCCATCCCTCTTCGTGACGCAGAATAGCGCGCAAGGCCTGTCTAGTAATGTCGAAACCTCCACCCTCGTCGCCGAAGATGTAACCCCAACCAGCAACGCGCGCGAATTTGCGAGCCGCATTTCTGCCATAAGCGATCGAGCCGGTACCCGCGATGCAGATCATTCCCGGATCGCCAGATGTTGCCCCTGCCAAAGCAATCACCGCATCTGTTGTGACGTTATAGCCTTGCGACCGAACCAGTTCCCGCAGGTAATCAGCCTTATCTCCGGGACCGCCGCTGAACCCTGCACAGACGTGTTCGAACTGAACCGTCGTTGCGTCGAGACCAGCTTGCGCACAAGCAGGCTTGAGACACTCGTCAATGGCTCTCTTGAACTTTGCGCGACCTTCGGCGGCTCCAACGTGATTGCACGGTCCACCACGGCCGCTTCCCAGAATCCGCCCAGTATCGTCGCCAATGACGGCGGTTGTACTAGACTGGCCTCCATCAATCCCCAGGAATAGGCGCATCAGACTGCGTCCGAAATGCTCGTGAATGTAAAGTTGTGAGCTTGAATTGCCGGCGCAATCATCCCCGATTGACGAATGCTTTCGCTAACCATGGCAGTGTTCTGTAACAGCCGGATTACACTTTCCGTGAACCGCAGGTTCATCACGGGTTTCGTAATCTCCCCTTTCTCAATAAGGAACAGGCCATCCCGCGTAAGACCGGTTAACTGGACCGTTTGTGGATTGACGAATCGAATGTACCAAAACCGGGTCACCAGCAGGCCGCGTTCCGTCGCTTTGATTAAATCAGCGACTGTTGAGCTGCTGCCGTCCAAGATAAGCCTGTTCGAAGCTGGAGTGGCTTGTTTGCTTGTCTTGCTTGCCCAATAACGGTCATAGACGACGTTTTTTACAACGCCCTTGTCGATCCATGTGATCGGCGCGGCAGGCAAGGCGCCGCCAGACCAGTTAGATGTCGGAAATCGGCGATCCGTGGGGTCCGTGCGTAGAGTTATTATTTCGGGGAACAGCTTGGAGCCCACTAGGGTTCCACCGCCCTTCTTGCTCAGGAAGGATTGACCCTGCTCGGCTGAACGTGCCGAGAGAGTCTCGCCAATAGCTGACACCAGATCGGTCACTGCAGTTGGCTCCAAAACAACGGTGTACTTGCCCGGTTCGAGTCGAACCGGATTTCCTGACCACCTCAGGCACTTTTCGATCGCTCGCGAGCCGAGAGCGGCGCCGTTGATTTCCGCGATTCGGACGGATGGCTGCCCTGCCCAACCGGAACTTGTACCGCTTGCATTGCGGACCGTCGTTGTCAGCCGAGAGTCGGTTCCTCGCTCATATGCAGAGTTGCCGCGTTTGTTTGCGAACGTTCTCACATATGCCGAACGCTCAAAGTAGCCGGCGGAAACCAGTTTCTTCGCCGAGGCGCTCACGATTATGGATTTTACGTGCGGAATCATCTCCGCGGATCGCGCACGCGCTGTAGCTTCGTCCCAATTGTCATGTTCCGCGTACGTTTGCGGGCCGAGGGGCTCCATGTACTCTGGGTTTGCGGGAGCGAAGCCTGCAATTTCCTCGCTCTTCCGCACAGCTGCTTTCAGAGACTCATCACTTAAATCGGTCGTGCTTGAAACACCGGACTTCCCATCACGCCCGGACGTAACGGTCACTGTCTGCTCCAACGTGAAGCCCGAGGTTGTCAGGCCATTGTTCGCAAACCGCAGATACGCGGTTTCATACTCCGTAGCATCGACGGCGCAGTCCGGAAAACTCGAAAACTTGAGTGCCCTTGCCGTCAGCGCCTTTGCTTGTTCTTTCGTCAGCATGGCTTAATCGGTAAGGATCACATCGATATTTCGAAAACGCGACGGCGAACATCCGTGGCTCATGGAATTGATCTGCGCCGGCTCACCCTTCCCGTCGTTGGCTGATCCATACATCTGCCAGTAACTCGGGCCTGCGATACCGTCGCAAGACTTCCAAAAGTCAGGCGATCGCGCCTGATACGCAACCTGCGAAATCATGCCGCGCTTCTTGCCACCCTTGATTTCCCAAAACGCGTCTCCTCCAAACTGAAAGTTGTAGCGTTGCTGATCGATTGAATAGCTCCCACGGCCTTCGATCAAAATGCCGTCCTCCACGCCGCCGATAAGATCTTCGATCGTCACGTCTGAACCGCCCGGCTCCAACGAAACATTGGGCATTCGTTGGAAGGGCACGGTCGACCAGGAATCGGCGTAACAGCACCCGCGCGACGCGTTCTCGCCGACGAGATGCGCTTGATCCCGGATCGTCTGATAACCGCTGAAGATACCCTTGCTAATAATCGGAAACTTCGTGGTCTTTACTCCATCGTCGTCGTACGCTACTGTTGCCAAGCCTCGCTCGATGGTTCGATCACCGTAGACGTTGACGATGTCACTAGCAATCCGCTCTTTACGAAGCTTGTCAACCGTTAGGTAACTGGTTCCCGCGTAGTTGGCTTCAAAACCGAGCGCGCGGTCGAGTTCGGTCGCGTGCCCAATGCTCTCGTGAATCGTGAGGAAGAGATGACTCGGCATGAGCACGAGATCCTTCTTTCCCGGCCGAACGGGCGGGGCCAACAGGTGCTCGACTACTTCTTCTCGAATACGCTGCGCGTTTTCGATCAAATTCATCTGAGGGACAAACTCATAGCCTGTCGACAGTGGAGTGGGAGTGTAGGTGCGGCTCTTCGAGAGTCTTTTCTGCACGATCCACCGCGTTTGCCGTAGCGACGCCGAACGTCTGAATGATGAGTTGCTGAATCGAAGAGCCTTCACTCGAAGCGAAGTACTTGTCTTCAGAGCGGAAGGTTAGAGAGGCGTTGGAAGACAAGACTCTTTTTTCTTTCTTCACCTCGCGCGCAACATCGGAAAGTAGCGCGAGTTTCTCCGAAATCGGAACATCGAACGGATTTCGCTCGAACCGCGCCGTCCATCGATCCTTATAGGCCTTGGTTGGAGCAAGAGTGAGCGGACGCGCTCTGATCGTCGCGTTCGCCTTCGCAATTGCGACGGCCTCTTGCGTGATACGGCTTATCTCGGCGGGTGTTACCAAAGGCGACGACGCAAATCCCCAGGCGCCGTCGACGATGACGCGGACACCAAAGCCGAAACTATCGGTGTCGCGAATATTGGGCACTTCCAATGTCTTGCCTGTGCCGCGTTCGGGGCTTAAGCGCATCGACACACTCTGATCACGATAGCGATTGATGCGGATGTCGCAATAGGAAGCCTTCAGTTTCTTCGCTTGTCGCAACGCGGAATCAGCCAGCTTCTCAAGCGAGGGATTTGGTAGCTTACTGTCATTCGGCCCAGCGAACAATTCGTTTGCTAAAGCAGCCGCCGAAGCTCGCCAGGAAACCTCGTCTTGTAAGACTCATATCGTCTTATCCTTTGCATAGCAGATCGGGTCGAGCAGGCACTCTGAGCAGCGTGGTTTGCGCGCAACGCAGAGGCCACGTCCGTGGTGGATGATCTGGTGCGAGAAGAGAATCCAGCGTTCTTTCGGAATGACCTTCATCAAATCCTTTTCGATTTTGACTGGATCATCGTGTTTAGTGAGATCGAGACGACGGGAAATTCGGTGAACGTGTGTATCAACAACAACGCCGGAAGCAATTCCGTATGCCGTTCCAAGCACGACATTAGCGGTCTTTCGGGCGGCTCCCGGTACGGTCAGCAGCGCTTCGATAGTTTGTGGAATCTCTCCCTTGAACTCACCTTGAATTCGCTTGGCTGCTCCTACTATGCTCTTCGCCTTGTTATTGAAGAAGCCGGTTGAACGGATGTCGCTGGCGAGCTCCTCCTGACTGACACTCGCAAAATCGGCGATGGTTGGATATTTCGCAAACAGCCCCGGCGTTACTTCATTAACACGCTTATCAGTGCATTGCGCGGATAAGATCGTGGCGACCAGCAGTTCCCACGGCGAACTGTGATGTAGCGCGCAAGTAACATTCGGATAGAGTTTGTCCAAACCCTCTAGAATAAGTGTCACCCGCTTCCGTCTATCGGCTGCATTCTTCGGCTTTGGCACTCTTGAAGGCGGTGTCGCAGGCATTGTTATTGCGGGAATGCCTCATGATAGCATCGCCAGTGGCGATGAGACCCTCCCTCGTGTGGTTGTTGTTGCTCGCCTTGATAGCCTTTGGCGCCGGCATTTTTGGAACTTTCTTTCTTGATGATTATGCGATCTTTTCCGACCCTGTTCTGACCTCGCGATCGGGTTGGTGGGAAGTTTGGCGGTTAGAACAGACGCGGCCCCTCACATATTTCACGTTCTGGTTGAACTATCACACAAGTGGAAAAAATCCCATCGGATATCATGCGCTGAATATCGGCTTGCATCTTGTTGCAGTTTGGCTTGCGTTCAAAGTTTTACGACGAATGCTGCCGGAGCGTATCGCCTGGATCGCCGTAGTAATCTTTGCAGCGCATCCGCTCCAGTCCGAAGCCGTGAACTACGTCTTCGCAAGAAGCAATCTTCTAATGTCGGTATTTAGTCTTCTCGCGTTGAACGATTGGTTGACAGACCGGAGGTGGCGAGCAGTCTTGTGGGTTGGCATTGCACTGCTCGCGAAAGAAGAAGCCGTTGGGCTTCCCGTATTCGTGTTGTTGTTAGAAATGTCGAGGTCTCGAGCGCGATCGACGTGGAAGCCGATTGCTGTCATGTTCGTGATCGCTGTCATCATCGGCGCCCGAGTTCTTGTAGCGACAGCGACAACACCGGGTTCCGGCGCGGGAGTGCAAGCTGGATTCTCGGCGTCGCAGTACTTCTGGACCCAAGGTCTGGTTATCTGGCGCTATATCGCCATGGTGGCGATTCCTTTGTGGCCTTATCGGATCGATTCGCCGATTGTTCCAGGAGTGTATTGGTGGGCATGGGTCGCTCTTGTCGCATGTGCCGCCACAGCTGCAATGCGCTTCAAGGAACTTCGTGCAGGTTTCTGGCTCGTAGGGGCACTCGCATTGTTGCTGCCGAGTTCCTCCATCTTTCCAGCGGCGGACTTGGCTGCGGATCGCCGCATGTATTTGCCGATGCTCCCTTTCGCCGTAGCGATTGCATTGTGCGTTCCCCGGATCCGCTATGTGGTACCCGCTCTCGCGATCCTCTCGATGATTCGAACGTATGATTGGCTGGATGCGGAACGTTTCTGGCGCAAACAGGCGCCAGGTGGGAGCATCCGTACGCAAGTCCAGCTGGCGCGTTTAGTCGATCCGAAAGAAGCTTTGCGCATTCTGGAAGCCGCGAAAGCGCGTACGCCGCACGAAAGTCTGATTGCCTCAGAATTGGGAAGGGCGTATTTAGCCAGCGGCGAACGCGAGAACGCGCTGGCTGAATTTGGTCGCGCGCTAGCGCTCGACCCTGAGAGTCCGCAGGCGCTGAGTAATCGAGGCGTCGCGTTGCTCATGCTGAAGCAGACCGACGCTGCGCGTGCTGATTTCGAGCGAGCCTTACGGATCGACCCATGTGCGTTCGAGGCGCGACTCAACGCTACTCGCATGGGCCTTCACCCGGTCGAAGCCCCGCAATGCCGCTATTCCGAAGATCAACGGAAGGCTTTGTCCGGCGAGTGATCACTACTTTTTTCGAGTGAGCTTTAATCCCGATCCACCATCTGACACTTCGTCTGTCTTAAAAAGAGCCAGGCTGTCGTGATCGGTCAGGTCCACACGAAACTTGGCATTCGGTCCCCGTTCCGCGCTTCCGTGATGCTTGTGGTGAATGACTTCGAAAGTGAGCGACTTGCCCTTCACAACGGGAATCAGCAGGGGTGTTGGATTCCTGCCACCTTCCACGCGCCATTTTCCATCATCGCCACGACGTTGGAAGTAGAACACGATTGTTCCGCCGATCTTGCCGTCCATCTCGTTAATCGTAAGTTCAATTGCAGGCTGGTCGTTCAGGCTCGCCTCCCATACGCCGGTAAAAGGGGAACCCGACTCTGCTATCGAGGCGAAGACCACGAACATCCCAAGCAGACTTTTGTACATATTTGACCTCCGGCGTCATTATGTACTAGTTAACTAGTACAATCAAGCGGTAACAGTGAGATGGAACCAGTCGATAGACTAAAAACGTGGCAACGACTGCGCTCCTACTCGATCCGCTTTACAAGCAGCACCTCACCGGCGCGGGACATCCCGAGCGGCCCGAACGATATGACGCCGTTACTTCAGGTCTCGAGCAAGCCGGTATCGTCCGTGATGCTCTTCGCATTCCATCGAGGCGAGCTACCGAAGACGAGCTTGCTACATGCCACAGCAGAGAATACATTGCGACCGCGAAACGGGACATCGCGCGTGGCGCACGCGATCTATCGACTGGTGACACGGCTGTGAGCCCGCGATCGCTTGACGTTTCACTCGAGGCTGTGGGGGGTGTGTTGAACTGTGTCGACGCGGTGCTGCAAGGCAAAGCCAAGAACGCATTTTGCGCTGTTCGTCCACCCGGTCATCACGCGACTCCAGTCCGTGGGATGGGATTCTGCATATTCAACAACGTTGCGATTGCCGCTCGGCATGCCCAAAAGAAGCACGGAATTGGGCGCGTATTGATTGCCGACTGGGATGTGCATCATGGCAACGGTACGCAAGACATTTTCTACAATGACGGGTCGGTCTTCTTTTTCAGCACTCATCAATCTCCTTGGTATCCCGGGACGGGAGCGCGAGACGAGACGGGCGAAGGCCCCGGTCGAGGCGCAACGATGAACTGTCCGTTTCCAGCCGGCGCCGGAAGAGCGGAGATCGGCGGCGCATTTCGGGAGCGTCTGATGCCTGCTATGGAGAAGTTCAAGCCTGAGTTGGTATTAATTTCGGCTGGGTTCGATTCGCGGGAAGGCGATCCGTTGGGTAAGTTCACGCTCACTGACGAGGATTTCGCTGAACTCTCGCGTTTGCTTATGGATATAGCCGACAAACATGCCGGCGGGCGGGTGGTGTCCATGCTGGAAGGTGGCTACAGCTTGACAGGTTTAGCCTCTGGAGTCGCCGCGCATGTAACCACGCTGACGCATGCTTGAGTTTGGTTGGCCGGGATGCTAGATTAGTGAGTACCTACCTGTGCGCCCGTAGCTCAGTTGGATAGAGCGTCTGGCTACGAACCAGAAGGTCGCATGTTCGAGTCATGCCGGGCGCACCAATTCAATCAATCACTTGCAAAGAGCTTGGCGGTGTCGTCCTTAAATTGGTGTTCAAAATCAGCCTGACGATCATTCGGGCATCAATGGTCTTCAGAGGACCCTAACAGCATCCGCTCTTTAGCGGTCCTAAGGGAAAACGGCCGTGCACAACTCCCAAGCTAGGCGCAGCGGCTTCAAAACCGCTCTCCGCTTCATGCCCCAAAAAAACAAAACGAGCAAGCTGGCGTGGAACCGGAATAGTCGAGGTTAGATGGGGATTCAGAGATGGAAGACAATTCAGGGAAAATGGCCGTATGGCAGTGAGGATAGGCGGGTCGGGGCTTGCCAGCGCCAGACCCGCTCGTGGTCTCAGGCACCGTTCGCATCAGGCTCGATGTCGCTGTCAAGGCGTCGCTCAGCACGATCCAGCTTGCCGATCGTATCCGCGCGAAGCTCGACAACGTGATGCTTCACGCCATCGCGCTCATACTCGCGCGTCCGAACGGCACCCTGCACCATCACGTAGGATCCCTTTGCGAGGGTACGTGTGTATTCAGCAAGTTTCCCGAATGAGACCACTCGATGCCAGTCTGTCCGTCCCTGCCAGTTTCCAGCAGCGTCTTTCCAGGATTCTTTGGTCGCTACTGAGAGCGTGGTGACGAGCGTGCTGCTCGGAGTGTAGTGTGCGTCGGCATCACTGCCCGTGAAGCCGATGATCGTGAGCTGATTCATTGTGTACATCTAAGTTCTCCTTTTCTGCTGCCCGGTTGTTCCGGGGGCAACCGAAAAGCGAGCGGCTCCGCTCCCAAAGGAAGCCGGAGAGCTTTGTTGGGGGAACCGGCGGCGCTTAGGGTTCTCGGGTGTGGAGAAACCTGCTGGGGGAACCGACAAAGCAGAACGGAGGCGAGAGCCGGGCGCGCGAGTTTAAGCGACGCAGGTGCCTTGGACAACTGGGCGGGCAGAGATGAGAACGGCAGTCACTTATGAACAGCCGTCACGGCGGGCGAGTTACGGCAGCAGATCCGCCGAGTCCAAAGCGACCGTGACAACCATTACCGCCTGCGTAGATGGGAGGCGTTGAAAAGACGATGCGTGAGACCGGGATGTGGCCTGAGGCATAGATGAATACGCCTCAGTTACTACGATCGAAATGATGCGCAAGTGCAGCAGAGGTTTGCAACGCCGGGAGCGAGACCAATAGGATCGGAAGATGAACCCTGCTAGCCAGAACGATGATGTTGTGAACAGTATCGAACTCCGCGCGAATTCAAGTCGGCGGTTACAACGGCGTTTGGACGAAGCCGCTCGCGCGGCGGACGCTACGCTTGCGGTAACGAGGGACACCGGTTGAGTTAGAGGAATAGTGTAGGACACGAGGAAAGGAGTTCCTTGTGACCCCATTGCGAAAGAAGATGCTGGAGGAACTTCAGCGTCGCAACTATTCCGAGAGCACGCAGCGCGCATACCTGCACATCGTCGCGGATTGGCGTGCAGTTCTACATCGTGGTCGCGAAACCACTGAAAGGTCTGCCGCACACTCCAACGTTCTCGGAATTTGAGGAACACAAGTTGCAGGGCTTCGGAAACGCGTCGGTCGGGATGAAACGCAACCTTGTTCATCGCGTCCAGCACAAATCCGACCGGAAGCCGTTTGAACAGTTCACCGCGACGCGCCTTGGACTCTTGGCCCGCTTGCATTCGTTGGCGCAGGATCTTCAGTTCGACAACGCTGAGTGTCCCCTTGATACCAAGCACGAGTTGATCATCGAGAGAATTCAAGTCATAGATATGTTGCTCGTCGGCAATGAGAGTTCCGAAGATCTGGCATACCTCCAGTAACCGGCACCAATCCTTGTCCGTACGAGATAGCCTTGAGACTTCCCAGCTTCCGACGATTCCGACCTCTCCCAGTGCCACAGAGCTCAGGACGCGTTCGAATCCTTCTCGTCGGGCCGAAGCCATGCCGGCACTGGATCCGAGATCGTTAGCAATAATTTCCACGGCTTTCCAGCCCAGGCCGCGCATCCGCTCGGCCACGTCATACTGGAGGCGCTGGCTCTCCTTGTTCTGCCGTACCTGCTTCTCGCTCGACTGCCGTAAGTAGACGATGGCTCTGCGAGCCAAGTGCTCCGGCTTGATCTTGGGATGGCACAAGACCTGATTCATCAGCTTTCCCTCCTTGAGCTTCAAAGACCGCTACTAGAATGCGGGCCATTAGATCGATCACTTCCACGCGCACCTTTACGTCCATGGGCACGACCACGACGTCCGTTTGGATTGTCAGGTGCAGAAGCTGTAGTTGCACCACGCTGGCCTGCGTTGTGTTCGTCAACAACCGTTTGCAGGAGGTTATCGTGAATCTGGTCCGCGGCGGGCAGGCGTGTGGCAAGCAACGACGTGAGGTGCAGGAGGGCTTCCTTACTCAAGTGCGGTTCCTCGGTGATTCTAGTCGGCGCACATTCTGGAGACAGCATCCATACAGGAATCTTGAGACGCTTCCCAATTGGATCCATGACACAGACCGCACCGTCACCGCGCTTGGGACGACGAATGACTTGCAGAATGGCGCCACGAAGAGGATGAAACGGATAGTAAACCTGGACGTGCGTATTTTCCACGCTCAGGGTATTGTGAGCGCGGATGTCACCATCCACATGTACATTGTGTGATCCCGGCCGGTGGTCTTTCATCAAACCACTCGCGGTGGATTCACCCTCGCTATCCGTTCTTCCTACCGGTCAAGGTTCTGAGCCGCGTATTCCGCGGAAAGTTCACCGAGGGGTTAAGACGCGCATTCCTCGAACAGAAGCTCTCGTTCCCTGGCCGACTGCAGTCACTTTCCAGGATTGACAACTTCAATCGGTTGCTTCGGATGCTGTTCCGCCAAGACTGGGTTGTCTACGCCAAACCGCCATTCGGTGGGTCTGAGTATGTCCTTCAGTATCTGGCTCGCTACACGCATCGCGTGGCTATTTCTAATCACCGCATCGTGAACTTCGCCGATGGCAATGTCACGTTTCGATGGAAGAACTACGCGCAGAAAGGGAAGACGCGGCTAATGACCATCACTGCCGAGGAGTTCCTGAGGCGATTCCTCCTGCATGCTCTGCCTCGCGGATTTGTCCGCATTCGGTTTTATGGGTTCCTCGCGAATCGCCGACGCAAACATCTATTGCCGCTGTGCCGTCGGCTCTTACGTGCTGACCAATCGACACCCTCGACTTTCGCAACCTCAATCTGCGGATCCTGGCGCTGCCCGCAGTGTGGCGGGGTCATGACAGTACAAGAGAGATTAACCGCTCAGCAGATCCACTGGAGAATGAAGCCGACGGAGGGCTTTCCTGACACGTCCTAGTCGAAAGGCAAAGGTAAGCCGGCGGTGTGCTCCGGCACGCGACCGATCAGTGTGCCTGGGTTCATTTAAGATCGCTGAACGCATGCCTGGAGACCATTATCCGGGTCGACAAGCGCACGTTGTGAATCGCGAAGACTCGATGCGACGCCGCACGAAGACGCAAAAGGTGCGGCAAACGGCAGGCTCTTTGATGACTTGGCCCATTCAACACCCATAGCCTGCCGCGCCCGCCGCAAACGCGAACGGCTTCCTCCAAACGTCCCTATCCGAAGTGACCCGGCGATCCGCATGTGTCACTCCTGAGCACTTTCCCGCCAGGTCACTCCAGATAGGGTTGTAGCGTTTCACGGTACCTATCGTGTCGGAGACGCAGAACCCGAGCCACATCAGCGGTTTGGGCGTTTCTCGTCCGGCCGCAGCATGCTGGCGCTTGTGCTTCTTGACATAAGTGAACTCAACAGCAGGCTGGAGCCCGCGCGGACCCTCGTGACGCGTGGCTCAGCCTGCCGTGGAGTTGTAAAGTAAGTGGGCGTCACCGGTGACGGTTAGGCGATCCCGCTACTCTTCGACGCCAATGTCGTTGCACGCCTCGCGGCGAGCACAACGAAGATTGTTCCTCACCACGTAAGCCGCTACACGTTCTCCGAGTACCTCCGAGGCATCTTGATCGAAACGGAAATGAATGCCTCCGTATATGCGGGCGTCTGCGAGATCGTCCGTAATATGCCGCAGGTTCGTATATCGCAACGTCACTCCCGGTAGCGCGGGATTCGACAACGTCACCACTTGTCTCCCACGACCGAAAATTCGCTCGAGAAGCGAGCGTCCTGCGTTGCCTAATCCTCCCGCGCCCGAAGGATAGCTGGGGTACGGCGGCGTCGCGATAAACGTGTTGTAAGCCGGATCGGGTTCCGTTCCGGGATTACCGTCGAGATCCCCCGCACGGATGGCCGTCACCGGTCGCCAAAGGTTATACACGTACTTGGCTTCGAAAACGGCAATGGCACCGTCCGCAATCGACATGTTGAGTAGCGCGAACAAACGGGCGTTCTCGGGCAGCGATAGCTGATTGGCTTGGCTTAGCTGAAAAGCCACCGAATTCCATACCTGAGTGGGACTTGTCATCGCGATGTACCGCACGACATCGATACGATGCTGAGGTCGTAGATCGATGTTGCTCAGCGCATCGCCTACGCTCTTGACCTCGTTGTAATCCTTTCTGTATCTGTTACTGGTGAGTTCGGGGGGCGGCCTTGGGCGAAATTGGTCGGGGCGTGCGATGCCGAATGGTGTCATCCTCCCCCAATGCAGAAAGGTAGCCGCTGCGAACGCCGGCGGTGTAGGCTGCCAGAAACCTACACCAGTGATGGGGGTGTACGGCACTGGCGATCCCGACCCGTCGTTTAAGCGCTGTGCAATCATTGCCGCGGCCGCTGCTTCTCCCGCTGCAATGCCGTCTGTCTTGGCAGTACCGTCCGCGATAGCGGCAAGCGACTGTGCGCGATCCGCATCCAGAACATTCGCCCTGCCAGGAAAGTAGTTGCTGAGCACCTGATGCGCGGCCGTCACCGCAGCGGCCTCTGGAGATGCACCCGGGGCCGCATTGATGGTTCTTAGGTAGGGCTCGTAATCTCGCGTTATCGCATTCACGGCTTCGAACATTGCCAGATGTGTAATCGCAGCAAACCGGGATTGAGCCTGGGGAGCCTCGCCGTTGACGGTGGCTCGCAGGATGACGCTCCAGTCCGTGACAGCGTCAGCGAAGGCCAATTGCGTCAGGAGCGCACAAAAAACAAGGGGTTTCATTCCATTTCTCCTTTTATAGATAAACAATAGATAAAAAGCTACTCAGCGCCAATAAACTACTGAACGGCAGCGATGGAACTGTGTTCTCGCGGGGTAATCAATGACTCGGCTAACGGATGCTATCTCACCGGGTGGGTAGAAACGCGTGATCTAAAACGTATCTGGCTACCGCTGTTCCTGTCGCCTGGCCATCGACGTCCGCCGTACGGTAATGAATTCCTCCGAATATCCTGGCATCCACAACCTCAGCCATCATTGTCGAGAAGTTGCGGAAGGATCGCGTCACGCCTTGCATTACGGGCGAATCGGAAACCAGATCGATAGAAGACGCCTCACCAAAGTACGTGGCAAGTACGGTTCCCGCGGCGCCGCTTAACGAGGTGTGACCGGAGGGATAGTCGGGGATGTTTGGCGTGATGAGCAGCGGCGTCCATCCGGCATCGGATAGCGTCAGGGGATTGTTATCAGTATCTGCGAGCGCAATCGCGGTCACGGGGCGCCAGAAAACATAGTGGTATTTCGCATCCCAGCAAGCGATATCCGCATCGGCCATAGCAGTGTTCAGCAGGCTCAAAAGCCGGGCCTTCTGAGAGAACGTCAGGCGCCGCTCCGTTGCGAGTGCGAGGGCAGCCTGGTTGAAGATGTAATTCGGTGTGGTCGACTGCCAGAACCGCGCCAGAAGCGTCTGGTCGGGCGTACGAAGCTGGCTGCCTATGCTGCCGAGCGTTTTCACTTCCTCGAAATCGGCCGCGTATCGAGCGCTGGTCAGAGGAGGCGGTCCAGCAGGCCGGAACTGGGATGGCGAGCGGATGACCCACGGAGTCATGCGCGCGAATTGCGGCGCCGCGCCAGGAAGAAACTGGGGTGGCGTGGGACGCCACTCGCCAACCGCATTCCCCCCCAGAAACGGGGGAGGCGGAGGAGTGAATCCATCGGTACTTCTCCACGTCAGGATCGCGTTCGCTACTGTCTGTCCCCACGCCATCCCGCGCGAAACAGAGATGCTGTGTTCCGCTGCCGCACTGCTGTTGAGAGACGCCAGCGAAGAGTTGAGTTCCTGATCCAACAGCGGCTTCTGCGCGGGATAAATATTGACGAGGGTGGTATAGGCCGCCAGCACCACCGCAGCGCGCTTCGACGCTCCGGGCGCAGCAGCAGGCTGGACGTGAAGGGGTGTATAACGGGGGTCGATGCCATTGAGAGAATCGAACACCGCTCCCTGGACAATAGCGGCGACCCGCGTCATTACGAGGGGTGTGGTCGCCGCGACCTGCGCGGCTCGGAACATGATGCTGTTCCAGTTGGCGATCTCATCCGCACGATCGCCAGAGCGCGGTTGCTCTTGCCCATCGACGCCCTTCGCGCCGACAAGCACCAGTGCGATCGTAGCGACCAAAACGGCACGGGGAACTCTTAACCTTCTTAATTTCGGATCGGATCGGATGGTACGAACGTTCGTCGAACTCGACGGCTCGTTTAAGGTAAAGTGTCTCTGCTCTCTCATGATGATTCCTCTCCTGTATCAACTGCTGGATCGTCTATCGACGGCTGAATCTTCGGCTTGTGTACAGACAAGAGCGAGAAAGAAGCGAGAGAACTGTAAGCCGGTGCTGAATTTTTTTTTACGCGGCGAATCTTCGTTCAGAAGCTATAATGAGGCTCCCATTGCGGAGACGGACAAATGGGTCCGGAGGTACTGATCATGGCGACTGCCTCATCGCAGCACGTTACTCAATTGCTTGCGGCTTGGAACAACGGGGAGCAGGACGCCTTAGATCAGTTGATCCCGCTAGTCTACGGCGAGTTGCACAGGCTGGCTCACCGGTACATGGAGCGAGAGCGTAGCGGACACCAATTGCAGTCCACTGCGCTAGTTCACGAAGCGTATCAGCGGCTCGTCCATCTGAAGGACGTGAGCTGGCAGAATCGCGCGCACTTCTTTGCCGTTTCCGCTCAATTGATGCGACGCATCCTTGTCGATTACGCCCGTTCACGCCGCTACACGAAACGTGGAGGCGAATGGCGTCACATCGCGCTCAACGAAGCTGTGGCCGTCTTTCGAGACCGGCGTACGGATATCGTCGCGTTGGATGATGCATTACGTACGCTGTCCGATATCGATGCCAGAAAAGCTCGCGTGGTCGAGATGCGATTTTTTGGCGGCCTCAGTAACAAAGAAACGGCAGAGGTTCTCAATGTTTCGGTCGACACGGTACTTCGTGACTGGAGGCTTGCGAAAGTCTGGCTCCTAAAGGAACTCAGCGATGAAAGCTCCGATGAAGGCTGAACGTTGGCGGAAGATCGAGCAGCTGTATAATGCTGTCCGCGATCGTGACCCCGGCGAGCGAGAGCGATTTCTCCAAGACGCCTGCGAAGACGAACACGTGCGCGGAGAGGTGGAATCCCTGCTCCGGTGCGAGGATCAGGCCGACAGCTTCCTGGAAACTCCCGCTCTCGAAGTGACAGCGCAAGCCTTTGCTGAGGGCCGGGCGCGGTCAATGTTCGGACGAGTGCTGGGGCACTACGAGATTCTTACGTTTCTAGGCGCGGGTGGCATGGGTGAAGTCTACCGCGCGCGCGATTCCCGTATTGGACGCGATGTTGCGGTGAAGCTTCTGCCGCCTGCTCTGGCGGGAAATCCCGAGCGGCTACACCGGTTCGAACAAGAGGCCAGGGCGGCGGGCGCGCTGAATCATCCGAATATTCTGACGCTCTACGACGTCGGCGTGCACGACGGCACCTTGTATGTGGTTTACGAGTTATTGGAGGGCGAAACGCTGCGCCAGCGGCTGGCGGGTGGGCCGTTATCCCGGCGTAAGGCGATTGAATATGCGCGACAGATCGCTATCGGGCTCGCGGCCGCTCACGACAAGGGAATTACGCATCGGGACCTGAAACCCGAGAACCTGTTCATCACGCGCGATGGCAGAATCAAGATCCTCGACTTCGGTCTCGCGAAGCTAACGGGGGCTGAGACATCGAGCAAGGATCCAGGCTGGTCTGCTCTTTCGCCGAATCACGAACCCGGTCGCATTCTCGGCACTCCGGGCTATATGGCCCCCGAGCAGCTTCGCGGTGCTGTGGTGGACCATCGTTCGGACATCTTCAATGTTGGCGCCATTCTGTACGAGATGGTCACTGCCGAGCGGCCATTTCGAGGTTCGACCAGCGAGGTTCTTGACGCGATTCGGAATGTAGACCCGGTCGAGATGCCGGAAGCCGATGGGAGGTTCGATACCGGCCTAGCTCGGTTGCTACGCCGATGTTTAGAGAAGAACCCGAATGAACGCATCCAGTCCGCCCTGGATCTGGCCTTTGACCTGGAAGCTTTTCTGCTCCCGAATGAAAGAGGACAGCCTGAGAGCGCACAGAAGCCGCAGTGGACAAGACGAAGCATCGGACTTGGCCTGGCAGCCGCAGTCGCGCCGGTCGTGGGGTTCCTAGGCGGCCGCGAACTGGAGAAGCGACGGTCACATCCGACGCCAAGGTTTCGCCGGTTGACTTTTCGAACGGGTGTAATCACCGGAGCAAGGTTTACCTCAGACGGCCAGAGCATTATCTACTCGGCGGGCTGGGATGGAGGACCCATTGAGGTCTTCAGCACGCGTATCGGAGGCCCCGAATCCAGGCCGCTCGGCCTATCTTCAACGGGCGTACTGGCCGTTTCCTCCGCTGGAGAGTTGGCGATCTCGCTCGCTTGCGAGTTGAATTGGGCGGAGTGCAGAGGCACGCTGGCGCGGATGCCGCTAGCGGGCGGCGCCCCCGAGAAGTTCTTCAGGACGTTTTCTATGCCGACTGGGCGCCGGATGGAAAAAACCTGGCAATCGTTAGATCGCTGGAAGGACGGTTCCGGCTGGAGTATCCGATCGGCGAAGTTCTTTACGAGACCGACGGCTGGATTACTTATCCTCGGTTCTCTCCTAAAGGTGACCGGATCGCATTCCTGGATCACCCGACTCTGGGTGAGAACTACGGTTCCGTCTCGCTGGTGGACCTGAGCGGGCGCAAGACTACGCTGTCCAAAGATTGGAAGCAGCTAAAGGGTTTGGCGTGGTCTCCGACAGGTAATGAAATCTGGTTTTCGGGAGACCGCGCGACACGGTCGCAGCTCATATATGCTGTAACGCTCGAAGGCAAGGAGCGCCTGGTTCTACAAGCTCCTGGCTGGATGCGCTTACAAGAGATCTCGCGAGATGGCCGTGTATTGCTGCTTGAGGCCACTCCGCGCAGCCGCATCGTCTGCCACGCAGCCGGCAGCCCGACGCCACGGGACCTATCCTGGTTCGACTGGTCGACTGCCGCCGATCTTTCGGAGGATGGAAAGACACTCCTGTTCTATGAGTGGGGCGAAGGAGTCGCGGGCAACCCGATCGTGTACGTTCGCGACACCGACCGGGGCGACGCTATTCGTCTTGGCGACGGCAGAGCTTTGGCATTATCGCGAGATGGGAAGTTTGCGCTTGCTCTGCGAAGCGGACCGCCGTCCAGACTCGTGGTTTTGCCGACCGGGTCCGGTGAGGAGAAGGCGTTGCCAGCCTCCGACCTTGCAGAGTATTACAAAGCGTCGTGGTTCCCGGAAGGGAAGCGAATTCTCTTTGTCGCTGCGGGAGCGGATCGCCGGCCGCGCTCCTACATTCAGGATATCGAGGACGGCCCGGCACGAGCGATCACGGATGACACGCTACAACTTACTTTGATTTCTCCCGACGGGAAAGCTGCTGGCAG
The DNA here is from genome assembly GCA_963844855.1 of Bryobacteraceae bacterium. GTDB lineage: Bacteria > Acidobacteriota > Terriglobia > Bryobacterales > Bryobacteraceae > DASQDN01. The sequence goes on from CAWJQP010000051.1 coordinate 403,927, forward strand.
GTGTCAACGTCGAGGGAGAAACCCTGCTGCGGGGGATTGACGGTAGGCAATCCGGATCCATTCGCGGCTCGTTGCCCGGTGACGAACTCATCCAATGGAGTTCAGATGGCCGGTTCATTTTCGTGCGCGGGAGGACTGAGTCCGCGATCGAGCTTTCTCGCCTGGATCTTTCTACCGGACGACGAGAGCTATGGAACCGGATTGACGCAGCCGATCCGGTCGGCCTTATCGGCATTCAACCGGCGTCCGTTCACATGACTCCTGACGGGAGATCGGTCGTGTACACCTACTGGAAAGTGCTCACGGAACTGTATCTGGTAGATTTCCTCACCTAACTTGTGATGACCCGCAACTTGACACCATGGATTCCGCGGGCCTATGCTCAATCGGACAGAACTGGAGGTACCGTGCAGAAATTGCGGTTTGCTGGCGCACTCTTGGGGGCGGCAGTGCTGTTGAACGGGAATTTCGGGTTTGCCTGCGGCGACAAGCTCCTCAGTATCAGTCGCGGTATCCGTTTTCAGCATGCGTATGGCGCGCGTCCGGCCAACGTAGTCATATTCTCCGATGGCAACCAGAGCGGTCCGACCTTCGCAAGCGCCAAACTGCAAACCAGGCTGAAGCAAGCGGGGCATACGCTGCAAACTGTCGCCGGCCTCTTGCAGCTACAGGAAGCGTTGAAATCGGGAAAAGTGGACGTGGTGCTGGCGGACTTTGCAGATGTGGCGCGGATCAGCGGGCACACGCAGTCGGCGCCTTCGAAGCCGACCATTCTTCCGGTCCTTTTCAGACCATCGAAAGCAGAACTTGCCGCCGCGCAAAAAGATTATAGGTACGCGCTAAAAGCTCCCGGTGACGAACTGGAATATCTGGCGGCCATCGATGATGCGATGAAGTCCCGATCCAAAGCCGGCGCGAAGGCCTGACAGACCGGGACCTTGGTCCAAACGTGCATCGCAGGATCGTCGCAGCCTTTTACCTGAGTTTCGGCGCGCCTGCACTCGTATGGTCTCAAGCCTGGCTGCCTCAAGGCGGTGATGGGTATCTGTCTTTGAATTACGTCGGGATGACTACCAGCGATCACCTGATCAGCTCAGGGCAGCCTCAAGATCGAGGCCCAACGGTGCTGCGCACGGCTAGCGTCGGAATTTTTTATGGGATCACCGACCGGCTTGCCGTTAGCGCAGATGTTCCGTACGTTGCCTCGAAGTTCAGTCTGGCTCCTGGCCTGGCGCCGAACGCACACGACGTGGAAGCCCATATCGATGATGGGCAATACCACGGAACCTACCAGGATTTTCACGCGGCGGTGAAGTACAACGCTTTTCGGGGCGCCGTCATGGTGACTCCATTTTTTGAGCTGACGATTCCTACTCACCACTATGAGACTTTCGGGCATTCTGCTCCCGGGAAGTACCTGCGAGAATCCCGGGTGGGAGTGAATATCGGGCGTCTGCTGAATCCCATTTTGCCGCGAGCGTATTTCGATCTGCGATACGCGTACTCGTTCGTGCAAGATCTCGAGGGCATGAACCTCGATCGCAACAACGTCGATCTGGAAGTCGGCTATTTTTTGAAGCCATCTGTTGCCGTGCGCGCCATCGCAGCGGTACAGAAGACCATGGGCGGCGTCGAAGCGCTGGTCCCGCCTAACAGCCCATTTTTCCGGAACCACGATAGGTTGGAACGAGGCCACTACTTTCGGATGGGCGGCGCAGCAAGCTTTTCGCTGCCAAGGCAAATGGATGTCTATCTTTTTCTGATGGGAACAGTTTCGGGCAAGAATGTTCAGGCGTTCACCGCGCTCGGGATTGGGCTGAGCTGGAGTTTCAAGATCCGCAAGGCTCGGCAGCAGGCGCCGGAGGATGATGCGTTTAGCGGCGGCAGGTCCGGCAACATCCGCACGGGTTTGGAACAGCAAGCCATTCTGAAATATAGGAGCGCCCGCTGACCCGAGCAAGGCATTGCAGCGATGCGCAGGTATTTAGACGCCGCCTTGGAAATTGTGTGAGTGATGGATCGCCGGGACCGGCTCACAAGGCTGTCCGCTACAACGGATCAGGAACG
>CAWJQP010000052.1:0-55002 GCA_963844855.1 Bryobacteraceae bacterium
GCGATTTGTTTCACTTCGTCGCTGAGGGCCAGAGACTTCTGTCTTCGGAGCAGAAAACCTGTAACGTTCGGTCGATGTTGGTAAGCCCATGCCGCCTCTACCAGAACTCTTCCGTAAATGGGCATTGCCTGTCTTAGTGATGGAACCGCGTTGCACTCCGATTGCCGCTCGAGTGCTCGCGCGCGACCCGTCCGCTATAGCCCATCAACTGTCGTGGACTTTCAAATCGGGAAAGCGAGCCAAGCTCAGACACGATGGTAGCCGCGGTGGTTTGCGCCACTCCGCGCAAGGCCTGCAAAGCCTCAATCACCGCCCGGATCTCTGGTGACGCTTGCTCCATTGCGTCATCGATCGCCTTCTCGAGTTTCAGGATCCTTTCGGCAATGTGCTCGACTTCGTGCAGATAATGTTCCAGTGTGGCTTCCAAAGCCGGCTGGTCAAAATGAACGTTGGTCTTGATCCATTCCAGATGTTTCTTGGTCCAGGCCTTCATTCCCTCCGGTCTTCGGCCGTGACGTAGCAGGAATTTGCCCAGCCGATGCCGTGCCTTCAACTGGTCTTTCTTGGCCGCTTCCCGAGCCCGTACCAGATCCCGCAAGGCCTCATGCGCGGCATCCGGCACCCAGACCGCCGTTAGTTCGCCGGCTCGATAGCAGCGTGCCAGTTTCTCGGCATCGCGGCGGTCGGTCTTGACTCGATCTCCGGCTTTGGTCGGAACCAGAGTCGGAGCAATTACTTCGCACGCAACTCCCAACTGCGTGAGCTGCCAGTACAGTACATATCCCGTCGGCCCTGCTTCGTAACAGACCTTGATTTGTTTCACCGGACCCAATTTGCCAATCAGTTTCCGAATCGATTCCAGCCGGTTCGGAATCACACCCTGTGACCAAACTTCGCCTCTCGTTCCGCCACAGCTACCGCGATCGTGTCCGCATGGACATCCAGACCAACAAAGAGTAATTTAGACATGTGCGACCATCTCCCTTCGTATGCGGCTCTGCGCCGCTTTGTTTTTCGACTCACAGCGTAACCCGCGTCACTGCGATGTCGGAGTTGGTCGCTCCATATTGACTGATCGGCCGACGTCAAAAGCTATACTTCAGCGCGAACTGCACCACGCGCGCATCGCCGGGCATGCCCGCACCTTGTGCAGTGCTCGTCACGCGGCCGAAATTATCGGGATCGCGGATGTTCAAACCGGGCGCGCCGAGGTTCACGTGATTGAACGCGTTGAAGAACTCCGCGCGAAATTGCAGCTGTTGCGATTCGAGGAATCGGAAATTCTTTGTCGCCGAAGCATCCACCTGATTCAGTCCGGGCAGATGGATCGGATGCCGCGGAGCCGTTCCAAATCGTCCCGGCTGCGGCAACGCAAACGCAGCGGTGTTAAACCACTTGGCGCGTGTCCGCTCTCCGCGGTCGAGCATCGGATCCTGTCCCGCCAGCATGTCCGGGCGTGACGCGACGCCGGTTCCGGTGGTATCCACGACGCCTGCGAGACGCCGCCGCGAATCCGGTTTGCACGGTGATGATCGTGCCGAGTTGCCAGCCGCCAAGAAACGTCCGCACCAGCGGCTGCGACGCATCCCGGAACAGCGGAACGTCGTATATCGCCGCGACTGAGAAGCGATGCCGGATATCGAAAACCGAATCCGAGCGGCTGCCGCGCAGATCCATGTAGTCCTGAATGCCGGCAATAAACTGACCGCCTCCAACGCTGCTGATATCGGCATTGCTGATACTGTGCGACCACGTATAGGCTCCGAGCACGCTAAGCCCGCGCGCGGAACGTCTCTCGACCTTCAACTGCATCGAATGGTAGTTGGAGTTGCCAATCGACTTGGTCACGTTGATCGTATCGAAGCCTTGAAATGGCCGGCGGGTTGCTACGCCGGCACGCCCGGCCCTGGCGTAACGATCTGGATGGGGCGGTTGCCGTCGAAGGTTGCCGTGAGCTTCGTTCCTTTCGATCCGACATAGCCGATGTCAAAATACAGATCCTTGGGCAGCCTCTTCTGCGCTGTAAAGTTCCACTGCTGGGTATACGACGTCCGTAGATTCGGGTCCAGCGCGCCCGACCCGAAGAGGCCGACGCGCGTCTCTCCCGGGCCGCCGAATGCGCTGTCCACATGGATGGGATTGCTTGCGTTGCCGGTGAAGGCAAACGTCTGCACGATGGGCGGATTCAGAGTAAGTGTCGTCCACGAGTTCGTAATCTCCGGCGTGTAGTAGATGCCGTAGCCGCCGCGCAGCACAAAATCGCGAATCCACGGCGTCGCATATGCGAATCCGAACGCGAGGCCCGAAGTCATTCCTGTCGGGATAAACCAGCGCTGCCGGACGGTCGCTTGTGTCCGGGATATCCGGGAAGCCATGGAACGTCTGCCGCACCGGCACAAAGCCGTTCAGGTCGAAATTGGTAGCTTTCCCGCGCTGTACCGGAGGCGTGAAGTACTCATACCGTAGTCCGAAGTTCACGTCAGGTTGGGCGTAACTTTCCAATCATCCTGAAAGTAGTAGCTTTGCCACCAGTTGTTCATGCGCGTTGCGAACGGCTCGATACTGACCTGCGCGCTGGTGGCGAGCCCGAGAAGGAAATCCGCGAACTGATGGTCGCGTGTCGCTGTCGCGCCTCCGGCCGTAACCGTTCCATCGAAATTGAACGTGCCCCGGGGATTCACCGCTTCATCGAACGTCCAGTTGCGCCGCGCAATGGACATCCCCATCTTCAGCGCGTGAGTGCCGATCCGCGCGGAAAGGTTGTCCGAGACCTGCCAAAGCTGGTTGAGCCGGTCACGCGGTCCGATCGTCCGTACCGTCGGCAGCACATAGCCGGCGGTAAATGCCGGCGCTCCGTAGTCGCGCGGGCCGGTGGAAACTCCGGGGATTCCGATAATGTTGGCGATGTCAAGTTCGGGCGGTCCGTGGTTCCGAAGAACTCGTGCTCGAAGAAACGATGCCAGCCCGCGCGGACCTCGTTCACGACGGAGCTTGAGAAGACATGCACTTCGGTCAGGCTGGCATTCTGCGCTCGGGCCCGATTACCGCGGGTGTCGAACCCGAACGTAGGCACCGTATCATCGGACTGAATGTTGTAGATGTAGCTGCCAAACAGCGAATCGCGCGTACTGAACGTATGGTCGATGCGCGCGACGTACTGGTCCTGATCGATGGGCGCGGCAAGCGCCGGTCCGCGATAATTGATGCCGGGCTCGTTCGCGTTCGGCTGAGGCACGAACTGGCTCAGGAACTTCGATGCGTACGGCAGGATGCGGTTCGTCGGAATTCGGTTTCCAGGGAACGGCTGGCCGGTTTCCGGATCGCGAATGATAGCCGCCACTCCGGAAAAGTCGCCGGTGCGCAACGCGGCGGGAGGAATCAGCGCCTGCCCGCCGAACGATCCCGCAATCTGCCGTCCCGATTCCCAGTTGAAGAAGAAGAATGTCTTGTTCCGCCACACCGGGCCGCCGAGATTGGCGCCGTATTGGTTGCGGTTCAGCCGCGGCGGCTTTACGCCCGGAAAGCGCGGCTGAAACGCATTCAGCGCAGTGAACGCGTCGTTGCGGTTGAACCACCAGGCTCCGCCATGAAACGTGTTGGTGCCGCTTTTTGTTGTCAGATTCACCTGCCCGCCCGGCGCGCCGCCGATATCCGCCGAATACGTGCTGCTCTGGACTTTGAACTCCATGATCGCGTCGATCGAAGGCGAGAAGCTGAAGCTATAGCTGTCCAGATCCATCGCTTCGACGCCGTCATAGTAGAAGCGGTTCTGAGTGTCGCGCGCGCCGTTCGCCGACATGCCCACCGCCTGCCCGAGCGAGCCGCGCAGCCTTCGCACCGTAATGCTCCCCGGAGTTCCCGGATTTACGCCTGGCGTCAATAGCGCAAGCTGCACGAAGGATCTGCCGTTGAGCGGCAGTTCGACAACCTTCTGACTGTCAATGACGGTTCCGACCGTGGCGTTTTCCGTCTGCATCAGAATCGCGCTCGGCCGACACCTTGAACGCTCTCCGCCGTTTGCCCGACCGTCATCTTCACGTCAATGCGGGCAACCTGGTCAAGGCTTAGCGTGAACGGCGCGACTTCAGCCTTTTGAAAGCCGGCCTTCTCCACAGTGATGGAGTATTCGCCGACCTGAAGAAACGGGAACTCGTAGTTTCCTTGAGCATCGGTTTGCGTTGTTCGCGTCTGACCGGTCTGACGATTCTGAATGGTGACGGTATGCCGCTGGGACCACACCGCCCGATGGATCGGTAACCGTGCCCACGATATTCGCCGTGTGTTGCCTGCGGAAGGAGAGGAGAAATGGCCAGCGCCATAACAATGGCTGGGAAGAGCCGGATGTGCATCATACAGACCTCCGTGCGTTGAAGTATACACGGCTGGCACGTCCATTGGGGGCGTCGAGCGCGATAGAATCAAGCGTCGTTAGCATGAAGTCCGCACTTATTCTCTTCACAGGTCTCGCCTGCTTCGGGCAACAGAAGCCTACGACATTTACCGTGCGGCATCGCCCATCCGGATAGATGCCAAGCTCGACGAGCCGGACTGGCAGCACGCGCCGAGCTGTCGGCGATTTTCACTTTCCCTGGTTCAAGGAAGGCGTACGAAAGAGCAAACGTCGGCAGAATTCTTTGGGACGACGACAACCTTTACGTGTCCTGGTATGCGCACGACCGGCATATCTCTGCGTCGGTCACACAGCGGCACGGACCCGTATCGAAAGACGACTGCGTCGAAATCTTCATCAGCCCGAATCCGGAGAAGGTAAAAAACTACTACACGTTCGAGATCAATGCGATCGGCACGATGCTGAATCGCGCTCGCACGGATTGGTGGAGCGGACCGCCCACCTGGGAGCCCGAAGGCGTGCAGTACCGGACGACTTTCCAGGGCCTTCCCAGAGAAAGACGAATCGCCGCAGGACACGCATTGGATCGTCGAGGCGGCGATTCCGCTGAAGAACTTCGCGCGGGACGCCGCGCACACTCCGCCGCGCGATGGCGACGGTGGCGGCTCAATCTGCAGCGTCTGGGCGGGATCACGAACGCTCAGTCGAGTACATGGGCGCCGCTGCCGGAAGGGGTTCGCAGCTTTCATACACCCGAAGCGTTCGGGTCGTGCGATTCGTCAATCAGACCGCCGCAAGCGCCGCCGGCGGCGCGCGAACATCGCCATCCCCCGAAGCCGTTCAGCAGGGCCGCGATATTTACAACCGGTCCTGCACAATGTGCCATGGTCAGGACGGGACCGCGGGCGATCGGGGCCCCGCGCTCGCCGCGCGTCGAAGATATCTGCGCACGAGCGAACAGGAACTGTTCGATGCGATCAAGCAGGGAATTGCGGGCACGCTGATGCCTGCTTCACCGCTTGCCGGACGCGCGACATCTCGAAGATAGTCGCTTACATTCGAAGTTTGCGAGCCACAGCCATAGACGCGCCGGTTGAGGGCGACGTTGCGCGCGGCGGGCAGAATTTTTGAAACCAAGGGCCGCTGCCGCGAGTGCCACATGCTGAATGGCCGAGGCGGTTTGCTCGGTCCCGATCTCTCCAACATCGCGAGTGAGAGAAGTGTTCGCTTTCTCCAGGAATCACTGACAATCGCGAAACCGCACATACCGCAGGGCTACCAGCCGGTTCGTGTTCTGACAGCGGACGGCCGCCGCATTCGTGGCATCCTCAGGAACGAGCACAACTTCTCGTTGCAGCTGCTCGACACCGATGGCAAACTGCACTTACTGGCCCGCGAGGAAGTTGCGCGACATCGAATACGACAAAGCAATCGCTGATGCCAGCCGAATTACGACAAGACGCTAAGCGCAACGGAACTGCGGGATCTGCTCGCGTTTCTCAGCAGGCAGGGCCGCCGCTCGGAAGGCGGCGCGGCAGCGAGCGGAGGCGCAGATGAAGCGCGCGGTCATTGCTCTGCTGATTGCAGCAGCCGGCGCTGCGCAGGTCACCTATGAAGACTTACATAAGGCCGACCCGCGAAACTGGCTGAGTTACTCCGGCAGTTACCACGCGCAGCGGCATAGTCTGCTTAATCAGATCCACACCGGCAACGTCGGCGATCTGGTGGCCGCACTGGGTGTATCACATCCCTGGCGCCAGCCGGCTGGAGAGCGTGCCTGTCGTCGTCGATGGCGTCATGTACGTGTCGCAGCCGAACGAAGTCTACGCGCTCGACGGCCGCAGCGGCAGGCTTATCTGGGAGTACCATCATCAGCCCGCGCTGCGCAAAGGACCGAACCGCGGCGTTGCGGTATTCGGCAACAAGGTATATGTCGGCACGCCGGATGCGCACCTCGTTGCGCTCGACGCGCGCACCGGCAGTCTCATCTGGAAAGCGAAGCTCGCGGAAGCAAGCGACGGCTACTGGAGCCCGGTCGCGCCGCTCGCGATCAAAGGCAAGATCATCATGGGCATCGCGCCCGGCGATCATGGCTTGAACGGTTTTCTGGATGCCTATGATCCGGAAACCGGCGAGCGGCTGTGGCGATGGAACGCGATCCCAAAGCCGGGCGAGCCGGGAAGCGAAACATGGGCCGGAGACTCGTGGAAGACCGGCGGCGGCGACACATGGCTGACCGGCAGCTACGACCCGGAATTGAATCTTATTTACTGGGGAATCGGCAATCCCGCGCCCGATTTCGATGGCGAAGTACGGAAAGGTGACAACCTCTATACCGAAAGCATGGTTGCGCTCGATGCCGATACCGGCAAGCTGAAGTGGTATTTCCAGTTCACGCCGCACGATGTGCACGACTGGGATGCAGTCGAGATTCCGGTGCTCGTCGACGCGCCGTTCCGAGGAGAGCGGCGAAAGCTGCTCGTTCAGGCGAATCGCAACGGCTTCTACTACGTCCTCGATCGGACGAACGGCAAGTTTCTCCACGGCAGCCCATTCATCAATAAACTCAACTGGGCCAAAGGTCTGACGCCGGAAGGCAGGCCGATTCGTGTGCCCGGCGTGATTCCCACGCATTCAGGGAACACGTACTTGCCCGGCCACGGCCGGCGCTACGAACTGGCACTCTCCCGCTTACAATCCCGACACAGGGCTGTTCTATGTGACCGTGATGGAAGGCTGCGGCATCAACTACAAATCGCGCGATACCTTCCGTCCCGGCGGAGTTCCCTATATGGCCACCGGCTACGTCGAGGATCCCGAGGAGCCGTGGCAGACATACGTTCGCGCGCTGGATCTGACCACCGGCAAGCTCAAGTGGGAGTACAAGCAGATCGGGTCAAAGCGATATGGCGCGGGATTGCTTTCTACCGCCGGCGGCTTGATCTTCGCCGGAGACGATCAGGGTGTCTTGACCGCACTGGATGCGAAAACCGGCAAGGCCGCTCTGGCACTTCAACACCGGCCAGGCGATCACCGCGTCGCCTATGGCGTATAGCTTTAACGGAAAGCAGTACATCGCGCTGACCGCGGGCTCGAACGTGCTGGCGTTTGCATTACACGAACCGGAAGGGAAGCCATGACAACGCTTCAGCTCATCTTCGGCAACACCCGTTTCGGCATCTTGACCGCCATCACCCCACTGAGCGCTGCCCCGTCGTACCTGGCCTGATGTCCCATCAGCAAATGAGCTGCAAGCGGCTCGACGCCGTATTCTTCCACAAGCCACCGCATCATGTCCGAGTTCGCGATCTCCAACGCATCGTTCAGAGATCGGTTCGACGAAGTGCGCGGGCTGTGTGTAGCCAGAACCCAATCGGTACCGCGTGACCACGTCAGGTAAAGTGACGAGTGGCTGTCCATCTGAGTTTGGAGATGTCCCTAGTGGTGAGCGGGCTGATTTCCATAAACACTGACCGACCCCGAGCGGCCCAGACAGATCCAGACAGATGTCAGTGTCTTCGCCGCCGGTGGTATTGACCGCCCTCGGCTGGATCCGCAGCCGCTACACAGTACAACAATGGTCGCGGAGAGAGCTATGCAGCGGCGCGCCAACAGTAGCGATGGCGCAGACCACCCAGCCGCGGGAGTGAACTCACACTGGGGCATGTCACGTTGTCCCAGTGACGGCCACAGGTGCGCCGGTGGAGCCGTGATGCAACGCGGAACAGGACAACACGCGTCTTACGCGAGCGCGGTTGCCCCGGTAACTCATTCCAAATTCGAAATCGTTTGCTTCGGAGAAGGCGGTAATCAGCAGCGGAGAGCAGGTGTCGTCGCGGTCGGAAATGTGAGCCGACGATTCCATGCATCTCGACGAAGCGTTGCGCTTGCCGCCCGGATTTGAACCGGCGCATGCGTCTCTCCCGTTCGCGCGTCGGCTGATGCGAGTTCTCGGCCCGGTTGTTCAGGTATCGATGTTGCCGGTGTGCCACGCCGGGCATCACGATCCTCTTCGCCGCCGCGTAGCTGCGCAGCTTGTCGGTTACAATCACTCGCGGACGACGACCGCGGTTGGCCTGCAGCAGCTTGCGGAAGAAGCGCATAGCCGCAAAACGCTCGCGCTTCGGCTGGACCAAAATATCAATCACAACGCCGTGCTGATCCACGGCTCGCCAGAGATAATGCTTGACGCCATTGATGTTCAGGAACACTTCATCTAGGTGCCACTTGTCTCCGGTCCGCGAACGGCGTTTCCTCAGGCCTGCCGCGAACAGTTGCCCGAACTTCTCGCACCAGCGTCGGACCGTTTCGTAGCTGATCAGCACACCTCGCGAGGCCATCGCCTCTTCGACATCGCGGAAGCTGACGGCAAACCGGTAATAGAACCAAACGGCGTACGAAATGATCTCGTATAGTCCGAAAACTCGAAGCTTCTCAGAATCCAACAAGATACGGAATGAAGAAGTCTACTCGCATTCGGAAGAAATAAGAATGTTACAGAGGTTCGCGAACGGTTCGCTGTCTCCCGATGAAATATTTTTTCATATGGGAAATCGTGCATCCCTGCAGTCGTATCAGCACGCCAAATCCAGCGAATTGAGTTTATTGGTAATTCGCCATGGACAGGTCTATTTGCAGTCCTTGCGCCGGCGCGGCTCCCTAATCGTGGGCACCGTCGGGCTACACACCTGCGCTGGGTGGAAGACGGTCGCCGGTTTCCAAAAACTTTCTGAACGTAAAACTTGACGGATTAACTCAGAAGACTCGACCCTCCCGCCGACAACCTTTGCGTCGACGATAACCGCTACTGAACGGTCGCGCCGCTCGCGCGCGCGGGACGGACGAGTCAGGGGAGCGGCACCCGGTACAAATTCCGGTGCACCGTCGCCTTCACGAAGGCCAGCACGGAGGGATCCGGTCCAGGTACGACCCCGTATCCATCGATCACGCGGGAGCCTGGGGAGGCCGCGGCCTCGCTGAGGTCGCGAATACCGGAAGCCGGCAGATCCGGGAACGTCTCACCTGTGCTGACCGGCAGAACGACCGTCTTTCCCGGAGTCGTGCTCGAACCGCGGCTGACGGAGATGTACAGGTATCTCATGTCCGGCGACCACCGCACCGGACAGCCTCCGGCGCAGATTCGGCGGGGCGGGCCTCCATCCAGCGGAACAGCCATCGAGGCGCCTGTGTGGCCCTGCGGCACCGGCATGATCGAGACGATCCAGCGCCGGTCGGGAGAGATGGCCTGGATGTTCCCGATCGGATAAGAGGCCACCGTCGAGCGGCCGGAGCCATCGCGCTCCATGCGCGCTAGCCGGTGGGTCGTGCCGTCCGACATGCGGAAGACGATCTGCCCGCCGGGGCCGAAGTGGGGCGAGGTTTCTCCCGACGATGCGATCATCCTCGGAGGCACGCTCCGATCGACCACGACCAGCCACAGTTCTGCCGGCTTGCCTGCAGGTCGGGTCGAGAAAACCACCTCGCTCCCGCTGTCGGAGATGTCGTACTCGAGGATCGAAAAGCCGGGCACGATCTTGTCGGTCTTGCCGGAGGCGAGATCGGTCCGCCAGAGCTCAATCGGAGCTTCGGGGGATACACGCCTGAGATAGAAGAGCGAAGCGCCGTCTCGAGAGAACCTGGGGGCCGCGCCAAACAAGCCGGATTGTCCCGTCGTGGGCACGTAGCCTTCCGACGATACGGCGCGCTCTCCTCGTGCGTCGCGAATCCAGACGGCGCTCTGGCGCATTCCGATGGAGGTGATCAGCGAGCGTCCGTCGGGCGCTACCGCGATTCCCTCCTCGTCGGTCGGCCCTGAGGTGATCTGTTCCGGCTCGCCCCCTAGGAAACGCTGCCTCCACAGGTGGCGCTGGCCTTCGACTTCCACACTGAAATACATCCACCTGCCGTCGGGCGACCACGCCGCGGACGTGCATTTTCCCCGCGGCCCGACCTGCCGGCCGGACGAGCTGCCATCGAGCGGGACCACCCGGCACGGCTGCCACACCGGGTCCATTTCAATGAGCAGGGCCCATTTTCGATTGGGCGAGGCGTACGCCAGGTGCACCATGCCGCGTTCGTCGCGCGGGAAATATACGCGGCGATGTTCCGACCGGTTATCCAAAGCCGTCACCAGGCCCATGTGAATGCCGGTTCGTATCTCGGAGAACAGAACACCCCGCTCGTCGAGCCAGGTCAGGCCCGCTGCATTGGCCAGCAGCAGCTTCGGTTCGCCGCCGAGTGGAGACACCGTGTACGTGTTCCACCCTGGCCCTGTGCCTACCGTGTACGCGATGCGCGACCCGTCTGGAGAAAACGCCAGCCCGTATTTGTTCCGTGAATCGCGCGTAATCTGAACCGGGTCGCCGTTCGGAAGCAACTTCACATAGATCTGATCGGGTGTGAGAAACCACTCATCGCTTCTGATGAAGGCGACCATTCTGCCGTCTGGTGAGAGCGCAGGCGAAACTACGGAGTCCGTGAAGCTGGTGATCTGGGTGTAGCTGGATTCCCGCTTCGGCGGAGCGATTCGCGACGCGACGATCGCGACTCCAATCGCAAGCACGGCCGCGGCCACCGCAACCATATGTGCCGCTCGCGGCGCCTTCCGTCGTGGGGCCGCCGGCTGGGGACGGGGGAACCCCACGATGGGCGGCGCGACCGGCGCCTCGAACACATAGCCCCGGCGGGCGACCGTCCGGATCAGTTGCTGCGAATCGTCGTCGAGTGCCCGCCGGATCTCGACCAGGCACTGCGCGAGCGAATTGTCAGTGACCGCGGTATCTGGCCACACCGCCTCCATCAGTTCTGCTTTGGTCACCAGCTTCCCGTGGTGCTCGACGAGATAAGCCAGCACGTCCATCGACTTCGCCCGCAGCGTGATCTCTTCACCCCCTCGCTGCAGCCCGCGGCGCTGTGCGTCGAGCGTGAAGTCGCCAAATGTGTACTGCCGCCGAACCCGCTCGAGGGAATGTGGCTCGCGACTGCTCAACAGAACATCCCTGGGTTTGCCGTACCCGTGCGGCTTTTCGCGCGCGAATTCACCGATTTCACGGCATCTTTCATCGTTACATCACGACTTTCCGGTGGTTTCGGCCGTACGCTGCTGCTCTGCTCAGGCGTTGCCTGAGGCGAAAGGAGCCTATGAAACTTCTCACCAGATTCACCCGGACTGCCTGCGGATTCCTCGCTGCCATGGTGCCAATACTCGCGCAGGAGTACACCTTCACACCCATTGCACCCCCGGGGGCGACCGCCACCTTCCCCTTTGGGATCAACCCTCAGGGCGACATCGTCGGCAATTACGTCGCCGGCGGCGTAATCCACGGGTTCCTGCTCCGACAGGGCAACTTTACCACCATCGACGTGCCGGGCGCGACCGCTACCTTCGCGCGGCGGATCAACGCGCGGGGCGATATCGTCGGTTTTTATAACGTGGGTGCCGTAGCCCACGGGTTTCTGTTGCGAGACGGCGTCATTGCGACCATCGACGCGCCGGACGCGGTGACCACGTTGGCTTTCGCCATCAACTCTCGTGGTGACATCGCCGGCTGGTATATCGACAAAGCGAACGTAAATCACGGGTTCGTCCTAGGCAAAGATGGAGTGTTCACGCCGATCGACTATCCGGGCGCCACTTTCACGAGGGTGTTCGGCATCAACAACCGCGGGGAGATCGTGGGTTGGTACATCGTCAATGGCGTGAATCATTCGTTCCTGCTGCGGGACGGCGTCTACAGCACGATCAATCCTCCCGACGCGACGAGCAGTTTCGCGCTGGGCAACAACGCCCCGGGTGACGTCGTCGGCAACTACGTAGCGGGCGGTCTCAGCCGCGGATACCTGCTCCACCGCGGCAGCGCCTTGGCCATCCATCCGAATGGCGCGACCACCAGCACGGCCACCGGTATCAACCCGGAGGGCGACCTCGTCGGGTTCTATACCTTCGGCACGGTTACGCACGGCTTCCTGGCGACGCCGAGATAGCAGCATACTACAGGTGCCGGCGAACGGGTTCGGCACCCCACCGGACCGGCGACCCAGGCGGGACAGCGGGACGTCGTGCGCTCGAGAACTCGGTTCGGGCACAGTTGCGTCGTTGTCGCCGCCGACCAGAGGCTCGAAAGCGTCAGGACTCGGGTCAGGGGAAGGTGGGGCTTCAGCTCGTTCGGAATGCTAAGGTGGCTGACCGTCGCCCATGAGTTGCCCCTACTGCCAATCTTTTGAACTCCGGAAGCTGAACCAGACCACCGATCCCGGCTATTCTGAATTCCGCTGCGGTGGGTGTTTGCGTAAATCGAATGAGCGAACCGGCACTCCATTTAATTACCTCGAGTTGCCGACCGATATCGTATTCGAAATCGTGGTCTGCCGGTTGCGGTACAAGGCTTTGAAAAAGAAACGATGGGTCGTTTATGCCAAACGCCCATTCGGCGGGCCAGAACAGGTTTTGAAGTATCTCGCTCGCTAAACGCACCGAATTGCCATCGCCAATGGCCGGCTCGTGAGTTGTGAAGGTGGGAACGTCACATTCCGATGGCGGGATTCGCGAAACGGCAATGCGCAGAAAACCCTGACGATTGACGCCATCGAGTTCATTCGCCGTTTCCTCATGCATGTGCCCCCAGTCGGCTTTGTGAAGATCCGTCACTTTGGATTCCTTGCCAACGCTAATCGGCGCACGTTGCTCGCACTGTGCCGATCTTTGATCGCCACAGTTCATACCGTCCCTCAGCTACTAAGCGGCACAGAGGCACGAGCCATAGATCGGAGATGCCCAGTCTGCAAAACGAGTAACGTGGCGGTGACAACAACGAGGAAGTCGCACCCGACGATCACTCGGGCATGATTACGGACGAAGGTCAGCCAACGCTGCTTAGGATCAGGAGTGCGCACCGGTCCACCAAGGCCGAGGTACTTCCCCACAGTCCGTGGGGATACTCGAATCCCCAGTTTCAGCGTCAGCTCGTTGGCGATGCGTTCCTCTCCCCACGTCACGTTCTCGACTGCCATCTGACGGATCAACTGTCGCGGGTCCTTGGGCAGTCGCGGTCTTCCCATCGACTTAGATTTCCAACGCCAAAACAGCCGGAATCCTTTGCGATGCCAACGGATGAGCGTATCCGGTTTGACATTCCACAGGGCATCGCGCCACTCGAACATTCGGCCCAGAGTCGCCATCATCCAGCGCGTGGAATCATTAGCCTTTCGTGGTTTGACCTCCCGCTCCTGAAACAGCGCGAGTTGCTTACGCAGGAAAAGATTCTCGGCTGCCAACCCCCGGCGAGACCGGATTGAGATAGTGAGAAGGCGTCCGAAATCGAGCAGCACGATAGCGGCAGTAACAAGGCAGTGCCGCAATGCGGCGAGCAGAACCAGCAGTGCAGGCATGAACGCTCAGGATCGCACGTTACGACATGACCCGAGAGTTGTGGATTGAGTTTTGCGGACCACAAGTATCGTCACCGGACGCGCGCCGCAAATTACAGGACTGGATCGTTCACGAATGCTGTAAATACGCCCAAGACATTGGCTGGGCGCATCATGTCCACGTCGGGACGCATAACCTGCCGAACTCCTCTCCGCTGCCGTTGGCTCCTCTCGCGCGCCGTTATCCCAGCATGAAAGTCGTGATGATCCACTGCTGGCCGTTTCTCGACGAGGCCGGAACCTTAGCCCGTCATAATGCCAACATCTTTATTGACACCGCTGGCAGCCGATTCTGAATCCAGCGTTTTTTCGAAAGGCGATGCAGCATTGGTGGAGCTACGTGCTAACCGGGAAAATCATGTGCGGTCACGATGCCACGACCGTGGAGATGTTGGTCGGGTCATCGCTGTTCACGCGCGAGATTCTTTCCGAAGTTGTACGCGAGCAACAACAGGAACTAGAGACCGGCGAGCGCGATCTGATTGAGGCGGCGAAGGATATGCTGCACCGGAACGCCGCTCGACTTTATGACCCAGGCACGTCCGCAGTACGGCTCCCTTAAACGCCGGGAGTCCGTTTCACGGTATAATCCGCGGCATATAACCCATGGTTGGCGCGACCATTTCGCATTACGAAATACTCGAGAAACTCGGCGAGGGCGGAATGGGTGTTGGGTATCGTGCGCGCGATACGCGCCTGGACCGCTATGTAGCAATCAAGGCCCTCAGCTCACACCGGTTGGGAGACTCGGATTCCAGACGACGCTTTCTCCGCGAGGCGAGAGCAGTCTCTGCTTTAAATCACCCAGGAATCGTCACCATCCACGATATCGTCACGGAAGGCGAACTTGATTTCATTGTTATGGAATATGTCGCCGGCCGCACCTTGGACCGTTTGATCCCGTCTGCCGGACTTGATCTCGATCTTGCCCTGACGTACGCGACGCAGATGGCCGAGGCGCTTGCTGCGACACACTCGGCCGGAGTTATTCATCGTGATTTGAAGCCGAGTAACGTCATCGTTGCAGAGAACGGTACAGTCAAGCTGCTGGACTTTGGACTGGCGAAGCTCAACGCGTTATCGGTGGCTGCATCCCAATCCGAATCAACCGTAAGCACGAGTTTCATGCTGACGGAAATCGGCTCGGTTGTAGGCACGCCCGCCTACATGTCGCCAGAACAGGCGGCGGGCCTCCAGGTTGACGCAAGAACTGACATCTTTAGCTTCGGTTCCATGCTGTACCACATGCTAACCGGGGCAAGGCCTTTCGATGGCAAGCACACGGCGGCTGTAGTTCACGAGGTGTTTTTTACAGAACCTGCTCTATTGAAATCGAGGTGTCCGAACATTCCGGTCGCGGTAGAAGCCATCGTTCTCAAGTGTTTAAAAAAAAAGCCGGAAGATCGTTATCTATCCATCAAGGACGTCGCCGCTGAACTGCGGTATCTCCGCTCGACATCAGAGTCAACTCGGCAGTCGCAAACGGAGTTCACGACTGTAACGTTGCCGCCCGGCCAACCCGTGTCCGTTCCGCTCACGGCGACGTTGAAACAACTGCCAGGTCGCAGGGTTGCTGTCGCATCTGTCCTCATTGCGGGCGGCCTCGCCATCAGCATCCCCTCCATGCGACAGGTGGTTCGCGGCGGGATTTCGACGGCCTCAGATGCCGCATTATCGAAGACCGCATTCGATCTGACTCGCGAAGGACAAGAATGGATCGATCGCTATTATCGTCCTGGAAGTATCGACAAGAGCTTCGAACTCTTTCAACGTGCGCTCGCAAGAGACCCCAAACACGCCCCGGCCTACGCAGGCGCCGCGACCGCGCTTTGGCGCCGGTTTATCGTAGATCAAGACCGTGCGGCTCTGGACCAGGCGCTTTCCAATGCTCAGCGCGCCGTCGAGATCGATCCACATCTTTCCGCGAGCCGGCTCGCCTTGGGCTGGGTGCTGATGGAGCGAGGACAGAGCAAGGATGCTCTGCGCGAATTCGAACAAGTTCTTGTTGCCGATCCTCTCAACGCCGACGCGTACCGCGGTCTCGGCGAGCCTACAAGCGTCTGAACCGGCGAGAGGAGGCGATGGCATCGTACAAGAGGGCCATCGAGCTTCGCCCGGATGACTGGGACAATCACAATCATCTGGGAAACTTGTTGTACCAGCTTGGTGATTACCAGAACGCCGAATCGGAGTTCCGGCGTGTAATCGCGCTGGCGCCTGATCATTATGCCGGCTATCGAAATCTCGGCGCAATGTTCCACATGCAGGGGAGATATCCCGAAGCTGCTGCGCAATGGCAGAAATGCCTTCAAATTTATCCGACAGCAACGATCTATACAAACTTGGGAACCACTTACTTTGTTCAGGGACTATATCAACAGGCAGTGTCTGCAATGGAGAAGGGCATCCAACTCGGAGCCAACAACTCTCTCGTATGGGGCAATCTCGCTGACGCATACCGGTGGACTCCGGGAAACCAGTCGAAAGCGAACGACGCTTATTTACGGGCAAGCCAGTTGGTTCGTGAAGCGCTCCAGAAGTCGCCGGAAGATGGTGATCTCCGCAGTCGCCTGGCGATGTACCTCGCAAAGCGTGGGGACATGCAACAGGCGTTAACGGAGATGTCCTCTGTCGAGAGACTGCCCAAAAAGAACGTGAATGTGTTGTATCGATCAACCATTGCGTATGAAACCGCCGGAAAGCGAGAGGAAGCGCTCCGTTCACTGAACGCCGCTCTCGCATCCGGCTACTCAATGGAAGAGATCCGCCGCGATCCCGAGCTAACTTCGCTACGGAAAGATGTGCGCTATCACCAGCTAGTTATGAAATTTGGATCGGCATCCACTGACAAAAAGCTTTACTGACCTTCGCCGACGTCCAGTTCGGGATCGCGAGTGTAGTCTTTGCCTGGGGTAGGATCGAGCGGGCTGTTCCCGACCTGCAAGGCGGCGCTGAACTCGAAGAATCCCGACTGCGAGATGCCTTGATTCGGTATCACTAAATTGCCATTCGTGAGACTCGCTCCAACCTGCAACAACAATGAGTAGGGCAAGTTATTTGCAGTGAACGGGGTGGTGTTTCTACTCGACCCTCTTCCGCGGCTGCGCGCGAATGTCAACGCAATTGTGAGCGCAGTATTCGACGGGAAACTCTGGCCGGTTGCAGGCGTAACGACAAAGCTGATAGTGTCACCGGTATTCGCCACTCCCGGCCAAGCCGTTCCATCTGGCTTCCTATCGGAGTGGGTTCCGGTTCGATCAACCCACGTACCGGAGCCAAAGCTACCTTCCTGTCCATGACTGTCAGAAGGGTTCCAAGTTAATGTGTAGCTTATTTGCGCGGGAGTTGCTGGAGGATTGGGAGTGGTCATAAGTTAGGCGAGGATATCCGTTCTGGTTAATTTATTCAACCTGCTGTCCTCCGGATCGACCCGACATTCGACCCGAACTTGAACGGCTTCTTGCTTCCACCAGCCCCCCTCGTCCGGCCCCAGGTACTCGCGCAACTGCAACCCCCACGCTCCGTTATCGGCCGCAGCCTCATCGAGTTCATCATTGACATTGGAATACTGCCTGTCCATGGCGAATTGCCAATTGGGCTGAATTTGCTGAATTTAAGGTGCCGATACGATTGCCGGGATGTGTGACTTCCTCATCCTATTCGTTCATGAGATCGTCACCCCGGCTGGCAAAGCCGGGTGGTCGCCGAATCCGTGTCTGGGCAGGCAAGTGGCACCTTCCCGCTCCTTTTCCCGGGGCCTTCGTGCCCGGCGGCGAGCCGAACCCGCCGCGTAAGGATCGGGGCTTTGAGTTCCTTCCGTTTCAGATGCAGGAACGAACGCAGCAGCCTTTCGGTGACTTTACCGACGAACCCGTGGCACGCGCCGCCGACGCCTTTCTTCATCGGGAACACCGCAAGCCGTTCTTTCTGGGGGTCTCGCTTCACAACCCGCACGATATCTGCTACTGGGTGATGGACAAACTCGCGCCGGGACATCCGTCGCGGGCAGAGTTGAGCGCGCCGGTTTCCACGCTGCCCCCGCTGCCGCAGAACCACGGGCGATCCTCGGATGAGCCCGAGTTCATTGCCATGTGCCGCCAGCGGACCTACTACGGGCCGGAGAACACATTCACTACCGGCTGGGACGATCTGCACTGGAGGCGGTACTTCATGCCTACTACCGCATGACAGAGCGCGTGGACAAGGCTTGCGGTATCGTGCTGTCGGCGCTGCGCAGCAATGGTCTCGAGCGCGACACGATTCTGGTGTTCACCAGCGACCACGGCAAAGGAATGGCTGCGCACCGCTGGGTGGTCAAGCTGATGTTGTGGGAGGAGGTGGTTGCCGTCCCTCTCATCTGGCGCTGGCCCGGACGGATTCCTGCCGGAAAGGTGAATCGATCGTCGATTGCATCGGGCGTTGACGTTCTCCCGACGCTTTGCGACGTTGCGGGGATCAGCATGCGGCGTCCGCCGCACGGCTCAAGCCTGGGGCCCGTTCTCCGGGGCAAAGCGGAAAGCACGCGCACGAGCCTGTTCGCGCAACTTGCGCCCGACACGAAGGATTCCGCCATGCAGGGGCGGGCTGTGCGCTCTTCAAGGTACAAGTACGTCCGGTTCTCCAGAGGCGCAAATCCGGAAATGCTGTTCGACCTGCAGAAGGATCCAGGAGAGACACGGAATCTGGCAGGGAACCCGGCGCACTCCCGTGAACTTGCGGAGCACCGCAAACTGCTGCAGGAGTGGATGGCACGGACCGGCGACAGTACCTTGGATGCAAGCGTCTCCACAGCCGGCTAGATCAGTTCCTTGTTCCCGGCGTGTCCGTTTGCCATTCTTCACTCCGCAGAGCAGCAGTCGTGATCAGGCGCCTCAGGCCATCCTTCCGGTTCTCCTTTCCAGTTGTTCAGGACATCTGCATACTGTTCAGGACATCTGCATACTACCGGCCAGCGGATGACAAACCTCAAACGTTGATCGCAGGGCACTTGATTTTCCCTTACGCGTTACGTTACGCGACAAAACGCCGTAGCGATCTGCTATTCAATTCGCCGACTCTCTCAAGTAATCAAGCCTTTGCGTTATCGAGATTGTCGCGATTCTTGCGAGTGGCTTAATCTTTTACTTCGCTCAAGTCCAACGGCCGTGCTTCCAGAATGTTCGGCTTACAGTTTTTCCAAATGCTCTTAGAGTGAGATCATCTGTGCACACGCTGATGGCGTGTAACACCTCACTGGCGACTGGATCTGCTGACTTAAATCCTATCGTTCTGTCGTTTATTTTCCATTTCGTCTCCACTTCTTAGCCCGCTTTGTCCAGGGCACCTGCTTCGCTTGAACCGCGCGCCCGGCTCTCGCCTGTGTTCTGCTTTGTCGGTTCCTCCAGCAGGTTTCTGAAATTACCAGAAACCAAAACGCCGGCGCCTCCAACAATGCACTCCGGCTCGTTTGGGAGCTTGGCCGCTCGCTTTTCGGTTGCCCCCGGAACAAACGGGCAGCAGAAATGGAGAACTTACATGTACACATTGAACCAGCTCACGATCATCGGTTTTACAGGCAGTGATGCCGAGGTTCACTATACGCAGAATGGCACGCTCGTGACCACACTTTCGGTTGCGACGAAAGAGTCCTGGAAGGACGCAGACGGAAACTGGCAAAGTCGCACGGACTGGCATCGAGTCGTCTCGTTCTCGAAGCTTGCCGAATACTCGCGAACGCTGCCGAAGGGATCATACGTGATGGTGCAAGGCGCAGTCCGCACTCGCGAGTACGAACGAGATGGCGCAAAGCATCGCATCGTCGAAGTTCGCGCCGATACGATCGGCAAGCTGGATCGTGCCGAGCGACGCCCTGACACTGAAGGCAACACTGAGGAGATTGATACGTAAACCGCAAAAGCGGGTCCGGCTCCGTCGCGGCCGGGCCCGCTGTGTTTTGTTGACATTCAGGTCTTTGTGGTTTCGTGGTTGGTGCCCTACCTTGCTCTAACCTCGATTGTCGAACTCAACTTCCTTTAAATTGGACACCTTATTGTTTCTATGTAGCGGGAGATGGGGTTCAAACGCAGCTACGTCCGAGCTTGACTCTGATATCGACGTCAAACGATACTAGAGCCTGCATGCAAGCTAGCCTGCGCAACACGAGCGTTGACTGCGACCGTGCAAAATGTCACCAAATCTGTCACCAATTTGATGGGGAACCCAGGGGAATCCGGGGCAACTGTCACCAATTCTGTGACCAAACTGAGGGGAATCCAGGGGAATGAAATCAATACTTTTTGGGGAACTTAGGGGAACGGAAGGCAACTGAGGGCAAGGTTTTGAATGGGCTCATAACCCAGAGGTCGGAGGTTCAAATCCATTCCCCGCAACCAATTGAAATGTCGACAGTTAGCCGCCATCCTCCTGATTCTCCAAAACGGCACGGATTCAATCAGCCTCCTCTAAGTTGCTCATTGCAAAGGGAAGAACTGGTGACAGCTCGTTGGGTTCTTCGGGACAACGTGGACAGAGCTCAGAAGTTGTCTCTCTCAATCACATAGCGGACATCGCGGTTGGGCTTGTAACCAATTTTGTCACCAATATCGTCCGTTGGGCCCAATTATTCATGCGGCCCGGGCATAATACCGAAGTGGGGCTTCTGAGGCGTTGCCGGCATTCAACATGCCGTAGTGGGAGTGTCAACCGCACTCTGGAAAGAGCAGGAGCTTTCCCTCCCCTTGATGATCATCGCTCACCATGGTGATGCGCAACATACTCTGGCAAGGCGCGCCGAAGTGCTGTCTGCCTGGCCGAACAAAATCAGCTTTGCCAGACATTCCTCTTTTTACAGGGCGCACCCTCATTCTTCAAATGCATTCAGGTTCGGCGAGCGCGCAGGCAACCTCAGCGCTTCCTTTCCGCCTCGGCCACAATCTAACGAAACACAATCTAACGAAATGTGTCGCAAAACTTCGTGTCTCGGATGGAGAAGGTAATGCTGATCGCGGAGTGTTCCGCAATCTATGTCGGTCAGGTTGCGAGCGGTCTGCTGCATCCACCTCAGGATGACCGTTCATGTTTCCTCGTCAGATTTTTTGGTTCCTGTGGGGATTCCAGCTACATCAGTTCTCGAATTGTCCGGATCATCCCAGCGTTGGGTATATCGTTCACCAAATCGAATCTGCCATTCATATTCAGTCGGATTCTCCTCCTTGAGGACAAGCAATCTATAAACAATGTTGACCGCATTTCGCATAATCAACCGCATCTCCTCGTCGCTGATCCGAGAATATCCCGTGCTCCCGGCACAGTTGGGACAGGGTTGCCCTGCGTGAATGTCTTCTATCGGTCCATTTCTCAATGAAAGGGCAACGATGGCCTTGGCCTCCCTTGCGAGTTGGTCGCGGGTGGGGTCGGAGCTCATGTCGAAAAGATTCTGACACACGCGGGCATGTTCGTGTACTTGGTCCCGTTCAGAGTAGCTCGCCACTTCGTGACTGGGGTCAATCGTGCTCAGCGTTCTCCTTGTACATTGAAACCTTGTATCAATTTCGACCTTCAAGGAACAGGGCAGGCGAAATCTCGACAATATTGCAGAGGCTCCACCGCTCTCGGGTTCTTAGCGTTCCTCGTAGTCTGTCTGCGAAGCCGGCGTGAAAGCTGTTGCTGACCGAAACTCGGCACAAGTCTGCGGTCGGCGAAAGTGCCATAGGCATTCCGCCCGCTTCACTGGCGACGCGGAACGTCTGATTGGTGGCCACAATCTTCCGCAGAACTCAACGTCGTGTGCGTGGCCTTCTTCGCTTTCGAACCAAAAGGGAATACAAACATTCAGCCAACCAGCCCGTAAAATGCAACACCTAAGGTGCCTCCCGCTCCAGGAACGTTGTACACCTGAACAATCCGGTTGGTGACGTAAGAAAGTGCACCCTGCATCGTCCGGGCAGTTCGATCCCAGCCGCCTCCCGGAGAGGCTGGCACCATAATGTACATTGGCTTGTCATCAGACGCGATGATTGTGATTCTCGGAAGCTTCATCGGCAGATCCCCGCGGCCAAGCGAGCCGCACGTGGAGTCAGTGGCTCTCGTCATCAAGCGTTATCGCTGTTATCGATCTTGATTTGGTCAGTTGCCTATTGAGGCATCATACGTTGTGAGGCCTGGTGCCAGAGGTAATCCACGTTGATCATGCGCGGACTTAACTATCGACATGCCAGCGTGGTTGGCGGATGCTCCTGTTCAGGCGGCCCTGCGTTCGTAGCGATGGTGAAGGCCACCGACCTCCGGAATGGAGATGATGCGGCCGACGTCGGGTGTTTGGATACCACGTGGTTCCGGGCTATCCTTCTGCAGTGCGAGGTGTGTGCGAGTTTGGTGGTAATACCAATGAACGCAGATGATGGTGAAGGCTGCGTTCGCCGAACACGATCACGTGATCCAGGCACTCCCGTCGGATCGTTCCAATAAAACGTTCGATATACGCGCGCTGCCATGGCGAACGTGGCGCTGGCAGCACCTCTTTGATTCCCATCGCCTTCACCTGCTCTACGAAGTCATGCCCAAAGATGCGGTCGCGATCGCGGAGCAGATAACGGGGAGAGCCGTCCATTCGGCAGTCGGATGTGCCGTGACAGCGAAATGCACAATTCGCCGCCGGTCGTGTGCCAGCACTAGAAACACATACAGGACCTGAAACCGGATGGTCGGGACAGTGAAGGAGTCGACGGATACGAGGCTTTTGAGGTGGTTCTCGAGGAAGGTCCTCCCTGTCTGGGACTGCGGCTTGCGACTGCGCACCAGATATTTGCTCACTCGTTTCGCCGATACTGATGCAGAGCGTGAGCAACTCGCCGTGAATCCGCGGCTCACCCCAACGCGGATTTTCTCTGCTCATGCGGCGAATCGGTGGCGAACCTCGCGTAGGACGACCGGCCGCCCTGGCTTGCCTCTCCGGATTTCCCACGTCCAGAACATCCGGAACAATTTGCGGTGCCACGCCACAATCGTTTCCGGCTTCACGATCACGAGCCCGGATCGGCAGTCTGGCCAGACGCGGGAAAGCCAAACCCACAGCAACCGGTCGGCTGCAGATAACCGCTGACGTTTCTTCGCGGAGCGTTGAAGAACTCCGATCTGATGCCGGAGAGCAACATTCTCCAGCTGCAACGCAGCGCGTGTTTTTAGGACCGATGAGGCTCCAGCGAGGAGGATCGCCAGCCATCCCGATATGAACTCAAGTAGTTTGGGGATCACGTGCAACATCCATGATCTCAGCCAGTTCGGTGTTTACGAGAAGGACACTCAACAAACCCATTCTCGACAGGCTTGCCGGGACTAATAAAGTCACCCTCCGTGTGATCCGAACCTGACCCATATCTCCCGCTGACAGTCGCAAGCCGGCCGTTGGCGCTCGGCGTGATCAACGCGGGTTCCGCGGCCATAACCCATCGAACGTCGCCAGGCTCGCCAGCCATGCGCCAGTTTGTCCATCGACGACCTCTCGCCCAGATTGGAATCATCCTGGGACGAAAACCGTAAATGTGCCGAAATCGTGCATCAATAATGACCCATGGGCTCGCGATTATCACGGGCTCAAACGAAGGTGTTGGAGAAATCTACTCGATTCGTCCGGTCGCCCAGAGTCACAGCGCGTCGGGCAAACCGGTTGATCCGCGAGAGTTCAGGTGCAATCACACAGCCCGAAGCCCTGCCAGTACGCTCTCGATATACTCGCGAGAACGGCGCGCCAGAGAGTCCATCTGCGCCGGGTCCTGGGGCCGCGGAACCAGCGGCTCAGAAATGTTTTCGAATGCCAGCGGTATGGTCAGGCCCGTATTCATCACGGGCGTCATCAGCTTGTAGTGGTCGATTTCCCCGAAGCCGGGTCCGCAGTCCTGATCTTTAGGAAAGTTACGGTGATCCTTCATGCAGAACGCACGGATCTCTTTCCAGCAGGCCTGTATGTCCGCGATGGGGTCGTCGTTGTTGTAGTCGAGAACATTGCCGGCATCGTATGTCATCTTTACGCCGGGATCGTTCACATGCTCTACGATTCTCAGACAGTCTTTTCCTGTTGCAGTGTTACCGCCATGCTGCTTGATCGTCAACAGCACTTTGTGTTCGCGTGCAACGGGCCCCAGTTGCTTCAGGTTCTTTATCCAAATGTCCTCTCCGCCGGCCTTGATCTCGCCGAACGTGAGGACGATGGGAATGCCAGCTGCGGCCGCCTGCTCGATTCTTCTGGTGTGAACCTTGACGGAATCGGCGTGGGCGACGTAAATATCGGAGAACATCATCACCGGTTGAAGCCCTATAGAGCGGCACCGGTCGCCAAGCTGCTTTGCTTCTGCCGGAGATGCGTCTTTGGCCATCACGGGATCACGACGGCCAGGGCTGTTCTGGTGAGTCGTGCCCCAGGCGACGTAGTCATACCCTGCTTTCCTGATCCCCTCCAACGCGCGCTCCAGCGGGAATGCCGCGTATGGCAGCGTCATGCAGGCAAGCTGGAATTTCGTCGGCGATCCGGGCGCGGCCAGCGCTGCCGGCACAGCAGCCATACTCATCAAAACTGCGCGGCGAGTCATCTACGTTAGCTCCCTGATTTCAATGTTCCGATATCGAACCGGCCAACCTTCGGATTGCAGGCAGATATTGCCCTGCGCCGGTGTCGCTTCATATCCTTCGTTGACGAGTTCTCCGTTTAGCCGTACGGTCACTTTGCCGTCCTGAGACGCGATCTCGTACCGGTCCCAATCCCCAAAAAGGGGACGGTCCCGCAGTATTACGCCTCGCTTTGCCCCTTTTATGTTCGCCCCCTGAACGCCGAAGACACTGCCCGCCTCACCAAAGTGTCCCTGCACCTCCAGGCTCTTCGGCCAGTCCTTCACAGTCTCGTTTGCATGAATGAAAAATCCGGCGTTCGGCCAACCTTCGTCGTTCGTCGTCGGCTGCCAGCCCTCTTTTTGAAAGCGCCACTCCGCACGGAAAACGTAGTTGCGATAAGACTTCTTGCTGCGTAGAAATCCGTTCGGCTTACCGTCGCAGACGATCTCGCCGCCGGCAAGTCGCCAGATAGACGAAGACGCGCCCTCAACGTTCCAGTGTTCCGACAAATCACTTCGCGGCATCAAAGAAACAAAGCCGGGTGAAGGATACGGCGAGGCCCCCGCGTCAACGATGCTGACTCCGAGGTCATCCCAACTGACGGACCGGCCTCGATAGATTGCTTCCCGACCCATGATCGTCGTGAGCGCTGCGGTAGCTCCGACCTCGATACCGGCAAACGGGCGCCGCTTATCGCGGATGCAGGCCAGAAACTCCTGCATCGCATTCTCTTTGGCGCCTTTCATGTTTGCGGGAATGATGTCGCGTGACGAAGCAGCCTCCATCTCGTAGAAGTCTGCTCCGTCATGTGTCATGTCGATGGCGCCCTTTTGGCCGAAGATCGTATACCATTGCCCGTTTGCCAGCTTCTTCAGCCCGCGCGGGTGCATGTAGAGTTGGCTGTAGTCGAGATGGATGCCGTTTAGATAAACATACTCGACGCTGAATCCGTCCATCATTTGCGAGCCCGGCCAGCGGGGCTGAGGAAGGTACCTCATCCCATGCCCGAACGCCGCAACGGGACGACTATCCGCGATCCAGTTACATACGTCAATATTATGAATCGCGTTCTCTACGATCAGATCCCCCGAATAACGAACGTCGTTGTACCATGCCGGACGCCGGGCTAAGGCCTCCGGCGAGACAGGAGTACTGTGGCGCTGCGCCTTGATGACGAGTGTTCGCCCCAGTAAATCACCGGCATGGATTTGTCGTACGGTCTCGCGCACGGTTGGAAAGTAACGGAGCTGCTGGCCGATCTGCAGGAACGTTTTCGCCCGCCGGGCGGCGTTCAGAACGTTCTGCACCTGCTCTGGCGAAATACCGAGCGGCTTCTCGCAATACACATACTTTCCTGATTGAAGGCACGCTGCCGCCATCTCCGCGTGTAAATAGCATGGGGTAGCAATGACAACCGCATCGACATCGCGCGAGTCAGGTATCGCCCGCCAGTCGGAAACGGCGCGCGGCCCATCGCGTTTCGCGAGACTCAGCCCCGCATCTCGCGCATTGGGGTCAGTGTCACAAATTGCCGTAATGCGCGCGCCGGACTGGGCCATCAGCTCTGGAATCAGACTCTTTCCCCGAACTCCGGCGCCGATGAATGCAGTGCGGATTCCGCCTTCGGTTTGGGCGGCCAGCGCCGCAGATCCGGCCGCTACAGCGCCTGTCATCCACTGACGGCGTGTCGATTTCGAAATCATAGTTTCAACCTCTGCAATCTCTGTTTATCCCTGAGCTGCGTCCGCCCTTGCCCCGGGACCGGCAGCCTCTATCTGGAGACTATGTGTAATTTGGCGGAGCGCCCGGTTCAGTCCAGCGGCGAGCGCACCCTTGAGAGCCGCATCCTCACCCAGTTGTGAGAGACACACGTCAACCGGCCACGGAACAATCTGGCTCGTAATGCGGCGGATGTGATCCACTAAGGGCACGAAGGACTCACCGAGCAGAATGACGGCTTGCGGGTCGAAGACGGACGCGATGTTCGCAATGGCCGTGCCCAGGTGGAGCGCGACGTCTTCCGCCACAGTCCGCCCAGCCGCAGATCGACCCTGCTTCCGTGCGAGTTTCCGCACGCGAGTCTGAACACGGTCCTCACCGATGACCGATTCCAGATAGCCGCGCGGGTTGGAGGCGCCGCTGAGCGCCCGAATGTCCAGCAGCATGTGGCCAATCTCGCCTGCAGCCCAGTGTGCGCCGTGGTGCAGTTTTCCATCAAGAACGACAGCCGCTCCAACACCGGTGTAGAGCCGCAGCAGCACGAAATCCTGGGGCGCGCTGCCCGCCCTCAACTCGGCCAGGGCCGCCATGTTTACATCGTTGTCGATCTGTACAGGCAATCCGAAGTGCGTGGAGATCTCGTCGCCGAGGTGGAGATCCCGCCAGCCGAATACGTTATCCGTTTCGAGCACGATCCCGTGGCGCACATCGATGATCCCCGGCGCTGCCAGACTGATGATGCGCAGGCTTGCTTCGGGGGCCGCACTCAGCAACTCTCCGATACCCTGCTTCAGGGCTCGAACAATGCCACGCGCGCCCCGTTCAGGCCGGGTCGGCAACACATTGCGATGCAGCGTACGACCTTGCAGGTCGAACGACTCGAAACGGATCCATTCCGGGCCGACGTCGGCGCAGAAGATCTGTCCATAGCCGCTGTTGAATTCGAGCAGAGTGGGTTTTTTACCCCCGCGGCTGCTGGCAACCCCAGGTCCCGTATCCACAACGAGACCGCGCGAGATCAATGCGTCCACCTGATCTGAGACTGTCGGTTTGCTGAGCCTGCTGTGCGTAGCCAGACGCGCTCTGGATACGGGCCCGTGCGTTCGCACCAGTTCCAGCACCTCGATCGCATTCAGACTTTTCATGACCAGAGGATCTACCCTTCTGGTCAGCAAACTGTCGGGCTGCAGACGCATCGTACAAATATGTTTTGCAGAGTTAGTAAAGTCTCCTTATAATGGCTGAATCCGACCTCGGGATGCAACTGCTTTTCCACACACCCGGATGGTCTCGCTGGAGAGGGCACATGAACCGACGACAGTTTGTCGCAAGCAGCATGCTGGCCGGGCTTGCGCCGCCCGTGAAGGGAGCTCAGAAGAGTACGGAGCCCGTGCGCACGCCATGATTGGAACGGGCTTGCGCGGACACCATACTCTCGGCCGTATTCTCACACAGCAGAACGTAAAAATTGGGGCGCTTTGCGACATCAAGCCGGATCGGCTGGACAAGGCGGCCACGCTCACCGCGCGAGACAATCCGAAGACTTACACGGATTACCGGCAGCTTCTGGAGCAGAAGGATCTTGACGCCGTTTTCATCGACACGCCATGTGACCTCCATTCGGAAATGGCGGTCGCCGCTCTGCGAGCTGGCAAACATGTTTACTGTGAAAAGCCGGTGGGCATTACGCCTAAGCAGGTACAAGACGTTCTGGATGCCGTCCGGGCTTCGAAGCAGATTTTTCAAGCAGGGCAGCAAATGCGGTCATTCAACTGGCTGGCAGACGCCGTGAAGCAGATCCACAACGGTGTCATCGGAGATGTCGTGATGGTGAAGGCCCAGCGGCACGCTCCATGGGATCTTGATCACAACGGCTCGTCAGCGGAATGGTTTTTCAATGCGAGCCGGTCGGGCGATGTGATCGTTGAAATGGCGGTTCACAATCTGGACTTGTGTAACTGGGCCATAAACAGCCGGCCCGCGAAAGCATCCGGATTCGGCGGAACGCTGATATGGAAGAATGATCCTCCGGCGCGCACCAATATGGATGGATATACCCTGAACTATGAGTATTTGAACGGGGCGAAATTGTCTTTCACCCAAACCTTCTTCCATCCTGCCGGACTTCCCGCAGGCGGTCAGTATACGAACGTGTACGGAAAAAAAGGCGCAGTCAGCCTTGATAATGGCAAGCTGTATCCATTGGAGCGCGGCAAACAGCCTGTCGTCCTCAGCACTCCGGTGCGCGAGGACGACACCCCGCATTTCGCCGCCTTCTTCAATGCGATTCGAACCGGCGCAGCGTCCCCCGCCGGCGTTGAGATCGGCGCCACGGCCGCGCTTACCGCGATTCTTGGCCGCGAAGCCATATACAGCGGAAAAGTAATGTCCTGGAATGACCTGGGCGTACAGGTCTGAACAATAACGAAGATACAAACCACTTTAGAAAAGGTATCCACAATCCAATGTCGACTTCCCGGCGTATATATTCGTCGCTGGCCGCCGGCTGCTGGTTGTTCGCAGCTGTTTCTCCCGCGCTGTGTCAGACAGCGTCCGCTAATATTAACGGCTACGTACGCGACAGCAGCGGTGCGGCAATCCCCAACGCCACCGTCACTGCGAGGATGTCCGAGCAGCAACTGGTTCGGACCGCCCCCGCGAATTCCGAGGGCTTCTACCAGCTCCTGGCTCTTCCTTCCGGAACCTACGATGTTACCGTCGAGGCGCCGGGTTTTCAGCGGCAGACGCAGACCGGTCTGGCGCTGACCGTCAACCAGAACCTCCGCGTAGACTCCACTCTCCAGGTCGGTACCGTTGAGAGTCAGGTTACCGTTGACGCAATTGCTCCGCTTGTAGACACAACATCGGCAACCATGTCCGGCCTGATAGACGACCGACGCGTAGTGGATCTGCCGTTGAACGGCCGCAACGTCATCGGCCTGGCCCGAATTCTGCCGGGCGTATTGAACGTGAGTGCGCCGCAGCAGATGAATGATGCTCGGGGCGGCCCGGGTCTCAACGTCAACGGCGGCCGCTCGAACATGAACCTGTTCACGCTGAATGGCGGCTTCTTCAATAACCCGTCCCGAAACACCGGCATGAATTATCCGCCGCCTGACGCAGTTCAGGAAGTTCGTATCCTGACTCATAACTTCGCCGCAGAGTATGGCCGCAACCCGGGCTCGCAGGTGAACGTGGTTTCCCGGAGCGGCAGCAACGAGTTTCACGGATCTGCATGGGAGTTCCTGCGGAATGACGCTCTCAATGCGCGAAACTTCTTTTCCTCCCGCGTACCCGCGCTAAAACAAAATCAGTTCGGAGCTGCGGCAGGCGCGCCTGATCATCAAGGATCGGGTATTCATATTCGGCACCTATCAGGGACTGCGGGATCGTCGCGAAGCGCAATCCGTACAGGCATTTGTGCCTTCCGCTGCACAACGTGCGGGCGATTTCACGTCTTCGGCGGTAACTCTGACGAACCCTGTGGATACGCTCACCAATCGTCCATTCACAGACGCGGCGGGAAATCCCTGTGTGGCAGGGAATCGAGTCGCCACCGGCTGCATCAGCCCCGTGGCACGGAATCTGCTCGAGTTCGTGCCGACATCGCCCACCGGGGAGGTAAGCTCTCTGGCCGCCAATCCCCGCGACGGCGACTATGTACATGTTTCGCGGGGACTGGAACCAGAGCGAGAAGCACCGAATCTATGCCAGCTGGTTCGAGGATCGTAACAACAGGTCCGCGCCATTTCGCCGGAGGCAACATCCCCGGCTATATCGGCGAGATGTTCGACCAGAAGACGCAGCAACTCGCGATCAACGACACAATTACCTTCTCGCCGACGCTGATCAATCAGTTCACATTCGGCTTTCTGAATACGCCATCGAATCAATTGCAGTCGGAAACGATCGACCCGCAAGACGCTCGGGATCAACATGCCGCAATATGTGCCCACGGGCGCGGTAACTGTCGATGTCGCAGACAGCTTCACACTTGGATCCGGATTCACGACAAGATTCAAGAGCCGTAACTTTCAGTTCAAGGACACCATGAGCTGGATCCGCGGCAAGCATAGCTTCAAGTTCGGATACGAGATGCTGCGCCTGCAATTCCAGCAGATATTCATCGGCTCGCCGAGCATCGCCTTTACCGGGCGCCAGAACCGGCGATCCCACGGCGGACTTCCTGCTGGGAGCGTACGACAACATCAACGTCAACTTCGGTATCCGCGATACGGACGTCTCCACCTATGCACACTCCGCGTTCTTCCAGGATGAATGGCGCCTGCATCCCCGGCTGACCCTGACCCTCGGTATTCGGTATGAGCCGTTTCTGCCGTGGGTGGAGAAGAACGACCGCATCAACACGGTTGTTCCCGGCGCGCAATCGACAGCGGTACCCGATGCGCCGCCGGGCATCCTGTTTCCCGGCGATCTTCCGCGCGGACTGGCGAACAACGATCTGAATAACTGGGCGCCCGGATCGGTCTCGCGTGGGACATTTTCGGCGACGGAAAAACGTCGCTGCGCACCGGGTACGGCGTCTTTTACGAGAGCATCAATGCTGACTCTCTCGCGCAGGAAAACTCTCCATTCGCAGGCTTTGCCAGCGCTTTCAGCGGGCGGATCGAAGATCCGTTTACGAGCGTCGGACGAACCGCCCCGCCTGCTGTCACTACCGGCCAGTTCGGATGCGTCAAGACTGCCACGTATCCGGGAGTAGACTGCCCCTTGTTCCCGCTGCCCGTTGGCGGAGTATTCACCGGCCTCGCGCTGCGAACCCCGTACATTCAGGCGTTCAATTTCGCCATCCAACGCCAGATCACGCCATCTCTAATGATCGAGACCGCCTATGCCGGAAAGATTGGAATCAAGCTGCCAGCTCTGCGTACGTACAATCCGGCGGCATTCCGACCTTCGGCGCTGGATGGATCTCCGCCGTCTGATCAGAACATCAACGATCGCGTGATTTTCGAGCCCGGAATATTGTCTCCGCAGGGTTATCTCCTCGGAAACGACTTTCGCAGCTGGTACCACTCGTGGCAAACCCAGCTGAATAAACGATTCTCAAAGGGTCTCACCGTAACAGCGGCGTATACCTTATCGAAGTCGATCGATACCAGTTCAACCAACAACCTGGGTGGAACTGTGGCGAATCCATTCAACCTGCGCGATGAGCGTGGCCGATCGGACTGGGACCGGCGCGCACGCATTCGTTGCTTCGTGGGTATACACACCAGTACAGAAACTCAATAATCCGCTTGCAAATGCGTTTCTTGGCGGATGGACCATTTCGGGGATCACGACCATACAAAGTGGTGCTCCGCTCACGTTCCTGATGGGCGACGACGTTGCGCTGGATGGAACGTTCGGAGATCAGCACGCGCAACTCCGGCCTGGCGTGACGACGCGCGATATTGTGATCGATCATGCGGACCGTGGTTCCATGATCGACGCGTTCTTTAACACCGCTGCGTTCGTACCTACCAATGATGTTCCGAGAGGCACGTACGGCAACGCGGGTCGCGGCCTGATTAGCGGACCGGCGTTGAACGCAACAGACCTGGCATTGATGAAGGACTTTCCTTTCTCTGAGCGCTTGCGTTTGCAACTGAGGGGCGAGGCGTTCAATGCTTTCAATCAAGTAAACTTCGGAAATCCTGTAACGACTGTGAACTCCGGAGCCTTTGGCCGAATACGCAGTGCCGGAGACCCACGAATCATGCAGGTTGCCTTGAAACTCCTCTGGTGATGCTTTTCGCAGTACTATTTGCCGCCCTTTCCGCAGTAGCGTCTCCGCCCGACCAGGTCGAGGCGCTACTGCCGGGGGGGACAAACGGCGCTGGCCGCCCGAGACTACGAAACCGCTGTGCGTGAATTTCAGGCCGTCCTCTCGGTAGATCCCCGCAACGCCCCAGCGCACATCAATCTCGGAATCATCGCACTGATCCAAGGAAATGCCGCTCGGGGATTGACCCACTTTAGCGCCGTTCCTGATAATCCGCGCGCTCTCATCGGACGCCTCGACTGCGAGTTGCGTCTGGGCAAACGCGAAGAGGCGCGCAGCACGGCAAAGCGGCTGGAGATCATGACCACCGGGGACCCGCGGGCCAGCGAGCACGTCGGCAAGCTGCTCGCCGGCGCGGATGAGTACGTCGCCGCCATACCGTTTCTCCGTCGTGTTGACGGAGCCACTGCGGCGAATTTGCTCGGGGTGGCTGAGGAGAGGGTCGGAGACACACGAGCTGCCATAGAAGCATTCCGGAAGGGAGCTCGGCTGGATCCCGGCAATCTAGAGTACCGAATCGACTATGCCGCTGTGCTGCTTAACGAGTGGAGCGATTGTAGATGCCGTTGCGGAGTTCCGTTCCGCGGACGAACAATTTCCTCGCTCGGTACGGGTGAAACTTGGCATGGGATCTGCGTTGTATCTTGCTGAGCATCACGAGGCGGCGGCACAGGTGCTGCTCGAAGCTGTCCGCCTGGAGCCGCAGTCTCGATCTTTCGATTTGCTGGGTAGGGTGTACGAAGCGGCGGGACCGCTGCAGCCCGCGATCCGCGTCGAATTCGAAAAATATCTGAAAACGAATCCGTCGGATGCGGTGGCTTATGCGCACTTGGCTGCCATCGCTCATTCATCAGGATCCGCGCCCGAAGTTGCTCGGAGCGCCCTGAAACGGGCATTGGAACTGCAGCCGGATTTGCAGCGGCACACTTGCAGCTTGGCATCATTGCGCAGGATGAAGGGCAGTGGCAGGCCGCTCTTCATAGCCTTCGGCGTGCTGCGGAACTGGACCATGAGAACGCCTCCATCCGCTATCGTCTGGCCGCAGTGTACGGCAAACTCGGGCAGAAGGAGCAGGCACAGGCTGCCCTCAGGGACTTCCGGCGTTTGATGGCGCGCGACAGCCGAGTTATCGCTCGACCTTGAGGAATTGAACCAGTTCCGACTCATTCGCATCAGTTTCGGCGCGAAGTTCGCGGAATCGCACAAGGTGCCGATTCGCCGCTGGAATCTGGCCAGCCTTTCGAAGAATCAGGGCAAGTTGATAGTGGGCCGTGGCGTTTCGTCCGTCGGCGGAAACGGCCTTCTTCAGCGTGTTGATCGCGTCCTCGGTGCGGCCTGCTGCGCCATAGGCTTGACCGAGCAGGCCCAGCGCTCTGGAATCCCGAGGATTCACTCGCACTGCACGTTCGAGC
This sequence comes from Bryobacteraceae bacterium, assembly GCA_963844855.1. GTDB lineage: Bacteria > Acidobacteriota > Terriglobia > Bryobacterales > Bryobacteraceae > DASQDN01. Next base: position 33,278 of record CAWJQP010000052.1, read on the forward strand.
AGGTTGATCTGTTCGGGACGTGTCAAATCGCTACTGGTTCGGCTCAAAGCCAGTGCCCTCAGATACAATGCCTGCCCATCACTAGCGTGGTCTGTCAGTACTGCCGCAAACGTGGCGGCGGCTTCTTCCGGTCGCCCGTCCTCCAGTTGAAGAACTCCGATTGCCAGACGTGGCAGCGCCCATTTGGGATCCGACACGGCAGCGGCCGAGAATTCTTTTACCGCGGTTTCCCGGTCCCCGTCGATGGCCGTCAGCAATCCACGATGGAAAAGAAGCGGCCCTGAACCGGGAAGTTGTTTGAGTCCGCGGTCCAGCACCTCCATACCGTACCGGTTGTTCTGGTGCGCAGATGCAAATGAAGCAAGGGCAATATATAACGGCACATGCTGAGGCGCAAACTCGATTGCTCTCGCATACGTTCTATAAGCCGCCGGCGCTGCTCCGTACCGATCCATAATCGCCGCCGCACGCATCGACAGCTGCACGTCGCGGGTCGCGTCGAGCAATTTCTCCGTTCGATCGAGCACCGACTGATCCCGAACAGCGAGATACGATTCCAGAACCTCAACCACCACATCCGGGTTGGCCACAGCCAGGTCTCCCGCAGCCGCGAAGTGACGATGCGCCTCCGCATGCGCGGCGCGGCTGTGAGCCGCCAGTCCCAGATACAGATGCGGCACAGGATCGTTTGGAATGGCTACTACGAGTTTACGGAATACCGCTGCCGATTCTGAGTGGTTTCCGGCAAACCACAGCACGACTCCCAGATTCTTGCGAGCAGGCACGAAGCCCGGATTTCCAACCAGCGCTTTACGAAAGAAGTTGGCTGCTTCGGCGAATTGGCTTCGTTCGGTATAGGCGAGGGCTACCTCATTGGCGATCTTCCAGTCGACCGGATTCCGCTTGTGCTGGTCGAGAAGCGCCTGGAGGTCCGCTCCTGCGGCAATCGTATAAGACAGCAGAACAAGGCAGAGCGCCCGCATTGTCTCAGGATGCCACTCCACACCACCGGCAAACAAACGACAGCAGCACCGCAGCCGCCTGTTCGACCGAATCGAGTTCCACGTATTCGTCCGGATTATGCGTGTTTCCGCCGCGTGCTCCCCACAGAACCGCCGGGATGCCGAACTCATGAAATACGAACATGTCGCAGGGGCCTTCAATACCCTGAACAGGCGGAGTGGCGCCAAGGATGGGTTCTGCAGCCGCCGCAAGTTCCCTGACGATCGGGTGATCATGCGCAATTGCAGAACCGGGCAGCCATCGAATTGGATGCTCGATGCGAGGCCGAATGGAGAGGGAGCCGATCCACTCGTGGAACTCGCGGTCGATACTGTCCAGTCGTTCGCCTGGCATCGCCTGCCAGAAAAGCTCAACGCAGCACTTACCTGGCGTATTGGTCGGCTCGTTTGTGCCCCAGGAAGCGGTAAACACTCGAGTGACAGTCACCGGCGCCGGCTCGGACAGATGCGCGTACAGACCGTGCTGAGGGGCCGTACTCCTCCGCTTGTACGCGAACGCCTGCACGCTGTTAAGGAACTCGCGGAGTTGCTCGATCGCTGAGGCGCCGGTTCGCGGCCCGAGAATTCCATCATTTGGAGATGAGAACGTCAAGTGCGCTGTTCGACCTCCGCGCTGAGCCGGGCAGACACGTAGGAAGGAAGGTTCCGAAATCACCGCGGCGTCGGCGTGGACTCCCCTGAGCCGACCTGCCAGCGTGCCGTTGACGCCCCCAAACTCCTCGTCTACAACCGATTCAATGATCAGGTCTCCAGCCAGTCGAATGCCGAGTTCGGAGAGGGCTTCGGCGACGAACAAGTTCGTCGCGATGCCGGCCTTCATATCGTTTGAGCCGCGTCCATACAGGCGATTGCCCTCGACTACGGCCCCAAATGGATCGTGGATCCATGGCTCGGCCCCAATCGGCACGGTGTCAATGTGGCCTGAGAGGATCAGCGAACGTCCGCCGCCTACGCCGCGGATACGAGCCGACAAATTCGGGCGGTCGGCGTACTTGCGCCCGGCCCAGTAGAGCGGATGCTCTGTGATGCCGGGTACGCTGTCCGGTTCATAGAGAGCGACGTCAGCGCCGCAGTCGCGCAGCAACCGCCACGCGAATTCCTGGCAATCTCGTTCCGATCCGTACGGAGCTTTGTTTTCTGACGGACGCCGCACGAGTTCCGAAACGATCTCTGTCAACCGATCGCGGTGCGCCTGGACGAACGTAGTCAGGTCCTGTTGGAGAGCGGTATTCACGGCAACACCCTCTGAACTGCAGAGCGCTTGAATCCGCGCATGATCGCCGCCAGGTACACGCTTCCCAGAGCGAGATAGCAGAACCCTGCAATCATCGCACGCCTGTCCATGGCGAATTACCAATTGGTTGAATTTGGCAGATTTTAGGTGCTGATACGATTGCCGGGATGCGCGACTTCCTCACCTATTCGTTCATGTGCTCATCACCTTGGCCCGATTGGCGAGGCCGGGCGGGGTCCGTTCCGTCGTCGCCGAATCCGCGCTGGTCCGGCATCAACTGGTGATCCTCAATCGTGGTCGAAAGCGTGCACCCATTATCGCCGGCTTGTGCACCACTTTCATGCGCCCCGCACGCGTTCTCCGTTCCGGCGTCGTTCTGAAGCCTTCTACTCTGCTCCATCTCCACAGTGTCCTGAGGAAACGAAAGTATCGCTTGTTGTTTTCGTCCGAGCGCAGGCACCGGCCGGGGCCGAAGGAACCAAAAAAGATCTCATCGATGCCGTTGTAGCAATGAAACGGCTCAATCCCCGCTGGGGCTGTCCCCGCATTGCTCAGCAGATCGCGTTGGCTTTCGGCGTCGACATCGACAAAGATGTTGTTCGCCGCATCCTGAGCGTTCACTACCGACCAGAATTAGATTCAGAAGGTCCTTCCTGGCTTACGTTTCTTGGCCAGACAAAGGACAGTTTATGGAGCTGCGATTTATTCCGCTGCGAATCGGCGACGCTGAGAACACATTGGGTTCTGGTTGTGATGGACCAATTTACACGCCGCATCATCGGGTTTGGCGTTCACGGCGGCATCGTTGATGGTGTAGCACTGTGCCGCATGTTCCAGCGAGCGATTCGCGGGCACAGCCTGCCAAAATACCTCAGCTCGGATCATGATCCGCTCTATCGATTCCACCAATGGCAAGCTAATCTGCGGGTGCTCGAAGTGGCGGAGATCAAGACTATTCCCTACATGCCACTATCGCACTCGTTTGTAGAGCGACTAATTGGCACGGTTCGGCGCGAGTACCTCGACCACATTCTATTCTGGACCACAGTCGATCTGGAGACGAAGCTACTCGATTCTCAACATTACTATAACGGCCATCGAACGCATGCGGGGCTGAAAGGACGCCTGCCAGAACCGTTTCTTGACGAATCGGTATCACCAATAGGTCTCGATTCGTATCGGTGGCGGAGGCACTGTCGAGGGTTGTACCAGACTCCAATCGCGGCATGACTTATCAATTCGCAGTCAACACGTGCTTTCACGCTCAATATCAACGATTGGCGGGCAAGCGCGGGAAGAAACGCGCCCTCATCGCTGTAGCGCACAGCATCCTCGGTGTCGCCTACGTGCTGTTAAAAGAATATCGTGAGTATCAGGACCTCGGTGCCGACTACTTCGAGCGAGCCAATCGCGAAAGTGTCACCAAGTATCACGTAAAGAAGCTGCAGAAGCTTGGATACGACGTCAGCCTCGCAGTCACCACACCGGCCTGAGGTCAATTTTCGGGAGAGAGAGAGAGAGTGAGTGAGTGAGTGAATGTCTTTTAGACCTTCTTGTCGCGGTAGGGACGCCGGTTGACCGGCCCCCCCGCACAGATCCGTACGTGCAGGATTGCTGCATACGGCTCCTACCTCGGATGTGTGGCGTCAAAGCGCATGTTCGGATGCGGATGCAGGATCTTCGCACTTGGAATCCATCGATCGACCAACGGCCAGAACCGTTCCCATTTCATCTTGTCTCGCTGGCTACGCCGCCGAAGCGCGCGGTACCAACGCCAGATCACCTGGGCCCGAAAGCTGTTGAGACTATCCATGTTGCCGGGTACTGCGTGATAGTTGAAATAGCCTCGTACGACCGACTTCAACCACTTCCCGACCTCAGCTACTGGCTGATGCCAACGTCGCCGAAGCTCCTCCTTCAGCTCATTGAGCTTGGCAGAGAGTCGCTTTTGGATTGTCTTACGCTTGACGATGAACCGGCCGGTTTTCCGAGTCTTCCCACATATATGCGTGAAGCCCAGAAAGTCGAACACTTCCGGCTTACCCTCGCCTCGCTGCTCCCGATTTTCGGCTGCTTCGCGCCCGAACTCGATTAGGCGCGTCTTGTCCGGGTGTAACTCCAAACCGAACTTCTGCAGCCGCTCTCTCCATTCCTGGAGAAAGCGCTCTGCGTCGGCACGACTTTCGAATCCCGCGACGATATCATCCGCGTACCGGACGACGATCACATCGCCCGCAGCCTGATGTTTACGCCAGTGCTTGACCCACAGATCGAAGGCATAGTGCAGGTAGACGTTTGCCAGCAGCGGTGAAGCCACTGCCCCTTGCGGGGTCCCTACTTCGGTCTTCGACCACTTCCCTTCCTCGGATACCCCCGCCCTCAACCACTTCTGGATCAGGCGCAGTATCCTTCGGTCGGCGACGCGGTGCTCGATGAACTTGACCAGCCATTCGTGCGACAAATTATCGAAAAAGCCACGAACGTCTGCATCGAGAATCCAGTTCACTCTCTTCCGCATAATTCCCACCCACAGCGCGTCCAGCGCATCGTGCTGGCTGCGCCCAGGTCGGAACCCATAGGAGAACCCCAAGAAGTCCTCTTCGTAAATCTGGTTGAGGACCGTCACTACGGCCTGCTGAACGACCTTATCCTCCAGGGCTGCGATGCCCAGGGGACGTTGCCGTCCGTCGGCCTTCGGAATGTAGCTTCTCCTGGAAGGATGCGCTCGATACGTGCCGCGATGGATTCGGCCATGAAGGTCTGCCAGTTTCTCATCAAGGCCCGTCTCATACTCTCTCCACGTCACGCCATCCACTCCGGGCGCAGCTTCCCGCTTCAGGGCGTAGTAGCTCTCCCGCAGCAGATCGATACTGACGTGATGGAGCAGCGCGGTGAACCGCGTCCGCTTGTCTTTACGTGCTGCCTTACGCACACCGAGCAAGTCGCTCAACTCGCTGATCCGGCTCTGAGTCCGGGGCGCGGTCGCCTGCCCAATGTTCTCCTTGGTCGGTTGCCTTCCCTCCGCGCCCTCCGCCGACGGTGGCCCGCCATTGTTCGGACACTTCGTTGGTACTACGCAACCGTCCGACTCCCCACCGACGTACGTGTTGGACTTCTGGCTCATGGCCTTCTCCAACCGGCCCGCCGCCTCTTTGGCCACGGGCACCGATGGGGTCTCCCGGTTCTCGCGCGTGGAGTTTCCATGCATGCTTGGGGTCTCAGACTGCGCAGAGTCCTCCGGGTGCTTGCGATGGCGCACCCGTCGATGTTGCCTTCCGCCATGCTGAACGGCGTCGGCACTCCGGTCGCGATTATTTCGCAGCTCAATACCCTGCCTGCATGTGCCCCTGTCAACGCTTCGATGGCAGCCTCGCGGCTGGCCACGCATGACTCGGGGCCAGGATGGATCGCTACTCCTTTCCTGTATGACTCTTTCATTCACAACTCCACACCGTTTGCTCCGAAAACAAGTTACAACGTCAGCCTGTTTCACCTATGAGACCGTCCGGCATTGCTAACACTTGAACGGAGACCCCAAGCCGACGCAGGCTGCGGAGGTGATGATGCGCCCGGCGCTGCCGCCGCCGTTGCTGGGGTGCATCCTCAGCACCGCGAAACGGCACGCTCAGCTTCAGCATGCAGTACAGAATGATCAGCATCTGGTGTGCTACTGCCACGATCGCGCGCTTCTGGCCTCGCCGCGGCGACAACTGCTGGAACCGACTCTGGAATACAGACCCTTGCTTTCGTGTCGCTGCCCACGCGCACTGCACCAATGCGGTACGCAGATAGGGATTTCCATGCGTCGTCTGAGCACCCTTCTGGATGCCGGCGCTCTCTCGATTGCCTGGACATAGTCCGGCCCAACTCGCCATCTGCTCGGCCGTCGGAAAGGGCGTTAGGTCTGTCCCTGTTTCCGCCAGGATGCTGGCTGCCGCCAGTTGCCCCACTCCGGGAATAGTCTGCATCAGCAAGAATGCGTTCTGAAATGGTGCCGCTTGCATACGACGCAGTATCTCAGCGTCCAATTCCTCCACCTCCTCTTGCAAGCACGCCAGGTGGCGTAGGCAGCTTCGAATTAGCAGTTTTTCGTGGTCGCTCATCCGATGGCCTTCGAGTGCTTCAATCAACTGCGGAATCTTGTTCCGGGCCTGACCTCGCGCCAGTTGCGCAATCTGTTCGGGGCTGGCCTCCCCGTTGAGCAGTGCCAGCAACATGCTCTGGCCGGAGACGCCAAAAACGTCGCTGAGCACGTTGCCGATTTTGACGTTCACCTGCTCCAGCAACTTCTGAACGCGATTCCGCTCGCGCGTGGCATCTTGCGTCAGTTGCAAACGCCGGCGCGTAATATCACGCAGGTCACGGACCGGCTTGGGTGGAATGTAACTGGATCGGATATGGTCGTGGCGCAACAGCTCTGCCAGATGCGCAGCGTCTTTGCGGTCTGTTTTGTGTCCCTTCCGATTCTTTACCTCTTCAGGATTCGCCAGCACCACTACAAAATGATCTTCCAGGATATTGAAAACAGGAATCCAGTACGATCCTGTGCTCTCCATCACCACGTGCGTGGCTTTCTCTGCAATAAGCCAGTCACGCAAGCGAATTAGGGCCGGCACGGTAACGTCAAACCGAAAAGTTTGACCACGAGGATCCTCATGGGCAGCGCCCTTCAGCACGCAGCAAAGAAGGAAACGCTTCCCGATATCGATGCCAGCACAACGTTCGATGATCTTACCCATTGTTCGACTCCTCGTCGTCGAAGAGCTGGCGCATAGAACATAAGTTGCTCCGCGGGCTGCAAGCTCCAATCAGGGGATACACAGCGCCAGCCAGGTACAGTTTTATCCACGGGGATCATTGCCACCATTCCGGCGACGTCCTTACCTCGACGACACGTTCAGAATCCAGCACTCTGACGTCGCGGTCAACACCCACCGCTCCGCGTTTTCATGACCAGGGGTGTGCGCGTAGCGCTCATGGAGGTTTTATCCCGGCGCACTCAGCACCCTGCTAGTTTGCAGAGCATCGCTTGCCATTCAGCGCGAAGGACGAAAGTTTGGAGTTTGCACCAGTGTATTCCGCCACAAACCCAAAAGCTACCTTGGAACCAGTCCTCGGCATTCAGCTTTAGCGTTTCGGCCCTCAGTTTAGCTGTGCTGACGTCCAGAGCGTTTTCGTCTCCATCCTGGATTCCCGGCATTGGATGTAAGATAGCACTGGTTTCATCTTGCGTGATCTGGTTTGACGGCTTCCGCCTCATGCGTGGTGCAGGAGAGTGGATTCGTAAGCCATGTACTCTCCGCAAGATGTCTGGTCAGCGGAGCCGGCGGCGAGGACAATGGACAGCAACCCGGGAATGACTTCTTCTCAGATGCAGAACCCGGTCGCGATAACGGAAGTACGGCACGATTTGATATCCGACGGTAGTGAGTTTATCGGACACGCGAATGCGCAAGGTCAAATTTCGGCTATTACAATTTGTGCGATCCGGCACTGAAGGGTGACGACCTTTTGTGAGCCCATGCTGTCGCAGGCCTTAGCGCCGCGGCGGAGCGGAGGCGCATGGTTCAAACGTCCGCTCGCTAGGCGTGCGCCCACTCCACAAGCAGCCCGGTCGGACAATCTATCTCGTCGAGGTCGAGGTCGCTGCCGGCGTACCAAGATAAGGCGAACGACGAGCCCTTTTGCCAAGCCATGACCGTCGGGCAACCGCTCCTTCAGGCGCGTGATGGCGTGTTCACTGAAGATGCAGCCTGGGTAACATCGGAGCAAGACAGCATCATAGGTATTCGCCCTATGTTCGCTATAGACCAAAAGTCCTTCTCTTATGTGCCGATCGCTGCAGTCAGGAAGGAAAACGCACGGTCGCGTTCTCTCCGAGGAGGTACTCGAGTGCCGACGACCCCGTCCAAATATCCGCCAGCGCCGACTTAGCGGCGTTTTTTGGCGCATTCACACTTCTTCGTGTCGAATCCGGTCATCGCCGAGGTCAATGACCATTGAATAAAAAGTGAATTCGAACCAACGTTCGAAGGTGGATAGCCCGAGTCCTTCTGGCCACGCCGAACGAACGCGATACCAGCCGTCAAGCTCTTCTTCGAAAATCGCGGCACTAACCTCGCGTAGGTGCTCAAGCGCCTGTTCCTCATTGTCTGATTCCGGCAGTAAATAGATTGTTGGCTCCAGCCCTAGATCGATGAGAGTCAGATGTCTACTTGTCGGATCTACATGATGGAGCCAGTCGAGAAGGGCTGGGCTGGCTTAACTATAATCGCGGAACGGTTGATGGTGTCCATGGCAGAAATGAGAATGGCTGCCTCTCGATAGTAGTAATTCAGCATTCCACCGAGCCGCTCGCGACGCTGCACCTCGCCGGTGCTTCTCATCTGCACCGAAATGGGGCAGGATGAGGCGGTTGCCGAGCCCTTGGTGATGGCGTTCAGTGTGATAATGAACCGTAAATTCCTGGATAGATTTGCGCAACGAATCTTCGCCGAACAGGATTAGTCTATTGAGGCAAGATTCCTTGATGGTCCGAACAAATCGCTCCGCGTAAGCGTTCAGATTCGGAGATCGCGGTGGTATTTTCACCGATTTCACACCGGAATCTGCAAGGATGTTCAGGAACTCCGCAGTGAACAGCGGGTCCCGATCATGGATGAGGTAGCGTTTGCTGGTGAGCAGCCCATCAACCGTATCGCTGATGTTCCGCGCGATTTGGCTCATCCATAGACCATTGGCCACACTGGCAATCCCGGCGATCTCGACCCGACGTGTGGATAGCTCAATGAAGAACAGCACGATGTAGCGCTGCAGGCCACGCCGCGTCCACACCTCGACCGTAAAGAAATCGGCAGCGATGATTAGTTCCCAGTGCCGGGTCAGGAACTCCTTCCAGGTGGTTTTTCGTATCCGGTCAGGCGCTGGTTCGATCCCATGCTTCTTCAAAATGTTGGCAACGGTGCCACGAGCCAGGATGTGCCCCAGGTTGGAGATGGCTCCCATAATCCGCCGGTAACCCCAATCGCGATTGTCCTGAGCCATGCGGACCACGAGGTCTCAATATCATTGGCAGTCCGTGGCCGTCCGGGTCCGCGCCTAGCGCTACCGTCATACTTCTGGGCAGTGAGTTTCCGATGCCAGGCTAGCAATGTGTCCGGCGTCACAAGGTCGGCAATGTCATTCAGTAGTCGACGGCCCACAAGTTTGGCTTCCACCGCCAGGCGGCGCCGTTGATCATCTGTGAACCGCAGGCGTCTGGTACCGAGCTGTTCTCGCAGGACTCAATCAGATTGAGTTTTTGGACGCTACGCGAATTTTCAACAGTACTATAACGGCCATCGAACCCATGCCGGCCTAAACGGCCGCCTGCCAGAATCGGCTATTAACGGATCAGCATTGATGAATCTTGTCGAGGGTTGTACCAGACTCCCATCGCGGCATGACTTCCAATTCGCCATCAACAGGTTACATCGAGAGCAATTGATTATGCGGCTTGTGTTTCTCGGCGATGCAGCATAATAAGCTGCTCCGGTCGAGCCTCAGCAAATGCGTACGACTGACCGTCCGGATCAGAGAACTCTACCAACAGGCCTTCCTCCTTGCCGCTGCGGAGGTACTCGACTACTGTGCCCATCTGGCCACGCGTGAGTTGCAGCTCGGGCAAGTCAACCACTAGAGCCACTGGAGCCAACAAAGGTATGCGCGTCATCACTTTTTCTCGGCTTCCTTCAAGACGAAACACGTCGTGAGCCGTGGAAAATCCTCACCTGTTCTCACAATCCAGCCGCTCCTCACCACAGCGGCACCGTGCATAGTCTCCAATTGGAAGTCTATCATGTAGAGCCTGCCAAACCGGCTCTCGCTGACGAGAGTGGCTTCTTCGCGCACGACATCGAGAAGGCGATTCTGCAGCCATTCTCCGTCACTTGGCTGATACTCAATGCTGCGGCGAAAACCCGCGCCTTATGCTTTCCATCCTCATGCTTCGGGTTAAGACAATAGTCTGTTAGCTTGACGATGTCGACGACGGCGAGTTCCGGATTCGGCAACCTCATCAAAACTCATATCAAAGTAGCAGATGGCTATTGACACGTGTGAGGACGTCGATAATAGTTGATGTATGCAGGCTAGCTTGCACGATCCACTGGTGGAGAGGTGCTTGTCGTTAAAGACTGGCACCGAGCGCTTACTCTGCTCGAAAACCCGGATAGTCTGCTGGTAGAGCCACCAGCGCGATAGCATTTCTGCCCTTTGAGATTGTCATGATAAATCCCGTGTTCTCCGACCAGGACAACACCATCCACCGCAAGTTCCTTCGTCCCGAGCGTGAGGGCTTCACTTACTGTGTTAAGGATCGAAATGCCTTTCGATTTGCACACTTTCCGACCCCGTTGTGTCCAAGAACTCGATCTGATTGAAACGACAGGTGCGTAGGGGGATCTAATCGACCGTTGACGGGATAATGGACAGCGGAGATGCGAAACGTCTTAAATCCATTCAGGTTTCTAGTCATTGTGCTCGCCGAGTGGAAGCAACAGCATGCCATCGAGTACCTGCGTGAAGAGAATCGAGTCCTGAGAGAGCAGCTTGGCAATCGCCGGCTTCGGTTTACCGATGACCAACGTCGCCGTCTGGCAGCGAAAGCCAAACTTGTCGGCCGTCGATTACTCAATGACATTGCCGACCTTGTGACGCCTGACACATTGGTGGCCTGGCATCGCAAAACTCATTGCCGAGAAGTACGATGGCAGTGCCAAGCGCGGACCCGGACGACCGCGCACCGCTAATGAAGTCGAGAACCTTGTCGTCCGCTTGGCTCGCGAGAATCGTGACTGGGGATATCGCCGGATTCTCGGTGCCATTTCGAATCTCGGCCACAACCTTGGTCGTGGCACGATTGCCAATATATTGAAGAAACATGGAATTGAACCAGCACCAGAACGGATCCGGAAAACCACCTGGAAGGAGTTCCTGACCCGGCACTGGGAACTAATCATCGCTGCCGATTTCTTTACGGTCGAGGTGTGGACCCGGCGTGGCCTGCAGCGGTACATCGTGCTGTTCTTCATTGAGCTATCAACACGACGGGTCGAGGTCGCTGGCATTGCCAGTGTGGCCAATGGTCTATGGATGACTCAAATCGCCAGAAATATCAGCGATACGGTCGATGGACTTGTCAGCAGGAAACGCTACCTCATCCATGATCGAGACCCGTTGTTCACTGCGGAGTTCCTGAACATCCTTGCAGATTCAGGCGTGAAATCGGTGAAAATACCACCGCGATCTCCAAATCTGAACGCCTACGCGGAGCGATTTGTTCGGACCATAAAGGAATCTTGCCTCGGCAGAATGATCCTCTTCGGTGAGAAGTCGCTGCGAAAATCGATCCAAGAATTTACGGTTCATTATCACACTGAACGCCATCACCAAGGACTCGGCAAACCGGCTCATCATGCCCGATTCGGCGCAACTGGGAGGTACCGGCGAGATCCGGCGACGTAAACGACTCGGTGGAATGCTCAACTACTACTATCGCGATGCCGCGTAGAGGATGGGCTCCCAGTTGTGCTGCATGTATTTGATGAATCAGTCTGATCCCCTGCGCGTGGAAGAGACTCGAATCCGCGGAACCGATCATTGGTTAACCGGGGACGTTTCTTGCCTCGCCAGCAGAACATACTCCTATACGTCCAGTGCCACCGCGTGGATTGCTAGTCTGTAACGCCGGTAAGATGGTTCGATTCAGTATTTGGACGCTACGGAAACGAGAACACGCTCTACTTTACAAGCTCCGATATGGCACGAGTTATGGGCTATGTCCATCGGGCGAAGGCGCCGGTCTCGGAGTTCACTGAGCCTTCGGCTGGGAAGCCTGCAACTCGGCGTTGAGACGCTCCACTGTAGCTCGCTCGCGAGCCGCATCGTCGCGGCGATTCAACTTTTGATACAGGCGTGCCAGCAGGACGTGGGCGGCGCGGTGACTTGGGTCCTTCGCCACGACCTTTTCCAGCATGCTCGCAGCCTGCACAACATCGCCGCGTGACTGCGTGAGTTGCGCCAGCAGGAACAGAGCTCCCTGATCGTCGGGACGCGCGCGAACGGTTCGCTCCAGCAATGCGGCGGCCTCCGGCATCGATCCCGATCTTTGTACAGCCAGCCAAAAAAGGCGGTCGCATTCGCATCCGATGGGTTCTCCCGTAACGCGGCTTCGAGAACAGGAAAGGCTTCTTCCAGCCGACTCGCAAAACAATATGCAATGCCGAGTTGCGATGCCACGCCGGGAAGCCGCGAGTCGAGTTTGCGGGCTTGCAGCAATTCTCGAATCGCGCTGTCGTAATCCCCTCGCGCCATGGCGTATGATCCACGCATAAAATGCCCGCCGGCGCTGGAGTCGGCCCTCAAAGTGGAATCCAGGATCTTCTGTGCGTCTTCGAGCATCCAGAGCGATGTAAGTGGAAAAAAGAGTGTACGCGGCCTGCCGATTGGAAGGATCTTCTGCCCGCACGATCTCGAGTTGACGGATGCCTTCACCGAGATTGCCGGACTGCAGTTCGCAAACACCGAGCAGATGACGAGCGACAGTCAGTCGAGGGTTCTTCTGATAGGACGTCCCGATAACCGGCGGCCGCGCTTTGAGATCGCCTGACTTTTGCGCCTTAACCGCTGTTCGAAGCGTTCCCGTGTCTCGTCAGCGGCCATAAGGGCCGCTAACATCGCCATAAGAAGAACGCGAACTGAAAAACGCATCAGAAAGTCAAGTTTAGCGCTCCTTGCATGATCGTGGTGTCCGGCTGGAAGTAAAGCGGCCGAATTGCGCATTCACCTGAGCGCCCTGTTGATCGAAACGCGCTCCGTTATCCACACCACTGAATTGCGTGTGGTTGAAGGCATTATAGAACTCCCATCGAAATTGAACATACCGGGATTCACTCCTCAACGGGAACTTCTTGAACAACGAAATATCCCAGTTGTTGATTCCTGGCCGCGGAAAACATCCTTGGGAGCGTTTCCGTAGTCCCCGCGCGCAGGCCTCACAAACACCGAAGTATCGAAGAAGCGATCGAACGTCTGTTCGCTTTTCGGGCAGATCGCATTCCCGGTAACGACCACTCGTGCGCCATCACCTCCGCCCGTGATATCGGCTCCATCGACAGTGGAATAGCCGACACCACGTGGTGTTCCGCTAGCCATCGTGACGATGCCTGAAAACTGCCAATTGTCGAAAGCGGTCCGCGGAAAACGTTATTCCAGTGCGTACTCGCCTTGGGTAGATCCCAAAGATAGTTGAACACGAACACGTGCGTCTGATCGTAGTCGGACTTACCATAGATCCACGCACGATGGTTGGTACATCGGGAGCAAGCCGTCGTCACCGCTCGTCAGATCCATCGCTTTAGACCATGTGTAGGCGACGCCGAACTGCAACGTCGCGCTCATTCGACGATTCAGGGAGGTTTGAAGCGCATTGTAATTTCCGAACCCGGAGTTCTCAATGTATGTGATGCCTCCATAACCGGGGTAGGGCCAGAAAAGTTATCTGGCAGCGGACGCCCCGGAGCCGAAGGATCCGCATTTCGGCAGTCGAAACTTGCACCGTACGGGAAAGTGTTCAAGTCGCGCGTCTGTTGCAGATGCTGCGAACGGTTCCCAACGTAGGATACATCGAGCAAAGTGTTCCAACCGATATCTCGCTGCACGGCCAGCGAATAATTCACGACTGTCACTCGTTTTCGGATCGCGCTCCAGAGCACTTACACTGCTCGGGAAGAGGGTTCCGGACGAACTGAGAAGCGTGTCGAGGTTGCCGTAGAAGATTTGCGGATTGAACTGAACAGGAGGATTCGTACGGGTGGTCCACAGGTACGATCCAGCACTTGGCACGGCTTGCTTACTCACTCCGATTCCGCCGCGGATCGCCGTCTTGCCATCTCCGAAAACGTCGTAGGCAAAGCCAAAGCGCGGTCCGACTTCCCACCCGCGATTCGAGAAGCCTTCGGGTAGCAAATCGTCGCCCGAAACCACCATCCCGTTCGCTGGATCACCAGTACCCGGAGCGAAGGATCCAATCATCACGGCGGGAAGGATCTCGCCCGTGATCGGATTGCGACCGACCCGTACCCCATTCTCCAGGACCGGCTGTATGAACTGTGGTGCTTTCGCGGGATCGTACCGTTCCAGGGCCAATGCCGCTGCTTTCCCATCGGTCACCTTCCAAGGAGTGAACCAGGTGAAGCGCACACCATAATCGATCGTCAACCTTCGGTTAACCTTCCAGGAATCCTGAGCAAACCATTCGAATAGCGATTGGCGCGCCAGACCAGTTGTCCGAGTGCTGCTTTCCGAATACGACGAGAAGTTCCCCAAAATTGCGTTTGAGTACGCGTAGTTCGAATCGAGCGGATTGTTGACATTTCGATCGAACGCGAAGCTGCCACCGAAGTTCGACCTCGGTCCCTCACTGTTCATTTGATACTCGCCCGAGACGCCGAACTTGAAGGAATGCGCGCCGTGGATCCAGCTAAACGTGTCGTTGTAATTCCATCTCCAATCTTTCGCATCAATCGGCAAACGACCGTCATAAGCTATGTTTGCCGCTGAAGGAACTCCACCGAAGTTCGCCTGTGGGATGATGTCGAGCGGATTACTCTCCGGGTACAACTGACCCAGCGAGCCCAGGCCGACGTTGGATCGCGTGACAGGCGCAAACGTAGTGTCCGACATCGCGTCGCCGATCTCGCCGAGTTTTCGATACCCGACCTGCGCTTCGTTGATCATGTTCGGACGAATGACCTTGGTGTAGCTGGTCTGAATCTGGTCCGTTTTGAACAGATAGTGGTGGTATAACTGATCCCAGTTCGAGTTGAAAGCGGCGAGTCCTTCGTATCCTCGACGATCGGCCCACCAAGAGGTATACCGCGCCGAAAGCCTATCGTTTGTGGTGATGTTGTAGTCGGCCTTGAAGGTGTTCAGCTTCTTGGGATGATCCGTGATTTCCTGAAACTGGTAGTTATAGTTGCCTCCGGAGAGCCCGCGATCGAGGAAATTCGGCATAGGGAACAGGTTCAGGATGGCCTGGCCATTCTTATTTATGCGATTTGCAGGAATGATGTTGCCATTGAATGGCTGGCCGGTAGTGGGATCCGTGATGGGAATCAGGCGACCGCTTACATCCAAAGTTTGCGAAAAGTTGCCCTGCCGTTCGAGCAGGGTCGGCATTGTGACCCGGCGCACGTTACGCGGCTCGTCAATCTGCCAGTTCTCGTACGAGTAAAAGAAGAACAGCTTATCCCGGTTCGTATTGAACTTTCCGGGAATATAGATCGGCCCCCCGATGGTTCCCCCGAACGTGTTGTAGCGATACAGTGGGCGATCCTGGCTGTTGCGATTGTTGAAGAAATCGTTAGCGTTCAGCGCCTCATTGCGGACATACCAGTAAGCGCTGCCGTGGAAATCCCGCGTGCCGGACTTGGTGACCAGATTGATGCTGGCTCCGGCATTGCGGCCGTACTCGGCTTGGTAGTTGTTCAGCAGCACCTTAACTTCGCCGATCGCGTCGAGACTCGTCATTCCGTTGAATCCGCCAACAATGTCGGCGTCGTTACCCGACTGGCCATCCGCCGACATCGTGTTCATGCTGATCCGCTGGCCGCCGATATTAGGAGTGTTGGTCCCGTAGGTTCCGCCCAGCGCGTTCTCATCGGTGCCGCCCGATACGCCAGGAAGAACTCTCAACAGCGAAATCACATCACGTCCTCGCGTGACGAGCAGGTTCAATTGCTTTCCGGAAAGCTCGGCCGAGTTGCCGGAGCTGGCCGTTTGCACTGGGGCGCCCATGGCTTCCACCGTGACGCGCTCGGACACCGCTCCAACCGGCAACTCGAGGGTTCCCGACAGACAGCCGCTGCGTGGCCGTCAGCTCCAGTCCTGGACGCTCAATGGTTTTGAAGCCCTCCTGCTCGATTCGCGCAGGTACGTGCCAGGAACGACGGCGTTGAAAACGAAGTCGCCGTTCTCGTTCGTTTTCAAAGACCGGGCCTCTCCCGTCGTTTCGCTTTTCAAAGTGACAGAAGCGTTTGGGACCGCCCCGCCACTCGTATCGGTTATGCTGCCGGTGACGGCGCCGGTAATAGTCTGGCTGTAGACGGCAAGGTGGCGGTTAGAAGAAAGAAGATGACCCGGAGTGTCTGCATGGAAATCTCCTGTACTCGCAACAAGCGATTTGATCGAGACTGTACCAGAATTCCGGCTGAGAAACTAGCGCAAACCTATCACGAAACTCTTGTGAAACTATCACTCCCGTGAGGCCCTGCGGGCTCGACTATCTCGATATATTGATTATGTGGGGACCGTTTTCATACGGTCGAGACTCTGCCGGAGGGCCAGGTGATCTCAAGGACGCTCCACCGAACTCGCCCCACCGAGGCCCAGGATCTCGCGGGAATCGTGGGAAGAAAGATAGCTGCCGCCCGAGGTTCGCAGTCGTCGGTATGTTTTCTCACCAGCTTTCCAGCGTATCTCCGCCCCTTCCGCGGCCGAATTGCTTTGAGTCGCTTTGAGCCTCAGCCCTAGCCAACTCGTGCGCTTCGCCCCTTCGTTGCGAAGCAGGAGAGGCCCCCCGCCGTTCACACACACCGACGAGTCGAAATCTCCATCGTTGTCCAGATCGCCCACCGCAAGTCCCCTAGCATTAAACGGCGTGCAAACACCGGCCCGCCTTGCTGCGCTCACATTACGCAAGGTCCCCTGTCGATTCTCGAAACAGTAACAGTGGTTCTGCATAACTCACACCCGGAGTCCTTTTGTCGATCATGTCATCCGGATGACCATTCGCCAAGAACAAATCCGGATCCCCATCATTGTCGAAATCGAAGAATTTGAGCCCCCATCCGCTTAGAAGTCGCGTAGCACGGCGTACGTCTCCATGCTCTTCGCGAAACGTGAGATCGCGCAGGTTGCGATAAAGAGCAAAATATTGCTGGTCAATATTCGCCACAAAGAGGTCCTGCCAACCGTCACCGTCAGTATCACTGGCGTCTACTCCCATTCCGGAGCGAGGGTCGCCGCCTTCACTGTAGGCCACGCCGGCATTCAGTCCGATCTCGTCGAAAGCGCGTCCCTGACGATTGATGAAAAGCGCATTGGGCGCCATATCGCTCGCAATGAACAGATCGGGCCAGCCATCATTATTTATGTCCGTCGCGACGGCTCCGAACGCTTTCCCGGCGTACGCAGCAATTCCGGTCTCCGCGCTTACGTCCAGCAAATCGGCCGCCTCCCAGTTCCGGTAGAGACGGCTCCGCGATGGTGGAAACAGCTTCGGCACGCAATATGCGCTTACCTGCAGAGCTGGATCCCAGCAGAACTTGACTAACTCCTTACGGTATTCGACATAGCTGGCGATAAACAGGTCCAGTTGACCATCGCGATCGTAGTCTATCCAGACCGCAGATGTGTGCCAACCATTTCCTGCGATCCCGGAAGACGCCGTCACATCTGCGAAGGTGCCATCTCCGTTATTGCGGTAGAGAATATCCTCACCATAGTTGGTAACAAGCAGATCGACGTGGCCGTCGGCGTCGTAATCGGCGGCGGCAGCTCCCATACCGAATCCGCTGCCCGCGACACCGGCCTGGACCGTAACATCCCTAAAACTGCCGTCCTTATTATTTCGATAGAGAGCATTCCGGAGAGGCGATTGGGGGGCAGAAGAAATCGGACGGTCCGCTGTTTACAAAGTACATATCCATCCAGCCGTCCCCGTTGTAATCGAATATCGCTACGCCTACGGACTTACGGTTTCCGGCAGATGCCGCTCCGAGGACTTGCCGTTCTCATGCCGCCACGCGATACCGCTCTTTGAAGAAGCTACCTCCACGAATTGAACCGCGACCGGTTGTGCCATCATTAGCATCGTCAGGATCCACGCAGACGATAGTTTTACCGGAGCCCGCAGCATCTTCCTGATAGTCTGCAGCTTCCTGAGCACGCTATGATTGCATCCTGGCGATTTCGGCATGCGAACTTTAATAGTGCTCCTCCTGGCGGCTGCGGCGATCGGAGCGGCGCCTCTGGGCCTTCAGATCTCTCCCAATAAACGCTTTCTGGTTTCTTCCGATGGAAAGCCGTTCTTCTATCTCGGAGACACTGCGTGGGAACTGTTCCACCGGCTCAATCGCGAAGAGGCAACGCTCTACCTGGAGGATCGCGCGAAAAAGGGATTTACCGTCATTCAGGCGGTGGCCTTGGCCGAACTGGACGGTCTTAGTGATCCTAATCCCTACGGATATCGGCCGCTGCTCGACAACGACCCCACCAGGCCGGACGTGCAGGATGGCCCTGCCAACGATTATTGGGACCACGTCGATTTCATCGTCCAGAAAGCGAACTCGCTGGGAATGTACATCGGATTTCTTCCCACCTGGGGCGACAAGTGGAACAACCAGCAGCGGCCCACTCCAGTGGTATTCACGCCAGGCAATGCCGCAGTTTACGGCGAATGGCTTGGTCGCCGCTATCGGGAAGCGTCTTTGATCTGGATTCTCGGAGGCGATCGTCCCGTAGAGAACGACAATCACCGAATGATCATGCGCGCGATGGCGGCCGGACTCCGGAAAGGTGATGGCGGTGCGCACCTTGTTACCTTTCATCCGCCCGGCGGCGCGGGTTCGGCCGAACCATTCCACTCGGAAGAATGGCTCAGCTTCAACATGCGGCAGAACGGGCACTCGACCGAGTATACGGGCCGCTATGACAAAACCGCCTTTGACTACGGCCGAACTCCTATAAAGCCGGTGCTCGACGGCGAGCCGATCTATGAGGATCTTCCTGTTTCGTTCCGGCCGGACGAACTGGGTCACTCTGTGGCCGCTGATGTTCGCCGGTCGATATATTGGAACTTGTTCTCGGGAGCGTTCGGACATACCTATGGACATCATTCCGTTTGGCAAATGTGGACGCCGGCGAGGAAGCCGATGTACCGTCCGCTGATGCCGTGGAATGAGGCTATCCGGCAGCCCGGAGCATCGCAGATGCAACATGCGCGCCGGCTTTTCGAATCTCGCCCGTTCCTCACCCGCGTGCCGGACGATTCCCTGATCGTGCCGGATAGCGTGCCGAGCGCCGTACCCGGAGCCGGGCGCTACCGCTTCACTGCGACTCGTGATGAGACTGGCAGTTATGCAATGGTCTATGCACCGGTCGGAAGAAAATTCAAAGTTCGCACAGGTAAGCTCAGCGGAGCGAGAATGAACGCCTGGTGGTTCAACCCGCGAAACGGACAAGCCAGCCGGATGGAAGTTTCGACAAGGCGGATGAACGCGAATTTGAATCTCCTGATCCCGGTGAGCTGGTGGATTGGATCCTGGTTCTGGACGACGCGTCGAAGAACTACCCCCCTCCGGGGCAGTAGATTTTCGAAATCGGCCCTTCTTCACAGAAAGATATGATGAGAATACCATTAGCCCCGTACGGCTAGCAGCGGGGTACTGTTTTCTCCATGGCCGTGTCGTTATCAGTCTGGGAATTGATATGGCCCATAGTTAGGAATTCAGTAGGAAAATGCCGCCCGAGTTATCGAACCTCGCGTAACGGCCTCTGGAGTTCATGTCTGTCCGTTCGACCCGATGTTCCCGATGCAGGTACGATTTCTGCGATTGAAATCTCCGTCATCCGTTGCCTTACGGCGCCACGATTACTTCGAGGTTCTCTACATGGAGTCGGGGTCGGCTGTTTATCGTGTCCAGGAACGCGACGTTCAAGTCAATCAGGGAGATTTGTTTATTATTGGAAGTCATCTCTATCATGGAATACAAAAATACGTCACCCCGAGTGTCCGAGCGGTTGTTTTATATTTCCATCCAAGTTTGATACGAAGCGAAAATGCCACCATCGAAGGTGCCGAATATCTGATTCCATTTGAAATTCAGGAACGGGGGTTTCCCCACGGGATTGCTGCCTCGACGGGCGTTCCGGCTCAAGTGCTCGATTTGATACGAAGGATTCACCAGGAAACAGTGGTCGGCGCTCCCCACGCTCCACTGGCAATGAAGACGTATTTGAAGATGATCCTGGTGCTGTTGATGAACTACTATGCTAGCAACGTCGCCACTACCGGAGCAGTGATCCGGAAGAACCGCAACCTGGAACGGCTGCAGCCGCTGTTTGACTACGTCGACCATCACTACGTGGAGAACATCTCCGTCGAACAGGCCGGCATCACTATTGCGGATGAGCAAGTCGCATTTCATGCGTTTCTTTCGCGCAGTAACCGGGCAGGCTTTCGTATCGCATCTGAACCGGTTCCGCATTGCCAGAGCGCAGCATCTGATCGCCACCACGGATCTGAACATCGCCGCGATTACCCAGGAGGTCGGCTTCTGCGACCAAAGCTACTTCGGGGTTGTTTTTCGCCGGTGCGTCGGAATGACTCCGAGAGAATATCGCGACCGCCTGCGCGCTGCGTGAACTGAATCGCCGCTCCAATTGCGATACTCGCGGCGAGGCGAGATCGCGTGACGGGTTGGAATCCCCAGGTCGGTATTTCATGGGCGTGATTGCGCTGACCTTTAGCCTGACTTTCGCAGTTGAGGTCCGTCGAGTCGGGTAAGTGCTTTGGATTGAGTAAGGGCTATCGAAAGGTCTTCACCACAAAACGGGTTTTCACCGTGCGGCTTCGAGGGTGGACGGATGAGCGGTGATGCGAGGAGGCGGTTGGGGTGGGCAGGTCCAGGTGGAGTTTGGCGAGCAGCATACGGGTGTCTTTTTCCGGCCTGGGTGTAGCGAGGCAGGATGAGCCAACGACCATCAGTGGTTAGCACCCAGACGTCAATCATCTGAATGCTGGCGAGCTTTTCCAACACCGCTGTCGGTGTCAGGCCCGGCGCATGGATCAGCAGTCGGTGCTTGAGCGTGACCTGGAGCGAATAGGCCAGGAAGGCAATCAGGATATGCGCATCCACCCGGTGCTCGAGACGGTGAAAGATCGGGCGGATACCGAGTTCGCTCTTCAATGACCGGAACACAGATTCGATCTGTGTCAACTGCACATAGCGGGTCCACAGGACTGCCGGATCCGCGTCCGTAAGATTGGACCGGAGCAGGTAATGACCATCGCGCAGTTCAGCATCCTTGAGCTTCGTCTTGTCCACTGAGAATCGGAACGACTCGCGCGTGACGGGCTGTCCGGTCGCCGGAATCTGAATCTGCACGAAACCGAAGGCGCGGCCGGCATCCGTCTTGGCGGCCCCGAGCCGCATTCAGCAACTGATCGCGTGCTGGCAGACTCCGTTGCATGGCGCGCAGCTTTCCCCCCAACAGCGCGCGATCCGCTTGCGTCGCATCGCGATCTCCTTCGCCTGACGGCCTTCGCTTTTGGCCAGTACATCCGTCTCGCCGTCCTGCTCGAACAACTTGACCTCAACCGAATCGCGAACCTTGCGCCAAGGCAGATCAAGCCATTTCTGCTCGTG
>CAWJQP010000053.1:0-19503 GCA_963844855.1 Bryobacteraceae bacterium
TGCGTTGACGCGCCGAACATCGCTGAACGACAACGTAGCCGGGTAGGCACTAGCACCGACCCTTTCCAAAAGTGGCAGTGGAAACCCGCCAGCGTCTTCCTTGGCGGCCCAAATTTTATTGTCCTGAAGGGAGATCGAATGATCTCGGGCGGCCGAGTATTTCCGAGGAGTACGCAAAGAATCCGAAGACGATGCTTGGCATGTTAACGCTTGACGGTCTCTCCCCATACTCACGTTACCCAGCGGTGGAGATAATAGCTATCCCGATTCGTGTTCCACGACGGGTTGCTGTGGACAATGTACTATTCGGGCCACCAAGGAAAAACAGGAATGTACCTGGCGAAGGTTCGGGTTACGGACAAAATGTGTGGCGCACTGTCGCAGCTCCATTTTGGATGTGGGGACTGATATTCAGATGGATGAAGGACCGGAGTCGCGCATTCGGGCATCGTGTCACCTCGTAGGGTCGAGCACTGGCGCGGTGGGCCTCGGTGGTCTTGCTTTTCGCCAATATTCGGTCCGCCTGTAATCGGTTGACTGTGAGGTGGTAGAAGCAAAATGAGGACACTTGCCGGTCTTCATATCTGTTCCATGTTTCGATTCCTCCGACTGCTCCGGATGAAAGAGCCGGAAGCTTTTCCGTGCGAAGCATCGCGCGAAGCGCGCGCGCCGGCGATCTACCCAGCCCTCATGTTGGCGCTCAACGCCGGGATGCGGAACGGTGAGATTCGGCACTTGCGTTGGAACCAAGTCGACCTGAAAAAAGAATTTCTCACTGTCGGCAGGAGCAAGACAGAAGCCAGTGGAAGGTCACACAATGCCACTCAATTCTGCTCTCCTTGAGGCACTGCGACATAAAGCCGAGTGGTACCATTATGCTCCCGCTTCGGCAGCAGGGAACCCGACTGGTACCTGTTACCGCTGCGGCCGTGCGAAACATCTCGATCCCACGCGCCCGATCACGACGATTAAGACGGCATGGGCGAACGCTAAGGAAGACAGCATATAAATCCCAAGGCTTGATGACCGCTCAAAAGTAGTCGGAAGAATCGAAAAATACACAGGATGAAGGAGGCTGCCATTTGTTCGCGCGGGCGTTCCACAAGACATTAGATGGCAGAGCTGACAGTTTGCAGCGTGATTTCGCAGAACACAGGTCTGCCGATGCCGCCGTTTGTCGGGCTCTTCAGCCAGAGCATGCATTTCGGCGCTTTACCGGCGAGCGGGGGGTGCTCATGCGCGCGTTTCGGCTCTGCATCTCGAGCAATCGGTCCATAAGGGAAAGGAGAACTTCTTCAGGCTTTTCTCGACGAACTCGGCGTAGTGGTCCGACATCGCATCGTACTCGAGGCCGCGTTCGCTGCCTTCGCGCATCGCCGCTGCCATTCCACCATCCAGATCGCAATCATCACTGGTACGCGGTGCTTTCACCTTGCGTAGTCGCCAGACAAGCGGTGCTCCAACACTAAAAGCTTGACGGCTGTTTACCAGAGAATCGGCAGACGCCGCCTCCCCACTTCTCTTTCGAACTTACGACCCATTGGTAAACAGCAGTGAGATAAGCTCAGCGTTTTCATCAGAAATCGTCCACGCAGAACACGGGCTCCGCGCCCTGGGGGTTGCAGGGTGTTGATCTGCAGCTACAGCAATGGACACTGGACGCACCGTTGGGCTGCTGTCAGTGAACAGATCAGATACGCGCCGGCTCCGCAGACCTGCAGGCATATCAAAGAGCGATAGCTGAGTAGCGGAAAAATAACGGGTTGGCGGAACAAGTGAATACGTCTGTTACGAGAAATTCCAGAGACGCAAACTGCTTCCAGAGCTGCTTCAATAACGGTAGTAGCAATTCACATCCTTCACCAGATCATCGGCTTTTCGTATTCGAGGACTTTCTCACCGGAGATCCCGTATAGTCCAAATATCCGATCGAACCGCGTGAGTGGCGCTAATTAACACTCCAAAACAACGGACTAGCATGCACAAGAGCACGTTCTGCTGGCGAGACAAACAACATCTCATATCCACGGTGATCACTTCCGCGGATACAAGCCTCTCTCACGCGTACGGGATTCCGACGCACTCAACACATTCGTGCAGAGCAAAGGGGAGCCACTGAACTCTACGCGGCGTCACGATAGTAGTAGTTGAGCATCCCGCCGAGCCGCTCGCGTCGCCGAATCTCGCCGTTGCTTTCGACGTGCGCCGAATCGCGCAGGATCAGGCGGTTGCCGAGTCCTTGGTGATGGCGTTCAAAATGATAATGCGCCGTAGATTTTTAGCAGCATTTTCGCAATGCATCTTCATCGAACAGGATCATTCTGTCCAGACACGACTCCTTTATGGTCCGAACGAATCGCTCCGCGTACGCGTTCAGATTAGGAGACCGCGGCGGTAATTTCACCGATTTCACGCCCGAGTCCGCAAGGATACTCAGGAACTCGGCGGTAAACAACGGGTCTCGATCATGGATAAGGTAGCGCTTTCCTTTGACAAGTCCATCGACAGTGTCGCTGATGTTCCGTGCAATTTGGCTCATCCAGAGGCCATTCGCCACATTGGCAATCCCGGCCACCTCGACCCGGCGTGTTGACAGCTCGATGAAGAACAGCGCGATGTACCGCTGCAAGCCTCGTGAAGTCCACACCTCGACCGTGAAGAAATCGGCGGCGACAATCAGTTCCCAATGCCGGCTCAAGAACTCTTTCCAAGTAGTTTTCCGAAGCCGATCCGGCGCTGGTTCGATCCCGTGCTTCTTCAAAATGTTGGCAATGGTGCCGTGAGCGAGGCTGTAACCAAGGTTGGACATTGCACCGAGAATCCGACCGGTATCCCCAATCGCGATTCTCTTGAGCCATGCGGACAACGAAGTCCTCGATTTCGTTGGCGGTGCGTGGCCGACCCGGTCCACGCTTGGCACTGCCGTCATACTTCTCGGCAATCAGCTTGCGGTGCCAAGCCAGCAGTGTGTCCGGCGTCACGAGGTCGGCAATTTCGTTCAGCACCCGACGGCCGACAATTTGGCTTTGGCTGCCAGGCGGCGACGGTGATCATTGGTAAAACGAAGCCGACGATTGCCAAGCTGCTCTTTCAAGACTCGATTCTCTTCGCGTAGGCAGTCGATCGCATGCTGTTGCTTCTGGTTCATCCATCCGGCGACCGCAATCACTACGAACCGGAAAGGATTGAGCCGTTTCGCATCTCCGGAGGTCATTATCTCCTCAGGTCCGTCACGGACGGATTCGTCAACGTTGCTGTGGTTTCTATCAGATCGAGTTTTTGGACACAACGGGATCGAACTCTATTCTGGACCACGGCCGATCTGGAGATAAAGCTATTCGATTTCCAACATTACTACAATGGCCATCGAACGCATGCTGGGCTGGAAGGATGCCTGCCAGAGCCAGATGGTAACGGATCTACATCACCTACAGGTCTCGATTCGTACGGGTGGCGGAAGCACTGTCGAGGGTTGTACCAGACCCCAATCGCTGCATGATTTTATTAATTCGCAATGCACAGCGGGCAGAGCAAGGCCCGCCGCTTCAAGCTAAGACCTCTTTCACCACTGTTCCGTAAACGTCGGTAAGCCGGAAGTCACGTCCCGTGTACCGGAACGTGAGTTTCTCTAATCCAGCCCGAGAAGATGTAGCGCTGTTGCATGCAGGTCGTGGATATGAACGCGACCCTCCACAGCTTCCCAACCGAATTCATCGGTCTGTCCATAGACAATGCCACCCTTAACACCGCCTCCCGCCATCCAGGCGGTAAAGCCGTGAGGATTGTGCTCGCGGCCGCGATCATCGGCCGACGACTTGCCCTCGGAAAGATCCTGATCGAACGGTGTCCTGCCGAATTCGCCCGACCAAACGAGCAAGGTGTCTTTCAACAAACCACGCGCCTTTAGGTCAAGAATCAAACCGGCGACCGGCTTGTCAATAGCCTTGCACCGTTCCGGCAGAAGGCTTTTGATTTTCCCATGGTGGTCCCATCCACCGTCGGTGATCTGCACAAAACGAACACCCGCTTCTACCATGCGTCGCGCCATCAGGCATTGCCGGCCGAAATTGTCTGTCTCCTTTTCTCCAATTCCGTAAAGATCAAGCGTCGCCTTCGATTCTTTTTCCAGATCAAGTACAGTCGGTGCTTCCATCTGCATGCGGAAGGCAAGCTCGAACGATTCAATCATGCCTTCCATGTTCTGATCGGAGCTGAGATCCTGCAATTCTTTACGATTGATTGCTTGGATCAGATCCACTTGACGCCGTTGCAGGCGCGAACTGATTGACTTGTCCTGCAGATATCGAATCTGCGCTTCTTTGGCGTTCCCTGCTTCTCCAACAGGCGTGCCTTGATAAACAGCCGGAAGAAACGCATTGCTGTAAAGTTGAGTGCTGCCGCCGTCGCCGCCTATTTGCGGGCAGACTGTCACAAATCCCGGAAGATTCTGGTTCTCCGTACCCAATCCGTAGACTACCCACGACCCCATCGAAGGCCGGACCAACACCGTGTGACCTGTGTGGAGCTGGCGGACGGCTGGAGCATGGGCTTCCAATCCGCCTGCATTCCGTTTAAAATGCAAAGCTCCTCGGAAACCTTTCCAAGGTTGGGCAGCCAGTCTGACATCAGCAACTCAGCTCGCCCCTTGCGGCTGAACGTGGAAAGCGGACCCATCACCTTGGTGCGAGATACTCCCGGAGCTTCGAATGTCTTCGGAAGGGTTATGGGGAACTTGTTTCCGGCTTCCTTCACAAGCCTCGGCTTGAAGTCAAACATGTCCATATGCGATGGACCGCCCTGCATCCAGAGAAAGATGATGCGTTTGGCTTTTGGCGCGAAGTGCGGTGGCTTAACAGCCAGGGGGCCGGCGTCGGCTTGTGCCTCGCGGGCCAATAATGCCGCCATTGCAACCGAACCGAAGCCGCATGCCGACCTCCTTAGGAAGTCTCGGCGGGACGAAGCGAAAGGAATGTGCGGATTCGAATGCATGAGTAATCCTATCGAAGGTATAAAAATTCGTTGCTGGCCATCAGCGCGTGGCAGTATCGCGCCCACGCTTCGAGTTGGACGCCATCCTTCACTGAATCGCTGCCCTTGATCTCATCGATGTAGGCCTTCACGAAATCGGTTCCCATCCTGAGTTCTTCGGCCTCCGCGGCCCGGTTGAATAATGTCTCGATCAAGCCCGAAATGCGCTTCTCGTCGGTACCAGGTGAATCCAATACGTGTCGCGCAAGAATCGTGGACTGCTCTTTGAAGAACGGTGAATTGATCAGGTAGAGAGCCTGGGTCGGTACCGTTGTCACACTCCTAGCGCCACTTACCTGATTCACGTCTGGGAAATCAAAGAGATTCAGGATGTCCAGACTTCGGTGTTGGCTTTTGCGGAGGACTGGAAGATAGACAGTTCGACGTTTCAGCAACTCCGGCGGGAATACCGCGGAATCTTTCAGTTCGGCGGGTTTTGCAAAGCTAACGTTTCCCGGCACAGCGACGGGAAGCGTTGGGCCTCCGCGAGTCCGATCGAGAGAACCCGTTATCGCTAGAATTGCGTCGCGTATTGTCTCGCCTTCCAGCCTTCGACGGTTCGCGCGCCAGAGCAGCCGGTTTTCGGGATCCGTTTGCAGCGCCTGTGCGTTGTGATCGCTTGCCTCACGATAGGTTCGTGAGAGTACGATCCGGCGCGCCATCTTCTTGATCGACCAATCATCTGCAACAAGTTGCTGCGCAAGGTAATCCAGCAACTCCGGATGACTTGGCAAATCACCACGCAATCCGAAGTTATCGACACTGCGGACTATCCCAAATCCAAAGAGATGCTGCCAGACTCGATTCACCGCGACGCGGGATGTCAGTGGGTTCTTCTCGCTCGCCACCCATTGCGCAAGTTGCAGGCGGCCGCTCTCGCGGTACGAGAGACTTGGAGGCCCATCCCACATTACAGCTTTGATGAAACTGCGCGGAACTTCTTCACCCAGCGTATGCGCGTTCCCTCGAATGTTGATATGGATATCGGCGGGGGATTCAACATCCCGAACCGAAAAGGCGCTGGGAGGTTCAGGACGATTGAACTCGAGAAGGTCGATTCGTTTGACGACTTCAGCGAGTTCTTTTTCGAGAGCCCCCACGGAGCCTGGGACAGGCTCTTTTCCATCATTCCCGATTCCGGTCGCAGCATTCGAACCAGTCACGGTCCCGGTGGATTTCTTCAGACGCTCGATCTCGGCGGTCAAAGTCTTTCGCTTCGCCCGAAGCGGTGTGATTTCGGCAGCGAACTCCTCGAGCTTCTGTGCCCTAACTCGCAACTCCTCTGCCGTCTCCGGGAGGGGAGCGCGATTCACGTCGCTGAACACGCCGTCGATGCGCCCGTTCAGGGTTTGTGTACTCGAGAGATTCGCCAATCGCGTAGTAGTCTTTCGCTGAAATTGGATCAAACTTGTGATCGTGGCAGCGAGCGCATCCAATCGTCAGTCCCAAGAACGCTTTGCCGATCATGTCCGCCTGCAGATCGACCACGTCCATACGGAGCTGTTCTTTATCGGATGAGACCAATGGCCACGGGCCGAGCGCGAGGAATCCTGTGGCGATTAATCGCTCCCGTTTTTCAGCATCGGTTTCCGCCGGTAACAAGTCGCCCGCAATTTGTTCCTTGATGAACTGCTGAAATGGCTTGTTCTGATTGAAGGCGTTGATGACGTAATCCCGATACCGCCATGCTTCGATTGCCGGAATGCGGCGGCCGATTTCCAAGTTGTCGGCAAAGTAGGTGACATCCAACCAGTGACGTCCCCACCTCTCACCAAATTCAGGAGAAGTGAGCAACGCGTCAACAATTTCTTCGAACGCCTGCGGAGACGGGTTCGCTGCAAATGCAGACACCACCTTCGGCGTCGGAGGCAAGCCGGTCAAATCGAAGTATACTCGTCGAACCAGAACCCGCGGGTCCGCATCTGGCGAAGGTTTTAGTCCCTTCTCCTCGAGTTTCGCAAGGATGAAGCGATCTATGTCCAACTGGGCCAACTCGTATCGCGAACTGCGGACCTAACTTTCTTGGCCGGTGTCCAGGCCCAGTGGTTCAACTTCGCCTGTTCTGCTTTTTTCTTGCTTCAACGCTTGCGACTTCCTTTGGATCGATCGCCTCCTCTGGCCAGGCTGCGCCCGAGCGGACCCATTCGGTCAGGATCTCAATCTGATCCTGCTTCAGTTTTCCGCGGGCGGCATTTTCAGTTCGGAGGTGTATTGAATCGCAGAAATGAGCTTGCTTTCGTCGGGCCGTCCAGGCACAAAGGGCGGGCCTGACTGTCCGCCCTGAAAGAAACTCGTACGTGTATCCAGCTTTAGTCCGCCCGAGGCGAACCTCGATTTGCTGCTATGGCAACCGTAGCATTGTGAGGCGAGAATCGGACGGACCTTGGACTCGAAGAACTGCAAGGCTTCAGCGCTCGGCTGCTGCCCACAAAGCGGACTAATCGCCATGGAAACGATCAGCAGCGCTCGTGTGGCAGGCCTCTTCATGCTCTATGCACCATCATAGCGGAGTCTTCGTTTTTAGAAGCTCAGCTTTAGCGCAAATTGGACGACGCGCGCCGCTTGCGCCGATGAAAGCCGGCCGAAATTCCCCGCGGTCAGGACGTTCACGGGATTGTTGAAGTTCACCTGATTGAATGCGTTGAAAAGCTCGCCGCGGAACTGCAGACGAACTCGTTCCGTAATCGAGAAGTTTTTCATCAGACCGAGGTCGGTATTGGAAAATCCGGGACCGATAAGCGTGTTACGGCCCACATTGCCGAATTGCCCTATCGCATTAGCCGCGAACGCCGTCGTATTGAAATACTGATTGATTTGTTCGGCCCTGCTCCGGTCATCGGGTAAGTCGGGACTGCCCACCAGGTTTGCGCGATCGTTTCCGGCGCCTGTCAGCGAATTATCTCGACCGGTGCGGATCGTAAAAGGTCCGCCAGTATTGATGGAGGTGATGCCGGAGAGTTCCCACCCATTCACAACTGCTCCCAAGGCCTTACTGCTCGTGACGTTCGGGATGTTGTAGACCCAGGAAAGTCGAAACACATGAGCCCGGTGGAAATCCGACAGGCCTTTGTCGTTGTCATAGTCGAAGTTATCCTGATGTACGACGCCCTGTACATTGGGACTCTGTCCCGTATCCAACGATTTCGACCACGTGTACGCCGCCAGTAAGGTTAAGTCGCGGGCTCGCAACTTCGCACTGAATTGAAACGAATGATAAGACGCGTTCCCAGTGGATTGGATCATGTTGATCTTCTGGAAAACGTTGGGGACCAGACGCCGGCGCGAGTCTATATTCTGCAGAGTGGAGCGCGGCTGACCGTTGGCATCGACACCGGGTATGTAAACTGCCTGGTTAACGTTGATGGTATCTTCCAAATGTCTGCTCAACTTGGCAACGTAAGCCGCATCCAAGGCCAGACGGCCGAACAGTTCCCTTTGGAAGCCGAATGTCATGGCTTGAACTCGAGGCATTACAAAATTGGGATCCCATCCGAACACCTCACCTGGTAAGAAAAACAACTGCTTCGATGGATTCGTCAGGTCTAGAGAGCGGGGGAACGGGTTCTCCAATCCTCTCCACGGATCCGAAAACCCGCCAGCCGGTTGGAACAGCGTCTGACCCAACACGAACGGCTGATTCTGGAAGCTCTGGGCGCCCATATCGCCGAAGTGCGCGTTGCTGTAAAGTCCCCAACTGGCCCGCAAGCTCGTTTTGCCGTCACCAAAGACATCGAGCGCCAAGCCGACCCGAGGTTGGATCTGTTTTCGGTCAAGCTTCACCATTGTGCTGGGCAGTCCCTCCGGAAAATCTTGCGTCTTATCGCCGACAAACAGCAGTCCAGTGGGCGCTGACGGAATAACCGTAGATTGCACACCCTGACGGAAATTTGCATTCTGTGGGATCCCGACTGTGGGACGCTCCAACCCTCGGTATTCGTCGAAGGGACCCAACAGCTCATACCGCAGCCCTAAATTCAGAGTCAGCCGCTTCGAAACCTTGAAGTCGTCTTGGAAAAAGTACGAGGTGTTCCAGGCGCGCATGCCCAGATCGATAATCGGCCGGCGTGTAACGTTAGTGGCGGCCCCTAGCAGAAAATCCGCCACACCGTTGCCCGTAGCGGACCCATCGAATGTGAATGCGCCAGGGTCGAGGTAAGCCGTGATCAGGTGGAACTCACGACGATAGACATCTGC
This sequence comes from Bryobacteraceae bacterium, assembly GCA_963844855.1. Classification (GTDB taxonomy): domain Bacteria; phylum Acidobacteriota; class Terriglobia; order Bryobacterales; family Bryobacteraceae; genus DASQDN01. The sequence continues at coordinate 9,223 of CAWJQP010000053.1, forward strand.
ACCCGCTTTGATCGAGTGCCTTCCCTTCAGCCAGGTGATCGAGTCGGAAATCTGCCAGTTCGTGCCGCCTTCCACCCAACTGCAGAATCCGGATCCTCCCATACTGAAACGGCCCGGCACCGAGACATTCGGTGGCTGCGGAACGCCCTCAAGATCGTAGTTGATGCCGAGCTCTCGTGGCGTCACGGTCTGATCGCAACCGCGTGTTTCCTCTTGTCCGCTAATTCCCCCACGAAGCTGATTCAACAGGGTTGGCGTGAATGTGTGGGTATGGGAAACGGTCCATACGGGGATTACCTGATCTTCTGTCCGCTGGCCATAGGCGGGATAGGGTCCGCTGGCAAATGGGGTCCGGAACGCCGTCTTGTCGAAGAAATAGCTGGTGTTGATCGTATCCTTTTCTGAAACGATGTAGTCTAGTTTGCCGACGTATTGGTTTACATCAGTAGGATTCGATCCCGATGTGACGAGTAGGCCGCCATTGGCTGTAGGCGCCACCGGTATAAAGTCATTCAGCAACTTGGCGGAGACCGGGTTGATCCGATTGCTCGGAATGGTGTTGTTCGGAAATGGTTGTCGCGTGAGCGGGTCGATGATCTGAGTGCCGAATACGCCTTGTCGCTCGGCGGCCGTCAGCGGGAAGGAAGAAGCAATGGATGTCCCTCGAATTCGCAACCCCTGATAGGAAACAAAGCCGAACAGCTTGTTCTTCAAAATCGGGAAGCCGACGCTGGCGCCGAATTGATTTTGGCGAAGAATCGGCACTGTCGCCGCGAAGAAGTTGCGGGCATTCAGCTTATCGTTCCGGAAGAACTCCCACAGCGTGCCATGGAGAGAGTTGGTACCGGATCGCGTGACAGCAGTAAAGATTGAGCCGGCATAATATCCATACTCGGCGCTGTACGAGTTGGTGATCAGCTTGAATTCCTGTAACGCGTCCGGAGAGGGATAGTTCAATCCGGAGTTGTTATATGAGCCGGCAAATCGCATCCCGTCAATCTGATAGTCCGTTTCGTTTTGACGCGACCCGTTGACGTTCACGAAATTGCCCGCGCGGTCGCCCCCGGTGAGCGCGGTGGGGTTGCTCGACACGGTCACGCCTGGCAACAACGTGGCGAGTTGCAGCGGATTTCGACCGTTCAGCGGGAGTTCGGAGATTCTACGCTGTTCCACGACATCGCCGCCTGCAGAAGAGACGGTATCAACCAACGGTACAGTCGCTTCTACTTGAACCTGCTCAGAAACGCTACCGACCTGCATGGCAAGAACAAGGCGGGCATTTTGATTGAGCTGTAGAACGACGCCCGTCTGAACGAAAGTCTTGAATCCGCTCGCCTCGGCAGACACTCGATAACGGCCGATCGGCAGGAGTGGGATGGTGAACGACCCATCGGGAGCAGAGGATGCCGAACGGGAAAGGCCTGTCGACTCCTCAGTCGCCGTCACGCGTGCGTCGGCGATCGAAGCGCCCGAAGGATCCTCTATCGTACCGAGGATAGTTGCCGTATTTTGTTGTCCCGACAAGGGCAGGGAACACCAGAGGTAAAGCAGAAGAAAACCGGCGAGGAACCGGCTACAGAGACGGTTGCGGTGGCTGGCGACAGGTGAAGACATGGCCGAGTACCTACCTAAAGCAGGAAATAGCAATTCGGCAATACACTATCATAGGTTATCGGGACTGTTTCCCTGTCAACCCCAGTAAATACTAAACAATTGCATGAAAGCCCTGCTTCTCTACACGCAGTTCATACAGTCCGGGAGGAAGTGAAGGGAAGCTGTACACGCCGGGTTCTCGATACCGTCGAGCGTGAAGTGGTTAAACGCCGCTCGTTGCCCCGCAACGGAGATCATCGTAGCCGAGCGCGTTCCGCCCTGAGTACCAGTCGATCCCCCTGCGCCAAAGCCGTAACTCACGTTGGGGCTCAATGCGACCAGCTGAAGAAAGTTTCGACCGTTTAACGGCAGGTAGCCGATTCGTTTGCCGCATTTCCCGTGACCTCCACCACTTCCGACACCTGACCGAGAGCAAGATTGATATCGAAATCCTGGCCTTTACAGCTTTCTAGACAAGCGTTCCTGCATGATCTGCCCTTCGTCATCTGCTCACGCTAGCGATGAGCGCGTGCTCGATGATCTGAAGCGATCGGTAAAACAACGCGCACATCTCGTCGCGTTCGTCGCTTACGAACTCCGCAACGAGTTGCCGGTATTCGGGCGAGTTGGCTTCGCGTGAGGCGAGGGTGCGGCCGATGCCTTCGTCTTCGGCGATCTCGGTCACGGAGGCGCCGGAGACGAGTGCCTTCGCGATTCGGGCTAAGCGACCTTCGCTGCGAAGTTCGGCTGTCGATGCGGGTTTGGCTGGATCTTCAATGGCGGGTCTTTCGTTTCTACATGCATACCAATTGGCATGAGGATTTCGCGTTGTGCGTCATTTTCCGCAATCGCCGTGTCGCAGGCGCAAACCGACGGAGTGGCACGAACCTCAATGCAACAACGACGACTCGCATTAGCGATCACCTGTCGAAGTATGCCTGCAAAGCTGCGGGTTCCCGTGTCTGCATTATTGCGAGCATCAACAGAATCCTCGCCTTCTGCGGAGTCAGATAGTCCGCGAATACGCAGCCGATTCCCTTAGTCATAATTACCGATCCTGGCGTTGCGGAGGCCGGAATGATACGTCCCGTAGGTGCGCCGGTGATGACTACCGGAACACCTTTAGCACGAGCCTCTTTTATTACCTCGAACATTGAGCCAGTCACTGTGCCGGCGCCAAACGCGGCGATCACTACTCCCTGCGCCTTTCCGGCTGTGATCAAGGAGCGCACGATCTCACCGTCAGCCCCGGCATAACTGGCGACAATATCTACACGCGGCAGCGACGTGACACCCTTAATAGGGATCGTTTGTCGCCGTAGCGGAACGCGGTAGAACTTCACTCCCATTCGATCGACCACGCCGAGCGGGCCGAACTCCAGACTTTGAAAAGTTTCGACGCGGTTCGAGTGTACCTTCGTGACGTCACGAGCAGCATTGATGGTTCCATTCATTACGACTAAGCATCCTTTGCCGCGTGAGTCAGCGTGAACTGCCACTTCAACGGCCTGCAGGAGGTTAAGTGGCCCGTCACTGTAAGGATCTGACGCGGGCCGTTGCGCTCCGACCAGGACTACAGGCTTGGAACCCGTTAGGACCAGATCGAGAAAATACCCGGTTTCCTCTATGGTGTTCGTACCGTGCGTGATGACAGCACCCGATATCCCGGGATCTTCTAGTACGCGTTGCAGACGGTTCGCGAGTTTGATCCATATATCGGGAGTCATGTCCGCGCTGTTGATTGCGGCGACCTGTTCTACTTGAATTTCGGCAATCTCTTTTAGCTTCGGCACGGCGGCAACGAGTTCCTCTCCGGTAGCTGCGGGCATGTAACCGCCGCGTGCTGGATCATGCCGGCCAGAGATCGTTCCTCCCGTGGCGAAAATGACCACCTTCGGAAGACCATACGCATTTACGCATGCTGTCAAAACAATAATCAGGAAGGCACTGTGCTGGGTCATGGTCCATTGATTCTAACCAGCCTGGCGCAGCGGTGCGTTTTCACAGAGACCTCGTGGATTGATGCTGGAGCATGTGAAGGGCAGCAATGGGCATGCGGAATGCGGACATGACCGGCTTTGATCATCGCGTGCACTTCCCGCCCATGCGAGCGGAGATCAACGCCGCCTTTGTATTGTTTGCACAGCAGTTGAGGGGCACGATTCATCAGGGACAGTGTGAGCAGCTCGTAAAGATGCACTGGGACAACGTCATCCGCGTAAGCTGATCGTTATACCTGATGACTCGACAGCTACATGGCTACTCGCGAGGAAGGTATTGGGGAAACCGCGGCACGCCTCCGCCCCGTCTCCAACCCGGGGGTCACGCTGGCGGCTGCGAGGGCTCTTGGTGATAGACTCCGACCATGATTGACGTTGCCCAAATCAGCGACAAATATCACGTTGGCAGAGAGAAGCCCGGCGGGAAAGTCTACGTCATGGGTCCGAACGATGGTCAGATCGCATCCTAAGTATACCAGTGCACTCACAGAAACGCTGGAGTGGTATCAGACTGTGAGCGCAGAAGATAAGACACTCATCGAGACTTACTTAAAAGAAAACTATTAGCAGGCCGCCATACGAATCACCAGAACATCAGGTGACACTCATGATTTCGCTTCTTGATGTTCGATTTGCTGATTCGCGTATAGGGTGGCGTCTCACGAAAGCAACCAGTGGATTTGAGAAACCAACAGCAACGCTGAGATCGCTATAACGACTTCAGAAATGGTGCTAACCATGGGTCTGTTCTCACCCCAATCCTGTAGCATCTATTCCCACCGATCTTTTGCCGTCGCTTCAGCCTTAGTCTGCCATTGCATGTTCTCGGGATTGTCAGCCCCGCCGCGCTTCAACGGAACAATGTGGTCGATAACGTATCCAGTACACGCCCCCTTCGTGCGTCCAGTTACCGGACATGGATTGTCCTGCCGGAAGTCCGCGCGTGCTGCTGGGCTTCTTCGGATGCGACCGCTTCTGTCTCGTTCGCACGTTACGCAACTTCTGCCAACCCTCGGGTTATAACCCCTTTGCTCAGAGACTGGCGGAGACGTTGAGCGGAGATCGGGAACGAAACCCGTCTGATCACGGACGAACCGCTCTGCCGCTTCGCGTAGCTGCTGGCGGTCAACTTGTGCCGATTTGGGATCAGATGCCAGAGTGAAACAACAAAGCGTTCCAAGTAGGACCAAAATTGAAATAAGGCGTCGCACGTATCGCGTTATATGCAAGTTGCACGCCTAAGTTCACTGGCAAATAGCCACGTTGGCCCTGGCCGGTCCGCCTTTTCGACCGAGTGCAGCGGCTGCAGCATGGACATCAGGATCAAGAATCAGGCGTTTGAACGATACTCGTGGAGGCATCCCTTCAGCCTATGCACCAAGCTCCCCCGGGTTGCTGCCGCTCTCGAACAAGCATATTCGCAATTTCGTCAAATCAGGCGCACTAGCCTTCGTCTACCACAAGCTGCATTAACTGCGCTTCCTACGCACGTAGCAGCACGGTTTCGCGCGTGTGTCACGATGTACAGGAGGTGGCTAGTTCAACTCTTCAACAGTTGAGCTGTGTCTTTGCCGGCCTATGGATAACGATCGCTGGGGAGCCGACGGTCCGCCTAGAGAAGCGTACTCACGGGTCACAAACCCCGAAAGGTTTGCGCCTCTGCACACAATTGCGGCACAGCTACTGCACAGGTTGGAACTCGAGTTCGATGTTGACCGGGTCGAAGCGTATGGCGTCGACCCATACCTTGAGACACGATTCAACGCAGTGGCACGCCCGACTGTTAAGCTTACGCCCCGACAGATCGATGGAGCACCTGTTGCTATTAGTTTCTCCGCCTTCCCTGGACTCCACGTCCGCTTCGGGCACCGGGCCACACGCGCCTTCCCCGCGTGCGGATGCGATGCCTGCGATGAGACGGCGGAGAAGGAAGCAGAGACTTTTAATTGGCTAACGGAGAACGTCATCGAAGGGCGCTTCAAGGAAGAGATCTGGATTTCGGATTCCCAGTCAGCGTGGACGCGAACGGAGTTTTGGTCGACAGATGGAGCCTCCGAACGCAACAATTCCACAATTGATTGGGAGGAAGCTCAGCAGCTGCTTCATAACCAGAAACGGTTGACGTACGAGTGGGCACCATGGTCAAAGCGAACCGTATGAATCGCCTAGCCACATCGAGTCAGCGGATAGGTTTTCACCGTCCGGACGCCCCTGGAGTCTCCTACGCGCGCGAACGGCCAGTAGTCGGTCCGTTACCTGCTCAGGACCGAGAAGTTTGATGAAATTGACGAATGACCTCTGAGGAGCTTAGCGCTGAAGCAGGGCTGGCTCGCGGCATTGAAGCGTATCAGAACCAGCATTTTGACAAAGCTGCCGAGTATTTCGGAAAGCGCGGCGCACGGATGTTGACGGGACGACGTAATCGTCATCGCCGCGACGGTCGGCTAAAAATACTCTGCATTCTGTTTAACGGTACTTCCTGTAGCGATGTTTTGGGATGAATTTACCGAAGGCACACTTTGCACGTGCGTTTCCACAGCCGCGACCGGGATACGGCTACGCTGGATTGCACTCGGTTGTGAAGCATGAACGGTATGGCCCGTGGGTCCGACGAAGTGACGAAACCAACCATGTTGCGGTACTTTCTCGAACGAACGATGAACGCCGTCGAGCGGCTTGGCAACAGGCTGCCGGATCCGGCAGCCCTATTTGTCGTGCTCTTGCTTGTCGTGTGGATATCTTCGGCGGTTCTCGCTACTGGGCACTTTAGTGACGTTGATCCTCGTACAAACCAGCCGATCACGATTAACAACCTGCTTACGGGTCCGGCACTTGCTAACTTCCTCGCTACGATGGTGCCCACATTCCTCGCATTTCCTCCGCTCGGTCTTGTACTTGTTGCGATGCTGGGCGTCGGAGTAGCGGAGCGGAGCGGGTTCATTGCCGCCGCGTTAAAAGTATTGCTGCATGTTACATCTAAGAAGCTGCTTACGCCGGTGGTTATTCTGGCAGGCGTGCTCAGCCATACAGCTGGCGATGTCGGTCTCCTGCTAGTCATCCACTCGCGGGTGCCATCTTTCAAGCTGCTGGCCGTCATCCCCTCGCGGTCGTACACTGGCCGCGATCTGGAGCAATGTCCTTGCATTCTGATCGTTAATGCAACAGAGCCCTGCAATTCACATTATGGCCATTGAAGCAGACAATGCCATGGCAACGCTCCACCACTACCCGGTTATACACACAACGCCCACTTCGGGACTAAGTCGCGAAAGCCATTCCCGTAATCCGTCCATAGCAAAAGGGGCGGGCGAGATGCAGCACTGATTACTGCAATGTCGAATGAAAAATTACCGGATCGAGGTCTGTGGCTGAGAGTTTGCCCGCTGTCGCGTCTCTGGACCGCAAAGATGCGGTCATCCGGCAGTGGCCAGACGTGGTGAAGACACACGTCCGACAGCCGAAAACTGCGCTTCAGAAATCCGTCCGTAAGGATGGTTTTTAGCCTGTGGCAGGCAGCATCCGCAAGGCCGCTGCCCACTCGGCGAGTTGCTCGCGCAACCGGCCGACCTTCAGCAACACTTGGCGGGCATGGTGAACCAACTTGCCCGGGGAACAAAAGATTTGGAACCGCAGCCGCTTCGGCCGCGCCCGCAACCACGGTTCCGGTAGTGCGATCCTCTTCAGAGCCGTCAGCACGTTATGGGTGAGCACAGCAAAACGCAGCCAAGCCGCATTGGCGCCGAATCGGCCACACGGCATCACTCCGGCCGCCAACTCGTTCTTCAGCACATGGTGCAGCGCTTCAATTGAACCTGCCTTTTCCCGATGCCATTCCAGCAGCTTCCTGCTGTTCCAGTCCCACTCGTTTGTCGCCACCGCAAAGTGTTTTGCGGTTGCCCCGTCGGCAAACAGATCTCCCTGCCGCTTTCGGACGCGAATGGCCACATAACGCAGTGGCCCTGCACCTTCCGGCCGGTCTTCTTCCTCGGGCCAGTAGTTGAGCAGATCGACGCACTCGCTCACGATATCGGTATCTTCGCGATAGGGCTTCCACAAACTTTCTGTTACTCGCCCAATGTGCTGCTTCAGCGACGCTGTCATCCGAACGCTGATCGCAAATGTAATCCGGCCCTTCGACGCGGTTCTCCTCTCGCAGCCAATTCACCAGTGTCCGTTCCCAACAGCCCGAGTCGCCGCGGAAGTAAAACTCATTCACTGAATCTGGCAGCGCCTGAAACGCGCGCTGCGCCACCGGCAACAACGCCTTGGTAGCCGGTACATTACCATCGCGAAATTCATCCGCCACCGCCAGGTCCATCTCCGCCCATAACGCCAGCATTGGTTGATACCCTGTAGTTCCCTCGTACGTCTTCCGCGCTTCGCGTTTGAAGCTTTCGATCACCGTCCCATCCAAGTCGATGGTCGCGATTCGCTGATCCGGGCAACGACGTCCAATCTCGCGCACCAGGTCGCCATTGACCTGAGCCAACGCGCGCAATGCCGCGCTCTCCGCTCCTAAGGAACTCTTCTTCACTGGCCGCACGCGGTATTGGGCATAAGAGTGAATCCGAGCGCCTTAGCTTGTGCTTTGAGGCGGTTTTCTGTGCGTCTCCGGCAACTCGCTTCTAGACGTGAAAATATGCCGTCGTCATAACTCTCGCGGGTAGTGAGCATGTGATAAATAATGCGTGCAAGCTTATGAGCGGCTGCGGTGATTGCCTTGGGAGCGCCCAGTCGAGCTCGCATTCTACGATAGAACTCGCCCAGAGCGGATTGGCTACCTTGCAGCGATTGGGCGGCCATTCTTAACGCCAGGGCAAGACGATTTCTAACTTTTCTGGTTCCCCTCCATAAGACTTTGCCTCCACTGATGTCATTGTCGGGACAGAGCCCCATCCAGGAACTGAATGCGGCTGCGCTGCTGAATTTCGAAAGATCAGGACCGACTTCGGCAATTACCGCCTGTACGTGTAAGACGCTGATGCCAGGAATCGTTGTCAAATCAACTCCGAGCACGCGGTAACCTTCCTCACGTAGACACATTGCTGTCGCCGGGGGCATCACTTTGCACTTCTTGACGGACTCCTTGGCGGGTGGCAGAGGTTGTGCCGCAGGGTCTGCTTTCGTTTCCAAGTGTTTTAGGAAACCTTGAATCTCTGCCTCACATTCTGCGATCTGCTTCTGATACACCCTATATAGGTTCACAGACTGTCGAAGCGTAAACAGGTGCTCGGGCCGATAATCGCCTACTAGGCTTTTGGCAATCGTTTCTCTGGATGCGCGGATACGTACATTGCGCAGATCCGCTAATTTATGGACGTCACGTTCGCCCGCAAGGACCGCATCCACGATAGCCAACCCAGTCGCACCTGTCAGATCGCTGATGACGTGATGCAATTGTAGATTCATCTGGTCCAGCGCTTTCTGCATGTGCTGTACATGGTGGCTGGCAAGATCTACCAGAGTCTGTCTGTGGCGCAGCAACGAACGAACAGCACACACCTCGGAGGCGGGCCGAAACGACGCACGGAGCAGGCCGACGGAATGCAGGTACTGCAGCCATTGACAATCGCATACATCCGTTCTGCGGCCGGGAACGTTCTTTGCGTACCGTGCATTCACAAGGTAAACCTCGAGCCCGCGTGCTTCTAGGATCTGCATCAGCGGAATCCAGTAAACTCCTGTCGATTCCATCGCCACAGTACGGATCCCGCACTGCTGCAGCCAATCGGCAAGGGCCATCAACTCTTCTGTAAATGTCTCGAATGAACGTATCGGGCGGGCATCCCTTTCAGGCGAAACGGCCACATATATCTCTGTGGCCCCAATATCAACGCCGGCGGCATCCGGATTCAAAACAGGTAATGCCGTTGCCAGCTGCTTGCTCTTTCTCTTGCGTGGCATACTCCTCCGTAATGAAAGCCGAGAGCTCGCCGTCCGGATCGTAGATATCGGCACTCTCCTAAACGGGATCGGACTGCCTGCATTACAGGCCTCCGTCACCACTGTCTTGACCACTCGACCCGGGACCACACTGGAGAAACGGGCTCGTTTGAGCACCAATGCAGAGCTCGGCCTGCGTTACGGCAAGCCTCGGCGTCTCATTGTTCGCAATACGTTCCTTGGCCGTTTTGACTGCCCCAGCAGCCCGACACTGGAATGTAACTCACCTGTCCCACCGGCAACTCCGCCTGTGCCCGTTCTATCTCCTGCTCGTCATGAAACTGGTACAGGAACTTGCGCGCCGCCTCCGGGCTCGGCAATTCATGTCCGAGCATCTCCTTCAAGCCGGCGTCTTCCCGGAGCCGGTCAAAGTCCTCCAGGCAATCCCCACCGAGCGCGTTCAATACCAGAAAACTGTCTACGTATGTCGCTTCATCAAATCCACGCTGGCGCTGCTTCAGTTGCACACGCTGCTTCACGTTCGGACCGAGATTCAGCGACCGCATCGCCTGCACAAACAGTGGAATCCCCGCATACGCCGTCAAGCGTTCTTCCAGTGGCTCGGGATCCAGATCGAACAGCAGTTCGCCTTCGGCCGGAGAAGGCTTCCGTTTTCCAGGGAGGCTCATCGGATAAGCAATTATGCACCCATCGGGTGCCATTCCGATTACCTTCCCTTGCCCGTCAACATTGCCTTTAACTCATGCCCGCTACTCTTATCGACGGATCACGGCCATTCCGGAAC
>CAWJQP010000054.1:0-266947 GCA_963844855.1 Bryobacteraceae bacterium
GCCCCAGTTCTAACTATTTATTTGCACCTCCTCGAAAAAGGTTCTTTCGTCCGGACGCTCTACTTCGACGTCTTCGTCGCTCAGTCATCTATCCGCCCTCAAGGAGCATGAGCATCGCTTCGTCCCGGGTTTCGCAATCACACAAACAGCTTAGGTCCGCTAGAGGAATTCCGCGCTGACCCGGTATTGGACGAAGGCATCGAAGCCGGCGCCGGCTCTCGATAAGCTTGTTTTTTTGTGAGCATCCACCAACTGGCTTCTGCCAAATGGCGAGCCACAGCCACGGCTGCTTTGCCGTGATTCTTCTCGCTCGCAGCCGCTCGTAGAGCGCAACAACATGGCTGCCTGCATAGCATTGTTGCGCATCACGATACAATTGGCTGCTTCCACCAATGCCCACTTCAAGTAGTGATTGGCCACAGGCGATGTTCTGCCCAGGCGAACCTTCCCTCCGCTCGCTTGGACGGTAGGTGTCAGCCCGGCATAGCTGGCCAAATGCGCCGGTGTGGGAAAACGTTCGACGTCTCCGATCTCAAGAAAGATGGTGGCGGACAAAATGTTGCTTACGCCGGGCAGAGTCTTGAGCAAGCGCACCCATCCGAGTTTGTCCGATGCCCAGGCGGATTCGTGTTTCGAGAGCCTGGATATGCGCTTCGACTCATCCACCAGTTGCCACTCGTGCCGTGTGGACAGCCGCGTTTCTTGGGGTAATGCGCCAATATAGACCGCTAATTGCACGCGCCCTTTGCCAACAAAAAGGTCTTTTGGCTCTCCCGGCTCGTATTGGCCATAGCGTCGAATCACGCCGTGAATTCGGTTCTTCAAAGTCGTCGTATGCCGTCGAAGACTCAACCGCGTCCGCAACAACCCACGCAGATCGCGCAATTGTGCCGATGGGATCCAGACTTCTGGTAGCGTTCCATTGCGCAGGAGCATGGCTAGCCCGCGAGCATCGCCAGGGTCAGTCTTCTTGGTGCCGGGCATTCGCTTCTTTGCTTCGAGCGGATTGACCAGACGGGCCTCCAGCCCGGCTGCTTCCAACTCATCCACGAACCAGTACCAACTCCCCGTGGCTTCCACCGCGACGGGCGCTCCACTCGGTAGGGTTGCCAGATAGGCGCGCAACTCGAGTAAGTCGTTCGAGACTTTGACGGCAGGCTCTAACCGTCCCTTCTCATCCAGGGTGACAAACACCGAGTATTTCTTGTGCATGTCGCAACCGATATACTTTTCCATACTGCAGCGGCGCCTCCAGAACGCCTGGGCGGGATTTTATCTCGCCCACGCTGCAGCGCACACATACAATCACAGGAGGGACTTGCAAAATAAATGGTTGAATTAAAACATTGGGTAGGGTTTCTGTTTGAATAGAGGGCTCGCGCGAAGTATCCTGAAGTTCTCACGCTAAAAGACCTTCGGGAGTCCTCATGCAGATTACAACACTTCGACAACAGATCCTGAACTTCGCGCACGTACTGCAAACTTCGCTGTTTCCAGTGCTAGCAGAAGAAACGGGCTCACTCAGCCCGAAAGCTCAACTATTGGTGCGGGTGCTGGCAATGACACCATTTGGGCCTTGGATCGGCGGAAGGCAGAGCCTGGGCCGTCCTTGTGAAACCGCAGCGCCTTGGCAGCCGCCTTCATTGCCAAGGCGATTTACAATCTCTCCATAACGCGTCAGTTGATCGAGGACTCGGCAATAATGCGCAATTGCGCCGGCTGTGCGGCTGGAATCAAGCCAGCCAACTGCCTCATGAGTCCACATTCTCCCGCGCTTTCGCCGAGTTTGCCAGCACGGAACTACCCACAGAAACTGCACAAGACGCTGATCCGTTCGACCCAGAAACAACGATTGATCGGACATATCTCGCGTGACTCGACAGCCATCGTGGCGCGGGAACGATTCCCCGGTCCGTCACCGGAACCCTGCAAGAAGAAAAAACGCAGCCCGAAGCCAAAGCAAGCCAAGGCAGCCGAACGAGGAACGTTGATCGAACGACAACGACACATGAACTTACCCGCGATGTTGGCGGGTTTGTCTGGTCAATGCGCCATCGGAGTCAAGACATCGTCCGATGGAAACCAGCAATACTGGCGTGGGTTTAAACTCCATACCGACGTAGCGGATGGACAAATTCCGATCAGCGCGATTCTGACCGGCGCCAATGTTCATGACGTCAATGTCGCTATTCCTTTGATGACGATGACGTATAAGCGGGTTACTTCGCTCTACGATTTAATGGACACGGCCTATGATGCTGGCGCTGTGTTGGAGCATTCACGCAGTCTGGGACACGTGCCTATCGTACAGCCACACGCTCGCCGGGCAGGCAAGTCGAAATCGATCCTTCCTAAAGTGTTTCCGGCAAAGCAAACCCCGCAGCTGACTTGGGCGCAACAGGATCGCTATCGGGAACGAACTGCAGTGGAGCGCGTCTATGCGCGGCTGAAGGATGAGTTTGGAGCGCGCAATGTTCGCGTTCGCGGTCCAGCAAAGGTCATGGCTCATCTAATGTTTGGCGTTCTGGCTCTAACCGTCGATCAAATCCTGAAACTCGCCAGTTAAGACCAACAAACTCCCTGTCCCGCTTCCGTAGTCCAAGTCGCGGCGTGGCCGAAGACATGTCCAAAATCCCTCAGCACGATTATTTCAGCGTAGTTTGCGCCCCCAGGCACACACTGCTACTGAAATCAACCCATTTGCGCCGACTTTTGCAAGTCATTCCTACGAAAAACTCTGCGGTTAAACCTACGCGGTTTCAGGGTATACGCGTGCAGAACCCTCAGGTTTCTCTGAATTTTCTGGCGATTTGTTCGCGAGTTCTGAACGACGGTTATGGGCGCATGGAATGCCCCGTTCAGAACACTTGCAAGGTCGACCCGTTTGCGGTGCTGGCTTGATTCCGTTGTGGAAGCGGCTACGAGGGGAATCGGTTCGATGGGAACGGGCGCTTCGATCGGTTGAAGCGTCACGTAATAACCAAGCTTCTGGAGACTATGGGGTTACCTTCGGCTTGTTGTGTTGATCGTAATGACTTGCGCCGAGTTCCTGGTAAATACTACCGTCGCGAACAATGTGAAAGATGATGATGATCAGTTGATGAGCGACAGCCATGATGGCCTTCTGTTCGCCGCGGCGAGTCCGCACGCGACGATACAGCGCCGAAAGATGCGAGTCCTTCTTGTGGCTCGCCGCCCAAGCCGCTTGGCATAGAACACGTAGCAGGTAACGATTGCCTTTGCGGGTTTTGCCGCTGATCCGCTTGCCTCCACTTTCGCGATTGCCTGGGCACAATGCCGCCCAACTCGCCAAATGCTCTGCATCTTGGAATATTTGCATATCCGTGCCAATCTCGGCTAAGACTGTCCACGCCGAAATACGATCCAGACCAGGGATCGTCGCGATTCGAGTCAGCAGTTCTTCGTAACCAGCGACGCGTTGCTCAATGTCGGCTGTCAAATCCGCCAACCGTACTTCCAGATCGCTCAGTTGTCCCAGCATGCGCGCTAACATCAACCGTTGGTGGACGGTGAACGTACCTTGTAAAGCCAACTCGAGTTGCGCCTTCTTGCCGCGTAATGTCCCACATGCATAATCGGCCATCCAACCAGCGTCACGATTGCCCTCGACGAGCGAGGCTAGCATGCGTCGGCCGCTGAGGCCAAACAGATCGCTGGCAACACTCGATATTTTGATGTTGCCCGCTTCACAAAGCTGTCCAATCCGGTTCTTGATTCGGTTGAGGTCCTCCAACCAGTGCACGCGCAATCGTGTCAAGTCTCGCAACTCGCGGATCTCGCGCGGAGGAATAAAACTGCCCCTCAAGTCATCCCTTTCCAGCCGGGTGGCGAGCCACTTAGCGTCGAGCCGATCGGTCTTGCGACCAGCCAACGCCTTCACATAGAGCGGATTCACCAACATCATGTTGGGAAACGCTTCTTCGAGAACGTTCCACACCGGCCGCCAATATTGGCCGGTGGATTCCATTACGATTTCCGTCACGCGACAATTCAGCAGCCAGCCGCGCAATCGTTTCAGATCTCGTGTAAACGTCCGAAACTTCTCTTCTTTGAGGGGAATTGACCGGCTGCCCACGGGCGGCAGCACGCAAACACTGATGCTCTTCTTGTGAACGTCAATGCCACAACAACGGCGGTATTCTGGTTCCATGTTGTCCTCTCGGCCGCCGCGCGAAGGGACGCTGCTACAGATCTCGACAATCCTACACGTGTTCACCGCCGGCGGCGGGACAACAGTCGCTACTTCCGAAGAAAAACGTCCCCGGCCATATTGACAGTCGGGCTATTAACACCAACGCATTACCGGCCTTCCATTCGCGGGGCGACTTAGCTTATTTTCTCGCCGTTGTGTTCTTTTCATCCCCGCCACTGCGAGACCCGGAGGGTCTCGGAACCTTGTTGACAGATCTCAAAAATTTCTTTCTCCCTGCATTTTCAACAAAACCACGCCAAAATCCATCGAAACCCACCTACCCACATGCCAAGCTAAAAACAAGGAGACACCAATGCCCAACGCAGCCACATCACGAGCCAACGGAGCCAAATCGAACGGACCCATCACCGCCGCAGGTAAAGCCATCTCGTCACAGAACAGCCTCAAGCACGGAAGGTGTGAACGAATGGTGGTTTTGGGAAAGCGAGATAACGACAAATGATTTTAGTTTGCTGCGAATTGATTTCACGAGAGAGAGGGCGATACCGCCGTGAAACCTGCGTAGAGCCTCGTTTTTAGCCTCATTGAGCGGTTTCAGAGGATGACGATCAAGCTTTAGGCGACTGCGTTTAATTGCTTCCGCCATCGCAGGCGGATCCACTGCTGAATGTTGTAAGTGAGAGCGGCCCAGACTGATTCCAGCCTGACTTTACGAAGACCCCGAACTCGGAAACGACGCAGACCGATCTTTTCTTTCAACCAAGCGTTGGCAAACTCAGCAACCTGCGATCTTTGCTTATAGATTTCGGCGCTCTCCGGTGTTTCCATCTTGGTGCGGAATGCCGTAATCTTCGGGTCATCTTCCAACACTCGGATGGTGCGGGTCGCAGTCTGCGGGCAACACTGCGGCTTAAACGGGCAGGCCGCGCATACGTCTGCTTTGGCCTTGTACTCGCGCACGACGCCGCTGGCGGCATTAGCAATTCGATAGTAGGGCAGCAGTTGGTCAGCGGGACAACGGACGCTATTCAGTTCGGCCACGAAGGTGAATTTGTCAGAGGCAAATTCTTGTGCCACACCATATCGTTTGCGCTGGCCTTCTAAACGCGCCGGATTGGCTACTTGCAGGGGACCAATAAGATCGGTTTTGCCGTTAAGGGCGATGATGTTTTCACTGCTGATGTAGCCGGCATCGGCCAGTAATTGATCGGGCGCCTTTCCGAACGTTTCCTTGACCCGTTCCACCGCAGCCTGCAGGTGCGGCGCATCGGCGCCGCTTTGGGTCACATCCAGCCCGATAATGATGCCAGCCGCTGCATCCGTTGAAATCTGAACGTTGTAGCTGGGTTCGAATCCACCCCCGTTCCGCTTCATCACGCGTGCCTCTGGATCGGTCTCACTGGCCCGCGCTTCGTTCCGGTTGCGGCCGCGCTCCTGGCGAACTTGCTCCAGTTGCTGCAAAGCGGCCTCGAGTTTGCTTTCGCGCTCCCGTTTGGCGCGGCGCTGGGCTGCGGCTTTGCGAGCATTGCCCGCGTCCTGTTTAGGATCGCCCATAGCGCGGACCTGCTCTCGCGCTTGGTCCAGATGTTCACGCAACGTCTTCTCCGACCGGAAGGTATTGCCGCTGGCCGAAGCACGAATCCGGGTTCCATCATGCATCATGCGCTCCAGTGTGATGAGTCCCTCTGCGCTGAGCACGCCCAGCACTTGCGTAAACAGTTCGGTGAGCGCCTCGTCGTATTCGACACGAAAGTCGGAAAGGGAATGATGATTGATTGGTTCCAATGCACAGAGCCACTCAAAGCCGGGTTCGTATTCACATTGCCGCTCGATCTCACGAGCGCTCCCGATGCCTCGGCTGTAAGCGTACAGCCACAGAGCAATCAACAATTGCGGATTGTTCCCTGGTTGTCCGGGATGGCCTTCCACCGCCTTCATCGGCTCGTAGAACTTAGCCAGGTCGAGGCGGCCGGTAAACTCCCAGAGAGCTCGAGCCGCATGATCGTCGGGGATGAACTGCTCGATATCCATCGCCCGAAGCACGAACTGATCTCGGTCGACTGAGCGCAAACGCGGCCTCGGCGCCGGCTTGGATTTACCCATTTCTGACATTAACTACAGGGCGCAAACCGACCACTATAACGTTACAATGCAAAGTACTTTACAGATCAAACCATCATCAAATCGTTCACAGCTTCACGGACTCACCAGTAGCCGGGTCGTCCTTCCGCACGAATCGCAGGAAGCCTACGACAAACTCGAAGTCTCGCTCATCAACCGCTTCAAGCCCGCTGACGACCTCGAAAGTGAACTCGTCCAGGAAATGGCTGCTGCCCGTTGGCGTCTCCGCCGCATCGAAGCCATGGAAGCCGCGCTATTCAAGAAGGCCATTAAGCAGCACGAAGAAGCCGGCACACCCGACGCCATCGACGCCGCCTACGCCGAGGTCGCAGAATCGAAGTCTTACCGCATGCTCGTCCGCCACGCAGCCCAACTCCGCCGAGCCTATGAAAAGGCCTGGAAAGAGATCCAAGTCCTTCAGAGCCAAGACGAGACAGACAAAGAAGACGAACTACAAAACGAACCCACCGCTGCCTTCTTCAAACGCCAACTAGACGCCGTCATGACTGGTCCCATACCCAGCGCGCACCACGCCACATCCATGCACAGTCCGCAACTCCGCTCATAACCCGCTGCTATCATGTGACCGACATGGAAGTCAACACGCGCAAACATCAGCCGTTTGTTCCTGACCATATCCAGATGAAGGAGTTCACCGTCCGAGCCGTATTGATCGGACTGCTGCTGAGCGTCATCCTCGGCGCCGCCAACGCCTATCTCGGACTCCGCGCCGGCGTCACCATCGCCGCCACCTATCCGGCCGCCGTCATCAGCATGGCCGTCCTGCGAGTCCTCGGCAAAGGCAGCATCCTCGAAGAGAACCTCGCGCGAACTGCCGGCTCCATCGGTGAATCCATTGCAGCCGGAGCCATCTTCACTCTCCCGGCCTTCATGATCGCCGGAGCCTGGCCTTCCTTCGACTCGCCCGACGCCTACTGGAAATCGACCGTGCTGATGCTAGTCGGCGGCGTCCTCGGTGTCTTATTCGTTTCGCTGATGCGCCGCGTGATGGTCGAAGATCCCGAACTGCCCTTCCCCGAATCGACCGCTGCAGCCGAGATACACAAAGCCGGGCAAGCTGGAGCCACCGCGGCAAAGTATCTCTTCTACTGCATGGGCTTCGGAGCCGTAATCCAACTGCTCGCCGACTTCAGCGCTTTTCTTAAGGACAAAGACTTCCTCCTCCGCATCGGCTCCCTCGGAGCCAGCGCCGTCCGCCTCGGACCGCCCGGCACCGCAAACACCGTTCCAGCCGGAGGCGCCACTATCCTAGCCGCGCCGACAGTGAGCCCCGCGTACATCGGCGTCGGTTACATCATCGGTCCAAGACTCGCCTCGCTCAACTTCGCAGGCGGAGTCTTCGCATGGGGAATGATGGTTCCGCTTCTCATCTATTTCCTCGGGCCCCAGCTTCAGGCCTTTCTCCCCGCCGGCGCATCCGAAGAAGCGGGCTGGACCGGACAAGCGAATACCGTATGGCGCTTCATCGTAAGACCAATCGCCGTAGGTGGCATGCTCGTCGGCGCGGCTTACACGTTGTTCCGAATGCGCAGCAGCCTGTCGGCAGGCCTAGGCCGCGCCTTCTCAGAACTCAAGCAGACTGGCGCCCCCAAGAACCTTGGTCGCACCGAGCAATACATGAGTTCGAAGGTAGTCTTCGCATGGATCGCCGTAACCACCGTGCTGATGAGCTTTCTGTACATTTATTTCACCGGCGAGATCCTAGCAGGAATCGTCGCGACGCTCGTCATGCTGATCGCAGGCTTCTTCTTCGCGACCGTGTCCGGCAGTCTTGTCGGTTTCATCGGCTCATCCAATAACCCGATCTCGGGATTAACTCTTTCCACCGTCATCATCGCCGCATTATTAATGGTTGGACTCGGCGTCTCGGGCACCTCCGGAGTCGTCGCGATATTAGGTGTCGCCGCCGTAGTATGCGTGTCCTCCGCCGTGGCTGGCGAGCTACTCCAGGACTTCAAAGTCGGCTACATTCTCGGCGGTACACCAAGAACCATTCAGCTCGTCGAACTTGTCGCCGTGATCATCTCGGCATTAGTCATGTACTTCCCACTACTCGTCCTCCACGTCGGCAATCTCAAGGCCGGTGGAACAGGCTTCGGTGACCGTCAACTGCCGGCCCCTCAAGCAGGTCTGATGGCCTCGATCGCGCAAGGCATTGTTGGTGGCGACATGCCATGGCCTCTCGTCGTCACAGGCATGGCGCTCGGCATCGCGCTCATCATGGTTCAAGTGAAAAGCCCGATGCTATTCGCCGTCGGCATGTATCTCCCCTTCCCGACAACGTTCGCCATCTTCGTTGGCGGCATCGCCAAATGGGCGATGGAAACGCTCCGCAATCGAGGCAACTTTAACGAAGCGCAACGTGCTCGCATGGAGAACATCGGAGTGCTCTGCGCCTCCGGCATGATCGCCGGCGAAGCGCTAGTCGGCTTGGTCATCGCCACCTTCCGCTTCTTCGATTGGCCGGTACCGGTGATTCTTCCGAATCCATCGTTCTTAGTCGGACTCGCGGTGTTAGCGCTAATTTTGTTCATCCTGATTCGAACGCCGCTCGCCAACCCGGGCGATCCGAGTGAGCCGGCGCCTCCAACGGCGATGATGTAGTCATGTCCCTAATGCAAGACATCCGCTCCTTCCCGGTCGAGAAGGGCTCAGTCGGGGTGTGGTGGTTCGGCCAGAACGGCTATATCTTCAAATCGCCCGAAGGCACATTGCTCAGCGTGGATCTCTACCTGACGGATAGCTGCGCAAAACTTCCCGACAACATCGACTTGCGCCGCCGTGTTCCCGTACTGATCG
Source organism: Bryobacteraceae bacterium (assembly GCA_963844855.1). Taxonomy (GTDB): domain Bacteria; phylum Acidobacteriota; class Terriglobia; order Bryobacterales; family Bryobacteraceae; genus DASQDN01. Next base: position 9,116 of record CAWJQP010000054.1, read on the forward strand.
AACCCGGAGATCTCGACGTCGATGTCTTCGCTTGCACTCACAACCATCAGGACCACACCGATCCTGAAACAATTCGCCATCTCCGTCACAAAGACACGATGCGATTCATCGGACCACATCCCACGTGTCAAACCTACGTGCAGGAGGGTGTCGAATCCGGTCGCATCACACCGTCCTGGCCCGATTGCTTCATTGAGCACAATGACATTCAGCTCCACGGGACATTCGCCTTACCCACCGACACTAGCGACATCAACCACATGGGCTTTGTCGTTCAGTTTGGAAAAGGCCCGAAGATCTACATCACCGGAGACACCGATTACACGGAACTCCTCCTCGGGGTCACAAAGCACAAGCCCGATGCAGTGATCACCTGCATCAACGGAGGGTTCAACAACCTATCGCATTGGGAAGCCGCCGATCTCGTTGGCAAGATCAAACCGAAGGTCGCAGTACCGTGTCACTACGATATGTTCGCGGACAACTCCGCCGACCCTCGCCAATTCCGCGCCTCAATGCAACTCAAAGCCCAAGACGTCGCCTACCACGAGCTCAAACACGGCGAACCTTGGAGCTTCTCAGGCGGATGATTTTGTGGGGCAGGCTTTTAGCCTGCGGTATCGATTTCATCGATACCACCGGGCGAGAGCCCGGAGTCTCATCGCTCTAACCGACAGGGGAGCTCAAGCTAGCGTGTGTAGTTCAGCTTGTAGAAGTCCTGGTATTCCCCGGACTTCACGCGAGCAACCCAATCGCGGTTGCGTCGATACCAGTCGACGGTTGACTGCAGACCTTCTTCAAACGGAACTTGCGCAGTCCACCCCGTCTCTTTCTCGAGCTTCTCGCTTGTCAAAGCATAGCGGCGGTCATGACCCGGTCGATCGGTGACCGTTGTCATCAGGCTATCCGGCTTGCCGGTCGCCTTCAGAATCATCTGCACAACCTCACGATTCGGTAGTGCGCGGCTGCCGCCGACGTTGTAGACTTCGCCAACGCGTCCCTTCTCCAGCACAGAGAGAATCGCGCGGCAGTGATCGTCGACATAGAGCCAGTCGCGGACTTGCATTCCATCGCCGTAGATCGGCAAGTTCTTGTCCTCTAGCGCGTTCGAGATCATCAGCGGAATCAGCTTTTCTGGAAACTGATACGGTCCGTAGTTATTCGAGGCTCGCGTCACAAGCACAGGGGACTTGAACGTTGTGAAGTAAGACAGCGCAAGAAGGTCCGACCCCGCCTTCGATGCCGAATATGGGCTGCTCGGCTTCAGCGGGTAACTCTCGTTGGCTTCGAGCGGTTCTTCGAGGCTCCCGTACACTTCGTCGGTCGAGACGTGCACATAGCGCGGAACTTTGCGGTTGCGGACCGCTTCGAGCAATGTGAACGTGCCGCGAAGATTGGTCTCAAAGGACGCCGACGGACTCAGGATACTGCGGTCGACGTGAGACTCCGCCGCGAAATGGACGATCGCGTCAGGGCTTTCGTCCTCGATGAGAGTGTTTATCAACTCCGCATCGACAATGTCGCCCCGGACAAAGCGGTAATTGGGATTACTGGCAATCGGCTCCAGATTGTCCAAGTTGCCGGCATACGTTAGTTTGTCGAGATTGACCACTCGATGACGTCCCGTAGACACGAGCATGCGGACGAACGCCGATCCAATAAATCCGGCTCCGCCGGTGACGATGAGCTTCATGAGTAACCCTCATGATACAATGCCCGCGCCATGAAACTGCACCGTTGGAGCGAGATTCCGGTCGAGTCCTTGAACCCGCTTGTTGACCGGCAGGCGCTCCATTGCGACCAGATGACCATGTCGAGGTTGACCTTGAAGAAGGGAGCTGTCGTACCGCGCCATCATCACGTAAACGAACAGATCACGACGATGGAGAAAGGCCGGCTTCGCTTCATCTTCGATGACAGCGAACTCATCGTGGAAGCGGGCGACTCGCTCCAGATCCCTTCGAACGTCCCTCACTCGGTCGAGGCTCTCGAAGACAGCGTCGCACTAGATCTGTTCGCGCCCGTCAGGGAAGACTGGCGGCGCGGCGACGACGCTTACTTACGCCGATAGCGCCACAGAACCAGCTGACTCGGGCCCACGGACAAAACACCCGGTTTCACGTGTACAAACGCCAACGTATCGACACCCTCCAGAACCTTCACGGGAACGCCGCCCCTCATCGCGAACGTGCGTGATGCAGCGCCGTTGTTCTCGCCAACAAACAACGTCTTATCCACTACGGCGACCGCATGGGCGCGATGAAGCGGAATGTCGATCCTCTCCTCCGTCCACAAGAGCTTCGTGTCTGCCGGTCGCCGGAAAAGCGCCGCCCTCGCGTCGGCCATATGAGCCTGCGCGATGAAAAGATCGTCCCCTAGGAAGGCGTGGGTAAGGGTCGCCGAAAACGCCTCTTCGAACCACGTGTTAATCGCGAATATGTGCCACGCAAGGTCAAAGCGCTCCGGACTCTGAATCCAGTAATTGCCACACACGATGTCAATGCGGCCATCTCGATCGATGTCGCGAAGCAGCAGTCCCGTCTGCCGCGAAGGAGTGTAGATCGAATAGATCTCGCGGAACGGCCACGGCGACTTGTCTGCGCGTTCATAGAATCGAACCTGCATATGACGCTGAATCACCAGAACGCCCTTGCGCCCGAATAGCGTCGCCTCAATGCAGTCGTGCGTGTCGAATTCGTCGTCGATGACCACCGGCTCTTTGAATGGGGGCGTGCGCCATGTGAGCTTCCCAAGTTCCTGCCCACCTTCCTTTCCGACGAACTCCTGCGCTCCATCGCCGTCGAGATCCACGAGACAACCACCTTCTCCGAAGGCGCCGGAAGCAAGCTGGCTACGCTTCAAATCCGGGATCGTCCATGCGTGAAGACCGTCGCCCCATGTCAGAACGCGGCCATCGCTGAGAAGCGCTGCGCCACTTATCTTCTGGGGCGATGGAGCACGCCGCACGATATCCGCCGTCTGCGATTGAACCGGGCCACAAGTCAGCACCAGAAAGCACGCAAGTCCTCGCATTCGGTGCTATTCTAAGCCCTTAATGCAGGAGCTTCGCGAGTTACTGCAAGGCGGACCGGGCGACCCTGGGTTGGATCTGGCGGTTCTGCAAATCGCAACCATCGAATACCCCGAGCTCGTCCCCGAGTCCTTCGTGGAGATCCTGGATTCCTACGGCCGGGAGCTGAGCGAGCGCCTCAATCCTTCCGCCGACGGCGAAGAGTTCATTCACACAATGAACGAGTACATGTTCGAAGAGCTCGGCTTCCAGGGAAATCAGCAGGAGTACTATCACCCGGCCAATAGCTGTCTCAACGAAGTTCTCACGAAGCGTATTGGCATTCCGATAACACTCTCCGTCGTCTACATGGAGATCGCCCGGCGCGTTAGCCGCACCGTGCATGGAATCGGATTGCCGGGCCATTTCATCGTGCAATACGAGGATGCCGAGGTAACAGCGTTCATCGATCCCTTCCACTCCGGCCGGCTGCTATTCGAGACCGAGTGTTACGATCTCGCCAAAGAAATCACAGGTCTCGACATCGCCGCCGATGCGAACGTCTTGAGTCCCGTATCGAAGCGTCACATCGTCATCCGCATGTTGAACAATCTTCGATCGGTGTACTTCCAGCGCCACGAGCCTTTAAAAGCGATCGAGGTGCTCAACTTTCTAATCGAAGCCGATCCAGGCTCACCGGATGAGTACAAGCAACGTGGAGTCTGCCTGGCGCAGGCGAACCGCTTCGGCCAGGCGCGCGCCGATCTCGAGATGTACCTCAAGCTATCACCGGACGCTCCAGATCGCGGGCCGGTGACTCAACAGATTGAGCGCATCACGAAATATCTGGCAGCGAACGCTTAAGCAATTGCGCAAACACTGGAGACAGGTCAGACTGCTTCGCAAGTCGGTAGAGGTCGCCGGGACTGTCGACGTCGAACCAGAGGTCGCCGACTTCTACCGTCAATCCGCAACGTCTGATCGCCGTTATCGCAGCCGCCATTGTCGTCGGCTGGCTCCACTCAACTCCGTCGAACATGCGAGGGTCGGTTCGGCGCGCGGCGATCGCATAAAAGCCGCCATCTTCGGCAGGTCCCAGCGCTACATCAGTTTCAAGCGTGAGTAAGGTCCTAACATGACCGCTCGGCAGCGTAGGCGAATCGCTGCCTAGAATGATTGTCTTCTCATAGCCACGGTTCAGGCCGTCATCGAGCGCGTGAATCATTCTTAATCCCAAGTCTCCCGAAATCTGCAGTTTACGCGTAACGCCGCTGTCCTCCCACGCGTCGTTTCTGGTGTCCGTATGCAGTTCGAAATCCGTGTCTTTGAAGGCCCGGAAACGGTCAATCATCTCGTCGACAAAAGCCCGGTGGAGTTCCGCAGCCGCTTTCGGTGTGAGCGCGGGCGCTAGGCGCGTCTTGGCGCTTCCAGGAACAGGCGCTTTGGCGAAAAGGATGATGAGGTTGGCCTGCACGAATTGCTAGACTAACAGGTACTGGGTTTACAGGAGCAGAATCGGGAATGAAAAAGACTTTAACCTTGGTTTTCGCCACGCTGACCACGGCAGCGTTGCTCACGGCACAAGACGAGAAGGCCGGCGACGCAGCGAAAGGCAAAGAGACTTTCGAGCAGTGCGGCGCCTGCCATAACACCGATACCGACGAAAAGAAAATGGGTCCCTCTTTGAAGGGTCTCTACAAAAGAGGAAAGCTGACAAACGGCAAGAAGGTGACCGACGCCGCTGTGCTCGACGTAATCAACAAGGGCGGAAACGGCATGCCCCCGTATGAGGAACTACTCAGCGCCGAGGAAAAAGCCAACGTTCTAGCCTACGTGAAGACTCTCTAAAACCTCCGAAAAGTTGACGGCCCGTCCGGTGGGACGATACAGTGGTTATTGTTGTCCCGCCGGTAGCCGGCAAGCCTCCCAAACCGTCCCCATCGTCTAGAGGCCTAGGACATCGCCCTTTCACGGCGGTAACGGGGGTTCGAATCCCCCTGGGGACGCCATCTCAGCTCACGCTAGATCATCACTGTCGTCCACGCACGAAACCCATTTCAGTTCCAAGGTCGACCCCTCGGAAAAGGTGATCGGCGGCACAACTCCCACGATGAAGTGGCGGGCTTTTGCTTTCGCTTCGTTCTCATCGGCCGCGGATTCTCGATAAGCTTCCCGCTTCTCGGCGCGGTCGTAGACAACCGCGATCCAACCTGTGTCCGTCTCCGCCGCGATGAGTCTCCAGCCTTCTGATGGGTCCGTTTTCCAGCACGATTTATATCGAGCCATACGCCCCGATCCTAACATGGGCCAAAAAGAAAAAAGCCAGTTCGCCGTGTCGATCCGGCAAACTGGCTTTGTGGGCGTTACAACGAACTAGAACAACAAGTTCTTGTCGAGCTTAATCGTCATGATGTGGTTCTTCTGACCGGTTCCAATGTTGGTTCCGCAGGTGGCCGGGCCGACGTCGAAATCGTTGTCATTGGAGATTGCGATGGTGTTGAAGTCCAAAATTGTCAGACCTTCAATCTTGCCCGGGACGCCTGAAATTGTGGACAGATCAAGGATCAGTTCTTTCGGGAGCACGTTTACGCCGGCGGCAAGGAGCCCGGCATCGTCGAGCGCTTCAAGACTCGGCGTGGTGGCAACATCATCCCAGGCCGTACCGAGGATGTTGGTTGCCTTGGTCAGGTCTACGCGATAGATCTTGGCGACAGCGTCCGTGCGCTCAAGAACAAGCATGCGCCACGGATCGAGCATTGCAAGCGCGGAAACCTTCATTTCGGTCGGGTTCGTGTGGCCAAATTCCGTGACCGGCTGGAAGCGATAGACATACTCCGCCTTCACTTCGTTGTTGAATGCATCCATCGCGAGAATGCGAGTGTTACGCGAGGCGTTGCCGATCGCGGCTGTCGGGTTCGACAGCGGGCTCTGAAGCGCGGCGTAGATCGTGCGCAAGTCCCATCCGGCTGTGATTCCTTCGAATCCACGGTTCTGCTTCCGCTTGGTTCCGTAGATTTCGGGCAGGTTGTTCGTCACCGGATAGCCGGTCCCACTCAGAGTCAAACCGACAGGCAGGAAGCGATTCGACACCTTGCCATTGGGCAGCACTTTGATGATCGACGGGCTGTGCTCGTCGACTAGCCAGAAAGCGCCATCGATGGTCCGGACAAGATCTTCCGGGTCGAGGCCATTCACATTCTGCGGAGAGACGGTGACTCCGTCGCACTGGCGGACCGCTTCGTCGCGCGGGCTTGTATTGGGGAGCCCGGTCGTCCCGCCACCCGCAGGCAGCATGAGCGGAACCTTCTGCAGGATCTCAATCGAAGTCCCGTTGGTTCGAACCTTTAGCAGCCATGGCGTCCAGCCCTCGAGCGGGAACGTACGCTGATTGGCGGCATTGAAAGGATTCGGTCCTCGATCCGTCACCATCCAGTAAACGTTCGGGCCTTCGAGGAAGGACCGGAACAAACCGCTTCCGATGCTGCCCAAAAGGAATCCGTGATCGTCCGGAATCGTGCCCGGCAGAACCGAATTCTGAAACGCGCCGATCGGAGTATCCGGGAGCGTGTATGTATTCAGAAGAGTCCCCGTTTGCGCCAACAAACTCGAGGCATTAACAACAAGCCCGAGACCGACGGCTTGAACTACCTTCTTACATATAACATTCATAAGTTTTGCGGCCTTCCAGTTAATTAGGAAATGATTCGTTTCACAACTGGGGTCAGTTTGCACGAACAACAAAGGCAATTCAACCGTCGGCCGTACTACTAATTGCTGGTAGGATTGATGTTACAAGCGGCGGGCTATTTTCTAAGGCAGATACTCAATAACTCTAAGTGAACTCTTATACCGATCCCGGCTATTCCAATGAAGGACTTATTGGATAGTACTCGCGCCTTCTTCAGACATATCCTCGGGCGGGATATTCCGGTTTATATGGCGGTCGAGATTAATCACGTATGTGTCGGGACTCTCAATTAAGACGGGTGAGTGGGTAGCCGCGATGATCCGGAACTTGCGCTGATCAGCCAGTTCGAGAAGCATCTTGAGAATGCGGCGCTGGTTCGAGACCGATAGAGCCATCTCCGGCTCATCAAGCAAAAGAATTGTGCCATCCGGCAATGACGGGAAGTTTTCGCGGAACATCGTAAGCATGACTTGTCCGTGGCTCGCCATTTGCAAAAACTCGAGCATTTCGGGGTTGTCCTTGAACAGGTCGAGTTGCGTGCGGGGATTGTGCTGCTCGGCGTCAAAGAGAAAGACCTTGTCGAAGCTGACCGCGCCTTTGTCGAGACCATAGACATAGCCATCGACTTGCTGGCCTCGTAGCGCATAGTAGATCGCGTGGAGCAGAGTCGATTTGCCAGAGCCGTTTTCCCCAGTCAGCATGACGACAGGGTGCGAAAGGTCAACGATCATCGGCAGATGGAAGTTCAGCGATGTGAATACGGGGTGCGCCAGGATCTTGAGATACATCGAACCTTCAGGATAGCAACGCAGGTTTGGCGTTCGATAAACTAAACCGGGGGATCAAGACAATGAAACGATACTGTATTGTTGCCGCGCTCGCGCTCTCAGTCACGGCTATGGCTGCCGATCACGACAAAGGCGGGAAGTGGGTAAAGATGTTCGACGGTAAGACTCTCGACGGCTGGAAGGCGTCGGAACGGGCTGACGAATGGGCAGTGAAGGACGGGATGATCACAGCTCACGGCGAGCGAAGCCACTTGTTCTGGATGAAGGAAGAGTGCGTGAACTGCGAGTTCAAAGCTACCGTGAAAATCAACAAGAACGGGAACTCCGGTATGTTCTTCCGGGCGGAATTCACAAACGAAGGCTGGCCAAACGGCTATGAGGCGCAGGTCAACACCAGCCACAAAGATCCGGTGAAGACCGGTAGCCTGTACAACATCGTGAAGATCTTCGAACAGCTAGTGCCGGACGACACCTGGTTCACACAGCACATCATCGCCGACGGCAACCATATCATCATCAAAGTGAACGACAAAGTAGTTGTCGATCATGTCGACGAGAAGAATACGCACATGAAAGGCTACCTGGCGCTCCAGCAACATGACCCGGGCAGCTTCCCGATGTACAAAGACATCATGTATCGCAAGCTTCCAAGCAAGAAGTAGCGGACGCAGGCGCCCGCGACATGCCGCTGGGCGCCTGCTCCAAATTAGATCTTTGGCTTGGGCGGTGGAAGGTCGCGAGCCTTGCACTCGGACATGAAGCCGTTGCGACCGTGAGTGCCGTCGCAGAAAGGCTTGTTCTCGGCCATTCCGCATCGGCAGAGGGAGATAACCTGCCTTCCGGCGAGCCCGAAAGTGGTTCCTTCAAAGTCGCTGATCTCAAAGTCCCCTTCGATACGAATGGGACCGTTTCTTAGTATTGTTACCTTTGCTGCTGCCATAAACATCTGCGATGGTAGCAGATGCCCTCCTCTGATCCCCCGCTATATATAATCCGGGTATGCGTCGCGCGTGTGTATTACTGTTGCTCCTCGGGGCCGCGCGTGGCGTCGCCGAGGATCCGCCGCGCGATGTTTTTGTCCTGGCAAGGGTACGCGCGCACATGTCCCATCTTCTTCAAAGACTGCCGAACTATACGTGTCTGCAGACGATTGAACGAAGCCGTCGCGCCCCCACGGGAAAAGTAGAACTGATAGACATGGTTCGTCTCGAAGTTGCTTTGGTCGATGGTAATGAGTTGTTTGCGTGGCCCGGATCAAAGAAGTTCCAGGACACCAAGATCATCGATATGGTGAAGGGCGGCGCTATCGGCAACGGAAACTTTGCGCTTCACGCCAAGTCCGTCTTTCAGAGCAGCGCTCCTCGCTTTACCTATGCGGGTGAGCGAATCCGTGAGGATGGGCAGAAAACTCTGCGATGGGATTTCCTCGTGCCGCAGTCGAGGAGCGCCTACGGGTTACGAACAGGCGGCGAAGAGGCCATCGTGGGATACCACGGGACGATCTGGGTAGATGCGACCAGCCTGGACGCTGTGCGTCTTGAAGTATATGCGGACGATATTCCGCCGCAAGTCCGCATCCATGCGGCAAAGGATGCTGTCGACTATGTCCGAGTGAAGCTCGGCGAAGAATCTTTCCTGCTGCCGTCGCAATCCGAACTGAACCTTACGGGTCTGGACCGTGTCGAAAGCCGTAACCGAACAACCTTCAGCGGATGCAGGCAGTATGCGGGCGAATCGACCATCCGATTCGACGATGCAGAGGAAAGCACAAGATCCAAAGAAGAGGAACGCACGCTCGAGGCTCCGGCGGGATTACTTCTCGACGTGGAGTTACAAACTCCAATTACAGACAACGGCTCCGCCGTCGGCGACCCAATTACAGCTATCCTAAAAAGATCGGTGAATGTGGGGCCCGGGTTAGTGGCTCCGAAAGGCGCATTTCTGCATGGCCGTATTACTCACCTACGGCAGCAGCAAAGCGGCAACACATATTGGGTGATTGGAATGACCTTTTCCGAACTGGAATGGACGAACACGCGCGCTCAACTGCGCGCCGGCCTTGAAGCAACGCCTAGTCTGACTTTGCTAGCGAATGCATATCCAGCCTATCGGTCGGTCCTGAGGCGGGCCATGTTGGATACGGATATGTTTCTTGCGCCTGGGCCACGTCTCTTGATTCGCAAGGGTTTTCCCATGCTTTGGCGAACAAAGCCATTTGGACAAGAGGACAAACAGTGATTCAATTCGAGCTCGAGACGGACCGCACGCTCTTTGAGAATGCGTTGCAGTTCGCACAACAGCAGGTTCGGAATTTGGTCGAACAGGATCCGGAGTATTATCCGATCCACACGGATCACGGGAAGTGGCGGCATGATAAGCCGGTCTGGACCCACTGGTGCGATGGTTTTCTTCCCGGAATGATGTGGATCTTCCACCGGCAACTGGGACCGACGAACCCGGACGGTCAGTGGTGGTTCGAGCAGGCAGTCCGCTATTCGAAGCCGCTCGAGCCGCGCCGCTTCGACCATGATGTTCATGATCACGGTTTCGTGTTCATGCCGACCTATTACCGGTGGTATCAACTCACCCGAGAGCCTGAGTTGAATGAAGTACTGGTGCAAGCAGGACAAACGCTCGCCGAGCGCTTCAATCACAAAGGAAACTTCATTCGCTCGTTCGTGTCTGAAGACTCCTTGTTCATCGACATCATGATGAACGTCGGTGTCATTTACTATGCGGCTCGCGAGACGAACGATCGGGCGTTGCGAGAGATCGCCACACGGCACGCATTGACAACACGGCGCATGCTCGTGCGCGGAGACGGATCGACAGCCCAGGAAGGCCTCTTCGATCTGGAGACCGGGGAGTTCCTTCGTCAGAGTACGCAGCAAGGGCATCGCGCCGATTCTTGCTGGTCCCGGGGCTTGGCATGGGCTTTATACGGGTTCAACACCTGCTACGAGTACAGCCGAGATCCGCGGTTCCTTGAGACGTCTCAAGCTTGCGCAGACTACTACATCACTCACTGCCCTGCCGATGGCGTTCCACCATGGGATTTTCAAACATCGCCTGAGAGCCGCAAGCTGATAGATACCTCCGCTGCCGCAATCGCAGCGTCAGGACTATTGCGTTTGTGCCGTGTAGTTCCTGATCCGATGAAGGGTCACTTGTATTGGACTACGGCGGTCCGGATACTGCGCACGTTATCTGAAAACCATCTTGCGCACAATGGCGATAGTTGGGAAGGAATTCTGAAGGGCGGCGTCTATCACGTTCACAGAGATCTGGGCGTGAATGAGTCCGTGATGTGGGGAGAATACTACTTCGTAGAAGCCGTGGACTTAGCGCTACGTCAGATGGTTTGAAATCGAACACCGCTCCCTCCGGTCACGGCTCGGATTCAGCCGTGACCGGAGGAATTGTATGATTTTTAGGGAGCCGGGGTTGTCGTGGTCGTAGTCGTTCCCCGGATGTCGGACAGTTTCGTTCCGATCACTTCACCGGATACGACTAACTCCACGCGGCGGTTCTGTTGGCGACCCGCGGCGGTGTCATTGGAGGCGACCGGAGTGGTTTCTCCGAAGCCCTTCGCAGTGAGCGTTTCGCCCCGCAGCCCCTGACTCAGCAGATAGTCACGGACGGAACTGGCGCGTTGCTCAGATAGCTTCTGATTGTACTCGTCACTTCCGACACTGTCGGTATGACCCTCCACTTCGATATTGAGACCGGGGTGCGAGAGAACGATACCCGAGACACGAGCCAGTTTCTCCCGAGCGATAGGCCGTAGCGTCCACTTCGCAGTATCGAACAATACATCTGACATATTGACGATCAAGCCGCGAGCGGAATCCCGAGTTTCGAGGATCATGTTGAACTGCTGCAGCAACTGTTGACGCAGCCGTTCCTTCTCCTGCTCGGCATTGAGACGCGCCCGATCGGCTTCACTCGCCGCGAGGCGAGCCGCTTCGGCCTGCTTCGCGAGTAGTTGCTGCTGCTGAAGAGCCTCGGCCTTTGCCCTCTCCGCAGCAAGACGCTCGGCTTCAGCAGCCTTACGCGCCGCTTCGGCAGCGAGGGTGTCGGCTTCTGCGCGGGCACGCCGCTGTTGGTCGAGACGGGACGCTTCTTCGGCTTGGGCGCGACGAGCCGCTTCCAACCGCTGTTGCTCTTCCGCCTGAGCGCGCATGCGCGCTGATTCCGCGGCCTTGGCCTTTTCAGCAGCCTCGCGCTCGGCCGCCAAGCGACGTTCCGTAGCGAGGCGTTCCTGCTCCTGACGTTCCAGCGCAATCAACCGAGAATCTTCGGCGGTTTGAACAGCTTCACGAGCGATCATGTTGCTCGGCTTTTCCTGCTTGCGCGCCTTGTAGTCCTCCGCCTGCTTCAGCGCGTTCTCCGCCTTTGTGAAACTGTCGGCCGCATACTTGTCGGCTCCTGCCCAACGAGCAATCTGCACAGCGTTGCGCGCCTCCCAAAGATAGAGGGGGGTCTGCGATGGATCGGCTGGCATGCTTCTGATTGCTGATTGGTCGGCTTTGAAGACATAAGATCCACGCTTCAATAACTCATACTTGGCATCGATCAGTTCGACTTTGCCGAGCGTGTCGCCACGTACGATGTTCTCCATAACAACCACATCGCTGGGCTGACTGACGGCAAAATATGGCTCAGCAGTCACGATCATGCCGAATACTTGAAATTCTGTAGAGATGTTCAATTTCCCGCGGTTTTGGGAATCAAGCAGTATCTCACCGAGGTTCTGCGCTCGGCCTTCCGGCGTAATCGCCCACAGAACATACGTCAGATATTCAGGCCCGTATTTCTGTGCCGGATTCATCTTGTCGAATTCCACTTCGACTTCGAGGTAGCCCTTCTTGCTTTCTACCTTTGCTTCGCCCTTGGCAAGCGGCATCAAAGCAGTGCCCGCGAAATCGACTTTCGTCGCGCCGCTACGGTGACGGTAGTTAATCGCCTTCGCAGTCCGGGAAACTACGGTAACCCGATAAATCGGCTGCGATTCCAACGTTACGGTTTGTGTCTGATTCGTGTTCTGAGCGGCCAGCAAGGCGGCCGTCAGTAGTAAGGAGTAAACGATTCTCATGCAGACCTCTCATGGCATCACAGCACGCAGAGGTCCACACACAACTCATTGAATTTAACTGAGAGGGGGTTCGGTTAGACCGGAAGTACTGAGAAGAAATTACTGTTAAACATGCAAAAATATACATCGTTCCGCCAACAAGGAGAGTCTCACTATAGACCCAGATAGATAGCAATGAATATTGCGCTTGCTGAGCCAAGCACGCTCGAAGCCGCGTTAAGCGCCCAAGCCCATCGCACGGAAGCGGGATGGACTTGTTCGAGGCGCGTAAGGCCGCTGGGGAAAGGCATGCCCATAAAGAATGCAGCCGGCGCGATCATCAGCGAGGTCACAAGCATCTTGACCGGAAGCGGCCACACTATGCCGGCATTCGATACGAGCGGCGTGACAAAAGCAAGCACAGTAACAAGGGCCGCCACGAGCAGGAGCACGCGTTTCAGCCGATCATCGTTAGGACCAATGATTCTGCGGCTGAAATAACTGCCCATGCCGCTGAAAACCAGCATCGAAAAGATGATGACAGTCAACGCGTAAGTCGGGTGCCCAAGCAACATTACAAACTTCTGTATGAGCGAGACCTGGACAAGGATGTATCCAATTCCGATGCAGAGGAAGTAGAGGAGCATCTTCTGCACCCCGCGCTCGCGCGGCAGTTTGCTGCCGAGAACGAGTGGGGGCAACAGAAGAATGACTGCCGTCGCCAGGATGCTGATTCCCATCAATCCAAACAGCAGAGGCACGGCACGATTGATCTTGTAGTCCGCACTATCCGCTGGACTGGCGAGAAAGTTCAGAAGATCTCGCGGTTGAACCGTATAGAAGAAAAAGGGGCGGTTGTCATCGACCGGCGAAACGTCGTATCGATACGAGCGATAGAACTCTTTCGGATTGTCTGTTTTAAGGAGCGTACCGAACTCGTTTGTTGAAGAGTCTCCCGGCAGATAGACCTGCTGCATACCACCGGCTTTCAGCGCGGCACGCCCACGTTCAATGTCTTCCTGAGAAAAAGGCTTTCGCGAGATCAATACCGTGTCACGCGCTCCCCATCCCTCGACAGATCCTTCACGGATTACCATGACATGCGACTTGAAGTCGTGCTCGCCGAGCCGCGCGAGAGCAACACGCGCAAGGGAAAGCAATCGCAATGATTCACGCGGCGGTTCGAAGCCCCAGCGAGTGAAGGACAGGACGCCATCGTTAGTTAAGTGGCTGAGGTAATCGTAGAAAGCATCTGTCGTGTAGAGATTGTTCTCTGAGAGAGCAAAGGCGCCCGCAGCGGTTGAGGCCCAGGTATCGACGAGCGTCGCTTGCAGGATCTGGTACTTTTCCGGACTTCTGCGGATGAAGCTACGACCATCTTCCACCTCGATGCGGACGCCCGAACGAAGGTAGAGGTTCTGGCTCAGTTGCGGGAAATTTTTCCGCATGATCGTGGTCGCGATGATGGGGTTAATTTCCACACCTGTGATGTCTTTTGACCCAGACGCAATGGCTCGCGCCACGTCCCAGCCGCCGCCGGGACCAATGATCAGAGTCTTGGCTCCGGGTCGGATGTGATACACGAAACCAGGGCCCTCTCCGGAGAGATTACGCCTCTGTGATTCGGTGAGGTTGTTGAAGTCGAAATTGGCGATTCCCGTTGAGGCGTCGGCATCAATGAAGATGAGTTGCATCCCGGAAGCCTTGTCGGGGGCAATCGCAATGCGCGAGATGCCATTCCATTTGACAAAAGACTCGTTTAGAAGCCGCTGGCCTTTTGCGAAATGAACGTCGATGAAGGGCCGTTTCAAGTTAACGACAATCAGCGCAACGAAAAGGAGCGCAAGGGCTACACCGCCCATTCGTCCGCGAGAAGAACCAGCGAGATTGAACCAGATGGCGGAAGAGGCTGCAAATGCTACGGACGCGATGATGACGGTATTCGGACCTCCGATTACCTCAAGAAACGGGACGAGGAGAAGACATCCCGCTGCGGCGCCGATCAGATCGAAGAAGTAAACCCGGTCGACGCGGGAGACCGTTTCCGATATGACAAGCGAAACGATTATCCCGGCGAGGAGAAACGGTAAGGCGCTGGTGAAATAGATTAACCCGAGCGTCACATTGCTCAACTCAGTACGGGTGAGGATGATCGCCAGCGAAACGACGGTAACCACGCTCACGAGCACTGCCAGGAATCCAAGCCTGCGATATACGTTGGATCCCTTCGGAACCACGACATAGGACAACACCCCGCCCGCGCCTAAGCCAAATAGCGCAATGGAAATCGCCAGGAAGGCGAAGTGATAGTAGAAAACAACAGAAAATATGCGAGTTAACGACAGTTCCAACACCAGCGTGGCGAGTGTCGTGAGCGCCACACCGGTATAAATCTGCGGCCAACTCTGGTGACCTGCAGGAACTGTAGACGTGATGCGGGACAAGTCCTATGTTAAAGCACCTTGTAATCGATACCTTGTGGAACGGATCTAGGAGAGTGGAGGACGAAGAGAAATGCGAAGCATCAACGATGTAATGACGATGGACCCGACGTGCTGTCTGGCAACTGACACGATTGACCGTGCCGCCCAGATCATGAAGGACGAAGATGTCGGCTCAGTGCCGGTTGTGGACGATGCGTCCGCAACTTTGGTGGGGATATTGACGGATCGCGATATTGTGATCCAGGTGATCGCCGGGAAAAAAGAGTGTTCCATCGTGCAAGTCCAGGAGATCATGACTCGCAATCCGGTCACTTGCCGGGCGAACGAGGATATACAGAATGCGATGGATAAAATGTCGCAGCACCAGGTGCGCCGCATCCCGGTGATCGACGACAACGGCCGGATCCTCGGGATCGTCTCGCAGGCGGATTTGGCTGTCAGAATGGATCAACCGGAAAAGACAGAGAAAGTACTCGAGAAGATTTCACAGCCGGTTGGGTAGTCTTTTTCGCGTGATGGGGACGACCGTCACGGAAAGTCCCCATTTCGGTTTAGTTGTAATGGTCAAGACTTGCGTCATTCGCGTGTCCGATGAACGCGCCACCATCAGATACAAATCTCGGCGTACTCCGGTATCGCCACTGAACGCCTTCATTTCTGATTCTCCAGATATCGTATGGTCAAAATCCAGCGGACAAGAGCCGTACCAGGCGACTTTGACCTCGCTATGATCAGGTCCGGCGTGAAAGTTTTAGTCAGGCTTGAGGAAGGATATGAGAAGCAATCAGGTTTGTGTCGCATTGATGACGGTATTGCTGATCTCTACAGCTTGAAGTCGGGAAACCCTCAAAGACATCAATCAGTTCGGCTCGTAAGCGAACGAGCCGCTGGCCGCGCGGCCTATAACCCTTGATAAAGTTGCTGGTAGAGCCCTTCTCAATGCCAACGATTTGTGCGGCCACGGCGTTCCTGATCTGCTTCGGCATGATGAATTTGTGTGCGCAAGGCGTTCGAGTTGCCATACCGGATGCTGATTAGCATGTTGAGATTCCAACAGAACAGAGGCTGGGAATCGTCGCCACGTAACTATAGAACCGTCTCGCTATTTGTCCTTGTCTACACGATAGGGGGTCCGCCGGCTACGTTTGCCTCCGTGTTCGACAAGGCAGAAGATGGGTGGTGGGAGGTGGGTCAGTTCGGTTGTTGTTTGCCGTGGTCAGAGAAAATCTGCGGAAACACTCATTGCACTCAAGGCAACGGTCCATTACGGGCGCAACGATTTGCTCATCCGTAGCCACTCTGGTGGCGGAGGTGGCCTGTCGGAAACCGAAGTAACGCTCTACCGCCTATACAAGGGACGTTTGTACTGGGTTTTCCGAACCCTAGAAGAATCGTGGAGCCTTGCTCGGGTGGAACGAACGACCGTCATTTTTCCGGAAGAATATACGGGCGGGAAAAAGTATTTGGCCGTCGCCAAAAGCCGCTGGATGTGTTCCAATCCAGATAAGGCAGCGACGTGTCGAACTCGTGCGTTATCCTGTACGGTCCACAGGTGGGACCCAAAGCACTTCACCTTCGTTGTTGATTCGACCGAGCAAGACCGTTTTTGCAATTCGCGGACGCGCATGCCTCATGCTGCTGTCCGATGAGCAACGACACGCCAACGGTTTGCGCTCGCGCGCCCGAGACAACTTGTACCTTACCAAGGAGAATAGATTTCATGACAATGACCAAAGCCTATGCAAACTTGGAGCCTGCACGCACTCAGATCGATGCGCTTGAAGGCCCGGTTGTCATTGAGTTCGGCGCTCCATGGTGCGGGCATTGCAGCGCTGCGCAACCGTTTCTGGCGTATGCTTTGGCCGATTATCCGCTCGTAACCCACATCAAGATTGAAGATGGGAAGGGACGTCCTTTGGGACGTTCATTCCGGGTAACGCTCTGGCCAACGCTGATCTTCCTCAAAGACGGCAAGGAAGTGGCACGGCTGGTTCGTCCGATGAATTCGACCGTGATCAACGAAGCTCTAGCGCACATCTGCTGACTCGGTACGACGAGATTCTGTACTCAACCTGGGAACGAGTTCAAGACCTGCTCGATAGTCCTGAAGGGGAGCGACTGTTGTTCGCGATGAATGTTGTTGGAGCGAGGCGCAGTTAACGATGCCGCGCTCGGAGCTGTGGGAACGCGTGAATGGCGGTTCAAGCCATCCGGCTTCTGACACTTTGATTTTGAGACAGTTTCGGGACGCGATAAAGAAGAACAGCATTTTATGGGACTGAACGATCGCGAATGTCCGTTCCCACCAAAAGCCTCAGGGCGTCAGTCCTTCAACAGAAATGGTTCGGGTCCACCGGTGAACGTTTGTGGTCATTTTGTCAAAACGTCCCCGAGTCGAGCGTTGCTTTTACGGCCATTAAAAACGCGATTTCCCTGTAGACTCCGTGTCCGCCGCTGGTCGACAATGCTAGCGTGGCGACCGGTGAAAAATCTAGCGATTCTGAAGCTGTCCAGCGTGTTTTAGCGGGCGGGTGACTTGTTACCGAGGCGGTTGGATCAGGGTAAAGGGTCATCAACTCACACTCGGTCAGTGCCAGTTCCGCATATACTGGATAGCCATCATGAGCGCTCCAGCAATCGGGGTCGGCGACTTTCTCGGTCGGTTCCGAATAGAGGCCAAACTCGGGTCCGGCGGCATGGGCGATGTTTACCGGGCCATCGACACGCGGCTTGGCCGTGCCGTCGCGCTCAAGATTCTACCGGCGCATCTCACGCGAGAGCCGGATCGGCTTGCTCGATTCGAGCAGGAGGCGCGGGCTGCCTCGGCGCTGAATCATCCCAACATCGTGACCATCTACGATGCCGGCTCCGACGCCGACGTCCCCTGGATCGCCATGGAGTGTGTGCAGGGCCAGACGCTCCGCAAACTCCTGCGCAACGGACCGCTCGGGCCGGAGCAGGCCCGCAACATCGCTACGCAGATCGCCGGCGCTCTGACAGCGGCTCACGAAGCGAATATCCTTCACCGGGACCTCAAACCCGAAAACGTCATGATCTCCGATGGAGGCGCCGTCAAGATCCTGGACTTTGGTCTCGCCAAGCTCAACTCCATGTCTCCGGCGTCAGAAGGCGACCAAACAGAACTACTAACCCGTCCGGGAGAAGTATTCGGCACGCCCGGATATATAGCGCCGGAGCAACTGCGCGGAGAATCTGCGGACCACCGCGTAGACCAGTTTGCGTTCGGTGTGATGCTTTACGAAATGGCAACGGGAGCCAACCCGTTCCGGCGAGAATCCACGCCCCAGACGGCCGCTGCAACACTGGAGTTCCATCCCGACCTTGAGGTGCTGTCGAAGTGCGGCGCTCCGGTTGCAGTATCGACCGTGATTGCCAGATGTCTGGCGAAGAAGCCAGAGGAACGGTACCAGTCTACGCGCGACTTGTTGTCCGAACTGAACGGCACACCTCGGATTGAGGGCACGCGAGGGTCGATGCGGCGCCGGGCAGTTGCGGTGGCGCTCGTCGCAGGCATTGCTGTTATTGCCGCCGCAGGTCTCTGGCGAGTGCGTCCGGCTTCCAAAACGCAAGGCGCTCCCATTGTTGCGGTGCGCCCGTTCGCAAATATGTCTGGAGACACGTCGCAGGAACAGTTCGCGAACGGCATCTCCGAAGAGCTCCGTGGACAGATCTCGAAGATTTCATCTATCCGGCTGCTGAGTCGGACTGCGGTGGAACGATATGCGGGCACCGATTCGCGGAAGCTCGCATCCGAGCTCGGCGCGAATCAAATCGTCGACGGATCCGTGCGGATCCACGCGGGTAAACTGCGCGTTTCTGTCCAACTGGTAGATGCCAATACGGACCAGACGATCTGGTCCGAGCAGTACGACCGCCGTTTCGAGGACATACTCGAGGTTCAGAGCGACGTGGCCAAGCGAGTTGCCGAGGCGATGCAGACCAAGCTCACGCCTGAGGAACGCCGACGCGTTGGAAAGCGGTCCACTGAAAATTTGGCAGCCTATGACCTTTATCTGCAGGCGCGGAGATTGCCGAATGGGCGACCCGACACCTTGGCCAAGAGCGTCAGTCTGCTGAAGCAAGCCGTGGAAATTGATCCCCGATTCACAGACGCTATGGCCGAGGTCGGTTATCGCCTCGCCTGGTTTGCGAATCCCAAAGATACGGAGGAAGCGCGTGGCTGGGCGGAGCGAGCGTTGGCCATTGAACCGGATCTCTCGAAAGCCCATCATACGCTTGCCCTCGTGTATGGGCAGCAAGGTTTCTTTAACAAAGCACGGGTGGCGCTGATGCGCGCGTTGGAGACGGACCCGAATCACTCCGCGGGGATGAACGATCTGTCGGTCATCAATGTGGCGACGGGTCACCTGGAAGAAGCTGTGCACTGGGCACGCCTGGCCCTGGAGCGTGATCCGGTTCGCGAGGCCTCCTACTACCACGTTATGAATTGCCTTTTCAACATCGGACGGCGCGACGTGACCGAAAGGTGGTACGGCATTTACAAACAGCGGTATCCGGCGAGCCATCGGACCGGCTTCGTGGCTCTCGCGCTTCTGATCCAGCAAGGCGAATATGCGCGCGCGCTGGAACAGTCACGGGAGCTATACAAGTCCAAGCCGAACAGGGAGACCCTCCAGATTCTCGGCGATGTGGCATTGCTGGCGCGCGCGCCCGATGCCGAAGCGCTGTATAAGCAATTCCATGGAGACTCGCTGGACGCCCCGTTCATACAGTTCTGGATGTTCTCGCAATCGCCCCGTGTTCGCTACGCCTGGTTCGCTCTGCAGCGGGGCGACCGGTCAACTGCGCAAAGGCTTCTTAAGGAGGCCGCAGAGATCGCCTTGAAGCGTTGGAACAGCGGTGTGGACACCGCGTTTCTGCCGGTTGAGCTTGCCACGATTCACACTCTCGAAAACCAGCCCGTGCAAGCGATGGAGTGGCTGAACCGCGCCTATGACCGCGGATTGAGGGAAGAGGGGACCTTGAAGTTGGATCCGCTTCTCTCCCAGCTTCGGGCTGATCCGTCTTTCCAAAAGCTCATAGAGCGGATCGCAGGCGAGAAGCGCCGCATCGGACAGGATTCGACAGAGATCAAGCACCTTTTTGACAAGACCGTGCCCGCGCTTCCGCCGATTACACCGACACCAGCGAAGGCACGATAATTCGTGGAGTTCGTCTCCGCGAGGCGGAAAGCGGTGGCTACGGACTCCGGTCGAGGAGCGACGGGCCGATCGAGAAAGTCAACCGCATGCTGGCCTAATGTCCAGTCGTTCTAAACCATAATTTACAGGACTACTCTCGACGGGTAGTAAGCCCAAATCCACGATCGCAGAATTGATGAGCGCGTGTACAGCAAACAACATTGGATTCGCGCCGCAATATTTTAAAGCAACACTGGAAGATCGGTCATCGAATAAGCGACCCTGTTGCCTGAATCACGGGTGTCTATATGCAAAGCCTGCAGAACGCTCCAAGGTTCTGAGTCCATTGGACCGGCGTAAGCGGATGAGAAAGCCTGGTCCGAGCCTATAACCTCCTGGCTAGATTCGCCATGTTATCGACGTGGAAAGAAGGAGCAGATACGTGAAATACATTGCAACAACATTCTTCGCACTGGCCTTTACCTCAGGCCTTTATGCGGCTGAAAACGAAGACATCAAGCGGCTAACCACCGCCGCCGAGACCGTCACTGAGATTCAAGCGACTCCGGACAAGGGCATTCCAACTGACTTGTTTCATAAGGCACACTGTGTCGTTACGATCCCAAGCATGAAGAAAGCCGGGTTTATCGTTACGGGTAAGTACGGACGCGGATACGCTTATTGTCGTAATCCTGAAGGTGGTTGGGACGGCCCGGCAGGAATGCGAATTGAAGGCGGTGGCGTCGGACTGCAAGCGGGCGGCTCCGAAACCGACGTGATCATGCTGGTGATGAGTAAGAAGGGAGTGGAGGGCCTTCTTAAGAGTAAATTTACGCTTGGCGGTGAGGCTTCCGTGGCTGCCGGGCCAGTTGGTCGGGATGCTAGCGCGCAGACGGATGCCACGATGCGGGCTGACATCCTCTCTTGGTCGCGGTCGAGAGGTGTTTTCGGCGGACTGTCCTTGCAAGGCGGGACACTTCGAGCCGATGACGACGCCAACAAATCTCTCTATTCCACCAAAGTCACGACGGAAGAAATTCTTACGGGAAAGGTTAAAAATCCCCTTCCATCTGACGAATTTGCCAAAGCATTGGGAATCCACGGCGGTACGCAACAAGTAAAGTAGGGTACAGCGGAGTCGGTTCAGCGGAGGATGTTGTACTCACCATTCATGGCGCAGGCGCTCTTGTGAGACATCACGGGCGCCGGCGCCATAGATTGTCGTCGTGATTTCCTTCTCGTCTTTGGGACCGTATCCGATCCAGCGCCGACACCATTCGAATCTGGTTTCAAGGGGTCAGCACGGTGTAGGCCGTTAGTTTCCATGCCGAACCATCCTGAGCCCATACAGCCCAGAGCACGCCGGAATCCTTGCCCGTCTTTGCCAATCTGAAGCCCATGACGTAGTACTTTCCATAGTTCTTCGCGCCCGTGGAGGGTTTGAAATTCACCGGTCCGCCTTGGGTTCGCGCCGCGCAATCCAGAGCGGCGCCCATGTAGTCCGGAATCGAGGCGAGGACAAACGCTTTGCTTCTTGCGTGCTTCGCGAGCTTGATGTCCTCATGATTCGGCGATGGCGCCACTATAGCTTCCTCGAGCGTTTTCACCGTCCCGGTGGTGTCGAGGACACTTTGCATTGCGTTCTTCAATTCAACTTGCGCGTCCACCGCCGTCTTCGGCTCAGGATGGTCGGCATCGCGGTTCAGCTTCAGGCACTCTGCGCACTTTGCGGAGAGGTAGCGGGAAGCCTCGTTCAGATCCTGTTTCACCAGCCACGCCTCAAGGAATTTCGTGGCGCCACTGATCAGATCGGCTGGAGCCGTCGTGTACTCGATGGGCGCGGGCGGGGGTGCGTTGGTTGCCGTATTCGGGGCGCGGTACTCGTCCCACACGGGATCGACGTCGTATGAGATCAGCCTCCAGAAGTTTTTCGCATCGCGCATCCAGAGAGTCGAGAGCGTCGTTGCCTCACGCTCCATCCTTCTTCCCAATCCGGAAGACCGCCCCATAGTATTTGCCGAATGACTTGGATGCCGCAGCCTTCGGCGATACCTGAGTTGCATCCAGGCGGTTGACGCAACTGAACTGCTCGGCTGCATCCTCTCGAACGTCGTACAGCGCGAACCGGTCCTGATAGGGATGCTGAACCAGTTTGGTCCGCACGCCTGCATGCGCCGGCGGGACGGCTGTGAGAATGTCCGCCAATTGCGATACGTCTCCGAAACGCTGGTTTGCCTGCTGCAGCGCCATCAGGAGCCGGAACGGGGCCATTCCGCGGTCCAGTTTCTCTCCGGCCTCCAAGTCCGCACATGCAAAGGATTGCTGGGCGAAGTAAGACATGACATTCTCAGGCTTCCTCTCTACCAGCCATGTATTCAGCAAATCGTGAACCGCATCGGCCGGCTTCATGCTTGGCTTGTGCCCTCGCGTTAGCAGTTGATCCTCCTGCTTCGGCATACACGTCCTTCTTCGTCTCACGCGGCAGCGAGAGCAGGTTGCGCCACCAGTTGTTCAACCCACTCCACTGGCCGTTGTGGATCTCGTCGTTGCGGCCCGCGCGAACGTCGGAGTTCGAGCTCGAAAGGTGCCCGTTTACCAGTCCTTTCGGGAAACCGGACGACTTGTAGTCGACATCCACGTCTGCCCTCGTCTTATCCCGCGTGGCAGATACCTGGATTGAGGGGACCGACGGTTTGCTGCGATAGCAGATCGGATAACCCTTGTGGTAGACGGTATTGTCATCCATACGCCGAAACTCCTGGCTCTGGTCCAACAGATCGAGGGCGTCCGGCTTCAGTTGAACGTAGAGACGGAACTGCTCGTCACCACGGGCGCCGAGAACCTCACCACGCACCGTATCCAGTTTGTCGACGATCTGGATTGCGGATCCCAACTTCCTGCCCGATTCGTCGGTCAACTGCGTCGAGATCAGCGCGTGGGTCACGGCGTTGAACGTCGTTCTTGTGGAGAGCGAAAGATTGTTGTAGGCCTGCTGTGGATCGACCGGCTTGTGAATGGTCGCGCTGAAGCGCTTCATCCAGTCATCTACCAGTGCTTTCTGCTCGGATTTCAGGGAGTCGTAGCTCCCACCGAAGTCGCTGGCGGCGCTTCCCGTGTTTTGGCTGCCGGCGCCGATGCTTAGTGCGAGAAGGGCGAGGATTGCTATAAAGACTTGGCGCATGTTTGTAGCCTTCTGACAAATGTGCGAAGTTTGCTTCCGTCCCAATGATTGGCCCCAGAAACCAAAGTTTGTCCGCAGCCCAGCCGGTGACGAACACACCGACCCATGCTGGCCAGAGACCGTCTTGTTCGGTAACGTAGGTTTGATATTTAAGCGGATTCGTTCGTGGATGTCTGCTTCTCTCGTTCGATACCGGCAGTAGTACATTATCGCGAACAGCGCCTTCTCTTACTCAAACGAAAACCCGTTGGGTCTACCAACCCAATCGCGGCCCCGCGATCATGTTAGGAATGCATCGATAGACGGACCGTTGACCTTCTTTCCGAGTGACTGCCGGTTAATAAGATGCTGAACGAAAGCGCGTTGGCTTTTTTTTTCACTCGTCATGAAATCGTGGGTGGTTGCGTTGCAAGATTGGCGCTTATCGGCGCTGGTAGCCCGAAGAGACTCCTAGACGAGCCTGCCGGCGATCTCAAAAGGCCGCAGAGCGAACCCCAACTTTATTCTTTGCGCCGCTTCTTACGCCGCTCGGGTCGAAGAGGATCTCACGTCTGTCTGGACTGTGCATTTCGACGCGGACAAACAGGAGTTACCAGTTCCATCAGCTAGCTTCCGCGAAGAAGCGTTCACATCAGCGCTCGGTGTAGCCGAACGATCCCGTGCTGGCGATTACCGGAAGGGACCGGAGCCGCATCCAGCAGCACCCCTGGATACAATGTCGTGTGGTAAGTCACTTGTGGGCCCTCGAACATCTATGTTCTGCCTGCTAGGTTTTCACAAGCGACAACCGAAATTTGTCCGCGATATCCAGCGTTTGAGAAGGCCGCACTATGAGAACAAAAACGCTTATCTTCCTCACCTTCGCGTTCATGGAAACGGGGTGCCTGCATCCTAAGATCGGTCCCCAATCAGTCCCACGTGACAGGTCTCGGTACAGCGTCTCACTGGCCGATTCGTGGAAGGAGTTGACGTTACTGAACATCGTCAAGGTGCGATATCTCGATCCACCCGTCTACGTCGATATCGGAAATATCGTGTCCAGCTACACACTGTCGCAAAACGCTTCGGTGGGCGGGAATCTTTCGGGAAATGGAAACCAAATGAATTTGGGGGGAGCGGTAACGTTCTCCAACAGTCCCACTATCACCTATACGCCGCTGACCGGCAACGCCTATATTAAGGGCTTGACAACCCCCCTGCCGGTGGCGCAGGTATTCGGCGCAATGCAGAACGGGGTTCCTGCCGACTCAATCCTGCTTTCTTCAGTGCAGTCGATCAACGGCTTGAGGAACCAACAGGCAGGCCTGGACGGGATCCGCCCCGCCGATCCTGAGTTCCATCGAGTGCGGGAGTTGATGCGTGACATCCAGCTTTCGGGCGCGGTGAGACTCTACGTTAAAGAGGATGCCAACAAATCGAGGCGACGGTGCTCGTGCTGCCGAGCCAGAACATCCCTCCAGACATTCAGGCCGCTTCAGCGGAAGTGCGACGCTTGCTTCGCCTGCGACCGGACGCAACAGAATTCACTCTCGTCTCCGCCCCACTCCCGTCAAGCGATACAGAAGTCGCAGTCCTGACCCGGTCGATTATCGGACTGTTGCAGAATATGGCGGCGGAAGTGGAAGTGCCCCCTGAGCACTTGGCGCGGCATGTCGCGGTACCGGGCTTGGAAGCTGGTCGCACCGTCCCGGGTGTTGTGCCGATAATTCGGATTCATAGTGCAAAAAACAAATCGGCCGATGCTTTTGTAGAGATCAACTATCGCGATACTTGGTTCTGGATAGACGACAGTGACCTTGTTTCCAAGCGAGCGTTTGCGCAACTGATGCAGCTATTCACCATGACCGATACCGGCGCCAGAGCGAATCTGCCCGTAGTTACGATCCCGTCGCGTTGAGGTAGTAGGGTAGCTGGCTGTCAACTAATGAGATGCGGGGTCACCGGAATGTGGCGGGCCGCCCGGGGACGTCCCTTTATACCGGTCATACCGGGAATCAGGAAGATAGCTCCCCCACGATGGCTGTCCTGAGTCCTGAGCGAACCCGAGGAAGACTTCTTACACCGGAAATTCAGACGCAGGCGGGCGGTTGCGTGCGGTTCTTTTTGGAAGTGGGGAAGTCGAGTTTGAGTCCCAACTCGCCTCTCGAAGCTGATGTTCAATCGATGCCAAACTACGAATGCGATTGTGGCCGCTGCTGTTTCCCGTCCGGGACTTCGGTTCGATAGGAATTAAACGACCGGACCGAATCCAATTTCCTTAAAATACAGCGAGATCGAAGATCGACATGTGATTCAGGCCACCACCCCTGTGCTCGCTGGAGGAGCCTGGCCAAGAATTGCCGCACACACACTGAACATAGCGCTGTGAAAGCCCACGCACTCCGCTCTTCTCATCGATCTATTGCGGAGTTTCACCACGGCGCAAGTCCTGTTTTAGTTCGCCCACTATGTGCGCGACTCCTTCTGATACAAGGCGGCGTAAGAGGGCGCCTGCTGCGGTGGCCAGATTGCCGGGAAGTTCTGTTGAAACGGGCTCGCTTGCTCGCACGACTTGAGTGTGGACCGTGCGGTCAACACCTGTAAATTGAAACTCCACAGCCCCGACGAGGCGTCTCTCCCCAGCGGACTCCAGGTCCCACACAAGTAGCGTTGCCGCCACCGCGGTCGCGATGCCGGCATCGACTATCCGGACTTCAGCGTTCGATGCGACTTCGACGCGCAACGCCATGTCAAGGTATCTGTCAGGCGTGGACGCCCATTGCCAAACGGGGTCTTCGATAAGCTCACCATTCGGTTGTTGGTGAAGCACGCGGCGTCCGATGTGTCCGCGCGCCTGTGTATCGAGCAACCGAACGGGAAGTCCATTGGTCGCAGATGTCCGCTGCCTTGGGGGTTCGACCATTTGCGGCTCGATCATGCGGGCCGGTGTTGTGACCGGACGTCGCAGCGAGCAGGCTACTCCGCTTAGACAGGCGATCACCAGGAGAAGACTAGAGCCCGATCGGAGGACACGAATCATTTCGCCTTTGCCCCGGCATTTCGTGGACCATAGACAACCGACTCGGGCTGCTGCCCCAGGAATCGCGCGAGTTGGCGAAGTTCTTCGAGCGAATCCCTCATTGCCGGCAGCGAGCGCCGGAGATCGTCCGCCGCGAGACTGGTGCGGTCCGCCGAATCGCGCGCTGACCGTGTAGTCGCCGGCAGGTCTGCGGCATTGATCGTGACGCGCGTATCGTCAATGAACTTGGTGAACGCTTCCTGGGACTCAATCAGCCTGCTCAATTCGGACGTAATCCGCTCCATCTGCGCCGAGCTGCGTGCTTGTCGTGGTGAGGAATTTCCGCGAATCGGCGCTTAGCGCCGGGATATCGCTCTCCTGAAGAATTTTTTCGATGTTGGTGAAAAATCGCTCGCTCCGGTCGAGAGTAGCGGGAACTTTGGCGACAATCTCCCTGAGGGTCTGTAAGGTCGCTGCTGCGCGCTCCAAAACTTCCGGCAGCCGATCCTCTACCTTCGAAAGCATCGTGGGCATCGATGGCACATAGGCTCGATCCGGTGTGAACCCGAGCTCGATCGGTGGCGGCGCTTCTTCCGGCCGATCGAGCAGCAAGTACGCCTCTCCCGTTACGGGATTACGCACTATCTGGGCATCGAAGTTTTTCGAATATGCCGCCACCGGCCGCTTCCTGGATCCGCTCGACGTTGGCGCCAATTGTGACGAGGCGGTCCAGGAAAATCTCGAAGTCGACTTCGATGCTGTTCGAGCGCGGATCTACGCGGACGTC
The DNA here is from genome assembly GCA_963844855.1 of Bryobacteraceae bacterium. GTDB lineage: Bacteria > Acidobacteriota > Terriglobia > Bryobacterales > Bryobacteraceae > DASQDN01. Next base: position 36,248 of record CAWJQP010000054.1, read on the forward strand.
GGCGATGCGACCCACCGACACGCCCCTGTATCGGACCGGGCTCGAAACCTCCAGGCCGCTGACGTTTTCTCTGGTGTACGTCACCGCATTGATCACTTCGCGGCTCCTCAGTCGTTGAATGAAGAACAGCGCCGTCGCGAGGACTACAACCATTCCCACTACGAGGAACAGGCCAAGTCGGGCGTAGCTTTTCTCAGCGGCCATCCTTACCCTCCGTGCGTCGCGGACACGTCGGGGGACGACCGCGTGAAGAAGTTATGCACGAACGGGATCTCGGACTCGTCGCGCAGTTTGCGCGGGTCTCCCCGCGCCACAATTCCTTTCGCAGCCTTGTCCAGGACGATACAGCTGTCAGCCACGAGAAAGATGCTCGGAAGCTCGTGTGTGACGATCACGATCGTGATCCCCAGATCGCGACTGAGCGTGACAATGAGATGGTCGAGTTCGACCGCAGTGATCGGGTCAAGCCCGGCGGATGGTTCGTCTAAGAACAGGAGTTCGGGCTCGAGCATCAGCGCGCGCGCAATGCCGGCGCGCTTCTTCATACCGCCTGAGATTTCTCCCGGCAGGTGCTCGGCAAAGGGCCCAAGTCCTACGAGTTCGAGTTTGGCATGGCAAAGTTCCCGCGCTGTAGCGCCGCGTATCGGGGTCCAGGCAGTCAGGGGAAGCGCGAGGTTCTCCGTCAGCGTTAAAGAGCTGAACAGCGCGCCTGACTGAAACAGCACGCCGAAGTGCGGCGCGCCCGCGTAAAGATGCGGTTCTCCAACACCCTCGATTTGGATTCGGCCAGCCATCGGTCGTTCCAGTCCGATCAGATATCGAAGCAACGTACTCTTGCCGCTCCCGGAGCCGCCGAGTATCACGAAGGTCGATCCCTGCGCAACCTGAAAGTTGACGTGCTCCATTAGCACCCGCGACCCCCAACCGATTCGCAGATCTTCGACGGTAATATGCGCGCCCACTGAAGGCATGTCAAATCTCCATGACCGCGTAGAAGAGCGTAAACACGGCGTCGATAACAATCACACCCAGAATTCCCAACACTACAGCCATGGTCGTGCGAACGCCGACTTCCGCGGCGCCCCCTCTCGTTGCCAGCCCCTGACCGCATGCGATCAGTCCGATCGCCAACGCTAGAAAGGGTGTCTTGACCAGTCCCCCCAGTAAATGGCTGGCGGTGATGGCGTCGGCAGTCGCTCTGAAGTAGGCACGCGCCGGCATTTCGGTGCTGACAGCGGTCGCGATGAAACCGCCGCCGAGCGCCAGTACGTCACCGATCCAGGTCAGGAGTGGTAAGACCGCAGCTAGCGCGAGACAGCGAGGAATAACCAGCCATCTCATTGGATCGAACCCCATCGACTGCAGGGCGTCAATCTCTTCTGACACCTTCATCGTGGCGAGTTCCGATGCGAGGCCGGCGCCGGATCGACCGGCCACGACAATGGCCGTAACAAGCGGCCCGAGCTCACGGAATTGCGCGACAACAACAAGCTCGGGCACATATACCACCGAACCGAACCGTTCGAGCTGCGAAACACCGAGGAACCCGATGATGAGACCGACCAGCATGTTGGCCGCGCTCGTGACAAGGAGTGCGTTCGCGCCGATCTCCTGAAGCAGCCGGGGCATCGATCGCCAATCGATCGAGCTCGGGTGGCGGATCGACTGCAGTAACGCAATCGCGCAGTGGCCGATGAAATCAAAAGTGCTTGTTACTTTGCCGGGCAGCTTGGCTGCTCCGGCGCCGACCCGCTCCAGGACATTCATCCGGCGCGCTTGCGCTGGCCGGTCCGATACGCGTCCGCGATACAGGGCAATCAGGCGGGCCGCTTCTGCATTGCGATCTTCCAGGATGTGCGTGCGGCAGCCCGTCGGCGTCCAGCCGGTCCAATAAACGTGCCATCAGGACTGCGCCCGTTCCGTCGAGGCCATCGAGGTGCGAAAGGTCGACTTCAACCGAGCGGCACCCCTCGAAACTCGAAGCGGTATGCTTCATGGCATTTGCCACAGCTGTGGCGTGAGCCAAGTCGAAAGGACCTGATGGGACGAGGTATCCCTGGTTTCCTTCCCGATCGGCTCGAATCGCGACGCTCATCACGCTACCGTTGTGCTGGCCTGAAGACGTCATTTTAATTCTAATAAAAAAAAATATAATCAGTTTTTTATGGTCTCGAAGGCAGAGAAGAGCTGCTGTGATCAGGCCGGAAAGTGTAAGCGGCAGAGCGATAAGGCCCCTCACAAAAGGAGTGCCAACGGATGCCGCTTGAGCCGCCGTCAATCGATGGCTCGCATGATACGGTCGCCGTTGCAACCCTTGAGACACCGGTACCCGAAGTTCTTGTCAGAGTGACGACGAGAGCGAGATCAGTGACTTGGAAGGTCTTGCCGCTCGAGCACTCGCCCCCCGACCTTAACGTTTTAAACGCTACGTTTCTGATTTAACGCCTCTCCTTTTTCCGCTCGTGGTGTATCGGTGCGCGAACCCGTGGTGTGGTCGCGCGAATCTTCGTGTTTGCCACGCGCTTTGTTTTTTAGAAGCGCAAGAAGAGGAGATGGAAATGATGAAACAACGGCTACTCATCAGTGGCGCCGTTCTCTTGCTCACGTCGAACACGCGCGAGAGCATCAGGCCACGGCCCGGTGTTTGGGCTTGCAACGCCGACAAATCCCAAGAGTGGGTTTAGTGCGGACCTCACCTCATGGGACGAACCGGCGGAGGGAGAAACGGCGCAATGCTCAGAGGCGCTTGGGCTATGGGATTACTGAGAACTTAAAAGTTTCTCTTTCGGCCCCGGTCGTCTTTACGGCCGAGCCTCTGACGCCTTCGCGAATGTCCGCCTTTACGCCGATGACGGGCGACATCGAAAGTTTACTCACCTGGCGCTTTCACCGGAAGGACACCGGTGTCGGTTCACGCGTGGAGAGTGCTCTTATCGGCGGTGTTCTTATTCCCGGTCTGCAAGATATGGGCGGTGCATTTCGAAATGTGGAAAGTGGCCTCGGAGTACTCATCGGAGGGGTCACGGGGTTTGCATCACGTAGTAACTACTTTTGGGTGGGCGGAAGCTACCAGCGGTAGCCGAGCGGCGAGGCGACACGCGGCCCGACCTTCTTGCCTACACAGTCGCGTACGCGTATCGGCCGCGCTCGTGGAGGACCGATAGCGGCTGGGACTGGCGGATCTTTAGAGAACTCACGGGCGAGCGCTCGGGCCGTATTGAGCGAAGCGACGTCGACCCTTTCCGGTACCGATAGTCACCAGCTTCTTTTAGGTCCGACAACGCTTGGCGTGTACAAGAACTACGCAGTTTCAGCCGGTATTCAGTTTCCGGTGTACCAGGCGGTAAGCCGGTGTACAGACGCGAGCGTTTTCGCTGGAGTGTCAACGTCGCCTACTTCTTTTAAGAGGAGAACCAGATCATGAACAAGAATTTTTTACGTTTGCGGTAAAATCCTTCTCGCCACCTTCCCCGACCCGTGCAGAAGTACTTCAGATGGAGCTCTCCATCTTCGGCATGGATTGAATGACCTGCGCCTACGCGGTCCGCGGGGCTCTCCAGAAGTTTTCTGGTGTTGAAAAAGTCGATGTCAGTTTAAACAAGGGTTTAGCAACCGTAATGCTTAAGCCGGGGAATACGGTAAAGCTTTCAGACGCGTGGGAGACCGTACGGAAGAACGGTTTTACGCCGAAAGAAACAAAGGTCGTTGTTCGAGGAGAAGTCGTTGCAGGACAGAAGACGGAACTAAAAGTTACAGGCACAAACGAAGATATAGCCTTCTTGGTGACCCCAAAACTCCGAAGGCTCTTGATGAAGCGCGTCAGCACGGCGGGAAAATCGTAACCGTCGAGGGAAGGCTGCAGCCGCCCAAAGGACTCAAAAACTGCGGCGCCGCTTATGGTCAGTGGAGTTAAGAATAGAGAGAAATGCAAAACAACAAGTCGCATCAACCGGGAGCCGAAGTACCATACTCGGTTACCTCTCCCTTTTTACGTCGTTCGGCACGCTTCTTTGCTGCGCTCTTCCGTCGCTTCTTGTCCTCCTTGGACTTGGGGCGACGGTTGCTTCAGTGGTCTCTTCCATCCCCTGGCTAGTCACTCTTTCTCGCCACAAAGATTGGGTGTTTGCCGTATCGGGAGTCATGATTGCTGCAAACTTCGGATACGTGTATTTCTTCGCGCCAAAGCTTGTCGCCCGAGGAGATTGCATGTCCTCCTGACCAGCCCGATGCCTGTGAAGTCGCGAGCCGGACAAGTCGCATCCTCCTCTGGATTTCAGGAGTGATTTACCTTGTCGGGGTTTTTAGCGCGTACCTCCTCGGGCCACTTCTCATGCGGTTCGGTTAAGGGGCGCTTACGCTGGTAGAGGAACCTGGATGAAGGAGTCGTTGAGCGGAACGCAAGTCATGACAGTCGTTGCGATAGACCGAGCGCGTACCGTCCAGCACGGGAAACGTCTCGAGTACTTCACGATTGTCTGGAACAGTCTGGAAGCGATTATCGCCATCAGCTCCGGATTTCTGGCCGGAAGCGTGGCCCTTGTGGGTTTTGGGTTCGATAGCCTGATTGAGGTCACGTCAGGCGCAGCACTCCTCTGGCGCCTCCATTATAGACCATGACGATAGTCGTCGCGAGGAGCGGGAGAAGAGAGCCCTTCAGATTGTTGGCGTGTCGTTTCTAGCGCTCTCCCCTAACTTCTATCGCCTTTGCCGCTCAGGTGGTTGCCTGCTGAAATTACGTCCCATGGTTTTCTCCCTTTGAAGTAATGCACTCAATTTGCGAGTGCCATAGCACGTTTCAAGATGCAAATCCTCAGACAGCAGACTGGAAATATCGCGTTCGAGTATTTCAATTGGCTGCGACAGATCGATGCCGGCCCCAACCCACAACCGGCGACGGCGCCGAAGCTAGGCGGCGTCGACCGGCCGCAATCGGGAAAGATCCGGCAGAGTCTGGCTCAGCAAGATGAGCTCATCGCCTTCGCGCAACGGTCCTGCTTCTCCGTCAACCGGGTTGAGCATCATTGTTTCGCCGCGATAGAGCCCGATGAGAAGGCACGCCTTCATGCTCGTGCGATCGGGCAGGAACACGTTTGCCGCTGCGACGAAATTCATCCCGACGAGTTCTGCAGGCGCCGGCACCAGGTACATCTCGTTGGCGTCGCGCCGGACTGATAGCAGCTCCTGATAAACGCGCGTCATGCCATGAAAGAGTGAGGCACGCGCCATCAGCCGCAATCCGAAGTCGGCAGCCGAGATGACTTCATCGGCGCCCGCCTTACGCATGTGTGGCAGGTATTTCGGATCCTGGCACTCGGCCACGATGTTTGGCTGGCGCTCTGCCACACATACGTTCTTGACGGCAATGCAGCAAACGATGGTTTTTCCGTCGGCGTGCTGGTCCTGGCGGTCATCCGACAAGATGACGACGGAATGCGCTTTCGCAACCCTGGCGCGACGCAGGATCACTTCGTTGGTTGGATCGCCTTTGACGATATAGACGTCGTTGAAGGCGGCTTCATCCTGTTTGTCAGGAAGCACGACTTCGTCGAGTGTGTCGTGAACGACTACGACTGGCCGCTTGTCGACGACGATACCGCTGTGCACTTCGCGTATCCAGTCCAGTGCTCGCGGCGACCAGTTGCACAGCACCAGATGGTCGGACATTTCAAGATTAGACACTTCACGACTCCTTAGTGAGCGTTCGACCAGGATCGACGCCACGCTGGCCGTGAACAAACCGGCCAGGGCGACACCGAAGACAAGCACGACAGAAATCACGAGCCGCCCAGCACGAGTGTCGGGCGCGTCGTTAAGTCCGCTGAAGAGGGTGACCCAGACGTTCCAGAGGGACTCGCGCATCGTCGCGAACTCTGGATTCGTGCCACGCTCCGCGAAGTAGAGTGCAATGCCGCCGGCGATCCAGATCACCACGATAGCGATCAGGATTTTCCAGACCTGGTGGCGGTTCCACTCCCTTAGCACATTCCGCAAAGTGTGGAGCCACGACGCCTGGTCCTTAACTCGGCCGAGATCGCTCAAACCCGAGCCTCTGCACTGGAGCCATAACTCATATCATTTCCGTGTTCGAGGCTGTCACGATTAAGGCGAGCGCGCATTTTGTTTCCAGGCAAAAAGTCCGCCTGTAGATGCACTTATTCGACACGCTCATATTTCGTTAAGTCCCACGGTCTTTGCACACCTGACAACCGGCCCAGCATTCAGATTCGAGTGATGACTACTTAAGGGGCTCGCGATCTATTTTTTCTTCGCAGGCAGGTTGACTTCGTTTCCAGGCCAAACGGGTTTACTCGGCTGCGTAATCCCCAGAGCCTGATATCTTTGATGCGTATCTGGCGTCCTTCCATTTGAATTAGGCCACTTGCCTGCAAGCGACTCAAAGCTCGCGATACAACCTCACCCACCGCGCCACACGGCTTGCAATCTGAGCATGAGTCAAGGCCAGCCCTCGCGCGGCAGGAAGAGCACGAGCGAATCCTCCTCCGCTGCGGTGGAAGACGGATAGGGCCCACGCGAGAGTGCGCGATTTGGCGTGACCGGACTCACTGCGTCGATGGTCCTTTAAAAGTAAAAACGAAGTAGGAAGATCGCCAGCACAATCGGAACAGCTCCCTGCATTGAGACGTCCCATGGGAGCCCTGCGGACAAGCAGCTCGGACATCGGTTGCTTGCAAGTGTCGGCAAGAGCATGCTCTGGCCCGGTGGCCGAATTGACACAGCGACTGGTCAAGGAACTGAACCCGGCAGCGAACGATCGCATTGTTGCGCTTGCGCCGGGTGGATGAATCCGAAGCAGGTGTCTGCTTTAACTGCGTGGGTTTACCGCGGCAGATAGGCAGCCGCCAGATCCGCAAATGCGTCAACCTGATTACGCTGCCAAGCGACTGTATAACCCAATTCCGCGGCGAGCAACTCGGCTACGCGCGGCGCCATCGCGATCGCAGCGCGGGCATTCAGCAGCAGAGCGCGCGTGCGGCGGGAAAGGACGTCTTCCACTGTACGGGCCATCTCCCAACGCGCGGCCCAGATCACCTCGCCCTCGACATAGGGCAGCGTTTCGTGTAACCGCCGGCCTCTCTCGGGATGGTTGCGAATCATTTCCTGAATAGCGATAGCATCCGCCCCGTACACTTCCAGGTGTCCGAACTTGGCTGCGTGATGATGATATCCGTGGATACGCAGGCGCCGCGTGACACAGTCCCGCTCTTCCAGACCCCCTAGAACGGCCGCCTGAGCTACACAGTCTTCGGCCATGTGCCGGTAAGTGGTCCATTTGCCGCCGGCGACTGTGAGTAGACCGCTTGGGTCGATGTGAATGGAGTGGTCGCGTGACAGGGACGCAGTCGAGGCGCCGCTGCCGGATTTCACCAGTGGGCGAATCCCCGCCCATGCGCTGAGGATGTCCGAGCGGACGGGTGGCTTGGCAAGATACTGTCCCGCTGTGTCCAGAATGAACTCGATTTCCTGGTCGAACGGAACCGGCTCCAGTGAGACGCCATCGATAGCCGTATCCGTGGTGCCCACCAAAGTATGTCCGTGCCAGGGGATAGCAAACATTACGCGGCCGTCGCTGGTGTGCGGCACCATGATCGCCGCTTCGCCGCGCAGGAAGGAGGCATCGAAGACAAGGTGCACGCCTTGGCTCGGCGATACCATGGGCCGGGCACTGGGATCGGCCAGGCGACGAACTGCGTCGCTGAAGCAGCCGGTGGCATTGATGACGGCACGCGCATGGATCTCAAACTCGTCGCCAGACTCGCTATCGCGCGCCACCGCGCCTGCAATCATGCCGGAAGCGTTCTTCAAAAGGGAAACAGCCGCACAATAGTTCACTACTGTGGCGCCCTGCTCAACCGCTGTCATGGCAAGGTGGACGAGGAGGCGGGCATCGTCAAACTGCCCGTCGTAGTAGACTACTCCACCGCGCAGATCTTCTACTTTCAACGTCGGCAGCCGTTCGAGCGTCTCTTCCTTGCTGAGATTGCGCGAAGGACCGAAGCCGTACTTGCCAGCCAGGAGATCGTAGAGCCGCAGCCCGACCCCGTAGAATGGCGATTCCCACCACGCGTAATTGGGAACCACGAACGCGAGATCGCTCACCAGGTGCGGGGCGTTTTCCCGCATGATGCCGCGCTCTTTGAGGGCTTCCATGACGAGGGAAATGTTGCCCTGTTCCAAGTAGCGAACTCCGCCGTGCGCGAGCTTAGTGGAACGGCTGGAAGTTCCCTTGCCGAAATCATGTTGCTCGATCAGAGCAACCTCGTATCCACGCGACGCTGCATCGACGGCACACCCAACACCGGAGGCGCCGCCGCCAATGATCAGGAAATCCCAAGGTGACAAGCGCGAGCGAAGGCGGCCTAGCAGTTCGGGACGGTTCATGAATTCTCCCAATCCCGGGCGCGTGCCACTGCGCGCGACCAGCAAGCGCGCATTCCCGCCGCCTGATCGCGGGACATTGCAGGTTCGAAACGGCGGTCGACCTGCCACTTTTCGGCGATGGTCTGGCGATTCGGATAGACTCCGGCAGCCAATCCGGCAAGATAGGCGGCGCCGAGTGCAGTGGTTTCCGTAATGGTGGGACGCACTACCGGCACTCCCAGTAGGTCGGCCTGAAACTGCAACAGCAGATTGTTGCGGGAAGCGCCGCCATCAACGCGAAGCTCCCCTAGATGAATACCGGAATCGGTTTCCATCGCGTGCACCAGATCGGCCACCTGGAAAGCGATCGACTCGAGGGCGGCGCGAGCGAAATGGCCGTCGGTGACACCACGCGTAATGCCGAGTACCGCGCCGCGAGCGTAGGCATCCCAGTGTGGAGCGCCCAATCCGGCAAAGGCGGGCACTAGATAGACACCGCCGTTGTCCTTCACCGTTGAGGCCAATTTCTCGACGTCTTCCGAAGCACGGATGATCTTCAGACCATCGCGCAGCCACTGCACCACGGCCCCGCCGATAAAAACGCTGCCCTCCAGGGCATACTCACGCACTCCGGTGTCCCAGGCGACCGTAGTCAGCAGGCGGTTCTTCGACGCGACCGGATTCGTTCCAGTCTGCATCAACATAAAACATCCGGTGCCGTAAGTGTTCTTGGTGACTCCCGGTTCGAAGCAAGCCTGGCCGAAAAGGGCAGCTTGCTGATCGCCTGCTACGCCTGCTATAGGCATGCTACCGGGAAAGGCGGAATTGGCGATCACCCCGAATGATCCGCTCGACGGCCGCACTTCCGGCAAAACCTGCCGGGGAATGCCGAGCAACCGCAGCATCTCCTCATCCCATTGTCCGGTGTGGATATTGAACAGCAGTGTGCGCGATGCGTTAGTCGTATCAGTGGCGTGGACAGCGCCGCCTGTGAGCTTCCAGATTAACCAGCTATCGACCGTCCCGAACGCCAGTTCCCCAGCCTCCGCGCGACGCCGGACACCGGGGAGGTTCTCCAACATCCAGCGGAGCTTGGTACCTGAGAAGTAGGCGTCCAACAGCAGTCCCGTGCGAGACTGAACCTCGGCCTCGGCCCCTGCGCGTCTCAATTCGTCGCAGTATCCTGCGGTCCGCCGGTCCTGCCAGACGATGGCGTTATGCACGGGTTCGCCTGTGCGGCGATCCCAAAGGATAGTGGTCTCCCGCTGATTCGTAATCCCAGCGGCAACCACCGATTGCGGCGGAAGCCGGCACTCGGTCATCGCCTGTCCTGCTACTAAAAGCTGTGAGGACCAGATTTCAGCAGGATCGTGCTCCACCCATCCCGCCTGCGGATAAATCTGGGTAAATTCCTTCTGCGCCGTGTATACAATGCTTCCCATTGAATCGAACACAATGGCTCGGCTCGAAGTAGTGCCTTGGTCAAGGGCCAATAAGTAGGACATAGGTTCTGGTCCATACGATGCTAATACTGTGCGTGCGACTTGTCTACCAACTCGAAATAATGAGTCACACCTCTTCAATAATCATCATGATCGCGTAGAGGATCGATTCCACCAACGACATTTTAAGAAGGGCCTCATCCTGTGTTCAACGCGCGACTATTCTCTGCGATTCTTTTGATTTGCACGAACGCCTCGGCGCAGGCTCTGATACCTCTCTTAAAGCCCGCCGAAAAAGCTGAGGCGATCCGGCTTCTCGGCGAAATTCGCGCAAACCGTTGGGGACCTTACGGCACGATCCATTGGTATTGCAAAGATGGTCGCGTCCTTGCTGTGAACACTCCGTGCGGAAGCAACGGCGGTTTTCAGCACGCTTCCCCGAGCCGTTCTGCAGAGCGTCTGGCCCAGCTCAACTTCGACGTAGCTCAACTGTTAGCGGGCTTGCCGTTCGATGAGTTTTTTGATGAGAAGAGAAATCATTTCCGGCTTCGGGAAATCGTCGCTATCAACTACCTATCAAATCGGGCAAATGGATGGATATACGCGAAAACTTATGCGCGCCGCGGTGTCCGGCAATCGGAAGACGAAGACTCGGAGGGGCGTAGGCTCCTCACGGAGCTTCTTCGTCGGCACGAGTGGGTGAGCCGGAATTATCTATTGGCGATGCTTGCTGTCGCCAATACGGCGCACGGAGTGGACAGCAATCGTCTGCGCGAGATCCGCGCGCTCTCCGCGTCGCTGGCCGATGCGAATCCATCGTTTCAACAACTACGCGGAAAGATCCACTCAAAGCCTGATGCCGGAGATGTCGAGCGGGTTGAACAATATTTGAAAGAAAAAGCACCGGCGGATCGTACTGGTTTCGAGAAGCTACTGCAACTGATGCGAGCCGAGTACTCCGAAGCCGCAACCACAGCGAAAGAGAGCTTCGAAAAGGGATCCGAGCGCAGTATGGAGATTCGCCGCAAGCTGAGTGAGCCCGGCGGCTCGGACAAGGAACGGCTGGCGCTCGCGAACGAGCAGTTGGTCCTACAGCAGCGTGCATTTCTTCACAAGCCTGCTGGCGGATCTCGCAAACAGTCTTTGCTGGAAGTGCGTTCACTTCTGAAATATGCGACCGGTGGTGGTCTGCTGTCGTTTCGGGAATTGGCCGCGCTCGACGAGGAACTCGAGAGTTTGCTCGGCCAGCAGGAGATCGACGCACGTACGATACGCGGAAGTGCTGAACTACATCGAGGGAGCCGCTGGATGGGCGCACTCCGCAGTCACTCGCGAACTGGGAGAAGTCCAACGCCACTACGGACAGGTCGAGCCTTTGGCGAATGGGCTGATCGATGACGTCCTGCGGAGTTCGCTGGTACTGTCGCTCGCCTCGCAGGCCGAGTTACTGACCCGAGACGCCGATCTGCTCGCGGGCCGCCGGCACCAATTGTTGGACCTGCCCGGCGGGCGTGGAATTCGTGGTCTGAATCCGGGGATCGCGCTGTGCGCTCTCGACATCATTTCTGACGACCATGCAACCCGCATTGAGCCAGATCGGATCTACATCATTCCTGCGACCCTCGCGGATTTGAAGCCGATGAAAGGTATTCTGACGCTGGACAGCGGGAATGCGCTCTCGCACGCGCAGTTGCTCGCTGCCAACCTCGGCATTCCCAACGCGACAATTCCCTCCGCGCTGCTACCGGAACTACAAAAGTACCGGGGGCAGGAAATGTTCTACGCCGTCACCCAGGGCGGGACCGTTGTGATGCGGCCGTGGTCGCGCTTCAGTCCGGCTGAGCAAGCCAACTGGCGCAAGACTTTAACCAGCCGGCAAAGGATCGTTCTAGATACCTCGCGCGTGGATCTCAACGATCGGGCACTGAAGACGTTAACAGAAACCAGTTCCGCCGATTCGGGCGTGCGCTGCGGACCGAAAGCCGCGAACCTTGGTCAATTGGCTCGATTCTTCCCGGACCACGTTGCCCGTGGAATCGTGGTCCCGTTCGGTGTTTATTGGGCGCATGTGTCGCGCCGCGATTCACAGGGCGGGAGCCTTTCCGACAAGATTCATGAAGCGTACGAAGAGGCTGAAAAGATGCGCGCCGGCGGCAGGACGGAAGCGGAAATCCACACGTTCATTGCCCCAAAGCTCGCAGCCTTTCGGCGGACGATCCAGACGATCACGCTGGATCAGGCGTTCGTCAAAGAGCTGCGTAGTAAGCTCGAGAACGTCTTCGGCAAAGAGGGAACGTACGGAGTTTTCGTTCGTAGCGACACTAACGCCGAGGATCTGCCGCAATTCACTGGAGCTGGCCTGAATCTTACGGTTCCGAATGCGGTGGGAATGGACAGCATTCTACAGGCGTTGCGCGATGTTTGGGCGTCGCCCTTCGAGGAGCGAGCTTACGCGTGGCGCTCCCAGGCGCTAACGTCGAGCGATCGCGTCTATCCATCGGTTGTTCTCTATCGAACAATCCGGAGCGACAAGTCGGGCGTGATGGCGACTGCGAATCTAGCGACCTTGGATCTGTCTGGAATCACGGTCAACGTCAACGAAGGTGTAGCCGCGGTAGTCGACGGAGGAGTGTCGGAGTCGCTGCTATTGGAGCCGGATGGAAAGGTAAAGCTTTTGGCGCAGGCGCGATCGGCATATCACAAGCTCGCTTCGCCCAACGGAGGCTTTGTTGAGAAGCCAACCAGCGGCTCGGACATGGTTCTCAACGACGCTGAAATCTCGCAGTTGCGCCAACTCGCTCGTGACGTCAAAGCAAAGTTTCCAGCACAGTTTGACCAGAGTGGCGCGACGTTACCTTGGGACATCGAATTCGGTTTTGAAAACGGCGAACTACGTTTGTTTCAGATCCGTCCGCTCGTCCGCTATCGCGAAGCCAGTGTTCTGGAGGCGTTGGGAACACTCGACGGGCCGCCATCGGTTGTGCAGCGTGTACCGCTCGACCGCCCTCCTGAGGCGCAATGAAGGTTTTCAGCGCTCTCCTCATTTTTGCTATCCTCCTTGCGGCCTATCCACTCGACTCAGCAAAGAGAACGGGAATTCGCAGGCTCGCGGGCTATCAGCTTGCGCAGGAAGGAAAGGCAAAAGGACCAAGAATTCCGCCCGGGGGTCTGTGGGGTGAAGCGCGCATCCAGTTGCGCCTGATGAACAATCGCGACTTCGATATCAAGCCGGATACGCCCCGCGACGACGTTCTGCAGGCCAAATTGGAGTCCATTTTGGGCGGGCGGAACCAATCTTACGGCATTGCTTTGTTAGACATTTCCGACCCGGCCCATCCTCGCTACGCCGCTGTTCGCGAGACGGATAAACTGCTGCCCGGAAGTGTCGGCAAGCTGTTCGTCGCGACAGGCTTCATGGGCGCCCTCCGGAAGACCTATCCTGATCCAGCCGCTCGCGAGAAGTTTCTAAGCTCGACCATTCGAACCGCGGACGCTTTCGTCAACGTGGACGGCAAAACGGTGCCCTTCTACGAAGATGGGTGGCCAGCAGTTGTGAATCGCCGTATCAACATCGGCGATAAGTTCTCCCTTTGGGAGTGGCTGGATCACATGCTTAGCGTGAGCTCCAACGCAGCGGGATCGTTCACCTGGAAGCAGGCGATCTTGCTGAGACACTTTGGAAGCAGATTTCCAGTACCGGCGGAGGAAGAAAAGGCATACTTCGATACGACCTCGAAGCAGGACCTTTCGCGGGAGGCACTCGAAACGTTGGAAGAGCCTTTGCGAAGTTCGGGAATCGACACGGCGAACTTACGTCTCGGAACGATGTTCACGAGCGGTGGCTCGCGAGCGATTCCGGGGACAGCCAGCTATGCCACTCCGCAAGAACTGCTTCGTTGGCTGGTGCGTCTGGAGCAAGGCAAGTTAGTGGATGAATGGTCGAGCCTTGAAATAAAGCGGCTTCTCTATTTTGCGCGCACCCGCTACCGTTACGCTTCAGCGCCTGCTCTGGCAAATGCGGCTGTGTTTTTCAAGTCGGGATCGTTCTTTCAGTGCGTACCGGAGGCCGGGTTTCAGTGCAAACAGTACGCCGGCAACAAGACCAATATCATGAATTCCGTTGCGATCGTCGAAAGCGGTAGCAAGATCTACCTTGTCGCTTTGATGTCAAATATTCTGAAGATCAACTCCGCCTCCGAACACCAGAGAATCGCAGACCTGATCGAAAAAGCGGTCCAGGGATTACCGGTTCGCTAAGCGGCAGATTATCTCGTGAGCGCCGGCCGCGAGCTTTTCCAGCAGCTTGCCGCCATTGGGATCTTCGGTGAGAGCAGCAAGCACGTAACGGTGGCCGTTCCACTCGATCAAGGCCGCGTCCGAATGCCAGTTGCGCCACGTTCCCGATTTGCGGTAAATAGTGACGTCCGGAACACCCGAGAGCCCTTTCACAAATTTGTGATTGATGCCCGGTTTGGACAGCACTTCCTTCATTAAGCGGCAATGTTCCGGATCGACGAGCTTGTCTTCGGCGAGCATTGTGAAGAAACGCGCCAACTGTAACGTAGTGGCGCCATGCGAAAGATTGTGCAGCGGGTCGCCCTGCCAGTAGTCGCGAGACCCGCCGTAGGCCTTCCCTAGCCACAATCCCCCATTCTTCATGGGATCGTAGAACCGATACTTCGTACTCGTCAGTGTCTCAGCGATCCTGTCGAAGCCCACCCATTGCGTGACCTTCGAAGCGTCGGCATTGGAAGAGTAGCGCGCCATCCGCGTAAATGTGTCGCGCACGGCTGGTGTGTATTGTAGACGTCCTGCGCGTATCTCTTCAAAACCGGCGAGCAAAATCGCGATCTTCGGCACTGAGGCCGCATACATCATTACCTGATCGTTGACCCCGGCGTATCGCGGGAATGCCGCATCGGTCAGGTCAACCAGTGAAACCGCAACGTGTTGCTGCTTGACTTGCGAACCAACGTGCAGCCGCTCAAGCAATTGCCGCAATTCGGATGTGAGTTGGCGATCGTTCGCAATCTGAGGTAAACCCGCTTCGGGAAAACTGGCGAAGGCTAGCGGGAGTATGGCGAACAAACCTATCACTTCTCTATTATCGCCTGTCAGCTTCTTTTTATTCGAGCGAGGAACGAAATGAAGGCGAGTCCGAGCGCGATTGACGCTGTTGTCGCCGGCTCTGGAACGGCGGCTAGCGCCGTGATGTTATCCACGCCGAGTTCGCCAGCAATTGGAACGGCCGGTGTCAGGCCGGGCGCATGAATGATTCGCAACACCGCGGTGTTCTCAAGAGCGCCGGCCACAGTGCCAACGGGTGCGCCCGGAGCAGGAGGCACCGCTGTAAGCTGGGTCAACGAGATTGGAAACACCACGCGCGTCCAGTCCGATTGCGCCGGGAGCATGAAGGCTGTATTCGTAACTGCGAAATGGCTGCCTATAAACGGGTCCTCAAACTCGAGCCGGATCGTCAGGTCAGTGACACCGAGGTTCCTGAGATCCATGGCAATCGCACCGACTCCGTTGGTCAGATAGTTGTCTGCCCACTGACTGAAGATGCTGAAGGCTGTCAGCCGGCTGCCGGGTCCCACTCCGCCCTGAGAGGTTATGTGGAGGAAAGCATCGCCGGCTCCCGCAGGTCCACCAGTGGGATCGTTGAAAGGCGGAACGGGCGGCGAGGTAATCATCGGTCCTCCACCGGCGACCCAGCTCTCGGTCGTACCAGTCTCGAACGTGTCGACCTGGCCGATGACGACGGCCGCTGCTGGGGGGACCGACAGAAGAAACGAAAGCGCAAGCAAAGCCAACCCAAGTTTTGTTTTCATTTATCACCCTTTCTGTTCGAGTCGAAATATTACGCCTTCGCGCGAATCCACCCATACCGTGTATGGCCGGGCAGTGCGCCCTGCTGGGCATACTGCTGCTTGAACCGCGACATGTTGTCCGCTGTGTAGCCTGGGAACTCGAGAATGGTCTTCAGCTCCTTGGAGATCCGCTTCTCGTAATCGGCGGGCACCGGCTTGAATCGCTTCTTCAGGTCGCCGCGGGGATTGATGCCATAGAGCTTGGCCGCATTCAAGCCGAGGATCTTGCGCTTCGCCTCGGGAGTGAGTTCTGGGTAGCCATACTTCTTTCGCATCTCCTCTGGGATTTGAAAGCGCCAGAAAGCATCGATCTGCCATTGCGGCGAACCATACCAGACCGAGTCCGAGCCGAACAGAATCCGGTCCGGTCCCATGAACTTCATCAACTGGCCGAGAATATGCGCTGCCACGGTAGGGAAGGTGATCACCGACGACGCCCAGGTAGTGCCGATCTCGGCGTAGACGTTCTTGTAGGGCGCCGCGAGAATCGCATACTCCGTGGTCCAGCTGATGTCGGGCACGCCTTCGCGCAGCTTACCCGATTTCACCTCCTGGAGTGAGTCATAGAGAAACATCGCGGGCTGAATGCAGGAGTGATAGGTAATGAAGTTGAGCTTCGGCCAATCGCGGGCCGCCTTCGGCAGATCGCCTGGATGTCCGCGGAGCGGATCAGGTGGTCCGGGCGCCAGACCTTTGTGCACGCAGATATTGTTGTACCCGGGCTTCTTGGCCTTTTGCTTCGCGTAGTTCCTCTGAATCAGGTCAAACGTTGGATAGGCAACCTCCTCATCGTCATGCCGCCACTGGCGCATCAGACTATTCGGATCGTTGTCCACCTTTGCGGCATTCGATATGTTGTAGCCTTTCCACGAATCGGGCTGGTGCTCGTCGGTCTGCTGCTGGATCCATTCCAGGTTGCCCTTGCCGACATAAAGCAAGCCATGCGCCAGCATGCGAGTGGAACCGGAGATCTGGTTGACGAAGTCGCGTGCCGCGGCCGTCTGTCCGGCCGTGAGGATCTCTCCCTGCAGTGCTTCCTTCACGTTCTTTGGCGCGCGGCGGGCCTCGGAGCCGATGGTCACTGATGAAGCCGTGACGTTGCTCAGCAGTCCGATGGTGATCTGGCTTTCGAGGAAAACTTCCTTAATGAAGTTGACGAGTTGCGCGTTCGACGCATCGATGGGAATTCCCACCAGCGCCGGATTCCAAACCTTCCAAGTCTCGCCGTGCTCATCGGGCAGACCCTTCGGATTACTGGGATTCGACTTGAACGCGGGCGCTGCCGACGGTCCCTTGGCCAGAGCGCGCAGACCAGCGCCGCCCGCGCGATTGCTGCCGCGAACCATATGCAACTGGTCGTCGAAGATAAACATGTCGCGCGGCGTGGTTGAGTCCGCATAGGCCACGGGCTCGAACATCTCCACCAAGTCGACGTCGAAGAAGTGCCCGAAGACCTCATTCATGGCGACGAAGGCAGCCGCCATACCTCCGGATCCAGCCAGGAATGTGCGCCGGTCCAATGAGAGTTTGCGGCTCGCCCCGTCGGCGAGTTCCCCGATGCGTTGCTCAACCCGCGCCTGCTTCTCGGTCTGCAAGGCGGGCATATACTCACCATTCGAGATCATTCGCGTGGGCACGGGCGATTTGAACTCAGTTTCATCGGCGCGGATGCATCGAGCCATCTGCGCTTCATCGAGCAGACCGTGATCATCGTCCCAGACGCGCCCTTTTTCATTCCAGATGCGTGGGGCCATTGCGAAGGAAGTATATCGAAAACAGGATCTGAACGCGCCTGGTCTTTCCAGCTTGCAACGCTGACGCGTTGAACAGCTATTGAAAATACGGCGAGCCGTCTGCGTGGAAGTTCGTACCGCGACGCCAAGGGCTCGGGGGCATGCTCTTAAACGCTTCTTCATTGAGTTCCACGCCCCAGCCCGGCTTATTCGGAATGTCGATATAGCCGTCCTTGTTCACCATCAACGGCTCCTTGAGCACATTCTTGCGAGCGCCTGAGTCCGGAGCGCTGTATTCGAGGATATGGAAGTTCGGCGTGGATGCGGCGAAGTGCACGTTGATCGCGGTCGCCAGCGGGCTCATCGGGATTGTGCGGCGCGATCATCATGTATTGCGCTTCGGCCATGGCTGCGATCTTCTTCATCGTGAGCACGCCGCCGCAAACGCAGATATCCGGCTGCACGGAAACTCAGCGCCTGCCGTTCGATCAACTGTTTGAACTCATAGATCCCGTAGTTCGACTCGCCACTCGCCAACGGGATGTTGACGTGGTCGGAGAGTTTCTTCATGGCGTCGTAGTTCTCCGGCCGGACCGATTCTTCCATCCACATCGGATTGTAGGGTTCAATTGCATGCGCCAAGCGGATGGCTCGCTCAGGTTCAAAGAACTTCGCATGAACATCCACGCCGATATCCACATCGGGCCCGACGGCTTCCCGTACAGCGCGAACGTGTTCCGCCGATGTCACGAATGGCCCGGTTGTAAGGCATATCGCCGGGTGCTTGAATGCCCATCTTCAGCGCGGTATAGCCGTACTTCTCAACCATGCGCTTGGCATTCTCGCCCGCCTGCTGCGGTGTTGCGCCACCCGTGCTTTGGTAGACGCGAATTTTGTTGCGCACCCGGCCGCCGAGCAGCGCCCATACCGGCACACCTGCGGATTTGCCGGCGATGTCCCACAACGCGTGCTCGATGCCGCTGATGGCCGAGTTGACAACCAGGCCGCCCGGAAAACGAGTGGTGTTGTACATCACGTCGAACAGATACTGCACATTGCGCGGATCGTTGCCGATCAGCCACGACTTGAAATCCTCAATGACCTTCACGGTAGCTTCATCGGGACCGGCCGAGTATGCCTCTCCGATACCGAAGATTCCCTGATCGGTGAGAACTTTCACATAGACCCAGTTGCGTCCACCGGCTCCGACGAGGAACGTCTTGATGTCCGTAATTTTCATCGCGGGCGTGTTCCCGATTTTGCCGCCGTCGAGCGGCTGCAGGCCCCCGGTGATCGGCCCGCTCGCCATGCCTCCGCGACCGGTCCGTCCTTGACGTGGAGTTTCCTGGGCGGCAGCGAAAGGCGCGGCAGCCATCAACCCACTCTGCAGTAGAAATCGTCTTCTCTTCATGTCCTCTCCTGCTGGCGGCTCAAAACGTTCGAGTGCCTACCTTGGCTTATACGTGATACGCGGACGTTCTCGCAATGATGTAGAGTCCGCGAAATTCTTCATCGCAGCAGCCCATGCTCGCCACACGAAGTGGGGCACAAACACGTCCGTTCCGGAGACGTCCGTCGGCCTCAACACGCACCATGGGTCGCAGTATATACTGTCGCGGTATATTCTGTCGGAGCCAGATAGAAAGTTCCTGTTCTTAGCCGGGGATCCATTGCTTTGGTGGACCTTCAGAGCTGAAGCTTTGGGCATGTAGACGCGGGAGAGCGCCGGGCCGTTTTTGCCGGGCGTTTTCCAAATTCGTTTTGCTTCTCAGTTTCCAATCAACCTCCACAACGGCGGCTTCGTGATTGGATTTTGGGCTACTTTGCGAAACGGACCGAATCCCGGAATCGGACAGTTCCGCGGTGTCGTTGCTTTTGGAGGCGCATTCGGAAGCTGCGGGTTGCTCGGATTGCCGGCTGAGCGGCGCTCCGGAGCCGGCCGCGGCGACCAACGGCTTTGGGTCAGGGCTCGTTCGCTGACGCGCGCGTTGCAGCCGCGTCAGGGCATCGAGGGTGCGGAAGAAATCCCGGGAGATGGCTCCGTCGTAACGGAGGTAGGTGCGCCATCGCTCCTCCGGATTCTTCATGAAGCCGACAGCTATGGCGTTGTGCGGACTGAGATGTTCCGGGCAATCTTCGACAAGCTTTCTTGCGAGAGCGCGTTCTGTGGCAGCGGTGATGTTGAGTATGCCGGTCTCGACGCGACGGGAACGGAGAGTGCGCCAGTGGGCTTGGGCCAGGCGCAGGACGAGCGCTTCTTCGGTTGCGCCGTGCGGCTGGAAGGATTCGCGAAAGCCGCGCAGGACCTCTTCGTATTCATGCTGGTGTTCCTCGGGCAGGACCACGAGCGTTGTGGAGGTCAGGCCATGCTTGAGGGTGTTGAGGCGGCTGCGTTGTTTGCCGGCTTCCGTGCTGGGTCCACCTTTGCTGCCGTTGCGCCGATTGGCCGCGCGTTGTCGTTCTGATGCCATAGAGTTCCGTTTTGCAAAGAAATGGAGCGAGCGCTTGGGTTGAGCGCTCGCTCCTGTCATGATCTTCGCATGCGGAAATGGGGCTGGAAGGGGGTGTTGGAGTTAAGTGGTTGGAAAGAGGCGAAATATATAGTGGTGAGTGGTGTCAATGACTTGCAAAAGTCGGCGCAAATGGGGTTGATTTCAGTAGCAGTATGTGCCTTGGGGGCGCAAACTACGCTGAAATAATCGTGCTGAGGGATTTTGGACATGTCTTCGGCCACGCCGCGACTTGGACTACGGAAGCGGGACAGGGAGTTTGTTGGTCTTAACTGGCGAGTTTCAGGATTTGATCGACGGTTAGAGCCAGAACGCCAAACATTAGATGAGCCATGACCTTTGCTGGACCGCGAACGCGAACATTGCGCGCTCCAAACTCATCCTTCAGCCGCGCATAGACGCGCTCCACTGCAGTTCGTTCCCGATAGCGATCCTGTTGCGCCCAAGTCAGCTGCGGGGTTTGCTTTGCCGGAAACACTTTAGGAAGGATCGATTTCGACTTGCCTGCCCGGCGAGCGTGTGGCTGTACGATAGGCACGTGTCCCAGACTGCGTGAATGCTCCAACACAGCGCCAGCATCATAGGCCGTGTCCATTAAATCGTAGAGCGAAGTAACCCGCTTATACGTCATCGTCATCAAAGGAATAGCGACATTGACGTCATGAACATTGGCGCCGGTCAGAATCGCGCTGATCGGAATTTGTCCATCCGCTACGTCGGTATGGAGTTTAAACCCACGCCAGTATTGCTGGTTTCCATCGGACGATGTCTTGACTCCGATGGCGCATTGACCAGACAAACCCGCCAACATCGCGGGTAAGTTCATGTGTCGTTGTCGTTCGATCAACGTTCCTCGTTCGGCTGCCTTGGCTTGCTTTGGCTTCGGGCCGCGTTTTTTCTTCTTGCAGGGTTCCGGTGGCGGACCGGGGAATCGTTCCCGCGCCACGATGGCTGTCGAGTCACGCGAGATATGTCCGATCAATCGTTGTTTCTGGGTCGAACGGATCAGCGTCTCGTGCAGTTTCTGTGGTAGTTCCGTGCTGGCAAACTCGGCGAAAGCGCGGGAGAATGTGGACTCATGAGGCAGTTGGCTGGCTTGATTCCAGCCGCACAGCCGGCGCAATTGCGCATTATTGCCGAGTTCCTCGATCAACTGACGCGTTGTGGAGAGATTGTAAATCGCCTTGGCAATGAAGGCGGCTGCCAAGGCGCTGCGGTTTTCACAAGGACGGCCCAGGCTCTGCCTTCCGCCGATCCAAGGCCCAAATGGTGTCATTGCCAGCACCCGCACCAATAGTTGAGCTTTCGGGCTGAGTGAGCCCGTTTCTTCTGCTAGCACTGGAAACAGCGAAGTTTGCAGTACGTGCGCGAAGTTCAGGATCTGTTGTCGAAGTGTTGTAATCTGCATGAGGGCTCCCGAAGGTCTTTTAGCGTGAGAACTTCAGGATACTTCGCGCGAGCCCTCTATTCAAACAGAAACCCTACACAATGTTTTAATTCAACCCTTTATTTTGCAAGTCTCTCTCGTGACCAACTTGCAAAACTCGTTCGAAAGCGGCCAAAAACCCCTTGACAGCCATGTTAGGGAGCAAGGAGTCGGCGGCAAAGGTGCGATGAGACAACGACCCGTTTGTTTTACCCGGTTGTGGACGCGGGACTAAAAAGCACTACGTATTGTGGGCTTATTGTTTTGATTTATCGGAGTCAGGCTGACTGAAGCCGCAGGAACTGGTCTACGGTTAACGCCAGAATCCCGAACATCAGATGAGCCATCACTTTGGCAGGCCCACGCACTCGAATTTGGCTGGCGCCAAACTCATCCTTCAGACGCGCGTTCACACGCTCAATCATGGTTCGTTCCTTGTAGCGATCTTGCTGGGCCCAGGTCAATTGCGGCGTCGGTTGGACAGGGAAAATCTTCGGCAGTTCGGAGGGTCGCTTGGTTCCACGCCGGGGATGGGGCGCAATGATCGGAACGTGTTTCAACTTTCGGCTGTGCGCATGAATCGGATCTGCGTCATAAGCAGAGTCCATCAAATCGTAGAAGTACCGCACACGCTTCGATGTCATTGTCATCAGCGGGATCGCAACCTGAGAGTCGTGTACGCTCGCGCTCGTCAGCCATGCGCTGATCGGTACTTGTCCGTCGGCGACATCGAGATGGAGTTTGTAGCCGCGCCAATACTGCATGTTGCCATCCTTACTGCTCTTGGCGCCGATATCGCACTGCTGTGGAAGTTCGGCGAGCATATCGCTGAGCTTTTGATACCGCTGCCGCTTGATGCGCGTGCCGTGTTCGCTCGCCTTAGCTTTACGAAAACTCCCCTTCGGGTGCTTCGGTTGTGGGGATTGGCTCACCAGTTTCTTTTGCCGCGATGTTTCTGGAAATCGCTCCCGCGCAGGAATCGCGGTGGAATCGCGAGCGATGTGACAGACGATCCGCTCCCCTTGCAGAGTCCGGACCACCAGGTTGTGCAACTGCTGTGGTAACTCCATCGCGCGAGAAAACTTGGACTCATGAGGCAGCGCCTCGACACTGTACCACCCGCAAAAAAGGCGCAAGGCGCTGTCCACGCGCAGGCGGTCCATCAGGTCACGAGTCGTCGTCAGGTTGAGAATCGCTTTGGCGAGAAACGCTGTCGCCAGCGCCAATCGATCCTTCGCCGGACGGCCTGTGTGCGACCGCCGGCAGTTCAGCAGTTTCGCCAGCGGCAACAACGGCATCACCGAAGCAAGCAATCGCAATTGTGGGCTGAGCGGACCCACTGTTTCTTCCAGCTTCGGAAAGAGATCCTGCTGCAGGATATGCGCATATTGCACAATCAGTTCACGAGAGGTAAGCTGCCTATGGGGTTGCATTCGTAACGGCTTTTGTCTGGCGACGGAATCTAATTACTGAAGCGTAACCCCATCTTCAAAAATTTCAAACAATATTTCCAATAATTGTTTTGGCGAGTTCTGCAAGAGGCTCGCGAACCGCTAACGGTTAGGACGGCTGATTTTGCTATATACTGTGAGGCCTTGAAGGAGAACCTGATGCGTTTTATGACATTGGCGCTTTTCCTGCTGTCAACTCCAGTAGTTGCGGCCGACAATTCATTTCTTGGCACATGGAAACTGAACATGGACAGATCGAAGTCCAACCCTATGCCTGGTCCACAAAGTATGACAGTGACATTCGAGGCCGATGGGGGCAATGTAAGTCGCATCGTTACAGGAACCAATCGTGAAGGTAAGCCGCTCGCGCAAAGCAGTACCCAAGGGACGAGCATTCCTTGGGATGGTAAAGACCATGCTGTCCAAACACCAGATGGCCCCGCTATGACAGTCGCAGTAAAGCGCATTAGCGACCACCGAAGCGAGGTTACGGTCAAACAGAGCGGCAAAGTTATTACATAGATCACTTTGTCGTGTCGGAGGACGGCAAAACAATGACGAATACGATCAATGGTGTGAGCCAAAAAGGAGAGAAGTATCGTTGGGTCGAAATTCTCGAGAAGCGGTAGTTACCAATCTTGACTGCCGCATGCTTTCCAACTTCAAGAAGTTCGTTGTCGCTGTGACCCTAATGGTAGGTGTGGGTCACTCGCGATCGGGCAACCTCCTCCGCCCGAAACCGCAGCCTGTACAAGTCACCGCAGAGAACGGATTACGCTGACCGGCAGTTTGAAAGGATATGACCTCAAAAGGTATTGTTCCAGGGGAAAGCCAAACGGACACTCAATTTGCAGGTGACATCAGCCGAGGGAACTGGCTGATGATACGTGTTTTCGCTGCAGCGCGAGCGAGGGCAATGATCTCTTCAACAATTCCATCGATAACGCGCTTGTCTGGAAGGGCACGCTCCCGGACGACGGCAGTACGTTATTCACTCGGGATACAGCGGGCAGAGGCTCGACGCGGCGGCGTGGTTCGTATTCAGCGGATGAAATCGATTAGCTGCGAGGCAGACATTTTCTCTGTTGACCGCTACAGGAAGATCCTTTACATACTGTAGGTAATAATGGGAAGCAACAGCCAGGATAAGTCAGAGGTTTTGCAAGGCACTCATGACTTGCAAAAGTCGGCGCAAATGGGGTTGATTTCAGTAGCAGTGTGTGCCTGGGGGCGCAAACTACGCTGAAATAATCGTGCTGAGGGATTTTGGACATGTCTTCGGCCACGCCGCGACTTGGACTACGGAAGCGGGACAGGGAGTTTGTTGGTCTTAACTGGCGAGTTCAGGATTTGATCGACGGTTAGAGCCAGAACGCCAAACATTAGATGAGCCATGACCTTTGCTGGACCGCGAACGCGAACATTGCGCGCTCCAAACTCATCCTTCAGCCGCGCATAGACGCGCTCCACTGCAGTTCGTTCCCGATAGCGATCCTGTTGCGCCCAAGTCAGCTGCGGGGTTTGCTTTGCCGGAAACACTTTAGGAAGGATCGATTTCGACTTGCCTGCCCGGCGAGCGTGTGGCTGTACGATAGGCACGTGTCCCAGACTGCGTGAATGCTCCAACACAGCGCCAGCATCATAGGCCGTGTCCATTAAATCGTAGAGCGAAGTAACCCGCTTATACGTCATCGTCATCAAAGGAATAGCGACATTGACGTCATGAACATTGGCGCCGGTCAGAATCGCGCTGATCGGAATTTGTCCATCCGCTACGTCGGTATGGAGTTTAAACCCACGCCAGTATTGCTGGTTTCCATCGGACGATGTCTTGACTCCGATGGCGCATTGACCAGACAAACCCGCCAACATCGCGGGTAAGTTCATGTGTCGTTGTCGTTCGATCAACGTTCCTCGTTCGGCTGCCTTGGCTTGCTTTGGCTTCGGGCTGCGTTTTTTCTTCTTGCAGGGTTCCGGTGACGGACCGGGGAATCGTTCCCGCGCCACGATGGCTGTCGAGTCACGCGAGATATGTCCGATCAATCGTTGTTTCTGGGTCGAACGGATCAGCGTCTTGTGCAGTTTCTGTGGTAGTTCCGTGCTGGCAAACTCGGCGAAAGCGCGGGAGAATGTGGACTCATGAGGCAGTTGGCTGGCTTGATTCCAGCCGCACAGCCGGCGCAATTGCGCATTATTGCCGAGTCCTCGATCAACTGACGCGTTATGGAGAGATTGTAAATCGCCTTGGCAATGAAGGCGGCTGCCAAGGCGCTGCGGTTTCACAAGGACGGCCCAGGCTCTGCCTTCCGCCGA
The DNA here is from genome assembly GCA_963844855.1 of Bryobacteraceae bacterium. GTDB lineage: Bacteria > Acidobacteriota > Terriglobia > Bryobacterales > Bryobacteraceae > DASQDN01. Next base: position 61,372 of record CAWJQP010000054.1, read on the forward strand.
TCCAAGGCCCAAATGGTGTCATTGCCAGCACCCGCACCAATAGTTGAGCTTTCGGGCTGAGTGAGCCCGTTTCTTCTGCTAGCACTGGAAACAGCGAAGTTTGCAGTACGTGCGCGAAGTTCAGGATCTGTTGTCGAAGTGTTGTAATCTGCATGAGGACTCCCGAAGGTCTTTTAGCGTGAGAACTTCAGGATACTTCGCGCGAGCCCTCTATTCAAACAGAAACCCTACCCAATGTTTTAATTCAACCATTTATTTTGCAAGTCCCTCCTGTGATTGTATGTGTGCGCTGCAGCGTGGGCGAGATAAAATCCCGCCCAGGCGTTCTGGAGGCGCCGCTGCAGTATGGAAAAGTATATCGGTTGCGACATGCACAAGAAATACTCGGTGTTTGTCACCCTGGATGAGAAGGGACGGTTAGAGCCTGCCGTCAAGGTCTCTAACGACTTACTCGAGTTGCGCGCCTATCTGGCAACCCTACCGAGTGGAGCGCCCGTCGCGGTGGAAGCCACGGGGAGTTGGTACTGGTTCGTGGATGAGTTGGAAGCAGCCGGGCTGGAGGCCCGTCTGGTCAATCCGCTCGAAGCAAAGAAGCGAATGCCCGGCACCAAGAAGACTGACCCTGGCGATGCTCGCGGGCTAGCCATGCTCCTGCGCAATGGAACGCTACCAGAAGTCTGGATCCCATCGGCACAATTGCGCGATCTGCGTGGGTTGTTGCGGACGCGGTTGAGTCTTCGACGGCATACGACGACTTTGAAGAACCGAATTCACGGCGTGATTCGACGCTATGGCCAATACGAGCCGGGAGAGCCAAAAGACCTTTTTGTTGGCAAAGGGCGCGTGCAATTAGCGGTCTATATTGGCGCATTACCCCAAGAAACGCGGCTGTCCACACGGCACGAGTGGCAACTGGTGGATGAAGTCGAAGCGCATATCCAGGCTCTCGAAACACGAATCCGCCTGGGCATCGGACAAACTCGGATGGGTGCGCTTGCTCAAGACTCTGCCCGGCGTAGGCAACATTTTGTCCGCCACCATCTTTCTTGAGATCGGAGACGTCGGACGTTTTCCCTCACCGGCGCATTTGGCCAGCTATGCCGGGCTGACACCTACCGTCCAAGCGAGCGGAGGGAAGGTTCGCCTGGGCAGAACATCGCCTGTGGCCAATCACTACTTGAAGTGGGCATTGGTGGAAGCAGCCAATTGTATCGTGATGCGCAAACAATGCTATGCAGGCAGCCATGTTGTTGCGCTCTACGAGCGGCTGCGAGCGAGCAAGAATCACGGCAAAGCAGCCGTTGCTGTGGCTCGCCATTTGGCAGAAGCCAGTTGGTGGATGCTCACAAAAAAACAAGCTTATCGAGAGCCGGCGCCGGCTTCGATGCCTTCGTCCAATACCGGGTCAGCGCGGAATCCGTCCTAGCGAAACCTAAGCTGTTTGTGTGATTGCGAAACCCGGGACGAAGCGATGCTCATGCTCCTTGAGGGCGGATAGATGACTGAGCGACGAAGACGTCGAAGTAGAGCGCTCCGGACGAAAGAACCTTTTTCGAGGAGGTGCAAATAAATAGTTAGAACTGGGGCTCCGCCCCAGACCCCGGCGTTTAACGTTTTGATGCCGGGATTTAATTCCGGTCAGGGCCGCTACGTATCTTGTTCGCGACCCCGATCCCGGCCTCCGGACCGGCGCTCGGGTCGCTCGCCAGCGTTGCCCTGTCCTCCGTCCGGCTCGGTCAAAGTGTATCTGAATTCAAGAAATATTGCCTAAATAACGCTGTTTTTACTCCTTGACATCGGCAGCGCACACATAGATGGATAGGTTTTTTCCGAATCGTCGAGATCCGGAGGACGCGGTGTAAACACAAGAAAACAAGCGATTAGGTCGTCGCGCGAATATCGTAGCAGTTCAGGTAGTCCTGATTACGTATGTAGAGTTTGCCGCCACAGACCACAGGATGCGCCCAAGAAGGCCGGCCCATGTCTTGTATCTGAAAACGCCCGCGCTCCGTATAGACATCGGTACCTGCATCCGCTAAGCCAACTGTGTTGTTTTCCCCGAATAAGTAGAGCATGCCGTCTGCAATCGTCAAGCTGCCTTTCCCAATACCACGATCGCGCCAGACTGGCTTGCCTGTTGCCCAATCTAACGATGTGAGAATTGCGGCCGAGGAACCGTAAACGCGACCTTTGTACAGCACAACGCCGCCGTGATGATTCTGCATGTCACGGCTGAAGTACATCTCTTGCGCTTTGATTTCGCCATCGGACGGAGTGAGCGCCAGTTGCGCACACCCGGTCCCGTATCCGGATGTGTAGAATACCTTGCCCTCGTGATAGACAGGCGTCGTGCAATTCGCAGTGCCATTGGCTGCCTTGCTGTTACTCCACATCAGTTTCCCGTCGGACGCTCGAACACCGACGCCATTGTCCGATGTCAGGGTCATGATCGTGCGGACATTGTGTATGTCCGCGACGATACAGGACGCATATCCTGCGGGATCACTCAGGTCCGAACGCCAGATTTCCTTGCCGGATGACTTGTCGAGAGCAACGACTCCTGCGCCACGACCACCCGGAGTTACAACGACCTTGTTGCCGTCAATCAAGGGCGATTCACTAATCAGCCAATAAGGGTTCTTCCCACCAAAATCGGAAAGGATGTTCCGTTTCCACGTGATCCGAGCATCGCTCCTGCGAACGCACGCGAGATCGCCATTCTCCGTTAGAACGTACAAGGAATCGCCATCAACCGTCGGCGTCCCACGAGGGCCGCCACCGCGATCCTGATCGAGCGCCCGGCCGAGCGGAGCATGCCAGACAGGTTTTCCAGACGCGCGATCCAAAGCAAACACGACACTTTGGCCATCCTTGGTTCCCTGTACGTAGATCTGATTTCCCTTAATCGAAATCGAGCCATAGCCGGCCCCCAAGCCGCGTATGCTCCAGACCGTCTTCGGCCCTTCGGAAGGCCACTGCTTTAACAGGCCGGTTTCTTGCGAAATGTTCGTGCGATCGGCTCCATGCCACTGGGGCCAATCCGGCTCCACTGCTGTCGGGGCGGGTGAAGAAGCAGGACGCTTGCTCGTTTGCGCGAGCGCTGCCGCGGGTACCAGAGAAAGAAAGTCACGGCGGTTCATCATAGGTTCAAAGACGCTCCAACGATTCAAAGATACCGCGAGATGGGCCCCGAATGCCCTAGTCCTTCAAGGTGGCGACAACCAGATCCCCCATCTCCTCCGTAGTGACCTTGCCCCCGAGATCGGACGTACGATGACCGTCTCCCATAACTTTCGATACGGCAGAATCGATCCGCTTGGCCGCCGCGGAAAAATTGAGCCATTCGAGCATCATCGCCGCCGAGAGAATCGTCGCAATCGGATTCGCTATGCCCTTGCCGGCAATGTCGGGCGCGGTGCCATGTGAGGGCTGAAACACACCGTACTGCGGACCGACATCGGCAGACGGGGCCATCCCCATCCCGCCCACCAAGCCGGCAGCGAGATCGGAGAGGATATCGCCGAACATGTTTTCCGTAACGATTACGTCAAATGAGTGCGGACGCTGAATCAGGTAGAGCGATGCGGCGTCGACATAAGCGCGATCGGTCGTAACGTCCGGATAGCGCTCCGCTACTTCGTCGAAAACACGCCGGAAGAACGCCATCGACGGGAGCACATTGGCTTTATCGACAAGCGTGACATGCTTGCGCCGATTGCGCGCCTGCTCGAATGCCGAAACGAAAAGGCGCTCGCTGCGATCTCGTGAGACGCGCATGACGTCACGAACTTCGGTGGCATCCGGCGTCGGCTTATTCAACCGCGAGAAGAATAGTCCTTCGGTATTTTCACGGATGATCAGGAAGTCGATCTCACCCTTCTGCTTGTCCTTCAGGGGCGAATGAGAACCGTGATAGAGCCGGATGGGCCTCAGCCCGCAGAACAGGTCGAGTTTCTCGCGCAAGTCGATCTGCGGTGTCATTTCGGTTCCATCAGGCCAACGAACAGCGGGGAGGCCCATGGCGCCGAGCAGAATCGCATCGAACCCACTCAAACGGTCGAATGTTGTCGGGGGAAGGGGATCGCCGGAACGCAGATACTCACCGGCCCCGACGCTAAGCTCCTCGTACTCCAGCTTCGACGGGAGCTGAGGCTCCACGGCGCGAAGCACTTTACACGCTTCCGCAACTACATCCGGTCCAATACCATCCCCCGGTAGGAGAGCAATTCGATAAACGCTTTTCATTTAATGTGTGTGTTCGTGAGAGTGAGAATGTGAGCCGTGGCTCTGAGCGATGCGGCAGCCGGTTTCTGACAGCGCGCAACGAGTATGCTCGAACTGAATTGTCGTGTGATGAATGTGAAAGCGATCTTCGAGTACTGAGGTGAGGCCTTTCAAAATACAATCGCTCTCCGATGGAGGCATGTCCTCGATCAGGGCATGACAACTCAACGCATGGGCGCTCGAGCCGAGACTCCATACATGAACGTCGTGGACATCAAGCACGCCCGGAACTTCTTGCATAGCCGCAATGACATTCTGCAGCTTGAGCCCCCGAGGAAGACCCTCGAGAAGGATGTTGAGAGACTCGCGAATAATATCTACCGCGCTCCAAACGATCAGCGCAGCGATTAGAATCGACAAGATCGGATCGATCGTCAGCCATCCGGTGTAATGAATGATGACAGCGCCAACAATAATCGCGACCGAACCGAGCGCGTCGCCAAGCATGTGTATAGACGCTGCCCGAATGTTTATGTCCGACTCATGTTTGCGCAGGCCGATGAGAATCCCGACGTTAAGAGCAATTCCAAGACCCGCTGTGACAATCATGATCTGCTCGTTGACACTTTGCGGGTCGAGCAGGCGCTCGTACGATTCGTAGAACAAGTACGCCGAAAGACCGAGCAGTGAGACGGCATTGATGAAGGCCGCAAGGACTCCGCCGCGATGGTATCCGAATGTCCGCGATTCATCCGCAGGCTTGGCCTGCAGATACACGCCGAACATCGCGAGCGCTAACGCCAAGGCGTCAGTCAGGTTGTGTCCGGCATCGGACAACAACGCAAGACTATGCGCCTGCCACCCGGCGGCAAACTGAATGACGACAAACAGCAATGTCGCGATAAAGGACCACTTCAGGACCCTGCCACTGCCACCATGGTGGTGATGATGATGATCGTGAGAATGCACGGCTCTACTAATAGGCTAACGCCGCGCGCCGGTTGACTGCAGTTGGGACTAAAACCGCGTGACTTCCGTAAAGTGGAAATCCGCCACTTTCATACCAGGAACGACCATGTCGAAAGCTTCCTCGCCCGTGGCGCGTTCGCTGGCACTAAGAGCCTCGACGTTACGTAATAACTCAACGACACTTTGATTGAACCGGAAGTTGCGCAAGCCACCGGCGACTTCGCCCTTGCGGACAAGAAACGTTCCATCTCGCGTCATTCCGGTCATCACCTTCTCGTATGGCTCAACTTCCCGGATATACCAGAGGCGAGTCACGAGAACGCCATTGTCCGTCGACGCGATCATCTCATCGAGCGATGTCTTGCCACCGGCAATCACGATGTTCACAGGGGCTTCCCCTTGGTCGTTCGGCAGAGGAAATCCATGGCCGGTAGTTTCGGCGTCGGCCTTTCTGGCTGCCGCGCGCGAGTATGCCACCTGCCTGGGAACGCCTTCCTTCACCAACTTCAAGGCGCGTCGTGGGACACCTTCGCCATCGAAGGGAGCTCCGGTCTGCAGCGGAAAAGCTACGTCGTCGTAGATCGTGATATTCGATCCAAAAAGCTTTTCTCCCATGCGATCGTTCAGAAAGCTGCGTTGGTCAGCTATGGCCGTGCCGCTGAAGTCCATGAAGATCTGTCCGACCAGGTCGAGGACGGCTGCAGGCTCGAGAATTACCGTATAACGACCCGGCGGCAATTCACCGGGATTGGCGGACAGGCTAGCTTTACGGGAAGCGCGTTCCGCCAAAGCGATAGGATCGACGTCCTGATGAACGGCCGAAGTTGCCTTGGCCCATCCCGAACTATCGGCCGCCATCGCCGTGATCGAGAACTGCGTGAGCGTATCGAAGTAATAGCGAAAAATCCCACGGGAGTTCATCAGGACTTCGACATTCTCCGCGGTCGAATAGATGCCGGCAGCCGTCTGACCCTGACCTTCGACAATCCGGATGGCTTCGGCTACTTGGGACGCACGCTGGGCAGGCGAGCAATCCGCAGCCTTTTCAGAGTAATGCTGACCATCGCAGATCGTTGGATCTTCGTACAAGGGCAGGAGCTCTGCGGGCTCGCTCGCGCGCGTCAAAGCAATCGCCTCATCCACTACAGCCTGGATGCCGTCACGATGCAATCGGTTTGTACTGGCGCGCGCCGTGCGTCCATCAATCACCGGCCTCACGGAGAGGATCGTCGTCCGCTCAGATACGTTCTGATGAATTTCGTTGTTTGCGAAGCGTGTCAGAGAATCTGCCGTCGAAGCCAGCGTGACCTCGATGTCCGATACACTAGCGCGACGGGCGGCCTGCTCGACAGCCAGAAACAGTTCCTGGCATTTTTTGCGCGATAGAAGATCGGATTCGCTCATGACCTAATCAATCTGGGCGCTGCCAATTTTTATATTGCGAAAACGCGAGGGGCTGGCGCCATGACCGGTTCCCATCGCCTGCTCGGGCTGACCCTTGCCACAATTGGGCACACCCCACAGAGTCCAGTGGTCCGAGTGAGATATCGCATCGCAGCTATTCCAGAATTCGGTCGAGATGCCGCTGTAAGTGGGGTTCTTGAGCATGCGGATTCGCTTGCCGCCTTTGATCTCCCATGCGACCTCGCAACCGAACTGAAAGTTGTATCGCTTGTCATCGATCGACCAGCTTCGGTTCGTTTCCATGTAGATGCCGTCGGTGTCGAACACTTGTTCGAGGGACTGCTCACCCGGCATCAGGCTGACGTTCGTCATACGTATCAGAGGTAGTCTGGCCCAACCATCTGCGCGCATAGTGCCGCTCGATTTCGACTGGCCGATCTGTGCAGCGGTCTCGCGTGAAGTCATGTAGCCGACGAACTGACCGTTCGTAATGATCGGAGCGCATTGCGCCGGAACGCCTTCATCATCAAATGCAAAAGTTCCCAAGCCGGGACCGTGCTCAGCCCGGGCATCGCACACGACATTGACAATGTCTGAGCCATAGCGCAAGGTATTCAGTTTGTCCAACGTCAGAAAACTCATCCCGGCATAGTTTGCTTCCGTTCCGAGAACGCGATCCAGTTCGATGGGATGACCGATTGACTCGTGAATCTGCAGGCCAAGTTGGCTGCCGTCAAGAACAAGATTGAATTGCCCCTCGGGACACGCGTCTGCCGAATGAAGCGCAACGGCCTCCTCCGCCATTCGGGGAACATGCCGAAGCAAATCGAGTTCGTGAACGAGTTCGTAGCCCTTCAGTTGATATTGCCCGCCAAAGGAGTTGGGATAGCTTCGCTTCTGAAGCTCATCGTCTTTGAAACTGAACGCTGTGAATCCGGCGCCCGTAACGGTGCGTGTCTGATCGATACGACTGCCGATCGACGAGGCGAAGTATTGGCGCTTACGGGAACACACGAACGATGATTCGGCCAGAGTTACACCACTGGTCTTCAAGAGTTCTCGATCAACATTCATCAGCAGCTGTAACTGCTGCTCTACGGAAACGCTAAAGGGATCGATGGCGCATGGAGACGCCCAGGTTATCTCGTGGGCATTTTCGGGCGCAAGCACAACATCGCGCTTCTTAGCCATTGCTCCGGATCGAGCAATCTCGATGGCAAGATTGGCAGCGCGTTCCAAACCTTTCGATGACACTTCATCGGTCGCGGCGAATCCCCAACAGCCACCCACGATGACGCGGATGCCGACACCCATGCTGTCATAGGTCGCTATGTTACCTGGTTTGCCATTTTTGGTGGTGATATGGCGTTCTTTGGCGTCCTCCACACGGACATCGGCGTAAGTTACACCGTTTCGAGTCGCTGCTTCGAGGGCTCGTTCGGCGAGGTCGCGCATGGAGATAGTGTACTCGGAGGATGCGAGGCGGCGGCGGTTGCATCATAGGTGTATGCTTTCGGCCTTGTTTTCTGACCCGCTCTCGGTGGGTACGCGTGCTCCCGATTGGTCGCTGCGGGACCAGGATGGCGCGAACGTGACGCTCACTTCCTTGCGCGGCCAGAATGTTGTGCTTGTGTTTTATCCTCGCGATGAAACCTCTGTTTGCCGCGCGCAATTGTGTGAGTTTCGGGACGCTTGGCAGAAAGTAAATGCGAAGAACACAATCGTATTTGGAGTAAATCCGCAGGGAGCGGTGAGCCATTCCGCGTTTCGCGAGAAGAACCGGCTGCCTTTCCAGATTCTCGTCGATGAAGGAGGCAAGGTTTGTGAGGCGTATAATGCGCGAGGCCTCTTAATGACGAAGCGAACTGTGTATCTGATCGGCCCGGACGGCGTTATACGGTATTCGAGCCGCGGAAAGCCAACGGTTGACGAGGTTCTCGAAAGCGCCGCATAGGCGCTACGGCCTCAAAAATTCGCACCGCCTGTAATAAGGTGGTAAGGGTATTGGCAACAATTGCGGAACGTAAAAGATAAAGGCATCCTGATTACTGGCGCGGGACGCGGCATCGGCAAGCGTCTTGCGATCGGCTTTGCAAATCATGGCGCGCGCGTTGCCCTGATTGCGCGCAGCAAGGCTGAACTCGACCTCGCAAATCTGGAGATCGAGCACGCGGGCGGCGTTTCCCTTCGTGTCCGCGCTGACGTCCGAGATTACGAGCAGATGGCTGCGGCCGTCGATCGGATGAGAACGCACTATGGCCGTCTCGATGTTCTGGTTTGCGCTGCGGCTCTACAAGGACCCATTGGACCCGTTCTCGATACAGCGATCAAAGCATGGTCGGAAACAATTGAGACGAATCTTATCGGTGTAGTCAATTCGGTACGGGCTGTCCTACCGCAGATGCTCGAGAAACGATCCGGAAAGATCATCGTGCTCGGCGGCCGCGGAGCCGGAGATCCCCGGCCATTCTTTTCCGCGTATGCTGCATCGAAGGCAGCGGTCACGCGTTTTGTCGAAACAATCGCTGAGGAAGTGCGGGATCATAACGTGCAGATCAACGTCCTAAGCCCAGGACGGACCTACACTCATATGACGGACGAAATACTTCGCGCCGGAGACAAAGCCGGCTCGAAGGAACACGATGAAGCAGTCAACGTGCGCATCACCGGCGGAGCCGCTCCTGAGAAACAGATTGAACTCGCAATGTTTCTCGCGTCCGAAGATTCAAACCATATCAGCGGAAAATTCATCCATGTGAATGACGACTGGAAGCGCCTCGAACGCGCCGCTGTCGGACGGGAAATGTACACACTTCGTCGTGTTCTCAAAGGCTAGAAGCGTACAGTTGTACCCTTATGCTTTAGTGTAGTGGCCGCGTTGAAGGCCTGAGTTGAACCCCTGAGTTGAACCCATGGACTTGAACTTATGAAGCTTGGCATCGATTTTGGGACCACGAGAATCGTTGCCGCCGCTGTGGACCGCGGCAACTACCCAGTCATAACATTCGAGGACTCGGAGGGCGCGGCGCGTGACTGGTATCCCCCCATCATCGCGGCACGCAGAGGAGAACGCAGGTACGGTTGGGACGCCTGGGCCCTTCAGTCCGAGCCAGGTTGGACCCTTATCCGGTCCATCAAGCGCACGCTTGAAGACGCAGGTCCGTATACGGACATACAGATCGATGAGGAAACGCTGCCCATTGGCCAACTGTTGGCAGAGTTGACAGCGTCGTTCCGTGTCGCCCTACTCGAGAAATCAAGTTTGCCCGGCCGGGATCGCGAGCCGCTGGAGATCATGCTGGGCGTGCCCGCCAATGCCAACAGCAATCAACGATTTCTTACAGTCGAACCTTTCCAGAGAGCTGGATTTCAAGTACTCGGACTCCTTAACGAGCCATCCGCGGCGAGCATTGAGTACGGCCATCGAAACCGGAGCGCCGAATCGAATGAGCTTGTCCTTGTATACGATCTCGGCGGCGGCACTTTTGACGCGTCGCTGGTTCGGATTGATGATCGAGTTCATTCGGTCGTCGCAAGCGAAGGAGTCCCCGACGTCGGTGGAGATGATTTCGATATCGTGCTCGCGGATCTTGCGATGGAAGGCGCAGGGCTGGCGGATGAAGATCTGACACAGTCGGAGCTTTTTTCTTTACACGAAGAGTGCCGGACAAGGAAAGAGTCCTTGCATCCAAATACCCGGCGCATTGTTGTCGATCTCGCCGCCGTTACGAGAAGGCTGGCAGGAGATCACTGTTTCGGCGCCGAATACTACGAACGCTGCCGGCCATTGATCGAGAGAACAATCGCGGCAACAGAACATTTGGCACAGTTCTACGATGACGAGAAGCGGATCGACGCGCTGTATATCACCGGCGGCGGCAGTGAACTGCCGATGGTTGCGCGGATGTTGAAAGAAATCTTCGGGAGGCGCACCCGTCGGTCGGCATACACGCGATCCGCTACAGCAATCGGTCTGGCAATTCAGGCTGACGCCTCGGCGGGATATGTGCTGCACGAAAGCTTCACGCGACACTTCGGTGTGTGGCGGGAATCACAGGCAGGTCGCATCGTAACCTTTGATCCATTGTTCCCGAAAGGAACGCCGTTACCGTCTCCCGGCGCGCCGCCGCTGACGATCGCGCGCACATATTGTCCCGTGCATAACGTCGGGCACTTTCGATATCTCGAGTGCAGTCATCTGACGAGAGCGGCAGTTCCGACGGGTGACATCGCAGTCTGGGATGAAGTATACTGTTTCCGTTCGATCCGCACTTCCGTGAAGTCAACGAACTGAATGCCGTTCCGGTGCGGCACTCCACCAGCCGCCGAGAGCAGCACATCGAGGAGCGCTATTCCTGCAATGCGTCGGGCGCAGTCGAAGTGCAGATTAGCAACAAACCGCTGGTTATTCGAAACAGTACCGGTTGGGTCGCTGGGCCGCAGAAGGCCGCGCCGATCACACCTGGACGAAAGAAAAAGTCAAGGGTCGAAGGACGATAAATGCTGAATTGGCTACTGGTGTTCGTGCCGATTGCGGCCGGATTGCATTATTTTCGCCCGGAAGCTCATACGATGGATCTTCATTTGTTCCGCCATCGCAATCATTCCGCTTGCCGGGTGGATGGGACGCGCGACAGAACACATCGCCGAGAAAACTGGCGAGTCGGTCGGAGGTTTGCTGAACGCTACCTTCGGGAATGCTGCCGAGATGATCATCGCGATCATGGCGATGCAGCGCGGTCTTCACGATGTCGTTAAAGCTTCACTAACGGGCTCGATCATTGGCAATATTCTGCTGGTCATGGGCGCCGCCATGCTGTCGGTGGATTGAAGTTCAAGATACAGAAATTCAGCGTATCTGGCGGCCCGCACCCAGTCGACGATGCTGGTCCTGGCCGCGGTGGCTCTGGTTGTGCCTGCAGCCTTCCACTATCTGAGCGGTCCTGCTGGCGTCGTCAAAGAATACAACCTCAGCTTCGATATTTCCATTGTTCTGCTGATCTCATATGCGCTGAGTCTGGTGTTCTCGCTCCATACCCACAGAAAGCTGTTTGCGGGAGAAGCGGCGCAAGCTGCGCATGTGGAATCGGGCGCCGAGCATACCTGGTCTATGGGCAAGTCGATTGCCGTGCTGGCTGGAGCCACGGCGCTGATCGCATGGATCAGCGAAATGCTGGTTGTATCGGTGGAGGCGGCGGCGCATGCGTTCGGTATGTCGACGATTTTCGTTGGCGTGATTGTCGTTGCGATAGTCGGCAATGCTGCCGAACACTAGACCGCAATCCTGGTGGCGATGAAGAATCGCATGGATCTGAGTCTTGCGATCGCGATCGGCAGCAGCATGCAATCGCTCTTTTCGTAGCGCCGGTGCTGGTCCTGCTGAGCTATGTGGTCGGTCCCAGCCAATGGACCTGGTTTTCACTCCGGCCGAGGTGCTCGCAGTGGGTTTAAGTGTCGGCGGTAACGGGCCAGATCGCAGGCGACGGGGAGTCGAACTGGCTGGAGGGAGTGCAATTGCTGGCGGTCTACATCATCCTCGGAATCGTGTTTTTCTTTCTGCCTGATACTTCCGCCGGAGGCGCTCATTGAGATCACTCCATACGATCTTGCGTCAGCCTTATTTTGTCGGGAATGCCGCACTTCCCGGTTCATCCGCCATTTCTATATGGACTGACGAAACTGCACGGTGAGATCGTGCTTCCCGAAGGTGGTAGTTCCGCCGCGGACGTCATTACGATGGGCGGACATACGGGGACACACATCGACGCCCTGAATCATTTTTCCTGCGCCGGCAAGTTCTTCGACGGCCAGAGATGTGGTTTCGGTGCAGTCGTACGGCGGCGGCGTGCGGCACTTGTCCGTCGATACGATTGCGCCGATCGCAAGGCGCGCAGTGCTGTTTGACATCGCGGGACTGCTAAAGGTGAACGCCCTCGAAGCCGACGCCGTCATCACGCCCGATCATCTCGAGCAATGCGGCATCGACGTGCAACCGGGCGACGTAGTATTGGTTCGCACTGGCTGGGGACAGTTCTTCCGCGATCCCGTCAAGTACGCTTCGGCGCTACGGATGCCGGGCGTTGAGTTGGCGGGCGCGAAGTGGCTGAGTTCGCGAAAGCCATTCGCGGTCGGGTCAGACACGCTGGCTTTTGAAAGGTTGCCCAGTCCGAACATGGCTGTGCACATCCATCTTCTCGTCGAGACAGGGATTCACATCATTGAGAATCTCAATCTGGAAGAGCTGGCGCGCGACAAAGTACGAGAGTTCTTCTTCGTTGGAGCGCCGTTGAAGATTGAAGGCGGGACCGGAGCGCCGATGCGCCCCTTGGCCTTCCCTCAGTCCACGAGTTCGATACTGTAATTCTCGATAACCGGATTCGCGAGAATATCCGCGGCGAGGGTTTCGACCACGGTCCGCGCCTGCTCGGCCGTAATCGGCGCGGCGAGGGCGACATCGAAGTACTTGCCTTGACGAACTTCTTCGACTTCGGGGTGCCCGTGCGCATTCAGGGCCTTGCGAATGGTTTGACCTTGGGGGTCGAGGACTGTGGGCTTGAGGGAGACGAACACGCGAGCTGTCATGGGTGAACTTCTATTTTAGCTATGACGAAATCCGGACCATTGCGCCACTGTTGGCGGCTTGTTCGGCGGCGAGCGTAACTTCGCAAATCCGGTAAATATCGGTCAAGGTGATCGTCGGGGCCTTGCCGTTATACGTTGCGTTCAGGTAATCGACAAATAGCGACTGCGTTGGCGGTAGTTCGGTAATCGTTAGAGGCTTGGCGTCCGCCGTCATCAGCGTCACCCCGGTAGAAGCTTGGTATTCAACAATCCCTTTTGTTCCCGCAAGGCGCAGGCGATCATCCTCATGGGAGGGCGCCGTTTCCGGTCGCAGGTAGTCAACGCGCAATGTCGCCAGGCCGCCGTTGTCGAGTTGCAGCACCGAGGCAGTGGCAGTTTCCATTTCGCCGACACTCGCGGCCCATGCGGGTTTCGAATCCTGCTACAGAGGTAAACTCGCGTCCGCTTGTCCAACGCATCAAGTCCAGCATGTGGATTCCGACCCAGGTGATGCTTCCGCCATACGTGGATGTCTTTCTGAACCATGGCGCGCGCTCGCCGAGCTTGTACGACTTCTGCGACGCGATCTGAATCACTTCCCCGATTTTCCTTCGCTGACGATTTTCTTCAGCGCCAGAAAGCGAGGCGGATACCGCATGTTCAGCAGCATGCCGAGCGAGACTTTGTTCCGTTCGACGCTCGCGACGGACAGCGTCCAGGCCAGCCTTGTCGATGGCCAGCGGCTTTTCGGCGAGGACGTGGATCTTTCTTTTGGCGGCTTCGACGATGGCTTCTGCGCGTTCGCCGTTGTTGTTCGTGACGGAGACAACATCCAGTTTTTCGTTGTCGAGCATCGCACTCCAGTCGTGTATTGCTTCGCATTGGGAAGACGACTTTGTTTCTTGCCGTCGCTCGACCAATACGCGACGATCTCGACATCGGGCAAGCGTTTCAGCGGGGCTGTGATTTCTCCCGTGTGGCCCTCGAAGCCGAGGATGCCGACGCGGATTTTCTTGGGGAGGCGAACGAGGTCGGTTTCGGCGGCCGCCCGGCTCCACCAGAGCTGCGGGCGCAAGCAGGATGGCCCGGCGAGATAGATCACGCATATTCAGCATGATGCCAGAGCTCGGAGACGCAATGGGAGTGCCGAAACATTTCTCGCGAAATTTGTTGTGATAAAGTTAGGTCGTACGTGAAGGTCTGCGTCCTGGCGAGCGGCAGTTCGGGCAACTCGGTCTTTATCGGGACCGAGCATACTCGCGTACTGGTCGATGCTGGACTGAGCTGCAAAGAAACCGTTACTCGCCTCGAGGCAATCGGCGAACGTCCTGAGGCTCTGGATGCAGTCCTGATCACGCACGAACATTGCGACCACGTCTGCGGACTGATCCCGCTACTGAAAAAATACAAACGGTATAAGCTTCCGGTTTACATGTCGTGGCTGACATCGCCCACGATTGCATGGGGGGATTTCGAGCCGCGCCTGGAGCTGTTCATGGCCGGAGAGCGCTTCAGGATCGGCGACATGGAGGTGGATACGTTTACGATTCCGCATGATCGTCGGATCCTGTTGGCTTCTGCATTCAGGGCGATGGAGTTCGCGTTGGGAGTCGTTACGGACCTCGGCTACATGCCCGACTCGATCCGGTTCCATCTTCGCGGAGCTGAGTTCTTGCTGCTCGAATCGAATCACGATCTTGAAATGCTGAAAGTCGGGCCATATCCATGGTCTGTCAAGCAGCGCGTGATGGGACGCAACGGGCACCTGTCGAACGACATGGTTTCGCGACTTCATCCTTGAAGGACTGGATGGTCGGCTAAAGACGCTCGTCCTAGGCCATCTCAGCGAGCACAATAATCACCCGGCAATCGTGCACATGTCGGCGATGCAGGCGCTCGGACACCGCAGCCTGTCGCCGAATCTGGTTATATCGGAGCCCCGGATACAATCAGAAGTGTTCACGGTATGATCAACGCTACACGCGGCCAGAAATGGGCCGCATTTGGAGCGAAGAAAACAAGTACAAGCAGTGGCTTGAAGTAGAATTGGCGGCCTCCGAAGCTCTCGCTGAGTCGGGGGAAGTGCCAAGGGAAGCCGCGCAAGCGCTTCGTCAACACGCCAAGACGGATGCCGCTCGGATCGCAGAGATTGAGCGTGAAGTGCGTCATGACGTAATCGCCTTCACCACGTGTGTCGCCGAGTCGATGGCGGTCGCGGGGGTTGCCGAATATTCGCGGTGGTTCCATTACGGCCTGACGTCGAATGATGTCGTCGACACCGCCCAGGCGTTACAGATCGCCGGCGCTTCGAAGATTCTACTCGAAGGCATGCGCGAGCTACTGGAGACTGCTCAAGGACAAGGCGTTTGAGCATAAGTCCACGGTCATGATCGGCCGGACGCACGGCATTCACGCCGAGCCCTACACGTTCGGATTGAAGTTTGCTCTCTGGTACGACGAACTTCAGCGTGACATTCATCGCTTCGAACTTGCAGCGGACGACATCCGCGCCGGGAAGATCTCGGGAGCCGTCGGCACCTTCGCCCACATCGGACCGGAAGCCGAAGAGCGTATCTGCGAGATTCTCAACCTGCGTCCCGCGGCGATCGCGTCGCAGGTAATCTCTCGCGACCTGCATGCCGCCTACATTGGCGTACTCGCTCTCGTGGCAGCACTGTGCGAGAAGATCGCTCTGGAAGTCCGGCATCTCCAGAGGACAGAGGTTCGGGAGGCCGAGGAGCCGTTCGGAGCGGGGCAGAAGGGGTCGTCCGCGATGCCGCATAAGCGGAACCCTGTGACTTCGGAGCAGATCTGCGGTCTCGCTCGCTTGGTGCGTTCCAACGTTCAGGCTGCCTACGAAAACATAGCTCTGTGGCACGAACGTGACATCTCCCACTCCTCGGTCGAGCGCGTTATCCTTCCGGATTCCTGTATCCTGACAGACTATCTGATTGCAAAGACCGCCTGGCTGGTGCGCGACATGCGCGTAAATCCGAATTTCATGCGGCGGAATCTCGACTTGACCAAGGGCCTTGTGTTCTCTGGCCAACTACTTTTAGACCTGGCTGCAAGCGGCATGTTGAGGGAGCACGCTTATAAGGTGGTACAGTCGCACGCCATGCATTCATGGGAGACCGGCGGCGATTTTCGCGCTGCCGTGGAGTCGGACGCTGAAATCCGTAAGTACTTGTCCTTGGAACAAATCGACGGGGCATTTGCGCTTGACCCGCCAGCTTGGCAATGTTGACAAAATCTACAGCCGCGTTTTCGATCCTAAGGTATCTCCTGTACAGGCGCGCTAGGTGTATCGGAGTAGTTCGGTTTTCTGAACTCACGACGCCTTAAACGTTAAATGTCTATTCCAATTGGAACAGTTTGCGAGTAGACTGATGGAGGATGGAAGCCGTCAGAGAGAGTCGACAAATCTTAGAGATGGCGAGAGTACTCGTCGTAGACGACGATGTCGCTTCTCGACTGACGCTCCAAACAGTACTAGAGGCCGGCGGGTATCGTGTGGATGCGGCTGCAACGGCTGCCGAGGCCGTTGGCAAGATGGAAGATCAGGAATACGAGTTGGTTTTCAGCGACTTACAGATGGAGTCGCCAGAAGCTGGTCTCAAAGTCCTGGCTCACGCTAATATGATGGACTACAAGCCGGCGACGGCTCTGATTACGGCCTACCGTAACGAGAAAGATCGTCAGCCAAATACCCGAATGCTTGTAGAGCCCCAGGACGTTCCAGGGCTATTGAGCAAAGTTGCCAACCTCATCGCTCGTCGTGTTACGCGCCGGGTGCAGCGGGAACTGCGTCAGACGGAACTCAACCGCCAGCCGTAAAGCTCCTCTTACGTTGAAAGTCCTAATCCCGTAATCGCCTTTTCCAACTCATCTAAGGCGCCTTTGAAGAAATGATCCTCTGCGTCTACAAAGATCAGGCTCTTCGGCTCGGGAATCGACGCGACGAGTTGTTCAAGATCTGGCATGGGGCCATGTTCATCGCGCGTACTATGCACGAACACCTTCGGTACCCTGCAATCCATCAGATAGTCGCGGTTCTTGTACGTGGTTGGGAACCCGACCGCGATCGCCCGACGAACCCCCGGATCGGCGCATCCGATGTGAAGAACAATGCGTGATCCAAACGAGAAGCCGGCAAGGGAATAGGGCAAGTCCGGATAGCGCTCTCTCAACCACGCAAGAGCAGCCTTCGCATCGTCTATCTCCCCGGCGCCATTCCCATACTCGCCTTCACTGAGATTGACTCCTCGATAGTTGAACCTGAGAACAACGGCTCCCGATTTTCGTAAGCCTCTGGCTACCCGGTAGACCACTTTGTTGTGCATGGTCCCGCCGTGCTGAGGATGCGGATGACAAACGACGATCGCTTCTTTCGGCTCGCCATCCTCCGGCTCCTCAAGCAACGCTTCGAGTTTCCCCACCGGACCGGCGATGAAGTGGCTTTCGATTCGACGGGCCATCAGTTCGACCGATAGTTCGTGAACTGCATGTCGATTCCGAAATCCTTCGCTTTGAGGAGGGCCATCACTTCCTGCAACGTATCGCGATCTTTCCCGCTGATGCGCACAAGATCACCCTGGATCGAGGCCTGAACTTTCTTCTTGCTGTCTTTGACAAGCTTGACGATGTCGCGCGCCTTCTCGACGGAAATTCCCTGCTGCAGCGTGACCTCTTGCCGCACAGTCGAGCCCGATGCGGGTTGAACGGTGCCGAATATCAAACCCTTGAGCGGTACATTACGTTTCACGAGCTTGCCTTGAAGAATCTCGATGACGGCCTTCAACTTGTACTCGTCAGCGCTGGCCAACAGAATCTTGTTGTCTTTTTCGTTCAACTCAATATGGGACTTCGAGTCCTTGAGATCGAAACGCGTCAGGATTTCCTTCGAAGCCTGCTGAATGGCGTTCGAAACTTCGGCGAGATCGATTTTCGAAACGATATCGAATGTATTATCGGGCATGCTAACTCCTCATCGTAGCAAGCTCCAATTCACAATAAGGTTAGATTCCCTGTGATCGGATCGATTTTTGCGGCTGAATCGGGACCAATCGCGACGGCTGTCAGAGTCGGCTGATTGAATTCTGTTCTCCCGGCATCGCGAATAATCTCGGCTCGCAATCCTGCGGCCCGCGCATTCTCATAGATCTCGAGTAGATGCGCTTCGTCATTCGCCTTGACGCAGATCTTCGCGGTCCCCTGCTCTAGCCATTCGGCAAAACGGACTCCTTCAAACTGCTGTTTGCCCTCGGCGATGTCGCGAATCATGAACATCATCGCCGCGTGCGCGCCCTGCGCGATGGCTTTACCAAGACGCATGTTCAAGTCGCGCCGCACGGCGATCACCTGTTTGATTCGGTCCGTCATTAAACCCTCGTGATAACCTTCAGCCATACGTGAACAGAATATCTGCTGACGAAACACTCCCTCAGAGTTTGCGCGCCGGAGGGAAGGTGGGAGCCTGGTGCAGCTTCGCAAGCTTCTCTTGTGTCGAACTCATGACCCTGCTGGGTCACGATTTCCTCGTGCTCGACCTGCAGCACTGCGAAATTACTCTTTCGCACATACCCGCGCTGCTTGGGGCGTTCCGCGACGACGGACCGTTTGCGGTGGTGCGAGTCCCACAAAATGACTACTACGCGATCAACTGGCTACTCGACCAGGGAGCCGACGGAATTCTTGTACCGATGGTGAACTCACCGGAGTCGGCACGCGACGCTGTTCGCGCCGCAAAGTACCCTCCAACCGGAAAGAGGAGCTTCGGTCCTTTTCGGGCCGCAAGATACGGCATGAGCCTCGAAACATACGTTCCGCGCGCGGATGAAAGCACAGCGCTGATCCTGCAAATCGAAGATGCGGGCGCGGCTGAGAACATTGATGACATTCTCAGCGTCGGCGGCTTCGACGCTGTGTTCATGGGACCGAATGACCTCGCGTATTCCATGTTGAAACCAGGGGAAAGCATGCGTGGCGACCCAAAGCAATGGTCCGCCTTCGCCCGCACGCCGGCGGTTCTGGGCCTTTGCGAACACGTTATGCAGCGATGCATCGCGGCGCAGATTCCGTTCGGTATGACGGCAATGTCGAACGAGGATGCAGAAGCATGGCTTGGCCGCGGGGCCAGTTTCGTCACCTTCGGCAGTGACTTTCATTTTCTGCAGGCCGGTTACCAAGCCGTCGCAAAATCGACGGCGCAGAAAACGTAATACTGGATGTTATCCGCCGGCCGCGCGGCGTTTGCGTGAACCGCCTTCCGCGTCATTGGTGCGCCCGGCAGGTTTCTTCTCGGCCCCGGATTGATTCAGGCTTTTCTGCAAGGCTGCCATCAAGTCGATGACAGGCGCGAGCTTCTTCGTCTTGGTTTCCTTCACCGCTTTTCCGGCTAGCTTTGCTTCCAGCATCTCCGAGACGCGCTTCTGATATGCGTCCTCGTACTTCTCGGGATCGAACGGCGCTGCGAGGCTTTTCACCAACTGCTCGGCTAGTTGAATCTCTTGCGCTTTCACTTCGGTGTTCTTCGTTTGCCCGTACTCAGGAATCGCGCGGACTTCATTCGCATAGTAAATCGTGTGGAGTGTGAGACCGTCTTCTCGTGGCCGGATCACAACCGTGTACTCGCGCTGATGCATCGCGATCTTTGCCATCGCGGCGTACCCCGTTTTTTGCATCGTTTCGAGCAACAATTGATATGCCCGGCGCCCCGGCTCTTCCGGAGTCGCGTAGTAAGAAGTCTCGAAGAACAGCGGATCGATCTCGTTTAGTTGAACAAACTCGATGATTTCCATCGAACCGGAGGACTCTGGCGCTACCTTTTTGAGATCCTCGTCCGTGACGAGCACATATGAGTTCTTCTCAGCCTCGTACCCTTTGACGATCTCCGAACGCTCGACTACGCGTTCACAGGTCGGGCAATAGAGTTGTTGTTTAATGCGCGTCGAGCATACTTCATGAAGCATGTTGAAGCTGATTCGATCCGTGCGCGCCGCGGCAAACAATCGCACCGGAATCGATATGAGCCCGAAAGTTATATAGCCTTTCCAAATTGTCGATGCCATTGGGGGAAGCGTCTCCTATTGCATCTTTCGTCTTATCTGCCCTTCAGGAGGAAGCAATTGCACGGCCGCCCTCCACGACGTAAGATTTGCCGTCCAAGTACCCCGCCGTGCCATTATGCCACGATTGCAAGCTGTTGCAAAGTTTGAAGTTAGGGTTTGGCCCCAGGTTTGCTCTCTTAGTTTGCGTGCGCCGGAGCCGCCATGGCCCGGGCGATTAAAAGTTCGTGGAGGGTTAACTCTATGTTGCATTACGCGCTAGTTTTCTTCTTGATCGCCATTGTGGCGGCAGTGTTCGGTTTCGGCGGAATTTCTGCCGCATCGGCAGGAATTGCTAAGATCCTTTTTTTCCTTTTCCTTGTTGTATTTCTTGTGACGTTGGTTATGGGTGTTGCTCGCCGAGCTTAAAACGGTGAGAAACGAAACGGCTTGCTGGGCCCGGCGGAGAAGATCCGCCGGGTTTTTTTGTGCCCGAAATGTACCTGTAAATATTACCGTGAGAATTTTGTTAGAGAGCCTCTAAGTTAATGACTATTCATCAAGATCCGTTTGGTATCGAGTTGCAAGATCAGAGTCGGAGAGTGAAATGACCAATAACTTCATGTCCCCGCTTCCCACGTTTACGTTGGAGTCCCTGGTGACCAGCGCTCAATGGGTCGGCCGCTCAGACCAAAAAGAAAGACAAGGCGAGTTCCACAAAGAAAGATTATCCTAATCGCGCTTTATCGAGCAAACATTTGAAGTCGGAGATTTGATTTTTTAAGGAGTCTATTATGCCCGCCAAAAATATTTCCGTCTTTGGAATATACCTGGACCAGCTTACCGCCGAAGATGCGGTCGATAGCCTAAGAGATTCTGGGTTCCGGAGCACTGACATTTCTGTCTTGTTCCCCGACAACCAGGGCACAAAGGATTTTGCCCACGAGAAACATACTAAGGCGCCCGAGCTCGCAGTCGCTGCCGGAAGTTCCGGAGCTGTCATCGGAGGGGCATTAGGCTGGCTGGCAGGTATCGGCGCCCTCGCGATCCCCGGAGCAGGACCGTTTATCGCAGCGGGTCCAATTATGGGCATGCTTGGCGGGATAGGAGTGGGAAGCGCGGTTGGCGGTGTGGCGGGGGCCTTGATCGGCTTCGGCATTCCCGAGTACGAAGCAAAGCGCTACGAGGGTCGTATTCGTCGGGGCAGCATATTGCTGTCGGTTCATTGCGACGATCCCGATTGGGCAAAGCGCGCGAAGAATGTGTTAACCCAAACCGGGGCAGAAGATATTGGCACAACGGGTGAGGCGCGAGCAGATTTTGCTGCTACTGACAGACCTATGAAAAGGACTGAGAACCTCTATAGCGCCTCACCAACAAAAATGTAGAAGGAGGGGAGAGAAATGGCTGTTAAAAATATTGCCGCCTTTGGGATTTATCCAGACCAAGGTACGGTAAACGATGCCATCGAAAGTTTGAAAGCGGCGGGATTTCGGCAGACCGATATGTCGGTGTTATTCCCGGAGAATCTTGGGTCGAAGGACTTCGGCCACGAAAAGCATACCAAGGCTCCAGAGGGCGCAGTTGCGGGAGGCGGGTCCGGCGCAGTTTTGGGCGCGGCGTTCGGATGGCTCGTCGGGGCCGGCTCTCTACTGGTGCCTGGACTCGAACCGATGCACGCCGCAGGTCCAATCATGGGAATGCTAGGCGGAATGGGCGTCGGAGTTACACTCGGCGGCTTGGCGGGAGCTTTGGCTGGGTCGGGTGTTCCCGAGTATGAAGCGAAGCGGTATGAAGGACGCGTTCGCAGGGGTGGGATTCTGCTCTCAGTCCATTGCGACAATTCCGAGTGGACCAAAACGGCGCGAAGCATTCTAAAACGTACCGGAGCTAGCGATATCTCCACCGCTGGAGAAGCGCGAGCGGATTTCGCCAGAACCGAAAAACCGATGCCGAGAGGTCGCATCAACGATCAAGGTGTAGTACCCAGATAGACTACAGGTCAGACATCCGATAGGCTCAAAAAGCGCCGGAGATCAGTTCTCCGGCGCTTTTTCGCATCCAAACGACTTATAATCAAGATGTTAGAGGACAATGACCGTACTAAAAAAGAAGCGCATCCTGAGTTACGTTTCGCGCTTCTAATCTTTTAGGAGTAGAATAATTCTACGCATGGTGAATTCTGCGATGCACCGCTTTGCCGTTTTCCTTGCGGTGAGTACCCTGTTTCTCATCGTCGCAGGGGCATCCGTCACCAGTAACGAAGCTGGACTCTCCGTACCGGACTGGCCACTGTCGTACGGACAGGTCATGCCGGAGATGAAGGGCGGGGTGTTCTACGAGCACGGCCACCGAATGATCGCCAGTGCGCGTGGGATTGCTCACTGTTGTCCTCGCCGTTTGGATGTGGCGGTCAGAAGAGCGCAAGTGGTTGAAGCGGGTTAGTTTTATTGCCGTGGGAGCCGTTATTCTGCAGGGAGTTCTCGGAGGAATCACAGTTCTCTATTTGCTCCCGAAGGCTGTCAGTATAAGTCACGCCTGCCTTGCGCAGCTTTTCTTTTCGACCACGGTGGGAATGGCACTATTTACATCGCCGGCTTGGCGCCAAGGTCCTCAGTACGTTGAAGACAGCGGCTTTCCCTCTCTCCGATCCCTGACGATCTTTGCGTCGCTCGTTACGCTCACCCAAGTTGCGCTAGGAGCGGGCTTTCGGCATCGCGCGTTCGGAATCCTGCCGCACATACTAGGGGCAATCGTGGTCACCATTGTCTTACTGACGGTGGCTACATTTGTTCTTACCCAGTTCCCGAAACATCGTGCGCTCTCCAAGGCCGCTTGGGCGGTGATCGGCGTTACCGGAATCCAGATCGCGCTTGGCGTGGTCGCATACGTCTCTCGACTGAATCACTGGGAATCAGCGCCAACAAGCATTTTGATCGCTTCTACGGTCACTCACGTCGCGTTCGGCGCACTTACGCTAGCATCAGTAGTAGCACTAACTTTAGAAGTCTTTTATCACGTCCGTCCGCGCGCTGAGGTCGCTTCGGGCCTATCACCCGTTTCCAGATGAACGATTACATACAGCTCACGAAGCCGCGAATCACCTGGCTCATCCTGATGAGCACAGGTGTCGGCTTCTTTTTTGGAGCTGGCCCGGGATGGTCCTGGCTCGTCCTGCTACACACGACTTTAGGTACGGGCTTGATCGCTTCCGGTACCGCAGCACTCAATCAGTGGTGGGAGCGCGATGCCGATGCGCGCATGCCTCGCACGCAGAAACGGCCCTTGCCATCGAACCGCATGTCATCAGCAAAAGCCATGTGGTTTGGAATAGCCCTCTCCGTGTTGGGATTTGTTGAGCTTTGGCTTGGCGCAAATTTGCTGACCGCCGTCCTAGGCCTGTTTACGCTGACGACGTATCTGTTCATCTATACGCCACTCAAGCTTCGAACCCCTCACTCGACGACAGTCGGAGCGATCCCAGGCGCGATGCCGCCTGTTATCGGATATGCTGCCGCGCACGGATCACTCAATCTCGAAGCGGCCGCGCTGTTTGCCATTCTTTTTCTGTGGCAGTTCCCGCACTTTTATTCGATTGCATGGCTGTATCGTGAGGATTATTCACGAGCTGGAATCAAAATGCTTCCAGTAGTGGATGAAACAGGCGAGCGTACTGCGCGCCAGATCCTGATTTACGCCGCTCTTTTGATTCCAGTAAGTCTTTCGCCAACGTGGCTGGGGATGGCTGGGAACATCTATTTAGTCGGGGCGCTCTTACTGAGCTTCACGTATCTCTACTTCGGTCTGCGAATAGCATCCGAGCGGACGCTTGTAGCCGCGCGCAGAGTGCTGCTGACTTCCATCGCCTATCTGCCGCTCCTCTACATTCTGATGATGGCGGACCGGCCTTCGTTGTGAAACGAGCGTTCCTTGCGATAACGCTCCTGCTGGCATCCTGTAACTCTGACCCTTCCCTTGCGAGTTACGGGGTTGTTCCCGATTTCAAGCTCACTGATCAATCGAACCGTTCATTCGACAGCAAACAGCAACTTGACGGCAGGATATGGGTGGCAAACTTCATATTCACGACGTGCTCCGGACCATGCCCTCGCATGACAGCGCAGTTCAAAAAGTTGCGCGATGAAGTCGCCGATGATCCGAAGCTGCGAATGGTCTCCTTTACGATTGATCCAGCGCGAGATACTCCGGAGGCGCTTGCAACCTACAGCCGGAACTTCAGCGCGAATCCCGACAAGTGGTTCTTCCTGACCGGAGCGCAAAAGGATCTTCACCAGCTGAGCAAGGATGCATTCATGCTTGGCGACATCGATGGCAGCCTTGAGCACAGTTCGCGCTTCGTCCTGGTTGACACTCAGTCGCGCATCCGGGGCTTCTATGACAGCTCTGACCAGGAAAGCCTTCAGAAGCTCACCGCCGATCTGCGCGCCCTGCTCAAGGGAGCGTCCTAGTTCATGGATGTTCGCGATCTTCCTGCCCTGAATGCAACCTTGAACTCTTGCTCTGCTGTATTACTCATCTGGGGCTATTCGCTCATCCGAAAGAAACGCATTCAAGCTCATAGGCGGGTCATGATCGCTGCGTTTAGCGTGTCTGTCGCATTCCTGATCAGCTACCTCGTCTATCACTCGCAAGTTGGCTCCGTACGATTTCAAAAGACCGGCGCGATTCGGACTGTCTACCTGACAATCCTGCTGACGCACACGGTTTTAGCCGCAGCCGTGCCATTTCTGGCAGGCATTTCGCTGTATCGAGGTCTCAAGGGTAACTACGAGCAGCACCGAAAAATTGCCCGATGGGCGCTGCCGATATGGCTCTACGTCAGCGTCACTGGCGTAATTGTGTACTGGATGCTGTATCGAATGTAATCAACGGTGCGGCACGGCGGCCAGACCTCGAAGTTCGCATTCTTCGAGATCGATCCACATGTTCCCAACGGTATTCTGGACGAAGGTCACAGTTTCAATCGTGACCAGGGAGGATGGAGCGGATTGTCTCCATTCCTTCACGGCTCGATCGTAAATCTCCGGCAGCGCTTCCTGCCGTGATCCCTTGCGCGAGCGTGACATGCGGATGAAAATCGAACGGCTCATCAAAGTACAAGCCGTCCCGATTCATCGCTTCGTGCAGATCGAACAGTTCTTCCCGGCCTTTCCCAATCTCGCAAAACACGACCGCAGTCTGCTCGAAAACACGAATCCGTGGCATATCGAGCTCGAAGGCGTTGAACGGGGCTAATCCTGAGCGGACTTGCTCGGTGGCAATATTGGTGTCGACGTGCAGCGGCCTGGGAGGAAGAATCGTCACGTGAGACCTGGCAACACAACCTTGAACCAAGTCTTCCCGCAACCGGGTAATGAAATCACCCAGCCGGCCTGGAATGTAGCTGACGAGAGCGAAGGAATTAATTCGATCCGTAATAACCGGATCGCAACGCATTGGTTCCACTAGTGTTCGGGTCTGCCGCATCCCTTCCCAGTCACAAGGCTCTGGGGGTTGCAATAGCATCACTCGAGACAGCCGGGGCCGTCTCTGTTCCGGTTTTCATTTCCGGAAGAACCCACTGAGCTTCTTCAAATCCCACGTACTTGTAAATGCGGAGTTCACCGCTCTCTGTCTCAAGTATATCCCCCACTTGAAGCGCCTCGGACGAGTCTTTGAGTTGCAGCCAGACTGCGTACGGTGTAGGAGCTTCAACGGTCACCGTAAGTTCGTAATCTTTCGGCTTCGCGTTTGTGACACCGATCGTGTGAGGAGCCCAGCGAAACTGCTGACGTGTCGATTCCTTCATCCTGTAAATCCGATATGCGGCCATGCAGTCCTTTCGCGCGGTTCACAACGGAACCCGTTTACCCTGCAAACATTCTATAAGAAAATGTTTGCGCGCAAGCGCATCCTGCCTCCCTTGCTGGATCCAGCGTTTCGCGTTCCCTCGCGACCAGTACATCGAATCCTTCGGGCCGCCGAGGGCCCGTGATGGGTCAATGTCGATAATCGTTCGTCCCGCCGCCGAAGGCGGTCGATACCGTCCGCACGTCTGAAACGTCTTGACCATCGCGCGAACAATCGCAGGGCGATGGCGCAGAACATTCACCGAAACGATGACATCTGCGCCCATTTCCATCGCGGCCCATACTGGCGAGGGATCGAGGAAGCCGCCGTCGGTGTAAACCTGTCCGTCGAATCGGTAGTGCCGCAGGAAAAACGGAACTGCGCAGGACCCTGCGACATGCTGCCAGGTGACCTCCGGCCAGCGAAACAACTGCGGCTTCAAAGATCGTACCCGGGTGAGCACCGCGCCATATTCGCACCGGGGATTTGCGCCTTCGCACATTTCCCGAATCCAATCTTCGAGAAGGCTTGCATCGATCAAACCATCGGACAGTCTGCGGGGAATGCGCCATGACAGGCGCTCAATCGATTCGAGGTTCTGCCAGCGATCAGTCAAGTACCGAGGGCTCGCACGCGCTGGCAATGAGCCAGCCATTCAACGAACCGACCGAGGCGCCAACGACAATATCGGGTTGAAAGAAGCTCGCGAGTTCCTGCCACACACCGGCTTGATACGCCCCGAACATTCCCCCGCCGGAGAGCGCCAACGCAGTCTTCGGCCTTCGCCTCACGCTTCTACTGATTCCCCGATCTGACGACTCGATTCGCAATGTTTGTCAGAATAGCTTCGATGGGTTTCGATCTCGCAAACTATAGTGCAGCCGTGCAGTCCATTCTCTCACTCGACGGGAATGGGGAACGCGCGATGCCGCTGGCGAACGGCGCCGTAAATCAGGCCGGAATCGATGCAATCGCAGAGCTTGACGCCGGCAAACTCTTTTCCGAAGCGTTCAGTCCGCAGGCGGCGATGAGTGGTCTCTATCTTTATTTCTGCGGGTACGACCAGGCCCATGCAATCGCGCAGGACCTCGGGACCATCGAAGGAAGCTTCTGGCATGGCATCCTGCATCGCCAGGAACCCGACGCTGGAAACGCGGCATACTGGTTTCGCCGGGTCAATCAACATCCGGTGTTCCCGTTACTGAAAGATCGCGCCGAACAACTCGGGCTTCCCGTGAAGAACCAGTGGGACCCATTTCGTTTCATTGATTTTTGCGAAGCGGCGCGTCAGAAGCCGGGCTCAGAAGACGAACAACTGGCAAAGGCGGTCCAATTGGCTGAGTGGCAGCTTTTGTTTGATTACTGCGCGAGGAAAAGATCATGAGCGTGCGCGCTGCGGTCCTGCGCAATTTTGAACAACCTTTAGAGCTTCGAACCTATCCGGAGCCGGCGGCAGGTCCCGGCGAAGCGATCGTGCGCGTAGAGATGGCGGGCATCTGCGGCACGGATGTCCATCTCTGGCTTGGGCAACTCCCGATTCCCATACCGGTGATCCTCGGTCACGAAACAGCGGGTCGCATCGAGCAGTTGGGAGCCGGCCTCGAGAAAGATTGGCGCGGCGATCCGCTACGCGTCGGGGATCGCGTCTGCTGGGCCAGTTCCATCGCTTGCGGAGAATGCTTTTATTGCCGCCATAAGGGGCAACCGACACGGTGCCTGACGCGTAAGGCCTACGGCATTTCCTACAACGCAGACGACGCGCCCCACTTGCGCGGAGGCTATGCCGAGAAGATCCACCTGCGCGCCGGGACAGCAATCTTTCGCATCCCCGATTCTTTGCCGACAGAAGCGGTTGTCGGCGCCGGATGCGCTCTTACGACTGCGATTCACGGCATTGAGCGCGCTCCCGTTCAATGGGGGGATGTTGTGGTCGTCCAGGGAACGGGTCCGGTGGGGATCGCAGCACTGGCGGTCGCCAAACAATCGGGCGCGAGCCGAATCGTTGTCACTGGTGGGCCGGCGCATCGTCTCGAGCTGGCTCGTGAGTTTGGAGCCGATGTCATGATCGACGTCATGTCTGTCGAGCTCGAAGAGCGGAAGCGACAAGTGCTGGCCGAAACCGGCGGCTATGGCGCCGACGTCGTAATAGAGTGTGTAGGTCATCCGGATGCGGTGAATGAGGGTTTGGAGTATTGCCGCGACGGCGCTCGGTTCCTGGTGCTGGGCCAATATGCGAACGCCGGGAATATCAGCTTCAATCCCCATACCATTACGCGAAAGCAGCTGCAGGTAGTTGGCTCGTGGGGTTTCGAGCCACGTCATGTGGATCGCGCTTTGCGCCTGCTCGATGAGACGCAATGGAAGCGGCTGTTTGCCCGTCAGATCACCCACCGCTTTCCGCTGGACCAGGCGAACCAAGCACTCGAAACGACAAGGACCTGGCAATCCGGCAAGACGGTAATAGAACCTTGAAGCGACTTCTTTTTCTGCTGATTCCCGTAGCGTTGCTGCTCGGCTGGCTATTCGTGCGCGGTCCTGGGCTCGTTGAAGTTCCATTCGCGCGCGTGGCACGCGAGACGATCGTGAGCACACTCAATACGAACGGAAAAGTGGAGCCGATCGAATGGGCCGCTGCGCACGCTGAAATCGGTGGGCCCGTGCAACAGATCCACGTCGCAAAGGGTCAAACGATACACAAGGGTCAATTGCTGGTGACAATCGGACAGCCCGATGTCGAGACGGCAATGTTGAGCGCGGAAGCTCGTATCAAAGCCGCGAAAGCCGAGATCGAAACCCTCGAATCAAGGAGGCCGCGCCAGCGAACAGGCAGAGATTCAAAGCAATCTTGTCCGAGCGAGAACCGACCTGAAGAACGCGCAAACCGAATACACGACCCTGCAACGCCTGGCCGCTAAGAACGCTGCGACAAAAGCAGATGTTGAGACGGCTCGTCAGACAGTGGAGCGCGCCCAGCAGCAGATCCAGTCGCTCGAGCGGAGGAGGAACTCGCTCGTGAGCCAGCCGGACCGTTCCGCGGCCGAGGCTCGACTGCAAGAGGCGGAAAGCGGCGCCACCGCAGCGGCGCAACGGCTGACCACGGGGCAAGTGCGAAGTCCGGCGAACGGCATTGTATACCGGCTGGAAGTACGACCGGGCGGCTATCTGAATGCCGGAGATCTGGTCGCCGAAGTCGGACGTCTGAATCAGCTTCGTGTTCGCGTTTATGTGGATGAACCGGAGCTTGGCCGCGTACACAAAGGAATGCCCGTAACGATTACGTGGGATGCGATGCCGGGACGAAAGTGGAAGGGTTTCGTCGAGAGCGTTCCATTGCAAGTCATTGCGCTCGGTACGCGTCAGGTCGGCGAAGTGATTGCGACCATCGATAATCCCGATCTGACCTTGATCCCGGGCACGAACATCAATGCGGAGGTCCTGTCTAAGACAGCGGAGAACACACTGGTCGTCCCCAAGGAAGCGGTCCGACGTCAGGGAGCTGAGACCGGAGTATTCCTCCTCGATGGGACGAAACTCGCGTGGCGGCCGGTAAAGACAGGCATCTCAAGCGTCACGCGCATGCAGGTCGTCGAGGGTCTGAAGGAAGGCGACATGGTTGCTTTGCCGGTCGAACGGACTCTCAAAGCCGGGGACGAAGTCAAGCCGCTCATTCAGTAAATGAACCCAGATAGGACAGAGACTCTTCGCAAACTTCTTCGGAGGGCGCGATCGGTTTGCGTGTTGACCGGAGCCGGCATGTCCGCCGAAAGCGGAATCCCCACATTTCGCGGCCCCGGCGGCCTTTGGCGCAACTTCCGGCCGGAAGAACTCGCCACTGCTCGAAGCATTCACCAGGGATCCCAAAACTGTCTGGGAGTGGTACGACTGGCGGCGGCAGCTCATTGCCAAAGCGCAGCCGAATGCGGGCACATGCCATCGCGAGCTCGCGAAGTTGTACCGATCGTGACGCAGAACGTGGATGAGACTGCATCAGCGGGCCGGCAGCGCGGAACGTGCTCGAGATTCACGGCAGCATCTGGAGATCTGCGATGCATGCAATGCGGAAACGATGCACGATACGCGTCCGTCCTCTGCCGGAGATCCCTCCGACGATGCGAATGCGGCGGCGCTGCTTCGCCCCGGCGTCGTATGGTTCGGAGAGGAACTCCCCATGCGACGTCTGGGATAATGCTCAGAAGGCGGTCGTGCAAGCTGCGACGTTCTACTGGTAGTGGGAACGTCGGCGGTGGTTTATCCGGCTGCTTCGCTCGTGCCGTTCGCGAAGCTATGCGGGCGCAACTGTCGTTGAAGTGAATCCGGACGAGACGCCTCTATCCGCATGAAGTCGATTATTCGATCCGCGGGCCCGCCGGAGAAGTATTACCCCAACTACTCGAATGAAACTTTGCTATATCGACGCGTTCTCCGGGATTGCCGGCGACATGACCATCGGAGCTCTGCTGGATGCGGGCGCCGACTTTGCCGCTTTGAACGAGGCGCTGACTTCGCTCGGAACCGGCGCGACGTTCCGCTTCGAGAAGACCAAGCGCAAGGGCATCGCGGCCGGCAAGTTTTATGTCGACCATACCGACACGAAGGCGCACCGGCACCTGCATCACATCGAGAAGATGATCGGCGGATTCGGGCCTGCCCGAATCGGTGAAGGCGAACTCCGATCGCCGTGTTCCGCAAGCTGGGGCAGTCGGAGTCGCGGATGCATGCGACGACGATCGAAAAGGTGCACTTTCACGAAGTCGGCGCGGTCGATTCGATCGCGGACATCGTTGGCGCGTGCTTCTGTCTCGACAATCTCGGCATCGAAGCGATCCATTGCAGCGCCATCAATGTCGGCAGCGGAACGGTGCGGACAGAGCATGGGATTCTGCCGGTACCCGCGCCCGCCACGGCGGATCTGCTGAACGGCAAGCCCATCTATTCGCGCGGTCCCGAGGTGGAACTGACGACTCCCACCGGCGCCGCGATTCTGAGCCACGCTGTCTGGCGGATTCGGACCGATGCCGCCGATGACCATTGAGTCGGCAGGATATGGGGCCGGAGACAAAGATTTCCCCGATCACGCCAACGTCGTTCGCGTGCTGATCGGCAGACACACAGGCGCATCGGAATCGACCACCGTGGTCGTGATCGAAACGAATATCGACGACTCAACGCCCGAACTTCTCGGATACGCGATGGAGAAGCTGCTGGAAGCGGGAGCGCTCGATGTTTCCTTCACGCCCATCCAGATGAAGAAGAATCGGCCCGGTTCGAAGCTGACCGTGGTGCCGACCCCGGAAAAGCGCGAGACGCTAGCCGAGATCGTACTGCGTGAAACCTCGAGCCTGGGTGTGCGGATGTACAACGCCGAACGCCGCGTGCAGAGCCGCCGAATCGTTCACGTGAGACGCCGTATGGACCCGTGCGCGTGAAGATCGCGCAGTCGGGCGCGGCTACGCCGGAATACGACGATTGCCGTCAACTCGCGACGCACACACAACATTCCGCTGAAGCAAGTGATGGCGGAAGCGACGCAAGCGTACCTGAAGGACGCGAAATGAAATATTACATAACCACTCCGATCTACTACGTCAATGCGGCGCCGCACATCGGCCACACGTACACGACGATCGCTGCCGACGCGATCAAGCGCATCAAGCGCATGGAGGGGTTCGAAGCGTATCTCACCACCGGCACCGACGAACACGGCCAGAAGATCGAGCGCGCTGCGAAAGCTGCCGGACAAACGCGAGCAGGAGTTCACGGACGTCATTTCGACCGAGTTCCGCAACCAATGGAAGGCGCTGAATCTCGAGATCGATTTCTTCCAGCGCACCACCAGTCCTCAACACGCCAAGGTCGTTCAGGATTTGTTCCAGCGCTGTCTGGACAACGGCTCCGTCTATCGAGGGCTCGTACACCGGCCAGTACTGCGTGTTCGACGAGCTGTATGTCAATGATGCGAATCCCGGCGATCCGTGTCCCGATTGCGGCCGGCCCGACCGAAACGGTCACCGAAGACAACTACTTCTTCAAACTGTCGGCGTACCAGGACAAACTGCTGCAGCTCTACGAGGACAATCCGGACTTCATTCTGCCGGAGACGCGCCGCAATGAAGTACTCGCGTTTCGTGCGCCAGGGATTGACCGATCTATCGATCAGCCGCACGACGATCAAATGGGGCATCCCGCTGCCGGTGGAAGGCAACCATGTCTTCTACGTCTGGTTCGATGCGCTCGCCACATATAAGAGCGCGGTCGAGGAAGAAGATCTCTGGCCCGCCGATCTGCACCTGATCGGCAAGGAGATCGTTCGCTTTCACGCGATCTTCTGGCCTGCGCTTCTTGATGGCGGCAGATTATCCGCTTCCGAAGCGCATCTTCGCGCACGGATGGCTGATGTTCGAGAACGACAAGATGAGCAAGTCGCGCGGCAACATCGTGCGCGCCAACGCCGATCGTTGACGTGATGGGCATCGATCGCGCTCCGATACTTCCTGCTGCGCGAAGTGACATTCGGCAAGGACGGATCGTTCAGTTACGATGCGCTCGATCGGCCGCTATAACGCTGATCTGGCAAATGGCCTCGGCAATCTCGTCAGCCGCACGCTGACGATGATCAATCAATACCGCGACGGCTACATTCCGTCGAAAGTGGAAGTCAGACCTTAGCGACACGATTCGCAAGGTCCAGCAATCGTATGACGAGTTTGATTTCTCGCGCGGCTGGAAGAGATCTGGTCTGCGATTTCCTGGCTGGACGGATACATCGTCCAGCAGCAGCCGTGGAAGTTGGCTAAGAGTCAGGAGGAGGGCGCGCAGGAAAAGCTCGACGCCGTGCTCTATACGGCGGCTGAATACATTCGCGTCATCACAGCCTTGGTAGCGCCAGTGCTTCCCGCAACGGCAATAAAGATCTGGCGCATGCTCGGGATGCCGTACCCGATCGAGGATGCCCGCTTCGTCGACCTTGCAGAGCAGTCGCTTGCTCCCGGCCAGAAGGTGGAGCCGGTAGCCGCGCTGTTCCCGCGCATTGAGGCCAAGCAGGCGATTGAGAAGATGCAGGAACTCGAAGTGGCTGAGACGCGGCGTCAGGCGGCGCTGTTCGGCAAGGTTCTCGCCGCGATAGAAGAGCCCGTCGGATTGACGAGTATCGGCGGAATCGCGTTCTCCGGCTGCGCTTTCGAACGTCGCGCCAACGAATGTTGCGCCGCTCGGAGCCGGAGATCACGATCGATGACTTCGTCAAGGTCGACCTCCGTGTCGGCCTGGTGAAATCGGCCGAAGCCGGTGAAAGGCGCCGACAAGCTCCTGCACCTGAAAGTAGACATCGGCGAAGCCGAGCCTCGAACCATCGTCGCGGGAATCGCGAAAGCGTATACGCCGGAGCAACTGATCGGGCGCAAGGTGGTCATCGTAGCGAATCTTGCGCCTCGTAAGCTTCGCGGGATCGAATCGCGCGGCATGATTGTCGCTGCTTCACTGCCCGACGGCCCGCCGGTGCTCGCCGGCTTCCTCGAGGACATCGAGCCCGGCGCGCGTCTGAAGTGACGCTCGTCGATTCGCACACGCATCTGGACGATCGCCGGTTTGGCGACGATCGGGACGCGGTGGTCCAGCGAGCCGTCGATGCGGGAGTCAGCGCGAATGCTTTCGATCGGCACCGGCGAAGGCCCGCCGGACCTCGAAGCCGCGATTCGCATGGCCGATCGGTACGAGCCGGTGTTCGCGAGCGTCGGATTACATCCCGAGCATGCGCCAAAGGTCACGCAACAGGACTCTCGATCGCCTGACGCGACTTGCTGTCTCATCCGAAAGTGCTGCTGGTTGGTGAGATCGGCCTCGATTATTACTGGAAGCCCTACGACGCGAAGCTGCAGGCCGAGGTCTTCGTCAATCAGATGAAGATCGCGGCGGCTGCCGCGAAGCCGATCAGCATCCACACGCGAGATGCGTGGGACGACACGATCGATCTGCTACGGACACACTGGGCTCCGACAGGCCTGCCCTGCATCATGCATTGCTTCACCGGGAATCCCGAGCAGGCGAAACAAGCGCTCGATCTCGGCTTTTATCTGAGCTTTTCCGGGGTCGTCACTTACCCGAAAGCGGTCGAAGTCCACGAATCCGCCAAGTTCGCTCCGCTCGATCGCATCCTGGTGGAGACGGACGCTCCCTATCTCGCGCCAGTTCCCTTCCGCGGAAAGCGCAACGAACCTTCCTATGTTCTGCACACAGCAGCACGAGTCGCAGAGTTAAAAGGAATCGATTCCGAACAGTTCGGGCATGCCGTGACAGAGAATTTTGAGAAGCTGGTGCGTTCATGAGCTCACTCTCAAAAGCGTTGACCGACGCAGTGATCCGGCGGCTGGCCGGCGCGCAGTCGTATCAGCGTGGATTGGACTATTTTCGGCAAGGGCATGTTGCATCGCTTGAAGAGGGTGGCGGTAACCTGCGTGCCGTTGTGCGTGGCGCCGGGAACTACGCAGTTACTCTCACCTCGGACGATGACGTGCTCGACTACTCGTGCGACTGTCCCACCGGCGCCGATTCCGAATTCTGTAAACATTGCGTGGCAGCGGGTCTGGCCTGGCTGGAATCTAAGAACGAGAAGAAGAAACCGGAGAAGCCGACCAAGACCAGGAAGCTTACTCTCGCCGACGCAGGTAAGGTGCTTCGGGAAGAAGACAAAGATGCGATAGTGGCGCAGGTGCTCTTGTGGGCGAAAGGCAACCCAAAATTACGCGAGCAGATAGTTCTATTCGCAGCACGCCGTTCCGGAGTAGAGGCAAACATCGCCACCGTCAACGATGCGTTTCAAAAAGCCGTTCGGGTACGTGGTTTCCTGCACTATCGCGAAGCTCGATCGTGGGCTCGTGACGTGGACCGAGCGATCGATTCAATCGATCAGTTGTTCCAGGATGGCCATTCTGCGGCGGTCATCGGCTTGTGCGAATCGGCGCTGAGTTCCCTTGTTGGAACCGCTGAGCATATGGATGATTCCGACGGTTACTTTAGTGATTTGAGAGATCGGTTAGAGGATATCCACTTCCAGGCATGCAACGAAGCCAGGCCCGATCCGGTGGAGTTGGCGAACCGCCTTTTCCAATGGCAACTGAATGGCAGCTTCGACGTCTTTTACGATGCGGCCTCAAACTACGCTGAAATCCTTGGATCACGAGGGTTAGCGGCTTACCGCGAACTCGCCGAAGCGGAGTGGGAGAAGGTACCCGCACGGACCACGGGCGATCGATATTCCGGTTCCTCCTCACACTCCAGCATCCGGCACATTATGGAATCGTTGGCCAAGGCTTCCGGTGACCTCGAGCAGCTTATTTCGATCAAGGCCCGCGATCTATCGAGTCCTTACGACTACTTGCAGATCGCGGAACTTTACCGCGACGCCGGCCACTACGATCAGGCTCTTTCGTGGATTCAGAAAGGACTGCAGGCCTTTCCGAAACAACCGGATAACAGACTCCTTGAGTTCGCCGCGGACGAGTATCATCGGCGCGGATCCCACGATGACGCAATGAAATTGATGTGGTCCACCTTTACTTCACAGCCGATCGTGGATCGCTATCGCAAGCTCGAACTCCACGCGAAAAAGGCCGGCTCCTGGACCGAGTGGCGAGAGCGCGCGCTGTCCGAGATACGGCGCCGGATCAGCGAATCCAAGCAGCGACCGCAAGTGCGTGGAACTGGATATTGGATACATCAGCTGGACCATTCGCAACTCGTGGAGATCTTTCTTTATGAGGAGGACTCTCAGCAAGCGTGGAATGAGGCCAAGGTGGGAGGATGCTCGGACCATTTGTGGATCAGGCTCGCCGATGCGCGTAGAGAGGAGCATCCCAAAGATGCCGCCCCCATCTACTTAAAATACGCCGAGAATGCTATCGGTATTTCGCGCTATGAACAGGCTTTCGAACTGCTGCTGAAGGCTTCAGACGCAATGAAGCGCTCAAACCAGACTCCGCAATTCGTAACACTATTACAGTCGCTATGCCTGAAGTACAAGGCCAAACGAAACTTCATAGCACTGGTCAACCAGAATAGGCATTCGTTGCACCTGACTTAGCGCATCAGCACAGTTTCTGTTGTCTGCTCGCCGATGTGAACGTGAATCTTGTCGCCGGCTCCGTGTATCCACAGACCTTCTCCCGGCGCCACCGGGATCTGCGACGGCTTCGACACTACGATGAACCGGTCGTTCTCGACATGCTTCATCATCTTGCCGATGTGAATGTGGGCATGACATTGGGTCCGTACTTTCTCGCCGTTATAGGCAATGCCCCAATCGTCTCCCCATATCGATTTCGACTTCTCGATCGCGGCCGTAAAAAGCGCAGTCCGCGCCGCCTGCGGCATCTCGTGCAAATGATGGAGTCCATCGAAATGCGCGCGCGGTAAAGCCAGCCAGCGATTCGGCTTCCGTGGATTGATGTCCTTCAGGAAGAAGATGGTTTCTGAGGCCGGCTTCATCTCGGCCTCGCGGCAGAGACTGCATTGCCGCTGCTTCATCGTCTCAGCCTGGTCCGGTGAGCAGAAGCATTCGGTAGCCGCCATCGTGACAATCCCATGAAGAAGAACCAGAGCCACTACGGCGAAGCCACGCATCGCCGACATTATACTTGGTAGTTGTCCGGCTTCCCCTGGAAACACTTACTCGCGGCTCCGATCGTATTCCTTCTGCTTTTCTACGGGCTCACCGCGACGGGCGTCCTCAGCGCCGATGAGCCTCGGTACGCGTCGATCGGCAGGGAGATGGCCGAATCCGGGGATTGGATCACTCCTCGTCTCTGGGGCGAGCCTTGGTTCGAAAAACCACCGCTGCTGTATTGGCTCGTCGCTCTGGGGTTCGTTGCAGGATTGGGAGATGACCTCGCGCCCCGACTTCCCATCGCGCTCCTCAGCGCCGGATTTCTCCTGTTGTTCTTTCATCAGGTGCGCCGGGAGTTCGGTGAACGTGCTGCGCTGTATGCCTCAGGCATCCTTGCGACCTCGGCAGGATGGCTTGCCTATTCGCATGTCGCAGTCACTGATCTGCCGCTTGCTGCAACGTTCACTGCGGCGCTCTTACTTTGTCTGCCTTGGGTCCGATCAGGCGGACGGAGAGGACTGTTGATCGCTGGCGTTTTCCTCGGGCTCGCCGTTTTGGCGAAAGGCCTTGTCCCGCTTGCGCTGATGGCTCCTCTGCTGTGGATCGCCGGCCGCCGTTGGCCCGAACTCTTCTTGCTCGCAGGCGCCGCGATAGCCATTGCGTCTCCCTGGTATCTCGCCTGCTACTGGCAGAATGGCAATGCAGTCATCAACGAGCTTTTCTGGAAACATCACGTCTCGAGGTTCTTCAGTCCCGAACTGCAGCATGTTCAGCCCTGGTGGTACTACGCGCCGGTCCTGCTGGGATTGCTGTTTCCCTGGACGCCGACCTTGGCGGTGATTCCCCATCGGACGTCAGACAACCGGCGCAAGCTGCTGCTTGCCGTCGTCGTGTTTGGGTTCGTTTTGTTCTCCGCGGGAGCGAACAAGCTGCCCGGGCTATCTGCTGCCCCTTATCCCGGCGATCGCTGTTCTGGCAGGGATCCGCCTCGCCGAGATGAAAGACGTACGCGCTGTTGTTGGCTGTTCGGCGATTCTCTTGCTGGCCCTACCGTTGATCGCCGGCACCCTGCCGCAAGCGCTCGCCGTAGGGCTGTCGAAGGTCGAACTCACCGCCATTGGCTGGGGTTCCGTCCTTCCAGTCGTAGCTGGGATCGCCATCGTTTTCTTCTTTCTTCGACGAGAGAAACGCAGCCTCGCTATCGCGACAACGGTGTTGACCGCGACGATCGCGGTTGCCTATTTGAAGTGGCGTATGTTTCCGGAATTGGATAGCGTCGTTTCGGCCCGTGCATTATGGCTCCAAATTCGCGATTCTAGAGATGAGTACTGTATGGGAGCCCTCGATCGGGACATCCGCTATGGACTGAATTACTACGCTCATAAGCCCTTGAAAGAGTGCGCCGAATGGCCGCTTTTGAAGAGGCTGGATCGTTAAATATGGTAATCTTGATAGAGATACTGGAGTTGGTCCCCTCGTGAAAGTCAGTAATCCCCTCTGGAAAGAACACCTCGCCGATCAGATCGCTCCTCAGCTTGCTCGCGAACTCGATATTTTCGACAACGAAGTCACCCTCAAAAAGAACGGCAAGATCGACGATAAGGTCTTTGCGGAGACTCGATTACGACGTGGCGCGTACGGCCAGCGATACGACAACGGACAGCGCCACGACGGCGTCGAGACCCGCAAGCTGGTGTATCCCGTCCGCCGAACACAAAAGGTCCTGGCGACGCTGTGGGATGCGCCCGGGTATGCAGCGCATCAAGATTCCGTTCGGCGGCCTGAACGCGCGTCAGCTCGAAGTGTTAGCCGAACTCGCGGAAGAGTATTCCGACTGCATCGCGCCACGTCACGACCCGGCAGGACTTCCAACTCCACTACATCCACATCGAAGATACGCCGTCGATCATGCGGCGTCTGGCTGCGGTCGGCATCACGACCCGCGAAGCCTGCGGCAACACCGTTCGGAATGTAACTGCCTGTCCGATTGCCGGTGTTTGCCGGACGCAGTCATTCGACGTTACGCCGTATGCCAAGGCGTCTGGCGTACTACCTGCTGGGACATCCCGGAACACAGGACTTCGGCCGCAAGTTCAAGATCGCTTTCTCCGGCTGCCGCGATGAAGCCTGCGGGCTTGTAATCCGCTGCACGACATCGGCGCTGTCGGTGTGGTGCAGAACGGCAAGCGTGGGTTCGAGTTTTACGTGGGTGGCGGTCTGGGTACCGTTCCTCAGCAGGCCAAGCTCTTGTCCGAGTTTGTCGCCGAAGAAGAATTGCTTCCGCTCAGCCTGGCAATCGGCCGGGTGTTCGCCAAGTACGGCGAGAAGAAGAACCGCAATACCGCGCGTCTGAAGTTCCTGATCATCAAGATCGGATTTGACGAGTTTAAGCGGCGGTTGCGGAGGAACGCGCAGCGCTCGAGCCCGATCCACGCTGGACCGAGTATCTCCAACATCTGCCCGAAACCGACGAGCAGCCGTTGCACGCCCGCCGAGTTCCTGCAGATCAAGAATTCGGCCAGACGCCGAGTTTCAGAAGTGGTACGACTCGAATGTATATGGACAGCGTCAGCCGGGTTACGCGACGGTAACAATCTGCCTGCCGCTCGGCGACATCACCTCGGATCAGTTACGCGCCTTGGCCGACATCGCCCGCAAGTACACGCGGGAAACGATCCGAACGACCGTTGAGCAGAACATCGTCCTCCGATGGGTGAGCGAAGCGGACTTCCGGCTGTGTACGGGAACTGAAGGCGTCGGCCTGGAACTTTCCGGAGCCGGCACGATCGTCGATGTGGTTTCCTGCCAGGGAACGGACACCTGCAAGCTCGGTATCTCGTCATCCCGCGGTCTCGCGGCTGAGCTGCGAGAGCGCCTGCTGGACCGTGGCGCGGAGATGGATGAGGCTATTCGCGGACTTCACATCAAGGTCAGCGGCTGCTTCAACTCCTGCGGCCAGCACCACATCTGCGATCTCGGCTTTTATGGGATGAGCCGTGTCAAGAACGGCTTTGCGGTTCCGCACTTCCAGGTCATGCTGGGTGGCCAATGGGAAGCAAATGCCGGTTCTTACGGCTTCGCGATCGGCGCGGTGCCGTCCAAGCGCATCCCCGATGTCGTGGATCGGTTCACGACCCGGTACGTTACAGAACGAACCCAAGGCGAGACTTTCCACTTATTCATCAAGCGGATCGGCAAGGCCGAGTGCAAGAAGATGGTCGAGGATCTGATGGTCGTCCCGCCACACGATGTCGCGCCGGAGTTCTACCAGGACTGGGGCGATGCGCGCGAGTACGGAGTCGGCGATCTCGGTGAAGGAGAATGCGCCGGCGAGGTCATCAGTCCGGCCGAATTCCTGCTCACAGCGGCCGAACGGGAAGTCTTCGAAGCGCAGCTGCAGTTGGAAGCCGGGGAGGTCGACAAGGCGGCGAAGACTGCGTACGAATCGATGTCTCACGCCGCGCTTGGGCTTTTGAAGAAGCAAAACGCGGGATTCCCCGAAGACCCGGACTCGGTTCTCGCTCGATTCACCAAACACTTCTACGACACCCAGCTCTTCTTCGACCCGTTCGTCGGCGGCAAGTTCGCTCAGCATTACTTCGATGCTCACGAGCAACGAGGCCAGTCGCTGAATGCCGAGCAGGCTGTGCGCCTGGTGGAAGAGGCTCAACTGTTCCTGGAGGCTTGCCACGCGTGCTACGCGCGAATACTGCAGCAGCCTGCGGTGGCGGTCGTCTAAGATGATCGGAATTTCAGCACTTTAACGTAAAAATCTTTGCCAAGCCGAATTCCACGCCTGGATTGGCATGCTCTGATCCCGATCTTCCACCGCTGGATTCGGGAGCAGGCCATGCCGGAGCTACTGCATTGACGTTGCCGATTACTCCCATGTCCCTGCCGGACCCGGAGTTATGGTCATCGGACACGAAGCCAATTACAGCGTCGATAATCGCGAGAACCGCCTTGGCCTGCTGTACAACCGCCGCGCCGCGCTCGAGGGCACGTCCCAGGAACGTGTTAAGCAGGCTTACGACGCGGCCGTCAGTGCAGCTCGCAAACTCGAACAGGAACCGGAATTGAACGGTTCGCTCCGGTTCGATGAGCGGACTGTCGAAATCTGGGTAAACGATCGCCTCCTCGCCCCGAATACTCCGGAGACGTTTTCAGCCCTCGAGGCGGAAGTGTCGTCTTTGCTGACAGATCGCCTCGGCCAGCCCCCCGTCTTCGAACGCTCGGAAGACCATAGGGATTTGGCTCGGGTCCGCACTGTCCTGTAGGGTCTTTTTGAAGACGTGTTTGCGCTAAACGCCCGATTCGCCTCTCTCGAAGTTTGAGCGATATACAGATGGATGAGGTACCCATCTGTTCTCGTACTGTTTGCCGCGGTGAGCCTCGCTCAGAACAATTCCAAAGCGCCAGGCACACCGGCAATCGAAGTACCCGACGAACTGAAGAGTAAAGTCAGCATCGCCATGCAACACGTTCGGACAAATCAGACGGCGGAAGCAATGACTCTGTTCTCTGAAATTCTCGCCGCCAAGCCCGATCTTTTCACCATCGCGGTTGAGCGGGGCAAGCTGTACCAACAAGGGAAAGATCACCCCAAGGCAATCGCGGATTTCACGGCGGCAATCGTCGCCAAACCGGAATATGCGGACGCGCATTTCCGGCGAGCATTGTCGCATTACGAGACTGGCGCTAACGCAAATGCAATCCTCGATTGCTCGAAAGCGATCGAACTCAACCCCAATCCATTCGAGTATTATTACTACCGCGGATTGGCCCACTTGGCCGCTCGAACATGGGACAAAGCGGCCACGGATCTCGCCGCGGCCCTTGAACGCAACAACGAACATCCCGATGCGCATCTGCACCTTGCACGGGCGTACACCGAAATGGAGCAGCTGGTCTGGGCACTCCGGGAGTATACGATTGCGATTCAACAACGTCCCGGTTTTCCAGAAGCTTACAAGGGCCGCTCCGTCGTCAAGGCAGCCCTCGGAGATCCCTCCGGGTCTAAAGAAGACTTGGCAAAGCTCGCCCGCTGAACCTTTCTCTCAAACGCGGCTGTTAAAATCAAAGCGTCAACCGCAATTCACGTAATTGTAATGTAGTTGTAACGCGCGACGTTTACGCTTCAGATAGCTAACATGCGGAAAATAGCCCTCATCGAAGACGATTCGGACCTCTACGCCCTTCTAAAATACAACTTAGAAAAAGAAGGGTTTGCCCTCGTCGGAGCCCAGACCGGAAAAGGCGCAATCGAACTCTGCCGGCGAGAACGTCCTGACCTGATTTTGCTGGACATCATGTTGCCGGATTCCGACGGGCTCGACATCTGCAAGGGCATTCGAAGCCATCCGGAACTTGCGCATATCCCAGTGATTTTCCTCACTGCGCGGGCATCGGAGACGGATCGTATAGTCGGACTCGAGCTTGGGGCGAACGACTACATCGTCAAGCCATTCTTCATTCGGGAACTCATTGCCCGGATAAAAATACAATTCCGTGGCCAAACGACGGCAACCCGGCTTTTGAAAGCGGGTGGCTTGGAGCTCGATCGTAGTAGCTGCCGGGTTCGATTGCACAACCAGACGCTATCGTTGACCGCGACGGAGTTCCGCCTCTTAGAATTCCTGATGAGCCGACCCGGTGTGGTTTTCAGCCGAGAACAGTTACTCGACGCCGTCTGGGGCCATGACCGCGCGGTAACTGACCGCACGGTCGATGTTTACATTCTCCGTCTCCGCCAGAAAACCGAGGCGGACCCAACAAACCCGTTGCTAATCCGCTCAGTTCGTGGCTTCGGTTATAGCTTCAACGAATCGGAACTGCCGACGTCCGGGAACGAACAGCCCAGCCCGGCGATAGCAGCCGTTCAGTAGCGTCCCGTAGTCGCAGCAGGGCGATCGGTAGCGCGCGCCCGTGAGCGCCAGCCGCGTGATAGGAGTCCGCCTCCCAAAAGGCCCGCGAGAAATTTCGGGGAGCCAACCGTGCCTCTTCTGCGGCGTAGCGATGGATGGTCTTCTTCTGAATCATGAACTTCCAGGCGACTCTGCACCGACCGCACGCCTGGAATTGCATTCACACAATCGAGAAGCTCTCGCACCTCGGACTGAAGGACAGGACCGCTCAACGTAATGGCGCCATTATCCGAGGCCACTTCTACGCCGTGGCCTCTTGAGATACTGCGACGGATTCTCGAACGAATTTTCGAGACGAGGCCTTCGTCGGAATTCCAAGGGACATCATTCCTGCTCGACCGGCCCGAGGGCCTCAATGCATACATCAACCCTGCGCCGATGCCGAGACAGAGAGCGCCCGCGGCGAGTGGATTAGCGCCACCCCATCGCTGGGAGCTCGTCATTCCCCGATCACTCCAACCCTGCGAGCCGTAGGGTTCTGAGATATGCTCGACAACACGTCCGACTTCCTCTTCGTCTTCGTGTAAGGCAATATCCGCCTGGGCAACGATTCCGCTCAGCCGGTTATCCTGATCGACGATTGGAATGCGTCGTACCTGATGGTTCGCCATCAGTTGCAGCGCACGATGAGTATCTTCGTCTTCGCGCATGCAGATTGGGTTGAGACTCATCACTTCGTCAACCCGAGTTGTGTGGGGATCTCTGCCCTCCGCAATTACTTTAAGAGCAAGATCGCGGTCCGTCACGATACCAATCAGCCGCTTTTCGTTGTGATCCGAAACCACGAGCACCGGCCCAACATCGTTGCGTTTCATGATCTGAGCCGCAATGGCAACGGAGTCGCTCGACAGGCAGCTGGACGGATCGGGAGTCATTATGTCTTTAATTGTCACTTGCTTGTCCTCCTAGACGATTTCGTCTGACGCAGGTGAGACACGTGCGAGACAAATGGTGTTACGCGTTGGAGGAACTTAAGCTACGAACTTGAGTTTACAAAGAGCCGAGATGATGTTCGAGATGAACGACATAGTCGCTCATCAGGAACTCGAGCGTTACGGGATCCCCGCCCGCGATCCGGCATTCATTGGCTAATGCGTTTTGAGGAACCGATCGAATCAAATGAGCAAGATGCGCGTTGTAAGCCGACCATAGCGCGAGTAGCTCATTCCACGGCCGTTCCTGATAGCGCTGCGCAGACACCCAACCATCCTGCTCGTAGCCGGGATGAGTAACGTGTCGGTTCAGCATGAGTAGAACG
Organism: Bryobacteraceae bacterium; assembly: GCA_963844855.1. Classification (GTDB taxonomy): domain Bacteria; phylum Acidobacteriota; class Terriglobia; order Bryobacterales; family Bryobacteraceae; genus DASQDN01. Next base: position 105,205 of record CAWJQP010000054.1, read on the forward strand.
AATCGCTGGTGATTATTTGCAGCAGAATCAATCAAGTGGCCGATGATCTGCTTGCGCGACCAGTTACCATTACTCACTGAAGCGCTCGCATCCTCGTCCGAGAGACGCGACAAGTGGGTCTCCGCGCGAGCAATCGCCGCAGTCAAACTGTCAGCAACCTCATGCATATACTGTGGAAGCACTACTAGAGGACTTGATAGAAAGTCGCCTGATCGAAGAGTCGCTTCTCAAACTCGATGTCCAGATTAAGAATACTCTCCGCGCAGCCGAGCAGCAAGAATCCCTGTTCGGACAGACAATCTCGGATTTCCTTCAGGATGTTCTTCTTCGTCTCTACATCGAAATAGATCAGAACGTTACGACAGAGCACGAGATCGAAGCTTCCAAATGACTTCATACTTCTCCGCAAATCGAACTGCGCGAACTCGACCATGCTCCGAATTCGATCCGAAATCTGCCATTCCATCTCGTGTTGATCGAAGTATTTGTCCAAATACTCCGCTGGTAGTCCCCGGTTGACTTCTATCTTTCGATACCGGCCTTTGCGCGCGCGGTCAATCACTTGCGAATTGATGTCCGTTGCTAGAATTCGATAGGTCCAGCCCGCAAGATTCATCTCATTGAGCATCATTGCGACACTATAGGCTTCCTGGCCACTGGACGATGCAGCAGACCAAATATTCAGCTTGCGAACGTCCCGACGCGCATGTACTAGTTCCGGAAGGACGTGGCGCTGAAGCGCAGTAAACGCTTGCTCATCTCTAAAGAAAAGCGTCTCATTCGTCGTCATCGCTTCGACTATTTCTTGCCGCAGCGAGATTCCGCCCGTCATGCAGAGCATGGCGCACAAATCGTCGAGATGGGTCAGACGGTGCTGCTCGAGGACGGAGGCAAGTCGCGACTCGATCAGATATTGTTTCGAGTCATCTAGCACGATTCCCGAATCTCGGTATATTTCCTTTTGTAGTAAGGCCAAGCCCTCTGGCGAGATGGAGGTTCCTGATCGGCTCATATGTGCTCTAGAACTTCTCCAGCGATATCGTTGAGATGAACAGTGGCGTCCGCCAAGCCCGCATTGACAACGGCTCCGGGCATACCCCAGACGACGGAACTCGCCTCATCCTGGGCGATGACATAAGCGCCACTCTTGTGAAGCTCGGCAGTTCCTCGGAGACCGTCCGTTCCCATTCCTGTCAGCATGACCGCGATTGCTGCTCCACCGTAGGTCTCGGCAGAGGAGCGAAACATCACATCAACGGATGGCCGACAAGAGTTCTCGTGCGGATCCTGGTTCAATTTGATAGAGACGCCGGCGCCGGTCCTCCGCAGTGTCATGTGATAGTCGCCGGGAGCGATCAACACCTCGCCCGATGCTATCGCCGCGCCATCGTAAGCTTCCTGCACCTGCAATTCAGTCATTGCGTTCAGACGCTCCGCCAACGATCGCGTGAAAGCGGGAGGCATGTGCTGGACGATCAGGATAGGTAGCGGAAAATCACCCGGGAATCTTGGCAACAGCTCAGCAAGAGCGTTCGGTCCACCGGTGGAGACACCGATGACGACAACTTTCTTCGCTGCTCCCGAATACCGAGGTTGCGGACGCGGAGGTAGAGTAGGCTGCGGCGCATTGAATTCGCGGCAAACGAAGAACTGCCGGATCTTCCGGAGCAGATCCGACCGGATTGCAGCCACTGGGGAGTCCACGCCCCCGATTTGAGGCGTTTTGGCCACGTAGTCGTCTGCCCCGCTCGATAGAGCTTCGATCGTTGCCGACGCTCCGCGTTCGGTAAGACAACTGAACATGATTACCCGGATTTCGGGATAGAGCTTACGTAGGGAACGCAAGGTCTCCATCCCATCCATCACGGGCATTTCCAGGTCCAGAGTGATCACATCGGGCCGGCAGTGCGGAATGCGGTCGAGCGCGATGGCTCCGTTTGCCACGCTACCGACCACCTCAATATCACCGTGTTCGCTGAGCTCCTTCGTCAGCATCCTGCGGATCACAACTGAGTCGTCTACGATCAGTACTCGAATTTTTCGTTCCGCCGAGCCCATGGGCGCCTTACTGTCGAAACTGCGATACTAGCGATCCGAGCTGTTCCGCCATGCCACTGAGCGTCCCCGCCGCTTCCTGAGTATCAAGAGCGCCTTTCGTCGTACTTTGGGCGGCATTGGCAACTGCGGAAATGTTTGTCGCGATCTCGCCGGCTCCGCGGGCAGCGTGGTTGACGTTGCGGCCGATTTCATTGGTCGTCGCAGTTTGCTCTTCCACCGCGCAGGCGATTGTGTTCGATATATCGTTGATCTGCCCAATGATCGCGCTGATATCGCCGATCGCTCCGACAGCGCTCTTGGTATCAGCTTGGATTGCTTCGATCTTCTGGCCGATTTCTTCTGTTGCCTTTGCCGTTTCCTTGGCGAGTTCCTTAACTTCGTTCGCTACCACCGCGAAACCCTTACCGGCTTCTCCGGCGCGCGCGGCTTCAATCGTGGCATTCAACGCGAGCAAGTTCGTCTGCTGAGCGATGGAGGTAATCACTTTAACTACCTTGCCAATCTCAATGCTCGATTCACCTAGCTTCGCGATCGTGCGATTGGTCGTCTCGGCCACGCTCACGGCGGACTTTGCTACTTTCGCGCTCTCATTAGCGCTTTTCGAAATTTCACGGATGGATGCCAGCATCTCTTCGCTGCCCGCGGCTACGACGGAAACGTTCTTTGATACTTCATCGCTCGCGGTGGAAACCAGGCTGGCTTGACTCGCGGTCAACTCAGCGTTCTTTGCCATCTGCTGGCTGATTGAGGTCAACTCCTGCGACGATTCAGCCAACGATTGCGAATGACTGATGATCTCGTTCATCGTTCGACGGAGCGGAGTGACGTCACTGGCGAATTTGACCACTTTGAACGGCTTGCCGTTCAGATCGAAAATCGGATTGTAAGATGCTTGAATCCAGATTTCTTTGCCGTTCTTACCGAACCTCCGGTACTGCGCGCTGTCATACTCTCCTCGGTTCAGGCGGGCCCAAAACTCTTGATATTCGCGCCCTTGCCGCTCGGACTCGTCGACGAAGATGCTGTGGTGACGACCTTGAATCTCTTCAAGGCTGTATCCCACGGCGGCAAGAAAATTGGCGTTGGCGTCGATGATCGTTCCATCCATCCGGAAAGTAATCACAGCCTGGGATTTGTTGATGGCCGCGATCTGCCCCGAATAGTCCACGGTTTGGAGCTTCTGCGTCGTTAGATCCGTAGCGATCTTAATGACCTTCACCACCGTGCCATCTTCGTCGATCACCGGGTTGTATGTGGCCTGGATCCAGACTTCTCTGCCACCCTTTCCGAATCTCCGATACTCTGCAGCTTGAAATTCGCCTCGATTCAGGCTTGCCCAAAAGGATCTGTACTCGAGGCTTTGAGCGTGGGCGGCATCGACAAACATCGAATGATGCTTGCCGGCAATCTCCTCCAGCGCGTAGCCAACTGTGGCGAGAAAGCTCTCGTTGGCGGTGATGATCGTACCGTCCAGTTGAAACTCGATCAGAGCCTGCGAGCGGCTTAAGGCAGCCAGGATGGAAGCTTCCGCGCCATACTTGCGGCCCGTCTGTTGCGCAACTCCGTTCCTGGAACGACCGGCAACCTGGGCGGTCTTCTGTTTCGACTTCGGCGTCGAATCAATTTCTGCAGATTTCATTTCTAACTCCTTATCTGGGCGACTTCCTCGCACAGATCTTGCAACATTTTGCCCGTGTTCAGCTCGAGCAGAAGCTTTCCATCAAGCTTGTAGACGCGTTCGACAATGGCCTTTTGTTCCGCCCGCATCGTGGCTGGAGGAGGCTCGGCGCTATTCGTATCCGGCTCAAGCACATCATGAATTTCGTCGACAACCAGGCTTACGATGCCATCGCGCGAACGCAGCACAACATTCATCGAAGGCTGAGCGGCGCCTCTCGCGGGAAGGCCCAGACGCCTCCGCATGTTGACTGCGGTGACGATTTGACCGCGCAGGTTGATCAATCCTTCTATAAAGTCGGGAGCCAGTGGAGCAGGCGTGATCTCCTGTTGCCGCAAGAGCTCTTGCACGCGCTGCACAGGAATTCCGAAAAAGAGTTCGCCAACGTAGAACGTCGCCAGGCGGCAGTCGGACACCACAGCCGCGTTGGCCTGAAAATGATTTACCACTTGGGAGTTGCTCCTGGGGATTCCATCGGCGAAGCGCCGGAGTCATTGATCGCGCAGGCAAGCCGCTCAAGCGAGCGGAGCATGCCCTCGCGATCGTACCGGAAAACGCAGTCGGAAAAACCACGACCGCCGTTCAAGTCCGCGCGAGGATTCAACGCGATCACCGGAGTTTGCGACTTCGCGCCCTTGCGAACCGACCCGAGCAGAGTAGCTGCTCCTGGGTCCGGTAAATCGAGCGCTGCGACAATCGCACGGACAGATTCCACTTCGAGCTTCGCAAGCGCCTCTTCGCAACTGGCCGCTTCGATCACGCGATGGCCCGCCGACTCGAGATAGGTCCGCATCAGAACCCGAGAGAAGGAAGATGCATCAGTCAGCAAGATGGCCGGCGCCGGGCCAGTAGCGCGCTCTGATCCGCCTGTGTTCTCAAGCAGCGAGGTCACAGCGTGAATATCGAGAAGATCGGTAACTCTTCCACCTGCCACCACGGAGCCCAGTAGACATTCATGACTGCTGGCGCTTCTTGATCGAAAGTGTATCTTCGAGGATGTCAATAATCCCATCCACGATCACACCCGCTCTGCGGTTCCCATCGGCGAACACGATTACGGTAAACGGGTCTGGGATTTGTGTAGTCGAGTCTGACCCAAGTCTTGCCGCCAGATGTGTCAGCGGCAGTATCTGGTCGCGGTATTGGACCACCAAACCACCTGCTGCGCGCTCGATCTTTGATGCGGGAAATTCTTCTAGACGTGCAACCAGAGATAGCGGGACCGCCAAACGTTCGTATTTTCCGGCATGGAACAGCAAGAGGGCTTGCCGATCCTCCGCCCGATCGTCTGTGCTGGCTGGTTGTTCGTTTTGACCGGGTGTAGCCGCATCGTTGATGACGCCCGACAAGCGGGCGATACCCGCGACATCGAGAATCAGCGCGATCTTCCCGTCACCCATGATTGTCGCTCCCGCATATCCCCTGATGTTTCGCAAGATTGCGCCAAGCGGCTTGACGACGATTTCCTGTGTGTCGTTGATCTGATCAACGATCAAGCCAAACTGCTTGTCTTCGGCTTGTAGAACGACGATATTAATTTCATCTCCGGATGCTGGAGTTTCTTTTCCAACCTGCAGCACCTTGTTCAAATACGCCAGGGGAAGAAGATTTCCCCGTCGACGATAGACCGGAACGCCGCCGATGCGCTCAATCTGCGACTTCGCTTTGCTCGCGTCGATGCGGATCAGCTCCAACAAACTGATTTGAGGGATGACGAATCGCTCTCCGCCGGAAGTGACCACAAGACCGGGCACGATTGCGAGGGTCAACGGAATTCTGATTCTGACCGTTGTTCCCTGAGCAAGTCTGCTCACCAGGTCGACTGTGCCGCCGATCTTCTCGATGTTGGTCTTGACGACGTCCATACCGACGCCGCGGCCCGAGATGCTCGAAACCTGGCGCGCTGTCGAGAAGCCCGGGAGGAAGACAAGGCTAATCAGCTCTCGCTCAGACATTCGCTCAGCGCGTTCGGAAGTGATCAGACCTTTGCCGAGCGCACACGTCTTGATCTGCTGAGGATCGATTCCAGCGCCGTCGTCGGTTATCTCAATGTTGACGTTGCCACCCTCATGAAAGGCCGAAACAGTTAGCTTTCGCTGGGCGGACTTCCGTGCGGCCAGCCTGACTTGCGGTGTCTCGATGCCGTGGTCACACGCATTGCGAATGATGTGTGTCAGCGGATCTTTGATAGCTTCGATAATCGTCTTGTCCAGCTCAGTTTCCGCGCCGTCCATCTCAAGCGAAATTTGCTTTTCGCAAGTCCGGGCGAGGTCCCGCACAACTCTCGGGAAATTGGCCCACACATTTCCGATCGGCTGCATGCGTGTCCGCATGACTTCTTCTTGCAGTTCCGTCGTGATCAGATTCAGCTTCTGCGCGGTTGCCGCGAATCCGGGAGACTTTGAATCTGCAGTGAACTGCAATATCTGGTTTCGCGCCAGCACGAGTTCACCCACCAGATTCATTAGTTTGTTCAGCAGAGCTACATCGACGCGGATCGTTGAATCCGCAACTGGCGCCTCTTTGTCTTCTTGGCGCCTGCCGAAAGTTGCGTCAGCCGTCTCAGTAACACATTGAGACGGACGATCTTCGCTCTCGGCTCCAGTCAACTCGATGCTAGTGAGTTCGTTCTTTATGGCATCGATGCTTTCGAGCAGTACGGATGTCAACTCCGGCGTAAGTTTCTTGTCGCCGTTGCGAAGATCACCAAGAATGCTTTCAGCCTGATGCGCGATCCGTTCGAGTTTGCAAAATCCTAGAAAGCCGCATGTCCCTTTGATCGTGTGAACCGTGCGAAAGACACTAGCCAGCAACTCCGCATCTTCAGGCCGCTTTTCGAGGTCGACCATTTCCTGATCCAGGCGGCTGAGATTCTCGTTGCTTTCAATCAGAAACTCTCTAATTAATTCAATGTCTTGCATATATGGTGCGAAGGATTCACCGAGCCCCCCTTCGAATCAGCGCCGCTTTCTTTTGACTAAACGCTGTAGGGTTGGCACGATGACGTTTATCTCAGCGGTTCTGGAAGCTTAACGGGCTTTAGCCTATCGTGCAGATTCGTAAAGTCGTAAAGACAAACGGACCGGTGATTTGAAGGAGGGATCTCAAGTCACTCCGTCCAACAAGCGGGACGAAGGGGGGTAGAATCACACGGAAGGAACTTCGATTCATGTTCGTACCGCTCACACCGATCCGTTTTCTGTATCGCGCCGTCGACATCTTTGGAAAGCACATAGGGATTGTCTCCGGGGAACAGCAGTTTACGTACACCGAGTTTGGGCATCGATGTGAGCAGTTGGCCAAGGCGTTGCGTCGCGCCGGTGTACAGCCCGGTGACCGCGTCGCGTTTCTGAGCTTCAACAACCATCAGTTACTGGAGGGCTATTACGGGGTTCCGATGGCGGGCGCGATCGTCATGCCTTTGAACGTACGGCTGACGGTGACCGAGTTGAGTGTCATCATCCGGCACGCCGGAGCACGTTTCCTGTTCTATGAGCCTGACTTTGAAAGCATCGCGGCGGAACTTCCCGTCGAACGCAAAGTACGGATAGGCGATGAGTACGAGTCGTTGCTCGCAGCCGAGCAACCCGAACGTGTCGACTTCATGGGTATCGATGAGAATTCGATCGCCGAGGTGTTCTATACAAGCGGAAGCACCGGCACACCCAAGGGCGTCACGTTGTCTCACCGCACGCTCTATCTACACGCATTTTCTGTTGCGACCTGCTACGTGGAGCCGGTGTCGATGGTCGATTTGCATACCATTCCGCTATTTCACGCAAATGGATGGGGTCATGCGCACGCCTCGACCATGATGGGTGTTAAGCATGTCATGGTGCGACGGTTCGATCCTGTCGGAGTATATGAACTGATACAAAAGCATCGGGCGACCGAGATGAGCCTAGTTCCGACGATGGCGAATGCGCTTCTGGCTGTGCCCGATACGGGCGCGTATGATCTGTCCAGTATGCGGCAGATTCAGATCGGTGGCGCTGCGGCATCACCAGAGCTCATTGAACGGATGGAGAAGCGCTTCCGTTGCCGTGTCTTCGCCGGATATGGCTTGACGGAGACGGCGCCCGTCCTGACCTTTGCCCGACCCAAGCGCGAACTCACATTCACATCCGAGCGCGAGCGTTGCGAACGGCAAGCGATGACAGGCTGGCCGGTACCCGGCGTCGAGGTGCGCGTTGTCGACAATGAGGACCACGATGTTCCTCGGGACCGCTCGACGATGGGTGAAGTGATCACACGTTCCGATCACGTTATGACTGGGTACTATGCGGAACCCGACGCCACAGACGCTGTGATGTCCGGCGGTTGGTTCCACACCGGAGACATGGCCGTTTGGGATGACGATGGTTACATTCACATCGTTGATCGAAAGAAAGAAATCATCGTTAGTGGTGGAGAGAATATCTCGTCCATCGAAGTAGAAAAGGCGATCGCGGCGCATCCGGAAGTATTCGAGTGCGCTGTTGTTGCGGCTCCGGATGATAAATGGGGCGAGATACCCGCCGCAATCGTCGTTTTAAAACCTGGATCAGCGCTCGACGCCAAGGCCCTATGCGCGTTCCTCGACGACCGTCTGGCCAAGTTCAAAATACCGCGCAGGATCGATTTCAGCGAGGAGCCCCTGCCTAAGACCGGCACCGGAAAGATCCGCAAACTCGTCTTGAAAGAGCGATATTGGGTAGGGAAAGCCAAGAGGGTGCAAGGCTGAAGAGGGTACAACAACAGTGTTCTCCTTATCGATGCAGGTAGAAGATAACGAGCGCGATTTGCTTATCGCAAATCTATGGGACGCAGGCGCTACCGGTATTACCGAAGAAGATCGGGCGCTACGAGCTTTCTTCGGTCCAGATAGTAATCCACAGGTCGTTGCCCGACAGTTCTCTGATTTTCGGCCCACGGTTCAGGAAGAAGAGGACACGGATTGGGTTCGTTTTGCGCAAGCGCAATGGCAGCCTTTTCCGGTCGGGGAACGATTCTACCTTGTACCGGAATGGCTCGACGACGCCGCGCCGGAAGGTCGGTTGCGGCTTGTGATGCATCCGGGTATGGCTTGTGGCAGCGGCACTGCTCCGCCAACCCGCCTGTGTTTGATGGCCATGGAAAGGAATGTCACCGCCGGGCAAAGGATAATCGACGTCGGAACCGGCGCCGGAATCCTGGCCGATGGAGCACGCTTGCTCGGAGCGCAACCGGTTATCGGTTGCGATATCGAGCACGAGGCAACCATGGTGGCGCGCGCCAAACTCGATCTGTCGATATCGCTGTTTACGGGATCGGTGCGTTCCATCCGGTCGAATGCCACGGACTGGGCCGTGTGCAACCTCAATGCCGCGACTCTCCGCAACTTGAAGAACGATTTATTGAGAATCTCGCAATCGCTGATTCTCAGCGGCTTCAGTGAAGATGAAACGGACAAGGTCGCTGGTATGTTCAACCGGCCTATTCGCGAGCAGATGGAATTGGATGGATACGGATGCCTGGTGATTTGATCTTTCTCCCCTGTGGTCCGGGCTATTGATCGGGCATCAGCTTTTTTGCGCATTTAGCCATGCGTGTTTTGTTAGTAGTGACGTGTCGTCGATCAACGAGCCAGATCAAACACACGCTTTAAGCCGTATTCAGCACGCTTCGATCGGACAGGCTGTCAGCTAACTGGCGGGCTCGGATGCTGGTACTTCGCGCGACCGGACTCGAACCTGTGACCTCCGGCGTCTGAAGCAGAACCTGGCACATTGAGCCCTCCAGTTTAAGGAAACATCAGGCGCGGGCGTTCCGTGGCAGCGGAATTCAGCCATTCGAACTGTACACACTGCGACACACCTGTGTCACTCGTTGGGCTCCGCACGTGGACCCGTTGAAGCCAGCAAATACTGCCACGGAAAAGCCTCCATCCCCGACCGCTCGCTTCATCTGGTCAGGGCGTCACCTTGTAATAGTAGGCGACCTGCGATTTTGTTTGCGGCTTGATGAGGATGCTTTGGTTGTCCGAATTCCCGCTCACCGTCGACATCGATGAGCCTCATCGGCGATGGCGATGCAGTGATGGACCGTGCCGCCTTTCATCACCAGCACGTCCCCGGGCTGAAAGTTCTGGTCTGCCAGCAGCGGCAGAGGCGCAATTCCCTTGCCGAGGACCCACTTCACCGGCAATCCTGCCTGAATCAGCACGTAAGTGGCAAAAATGCCGCACCAGGACACGCCATCTTTGCCGGGCTGCGGGATGCGCTTACCTGGAACTTTGACGCCGTCCATGTATGCCTTGTTGTTCCAATAGGTCGGCTGCCAACCCGCAACCGCTACATCGAAGAAATCCTTCAACGATTGCCACCCTTCCCGGATCGGGCGTCCCGTGCCGGTCTCGGGAATGGTCCTCAAATCGCTAACTTTACCCGGATGTGGTGTGGCCCACTGCTGCGCGAGGTCGATGATCTGTTTGCGGACGCCGCTGACCTGCGCGAGAGGCGGGACCGGCAGCATGTTTCCCGGATTCATGTTGCCGTGATTGCCGGTTCCTGGATTAGTACTGGCTCCTCCGCCGGGCGAGCCGCCACCGCTGGTCCATCCGTAGGTATTTAGCTTGGCGATGGTCTGTCCGTCCGGATCCACGCGTCCGTCCACAAACCCCGTATTCAGTTGCTGAAAGCGCCGTATCGCCCCTATCGTGATCGGCCCGCACTTACCGTCCGTGTCCAATTTCGGAGATGGCCCGCCTCTGGGAGCCGGTACGTTGTTCAGTAACTGCTGTACGGTATGCGTATCATCAGAGCGATTGACGCCTCCGGCTCCAACAGAAGCTGAAATTGACTCTGCCATAAACCTTCCTTCGCAACCTCCTTCTCGCGTCCGGGCTATTATCATTGTCTAACCAAGAGCGTCCTGCAACTAGATAAGGGCGCAATCGATGCTGAAATTACGTCGTTTTTGAGGCGCGAGTCGCAAGTGCAGAAGGCAAGTGGCCACGCGATCGCCTTCGTTCTTCACTCAGTCAATATGGAGCGACCAACTCCGACATCGCAGTGACGCGGGTTACGCTGTGAGTCGAAAAACAAAGCGGCGCAGAGCCGCATACGAAGGGAGATGGTCGCACATGTCTAAATTACTCTTTGTTGGTCTGGATGTCCATGCGGACACGATCGCGGTAGCTGTGGCGGAACGAGAGGGCGAAGTTTGGTCACAGGGTGTGATTCCGAACCGGCTGGAATCGATTCGGAAACTGATTGGCAAATTGGGTCCGGTGAAACAAATCAAGGTCTGTTACGAAGCAGGGCCGACGGGATATGTACTGTACTGGCAGCTCACGCAGTTGGGAGTTGCGTGCGAAGTAATTGCTCCGACTCTGGTTCCGACCAAAGCCGGAGATCGAGTCAAGACCGACCGCCGCGATGCCGAGAAACTGGCACGCTGCTATCGAGCCGGCGAACTAACGGCGGTCTGGGTGCCGGATGCCGCGCATGAGGCCTTGCGGGATCTGGTACGGGCTCGGGAAGCGGCCAAGAAAGACCAGTTGAAGGCACGGCATCGGCTGGGCAAATTCCTGCTACGTCACGGCCGAAGACCGGAGGGAATGAAGGCCTGGACCAAGAAACATCTGGAATGGATCAAGACCAACGTTCATTTTGACCAGCCGGCTTTGGAAGCCACACTGGAACATTATCTGCACGAAGTCGAGCACATTGCCGAAAGGATCCTGAAACTCGAGAAGGCGATCGATGACGCAATTCAGCAAGCGTCACCAGAGATCCGGGCGGTGATTGAGGCTTTGCAGGCCTTGCGCGGAGTGGCGCAAACCACCGCGGCTACCATCGTGTCTGAGCTTGGCTCGCTTTCCCGATTTGAAAGTCCACGACAGTTGATGGGCTATAGCGGACTGGTTGCGCGCGAGCACTCGAGCGGCAATCGAGTGCAACGCGGTTCCATCACTAAGACAGGCAATGCCCATTTACGGAGAGTTCTGGTAGAGGCGGCATGGGCTTACCAACATCGACCGAACGTTACAGGTTTTCTGCTCCGAAGACAGAAGTCTCTGGCCCTCAGCGACGAAGTGAAACAAATCGCCTGGAAGGCGCAGTATCGGTTGCACAAGCGCTACAGAAAGTTCGCCGAGCGTGGCAAGAACAAGAATCAAATCGTGACGGCGGTCGGGCGTGAGCTGCTCGGCTTCATCTGGGCGATTGCTTTGAACACGGAAGAAAAGCAGAAGCTCGCAACTGCGGCATAAAACAACAACAAAGATGTTTTCCCGGACAGCAAAGCCGATGACAGTGCAGGGCCCACGAAAAGGAGAACCCTCCTTATTTTCTATGCGGAACGGGCTCCGGCCCCAACCCGCGCGCTCAGTCCGAGGCAGGCTCCCGACGGATCATGTCCATGCGGTTCCGATCCGCGAATATCAGAGTGATCAATCGTCGCGATAGCTACTGCGCTGTTATCGGCTCTGCTGTCCTAACCAGAAATGCTCAAAGCTCACCAACGGGAATGTGTTCCCGCTACGCCGCCCGTCCAAGATTGCTCGAAGTGCCAGAACGGTGCTCGCCGGGCAAGGGTTTGCTTCGCCGCGCCAAAGGCGGGCGCGCCCTTGCCTGCTCCGCGCCGTTCCGGCCAGCAACTTATGCGACGGGCGGCTTCCATGAGATGGCCCGGCGTGTCAACCCCTTTCGCGCTGCTCCCTTCGCCTTCTTCCCAGGATTCTTGGGCATTGGATCGGAGACGGTCAAGGCCGCGCCGAAGGCGCGCTCGTATCAGCCTTGACGGGCTCCGGCCAATGCCTTACGTAAAATCGAGGAAGGCGAAGGGAGATCTCCTCTTGAGACATCCTTCAACCTCGTGTGTTATCGCACTATCAGCTCCTGACCCTTTCTAAGTGATTCGCTGCTGTCGCTTCATCAAGTAGTTATTCAGCAACGATCATCGTTCCTAGTCTTGGCCGTTTCGCTCGTAGCCGCCGTATCGCCCTGCTTCCATCCGCACTCTGGTTTGCCCGGTGCCTTTTGGGGTCCTCGATTTGTCGGGTGCTGCCATCTCCAGGCTCGAGCTCATTGTCTGAATATCAGAGCAATGGCTCCGCCGCCACGTCCGCAGTCACCCGAACTCGGCGATCTGCAATAGAAACAAACCTGATCTTCTATGCAGCAACGGGATGCGTGTTGCTATTCCGCAGCGGCTCGTAGACCTCGCCCGTCGTCCACAGTCGATGCAACAATACCGCCAGCTTCCGCGCTACCGCGACAATTGCTCGTTTCTTCGCATTCTTCCCTCCGCCGCCAGCGATTCGCGTACCCCATCGCTTCAGGTCCGTGTCCGGCCCTTGCCGGCTCAAAATACAGTGTGCCCCCTGGACGAGAAGCGCGCGCAAGTACACATCACCTTCTTTGGTGATTGGCAGTTGCGGCCGGTGTTCGCCGGAGTCAGCACGCCGCGGCCGTAGTCCAAGAAAGCAACCTACATCCCTACTCTTGCGGAATCTGGTATTGTCCTCCACTGTCAGCACAAACGTCAGAGCGATCAAGGTTCCCACTCCGCTGACCTGCATCAGCAGTTTGGTTTCCGGATAACGAGTCCGGGCGATCTGCTCGAGTTCTTTGTCGGCCGCTTTAATCTTGACCGTCAATTGCTCTATGCTTTGCAAGATCGGCTTGAGCACCTCGCGCAAGGCATCCGGCAGTGCTTTCGCATCTTCTATATCGAGAGCCTCGGCGTCGACTTTGGGCAGTCGCTCGCCCACGGACTTCGCGAGTCCTCGCACAGTATTAACCAGCGATGTTCTCGCCACCACTAATGCAGCGCGAGCTCGAATTACCATCAGGTCCATCTGCGCATGTTCGCTTCGATGACGAATGGGCCGAAGCAGCACCGGATCCACTCGCGCCAATCGCGCTAGCGTCTCTGCATCGACAGGGTCGCACTTTCGGCTGCTTTCAGTGATCAGCTTTAACTGACGGGGATTGGCGACGATTACCTCGTGCCCAGATTCTGCTAGCAGGCGACTCACCCAGGGGGAGTGCGGCCCTACTTCCAATGCAATCCGGCAATGCTCCAACCCACTGAACTTCTCGCGCATAGCTGTACGGGTCGTGGCCACCCCACCTTGGCTCACTATTTGACCATTGCTGTCAATTGCGCAGTAGCGGCTGGTCTTGTCGCCGAGATCCAATCCGATCGTTATCCCTCTCATGCCCCGGACTGACTTCTGCTTCAGGCTATGGCGAGTGTCTTTCTTCTTCAATCCTGGCCTCCTTTGCACTGCGGTGCGTAATCAACATTGCCGAGATTACTGCACTTCGATGCGACCAGGCCATCTCATCCCATCTCCGGCGGGAACACCTCAGGATCCGCGAGGTCCCCCGGAAAGAGGAAAGGCCGCCTCCCCTCCTTACGGAGAAAAGCCGGCCTAACTTCCAGAATTAAACTGTCAGATGCACTCAGGGGTTGACAGGTCGCTCCATATCAGAAAAGATATTTCAAGCCTAGTTGCATCTCGCGATTGTTAATAGCCGTTGAACTGATCCTTCCGAAGTCTGCTGCCCCGAGTGTTCGCGATGGCGCCGCTGAACTGCGGCGTGTTCAGGAAATTGAACGCCTCATAGCGAAACTGGATGCGGTGACCTTCCCGTACGGATGAACTCCTTGAAGCAGGCGAAGTCCCAGGTCTTCTGGCAGGAGCATCGAACAGCGATACACCCGCGTTTCCGTACCCTTGGGGCCGATATACAAGCCTTCGCCCGCGCAGCCATCGCACTTCGATCGGACGAAGGCGTCCTGTGTCGAACCATTGATCGATGCTTGCGGTCCTCCCACGCGCGTGGAACAGATCGTCCGGCGACTACGTGTGGCCGCTGAAACGAAGAAGGTCCCGTATTCTGCGAATCGCCATTCTGTGCCACAGTGACCGGCAAGCCCGAAGAGAGTTGCACTATGCCATTAATTGCCCAGCCTCCCAGAAACCACCCCTTTGGCCCCGCTGCCTTGCGCAGCCACGGAATCTCCCAGATGTGAGAAAGACAAACCGAAACTTCTGGTCGATTTGCGATCGGCCGTAATCGGCCAGACGATCCCGCGGATCCTGCGTGAAGCTGTTCCCGTATGGCCCGCCTTCATTCACTCCGTAGCCGATGTACATCGCTTTTTGAAAGTTGAACGAAGCGTTGAAGGTCAGTCCATGAGAGTAGCGTTTCTCCGCTCTCAGTTGCAGCGCGTGGTAATTCGAGTTCGTCCACGATTCGAGACGGCGGACCGTACCAAGCGGCAGGAGAGCGTTGGGATTGGTGGAATCGACATAGAACTGGTAAGGCCGGCGGTTCTGAACGGTGCCTAGTCCAGGATCCGGATTATTCCAGTTCTGTACCGGCATGTCGAGATGAGATCCTGCGCTGCCAACGTACGCGATGCCCGTGACGAAGTTCTGACCGAAACTTCGTTCAATCTCCATCGTCCATTGCCAGATCTTATTGTTGAGGTACATCGATCGATTGTCGTGGTCTTCCTTAGTCCAGCCAAGCATCACGATTGCCGCAGGCCCGCCTCCAACGGGCGATCCGGCGAATGGATTCTCAATCGTCGCGGTCGGATTGGTCCGGTCATTCTGAAAGACAGTCGAGCCCGAAAACGGCGGGTTCAGTCCGAGGATGTTGAAGTTGTTCGTTTGCTGCGGTGAGTAGAATAGTCCCGAACCCGTGCGGATCACGGTCCGATCGTTCAGCCGATAAACGATGCCAAGCCGCGGCATGATCTGCTTCCAGTTGATGTCGTACAGCGCTTCGGATACGAGTGGGTCAGGTACCAGCTTTGGGTACTTCACTCCGTTCACGGTCTGCATATCGCTATTGGCGAAGGAAAGGTTACGAATTCTGCCATTGGCATCAGTAACGGCGCCGATACCAGTCCCAACGCACGCCGAAATTGATGGTCAGCCGTGATGTGGCTTTCCAATCGTCCAGCCAGTAGAACCCGACTTTCTGCTGGTGCATATCGTTCGTCGGCACACCTTCGGCGGAGTTTGAGTTCAAGGGAATGCCCAAAAGAAAGGCCGCAAACGCGTCGGGGATGCCTGCGATGTCCGGCGAAAAAGTGAGTTGTCCGCGCGGCTGATTGGACGCTTCGTTCACGACCGGACTACTCCGCCACTGCCCGCCAAACTTGAAGTTATGCCGGCCGCGGTTGATCGACAGCGAGTCGGCAACCTCCGAAGTCTCGTTCGTGTTAAACGTCACGTTGCCGGAGCCTATACCGGAGAATGCGGTGATATTGATGTTCGGCAAACCTTCTTCGCGAGGCGTTAGTGTCCGATTTCCATCGCCCGTGACGCGCATATCGAGTCCTAAATCGCGATGCGTAAAGTCTGTGTTGGTCTGATAGGCCAACTGATTCGCGCGGATTCGGTTATAGCCGACGCGAAGGTCGTTCAGCATGCGCGGATTGATCATCCACGTATAGCCGACACCGATGTTCTGCGCGCGAAACTCCGTGGTGAACTGATTCACTCGCAGCAGTGGGTTATTCAACCAGCTGGACGGCACCAGGACGTACCGGCCGAAGATTCGATGGTTGTCGTTGAAGCGGTGATCGACCCTGGTCAAGATACTGGTCGGAGTCGAGCTCCTGATCATTCGTCCCGACGTAGTTCAACGTCGATCCGGCGGCGCGAGCCTGCTCGTCAAAGTTCGGGAGCGGCATGAAGCCGCCTTCCGCGAGCGGCGTATCGTCTTTCCAGGTGAGGATGTTCAGAGACACCGGATTCAACTGGCTTCTCGGGATGATGTTGTTGGGAAAAGGTGTGGTAGACCCGAGCGGGCGAATCGCACGACTGACAGCCGGGTTGGCATCTCTCGGATACCAGCGGTTGCCGGGTTGAAGGATTTCGGACAAGTCGCCGTTGCGCATGGCGACAGTCGGCACGGTTGCTCTTGCGGGCGTTCCTCGCCGCTCGCGCCGGCCTTCGTAGTTGACGAGAAAGAACGTCTCGTCCCTGCGAATCGGACCAGAGATGACGCCGCCGAACTGGTTACGTCTCAGTTTGTTTTTGGGCTGGTTCGGCGCGAGGAAGTAGCCGCGCGCGTCCATCGTGTCATTCCGCAGGAACTCGAACGCGGCGCCGTGCCACTGATTGGTTCCGCTCCTGATCGAGACATTGGCTTGGGCGCCGGAGTTCATTCCATACTCGGCCGAGTAGACCGCGCTCTGAATCTTGAACTCTTCGATTGCTTCGATCGAAGGCACAAACAGCATGGATGATTTGAAGCCGTCTGTCGCGGAAACGCCGTCGAGCGTGATGTTCTGGTTTGCGTCCCGCTGCCCGTTAGCCGAAAGGCCGACGATCTGACCCGGCATCGCGCGCGTTCCGATGGTCTGCTGGCCGTCGACTCCCATGCGCGCTGATCCATAGACGACACCAGGCATCAGCGTGGCCGCCTGCGCGAAGTTACGACCATTCAGCGGTAACTCGACAATGCGTTTGTGCTCGACAACCGAGCCGAGAGTGGCGTCTTCGGTCTTGAGAAGGGGCGCTGAACTGGTGACCTCAATCGTCTCCGCTTGTTGGCCGACCTGCATCTGAAAGTCGATGCGCCCTTTCTGGTTGAGTTCGAGCAGGATGTTTCGACGAATTTCCGTCTTGAATCCGGGAGCCGCGCACGTTACCTCATAAGAACCCGAGTCGACAAGCGGAAAGATGTAATTCCCCGTATCGTTCGATGTGGTGGAGCGGCGATCACCGGTGTCGACTCGCGTCGCTGTTACGGTAGCGCCCGGAATCACCGCTCCGGACGAGTCAGTGACCAAGCCGAGAATCTGTGTGGAAGCCGTCTGCGCAAGGGCAACAGCGGCGGAGACCATTAGCAAAGCGAGCAGGCGCATGTGCTGACCCTCCAAGCTCAAGAATGGCAGCCATTATATCGGCCTTCATACCCTGACATAAATACTCCGACAGCGTGCCAGTCAGGAAGCATGACGCAACGGGAAACCGGCCCAGAAGGTGAGAGTGAGTGACCGCTGGTACGTGTGCTGCTGAAGCGGATGAGCAAGCATGACGACGCGGGTGTTGGCGCCTGGACTGCGTGGACGCCGATCGAATCGCAGCCTTGCGGCGGAGACGCAGTGGCAAGCGCTGGCAATACTCAAGCAGCGGTAATGGTACGATTTTGGACCGACGTTTGCCGCGTAAAGGCAATAGGCACACGCCAGCGCACCGACAGTGACTAACACCATGGCCACTCCCCAGACTCTCAGAGGATCAGCCGTAGCCGTATGTCGGCCGTATAAGTCACGGGGTCGGCCATCGCGATAGACTGCAGCACGTACGGCACGAGGTACGAAGCGCAGAGCGCAATGAACCTGACCCCAGCCCCGCCGCTTGTCGCCCTTGCCTGCCATCTCCTCCCATCACACGGTGAAAGCCTTGCCCGCGCGATTTAGCTGTGGTTAGATTCCATAACAACGGAAAACCACCCACGGGATTGATATGGAAATTCCACGCAGAACAGTGTTCGGGCTGGCTCTTGCAAAGCTGGGCTTGGCGCCGATGGCCGCTACGGCCGCCAGCAGCCGGGTACAGCGCCCTACCACCATTGCGGACGTCTGGGCACGGACCGAACTTTACTTCGGTACCTCGCGTATCGGACTGCCACCCGTTAGTGACGAGCAATTCGCCACGTTTGTAGATCTCTACGTCACGCCCCGCTTTCCAGATGGCCTCACGCGTCTCACAGGCGAGGGACAATTCAGCGGGTCATCCGGCCTGATCAAAGAGCGGTCACACGTGATGATTCTCTTCTATCCGCCGCAAATGCAAAACGCCAATGCATTGATTCAGCAAATTCGCGATGATTACAAAAGTCAGTTCGGTCAGGAATCGGTCCTGCGCGCTGATGGCTTCAACGTGATTTCATTCTGAGGGAGGAGCTCTCACAGCCTTGAAGTATGGATTTTCGGCGCTGATCGCCTTCGTCGCCCTGAGTCACTCGGCCACCTCCGCTACCATCCGGTTGCAACAGAATGACTGGAACCCTGCCGGTAGCTTGGACATCGTCTTCACCACAACGGCGGGCAGCACCGGCGCCATCACGCAGGACGAACTTGCGGCGTTCAGTGCCGTCTTCACTCTGCCGGGACTGAACACCACCAGTTGGATAATTCCAGATATCGCCCCTGGCGGCTTTCTTTTCACGAGTGCCGATGATTTCCTGTTCTTCTTTGGTAATGCCGAATACTCGCTCGTCTACAGTGCATCTGCTGGCGAGAGCCTGGGAACCGTCTTCGATGTACAACTGCTGTTCCCCGTCGCGGCAACCACTGCACGAGTCACGGTTGTGCCGGAGCCTGCCACGTCGGCCTTGCTAGGCCTCGCCTCGATCGCGCTGGTGCTCACTCAACGGCGCTGCTCTAGTTGCCGATCAGCACGGCCGCGTTGACTGCGGCACTTGGCTGCCTCCTCCTGCTCCGGCGCATAGCGTGCTTTCTGAAGGGCTGCATGAACGCGTTCGGAAGAAGCGAAACTGTCGTTCTGCACCCTACGAGGAGTTGAGTAAACGCAAGACGCCCGGCTACAGAAGTCAAACCCGTACCGACAGCCGAACTCCGCCGTGAAGGCCGCCTAGCGAGAATCGCGAAGGCGCTAGTCTCCGGCCGCGCCACCGTGAAGGAGATCGCCGAAGCCGAAGGCATTAGCCGAACCCTCGCCTCCCGCGAAGCCAACTCGCCGGAGTGCCGACCCTTTAGGGTGTAAAAATCACAACAACAAAAGATTTGTCTTGGAGCGTCCAACGCTGCCGATAAGCAGAATGTGGGCTGCGGAAGTAACATGCGACGTTGGCTTTAGTTTTCTCGGAGGATCGCCCGCGGTACACGTGTAGGACTGCTGCCCACCTTGTCTGATTTCCTTTCCTTGTCACCCATGCAGACTTTAGTCCGTATGGGTGGCTTGTTGTCTAGACCCCTTTTCATCTCCGCGTTGCTAACGCGTCTTCCTATACGCGCGTGCGCCCTCGTGTGTGAGCTACCGGCGAACGAAAGTGAACACTTTCGCTGCTTATTTGATCGATCGCCCGCCCGACGAATCGCTGGGGCCACAGGCGCGGGAGAAATATAGGTTCCGGATAGCGCGTCATCCGGACATAATCATGGAGAGCAACTCATCAGCGCCATAAGGCATGCTACTTCGTGTTGCGTCGCATACCGACCCGAAGGCGCATTCCATCAGAAGCTGAGCTTTAGGGCTAACTGCAGTTGGCGCGAGTCGATAGCAGTGCTGGTGATCACACCGAAATTGGCAGTGCGGAGGGTACCGCCTGGCGGGCCGAAGATCGGGTGGTTTGCCAAGTTGAAGGCCTCCGCACGAAACTCGAGCTTTACATCCTCCCGGAACTGGAACATCTTGTTAGCGGAAGAGTCCCAATTTACGATTCCAGGGGAAGGGAGCGTGTTACGGGCAACATTGCCATAGCGGAATTGCGGCCCGCCCGGCGCGCGGTCGACAAAAGCTGCGGTGTTGAAGTAACGGCTTAGGGTCTGTTCGTCCTTGGGCAGGCGCACCTGCTGACCAGTGGCATCGGGATAGCAGACGCCGCCGCCGTTTTGGATAAGGCCGCCGCCGCAATACGCGGTTACCGGGAATCCATCCTGCAGAGTAAGAATGCCACCGAGTTGCCAACCGCCGATGAAAACATCGAGCGCACGGGGAGCGCCGGTCAGGAACTGGCGCCCGCGGCCAACTGGGAGTTCATAGAGCCAGGAGGTGGTCCAGCGGCGGCGAAAATCGAAACCGGAGAGTCCGCGCTCAAGTCGGAGATCGTAATCGTTGCTGGGTGTCAGAGTTTCTGTGGCCGTGTTGCGGATCTGGCTGCCATTGTCGATCGACTTGCCAAAGCTAAAGGCGCTCAATACAGTGAGACCGCGCGAGAAGCGACGCTGCAGTTTTACCTGCACGGAGTGGTAGGTGCTGTGGCTCGCGCCGGTTACGGTTTGGACGGTACCGAGTTGCGGATTGGGGCGGCGCGACTGGATATCGCCCGGGCCCGGAGGAGCCTGATTGTAGATCTGCATGCGACGGAGGTGATTTCCTGCGGCACCAAGGTAAGTGGCCTCAACCATGGTGTCCGCGGACAACTGCTGTTGGATCCCCCAGGACCATTGACCGACATAAGCGGTGGGCTCATCGAACTGCACGGCCAAAGCGAAAGTGGGGACACTGACCGGTTGCGCGAAAGGACGCTGGAAATTGAGATTGGGAACTTCGAACTGTGCGGGCTCGCCGCGCTGGGCGGCGAAGGGCGGGTTACGAACCACTTCGAAATCAGAATTTCCGATTTCCCGCACGAAGTAGATACCGGCGCCCGAGCGAATGATGGTTTTGGGAGTAACCGAATAAGCAATGCCGATACGCGGCGCGAAGTCTTTCGTCTGCCATTTGGCCAGGTGACGGCCGAAGCGGCCGTCGCGCACCTGGGCGATGGTGGTGGGTGATTGGAGAGCGGGGTTGCCTTCATAGAGGTCGCCGGTTCCGGCTCGCACGAAGACGGGCGTGATGGAGTGATCCCACCGGTAATCCATGTTGACGATGGCATCATACTTGTCCACCCACGGGGGCTCGTTCTCATAGCGAAGGCCGAGGTTTACGGTGAGCCTGGAGTTAACCTTCCAGGCATCCTGGATATAGAGCCCCAGGTGAAAATTACGGAAATTGGAGACCGGTGAGCCTACCAGGGTTTCCGAGTTGTTGATGCCTTCGAGCAGGAAGTCCGCGATGGCGGAGCCGGTCGCGCTACGGTTGGAGGCCAGCGGATTTTGTGTGAACCGGCCATCGAAGCCAAAGCGTCCGCGTGGCCGGCCGGGCACAGCATTGTTGAAACGAACGCGGCGGAAGTCGCCTCCGAATTTGATGGTGTGTCGGCCTTTGGTCCAACTGAAGGAATCGAGGAATTGGAGGACCGTATTCCAGCCGTTCCAGGGGCAATCGCTGCAATCCCCGATCAGCGAGAATCCGGTAACGCTGAATACCGGGATGCCATACCAGAGTGGGACGTCAGCGGCAGGGATATCCTTGATACCGAGTTGGCCGACGACGTTGTCAATGAAGGCGCGGCGCTGGATGTTGGCAGCGGCAAGATAAACCATACCGAACCGGAATTCGTTCACCTTATTGGCGCCGATCACACGAGTATCGGCGAGCACACCATGCTCGACGAGAACGTCGACGTTGTTGCCCTGGTCGGGCAGGATGGCGGGAACGTAGCCGACGTCTTTGTTGCGGCTATAGCGGAAGAACCAGGTGTCGGAGGGGTTGCGCACGAAGTCGACGCGAGAGGTCACCTGGTTGGCGTCGGAATTCCGACCTTCTGAATTGATATAGAAGCCCGCTTCGGTGGTCGTACCTGCGTTGGGCATGGGCACATACTTCTGAAAAACCGTGGTGCTCACGGACGAGAGGCGGTTGGTGGGAATGACGTTGCCGGGGAATGGAAGGACGGACGTGACTTGACCTTGGGCATTGTAGGCGCGCGTGGCCGGATCGTAGATCAATCTAGGGGACGAGGAAAAATCGCCGGCGCGCTGGGGCGCGATCGCGACGGTGGCTACCTGCGTGAGACCTTTCCGCTCACGTAAACCTTCATAGTTCACCATGAAGAAGAGCTTGTTTTTTCCGTTGAAGAGTTTCGGTATCAGGACGGGCCCGCTGGCGGTGAAGCCGAACTGGTTGCGCTTGAAAGGAGGGATGGGCAGGGTCGGAGAATCGAAGAAGTTCTTGGCGTCAAGTTCGGAATTACGGAGAAACTCAAACAGAACGCCATGGAACTGGTTGGAACCGCCGCGAGTGGAGACATTGATTTGGCTGGTGCCGCGGCCGAACTCCGCCTGGAACAGTCCGCTCTCCACTTTGAACTCCTGGAGGGCATCGATGGAGGGAAGCAGCAGGTAGCTCGCGAAGTTGACGTCTGTGTTTTCGATGCCATCGAGGGTGTAGCGATTGAAGGCGAGGCGCTGGCCGCTGACGCTGACCGTGAAGTCGCTGCGAGCTCCTCCCATGCGGAGTTGGGCAACGCCCGGTGGGCGGGCGTTGGTGGTGGCGCCAGGGATTAGCGAGACAAGCTGAAGGTAGTTGCGGCCGTTCAGGGGGAGTTCGACGATACGCCGGTTCTCGACGACGGCTCCTATATTTGCGGTTTCAGTTTCAAGCACGGGAGCGCCGCCTTCTACTTCGATGACCTCGGAGACGCTGCCGACGCTCATGGTGAAATCGAGGCGGGCGATCTGACCGATCTGGAGTTCGAGGCCGCTGCGAACCTGCGTGCCGAAGCCGCTAGCCTCCGCCTTGAGGTTGTAGAGGGCGGGTGGCAGCGTGGGGAAGACGTAGAGGCCGGAGTCATTGGTCCTCACGGTCCGGGACTGGTTGATGGCAGGATTCGTGAGGGTGACAAGAACTCCGGACATTGGTGAGCCGGTGCTGTCGTTGATGGTCCCGGTGATTTCCGCGGTGGGCGCTTGAGCGATCAAGGTGGATGCCAGGATCGTGAGCAACAGGCCAAGTCGCATTGACGCATCCTTTCTATGGCTATTAGTGCGGGAAGTCTATCACAGGGATAGGTTGACAGCGCGAGCAAAGGTCGGAGCTGTCGCGCCGACATAGAAGTGTCCACTTCCTAAAAATAAGTCGATGGGTCGATGGGTCGATGTGCCCCGGGCGCGGATGGTCCTGTATCGGAATGGGCTCTTTGCGGATGGATTGTCGGCCACTCTTCCTCAATCTGGGTTGGTGACGAATTGCGCGTCGTCGGGACGCCGAAGGAATGATCCGATGGTTCTGTTCTTCAGGTGCCGACAGCCCCCTAGCCCGGATGTCTCACGAGTAGTTCTTGTGAGCGGGTCATGCCGAGAGAAATGTGGCAAGTGTGACGGTAAGCTCAGCTGAGGCAAAGACGAGTGGTGATTTCGTCGGAGTAGCGGGGAGTTATTTCAGCTGTCGAGCGTGCCTGTGCCCTTCAAAGTGTCAAGAAAGCGCACTTGTTTGACGGTAGTCCTTCCACCGTTGGAGTTTCGAATCAGACTGGCCTTCCCTATGCCGCTCTAGATGCGTAAGTTCGACCAGGCCCGCTGATACACGCTTTGCCACGGGTAGCTCGATGCCATCGAGATCCAGATCTTGCGCACCGTCATTCTTACTTGTACACCGATCTTCAGTAGCTTCGTGCGAATGGTGGATACCTGTGCTTGCGCAAACTCGGTTGCTTTCAATCCAAGCCGCCGGAATCCGCTGACCAGCACATAAGCCACTACCGAGAAATACAGACGCAAGTTGGTTGGCCCGCATCGTCTCCGCGCTCACCCGATCGGCAAACAAACTGAACTGCTCTTTAATCCGGTTCTCCATATCGCCGCGAGCGCAGTACAGTTGTTTGTACAGCGCTTGTGCCGCCCACTGTTCGGGACTCAGCGATGTCACGACAAAGCGCGGGTTCTCCTTGCCATCGATATGCTCGGCTTTGGCCACCACGCGGCGCTCCCGATCCCAGCCTCGCTTCTTGGTTTTTCTGGTCGGATACTTGAACTCAGTAAACACTCGCGCCAGCTCGCCGGTCCGGTTCCACTGCTCCGTTGCTTCCCACATCTGCCGTCCGATGATGCGTCGCAGCCGCTGATTGCGCGCCAACCCGAACGCATAATCCACGCGCTTGCTTTCGCACCAACTCATCAACTCGTTGCGGCAGAATCCGGAGTCGCCCCGCAAGATGATTTTCACTGTCGGCCATGCCCGGCGAATCTGATCCACGATTCTTTCGATCTCCACCAAGCTTCCTGCCGACGCATCGCAATTGGACTGTCGCAGCCGTGCGCACAGGACATGTTCTCCGCAGAAGACGTACAACGGCAGGTAACAGTAGTGATCATAGCAGCCGTGAAAGAAGCGACCTTCCTGCTTCCCATGCAGCGGCAGGTCGGTTGTGTCTACGTCGAGAATGACTTCCTCCGGCGCCTTTTCGTGCGATTCGACAAACACTCTGACTAGCAACTCGGGTTAAGGATCGCGAGTCTGAGATGGTCAAAGGTGATAGTGAGGAGTTCCAGGCAGCCGTGCGCAAAGCTCTTGAGGAACTCGGAACCAGCCACACAGCTTTCTACTCCGAGTGTCCGACCCGCAACGCTACGCTTTCCGAGATCAATCTAAATGGAGCACCGCGTTGGATGTTTGTGGATGTTTTCGAGGATGGTCCCGCCCACAAAGCCGGGGTTCGGCCGGGGGACGTGCTCCTGGCCGTAGATGGCGTCGAGCCTGAAGCGTCCAACCTCCCGGCGTTTGGAATCGCGCGGACGCACAGTCTGATCGTTGCCAGGGAGAATCAGACCGACGACATCAAAGTGGAAGTCCCTTTTCGCAAGGGGTCAAAAAATCGCCCTCCCTTGGTTGAACCCACCAGTATTAGTCAGCGGATGATTGCCCCTGGAATAGGGTTACTAAAGGTGTTGTACTTTCCCGGCTCGATCGGCATTCGCTTCGGCAAGATGGTGGCCAGTTCAATGGGCATCCTCCACGAGCAAGGTGCCCGCAGCCTCGTCATAGACCTACGTGGCAACATTGGCGGCAGTCTCGGGTTCGCATCGCTGGTCCAGCTATCTGTGCCCTGGGCAAACTCCCATCGGATACAGTCTGACGCCGTGCCGCCTTCGAAAAGGGTACAGTGTCGAGGCCCTGCCACATGTGCCGATGCGCAGAGTCGCAGAGATGCGCTCATGGCACTTAGCGTAAGCGTCTGGTCAAGGCCGTGTGGACGAAGTGATGATGATGAGTGATGCTCGAGAAGATGGAACGAGCATCAACGGCGAGTACGGCATTAGGACGTCGAACGAGAAGCAAAGCGGAGAAGCGGCAGAGGGTCGAGGAGACGCAGCGAGAAGGGGAGCCTCGGTGCGACCGGTAGCCCGAGCACATGATATTCCGCCGAATCAGTTATTCCATTGGCGAAAGCTGTACCGGGAAGGATTGTTGGGAACGGAAGCAGAGTCAGCCGCTGGATCGGGGCTGGTGGCCGTTCGAATCGTCGGCGAGCAACAACCGGGGGCCAAACAGGAAAGACAAAGCCAGGTGGATCAGATGGTGATTCGATCGAACGTGGGCTCGATTCAGATCAAACGGATAAGGGACGGCTGATCATAGAAGGTGCGGTGGATCCAGCCACGTTGGGAGTGGTGTTGGAACGATTGCTAGGATGATCACGCTTCCAGCCGGAACGCAGATCTGGATAGCGGCAGGTCTTACGGATCTGCGGCGTGGCTTCACCGGATTAAGCGCGATCGTGCAGTTGAAGATGGAACAGGATCCATTCGGAGGACATGTGTTTGTGTTCCGAGGCCGGCGAGGCGACCTGATCAAAGTGCTTTGGTGGGATGGAGACGGGCTATGTCTGTTCGCCAAGCGACTGGAGCGTGGACGGTTCATCTGGCCTCAAGCCGAAAGTGGGACCGTGTCGCTGACGCGGGCACAGTTATCGATGTTGTTGGAAGGGATTGATTGGAGACGGCCGGTGCGAACCAGCACGCCGCAAATAGCGGTTTAGGACGTAGAACAAAAGTATAAAGACATGTTTGATTTTAGATCGATTATGCCGCCAACGATGGCATAATTGATCATGGCTGTGGCGCAGCGAATGCTGCCAGATCTGAGCGGTCTGGATGCCGATGCATTACGGACGTTGATCCTGTTGCAGCAAGAAGAACTAGCCTCTCGCGACACCGAAATCGAGAATCTGAAGCTGCTGGTCCTGAAGTTAAGGAGGATGCAGTTCGGGCGGAAATCGGAGAAGCTGGATAAGCAGATCGAGCAGTTAGAACTGCGCCTGGAAGATCTGGAAGCCAGCCAGTCGGCACGCCCGCTTTCCTCATCCACGGCCACGCATCCAGCACTAGCAAGCAAGCCTGTGCGGAAGCCATTACCCGAGCATCTGCCGCGCCAGGTCGAAACCCATCATCCCCGACAGGAATGCTGTCCGGATTGCGGTGGGAAACTGCGACTGCTGGGTGAAGATGTCTCCGAGATACTGGAGTACGTTCCGGCGCGATTCAAAGTGATCCGGCACGTGCGTCCGAAGCTGAGTTGCAGCGGCTGTGAACGCATCGTACAGGAGCCTGCACCGAGTCGTCCGATCGATCGCGGCTTGGCTGGACCGGCGCTGCTGGCCCATGTTCTGGTATCGAAGTATTCGGACCATCTTCCTCTGTATCGTCAATCAGAGATCTACGAGCGCGAAGGAGTGGAGTTGGACCGTTCGACGCTAGCCGACTGGGTAGGTGGAGCGAGCCGAGTGCTTGCGCCCATAGTGGAGGCGATGCGGCGCTATGTACTGCAAGCAGCAAAACTGCATGGCGATGACATTCCTGTGCCGGTGCTGGCGCCGGGTAACGGGAAGACCAAGACGGGACGGTCGTGGACCTATGTCCGTGATGATCGCCCGGGGGGAGATACGACCGCGCCGGGGGTGTGGTTTGCCTATTCTCCGGACCGCAAAGGAGAGCATCCGCAACAACATTTAAGTGGCTTTACGGGAACGCTGCAGGCCGATGGCTATGCAGGCTTTCAACGGTTTGTATGAAGGTGGGCAGATCCTGGAAGCTGCCTGTTGGGCGCATGTCCGGCGCAAGTTTTACGATCTGGATCAGGCGCATGCTTCGCCCATCGCAAGCGAAGCATTGTCTCGCATCGGCCAAATGTATGGGATCGAAAGCGAGATTCGAGGCCGTTCACCGGATCAACGATTGCAGGTTCGGCAAGCGAGGATGCGGCCTTTGCTTGATCAGATGCATCAATGGTTGCAGGCAACATCTGTGAAGCTGTCGAGGAAATCGGCGGTAGCAGTGGCGATTCATTATGCGCTGAGTCGGTGGGAGGCCCTGTTGCGCTTCTGTGAAGACGGACGTCTGGAGATCGACAATAATGCCGCGGAGCGAGCGTTGCGTGCGGTCGCCATTGGTCGGAAGAATTATTTGTTTGCCGGAGCCGACACTGGCGGCGAACGTGCGGCGGCGATGTACAGTTTGATTGGATCGGCGAAGCTGAATGGGCTCGATCCGGAAGCCTATCTGCGACACGTGCTGGCTCGAATTGCCGATCATCCGATCACTCGGATTGGCGAACTGCTGCCCTGGAACGTTTCTCTATCCACCGCTTCAGCAGCCTGAGAACTTGAGGATCTATGGGACAACTTTTGGAGATGCCCAATCCGATCGACTGGGTGCCGATCGATTCCAAGGTTCTGCAATTGGCAGCCTATTCGGCTCAACGCCGGTGGCTCTATCTAAAGTTCCAGAGCGGAGAAATTTATCGCTACTTCGATTTCCCGCCTCAACAGTATCGCGCCTTTCTGGCTGCCGAATCCAAGGGCACATACTTCGGCAAATATATCCGCAATAACTTCCAGTACGAACACCTTCCACGATCTCGCCACGCCGGCGGTTAATCACCGCGGCCTACTTCGGACGCTTATGTCAAGTTGAAGTAGAGCTCAGAATGAAACAGCTTTGAAGAACATAAAGGAATTCTAAAAGGACGCACTACCAGCAGGTTTATAGGAAGGGCATTACCTATGCTATAGAACAGCCGAGCCACGCAGAGGTTGACCAAAATCGTGGTGAGGCCGACCGTTCAAGGATTCTGAGGCGGCGTTCCTCGTTCAGGCCTGTCTTAATAATCACGCTTGAATCGGTCCGTCAAGGGTCACTCTTGGCGCAGGTCCGAGCCGGAGTCTCGCGGCCATATTCACTAAGTCGGCGAGAGAGTTGGCCTTCATCTTTTCCATCACTTTGCCTCGGTGTGCCTTCACAGTGATTTCGCTGATGCCTAGTTCGCCACCTACCTGTTTATTCAACAAGCCGGACACCACCAACGCCATGACTTCCCGTTCGCGACGGCTGAGAGCCGCGTAACACTCCCGGAGCGATCTCATCTCCGCCTCGCGATCAAGCTCGCTGTGGCTGCGAACAATGGCGCCCCGTATCGCACTCAATAGCAGGTGATCGCTGAATGGCTTCGTCAAGAACTCGACAGCTCCTGCCTTCATGGCCTGGACCGTCATCGGGACATCGCCGCAACCGGTGATGAAAATGATCGGCATGTCAATGCGATCGCCGGCTATACGCTTTTGCAGATCGAGACCATTGAGGTCCGGGAGGCCAACGTCAAGTATCAGGCAACTTGGAGCAAAGACTCGTGGGCGGGCCAGGAACTCCTGTGCGGACGCGAATGTCTCCGCCTGCCAACCGGCGCAGCTGATTAGCAGTTCCAGCGATTCGCGCACCGAGACATCGTCGTCAACGACAAATACGATTGGTGTCCCGTGCGACATGGGTGATGACCTCGATTCAAGGCCAGGCGCACTCACAGCGATCATTGTATATCTCCTTAGAGCTTGGCGGATCGTTTAGCTCACTCGAAGTGCGGCATTGAGCGTTCAAGCAAAGCCGTATCGCTGAATGGTTTGAACTGACACTCCACAGCGCCCTGTTCGAGCAGGTACGGACGAACGGTCACGTCTCCGTGAGCGGTGATGAAGATCGGAATCTCTTGCCGACAAAGTTCAGCTCCCGCTGGAGGTCGCGTCCGGTCATGCCCGGCATAGCGATGTCGAGGATCAGGCACCCAGTTTAGTCTACGCAATCGGACCCCAGGAACGCTTCCGCAGACTAAAACGCACGAGCCGCATGGCCCACCTCCCTCAGCAAGTCGGGTAGCAAGTGCGAACCGACTCGGTGGAATCAACATGAATTCCTCACGCCCCATCCGTTATGACGGACTCCCGAGTCGCGCCAACGATGCCAGCGCGAGCCGCTCCCTCCGTACTACGGGGAACAGAAAACGAGAAGGTGGCTCCCGGACCATCATTGGCAGTCGCCCATAAACAGCCACGATGGTTCTCGATAATTGAGCGACTAACCGAAAGTCCGATTCCCATACCGTGATTCTTAGTTGTGTAGAACGCGTCGAAGAGGCTGTCTGCAGCTTGAGGCTCGAAACCGACTCCCGCGTCTTGCACGTTCAAGCGCACGCGATCGCATTCGTCTCGTTCGGTTCTGATCAGCAATCGTCTCGGACGATCGTCGACGGCGCTCATCGAATCTGAGGCGTTTAGAAACAGGTTCAGGATGACTTGCTGAAGCTGGACACGATCTCCCATCACAGGCGGCAGATTGTCGGCGAGTTCCGTCCGAAGCACTACACTGTTTAGCTGAAGTTCACTCAAGGAGAGGGCAATCACCTCTCTTGTCGCCTCATTCAGGTCCACCAATTCGGCTGTAACCTCTCTCTTGGCAAAGAGCGCACGTAGTCTCGCGATCACCTCGGAAGCACGATTGCCATCGCGAATCGTGCGCCGCGCAGTTTCGCAGGCACCCTCGACGTTCGGAGGGTCGGCGGCAAGCATCCGGAGACAGGTGCTGGCGTTTGTGATGATGCCCGACAATGGCTGGTTAACTTCGTGCGCGATCGAGGCGGTCAAGAGGCCGAGGGTCGTAGCTCTGGCTACGTGTGCTAGCTCCGATCGAGCTTTGCTGAGCGCTTCGTCCGAGTGTCGGCGCTGTGTCACATCTTGAGCCGCGCCAATGTACTCCAGTCGGCCATCCTTGTCCTGGCTCCCGTGAGCGATCACGTGCAGGTACTTGATTGAGTGGTCGGCCATCAGAAGCCGGTGCTCATACTCGAAATCGCTAACGCCACGTCGCGCCCATCCGATCATGTCATCCCACAATGGTAGATCTTCCGGATGAACTCGGGCGCCGATCAGCGCTAGCGTCACGCGTACTCCCAGGTCAAACTCGAAGATGCGATACAGCTGCTCCGACCAGGTGATTTGATCTGAGTCGACACACCAGCAGAAGCTGCCGATTCGACTGAGATGTTGGCCTTCCGCGAGAAACTCTTCACTTCGCCGCAGCTTGTTCTCGACCCGCTTGCGCTCGGCGATTTCCCCTTCTAGCTCTTTGTTGGTGGCCAAGAGCTCCTGGGCGCTACATTCCAACTCTCGAGTCCGAGCTCGAACTTCCGTCTCCAGTCCCTTTGCAAATTTGCGCACTGCTGTTTCCGCCTTCTCACGCTCGCGGATCTGCAATCTGAGTTCGTCGATGGATGTTAGAACCTGATACGCCGTCGAGGCGAATTTACCGATGCCGGTCATGAGACGCTCATCTTCCGCGTCGAACTTGCGACGATCATCATGCGTAATCGCCCATATCGTGCCGACGGCTTTACCTCCAACATAGAACGGAACCAGTAGACACTCCTCCGCTGCAGGCATGACTGGAACCAAATACGGATAACGCCGCTCGAAGTGTTTGAACAATAGAGTACGATTACAATCAAGCACGTCTCCGCAAGGACCGAAGTTACGCGGAGTCCCTCCCCCTGTGTGCGGTTTCCATATGCCGGCGATAGCCGGCCAATAGAACCTCTTCCCACCATCATGGGTCGTTAGCAGACTGAGTCCGGAAGAGTCGCACTGGGTAACATCCAGGATCGTTTCAGCGAGCATCTGAAGAATATCGGACTGGGAGTCGGCGAGCGCGCTGGCCAGCGCGACGAGCGCGTGGTTCTCCTTCTCGTAATCGGGGGGACGACATGGGCGACGACTCAATTCTTCTGTGCAGAGAATTGACTGTAGAGAAACCGCACTAGTCGGAACTGAAGCCTCGAGCGGAAAATCATTTCTCGCTTTCCCAGACCCGGTCATTGTTCTCACCTCTACGCAGAACGTTCTAGTCCGTATAGCTACTCCGAGGAACGCAGTGACGACGCAGAGAGCTCGTTCTCCATGGCGGGCTTTCCTGCCGGACACCCATCACCAAGGATGCGCGACATGACGGGAGGCGTCAATTGTACTTTGGTATCGGTTCGCCTTCGATCTCAGTATCGACGTGGTCCGCGTAAGCAACGTCTCAACCGCTGTGGCAGGACAGGTGAGTTCTCCACATCACTAAACGACCGGACGTTTGATGCTTCCTGAGCGGTCCAGCAGGTACAGGCTGAGGCAGTCAGTCTCACGCCGCAACCCGATCCAACCGTCTAATGCTAGATATCAGTCGCGATCTTCGTCCAGTAGTTTCGCCGCGATGGTCCAGGCGGGATGGCAAAGTTGAGCTGGTTCAAACCAACACCTCCAACGCAGAACTTCTGCTGAAGGAGAACGCTGTCGGTCGCTCTTATCCGCTTACGCTCGAAGGGATAGCTCTTTGTTGAAGCGGCCGTGACGCTGCAGATCACAACCTTGGAACAGCAGAAGATCTTCATGGGGCGATCCTTGGCGTAAGGCGCCCGACAGAGGCACATCATTCGCGAGCTTGTTGGCACGATGGAAGCCTACGTGTCGGTTGGTCCTGTCGCGCAGGGTGATGTCGAGTATCGCCGATACCATCGTCCAATAGATTTGCTCTAAGAAGTCTGGCTTAATCGCATCAGGTATGGCATCCGAAGTCCCACGCGCTCCCATGGAGGACACGTAGCGGAGATAAGAAGAGGCTCTGCCGTAGAAATCAGCTTGTGTTTTACAGACAACCTGCCCGACCGAACGCTTCGCGTCGAAATCGTTAGTATGCGGGTCTTTATATCCAAGGCGCCGCGTAAAGCAGAAAGGGAGAACTACGATGATTGTAAGAGAGAAACGTGACCGCCCGGATAACTCAACTGCCGGCAAGCCTGTTGTGCTGGCGGTGCTGCAAGCATTAAGCGAAGGACATACGCCACGGGCAGTTCGACATTTCAGTGATCAGTTTACTTTCACTGACAATGGGCTTGGGCTTTCATTTACAGATAAAGGACGTTTACAGGAGTTCTTCAATAAAATGCGAGAACTATATCCTGACTTGTCCATAGTTCCTATATCTACTCTCCAAAGCGATGCCCGTGAGATCTGCGAGTGGACGCTCCAGAATACAGTTAGGGAAGGGATGTTTGGACACTTGGAGCGGAAGGTGTCCGTCTCAGTTACAGGCGTTTCTGTCGCCCAACTAAAGGACGGCCTTATTACTCATTGGGCAGATTACTATGACGGCTTAACCGCACGCCGTACTGCGTTGAGCGCATACTTTACCGAGTGGATCGAGTGATGAAGATTCATTGCAGTTATTCGGTTGCCGTAAGTGATTTAGCAGTCGGAGAGCAGCCCAACGCGGGACGGATCTGCGTATTTTGCGGGTCGAGCGATGGAGTGAACCCAAATTATTTTGCCGAAGCGAAATCGCTGGGGCGGCAGATGGCTGAAGGGGGCTGGGGCGTGGTTTATGGCGGAACCTCCATTGGGTTGATGGGGGCGACTGCCGATGCCGCCCTCGCCGGCGGCGCGGAAGTGATCGGCGTACTTCCCCAGGCGTTGCAGGATCGTGAGATTGCGCATCGAGGTCTGACGAAGCTGCACATGGTACGAAGTATGCACGAACGCAAGGCGATTATGGCTTCTCTGTCGGATGCTTTCGTCGCGCTGCCTGGCGGCTACGGAACGCTTGACGAGTTCTTCGAGATTGTGACCTGGGCGCAACTAAATATTCATTTCAAGCCTTGCGTCCTGATCAATACGGATGGCTACTATGATTTCCTGCTGCGGTTTCTCGACCACGCCGTGACAGAGGGATTCGTGAGGCCAGCCAACCTGGAGCTGGTGCAGGTGGCAAGGCACTCCGCGGAAGCTTTGCTATGGATTGAACAGCAGCGCAATAAGGTTTCGCTCAATCAAGATGCCGGCGCGAAGAATGCTGGCGGGCTCAAGCCTTAGTCGTCTGACCTTCAATGCCGCTCTGCGCGGAAACGCACTCAGTCACCGTCGGATTCGCCCCCGCTATCCGAGAGAAGATCGCAACCCGGGCTGGGCACCACCTAGATATTTGGCCAGCAGGGTCCAAGAGGACAACAATGTACAACAAACTCGCAGAGAAGATTGCCGTGATTACCGGCGGCGGCACTGGGATAGGGCTTGCGACGGCATAGCGCTTCGTCAGTGAAGGCGCGTTCGTATTTATTGCGGGGCGCCGACAAAGCGAACTGGACGCAGCGGTGAATCTGATCGGACGTAACGTGAAGGGCGTTCTAAGCGATGTCTCCAGGCCGGCGGACATCGACAAGCTATATACGACCGTCAAGGAGCAGAAAGGGAAGCTCGATCATTTTTGCCAATGCGGGTACCGGCGAGTTTGCTCCGCTTGGCGAGATCACCGAGGATAATTGTGACAAGCAGTTCAACGTGAATGTGAAGGGGCTGTTGTTTACCGTGCAGAAGGCATTGCCGTTACTGCAATCGGGCGGTTCTATCGTGCTGAACGCCTCTATTGCTTCAATCACCGGGGGCCGGCCTCGAGCGTTTATAGCGCCACTAAAGCGGCGGTCCGTTCGTTTGCCCGCACCTGGTCGGTTGACCTGAAAGAGCGCAAGATACGGGTAAATGTCATTAGCCCGGGCCTTGTTCCCACCCCTAGCTACAATACTTGGCTCGGAATGACGCAGGAGCAGGTCAACGAGTACGTGCAAAGCTCAATCGGCAACATACCCCTGGGCCGTCCCGGCACTACCGATGAGATCGCGAAAGCAGTCTTATTTCTCGCCTCTGACGATAGCAGTTACGTAAACGGTATCGAGTTATTCGTCGATGGTGGCATGGCTCAGATCTAACAGTTTGGGTGCCGCCTCTCGGAGTGCGGTGCGGCGACCAGAACTCGACAGCGGCTGATGCTTGAAACCGCGGTCGACAGCGTGCCCATACCTTTTTCATGATGAACCGGCCATCATGCATTTTCGATTGGAAGAAAGTTGGGGCTATTCATCGCGTACATTTTGGACGACGGCGCGCGTCGAAAGCCCGGCGTCAGCGTCGGCTGCTGTCGCCGACGGGCTTGGATTCCTTTTCTCGCCCGCGCAGCTTAGGTAATCATCGACGCCGAATGGAGCGGCCTCTTAGACGCGTTTGTATAGATCGAAGATTGGGGCGGCTTTGTTGGCAACGTTCGGATCGCGAGGAAAGACCAGCTTTGATGATTCCAGGCGCGAAGGGCATCACTGCTGAACCAGAGCCAGGGAGCGGCACCGCTCATCTCGGCGACCAGACCTGGCGAGATTACATGCTGAAGTATTTCTTCGATCGGCAGGCGCGACAAGAGAAGGCCGGGGTTGTGAGGAGTTCGAATGCCAACGCCTTGACCTGAACCGCGAGTAAAGGGAAAGGACGGATTACGTCACCTCGACGCTGCGTCTAAACTCCCGGAAGTCGCCCACACGAATAGCTTTCGCCACTTGCTAACGATCTGCGGGGGTGTCCAGCCGTGCAGCGATGACATCTTGAACACGTATCATCCGCGAGGAGAGCGATTGATCTTGGCCCAGATCCCATCACAATACGCAAACGTAATATTTTCTGGCCATGGATTCCGGTACGATGCCGCTACTCGCTGGACACAATCCTAGTAAATGCTATTTCTCGGCATCAGACTTACGTTCACGGATCGGACTGGCGAAATACGTGACCGTATTTGCGATGCATGTACTCGTGCTTACGTAATCTCTAGCCGCAGGCGCCGATTGCGCTGCAAGGCGTCCGGCGAGGTGCGCGTTAGCGGCGCCTCGCCGGAAAGAACCGGTCACTTTGTAATGCTGCTGGATAGAAACGCCTTTATAGGCTCACCAAAAGGTGGACGGAACAAAAGCTCGGCCTGCGGCGACTTGCTTTGCCGGTAAATCGCTCGAGCGTGGCTGAAGGTGACAAATCCTTGTCTGCCATGATAAGCGCCCATGCCCGAAGGGCCGATGCCGCCAAACGGGAGGCTGTTCTCGAAGGCATGTGTCATGCAATCGTTTACCGTCACGCCACCCGACGCTGTGCGGTCGAGCACCTTGCGCTCTTCCTCGGCATCTTGTGAAAAGTAGTACAACGCAAGTGGGTGAGTGTGTTTGTTTATGAATGCAATTGCCTCCTCGATCGTTTCATAGGTGACGATCGGCAGCACCGGTCCGAAAATCTCCTCCTGGAGCACTGTCATCGCATCTGTGACCTTTAGTAGAAGCGTAGGAGCAATTCTGTGAGTCGCCACGTCTGAAAGGTCTTCGGAATCGGGATTGAGTTCGATCACCTCTGCGCCTTTCGCCTCGGCGTCCGCGATCCAGTTCTTTAGCCGATTGAAGTGCCGTTCGTTGATGATGGAAGTGTAGTCTGAATTGTCTCGGAGTTTCGGGTACATGGATGCCACTGCAGATCTGGCCTCCTCCACGAATTGTCGTTCGAGTCCGCTGGGCAAAAGCACATAGTCGGGTGCGAGGCAGATCTGTCCGGCATTGAAGGTCTTCACGGTAAGGATTCTGCGCGCAGCGTCTCGAATGTCCGCCGACTTTCCGATGAGCGCAGGCGACTTGCCTCCGAGTTCCAGAGTTACGGGCGTCAAAGTCTCGGAAGCTGCGCGCAGGACCGCAGAGCCAACCTTCGTGCCGCCTGTGAAGATTAGGTGGTCAAACGGCAAGGCTGTAAATGCGGCGCCGATCGCAGGGCCTCCCTGCACTACCGCCAACTCTGTCTCGTCGAAATACTTTGCGGCAAGCTTCGCCATTAGGGCTGAGGTAGCAGGTGTTAGTTCGGACGGTTTCAGCATGCAACGGTTGCCAGCCGCGAAGATATAGCCAATCGGAGCAAATGCGAGCCTCCACGGGAAATTCCACGGGCTCACAACGCCGACGACACCCTTTGGTACGTGCTCGACGCGGGCCTCCGCGTCTGGGAACATCGCTTCATGAATCTCCGTTTGCATCCATTCGCGCAAGTGGAGCTTCGTGTACTTGTAGTTGTCGATAACGCTCCAAACGTCGGCGAGTAGCGTGGCCTCCGCACTGCGGTGACCGTAATCTGCGTTGAGGGCACCAATAATGTCGCTTTGATTTTCTACTAGTAGGGCGATGAGTCGGTTCGTCCGATCAATGCGTGTGTCATAGGCGGGTGCTCCTTCAAGCAGGTGTGCCGCTCTTTGTCGATCAAGTAAAGATCGCATCCGTTCGGGGGTCGACTCAGTCGAGGTCGAATCGGCTGCCGGAGCTGTATCTATCTTTGCCATGTCTTTCTCCTTGAATTGTTATGAAACTTCGCCACACTTGCCTGGTTCGCCGGGAGGTAGAGAAAGTGCTCGCTTTGCGACTAGTACACTCTGCTCCCAGTGTTTTCCGCGAAGGTAGAGCTCAGGTGTGATTCATACACAGCCGCTGTATCGATGTTTTCGAGACATACTGTACTGCATAGTTATCGAACGCTGAGAACCCTAGGCGTCTATCCAAATCACAATTCGATTAAGCCCTACTGATGGAGGCAAAATCTATTGGACGATCGTATCGGTCGACATGGTGGTGTTGCTCGACGAGCACATTTGCGTTCGTTTTGTGCGCCTGGATGCCAAGCCAATCCTCTGAACGTTCTGCATATCGGTGAGGGCGCGCGCCGGCTCTGGCAGGCTACTTCCCGGTGTGAAACTACGACTGCCACGCCTGCACTCCCGAAATCTGCCGTTAGGACGTGCCTTCATGCGTTCGGAACCAGATTCCGTGGCCCCACGAACCTTTGTGTCCGTAGGCGAAAAGCTTACGACATGCGGCTATCACACTACCCGGCGAACGAACGCTGCGATGCACCCTGAAGATCTCTTTGGGTTACTCGAACTCTAAGCAATTCATTCATCTCGGCTAGCCACATGAACTCAAGGGGCGTGTGCGACCAGTCGATGGAGCGGCATCGCGTGTGGGTTAATGCGTTCTGTCACCGACAGCATTCCGGCCTTCATCACTCCCATCACTGCAGCTGGTGCAGTCGAAAGCGGCGTACGCGCTCGTGCTGTTCTACACGATACGGCCCGGCCGGGCTGATGCTGATTTCGGGGGCGAGCCGATACCAAAGTACAATCGACGCTCACTCATCGAAGCTGCATTCTTATGATATGGATCGCCAGGAAAGAACGCGGCGAGACAATAACTCACAGTCAAAAAGGATCACATATGAAGCTATTGACTTCACTCGACTATACATTCGGCCGGGCTCTCTGCATACTCGCCGTCATAGGCTCACTTACATCAGCCTCGGCGCAGACTGTGGCCGTTCAGCCAGCAAATGCTCAGTCCGCAAAGAACGTCCTCCTGGTACATGGAGCATGGGCTGACGGCTCCAGCTGGGCGAGAGTCATTCCGCGCTTGACGGCAGCGGGCTTGAACGTCGTTGCCGTCCAGATTCCGCTGACGTCTCTGGCCGACGACGTGGCAGCGACACTACGAGCGATAGCACTGGTGGACGGCCCCGTGTTGCTGGTCGGTCACTCCTATGGCGGCGCCGTCATCACTGAAGTGGGAAACGATCCCAAGGTCGTCGGCTTGGTATTCGTTGCGGCTTTTGCGCCAGACAAGGGTGAATCGTCGCTCTCGCTCGCTACAGCGAATCCAAGTCCTGGTGGAGACGAAATCAGGGCGGATAGTAGCGGCTTTCTCACGCTAACCAGGACTGGGATCTTTGACGATTTTGCCCAGGATCTTTCGAACGCTAAGAAAACAATCCTGAATGCTACACAAGTGCCCATAGCAGTTGCGGCGTTGGGCGCTCCCGCACAGAATCCGTCCTGGCAGACCAAGCCCACATGGTTCGTGATCGCGGCCAACGATCGAGCGGTCTCACCTCAACTGCAGGAGATGGAAGCAACGAGGATGAAGGCTACGACGATCACGGTCCCGACAAGTCATGTAGCGATGCTCGCCGAGCCAGAAAGAATCGCGCGCTTCATCATGCGGGCAGCTCAGAAATCGGACGAAAGGTAGAAGGATTGCGTAGCTGGCGAACTTCAAGCCGTACAACCGCGCCCGCCGCTTGCCGTCGCCGAACGAGATCAAGAGCAAGATCATTGTGATGAGTAATCGGAGTCGGAGAGCGTCAGTGAAGACCAGCAGACAGATCGAGAAACTTGAGAACTACATGTTACGAGGAAGTGACTGATCGAGGAGGTCTCAATGCGTGCCGGGCTCTTCTATTGTTCGAGCACGCGGTGTTCGAACGGTGGAGGCGGCAATCATGGG
The DNA here is from genome assembly GCA_963844855.1 of Bryobacteraceae bacterium. Taxonomy (GTDB): domain Bacteria; phylum Acidobacteriota; class Terriglobia; order Bryobacterales; family Bryobacteraceae; genus DASQDN01. The sequence goes on from CAWJQP010000054.1 coordinate 143,982, forward strand.
TTAGCCAGGAGCAGTGTCCCTCGGTTGGAGGGAGCGAAGCCACCTGATCTCTGATTCTGTCGAAGGTGCGGTCGATGCAAACCATCGCAGTCCTATCCGGCAATTGGGGTAATACGTCGTGTTGGAGGTGATGCTTCGCCGTTGAGGTCCTTCTTCATACTTTGCGAGCTCGTCGACCGCCCAGGCCGCTGTTCACAATCGCAACAGGCACGGCGGGTTTCTGAGCATGCGGTGTACTAGCGGTCGAGTGCGTGGAGCTTCGAATGCGAAAAAAAAGAGCTTGCTTCATTAGGAGAAGACGGAGTGGCTAGGGCGTGAATCAAAAGAGAGTGCAAGGCGTGAAGTCATGGCCTATCAGGAATCCATACCCATGACTGCGGCAGCGGTCAATTCGGGGGCCATCATGCGGACCGTGACCGGTCTGCTCCTCGATCGCGGCCACCGGCTGCGCCATGGTTCGCCGCGAACGCAGTTGGGCGGGTTTGCGACCGCCACCGATCCTGATGGGCGGAGACCTACTCGACGGGTACCGGTTAATTACCGGGCAGTCAGCGGGTGTGGGGGTAGTTCGAAAGTGTGGCGCCGGACCCGGAGGCGAACTGGACTAAGGAGATAGTCCGGGACGTCGGTTGCTCGCCTCGGTCTCAGATGTTGGTCTCGCTGAGGGGCAGTCAGAACAGACGACCTGCCGGCCAGCAGCGCTGGCTTAGCGAGCAGGCGCTCGCTTGGTCCGGCATGCCCGTCCTCACCGTTCGGCACTAAGTTCATCCCAGTCTCTTCAGGCCTCAATCGTCCGAGGGTTCGCGATCGAGGCGGCATCGAACTAGTGTTTCGAGCGTGGCAAGAACCTCTTCATTTGCAGGTGCTGATGTTGCTCGGGATGAGGCGAAACTGGTCGGCCACAACGAAGTACGCGCTCGAGTAGAGCCGCTCTTTGTTTTGCCGACTGATGACAATGCATTGGCGGCGGAATGACCGCCGTTTCGTAAAAGACACCACAACATCTGCTTCAAGCTGGATTCGGCGAGCATAGCACTGAATACGATGCCGAATCGTTTGCCGCCCGATGCAAGGTACCAGTGGCGCACATCCATTCAACCCACCCGCTGGCGGCCGTTGCTGCTCTTTGGCAGCGATTCCACAAGTACTCGTGGCGCGCAAACACTAGGCTCCGGGTGTCATTGTGTCCGACCAGATCAATGCAATGATCCACCGATTTCTTGAATACAATGCCCGTTGGAATTTGTGACCTTAGCTCTGGCTGGACTTGGTCAGCGAGCGGACTCGGTCCACAATTGCTCGGTGGCACGATGGCGGTGGGATGACAGTCATCACTCAGAACACCAGCTTCGTCACGGTCAAGGCCGGTCTGTGTGCGCCAGCCTTGATTGAGGAAGTGGATGTCCGTCAGGGAAGCGCATCGATGATACGGCTGAGTTGATTCACCAGTCGGACCGGAGCCTTCGCCCATCACATTCAAGGATGCCACTCTGCGGGTATGTTCATCTACTTAGGCGTCGCTTTCGATCAATGTCACATCGTCAGCGCTGCAAGTTTTCGATTAGACCGCTATCGATGGAATTCCACCCGGTTCGCCATGCTCAGTCCCGCTCGATCCCAAGTTCGGACAAATCGCTATCCACTTGTAGCGACGTGTGCCCGCGGCCATCTCTTCCGGCTGTCCATCCCACGCACTATCTGCCCCGCGGTATCTCCGAAAGATCATTGCCGGGCCGCTGGCGCCGACATAAGCGACCGATACCATCGTCCAATAGACTTAACGCCACGCTTCGGGCTTACTTGAATTAGGAATTGCGTGAACGCATAAAAGGCTCACTAACCGACCACTAACGCTCTTACAAGGGAACGCCCAAAGAGCTGGTTGTGAGCTTTTGAATGCCTCGGTCGAAAGAGAAAGGAAAGGACACTTATGAAACTCGTAATAATCGGCGGTACTGGACTTGTCGGAAAGAAGCTCGTTAAGAGGCTTCGTAACGAAGGATATCAGGCTGTGGCTGCATCACCCACTTTTGGTGTCAACGCACTCACCGGTGAAGGACTGGCCGAAGCTTTGGAGGGCGCCTCGGTTGTTGTTGATGTGTCGAACTCCGCCACCTTTGAGGATGAGACCGCGCTGAAGTTCTTCGAGACATCAACCCGTAACCTCCTCACCTATGAGGCTGCCGCGGGCGTGCGACATCACGTTGTGCTGTCGGTGGTGGGACTGGAGCGCCTGCCTGAATACGGCTACTTCCGTGCAAAACTTGCTCAAGAGAACCTAATCAAGGGCGCCTCGATTCCCTATTCAATCATCCGCGCGACGCAGTTCTTCGAGTTCATTGGCAATATCGCCGATGAGAGCACGGAGGACAACAAAGTACGTCTCGCATCTGCCCTCATCCAGCCCATGGCGGCAGACGACGTAGCCGGTGCTGTAGCTGCTATCGCGGCGGGCACACCCGTGAATGGCATCGTTGAAATTGCGGGACCGCAACAGTTTCGTCTTGATGAACTCGTTCGAAGGGAATTGGCGGCGTTCAATGATCCGCGTGAGGTTATCTCCGAGCCGCACGCACAGTACTTCGGGGGGGAGTTGAGCGAGAGGACACTTGTTCCGGACAGTGATGCGCGACTGGGTGAGACCCGTTTCGAAAGCTGGCTCAGTCAGTATGCATGTCGGATCCGCAATGCGAGGCTGCAGCCCGCAGTCGGTACTGAACGGCTGAGACGACTTATCGCGAGCTCAAAGCCGGTGTTGGCCATGGCATTTCTCACGATCCTGATCATGACCGGGACTCTGATGGCGGAGGAGACTATCACACCGCTTATGTCGAATGATCTGGCTGGAGTTTCCGGCAAGGAAGTTCTGATGTATACCGTGGACTTTCCGCCGGGCTTTTCTAGCCCTGTCCACCGCCACAACGCGCAGGTGTCCGTCTACATGCTCGAGGGCTCCGTTGTGATGCAGGTGAAAGGCGGAAAGGAAGTCACGTTAAGGCCAGGCCAAAGCTTCTATGAAGATCCTAGCGATATTCACATCGTTAGCCGGAATGCAAGTAGTACGAAGCCCGCAAAGTTTCTTGTGTTCCTTGTAAAGCAGAAAGGCACTCCGCTGGTGATACCAGCAAAGTAACGTCCCGCTGTGTTTGGTCACTGCCGGCCGGGGAACACAAGCGCACGGGAGGGCAACTCCGTCGCCTATCTCAGCTCGATGAGCGGAAGGATTCTGGAAGGGTTCACCTCAAGAACAAACGGGAGTACAGAATGTATCTCAGATATAGCAGCTTTGGCTTGTTGATTTTGCGATGTGGATTAGGGCTAGGTTTTCTTTCGGCCGTAGCAGATAGATTAGGTCTGTGGGGGGCGTTTGGGCAACCGAATGTCGAGTGGGGGAATTTCGCGCGGTTCTTAGAATACACGCAGATCCTGAATTGGTACTTGCCAACGGCAATGATCAAGCCGCTTGGGATTATCGCCACTAGCGCTGAAATTCTCTTCGGTCTTCTTCTCGTCGTTGGTTGGCACACACGCGCTGCAGCGCTCCTAAGTGCAATTCTTCTATTGACATTCGCGGTGGCAATGACGCTTGCGTTGGGAATCAAAGCGCCTTTGAATTTCGCCGTCTTCACCGGCGTGGGAGGGGCCTTGGTCCTTGGGAGTTCCCACAGATTCCCGTTCAGTGTGGATCAGTTGCTGTTCCGGCGGATTCATGTAAAGCGTGCCAGATAAACACAGCACAGGCATCGCATGGACCTTCGTGAACACTTACCAAGAGAGGATATGCAGTGAGTCTTATAAGAGCCGCAGCCGTACAAATTAGCCCAGTGCTTTACAGTCGAGAAGGCACCGTCGGCAAGATTATTGAGAAAATCGCTGAGCTGGCTTACCAGGGTGTGCAGTTCGCCACTTTTCCGGAGACGGTAGTGCCCTACTACCCCTATTTTTGCTATGTCCAGCGGCCTTTCGAGATGGCCGCGCAACACCTACAGCTACTTGAACAAGCAGTGTGTGTGCCGTCAGCTACTACTCACGCTATTAGTGAGGCATGCAAACACGCTCGTATGGTAGTGTCCGTCGGTGTCAACGAACGCGATGGTGGCTCACTCTTCAACACGCAGTTGCTGTTTGATGCCGACGGCACTCTGCTTCAGCATCGGCGCAAAATTTCGCCGACGTATCATGAGCGCATGGTCTGGGGGCAGGGAGATGGTTCCGGACTTCAGGCTGTCGACAGCGCCGTCGGGCGGATTGGTCAACTCGCATGCTGGGAACACTACAATCCGTTGGCTCGTTACGCATTGATGGCGGATGGTGAGCAGATTCATGCTGCGATGTATCCAGGATCGTTTGGGGGCGATCGCTTCTCCGAACAAACCGAGATCAACATCCGGCAACACGCACTGGAGTCCGGTTGCTTCGTCGTCAACGCAACCGCTTGGCTGAGTGCCGATCAGCAGGCTCAAATCATGCAGGACACGGGTTGCCCGATCGGCCCGATCTCGAGTGGGTGCTTTACTGCTATTGTCTCGCCACAGGGCGAATTGATGGGAGAGCCTTTGCGATCCGGTGAAGGTGTCGTCATTGCAGATCTCGATTTCTCGCTGATCGACAAGCGTAAACGGATGATGGATTCGCGCGGCCACTATAGCCGTCCCGAATTGCTCAGCCTGTTGGTTGACCGCACGCCTGCGGCATATCTCCATCAGCGGAGCGTGAGCCCGGTTACGTCTATCGAGGCAGCCAAAGATCTTTGTGCCGTGGCCGTAGGAGTTACCATGACAACTCCTCCTCCGCGCGAGATCCCCTTCGAGGGCGTTCGCCTAAGATTCGACAGCCGGAAGAGGTTCGACGATGTAGTGGCTGCACTGCTCGCCGACGTCGGTCAGATACCACTGATGATCGACGAGTTGCCTGCCAAATTTGAAGATTGGGAATCGTACAAGGTGGAAGTGGAGTCTCACGTGGGGCCGAGCGGCTTCATTTTGTTTGCCGTTCTGAATCATGGCGCCTGGATCAAGAAAGTAGGTATTCGAAAGAAAGTACTGAGATTCGTGATCGGAAACCCGCTGCTCGCTATTACAATAATGCGTCACGATTTGACGGCAGGTCTTTTCGCGCCGGTGGAACTGATCGTGATTGAAGATGGCGAGCAGCAAAGCAGCCTGACGTATGTAAGGCCTTCATCGCTAATGGTTGTCGAGACAAATGAACCTCTGCTGACGGCCGCCAAGGAGCTTGATGCGAAGCTCCACGCCCTAGCCGAAAAGGTGACGATGGGGTAGGCCGACGAGCCGCCTGTCACAACTGATCTCGGTAGCCTCTCTGACCGTTGAACGACACTCGAGCACCGAACGACGGCCTTTGGCGTACGGAGCAGGTCAATGTCGATTTCACATTTCGATCGGATCCAGTCCGATGTCCATGGCCGCGCTGAACGGATGAAACTGGCTGCGCCATTTTGCCTGCACCATTCCCGATCGGAGGAAAGACGGACAGGAAGGCCGTCGCCAAGGCGATCCACAACGCGAGGCTGGGCGGGAAAGGCCGAATGGTAGCATTGAATCTCCCAGCGATGCGCATGCCCTGATTTCGAGCGTGCTTCTAGATTCGGCGGTCTTCAGTCTTCCTATCAAACCGCAGTCAACAGCTCTTCGTACGCCTGCAGAACGAGGGTTTTTGATGGCGGGGGTTTAAACGCGCAGCTCACTTCGATGTTCGCGTGGTCGCCACTACTGAGGGAAACTTCGGCATGTGGCGCAGAGTGGTTCCCTCGACCTTGAATACATGGGCCGTTGGGATTCCATGATACGTGGTCGTGCATCGCTGCGTGGTCGAAGGTGGCCGTATTCACTGCAGCCCTCAAAGAGTGGGAGCGAAGTTCTCGAGGCGCACCGAAGCCCCGTAGAACGTGATCCGAGTGATACGCGTCGGCATCGCATCGCTGCGCCAAGCGCGAAGAGCTGAAAAATGAGGAGGTCATCGTATGGGTAAACTCGACGGGAAAGTTGCACTCGTGACAGGCGGCAGTAGCGGAATCGGACTCGCCACGGCCAAAGCATTTAAGACCGAAGGCGCATATGTGTTCATCACGGGACGCCGGGTACCGGAGCTGGCCACGGCTCTCTACGAGATTGGCAACAACGCAACCGGTGTGCAAGGCGACATTTCGAATCTCGACGATCTCGATGATCTGTTCGCCCACATCAAGCAGGACAGAGGCAGACTCGATATCGTTTTCGCCAATGCCGGCATCGGGAAGTACGCCGGGCTGGACGAGATCACCGAGGAGCGATACGACTACATCTTCGATATCAACGTGAAGGGTCTGGTGTTCACAGTGCAAAAGGCGCTTCCGTTGCTGCCGGATGGCGCTTCGATCATTCTCAACGCGTCCATCGTCGCCAGCAAAGGGTTACCGTCAAACAGCGTCTATAGCGCTACCAAGGCCGCTGTACGTTCATTCGCGCGGACATGGAGCACCGATTTCAAGGGCCGCATTCGAGTCAACGCTATCAGTCCAGGCACGATCGACACGCCCGGCCTGAAGGAGTTATTGGCATCCGGAGAACCCGGCGAACAACGGCAGAAGATGATTGCTGGCGCAATCCCGCTCGGCCGGCCTGGTCGGGCGGATGAGATCGCAAAGGCAGTGGTGTTTCTGGCATCCGATGACAGTAGCTACATCAGCGGAATCGAACTATTCGTAGATGGTGGCTTCGCACAGATATAGGTCTCATCCTTGGCCGTCGAGACTCTCCTGGGAAGCCATTCCAACGCACGTGTGCCGAGATTGTTAAGCCGGTTCCGTCGAGCTTCGCGACCTAAACGTTCTATGGCAACAACCTTTCATCACGATGAGGGAGAGAGGCTAGCGGCGAGCCACCGGACTATCCCTGTAAGCGACTCCGAGTACTTGGACGACACCACTGCTACAGCCCAGTCACTGCGAAGAACGTCAGCCTCGACCGTTGCACCCATCGCCAGATGTTTCTGTTGCTGCAACTCGCCGATTCGAACGATGACGGATCCGAACTGTCGACCGGAGGCGCAGGCCCGTTAAATGCGACAACACTACCCCTTAACTCGCTCGGCGGTGGCTGAGCGGGAGCTTCCGTTCAATCGCTCGAGAACAAGCGACGACCCAACACGCGACCGCTCGTCTCATTGATACTGCCGTGGACAGATATCCACCGCCACAATATCCTGCCGTGCACGTCCTGGACATGAGGTCCAGCCGATGAACACAACAGTACTCAACGCGGTTGGCGTTTTACGGTTCATCCGTAGGTCTCGCGGTAGTGTTGAGCAGCTTTGTGCTCCAGAGGTCCGCACGCGAGGACCTATACGCCCACATTTTAGATACTCAATGTCATAAGCCTCGTTTTCACAAACATAAAACCACTGCCGTTCCTGCCGGACGGCCGTCGCCAACTAAGGTTGGTCGTCCAACAACGCCTGCAGCGGCACCAAGCCGGCTATACGTTCGCTCGCGCTGACATGATCCAAGATCTCGAGGGTCGCGAAATCGAGAACGCTATTAGTCAGGACATCATCGACACGCCCGGCCTGAAAGATCTCTTGGAAACCACAGAAGCCTGCGAGCGAAGGAAAAGCATCCCACGTAGACGAGGGTTGCGAGCACAGAATAGCCTTCATTCCGTGTCCGAGGGTGTTAATGGAAGGGCGTTATCAGGTCCCTGACAGAAGTGTTAGAGGTGTCCGAACTTAGCCCTGCGGGTGTCATGACAGTGAGTAGGGCCTGAATGTCATACACAATCGGCTGAGTGTCAGCTTCGGCGCCTCAGGGCGTTTTCTGCTCTCATGTGGGTGCTCAGTCCACAACCATCCGACGAGCCTTTTGAGAAGCATTGCCTAGCTGACGAATCGGGAAAGTGACTTGTCAGCACTTGTCAGCGAAACGTCTGCATGCCCGCGTCCACTTAATCTTGGTGAGAAGCCAATAACTACCTCACAGCTCTGTCGGTATGCTCCCGGCACGACGGCTCGTGCATGCACGGGTCGATTCCGCACGCTATTGACGATCAATACACCGTCGTGCAGTGAATCGTGAGCGTACAGGCGTGGCGCGACAATCTTACGTTCAAGCCGAACATGTAGTGGTCGCGCTGCCGATCCGCAGTTGCCCCCGCGAGATTGATCGCGTTTCATAAAACTGGCCGCGCGGTAGCAGATGCACGAGAACGGATGTGTGAACCCGCTCGTGGCGCCCGAGTGAGAGCACAATATCGACCGACACTATCGTCCAATAGATTTGCATCAACCACTCGGGCTTAATTGAATTGGGATTTGCAAGCGCACAGAACCCACAGCATTCAACAACAGATTAGTAACGAGTTACTGCAATGAACGTTATAAGAGCCGCTACCGTACAGATCAGCCCTGCGGAGTCCCGCTATCTGCGCAGAGGCGTCGCCATTGTCACTCTAATGGCTTGTCTTGCTGTACCCGAGTACGCGCAGACGGACGGCCATAAGCCGATGCAATCGCTGCTGGCGCAACCATATATATTCGGTGACTGGGGTGGCGAACGAACCAAGCTCCAAACCAAAGGCATCACTTTCGGTTTTCAATCGGTGAACGATCTTCTTCTTGCAAAGCGAGGAGACACCGCCAACTGGAGCCGGGTCCGTGGCACGCTTGACATCGACTTCAGTCAAGCGGAACTAGTGCCTGGCCTTAAGTTTCACGTCACTGGGCTATGGCAGGCAGGCAGTGATCTCGGTGCTCATGTAGGCAGCATTGCGAATCCGAGCAGTCTCGTCAGCGCGAACACCGCGCGACTCGACTCCTGGTGGTTTGAGCAGGCGTTTGCCAAGAACAAATTGCTCCTCCGCGTTGGCCAGTTTGCAGGTTTGGACTTCTATGGTAATCAGTTGGATGGTTCTTCTTACATCTTGGAGCCGCTCGGCTATGCGTTCGGCAATTTATTCACTGCGAACTTCGAGTCCTTCAATCCGGCGGGGACTCCTGCGGCGGAGATCCGGGTAGTTCCCAACGACCATTTTTATTGGAAAGCCGCCATGTTTTCGGGCAACCGAGACCCGTATCGGGACGATACTAACGGCCTTCATTTCAAATTCAAGGACAACCCGGTAATCGCAACAGAGGTCGGCTACTTGGTTGACCCCTCACCGTCCGAAACCGAGACATCGTATCCGGGTGTATACAAGTTTGGCGCGACGACCAATCCCGGCTCGTTTACCAATATCGTCACCGGCATCCAAAGCAGAGGGAATTACCTGCTGTACTTTACGGCGAACCAGACGATCTATCGGCCCTACGGGAGCAGCATACGCGGTCTCGATGTCAACTTTGGTTTCGACTGGACGCCGAAGAATCTGACCCGCAACTACTCTCAGATTACCGGTGGGCTCCGCTATCACGGTATCCTGCCACACCGCAGTCACGACACCGTGTCGGCGGGGATCGTTTACAGCCGAACAAGCCTTCCAACGACTCAGGCGCACAACGCTTTCGCGCCGACTCCGTTCGGCAGCGAGAAAGCAATTGAAATTAACTATTCGTTGCAGGTCACTCGCTGGCACACTTTTCAGCCAGTCTTCCAGTACTACTTGGATCCCGGAGCGAATCCCCAGCGTCGGAACTCTACCGTAGTTGGATTCCGCACAAGCTTTTCGCTATAGGAGCTTAACGTGAGAAGCCGCAAGGAAACCATGGAACGAATCACCGGCCGGGAATTTGACCTTTGCGTCATCGGAGGAGGAGCAACCGGCGCGGCTTGCGCGCTCGACGCGCAGCTGCGCCGGTTGGACACCATCCTCGTGGACGCGGGTGACTTCGCCTCTGGTAGTTCCACAGCAGCCACCAAATTGGTACACGGGGGTGTCCGTTACCTGCAGGAGGCCGTCAACGATTTGGATATCAATAAGTATCAGCTAGTAAAGGGCGCATTGCGTGAACGTGCGGTAATGCTGCACAACGCACTCCACTTGACGCGTAAGATCGAGTTCCTGGTGCCCTGTTTTAGCCATCTGGAAAAGCTGTACTACGGCCTGGGCATGAAGATTTATGACTGGATTTCTGGCAAATCACGCCTGCTTCCCAGCCGGCTGTTAACGCGCGAGGAAGCAGTGTACCGCATGCCGGGACTGCAGGCAGCCAACCTGGTTGGGGCGGTGGCGTATGCCGATGGGCAATTTGATGACGCACGTTACGCCATTGCGCTGATCGACACATTCACAGGGGCGGGCGGCGACGCCTTGAACTATGCGCGGGTCACCAAGTTCAGAAAGTGCGAGTCTGGAAGGCTGGCATCCGCCACAGTTCGCGATCAGCGCTCCTCCGGTACTTTTAAGATCCGGGCACGCGCCTTCGTTAACGCCACCGGGCCATTCTCGGATGTCATCCGTCAGCTGGTCTCGAGTCACGCATCACGCCGCATGCGGCCCAGCAAGGGCTCGCACGTCCTGTTTCCGCTGGACGGGTTCTCTGAAAATAATGCTCTGTTAGTTCCGAAGACCGAGGACGGACGCGTCATTTTCGCAATCCCCTGGAATGGCCGGCTTCTTGTTGGCACTACTGACACGAACTACACAGCGGGCGATGAGATGGTCGTGACGAGAGAAGAAGTTGACTATCTTCTGCGCCAGCTCAACCCTTATCTGAGTTCACCTCTCTCGGCCTATCAGGTGGTTGGAGGCTTTGCGGGTGTTCGGCCGCTAGTTGCCGCGGAGGGAGTAACTGACACGAAAAAACTGATTCGCGACGACGAAGTGGAATTGGATCCGGCAACCGGACTGATCAGCATCCTTGGAGGCAAATGGACTACTCACCGGCTGATGGGCGAGGAGACCGTAGACAAGGTTCTAGAGTACCTGGGCGGTCCTGGTTTGCCAAGCCTCACACATGACCATCCTTTGGTGGGCTCAACCGGTTACCACTGGGATTACTGGAAGACGCTAGCCAAAGGCTTCAAAATTCCAGAGTTCACGGCACAGCATCTCGCCCACAAATACGGCACGACGGCGACCGAAGTGCTTGACCTGACGATCTTCGATCCATCGCTGGCCAGTCCGCTCGTGGAAGGACAAGCACCCATTCGTGCGCAGGTAGTCTACGCCGTCCGCAGAGAGATGGCGCTGACGGTGGAAGATGTTCTGGCGCGAAGGATTGGCCTCGAGACATACGGTTGGCGTCTCGCTATACACGCTGCGCCGTCGGTCGCCGCGTTGCTAAGGCAAGAACTCCGATGGAGTTCGGAGCAGGAGCACACCGCGGTCAAACAGTATGTGAGCCGGGTCAACCACATGCTCACCTCAGTCGGCCAGGAACCGGAGCCATTACCCACGTTGATGAATCTTTCGGAAAGGAACTAAGCAATGTCCAACTACATAGGAGCTGTTGACCAAGGAACCACCAGCACTCGTTTTATCGTGTTCGACCGTTCCGGTCGGATTGTGTCCGTTGCCCAGAAGGCGCACGAGCAGATCTATCCGCACCCGGGATGGGTGGAACATGACCCTGCGGAGATCTGGCGACGGACACAGGAAGTCATCGATGAAGCCCTGGAGCAGCACGGCCTCCAGGCCAGCGACTTGGCCGCGATCGGGATCGCGAACCAGCGCGAAACGACCATCGTCTGGGAACGAAAGACCGGTAACCCGGTTTATAACGCTCTCGTTTGGCAGGATACCCGCGTTGACGAATATATTTCCGAGCTGGTTACGCATGGAGGTTACGATCGCTTTCGAGCGAAGACGGGCCTGCCTGTGGCCACTTATTTCAGCGGGTTGAAGGTTCGCTGGATTCTCGACCATGTCGGCGGCATCCGCGAGAGGGCCGAAGCCGGCGACATTCTGTTCGGCAACGTCGATGCATTCCTTCTGTGGAATCTCACCGGTGGGCCTCGAGGTGGCCTTCACCTCACAGATTGTACGAATGCCAGCCGAACGCAACTGATGAACCTTCGGACTCTCGACTGGGATCACGAATTGCTGGGCGCTTTCGGCATACCGGCTCCGATGCTACCAAAGATCTGCTCCAGCAGCCAAGTGTACGGCATTGGCGCCATTGGTTCAGTTAAGGGCGTTCCAATCGCAGGCATTCTGGGCGATCAGCAGGCGGCACTCGTGGGTCAGACATGTTTCCGCTCCGGGGAAGCCAAGAACACTTATGGAACAGGATGTTTTCTGCTCATGAACACCGGCGAACGACCCGTGACTTCGAAGTTCGGGCTGCTTACGACGGTGGCTTACCGCATAGGTGATCAGCCGGCGACGTACGCACTCGAGGGAAGCATCGCGATAACCGGCGCGCTAGTGCAGTGGATCCGCGACAACTTCGGCTTGATTGAAAAGAGCTCGGACATTGAGACGCTGGCGCGGACTGTCGAAGACAATGGCGGCGTCTATTTCGTCCCGGCGTTCTCCGGCCTGTATGCTCCGTACTGGAAGTCGACTGCCAGGGGAGTCATCACCGGACTTACGCGCTACACGAACAAGGGTCACCTGGCGCGAGCCGTGCTGGAAGCGACGGCGTTTCAGACACGGGAGGTAGTGGAGGCGATGGAGAAGGACTCCGGTATCGCGCTCGACGTTCTACGCACAGACGGCGGCATGGTGGAGGACGACCTGCTCATGCAGTTCCAATCGGACATTCTTGATCGCCCGGTAGTCCGCCCCGCTGTGAAGGAAACCACTGCCCTCGGCGCGGCTTATGCTGCCGGCCTCGCAGTGGGCTTCTACAAAGATCTTGAGGACCTCCGGTCGCACTGGTCTGTCGACCACACATGGCAACCCCATATGGACGCGAACCAGCGCGACGGTTTTTACAAGTCATGGGGCAAAGCCGTGTCGCGATCTTTCGACTGGCTCGATGCAGTGGCCTAGGTCCAAAAGGGAATTTCAGACATGGGCGAAAAAATGTTCGGTGAATTCACGGGGACAGCGGTCCTCATTCTCTTAGGCGATGGCGTCGTGGCGAACGTCCTGCTCACGCGCTCTAAAGCCGAAGGTGCTGGCTGGATAGCAATAGCCGCCGGTTGGGCACTCGCTGTTGTATGTGGCGTCTTCACAGCAATCGCTTGCGGCAGCCCAAACGCTCACCTCAACCCCGCAGTGACACTCGGCGCGGCAGTGATCTCCGGCGACTTCAGCAACGTCTTTCCATTTCTGCTGGCACAGTTGCTGGGGGCCATCGTCGGCGCAATCTTCGTTTGGCTGCACTTTCTTCCGCACTGGCGCAAGACGGAAGATCCAGGTGTGAAACTCGCGTGTTTTTCCACTTCGCCTGCCATCTGGGACATTCCCGCGAATTTACTAAGTGAGGTTATCGGCACCTTTGTCCTCGTGATCGTTGCCGTGGCGATCTCTTCCAAGAACGTTGCGGCGATGGGGCCGGTTAGCGGCCTTGGCCCCTATCTGGTCGGAGTACTGGTGTGGGCGATCGGTCTGTCTCTCGGAGGAACTACCGGCTACGCCATCAATCCGGCGCGTGACTTGGGTCCGCGCATCGTCCACTCCTTGCTGCCTCTTGGCAAGAAGGAAGGATCGGGGTGGACCTATGCGCTCGTTCCCATCATTGGTCCATTCATTGGAGCGGCCATGGCCGGCCTTTTCGTTCGCCTCGCGCAGTTCTGAAAGGAGCAAACAGAATGATGCTGAGAACGACCTCAACGCTGCTCTTCGGGATATAGCTAGCGTTGCATCTCTCACGCATGTTCTGACGCGCCAGACCAGTCGGCTTCTGGTGGTTCACGATACAAAGTCCGGATGGACCGACCTGAGAATCCCGACGTGTGCACGATGGGCACGCGCGTTGCCGGCCTCGAGCCTGAACGGCTCGCTGGGCTACGGACGGGACTGAACGCTAGGAGAGGAGAAAACACCCATGGGGACTTCGAGACCGATTCTGATTCTGCTGGGCGGAGTCGTTCTGGCAATCGCCTCAGGCTGCGCTCGCCAGTCCACCCGGGCCGACGCGCCACAGCTCATAGCTGTGCAGGTGGTTGAAACACAGGCAAGAGACGTACCGATCTATCAGGAATGGATTGGAACCCTCGATGGTCTAGTGAACGCGGACATCAAAGCCCAGGTGTCGGGTTATTTGATTCATCAGGCTTACGCCGAGGGCACTCCGGTAGCGAAGGGTCAACTGCTGTTTCAAATTGATCCGCGACCGTTCCAGGCCGCCCTCGATCAGACCCTGGCGCAATTGGCGCAGGCAGAAGGGCAGTTGGAGCAGTCTCGGGCTCAATTCACGCAATCTGAGGCTCAGGTCTCGGTAGCCGAAGCGAATGAGGGTCGAACGCAACTGGATGTCGCTCGCTACATGCCTCTCATACAACAGCAGGCGGTTACCCAGCAGGATTTCGACAATGCCAGTCAGTACAATGTTGCGGCGAAGGCACAGGTGCAGTCGGCGTGGGCCCAGGTGAAAACAGCGAAAGCTCAGATCACGGCTTCGAGCGCCGCAGTGCAATCAGCGAAGGCCGAGGTGGAGACGGCCAGGATTAATTTGGGCTTCACGCGTCTTACTGCGCCGATCGATGGAATTCCAGGCATTGCGCAATTGCAGGTCGGCGCGCTGGTAAGTCCCGCGAGTGGCGTCATCACAACGGTTTCGACAGTAGATCCGATCAAAGTGTATTTCACCATGAGCGAGCAAGAGTACTTGGCTTTCGCACGCCGATTCCCAACAGGAGAACAACGCCGTGCCGACTTCGGTCAACGCGAATTGGAACTTATCCTCGCCGATGGAAATGCGCACCCCTACAAAGGGAAGTTTTCCTTCGCCGACCGCCAGGTAGATATCAGAACCGGCGCAATACGGTTGGCGGCACTGTTCCCCAACACCGGTGGCAGCCTGCGTCCTGGCCAGTACGCGAAGGTACGCGCCGCCATGAGAACTCAGAAGGGCGCGATCCTTGTACCGCAGCGGGCCGTTATGGAGCTTCAGGGCACGTATCGTATTGCCGTTGTAGACCACGAGAACAACGTCAACATCCAACCCGTGAAGCTCGGCGAGACGATCGGCTCCGATTGGATTGTGGACGAAGGTCTCAGACCCGGTGACCGCGTCATTGCGGAGGGTACGCAGAAGGTTCTCCAAGGGATGCGGGTCGATCCAAAACCATTCAAGGGGAATAAGAATGTCGCGATTCTTCATTAATCGCCCCATCGTCGCGATGGTGATCGCCTTATTCACGGTGATCATTGGCGCCGTGGCGATCGCTAGCTTGTCCGTGTCTCAGTTCCCCGCGATCGCGCCTCCTGAGGTTCAGGTCTCGGCAATCTACGTCGGCGCCGACGCTCAGACGATCGAGCAGTCGGTAGCCACTCCTATCGAACAGCAGATGAGTGGCGTCGACAACATGAATTACATGTATTCGCTGAATGCCACGGCCAACGGGCAAATGCGGATGATTGTCGATTTCGATGTTGCAACGGATCCGAATACGGATTTAATTCTTGCGCAAAGCCGCGTAACGCAGGCGGCGTCGCAGTTGCCTGCTGACGTAACGAACTACGGCGTCACGGTTCAGAAGTCAGTGCTGGCGCCGTTGATGCTGATCGCACTGAACTCACCTCACGGTACTTACAGCGACCGCTTTCTCGCCAATTACGCATACATTAACTTGAACGACCCGCTGACCCGGGTGAAGGGCGTTGGCACGGTTCAGGTGTTCGGCGCAGGCCAATATGCCATGCGTATCTGGGTCAGGCCCGATCGACTGGCGAAGCTGCAGATTACGGTGCCCGAAATCGTTACTGCCATACAAACCCAGAACACAGTGAATCCTGCGGGCCAGGTCGGCAGCGAGCCGACACCCAAAGGCCAGGAGTTTACGTACTCGGTGCGCGCACAAGGCCGGCTTACCTCACCCGAAGAATTCGGCGCCATTGTGGTTCGCGAGACGCCTGAGACCGGGATCGTCCGGGTCCGCGACGTGGCGCGCGTCGAACTCGGATCTCAGGACTATAGCGTGTCCGGTCACCTCAATGGCAAGCCGAGCGCAATCATTGCCGTTTATCAGTTGCCGGGATCGAATGCCGTCGACACTGCTGCCGGTGTGAAGAAGATGCTTTCGGAAGCAAAGGCACGATTTCCGGGCGACGTCGATTATGTGATTCCGGTGGACACCACCCTGGCCGTGAATGAAGGGATCAAAGAAATCGTGATAACGCTGCTCATCGCGATCGCGTTGGTGGCGTCAGTTGTCTACCTCTTTTTGCAGAGTTGGCGTTCCACACTGATTCCCCTACTGGCGGTGCCGGTATCCCTGATTGGCACGTTCGCGTTTTTCCCGCTTTTCGGTTTCAGCATCAATACCCTGTCCCTGTTCGGTCTGGTGCTGGCGATCGGACTCGTAGTGGATGACGCAATTGTCGTGGTGGAAGCCGTAGAGCGCCACATCGAGGTTGGCCTCGCGCCGAAGCAGGCAGCCCTGAAAGCTATGCAAGAGATCTCAGGCCCGGTGATCGGGATCGCACTGGTACTGTCGGCAGTGTTTATACCGACCGCTTTCATACCGGGCATCACAGGCAGGCTCTACCAGCAGTTCGCCGTGACCATCGCGATTTCCGTGATCCTCTCCGCCTTCAATGCCCTTTCGCTCAGTCCTGCCCTGGCGGCGCTCATCCTGAAGCCGAAGAAGCAGAGCAAAGGACTTTTGTCGTCTTTTTTCGGCTGGTTCAATCGCTGCTTCAACCGCGCTACTGACGGCTATGTCCGCCTCTCCGGAACGCTCCTGCGAAAGAGCGGCTTTTCCGTGATTCTTCTTGCGGGTTTCGCTGTGGCCGGCATATGGATCGGCGGCAAGCTGCCTACCAGCTTCGTTCCCGACGAGGATCAGGGTTTCTTCTATGTCAACATTCAGCTGCCTAATGCGGCGTCTCTTCAGAGAACCGAAGAAGTAGTCGCAAAGCTTCAAAGGATCGCGGCCGACATTCCTGGCGTGGAGTACGTCACAACCATCTCGGGATTCAGCCTGCTTAGCTTGGTGCGCACCAGCTATAACGCGTTCGGGTTCATTAGCATGAAGAACTGGGGCGATCGAAAGACTCAGGCAGAGCAGTTTCAGGCGATCAAAGCACGGCTAAACGCAGCTTTTGCAAAGCAGCCTGAGAGTGTGGCATTTGGCTTCTCTCCGCCGTCGATCCCCGGGGTGGGCACCTCCGGAGGCTTCACGTTCATTCTCGAGGATCGGTCTGGTGGCGGCGTGAGATTTCTGTCCGAAAACCTCGACAAGTTCATGGCCGCCGCTCGCAAGCGCCCGGAGATCGGCAATGTAACTACTACGTTCCTGCCTAGTGTGCCGCAGAAGTTAGTGACGGTGGATCGCGACAAGGTCATCAAGCAGGGTGTCGCAATCAACGATGTTTACCGAACGATCCAGGCTTTCATGGGCGGCTTATTCGTCAACTACTTCAACCGCTTCGGACGCCAGTGGCAGGTCTATGTACAGGCGGACGGGGACTATCGCACAAGGTCCGAAAACGTTGGACAGTTCTATGTGAGGAACGCAGACGGCGGGATGGTCCCGCTGTCGGCGCTGACCAAATTTGAGACGCACGACGGCCCGGAATTCACCATGCGCTTCAACGAATACCGCGCTGCGCAGTTGAACGGCGCGGCAGCGCCCGGGTTCAGTACCAATCAGGCGATGGATGCGCTGGAAGAAGTGTTCGCGCGAACCATGCCCCCTGAAATGGGTTTCGATTACTCCGGTATGTCCTTCCAGGAAAAAAAGGCGCGGGAAGGCGTGTCGTCATCGGTCATCTTCGGGTTCTCGCTGCTATTTGTGTTCCTGATACTGGCAGCGCTCTATGAGAGCTGGACACTCCCCTTCAGTGTTCTACTGAGCACACCAGTCGCAATCTTCGGCGCGGTGGGCGTATTGTGGCTGCGCCGCGCTGTAGAGGACTTGCTTTTGCCTCCCTATATGGTACAGATCGAAAACAACGTTTACTCGCAGATCGGGCTGGTGATGCTCATCGGCCTCGCAGCGAAGAACGCGATCTTGATCGTTGAATTCGCGAAGGACGAATTCGAACAGGGAAAGTCGCTCGCGGATGCCGCGCTCGAAGGCGCGCGGTTGCGATTGAGGCCCATCCTGATGACGTCTTTTGCGTTCATTTTGGGGTGCGTACCACTGTGGACCGCGACTGGTGCGGGCGCGGTGGCGCGACAGATCATGGGAACCACGGTGATTGGGGGGATGGCGGCGGCGAGCTTGCTCGGAATCTTCCTGATTCCCGCGATTTTTTATGCTGTCGAAAGGTTATCGGGAGCGACGCCACGCCGAGGCGCCCTCGACGCGCTCGCGGAACCTGCGCCCGCGGAAGGGGACTAATCCTTGAAACGCCAACTGGTACCAGCGATCATTGGCATTATCTGCGCGAGCTGCTCAGTCGGCCCGAACTATCGACGACCCCAGCTGGGCGTTCCGCCACATTTCCGGGCTCCGGCGCCACTCTCGCAATTGCAGGGGGATTCGATCGCGAACCTTAAGTGGTTCGAGGTGTTTCAGGATCAGCAGCTTCAGGAACTGATTCGCACTGCGCTCAAACAGAACTTCGATCTTCGCGATACGGTCGCACGTATCGAAGAGGCACGTGCGGGCCTAGGCATCGTTCGCTCGAATCAGTTCCCAAGCTTTGGCGCTGGGGCCGGTGTGCAAATCAACCGACTCTCCCGGGACGGCGCTACTCCACTGTCAGCCGAGATCCTGCCTTCTCAGAATCGCAACTTTGGAAGCGTGTCGCTGGGATTGCTGTCCTACGAGGTTGACGTCTGGGGAAAACTGCGCCGTGCGACCGAAGCAGCGCGCGCGAACCTGTTAGGCGCAGAGAACTATCGGCGGGCAGTGATCACGACGCTCATCGGCGACGTCGCTACGGCATATCTTACCCTGAGGGAACTCGACTACGCACTGGAGATATCTCGGCGCACATTAGCAACGCGTGAAGAATCGCTTAAGCTCACTAGGCATCGACAGAGCGGAGGCGTGGCGACATTGCTGGATCTTCGTCAGGCCGAACAGTTGGTCGAAACCGCCGCTCAGATCATTCCGGGCATTCAGCTGCAGATTGAACAGACCGAAAATCGGATTCGGCTTCTACTCGGGGAGTCTCCAGGCGAGATCGTGCGCGGGCGCGCCTTATGGGCACAGGGATTGCCACCTGGCGTGCCGCCGGGCCTGCCTTCGCAACTGCTGGAACGGCGTCCGGATATTCAGGTAGCCGAGCAAGATCTCAGAGCGGCTAATGCGCAGATCGGGGTGGCAATGGCGCAATACTTACCGACCATAAGTCTGAGCGGAGCCCTAGGCGGCCAGAGCACCCAGCTTGCGAGCCTGCTGAGCGGACCGAAGACCGCGTGGAGTGTTGTTCCTCAGATTACGCAGCCGATCTTCACCGCCGGTAGGATCAAATCGAGCGTGAAGGTTGCCCAGGCGCAGCGGGAGCGAGCAGCTATTCAATACGAAAGAACAGTTCAGACTGCATTTTCCGAGGTGTCAAATGGATTGATCGCGCACCAGCGTGTGCGCGAGAGTCGCGAGAACCAGGAGGCGCTGGTGGCGGCCCTGCAGGATCGACTGCGGTTGGCCTACCTGCGCTATCGCGGTGGTGTGAATACGCAGCTCGAGGCCTTGGACGCGGATCGCGATTTGTTCCAGGCGGAGTTGACTTTAGCACAGATTCGGCTCGATGAATGTCTAACTGTGGTGCAGCTTTATAAGGTCCTTGGTGGCGGTTGGCAGTAAGAAGAGGGGCGGCGGTAGCGGGCTCAAGCACAGTGCTGGAATTAAGCACCCGCTGATCCGGCCAATGCCGGTTGAGGAGATCGTCTGTGCAGCGCCTGCGGGTGGCCCTGTTTCGCACGGGAAAACATCGACAGACCAGTTGATACTATTGCCAAGCGAGAGGAAACACTCGTTCGGTGACGACTTTCGAAAGATAAGGGTGGCGTTGATGCCCTTGAGATTAAACCAGCGGCCGACTCTCAGCCCAACGCGCAATGGTTCCGAATCAGATGTCCCACATCAAGCATAACGCGACGTCTAGGACGACCAGCGTGACAGCTTGCCACATCATAGGTGCTCGCTCCGGGCATGGTCGGCTAACATGGCTCGGCCAACGACACTAAAGTATTATAGACAGCGGACGAACAGTACGTCATCCTACTTCTATGGGCGGCCAAGAAGAGATCGGTGTGCAAAGCGAGCTCAGCCACTTTGCCGATACGATCCCCGCATTGGTGTGGACTGCGCTGCCTGACGGTCAGATCGAACACCTGAATCAGCGCTGGTGCGAATACACCGGCCTCACGCTTGCGCAAGGCCGTGGGTTGGGTTGGCGGGCCGCGATCTACCCTGACGATTTGCCCCCACTACTCGAGCGCTGGCGATCCATGCTGGCTTCGGCCGAGCCGCTCGAAATGGAAGTGCGCTTGCGGCGTTTCGACGGGAAGTATCGCTGGTTCCTCTTATCTTTAAGTCCGTTGCGCGACCCCTCGGCCCAAGTCATCAAATGGTATGGATTGAGCACCGATATTGAAGGTCGGAAACGGTCTGAGGAAGCGCTGCACCTCGCGCGCAGCCAGATCGTAGATGGCATTCCGGCCCTTGTCACGGTTACCACGCCCACTGGCGAGGTCAAACAAGTCAATCGCTTAGTCCTGGAGTACTTCGGCAAAACGACCGAGGAGTTGAAAGATTGGGTGACCGCCGACATCGTTCATCCGGATGACCTCTCGAACGTGATTGCCACGTGGCGCGAGGCAGTCGAGGCCGGTTGTCCGTTTGAAATTGAGAGCCGTCAACGCCGTGCTGATGGCGCCTACCGCTGGTTCCGAATAAGTGGTTTCCCGTTGCGAGACCGGGAAGGATGTATCGTTTGCTGGTACGTCATACAAACCGATGTCGACGATCGCAAGCGTGGAGAGATTCTGCTCGCTGAGGAAAAGCGCTTTCTTGAAATGTTGGCGCGGGGTTGTTCATTTCCCTTCATCCTCGACGCGTTGTGCCGGTTAGTGGAAGATAGCGCTAGCGGCTGCTATTGCAGCGTCGTATTGGTCGATCCGACCGGCACGACTCTTGAACACGGAGCCGCGCCAAGCCTTCCCGCGAGTTTCATTGACTCGATTATTGGTCGGCCTGTGAACGTCGATTCGGGTCCGTGCGCGATGGCGGCCTACCTGAACGAACAAGTCATCGCGGCTGACCTGACGTCGGAAACACGATGGGCGGCGTACCAATGGTGCCCGATGGCGTTGGCGCATGGGCTGCGGGCGTGCTGGTCGACGCCGATCTCGTCCGCGGCTGGCACGGTCTTGGGTGCGTTTGCGATTTACTACGACGAACCCAAAAATCCCACTCCGATCCAGCAAAGCCTCATTGAGCAATTCACCCACATCGCGAGCATAGCAATCGAACGCGCGAATAGCGATGCGGCGCTAATTGGCAGCGAAGCGCGCAAGGCAGCGATCCTGGACTCGGCACTCGACTGCGTTATGACGATTGATCATGAGGGCTGCATCACGGAGTTTAATCCGGCTGCGGAGCGCACCTTCGGCCACCGTCGCGACGACGTTGTGGGCAAGCAATTGGCTGATGTGATCATCCCATCGTCCCTCCGCGAGAAGCACCGTCGAGGGTTAGCGCGCTACCTAGCCACGGGGCAGGCGCGAGTGCTCGGAAGACGTGTCGAGGTGACGGCGGTACGTGCCGACGGGAGCGAGTTTCCCGCCGAGCTCGCGATCACACGCATCCCCTTAGAGGGACCGCCGTCCTTCACCGGCTATCTGCGCGACATCACGGAACGCAAACAGTCGGAGGAAGAATTGCGGCGAAGTGAGGCATTTCTGGCCGAAGGCCAACGTCTCAGCTCCACCGGCAGTTTTTCCTGGCGAGTGGCGACAGGCGAAATTAACTGGTCAGAAGCCATCTATCGCATTTTCGAGTTCGACCCCGGGATCCGCGTGACGCTTGAACTCATCGGTTCTCGGGTTCACCCGGACGACATGCCGTTGATGTACGACATGCTAGAGCGCGCCCAAAACGGCGAAGACTTCGAATACGAACACCGCGTGCAGTTACCCGATGATTCCGTCAAATACCTGCACCTGGTCGGCCACGCAGCACGAGATCCCAACGGTCTGTTGGAGTATATCGGCGCGGTCCAGGACATTACAGAGCGCCGGCTCTCGGAAGAAGCACTCGGCAAAGTCCGGTCGGAACTCGCGCACATGTCCAGGGTCACCACGCTAGGCGCATTGACCGCGTCGATCGCGCATGAAGTCAGCCAGCCGCTCTCTGGCATCATCACCAATGCGAGCACCTGTCTACGCATGTTGGCCGCAGATCCTCCAAACGTCGACGGGGCATGCGAAACAGCGCGGCGAACGATTCGTGATGGCTCTCGTGCTTCTGATGTGATCACTCGACTACGCACTCTGTTCGCTAAAAAGAGCGTCGCCACGGAATCTGTGGACCTGAATCAGGCTACGGAAGAAGTGATTGCCCTTTCACGGATGGACCTTCAGAGGAAACGCGTGATCCTGTGTTCTCAACTCGCGGTGGACCTCCCACGTGTCACAGGCGATCGTGTCCAGCTCCAGCAAGTCGTCTTGAACCTACTGATGAACGCTTCAGACGCGATGAGCGGCGTCGCCGACCGTCCACGACAGTTGGTGATCAGAACCGAAAGGGACGAGGGAGATTTTGTCCGGCTAAGCGTGCAGGATACGGGGGTGGGTCTCGAACCCGGAAGTTTCGAAAGGGTCTTCGAAGCGTTCTACACAACGAAGAGTGAGGGAATGGGGATTGGCCTGTCCGTCAGTCGAGCCATCATCGAGAGTCATCATGGCCGTTTTTGGGCCTCGCCCAACGATGGCCCGGGAGCCATATTTTCATTTACTATTCCTCGCGCATCTGAGGATGTGAAGGGCGCCGACAGTGGTGGGAATACCGGGGCGCGTGCTCCTGCGGATGCGAAGCACTATGAGAGGCATGCATAATGGCTAAACATTCACTCGTGTCAGTAGTTGATGACGACGAGTCAGTTCGGGAGTCGCTACCCGACTTGCTGAGAGAGTTCGGTTTCTTCGCGGAGGCGTTCTCATCGGCTGAAGAATTCCTCGCGTCCGAGAGCATCAGCCAGACCACCTGTTTGATTCTTGACATCGCCATGCCGGGCATGTCTGGCCCCGATCTCCAACGGGAACTGAAGCATCGCGGACAGGAGATTCCGATCGTGTTCATCACCGCAAATGCAGACGAGACCATACGTCCCCGTCTCATCGAACAGGGCGCCGTCGAGTGCCTATTCAAGCCTTTCAGCGATACGGCTTTGCTGAGGGCGCTCAATGCCGCACTTGGAGTGAACTGAGCTGCTACGGTTCTAGACAAGAAATGCACTGAAGCGACGATCGCGCTCGGCCTCGAGTCGAAAACATTGTCCAAGCCGCGCGCCAAACCAGTTGTGTTTGTTATTGACGAGGTGTCGGTGCGCGGTAAGCGTCGCTGCGACACGTCGGCCTGATGATAAGCACTCTTACCCGTCAGTGCCTCGTTGAATGCCAAGAGACCCCGCAGATCAAAGGCAGGGTAACCCATCGATATGGATGCTGCAGATACTGTGATACAGGTTGAAAGTCGCTTCCTAACGTTTGTACTCAAGGCTTAGCCGCGTACTCGCTGAAACAGCGTATACAAGTGAGCGTATTGTCGGCAGCGGATCATCCGACTTCTCGATACCATCTACCAAACGAAGCGGGTCGAACGCCAGCGACCGTTCCGCACCGGCTCCACCAGCCACTATGGACTCGATGGTGATAACGCCGCGTTCGACGCGTGTTCGATCGTCGGGCCAAACGCATTCAGCGTCAAGTACCCTAGTCTACTGACGACAATTAGTTTTCCCTATGGTTGCCTCAGGGTGAATATTACCTGAGGGGTTATTTTCATAACGACATTTACTGCCTTCGATTCCAGCGACATCTACTGGCCGGTCGTGTCAGAAGGTAGCTGCTTAGAAGCTTCCGGAGTTTTCGTCAGATCTTCCTTGTGGTCGTTTCCTAAGGACTGAACATTGTTCTTCGCCTGTTCCAACCGATAGCTGGGAATGTTGAGTTCGATGATGATGCTGTGGTGCACGAGACGATCAATGGCTGCAGCCGTCGTCATCGGATCTTTGAAAATCCCTTCCCATTTCGAGAAAGGAAGATTACTGGTTAGCAACACGCTTCCTCGCTCATAGCGCTCTGCCAGGAGAGTGAAAACTACTTCCATCTCCTCGCGTGTTTGTCGGATATAACCCAGATCGTCAATGATGATTCCTTCGTAGCGGGAGTACTTCTTGATGAGCTTACTGAGTTTGAGATCCCGCTTGGCGATGAGCAGCTCCTGTACGAGCATCTCGCAGGAGATGAATAGGATCCGGTGTCCTTTCCGGATCAGTTCCTGACCAACCGCCTGAAGCAGATTCGTCTTGCCGCTACCGGGATTGCCGAACACCAGCACGTTTTCAGTTCGCTCGAGAAATCCGCCATCCAGCAAAGTGCGCAGCTGCCGGGATGCTTTCGGAGGCAGGCGCCGCACATCGAACGTCTCCAACGATTTGTCCAAGGGCAGTTGGGATTCTCGCAACATCCTGGCTGTCCTGTTTTCCAGCCGATCGTCACACTCCCGCTGCACTACTTCATGCAGATAGCGCTCGTAACTGAGTGTTTCTCGTTCGGCCTGACGAGCCACTTCTTCGTAACATTCACGGATCGTTGGCAAATGCAGATTTCTCAAGTTCTGTGTCAACGCCGTTTTGATGCCGGCCACTTCGCTCATTGCCATAGCCCTATCTCGGCTTGATTGAAGAGTTGATCAAAGCTCGAAAGTGACACCTCGGCAATATGTACGTCCGTGATTGCAGGAGCTTGCTCACACCGGTTTAGAAAGTCTGAAAATGCTTCCTTGTTGACGATCGTTTGTTTGCCGGTGGCGGTTTGTAGTAGCAACCGCAGCGCATTGTCCACCGAAGCTTCCCCTTCTTTGGCCGCCTGGTTCAGGATTTCCAGATAGCGGCGGTCACAACGGCGAGGTGAGACTTCTCGCAAAAGATCATAGGTCTTGCGGAAATAGCTGGTTGGAAACAGTTGCTCCCGGTAGCGATAGTTGGCAAACGCGCCCGGTTTTCGGACTAACCAATCAATGATGTGGCGGTAATCGATCTGATATTGAGAACGGCCTGGCAATCGCGGCATCTGCTCCACCTTCTGGCCTCCATACCAAACCTCGATGTGGCCGGCATAGACTCTTGCCTCAACGACTTCGCCAATCAATCGGCTATGGACTGAGTAATTGCTCCGTTCCACCGCAATCAAGCTGCCCGTGTTCACTCGTACTCGAACGCGTTTGGCTCCCTCATACCGCCGCTCTGGAAGCGGCTGAAGACGGTCCAACTCTTCTATCAATTTCTGCTTGCGGCCATGGTTAAGTTGCTCGAACAGTTTTCCTACAAACTCCTGATACTGTTCCTGCGTGGCGAAATCGCGGCTGCCACGCAATAGCAATGCTTGATCTAACGCCCGCTTGAAGCGGTGATGGCGTTGCTCGATGTCGCCATTTTCGTTGGGCTGCCCAGTTTGAATCCGCTGCCCTTCGATCCTGTAATACCGCAGCAGTGCCTGATAGCCTTTTTGAAACTGTCCCGACTCCGTTAGATTGTTGACTGCGGCAGTCATCCGGTCCGTGCGGTGGAAAGCAGGAACTCCGCCTAATTCCCAAAATGCATTCTGCAGCCCTTCGCTCAGGCTGGCGAAGCTTTCGGTATGGCAAATGGTTCCTGTTTCCCAATTGGAATACGTCAACACAAAGTGATACAGCATGTGTGGAAAGCTTTGCCCCTCGATGGTAATGTCGAGTTCCCGTAGATGCGTGAAGTCGGATGCGCACACTTCGCCAGGATGATGTTGCTGGGCAAAGTAGATTTCCTGCGGCGGCCCTTCCGTTGCTCTCCAATGCTTAATCTTGCGTTGCAACGTGCGCAGTTGCCCGTCCGCGAAACGCTCTGGTTGCTCCCGCTGCAGCGCAGAGAAAATCGTTTTCGCTTCTAATCCCGGGTTGGCGCGCAATTGCTCCTGAATCCCCGGCCATACCGATTCAAACCTGTCAGGCCTGGTTCGCCAATGCCGCTCTTTCTTCACCTCACTCGGCAGGCGCTGCATCTTTGTATACTTCCGCGCCGTCTTTACATCCATCCCCGCCTTTGCGGCGGCGATCTGCTGCGTCGATTCCGTCTTCAGCAATTTATAAAGCCTCCTTATCTGTTGGTCTGTGACCATCCGCGGAAGCGTTCTCCTACACGCTTCCGCATCGTCTCAGCTCGATTTCAGATAGGGAATAATAATCGTCGCCAGCAAGATTTTACGATTGTCGCTGATCAGTCGGGCCAAACCAGTGATGAGTCGTCGGTACGGTCGGTGGGCCTCGCGAGTTGCCGAAGCACGCGGTAGCGCACCGGCCCTTCCTCCAAGCGGGACCTCAGACCTTCGCGGAGGAAGTCGGAAGACCTGGATTTTGCGGTTGCTCGTCCAGGAAGTGCGTCCCACCGACTGGCAGGATCGGATACCGGCCAGTCTGAACGTTCCCGTTGCTGTTAATGAACCGCAATGCATTGTTGGCGAAGAAGGCTTCCTGATCACCCGGCCGGCACGGCTTGATTGTCCTGAACATATTTCAAAGCTCGAGGATGGCCCCCAAGGAATTCTTCGACCGGCCAAGGATGCGGCTTGGGCCGATCAATGGCGAACACGGCCTCTTGCAGCGCGAGGAACTCCTCTCCCGTGGCCACAACGAAGCCGTTGTGGGACATCGTTGCTATATCCGTACCGCTGCCCGTCATGAATCGGATTGCCATTCCCTGCGGACCGACGTTCGGAGAGTTATCCGGAACATCCCTATCAGGGACTCCATCGGAGAAATACGGTCACCGGTACAGTGCCCTGCTGAAAATGAGCGGAACGAGATACGGAGGCTACCTCGCGCGACGCAACAAACATGCCTTCACAAACGATGCCCTTCGGGTGAACGAAGCGCTGTCCCGATTCTGCGCTGGGGGACTGGCTCATCACGTCGGCAATCTACCGCGGAAGATCCGTGACATCAGCCCCGGTCACTGCGCCGGTGGCGCAAATTAGGCGATCAATAATGTGTGTTTCATATCATGTCCCGATTCTCGTGGCGCAACTGCGGACTTTTCTCCGCTGATGCGACTAAGCCAGAGGATAGAGACGAAATCTATTGGACGATGATATTGGCGATACCCACGTTATGCGCGAGCCGATTTGCTAGTCGTACCGAGGCACCCACAGTAACCGCTCGCCAATCGGAAAGTGCAGATACAGATAGGTCATCGATCGACAGCAACTCATCGATCCAATCCTCCGCCGAGAGCTTCGCCTGCTCCGAACCGAACAACTCTGTGACGACCCTGATAAACGCTGCGATCTCCCGCTCCGCTGCGGATGTCAACTCGACCGAACTCAGAGGTAGACTGACACTCGATTTATGAAATGACGAGCTTTCAGATGGCATGTTGGTTCGAGCCCCTTTCTTGGTCCAGGTCACATACCCACGACGTGTGAAACAGCGTCGCGCGAAGTCTCATGGTGTGCCGACCATGCCGCAGGTGATGTGTTTCGAGAAATTCCGAGTTTCTGCATCTTGGATATTAAAGTGGTCCGGGCCAGCCCCAGTCTTGCCGCGGCACCCTCACGACCACCGATAACCCATTGCGTTGTTTCGAGTGTCTCGATTATGTAGATACGCTCCATATCGGCCAGCGTCCCAGTAACGGGCTGATCTCGCAGGAATCAACCTCGCGAGCTCCGAAAGCGGCGGATGAAATTGGTTGCCTGTCGTAAACAGGACCGCCCGTTCGATAAAATTCTGTAGCTCCCGGATATTGCCGGGCCAGTGGTAACGACAAAGGCTTTCCATAACTTGCTCGGGAACGTTGCCGATACTCTTGTTCATGCGCCCGGCAAACTCGGCAATGAAGTGGCGGGCCAGAATCGGAATATCCTCAACTCGACAGCGTAGCGGGGGCAGCGTGATTGGAAACACATTAAGCCGGTAGTAAAGGTCCGCGCGAAAACGGCGCTCGTTCACCATTTGAGCTAGGTCTTGATTGGTGGCAGCGACGATGCGGACATCAACGTGAATCGTCTGGGTGCCACCGAGCCGTTCGAACTCCCGCTCCTGAAGCGCTCGCAACAGTTTGGGCTGAAGTTCAGTAGGCAAGTCACCAATCTCATCTAGAAACAGAGTTCCTTGGTGGGCCAACTGAAGGCGGCCCATCCGTGGCGAAAACGCCCCGGTGAAGGCGCCTCGTTCGTGGCCGAACAACTCGCTTTCTAGCAGCCCCGCTGGAATTGCGGCGCAATTGACCGTGACAAATGGCCCAGTCGCGCGTGAGCTCTGACTATGGACTGCCCGCGCAATCAATTCTTTTCCAGTGCCAGTCTCGCCCTGAATCAAGACCGCTGACCTGGATGGTGCGACCAGACTCACTTGTTCGAGAACGGCTCTCAATCGGGGGCTTTCGCCGATGACTTCCCGTTTGATAGCGCTTCGCATGGTGCTGCCTCCTCTTCAGATCTGACTAACGGAAACCGTATGTACGGCTTCAATTAAGACCGAATCGCATAGACAAATCTATTGGACGAAGGTGTCGGTCGATGCTTTGTATCAATCTCTACTGAACTTGCGCACATGTTTCCCAAATTCTCGGCTAGACGTATAAAGACCGTGAATAACGAGTGTGACGTCTGTCTAGGAACATTTCGTCGCGACGCAAAGACCCGCGGACTATGTGCAGCACGGGATATCCGCAGGCATGACTGGCTTCGGATATCTGTCCAAATGCGACCCGAACCGGCCACCGAGCGATGCCGCCGACCAACCAACACCAAAGCATGATTGCGCTGGCCCGCGAAGGGGCGCAGTATCGTGTCATGGAATCGGTCAGCGATGAGACGGCACTCGCCCGCGGTGTGGTTAGCGAGCACTGCAGAGCAACAATGCTGGTTACGCCCGACATTCCTAGCAGCGATTTCCAGTTAAACCAGCTTAGCCAGATAACAATGAGATCCTCACAATGCTCAACGCCACCAACACTTCCGCACTCACGACATCAGAGCCTGCGGTCCAGTCCGTGCTACAAGCCTTAAGCGAAGGTCGGGTAGGAAAAGCAGTCAGTCTTTTCAGCGATCAGTTTACCTTCACGGACAATGGGCTGGGCCTGGAAATCACAGATAAACTGCGTCTAATTGACTTCTTCAACAAAACGCGAGAACTGTACCTTGACTTGTCTATTCTTCCGACAGCCGTTTTCCGAAGTGCCGACCACGAGATTTGCGAATGGATCCTGCAAAACACGGTAACCGAAGCCTGTTCCGGCAACCTGCAGCGGAAAGTGCCAGTGTCGTTGGCAGGTGCTTCTATCGTACGAATAGAACAAGGACGCATCACTCGTTGGACGGATCACTATGACGGCTTGAAAGCTCGTAATGCTTTAGGTGCATACTTTACCGATTGGAGTGAACTCTGCGTCGTCCATGGCCGTAAGGTCAAATTACTCACGCAGCGGAGGAATAGTACCCCCATAGACAGCCCAAACGTTTCCGGCATTCAACACGACTGCCGCAGCTGAGGTAGTCATCCGGCGAAGGAAAGAGCAGGACATTTCCCTTCCGGATGGTCCCGCTCGCTGTGGAAATACGCAGCGTACTCGGTCAGTACGCCGGATTCTGCGATGATACAGGCCGCCGCATCTTCACGAATACCGGGAATCGTCTGGAGTAAGCTCGACGCCTCTCTGTACTCAGGAACGGCCAGAATGCGGCGTCGGATCTCCGCTTCCAACTCGGTGATGCATGACGCAAGGAAGTCGAGTTGACAGAACGACTGCCGGATCAGGAGGCGTTGTGCCTCGGTCAACCGATGATTCTCCAGAGATGCCGTGAGTGAGGGAATCTTCAGCTTGGCCTTTTTCTTCGCTAGATGAGCCATCTCTGAGGCCGTCAATTTGCCTTCAAGCAGGGCGAACAGGATCATTCTGCCAGTTACACCGAAGATGTCCGTGAGAACGCTCCCGAGCTTCACGTTGGCCTCTTCGAGCACCTTTGAAATCCGGTTTTTTACTCGGGTAGCCTCGTGCGTGAGTTGTTTGCGTCGCCGAGTCAGGTCGCGCAAGTCTCGGATACCGCGCTCAGGAATGAAGCTTGGTCGTATCATTCCATGTCGCAGCAGGTGAGCTAGCCAGCGGCTATCCTTCCAATCGGTTTTGTGTCCCTTGCGTCCTTTCACATCATGAGCGTTCGTTAGGATGACCTCAACGCTCTCTTCGAGAATGTTGAAGATTGGCTTCCAGTACGAGCCCGTACTCTCCATGACAGCATGCGTGCAACCTTCGCTCACAAGCCATAGGCGGAGGTGGTCCAGTTCCCCGTTGAAGGTTCCAAAACGTCGGGTCTCGACTCGAGGTTCCGCTTCCGCCGCTCCGGTCATCACGCATACAACGACGAAAGTCTTGCCAACATCAATGCCGGCACATTTCTCAATGACTGCCTGAATCAGGCGTTTCCTCCTTGTGCCCAGGAGAAGCCGATGCTTCATGTCGTAAGGTTGTTCCACGGGCTCGATGGCTCCAATCGGTGGTGCTCTTGCATCGGCCAGATCAATTTCACTCGTCGGGGTTCACCCGCCAATGCCAATCACGATCTTTTCTCCTCGGCTTCTTATAGATAGTCTGCTACTCGGCTGCATTTTCATGCTCGGCGGCGGCCGCTCGCGGCCATGGAATTTCACTGGCAATGACGCCGAAGCTCACTACATTCCCAACGGCACACTGGTCGTAACCCTTTCGGTTGCCACCAAAGAATCATGGAAAGACGCTGATGGCAACTGGCAGAGCCGCACAGACTGGCACCGCGTTGTCACCTTCGGCAAACTGGCCGAGTACGCGCGGACTTTGACGAAAGGCTCCTACGTCATGGTGCAGGGAGCAGTGCGGAGCCGGGAATACGAGCGCGACGGCATTCGGCAGCGGATCACGGAGGTCCGCGCCGATTCGGTCGGAAAGCTCGACCGTGCGGAACGTCGAGCCGAGAGTGACGGCGACCCCGAACCGAGCGAAGCCTGAACGTTGTCCCTCGGGGCTCGGGTCCGCACACCGAGCCTCGACGCTTCATCTCGCTCAACTGAAAGTCTCAGGACTCAGGTCACAGCGGGGAGACATCAGCGCGTTCGGTACCCTGAAGTGGCCGACCGACGCTCATGATCTGCCCTCATTGTCAGTCTCCGGAAATCAGACAGCTCAATCAGACAACCGACCTCGGCTACTCTGAATTCCGCTGCAGTGGGTGTCGGCGTAAATCCAATGAGCGAACCGGCACTCCATTCAATTACCTCGAGCTGCCGACCGACATCGTCTTCGAAATCGTGCTGTGCCGGTTGCGATACAAGCTCTGCCTGCGGAACCTCGCGGAGATGTATCTGGTGCGAGGTTTCGAGTTCACCCATGAAGCGGTACGGGATTGGGAGGCACGTTTCGCTCCGCTGCTGGCCGAGCACATTCGCCGCAAACGAAAAGGGAAAGTAGGGCCGGCGCTGGTACGTGGATGAAACGTATTTGAAGGTGAAGGGCAAGTGGTGTTATCTGTACCGCGCCATTGATGGCGAAGGCAATTTGGTGGACTCGATGCTCAGCGCGACCCGGGACATGGGTGCAGCCCAGCGATTCTTCCGCAGCGCTCAGTCCATGGTGAACTCAGCGCCGATGCAGGTCACCACCGACGGCCACGATTCCTATCCGCGTGCGATCCGGGATATTCTTGGTCCGAAGGTGAAGCATCGGTGCAGCGCATACATGAACCGTCGAATTGAGCGAGATCACCGAGGAGTTAAACAGCGATACTATCCGATGCTGGGCTTCGGGGCGTTACGCTCGGCCCAGCGCTTCTGTCGGGCCTTCGAGGAAGTTCGGCAGTACTTTCGACCCCGGCGCAAGCAGAACGAAGTAATCTCACTCTCCAACGCCAGACGACAGTTCCTGTTCCGAGCACTCAAACTGGAAGCATTCTTCGTCACAGCATAACCAGCTACATCCTCAAGCTTGACGCTGAAGGTCGAGTTCATTTATCCCTTGCCCTCAGTTCTGACAGTCTCCCTGCAACTGGCTCCAGGAAGTAGCCGGGAGAAAACGGAAACTGCGTGGCGCCAAAAGGCATACGAAGTGCCAGCCGGACCCACGGGAAGACCAAGCTGAAGTCCGGCGGGCATATAAGCAAATAGTACAATCCTGGGATCACATTGGCAGCGGAAATAAGGAGTCGTTGCTGCCCTGGCTCACCTGCTAGCAGATATCGCAGCCCAAATTCGAAGGGATCGTTGAACCTTAGATAGTTGTAGAGGCCGAGAGCTGTACCGCAAGTCACGAGCGCGGCAAGAAACAGCGAAGCCCCAATCCATCCAATAATCAATCCGCTGCGTCGCCTTTTCCATATCCGGACGATCAGCACCAGGAAAACAATGAGCCCCGCAAAGGCCAGATGTGGGCGGCAAGATATTGCCAAGCCGAACGCAAAGCCCGATGCTGCAAACCAAACGTTTGATTTAGCAGAAGTGAGGCCCTTTATGAAAAAGAAGAAGCCGGACGCAATGCAAAATAATCCGCCGGCGATCGCGACTTCGTACACGTCAACTCGGTTGCACAAGTAGGGGGCCGATTGGCAAACAGCCAGTGCGAGCAGGCTGATGGACAAGACAGCGGCACTTGGGCATTTGTTGCACGTTTTCAGGAGGCACAGCAGGGCGGCCGAGTAGAACAAAAAGCCGGCAATGCAAAATACTGCCACCGCCGCGGGTTCAGGAAGGTCGCGACCAGTGAGCAGTCGCCACGGGGCAAAAAGTAATATCGCCGGACCCGCGCCGTGATAGAGATAATAACGGCGGTTGAACAGCACCAGATCATGCATGCGGTAAGCATCATTTTGAACGGGATCCCATGGGTCGGTCAAAGCAAGCAATTCCTGGGACGGCACAATCGGCAGATGAAGCTGCCCCATGGCGAACGCGCGACCGAGATGGTTGTAATAGCCTGGCAGATCGCCGTTCCACTCGATTGAACTTCCAGTAGCACGAACAGCCCACCAGTAGTAGCAACCAACGAGAATGAGAAGAAGGCTCACGCCAATTCGATGACTGATGCCAGATTTGGATATCCAGTGCGGCGGGATGCGTCCGTTCAGCGGAGCAAGAGTGTGCGATGAGTCCAGAAGAAATCACCATACACTATTCGACGACCAGCGAGCCAGAAGAGTTTGATGAACTACGAACGGTGTCAGTGTCACGTTGGACGCAAACTGAAAGACCGGTGCCATAAAGAAGGATCGATCTCGATGCCCTGGCTATGGTTTCCGCCCGAAATCCACAGCTATGTGGTTGGCCTGCCATCGCTTCTGTCTGAACCTCCGAGCATAGAGGATCTTTCCGCCCACGGGAATCATTGCGTTCTGTGAGACGATTCGAGGCTGACGCCAGAAGTTCGATCTTGAGTATGCGCGAAAATTAAAGCGACGAGAGGCAGGTCATCCTTGAGCGCTTCTCGCGAAGTTGTGCACCAGACCCCGAAATGTCAAAGTTCATGATCCGCTCTATCGATTCCACCAATGGCAAGCTAATCTCCGGATGCTCGAGGTGGTGGAGATCAAGACGATTCCTTATTTGCCGCTGTCGCATCAGTTTGTAGAGCGACTAATTAGCACGGTTCGGCGCGAATACCTCGACCACACTTTATTCTGGACCACAGTCGGTCTGGAGACGAAGCTATTTGATTTTCAACAGTACTATAGCGGCCATCGAAAACACGCCGGACTGGATGGACGCATGCCTGCCAGAATCGGCTGTTACGGACCAACGTTGCTGAGTCTTGATTCGTACCGGTAGCGCAGGCACTGTCGAGGTGGTACCAGGCTCCAATCGCGATTTAACTTATCAATTCGTGTCAATACCGGAGTGAAAGGTGACCAGCAATACGGAGGAAACGGGGACCATCTTCGGTTGGGCAGGACATAGGATTTGTCGAAACGAGCGAGATGGCGTGTGGAAGGAAGGGCAGAAGGCGGCTGGTGTCTTTTTCTCAGCAGCCTTGCTGCGCGGTCTGTGGTTGTTATTGGGCTTCGGGCTGAATATCTGGTGTGGACGGAGGTAGCTTCTGCTTGCTTGTTTTCAAGCGATAGCTATCGCCATTCATCTCGAGAATGTGAACATGATGGGTGAGTCGGTCCAACAGAGCGCCCGTCAAACGCTCCGAACTGAGAACTTCGGTCCATTCGGCAAACGGTAGATTGCTGGTGACGAGCCGGAACCCCGTTCATAGCGTTGGCTGAATACTTCAAACAACATTTCAGCGCCGGTCTTGGATAACGGAACAAAGCCGAGTTCATCGACAATCAGCAGTTCCTGCCGAAGCAGTTGCCGCTGGTAACGCAGCAATCGTTTTTCAGCGCGCGCCTCCATCAGTTCGTGAACCAGTGCTGCCGCGGTTGTGAATCGCACACGGACTCCTTGTTGACAAGCTGAAAGTCCAAGAGCCAAGGCAATGTGCGTCTTTCCAGTTCCGGAATTCCCTAAAGCGAGTGTGTTTTCTCGTTTGTGGATCCATTCACAGCGGGCCAGATCTAAGACAAGCTTTTTATTCAGCGATGGAATCGCCAGAAAGTCAAAGGTATCCAAGCTTTTGGTCGCTGGAAACTTTGCTGCCTTGATTCGGCGTTCTGTGGCTCGGTGTTCCCGATCTAAGATCTCTAACTCCACCAGCCGCAACAGAAAACGTTGAAAATCCACTCCTTCTTTGGCACATTGCTCGGCTAGTTTACTGTACTCCCGCAACATCGTTGGCAATCGAAGTTGTTTAAGATGATGTTCCAACAGCAGATGTGGGGTATCCATCACGCTAACACTCCATGACTCAGCAAGGCTTGATAGTCCGCCGCCTGAGTGATGGCAACGGTGGCCACGGGCAGATGAGGATAGTTGTCTAAATCGAGTTTGGCCGGCCGCTGTTCCAACAGGCAAAGCAGTAAGTGTTTGACGGCATCGAAGGAGATCGCTCGCAGTTGCAATGCTTGCTCAACCGCCGCATGAACCTGTTCCAGAGAGAACGTCTCTAGGAGCCGGAGTACTTGCACATATTCGCGCCGGCCGTGTTTCCCCAATCGCGCTTCCATCAACCGCCGTAAGTCAGCGAACGCTGGCGGCAAAGTCCAGCCGGCCAACGGCGCGGCTTGATCTAAGGCGTTTGTCTTCCGCTCGAGTAGCGCCAGATAATGCAGGGGATCAAAGACGAAGCTTTCCCGTTCATAGCTCCGATCATGTCTGGCGATGACCTCACTACCGGCGTTGATCACCACCTGCCAGACAAATGCTTTCACTAGCACTTGGCGATGCGCGTAAGCGACTGGCGCGGAGTAGTCATTTGTTTCGTAGCGCACCAACGCTTGGGAACTAACCCGCGTGGTGCGCTTGGCGCAAGCTTCATACGCTACAGGCGGCAATGGCAGCAGTTGTTCTCGATCTCGCTCAAAGCGTGACGCAATCGTTTCCTCATGTCCTCGTAGTTTGCGTTCGCGCCGCTTTTCGCATTGCTGCTGTAAGTGACGATTCAGCGCTTCCCAGCTACTCACGCGCGGTACCGGAACCAGGAAGTTCCGTCGCGCATAGCCAACTAATCCTTCGACATTCCCTTTGTCGTTGCCTTTGCCAGGTCGGCCGAACTTGGCCTCGAATAAATAGTATGACTTCAACTCACTGAACGCCTGCGTCGGCCTCCGTTGTCCATCCCCCAGGATCTCCTTCACCGCGATCCGGGTGTTGTCATAAAGAATCGTCCGCGGTACTCCACCGAAATAGGCAAACGCCTGGTTGTGTCCTTCCAAGAACGCTTCCGTGCTTTCGGTGGGATATGCCACAACGAAGCAGTCATCCGATTGCGGCAGATCCAGGCAAAAGAAATGTGCCGTTTGCTCCTGACCGGCGATCGAGACCAAAGCTTCGTCAAAATCGGCCTGTCCACTACCAGCAGGGTGCGCCAGCGGCACAAACACTTCTTTGTGTCGCAGCCGGGACTCTCGCACATAATCGGCGACGATCGTATAGCCGCCTTGAAATCCGTGTTCCTCCTTCAGTCGGTCCCAGATTCTTTTGGCGGTATGCCGCTGCTTCTTCGGCTGACTTTCATCCTGCTCTAGAATCTGATCGATGATTCCCAACCACGGACCCAGTTTGGGTTTCGCTGCTGGTTTGCTTCGTCGGTAGCCCGGTGGGATCGAGTACATCAGCATCTTTCGGATCGTCTTGCGTGACAATCCAAACTGCCGCGCGGCCTGGCGAACCGTCATTCCGTCCACCTGTACCGCTCGCCTTACCTGTGTATACACTTCCACTCTGTACACCTCTCTAGGTGTTCCATAAAACACTTCGTTTGTCTTTTGTTCTCTGGAACTCGATTTCGGTGGTCTACTTTTCGACCACTATAGATCGCAGCTCCCACTGCTTTCGTGGTCTATTTTTGCACCGAAATTCATACTTCTCTACGAGGGGAGCTGCTCTACCGCACGGCGTAGCTCCTGATCGCCACGAATGGATTCTGGCGACCGCATTCCCATCGCTATGTTAGGTATCACTCCGGTGCCCTCTAAACAGCGACACCCGGCGGTGAACCAGCCAAAAATCGGTAGCCGCAGCCAGTACTCTTGACCGACATCGAAGTTCATAGCGCTCATAGCGCCAAGAACCGTTCCCTTGGTCTTTCGACCGATGATGGTCGCAAGACCAGTCTCCTCCGCGAAAGCCGCGGCCATTTCACCGGCACTGGTAGTCCATTCGTTTACGAGAACCGTCACTCGCCCGTGGAAGCTTTGTCCCCCAAGTCCTTGCGTAAGCAACATGAGCGACTTATCTTGAACAGAAAAGCGGCTAAGTGAACTTGACATGGTGCAAAGACCTTGATGCCGGATTGTGATGGGCAGCCGAGATGAATACGCCCAAATGGCGTCGCCGCATCTTTTGGGGCATTGAAACTTCCTGGGGCGCGCGCAAGTGTGTCCAGGATGCACAGTGGGTTCCCACCAGTTTCGCGACCTAATCGTTCTATGACAACAACGTATCCTCGCCGATGAAGGAGAAAGGCAGACGGGGCGAGACCAGATTGTACCTGTGGCTGCTGTAACCGCAGTGAGACTCTCACGAGAGCGGTCGGCAGTAGGTCTACTACACAGCAGCGGTTCAGATCAACCAGGATCGTGCCCGATGATGCGGTTTCCGCAGAGCCTGATCTTCGCACAAAGGTACCGAATCCGCACGTGTTCCTGCGTGCCGATTATTCCTACTGACGCCCGCGAATCGTGTCTTCGCTGGTATTGTTCGCCAATCTATTCGGCAGGCGTCCGCCTGGAAGGCCACCCGCTAGAAAGCCGTAGCACCGAAATCTGCGACAGGCACAGACTTTCGAACGCGTGTACAGGCAATTCCGGAAGCCCGCTCGCAACTCGCAACCACTAGAAGATCATGTCATCCATGCCAGCCCAGGTCGGTCCAGATCTGCACCGAAAGGTCGTGCAAGGTAGTCCTCAAGACTCATGTCAACTGTGGTGATCGGTGTCTCGCGCTCCAGAGCTTTTACTGAGCACAGACGAGCACAGATAGCTTCAGGCGAGTCCCGTCTGCTCGCTGGCAGGCCCCATCTTTTTAGATGAACTGCGTGGATGTTCTTTTGCGTTGTGCATCGTGCTTTGGTTTTCTCCGTACGCAAAGTGCGCGTGCTTGTGCCCAGCCCATCACAACACCCATAAGCGTTCCCGCGATCGCGAATAACGGGCGGACGGTTCGGTCCGGAACCACGGCTGCCATGTACAAGAGCGGAAACGTGACTGCCCAGGCCATCACATTAGGAACCAACCATCTCCTCGCTCCTACGCCATGCGCTCGCAAAACTACGAACTGGCTAATTACCCATGGAAGACATGAAACGACACCGGTAACTGCTGTCGCGCTAACGAGCATGATCGCCGGAGTTGTCGTGTCGCCTGTTCTCGCTGTAAGCAATGCAGTTAGAGCAAAGGATGTTGGAAGACCGCTGAGCACCGACCCAGACGCGGCAGCTACCACGCCAGACGCCACCCATGTAACAACAGTTAGGCCTGGCAAGATGCGGTGTAGTACTCGCGCTTGAGAGTACGAGATGAGCGCACCTTCGAACATTGCCGCCACGGTCATCGTTATCTGCAAAGCTGAATCCTTCAAGTCTGGTCGGAAAGGAAGTCCATGCGTCTGAGTTGCAGCAAACACGAGTGCCGAAAAGACCGCCGCCGTACCCCAGCCGATACTGGTTGCCAGAATGAGAGCGGGTATGAAAGACGTGTGCGGTGGATACACGGATTGTGCTCCTGTTCGGCACGTCTCTGCAAGAATCTGTTTTGAGAAGGTATACTCCATTGAAACGCCAACGCTCCTGAACAGGTCCTTACCGATGGTGCGGTTTAGGGCCCGCATCGTTTGGCGTGCATTTGGCAGGCCACACCTGCAAAATGGGTTTTACTCCACGGTGTTGCGGCCTTAACATTGAAGATTGCGTTCATCGCGGCTAACTATTTGGTTGAGGTGGGGGATCCCAAGAGTTGTCCTGTGCGACGGCCG
Source organism: Bryobacteraceae bacterium (assembly GCA_963844855.1). Taxonomy (GTDB): domain Bacteria; phylum Acidobacteriota; class Terriglobia; order Bryobacterales; family Bryobacteraceae; genus DASQDN01. The sequence continues at coordinate 182,716 of CAWJQP010000054.1, forward strand.
ATCGACATCAGTCGAATACCCGGCAGACCAGAATGGCTCCTGCGATTGCATGCAAGTGTGGTCTCGCCTTCCGTGAATGGTGTGGCCTGTACCTGGTAGCCATCACCACACCAGGGCGACGTGACGCATGTAGGTCGCGCGCGCCATTCATTGTCTTGACCGCGAAAGGAATGTTGATGTGGGAGAAGTATCTGTGGGATCGTACCAATAGAGAGACCGCCGAGAATGCCGATTAGCATTGACATCAATGAAGGTGTATGGCCTGCGAAGCGCCTCCTTAACGATCCACATGGTCCTGCCAAAAAGTGCAATCGCACGGCCAACCGCAGGATGGAGAAACCTGACGATCGACGGGCCGTGAACTGACGGTCTGCGGAAACGCCTCGTGTGATGTCATCGATTCACGTTGTCCATTGTGAGCGACTCACGCTGTGGACCTCCGTGTGCGAGTGCCCTTCTCATGAGACCACAACTACTGTTCATTTCCGCCGCCTTCGCGTGCATCGAATTCGCGGCCAAAATCAGCACGGACTACGATCACTCAGTCGACTTCAATCACTTCAAGAGCTATTCGTGGATGAAGGTCGAGGCGAAGAGTTCACTTTGGCAGGATCGGATCACCAAGAATGTCGACGACCAGCTCGCCGCTCTAGGCTGGAGAAAAGTGGAATCGGGAGGTGACGCCGGTGTCGCGGCCTTCGGTTCGACGCACGATCAGCGCACCCTGGACACGTTCTATAGCGGCTTCGGCGGCGGCTGGCGCTGGCGCGGATTCGGTGACGGAATCGCGACCACCAACGTTAATGTCACCAAGGTCGGAACTTTGATGGTCGACGTATTCGACGGTCGGACCAAGAAACTCATCTGGCGCGGCTCCTCGAGCGACACACTCTCTGGCAAAGCCGAAAAGAACGAGAAGAAGCTGGTGAAGAACCTGGCGGAAATGTTTAAGCATTTCCCCGCCGAACCGCGTAGCTGAGCGCGGCCCACAAACATCGATGGGGCAGTTCATCTTGAGAGCAACTGCCCTGGTCCAGTCACATGAGCCTTTGCAATAGCTGTGCTGTGAAAGACGTAGGCGCGCGACCAAAGAATTGTTTTAACGTTTAACAGGGCTGAACTTCAAGCTAGCAACATGTGACATCGAGAACGTTGTATTCATCTTTGTAGTTTGCGCGATGAGGACCTTCAACAGCACGATTTGTTCAGCTTCGACGTGGTTCTCGCTATCTATGCAGCGTCGTGTTCAAGGGCGACATTCACCGGTTTCGGAGATTATGAATCGGCATACCTCGGCTTGGAAGAGTCGACTGAGGGTCGGAGGACGAGCCGTCTTTCAGTGCGGCGGTGATGGTCCGGCGGATAATGGCCGGTCGGTAGACACTCGGCCCTAGACGTGGATGATCAAGATTGCCGGCTTTTATGCTGCGCGCCGTTCGTAAAAATATCCGCCGATGAAGAACTTACTTATCCTACTCATGCACATTAAGGTGCTCAGATCTTCAGAGCTTTCGGATGCTGATTAGGCCCACATTGATGTCGAGATTTCGACTTGCGTGTTGCCATGCCGTCTCGATACCAGTGACCGACGAGGCAGCGAGGGCCGTCGTAGCTAAAGCCTTTCGTTTGGCCTTCGTCGTGCGAGCTTGTCGGCTGTGCACACGCCAGCAGGCGTATGCAGAAGAAGATTCAGAATCGAATAGAAAGGTGATCCAAACAAATATGTCCACCACAGCTAGAGATGCGGCAGAAGCAATTTCGATCTCAGGGGTAATGATTCCCGATACTAAACTCGCTCGAGAGGCAACTGAGCTCGTGCGTGATACCGAGCCTCCGTTATTGTTCAATCACTCAACTCGCGTCTATTACTTTGGCTCGCTTGCAGGAAAAAGGCGGGGACTGAAGTTCGATTCGGAGCTGCTTTATGTTGGCGCGATGTTCCACGATATGGGATTGACTCCGAAATATAGCAGCAAAGCGGACAGATTCGAGGTGGATGGCGCCAACAGTGCGCGCGTGTTCCTGCACGAGAACAGTATCTCCCCGCAGGACATCGACGTGGTGTGGACAGCGATTGCACTACACACGACACCGGGAAATTCCAAAGTACATGCATCCCGTTGTTGCGTTGGTCACTGCAGGCGTGGACATGGATGTACTGGGAATCGGATACTCTGATTTTCCTGAAGCTGATCGCGAGGCTTTAGTGCATGCTTACCCGCGGTCACCACACTTCAAAGAAGACATCATCGACGCGTTTTACGACGGCATGAAACATAAGCCGGAGACAACGTTCGGTACCATGAATGCAGACGTGCTAGCGGATAAAGATCCTCGATGCCAAGGCAAAAACATGTGCGCTTTGATCCGGGGCTCAGCTTGGCGTAGTTAGATTTGCCAGAGCGTCACGATTTCATGGCAATGAAACACTATCCTCTCTTGTCATGGATTGTAACGATGATCCGGCCAGTCTCGTTCGAGTTCGACATCTCACGGTGACGCGCTCTCCGGGGATTTCGACATGCAGGAGATGATGTCACTCTGAGCCAGGGCGAGAGATCGAACAATCTCGGGGAGACCCATCGGACAGGCCTCTGCTCTCAGCCAATCTCGAAGGCCGAATCCTCGGTCTTGCAAGATATTGTGTAGTGGTTTATTTTTAATAACCAGATTCGCGTGGCGACATTCCCTGGAACCTGATCCGCAGTCACGACGGAACATCCGCGCAAAGTGCAGTTGCATTTCGCTGGAATGGGATCGGTCAAACCAAAACCTGCAAAAACCGGGCCTCGCTAGTTGATGTCGGTGCCGGGCCCGGGAACCGCCGCATCGAAGGGACACAACTATGAAATACGAGTTTCTGATTGAGACCTACGAAACTGAGCGAGTCAAGGTGGTTAGCGCATGGAGTATGTTTACTGACCACGACCTCCCCGCCAGACCTCACCCGACAGATACTCGTGGGCGAAGCATCCACGAACACATGGTGCATCAATGCGTCAGTGAGGATACTTGGTTTCGGACGATGCTCGGAATCGACGTAGGAGCACCGCCGTTGCCAAAAGACGAGGTCCGGCTCGAATTCATGCGACAGTACGCCGAGGATAGCGAAAACCGTTTGGTTGTTTTACGAATGAAAGATGAGGTCTGGTGGGAAGGAGAGACGACCTTCTTCGACGTGCGGCGATCGCGAGCTTGGGTTATGACTCGCCGTATGACGCATACATCGCATCATCGGGGGCAGCAATTAGCAATACTTCGGATGCTCGGTCGGGAAGAGCACAGTAATTATGGACCTACTGCCGATACCGGGGGATTGATGCAGAACCAAGCGCCAACAATTTATCCTTATGCAAGTTTGGAAGCTTTGTTCGAAGGCGAAGCTGTCGGCGGCAAGAAGAGTGCATTGCCGGGCCGAGGCACTAAACCGGTCACGGAGCGCCTAACTATAAAGGAATGACAACAGAGGTTCAAGATTGCGGTCGGCCGGATATCCACGGCTAACCTTTTGATCGTGAACAACCTAATATCGCGCTCCTACTTTTTTACGACGATGTCAGCTTGATCCAAACGCCAGGCGCCTCGTTCCCGTATTGTCCATGAAGCCTATGAAACACTTGGAATCACGTTCCCATGACGGGCACTACGGTCGCTTCGGTCGGTAGGGTGAAATGAAAAGTTGTGCCGCACCCGGGGTTGCCGCTTGCCCACAGGCGGCCTCCATGGGACGCAATAATTGATCGACTAATTGCCAGCCCCATGCCGGAGCCCTGTGGCTTGGTGGTAAAGAACGGATCAAAGATCTGGTTCGCCTTTTCAGCCGGCAGTCCCACGCCGCTGTCACTGACCGAAGTCAGTACCTTCCCATCATCCATTCGCACCGATCTGACGACTAGTTCACCGCCCGTCTCGTTCATCGCCTGAATGGCATTTAGCATAAGATTCATCAACACCTGTTGAACCAGCACGCGGTCGGCCATGATTTTGGGCAAATTACGGGCGAACTCGGTTCGGATCACGACAGAATGCCGCTTCGTCTCATCGTCCAGCAGAATGATTAAGTCTGCAATGATTTCGTCTATACTGACCAGTTCCCGTTCTGGCGTAACTCGCTTGTACAATGAGCGAACACGTTCGATGATGTCGGCTGCTCTTGTCGCGTCGCGCGCCATCCTTGAAACAGCCTCACGCGCTTTTGTGACATCGGGCGAATCACGCTCGAGCGCCCGCTTGCAAACGCTGGCGTTCAGTACAGCGCCGGCGATCGGCTGCCGGATCTCGTGAGACAACGAGGCAGCCAGTTCACCCATCATGCTCACACGGTTGATGTGTGCGAGTTCTGCCTCCAACTGGCGCAGCCGCTCGCGCTCTTCTTCTGCGCGGTTGCGATCTTCGATGTCAGTCGTGACTCCATACCACTTGAGGATATTCCCTCGCTTATCCCGCAGCGGCACGGCGCGCACGAGAAACCACCGATATTCCCCGTCCAGTGCCCGCCGGAAACGCGACTCATGTTCGAACGGTTCGCCACTCGCAAGGCTTGCGCGCCAACTGGCGACAAAGCGATCCAGATCTTCCGGGTGAAGTGTTGCTTGCCAGCTCGAGTTTTCCGTAGCCGCCTCTGATAGCCCTGTATATTCCACCCAATGTCGGTTCACGAATTCATTCGACCCGTCTGGCCCGGCGATCCACGCTCCGCTGGGAATTGTTTCGATTGTTTCCCGAAGCTTCTTTTCTTGGTGCTGCAGTTGCTTAATGCGCCATTGATAAAGTCCCCAGATCACCGTTGCAGTGAGGGCCATGCAGAACGCTCGGAACGACCACGTATTCCACCAGGCTGGCTGGATCTCGAGTCGAAGCATTGCCCCGGGTTCACTCCAAGGGCCTCGGTTGGTAGCTCCCTGGACGCGGAAGGTGTACGTACCCGCCGGTAAGGTCGTATAACTCGCGAACCGCCGGTCACTTCCGACCTCGTTCCAGTCCGTATCCAGACCCTCTAAGATGTAGCGATAGCGATTTGTCATCGGATTTAAATAGCTGAGTGCGGAAAAGCCGATGGAAAATCGATTCTGCCCATTTGACAGTGTGACGCTATCAGCATGATTGATCGCCTTTTTCAGCGGTGACCCCGCTCCAGGCAACACCGCGGCGCCAAAAAGTCTGAAATCCGTGAGTGTGACCGGGGGAGCGTACGAACTGTCCGATACATGCTTAGGAAAAAATGCGGTGGCGCCGCTGAAGCCCCCGAAGAACATTTCGCCCTTGTTACTCCGGAAACAAGTTCCCCAGCCGGTCAAGTCCGGGCCGGGGAGCCCATCAGCGGTCGAATAGCTCTTAACCTTCTCTGTCCGCGGATCGAACTTTGCTATCCCATTGTCAGTGCCCATCCATAGATAACCATCATGATCTTCAAGAATGCAGGCAACGGCGCTTCCGGGGAGTCCTTCTCGCACTGAGTAGTTGGTAAATGTACCCTTGCTTTCGTCGAATCGATTGAGACCTTGCTGAGTACCTATCCACATCGCGCCCGAACGATCAAAATAGACCGAGTTTACTCGGTTGTCACTCAACGTATGCGTATCGTCGGGATTGTGCTGATACATTGTGAACTGGCCCGTGGCCGGGTCGAATCGCAGGAGCCCGGACGATTCCGTTCCAAGCCAGAGTATTCCCCTGCCATCCTCGGCCATCCCCAGGTAATGCGGGTGCACGCCCAGTGATTCCACCCTATAAGTTGTGAAACGTCCCGTTGCGGCATCATAACGATCCAAACCATCATGAGTAGCAGCCCAGAGAGTTCCGTTGTGGTCAATAAAAACCCGGGAAACAATGTCATTGCTGAGACTATGCGGATCCGCGGGATCATGCCGAAACTTCTTCACCTGGTTTGATCGAGGGTCGAAGCGAAAAAGTCCGTGGTTATATGTGCCCACCCAGAGGTACCCTGAACGGTCCTGGCAAATTGCGATGACATCGGCGCTCTCTCCGCGCGTGAGCTGAAACCCCTGGAAGGTTCCAGAGCTGCGGTCAATTCGATGGAGGGCAGAGTGGGTGCCGATCCAAAGGACTTCACGATCGTCTTCGTAGATCCCACCCACGAATGGTTCGTCGCGGTCGTCCGGATTTCCAAAGTCATGGCGATATCGCTTGAACGGCAAGAGCTTTGGCGTAAAACGTGTGAGCCCGTAGCCGCCCAGACTGGCCCAGATGATCCCTTCCCGATCTGCGAACAGGTCGCGGACACTATTTTGGACCAGGCTCTCAGAATCGCCAAATCTTTGGGAATAGCGGATGAATCTGCCATCTTTCCGGTCAAACCTGAGCAGCCCCGCGCCGATGGTTGATAGCCAGAGGTCCCCGTTCTGGTCCTCAAGCATTCTTGTAACGCCAGTCACTGCTGTACGGGACGAATGCTGTTCCTGAACTGAGAGCTCAGTCAGAATCTTTGTCTTCCGGTCAAAGATGGCCAATCCGTTGCCGGATACATGGTATATCCAAAAAACTCCGAGCCGATCTTCATAGAACGCGAACGGATACGCGGCTTCCTTTAGGGGGATATGAAACGTAACCTTTCCGGTCTTCCGGTCGAAGGAATCAAGGCCTTCGCTGGTTGCGACCCAGAATTCGCCGTTCTTATCTTCTCCCGTTGATTTAACCTGGTTGCTCCCGAGGCTTACCGGGTCATTCGGATCGTGAACATAGCGCCGAACATTTCCATTCAGCGGATCGAGACTGTACAATCCATTTGGTGTAGAGAGCCACAATTTGCCGGCAGCGTCTTGACTGATGTGAAACACGTAAGGTACTGGATACCGCGTGAAGGTCTCCGCTTCGCTATCAAACTTGTTTAACAAGTGATTGCATCCGACCCAGAGCGTCCCGTTACGATCCTTGAAAAGGGCCGTGATCAAAGACCCACTAATGCTCTTTGGATTGGCGGGATCATGGGTGAACACTTTGAAGTTATAGCCATCGAAGCGGTTGAGACCATACGGGGTGCCGAACCACACGAAACCTTGCTCGTCCTGCACAAACGGTCCAGCATTTGATTTGGAGGGACCTTCGATTGTATAAAGACGACTGAATCGAATATCTGCGCGATCCACCATCGGCAATCGAAGTTTTTGACTTGCGATATTCGCTTGTGGTACTGCGCCAACGGTGCGCTTGTGGTCCGCGGCGTAAACAATGCTAACGGAGCTTGATGATATTAGACAAAGATAGAGCAAAAACCGCGTCATCAGCTCGAATCTGCTTTTCATGATGGGCCAACTCTGAGCCTGCTGTGTTTGGCGGTTAGATGGGGATACCAAATCAGTCGTGTGCTTCGGGTCATCGGAATACCTCTTTAAACAGGCAGAAACTTCGTCTTTCCGCGACTCTACGAAATGCTATGGTAGTTGATTCTTCGCCGAAGGGAAAGGCGGTGCGCCTGTACGGAAGACGAAGGATGGATGCGGCCGCCCGAAGTGCGCCTGATGGTGCTCGGTATTGAAATAGGGTGACTTGGCTGGCCAGCTTCCTGCCCTTCAGCGACTGTCGTGGATTGTCGCCAATACGAGTCTACCGGCCGATCGATAGCGGTAGCTGCTTGATGGATAGGTTGTTCGGAACCCTCTACGATTCGGAATCTCAGCACTTATGACAGATTGGCTCTATTGTTGGTCGGACGGGCATTCTCAACGAAACAGCTTGTTATGCCGAAGTCCTCGGGAACGAGGACCTGATGCTGACAGTCGAAGTGTTCGACGCCTGTCAGCGCTACTTCGGCAAAGAGGTTGAACGGTACGTCCAGGACTTAGACACCGCTCACCGTCTGGCGCGTGCTCCTGCAGATCCGAACGAGGAACCATTCAGTAGTTGATACCGGGCTACCACGTGAGGGCAAGGCACAGTCCCCGAGCGCCACGCACACCACGATGACACCGGTTTTGCAGAGCACGAAGACGGTCCGTGTCCCTCGACATCGATGATCGCGAGATCGTTCGTGGCATTCTGCAAGGAACGAAGACGCATTTCAAAATGGTCTTTTCGCCCAAAGAAGCTGCACATGCTCGGACGATTCTTAGGCAAGATGAGACTCGGACATACTCGCGACGGTGCGGGCGCGCGACGAACGATTCGACCAGGCCGTCGCTACGCGAGCTACGGTAACTCCAAGGTCTGTGGCCGCTCTACACTACACCGAAGAACAGCTCGACGACCTCAAGCACCTCGTCACCATCGCACCAGATGGAGCGAGCAGTTGAACAGTTACAACTGTACTCGTGGCCTCTTCGAAGTGGCGGGCACGTACACATCTTGCGTTTCAGGATGGGCATCGACGACTGGGTGATGTTCCTCGACGACCCCTTTCCGAACCCTAGTTATCCGCGAGGCATTCCACGGCAGGGATCAAGCTCACCTGGTACCCGATCAGGTGATGTTGTCTCTTTGAAGGTCGGCCGTAAAGCTTTGCGGCTTTCTCACAGTCCCAGGAACTATCGCCAACTCGCTGGCACTATCAAGTACGCTCCCGAAATGGTGCTTCCACAGGCGAGCGCCTAGCGATGCGGATACGTCGAGTGAAGAACCAACCGTAAGCCATTTCAGCAACGTCGGGTGAAGGCCTGCATCGAAGAGCATGAAACCCGCGGCCAAGCAGCAGGTATCAGCCTGTATGCCACACACCAGAACGCGCTCAAAGGCACACTCTTTTAAGTGACGGATCGCTTCAGTCGGAGGAAGATATCCATGCTTGATGAAGATGCGGTGCGCCGGAATCAGGCATTCGTCGTGAATTCCGGGTTTCCATCCCAGTTGCCGCTCAAAAGGAGTCATAGCCTCGTCGTGCCGTTCTACCGTTGCAACTGTATAGAAATGCGTAGTCAGAGACGCTATCTCATCAATCATGGAAGCCGGCATCGTAAAGCTTCGCTGAACATCAACCACGAAGAGCGCGTCCGTCGATGCTGTCCGGTTGGGTGGCAATCCTAATTGTAACGTTCAATAGAAACGATGAGTGCCGATCAGTCCCGGTAAAAGCGGCTGCAGTTTTGTATTTCGACTGCGCGGCGGTCTGGCATTCAGCGGTTCTTGGTTTCTGAGAGTCGGTCGATAATGTGACGCCACTCGGCGCGATTAAGGACGTCAATAACCCTGCCCGACGGCTGGGCCGAACGAACCAAAGAGGGACTGCTATAGCCTGTTGTTCTTTCAACGGATGCGCCAAAGATAGCGGTCGGAGAACTGCGCAAAAGGCACAACGACACCAAAGTATAATCGACATCGGCCAAACGGTAGTTCATCGTGGAGTTGTGAATAGGAGAAATTTCCATGAGCAAATTGACAGGCAAAGTGGCAGTTGTGACGGGCGCGTCAAAGGGAATCGGCGCTGGGATCGCGAAGGGTTTGGCAGACGCCGGTGCGGCGGTCGTGGTGAACTACGCCTCAAGTAAGGACGGCGCGGACCGCGTTGTCGCCGAAATCAACAACAGGGGCGGCAGGGCGATCGCGGTTCAGGGCGATGTCTCGAAAGCGAAAGATGTGCAGCGGCTCTTTGCAGAAACGGAGAAGGCTTTTGGATCGTTGGATGTGCTTGTGAACAACGCGGGAGTTTTCCAGTTCGATCCACTGGAGTCGGTCACGGAAAACGAGTTTCACCGGGAGTTCAACACGAATGTCCTGGGGTTGCTTTTGACAACGCAGGAGGCAGCGAGGCACTTCGGGTCAGAAGGAGGCAGCGTGATCAACATCGGCTCGATCGCGAGTTCAAGCACGCCGCCGATGTCGGTAGTCTATTCAGCCACTAAGAGCGCGGTGGACGCTGTCACACGCGTGCTTGCGAAGGAACTCGGGGGTAGGAGGATCCGGGTCAACTCGATTAACCCGTCTGGCATTGAGACGGAGGGGACCCATCTTCTTGGGATCATGGGGGACGATTTCAAAAAGCAACTGGCGGCGCAAACGCCGCTCGGACGTGTCGGGCAACCGGAGGACATTGCATCCATTGCGGTCTTTCTGGCTTCCCCGGATTCCGGATGGCTTACAGGTGAGACTCTCACGGCTTCGGGTGGCTATCGGTAACGCTGAGTTGGGGCTCAATCCTGTTGGGGGCTTGGGGAAGGCGAACCGGTCGGTAGCGAGAGTTCAGGCTCTGACACCACCTTCCGCCCGATCGCCAATCAATCGCCGCCATACGGTGTTTGACGTCATCGTCCGATCCTCCTTCGACCAAGGCTCATGCACCGCTCGACGTTCCTACCACGATTTCGATGTTCGCCGTTCGACGATGGCATTCGTTGATATATCGGGGTCACCCGTCATGACAGGACAGCCACTCGCGAGTTAGCGTGACTGTCGTATTGCCTTCCTCCTCTCGGAATGGAGTCGGCATCGATCCAACCGACGGAGCGTGTCCCTCGTTGAAAAGCCTGCCCTCCATCGCGATAGTCAGTGCACCAAGGCAGATGACTGTGCACCTTGTGGAAAGCTCTTGAATTCATTCACCGCCGCCTCAATCCATGAAATAGCGCCGTCTTTCGGATTTCGCTCTACGCAGCACTCCATATAATTTATGTGTCATGTGATAACAGTTTTCAACTGAGCTACTGGTACACTCGAGCATCTTCGGCGTGCGTTTCTGACGCATCACACCCCTACGGAATCTGATAGCACCTTTCACAGACAGCGACCGCCTTTCTGATTTGGATGCTCTGGCCATCCGCCGCGATTTGAGCCGGGCACTCCGGCCAGATCGCGCGAATGGCCGTCAGCCACTGTTCCAGCATGGCGCGAAACCGTCGCGGGCGGCTGTACTCCACGCATCCGAATTGGTTGGCCAAACCGAATCACCGAAGATCGGGATCGCCTCCCGTTCCCTTGATTTGAAGCAGGGGTAGCTGAGCCACATGTAGAGGTCGAGGACGGCTGGGGCGGCCGCGAGCACCTTCACAGCCTCAAGATCATTCGGAACGGGGTGTGCAAGGATTTCTTGGTAGAAGTCATCGCTTAGGACAATCACGTTTTCGAACTCCCGTGAAATCGGCCGTTGGTCTGGACTCCGGCTGTACCAGATCTGCGCTTCCCGCATGAAGTTGAAGCGAGAGCACTGAATTACCTTTGCGGAGCCGTTGAGACTATCAGTCCCGAAAAAAATGGTTGCTCCGAAGACGCGTTCGAATGCGTCGACCAGCCGACGGTACTCCTTGCCCCCGTTTGCATTCCAAATGTGTACAGCATCTCGGCGGCCGTGCGGAAGCGGATCGTCTGACGTTTTTGCTGAACCGCCACGGTAGCCAGGAAGATCGGTACGAGCCGGTCTTGACCGAACGGCACACCGAACTCTGGATGACCAGTCACGTGGAGCACGAACCGGCCATTTCGGCGTTTATACAGCAACCGATCTTTCGGAAGCTGGAAGGCCGCATAAGACGAACGGACGTGAACTGAAGCAAAGCGTCTGACTAGCTTGGTCTCGGTTCTCCGGACCAGTTGTATTCGCTCGACTTGCTTGAGTTTTTGTTTGGATACGATCAGGTCTTCGTAGGTCTGCCGAAGGACAGAACTCGCGCGCTGAAGACCCGGTGGATGCGCCTTGCGAGAAATAGTTGGTCCATTGCGCAGGAAAGGTGCCCTAGGTAGCGCAACCTGTTCAGAAACCTATTCAACTAACGCCGCAATGCCCGATACAGGCGCTGAAGGATGTACATCGATGCCTGTCTTTTCTACTGTTTGTGACTGTAGTGTTGTTTCGTAATCAGCAGGTCGCCGGTTCAATCCCGGCGGGTGGCTCCAAACTAATTGAAAACACGCTAGTTGTGAGTTACAGAAAAGTGAATGACCTGTTGATAAAGCATCAGCAGGTCAAGGAAGCAGTAGCTTCATTTTTTTCAATACAATCCCCCTCGTGTCCTTCGTCTCCTGTTCGCGACCTGATTAAATTCAGTCGCTATCTCTGTTCCTATCGATAGACACTGTGGCTTGGGCAGACGAAGTCGGCCTTAGCACTTACCGCGTTTACAGACTACATTTCCGGACGGGCTATGCACCAAGCTAATGTTCCGAAACTGGTGAGTTGAAGAAATGAAGCGTCGAGGCTCGGTGTGCGGACCCCGAGCCCCGACGGGCAACGCTCGAACTCGCCTAGCACACGATTTAGACGCACCGGACCGAGCTCTGATGGAACCCGAGCCGCGAAGCAATCAGCGGCTGCGCGCCTACTTCCGGCCGGTGCGGATTCCAAACTTTCTTGATCGGGTGGATCACGTCTTGCGCCGGCATTCGGCAGCTTGGTTGGGATTTGTTTGTAGGCACAGTCGGCAAAGTGAGCTAAAAATCGGGAATGCCGAGTTTTCTGCGGCCTTCGTCTGTAAGCCTGTTGGCATTCCAGTGAGGCTCCCACGTCTGCTCCACAATCACCTTCCGAACGCCGGGCACTTTGAGCAGTTGATCCCGAATCGGCGTCGAGTTGCCGCCTGATCCATAAGAGAAGTAGCCGGAAAGCGGTCGGCCCCGGTGCGGCATGGTCATAAGAACATGCACCACATCCGCGCGCACACGAAGATCATAGATTAGACCGAGATCGACAACGCTGGGACGAGCGGCGTAGAGTTGTTCGTCCAGGCAGGTTCCAAGCGCATCCCAGAGAGCTTTCTTGGAAATCGGACTGTCTCCAACCTCGCCATTGCGTCCGAGACGCCCGGCGGCAACCGAGGTTTGGAACCCGGCGGGCAACGATGCGCTGGATGGCGTTAATGGATTCATTAGCCGATGGCGCATGCCCTCGATCATTCCGGCCGCTCCCTGCTCGGGAAACGGAGATGTCAGATACGCATTTCTCTGCCGCAAGACAGCGCCGGCGGGCAGTGTGGCCCCTTGAAACAGGGCCCGGCTCCACACATGGCCGTGCCATTTGTAATAAAACAGTGGGGCTCCTGTATGTTTCAAGCCCTCTACATTCTCGGCGGTATGCTCCAGGAAGAGCCCCATGAAAGAATCGCGCGTTTCGCGGTTGAAGAAACCGACAGCTGACAGGTTTTCCGCCTGCCCTTTCTCCACCGGACCCGTGCGCAGTTTTCCATCCGATCCCATCCAGGCGATGTCTGTGAAGGACATGCCCGAAAAAACCCACTCGTCGTCGCGCAAGTACTGGATGTCGATTTCCTTAACTACCTGCATCGAGCCAACCTTGACGAACCAGGGCGTCCCTGCATAGAAGCGATACTCGACAAAGATGTTCATTCGCGCCGGACTGAACAGCGGATGAACCGTCGAATATGGAAATCCCCAACGCCGAACCGTCAGCGAAAGGGGGCCGCGAATGACTTCGTAGTCCGGACATTCCGGCCAGTTCGTGACCCGCAACTTTTGAAAGTTTCCCGATGTCACGTAGTCATGCGCCCAATCGATTCCCGGTGGTTCGCCGTGGCCTTCCCCGCCCGCAAACAACTCCAGGCCGTGTTCGCGTTTGTAAACGAGACGCTCAAGCTGACCCATTTGCTTTGAGAGCCTTCCACGGAAGTGCTCATTTTCAAAGTCGAGCGCGAAGCCATCGCCTTTGACTTCGAGATCCGACGGATACTCGGGGAGTTCAGCATCCGGGTTGCCGTGAAGGATAAGCCAGTAAGTACGTTGATGCGCCGGAGAATCGGCAAAGAACGTAATCCGGCAATGCCGTTCGGTCCCGCGGCGAACCTCCTCGCTGACCTGACTTCGGACCTCGCGCGGCGAGCCGTCAACAATACGAGCCACACGCACTTCCCTTGCCAGCGAGGACGCCTGATTCTGCCGAAAGGCGGCTACAAATTCGACGGGCTCGCCGGAGCGCTGGAGACTCACGGTTTCGTCCAACGCGAGTATCTTCGCGTAAGACCAGCCGCGAGCCCACTCGCGCCATGGTTGCGGCAGACCGGAGACTGGGATGGATGAATCCGCCGTCAGAATCGGATTCCCAATGGAGGCCTGCTGCTGTTGCTCGAGGGTAAGCGACTGACGAAGCGAATCGCCAATCGAGCGCGCGAGCCTGTAATCCTTCCTCTTATACGCCGCTTCGAGCAGGCGCAGTTTTTCTTCGAACGTATCCGTTCGCTGCCAATAAGTTGTTTCTCGCATCAATATTCGTTGAGCGATTCCCTAAAAGAAGAGTTTCGCCGCGATCATAATCTGTCGCGGCAGCCCCTGCTGGCTGTTGATCGTGCCAAAGGCGCGGTCAGGCAATTGGTTGATTGGCCTCCCGGCATTCATGTGATTGAAGATGTTCTGGCCTTCGAAGCGAATCTGCATCGAACGCGACTCCGAGCCGAGACTGATGTTCTTCAACAAGGCGAAATCCCACTGGCTGAAGGCGGGAGCGCGCATGTCCTGCAGTGTTGCGCCCACGCCACCGATCTCCATGTCCACCACCGGACGGAAACTGGCGGGGTTGAAGTAGGGCGTGAATCCGGCTGAACCTTCAAGCGCAGCGTGTCCGGAGACTCCGTTGTCAAACGGGATTCGCGGATCGACAAACGTTGGACGGCTTAGCTTGCCTTGACCGATGGTGATGTAGTTGCGGCAGAAGCCGGAAGCGCAGATGAGAGAGAACGGATTGCCGCTACGATACGTAGTTGTGCCGGCAGCGCTCCATCCGCCGATGAAGCCATTCAGAATGCCACCCGAGCCTCCCGCGAATCGCTTGCCTTTCCCAAAAGGAAGATCGAGGACGTAGTTGAACAGGAAGCGATGCTTCACATCGTAGTCGGAATAGCCGTAGATCTCACTCATATCCATGTTCGCTTGCGGTGGTCCATTGCTGTTTCCCGTCGAGCCAACGTTATGAATGCCCTGAGCGCCGATACCGCCGCCAGCCTGTAGCGCTTTCCCAAATGTGTAGTTCGATAGAAAGCTGAACCCGCTTCCAAACCTGTGTTCAATCTGGGCATAGGCAGAGTTGAAATTCGAGTAGCCGACCGGATCATTGACGGACCAGATCTCACGCCAAAGCGGATGTACCTGCATAATTCTGCCAAGGAAATTCGTGGCTCCGCCCTGCGTGGTATTCGAGGGTATCTGGCCAAAAAATGGATTCGTGATCTGCTTGTTCAGCGCGGTTCCCAACGGTACACCGAGTGTGTTGTAGGCGTCGGAAACACTGTGTAGATTACCGAAGAACGGCAGCTCCCGGCCGAAGTTGCCGTTGTATGCGACCTCAAGGACCCAGGTATTCGATCCCGATCCGAACTCACGCTGAACGTTGAGCTGGACCACATGCTCATAGCCGGGAAACTGATCGGCCGCAGGCACGACAAACCAATTGCCGAGAGTGGAACGATTGAGATCGTCGATATTGCGGGTGAACGGCACATATCCCAGACCGCCGGGCAACGGGTTGCTGAAGGAACGCGGGATACGTTAGTCCTCCGTCGGGTGTGCCGTCCTGACTGACGCGCGCGAAATCGCCGAAGCCGACATTATCGACGGCGGAGTTAAGAAAGCGGTCGCCAGTGAGAGTCAGATACGTGATCCCATAACTCGCCCGTATCACAGTGCGCGGCACTATCTGATAGGCCATACCCAAACGCGGAGCGAAATTGAATGGGTACTTTTTCTGCATCGTGCGGCCCGGATACTCCTTAGTTCCCATCAACGCGGCGCGTCCGTAGATGCCCTTGGAAATCCATTCCGGGGCGGCGAAACGGATGCCTGCTTCGCTCTGCGCCTGTTCCCAAGTCCATCCCGCGTTCGGCTGCATGTTCCACTTGTACTCCGGATCCCAGAAGATCTGACGGTCGAATCGTTCAGTTCGAGGTGGTTCATAATCCCACCGAAGACCCAAATTTACAGTCAGCTTCGGAGTGATCTTCCAATCGTCCTGAACGTACGCGCCCTGATATCCCTGCGCCGAAGCAGGGCCCGCAATCTGCACACCTTGTCCCCAGGTCGCATTCCCAAGCAGGAAGCTCGCCATCGGGTGACCAGTCACAGGGCTGTCGTAGTATTGGCTTGTCACGCGCCGCTCGGTTGCAAGCGAGAAGCTGCCGCCGGTGGTGACATTCGAATAGTAGCGGCGGTGCTCATAGCCGAGCTTCAAGGTATGCTTTCCGAAAAGTTTCTGCAGCGAAACCGAGCCGGTGTAGTTGGTGTCGCGAGCATCGTTTACGTTGCCGCCTCCAAGGCTGTAGAGAGGCCCGCCCATCGCGATGTTGGGCGCTCGATTCTGCGTCGTCCCCAGTAAGTTGAGCGCTTCGCGGGGAAGATTCCAGCCGCTTGTATCGATGTCCACCTGACTGCCGGAAAAGACCGTAGATCGAACTGCGCCGCCACGGAAATTCAGAATCGTTGTCGGAGTGAAGACCCAGGTGTGGTCGATCGACAACGTGTACGCTTCCTGAGTCGTCACAGTCACGGGCTGCATTACGCTCAGCCATCTTTGGCTGGAGGAGGCGCTGTCGAAATACGAAATACTTCCATGGGTCGAGTGCTTCGAGTTCCAATTCTGGTCAAGCCGCCCGGTCCAGCGGTTATTGTCGAGCGGTAAAGATGCCGACCCTATGAAGTTGCCTTCGTTGTTAGAGCCGGGAAGCGGAGCGCGATTCGGCTCGGGATAATAGCCGAGATAGATCTTAGACAGATCGTTGAAGCGAGTTTGCGGCACGCGGTTTGCGGGGAATGGATCGCGCCGGACACGATTGCCTTCCTGGCGGGAAGTAAGCGGATCAAAGACTTGAGCAGCAACTCCGCCGTCCAGCACGCTCTGTGAGAAGTCACCCTGCTTTTCGAGCGCCGTTGGAACCGAAGCCATTTGGGTATTGTTGCCTGTGCGTCGACGCGTACCTTCGTAGTTCACGAAAAAGAACGTTCTGTCTTTACCGTTGAAGACCTTTGGTATGAGAATCGGTCCGCCGAGAGTTCCACCGAAGACGTTGTCGTGAAATACGCCTCGTGGCCTGCCAAAGCGATTACTGTTCCAGTCCGAAGCGTTGAGTTTGTCATTCCGAAAGAACTCATATACCGAACCGTGAAGTTGATTCGTGCCCGAGCGGCTCACCACCTGGACAGCGCCGCCGGAGAGCCGCCCGTACTCAGCGGAAAGCCCGTTGGTGATGATCTTGAACTCGGCGATCGCTTCCCGCGATGGCACCGAAGGCGGGACTTCGTGCAAATAGCCTGTCGTCGCCGGAACTCCGTCAATGAAGTACTCAATCTGTCCCGATCGACTGCCGTTGATACGCAGATCAGACTGGCTGGTACCGGTGACATTGGGCGCCAGAAACACGAAAGCCAGCGGATCGCGGTTGTACTGCGGTAAGTCCTGGATGCGCTTGTTGTCGATGACAAGGCCCGCTTGCGCATCTTCCGTTCGGATCAACGGAGCCTCGGCGGTGATGGTGACCCGTTCGGTTGCGCTTCCAACTTCGAGCGGAATCTCCAGTGCCAGGCGATCGCCCACGCGCAGCGTAATCCCACTTCGTTCAACGGTTCGAAAACCGGGAGACGCCGCCGTCAGGCTGTATTCACCAGGGATCAACCCGGTGAGACTGAAGTGTCCTTCTGTATTCGATTGCGTGTTGGCCACCACGTTGGTGGCGACGTTTCTGATGGAGATTTCGGCTCCGATCACAATCGCCCCGCTGGAATCGGTGATTCTGCCGCCGATGTTTGCATTGCCGGATTGAGCATTGAGAGTTGCCACAAGGCAGGCGAGCACAACAAGTATGCGCCACGCCGCCAGAGTTACGAAATTCCGCGATCTGTCTGACATGAAAACGGTCACCTTCTGTTGGAATCGATTAACTTCTCCGAAGAATGGCTCCACGTCCGTGGTGATATTTTGCGAAGTATGAGCTCCGTTCGAATTTGCGGAGTATGAACTCCGTTCGAAATTCCGGGTAGCATACCAGACGTATACAGAAATGGCAATGTTGCTCTAATCTGTTTGTCGCGGCCAAGTGAGAAGTTCCGGTTTGGGCCAAGTAGAAAGTTCCTCTTGACACCCGCAAGGCTAAAGGATCGAACGAGTCGCGATGAGCCAAGAGGAACAGGTTCTGGTGCAAACTCGCGACGCGGGCGACCCTGCCATAACGGCATGAAATGACGGCAGACGACGCGGGCCTGTTCAAGGGGAGGCATTCGATCAGCAGGTCATCATCCTCTGCGTTTAGGTGGTATCTAAGCTACAAGCTAAGTTCGCGCGATCTTGTGAGTATGATGGGCGAGGCGGAATCGAACTCGCACACACGACGATTTCTTCGCTGGGTCCAACGGTATGTCCCGATATTCGTGAAACGCTGGCGCCGCTACGCCCAGCCGGTTGGCGGATCGTGGCGCTGCGACGAGACATATATCAACGTGAAAGGCCGCTGGACGTACCTCTATCGAGCCGTTGATAGGCAGGGCAGAACGGTAGATTTCCTGCTCACGGCAAAACGAGATGTCGCTGCCGCCAAACGTTTCTTTCAGAAAGCCGTGAACGAAAACGGTACACCTCAAATCATCACGCTGGATGCGAATGCGGCTTCGCATCGGGCGGTTCAGGAACTGAAGGACAGAAGGCAACCTGCCGAAGCGAGTGCGAGTCCGCTCAAGCAAGTACTTAAATAACGTGATCGAACAAGATCATCGTGGACTGAAACAACGGTACTATCCGATGCTGGGCTTTGGTGCTTTTCATTCGGCGCAACGCTTCTGTCGCGCGTTCGAAGAGCTGCGGCAATATTTCGGTCCGGACGCAAAAGAGGGCAATTCATATCAGCCGCTCGAAACAGAGGCCAGTTTGTCACGAGAGTACAGGCACTTGAAGCGATGTGCGTCGCCGCCTAATCAGCAGCCGATGAAGGAGACTTCTGGTTACAGTAGCTCAATGTGAGATCGCCCTGAAATCTGACACCTTCCCAACAACGAGGTAAGCGGAGCACGGGTCTTGCGACGGGACACCCGTCGGATCGTGAACCGGGCAGCCACGGCGTTCCGCGTTGTCGCTTTCACGCTCCGGCTCAGTGACAGCTATCTCGGCGCACAATTCCGCAGGTTCCGTAGCAAACTCGGAGCCCCGAAGGCGATCACAGCCATGGCTCACAAACTGGCGGTGCTCTTCTATCGAATGTTGCGGTTCGGAAATGAGTACGTCGACCGTGGCGTAAAAGTCTACGAGGAGCGGTACCGACAGCAACAGCTTTCACTTCTCAACAAAAGGGCTGCACAACTCGGATTCGTCATTCCGGCGGCAACTCAAACCGTCTCACCCTGAAACGGAGTTTCTGGAGAGGAACTTACTTTGGCCAATTAGGAACTTATCATTTTGGCGACACGTGTCGCAGCTGCCGCGCATTTGAGTGGCAGTTGATAAGATACGTCCACTGCATAGGAGGTTCCATGACGCGCATACCTGCGCTTCTCGCGATGTTGAGCATTCTCGCCGGACTCGCCGTAGGGCAGGAAGCCCGGCTTTCCGGAACTGTCGCCGATCCATCGGGAGCGTCGATTCCCTCAGTAGCCGTGACAGCGACGCAAGGCGAACGCCAAGTGGTTTTCCAGGCACAGACCGATGCCGAGGGACGATATCTTTTTCCAAAGCTGCCGATCGGAAGCTATCAAATCCGCGCGGAACATCAGGGATTTAAGACAGCCGTTCGGGACGGAATTACGTTGACGACCAGTGCGGACATTTCGCTGAACCTCGTCTTGGAAGTTGGCAGCCTGACCGAGCAGGTCACGGTTTCGGCGGATGCGAGCCGGGTGAGCACGGAATCGGCGACGATTCAGCAACTGGTGGATACCAAGCGCATCGTGGAACTGCCGTTAAATGGGCGCGACGTTTACCAACTGGCCCGGCTGGTTCCGGGCGTGGGTCAAAGCGGTGTGAACATCGGCGGCGGGCGTTCCGGAAGCCAGAACAGCGGGATGGCGAACGTACGGGTGGATGGATCGCTGAACGTCGATAACGTGTTTCAGCAGTTGCTTCCGAGCCCGAGTCCGGACGCGGTGCAGGAGTTTACGATCCAAACGAGTGTGCCTTCGGCGAAGTACGGCTATGCGTCCGGCGTCATCGAGATTTCAACCAAGAGCGGCACGAATGCGTTGCACGGTAGCTTCTATGAGTTTCTTCGGAACGACAAGCTGGACGCGCGGAATTTTTTCCTGCCCACGAAGACGAAGCGGAAGAGAAACCAGTTCGGCTTCGCGGGCGGTGGTCCGGTTTATGTTCCGCGCGTCTACGATGGCCGTAACAGGACCTTCTGGTTTGTGAACTTCGAGTATCAGAAGGAGCCGCTGGGCGCAGCGACAACGATCTTTACGCCGACTGAGGCGCAGTTGGGCGGCGATTTCAGCAGCTTCTCGCGGGTGATCCGCGATCCGGTTAACAATCAGCCCTTCCCAGACAACCGCATTCCGCCGAGCCGGCTGGATCCGCTGGCGGTGAACTTCATCAAGCAGTACGTTCCGCTTGCGCAGGATTCGCTGGGCACATACACGTATCAACGGCCAAACGACAACAACCCGAAGCAGATGCTGATCCGGGGGGACCAAAGTCTCAGGCGCCGGCAGCCATCAACTGAGCGGACGGATGTTTACGACGCGGCGGCTGGGACCCACAGGACACGGGAATCTGCCGGAATTTCAAAAGGGCACGGTGGTGCTGGATACCGACCTTTATGGCGTGACCTACACAGCCAATGTGGCGGCCAACAAGATCAATACGGCGCGGTTCACGTTCAACGGCTATTACACGGAGGCCGATTACAAGCCGAATATCGCGCTCGACGATTTGAAGAAGCTCGGTTTCGCGCCGAACTACTACACCTACACGCCCGACTTTCCTTTGTTCAACGTGGCGGGATTCTTTCAGGCGAGCATCGAGCAGATTAAGATCGCGCGAGACTACAATACGGCGGCCTGGAGCGACGACTTCGTCTGGATTCGCGGAAAGCACAACATACAACTGGGGACGGATGGAATCCGGACGTTTCAGCAGGACGCGAATCTATCGCGGACGAACGGATCCTTTACGTTCAACGGAAATTTCTCAAATGTGGCCTTGACGGATTTTCTTTTGGGACGGCCTTCGGCGTTCCGGCAGGGCAGCCCGGCTCCGGACAATGTGCGGGGGCTGCACCTTTCTTGGTATGCGCAGGACGATATCAAGGTATCAAGACGGCTGACGGTGAATGCGGGCTTGCGATATGAGTTGCCGCTCCCGCCGATCGCCCTGAATGGCGCGGCCATGGCGTACCGGCCGGGGCAACAGTCGACGGTGTACGTGAATGCGCATCCGGGCATGCTGTTCCACGGCGATCCGGGGATTCCGCGCTCCGGGCGCACGGCTGCGAAAACATTGTTCGCTCCGCGTGTGGGAGTGTCCTATCAGGTGACTGGCGATGCAAAGACCGTGTTGCGGGCCGGGTATGGTGTGTTCTATAACCCATCGTGGTCGAACATCGAAGGGCAGTTCGCCATATATCAGCCATTCACCCGGATTATCGACATCAACGCGCCACCAAGCACGTCGGATCCGTGGGCGAATTTTCCCGGAGGCAATCCGCATCCCTACGTGCCCGGGAAGGATGCGATCTTCGATCAACAGATCACAGGATTGTCGTATGGGCCGAACTTCAAAGAGTTGATGATGCAGCAGTGGAACATCAATATTCAGCGGGAATTCCGGCGGGATTGGCTGATGACCGTCGGGTATGCGGGGTCGCACGGCACGCATATTCCTTATTTGCGGGACATCAATCAGGCGGTCTACATCCCGGGACAATCGACAGCGGCCAATGTGAACAACCGGCGGCCGCTGTTTCCGTACTTCTCGCGGCTAAGTTTCATCGAGTCGGTGACCAATTCGAGTTACAACTCATTGCAGGCTTCGCTCGATAAACGCTTCAGCAGGGGCGTGACGGTTTTGATGTCGTATACGTTTTCGAAATCGTTGAGCGATCTGAACACGGTGTTGACCAATAACGGGGGCGTGCAGAACGCGGACGACCGGCGGCCGGAGTGGGGGCCCTCGGATTTCGACCGGACGCAGGCTTTCGTAACTTCGTGGGTATGGGAACTGCCTTCGCCATTCGGCAATCGAGGCTTTGGTAACGCCATCCTGGGCGGTTGGCAGTTGAACGGAATCTGGTCGATGTACTCGGGGGCCCCATTGTCGTTCGCCACGTCGCAAGACCGGGCGCTGCGCGGGCAGCCGAACCGGCCGGACCGGGTGAAAGACCCGCGGCTGGACAACGGCCGGCCTCGCGGAGAAAAGATTTTGCGCTATTTCGATACGACGGCGTTTGTGCCGAACCAGATAGGGCAGTTTGGGAGCGCTCCACGGGCGGAGGGGCAGTTGCGCGCTCCGGGAACGATCGACGTGACGGCGGGCGTGCAGAAGAGATTCCGGGGAATCCTGGAGACGCATCAAGTGCAGTTTCGGACGGAGTTGTTCAATGCTTTGAACCGGCCTAATTTTGGCGCGCCGGGAACGAATCCGGACACTCCGGCGAATTATGGACGGATTACTACCGCGTCCGATGGACGGATTATTCAGTTCGGTTTGAAGTATACGTTTTAGAGCTCAGTTGTAGGGAGCCGACTTTATCTATTCTGCAACAGCCCTTGACGCCGGCTCTGCCTGGGGTGCACAACACAAGTGGAGCGGGAGCAGCAAGTAGCCGTGAGCATCAGAGTGGATGGCACAGAACCGCCACGCTTGAGCTTCTCATGATGACTTTCACTTCGACAAAGCTGGCGAGGATTGTATCAGACCAGGTATTTTCTTAGCTGAGAATCTTACGGACAACCTGACCCTGGACGTCGGTAAGGCGAAAGTCCCGCCCCATATGGCGGTAAGTGAGGCGGGTATGGTCGAAGCCGAGGCAATGGAGGATTGTCGCCTGCAAATCATTCACGTGAACCGGATCTTCCACTACATTCATGCCGAGATCGTCGGTCTTGCCGATCGTTACGCCTGGCTTGATCCCGCCGCCCGCGGCCCACATTGTAAAGCAGCTGGCATGATGGTCACGTCCTGCCTTGGCTTCGTCATCATTGCGGAAATCACCGAGTGGCGTGCGGCCGAACTCACCACCCCAGATGACCAGCGTGCTATCGAGCATCCCTCGTTGTTTCAGATCCTGGATCAGAGCCGCGATGGGACCTACGGTAATGTCACAGTTCTTTTTCAGGTCCTTCTGCAGATCGGTATGTTGATCCCATGAAGAGTGGGTCACCATCACAACGCGCACGCCCCGCTCCACCATTCGTCGAGCGAAAAGACAGTTGGCGCCGAAGGCGCGGGTGGTCTCCTGTTCCAGGCCGTACGATTCGCGGATGCTCGCGGACTCCTTAGAGAGATCGAGCAACTCGGGCGTACTCATCTGCATGCGAAACGCCATTTCGTACGACGAGATACGCGAAGCAATTTCAGTGTCACCCGTCTTCGAGTAGCGTTCGCGATTGAGCGCCGCCACTAAGTTGAAATCTTCGCGCTGTTCCTCTTGCGTAATGCCCTTAGGGCTCGATAGGTAGAGAACCGGGTCCCCTGTCCTGCGGAACAAAACTCCTTGATGGCTGGACGGCAGAAATCCACTCGACCACTGCGCCGACTGGCTCATGTTGTTCTTGCCGGTGCTGAGGATGATGAAGCCAGGAAGATTGCGGGATTCACTGCCGAGGCCGTATAGCACCCAGGAGCCCAAGGTGGGACGTCCTGGAAGCATATGACCTGTGAACAGGATCATGTCAGCCGGTTGGTGGTTGAATGCATCGGTGTGCATCGACCGGACTATACACAGATCATCTGCGATCGGCTTCCATGCGGCCAGCCAATCACTGAATTCAGCGCCGCTTTCCCCATGCTTGAAGAAGGGACGATTGCATCCAAGTACCTTGGCGTTCGGCTTGATGAAGGCAAACTTCAGATCTTTCGTCAGGGACGGCGGCAGTGACTGGCCATGCCATTTCGTAAGCGCGGGCTTTGGATCGAAGAGGTCAATTTGACTAGGCGCGCCTTCCATATACAGGAAGATGATGTTCTTTGCTTTACCGGGAAAATGCGGCTTTTTGGGCTCGAAGGGGTTGACAACGGGCAGATCCGCAGCGCGTCCATCCTCGGTGAGCAAGTTTGCGAGAGCGGCCATTCCAATTCCTCCCGCT
The DNA here is from genome assembly GCA_963844855.1 of Bryobacteraceae bacterium. GTDB lineage: Bacteria > Acidobacteriota > Terriglobia > Bryobacterales > Bryobacteraceae > DASQDN01. Next base: position 206,812 of record CAWJQP010000054.1, read on the forward strand.
GCGGAAGAGAGGAAGTCACGGCGGCGAAGGGTTCGGGTGAGTTGAAGCGGCTCCATCGGTGCTACTCCCGTGTCAGAAACTCGTCGGCATTCAGCAGCGAGCGACTGGCTCCGAACCAGCCCGCTTCCTCTGGCTTGCGCCGATTCAGATAACTTAGGATGATGTCACGCTCCTGCGCGCTGGGAGAGCGGGCATAACAGAGCTCGAAAGCGAAGTCGATGCGGTTGGATGGGGGTTCCAGAAGGATGCGCGCCGCCAGCGCCTGCGCGGCTTCCACGAAGGCGGGGTCATTCATCAGGTTCAGCGGCTGCAGCGGTGTGTTGGAAGCCTCACGGCGGGCACAACTGACGGTGCGATCCGGCGCGTCGAAGTTCATCAGCAGCGGATAGTTCGCCGTCCGCTGCACGAAAATGTAGATACCCCTTCGGTACTTGTTGCGATCCTTCGTCTCGTCCCACTTCATGCTGTACTGCAGATCGGCGACGCCTTCGGGCTGCGGCGGCTTCACGCTTTCGCCTCCGATGGAGTTGTTCAGGAGCCCGCTCACATGCAGAGTTGAATCGCGAATTAGTTCGGCGGGAAGCCGGAAACGGGACTGCCTGGCAACAAGGGTGTTGGCTGGATCGACGGTTGCTAGATCCGGTCGGGCAACGGAAGATTGACGATACGTCGCTGAGGTAACGATAAGCCGAACAATGTGCTTGATGCTCCATCCTCGCTTCATAAACTCGGCGGCGAGCCAGTCTAGCAGTTCCGGATGAGTAGGCTCTTCGCTCTGTGCACCGAAATCGTCACTGGTGCGAACCAGACCGCGCCCGAACAATTCCTGCCACAGGCGGTTCACTGTAACGCGAGCGGTGAGCGGGTTTTCGGGAGAGACGAGCCATTTGGCGAGCGCCAGACGGTCCGTCCCCTCTTTGAGCGCCGGAAGCGAAGCGGGAGTGCCCGGAGTTACTTCGTCACCTTTCTCGGACCAGTTGCCGCGAATTCGCACATGGGTCGGAGATCGCTGGTTGTTTTCTTCGAGAGTCATGGCAGTGCTGAGACGCGGGTACTTCTGGTCCAGCTTCTTGAGCTTTTCACTGAGCTCCTTCAATTTCATCCCATCGTACTTTTCGTTGCCGAGGGCGCCCGAGGACGACTTTACGAAGAAATCGACCAGAGAATCTTGCTCACGCTCGTTGCGATCTGAAGCCTTCTTCAGTAGGGTGCGACGGCCGTGATCGACGCCCTTTGAGTAGGCGTCATAAGAGACATCCCAATTGGGTCGCTTGCCCGGATTGGCCAACGCATCCCGAACACCTGTTTCCCAGAAATCGAGAGTCTCCCGGATCTTGTACTCGTCGAGAAGCGCATCTCGCTGCCTGCGAAACTCCCCGGCATATTGTCGATATATGCCCCACTCACCTGGCAACGGCGCTTCGATGTCGAGCTCGTCGGTATTTTCGAAGAACGCCATCAAGCGATAAAAATCCTTCTGCGTGACCGGATCATATTTGTGGTCGTGGCATTGAGCGCAGCCGACTGTCAGACCCAGCCACACGGTTCCGACCGTGCTCGTACGATCGAGGAGCTGCTCGAAGCGGATACGGTCGAGTTCAACGCCACCTTCACGACTGGTGATTGTATTTCGATGAAAGCCAGTGGCGATTCTTTGGGCAATATCAGCTTTGGGGAGCAGGTCGCCGGCCATCTGCTCGATGGTGAAGCGATCGAACGGCATATCAGCGTTGAAGGCGTTGATTACCCATTCCCGATAACGCCAGGCGAAGGGTCGCGCGAAATCGTGAACGCCTCCTTCACTATCCGCATAACGTGCCAAGTCCAGCCATTGGCGAGACCACTTCTCGCCATAGTGAGACGAAGCGAGCAACCGGTCAACTAGGCGCTCATACGCTCCTGGGCTCTTGTCAGCGAGGAATTCTTCCGTCTGTTTGGGTGTGGGAGGCAGGCCAATCAGATCGAGATAAACGCGGCGCAACAGCGTGTGCTGGTCTGCTTCGGGCGATGGCCGGATAGCCTTACTAACGAGCTTGGCAAGGATAAACGCGTCGATAGGATTTCGCTTCCGTGCGACTGTCGGAAACACGGGGAGGACAGGGCGGCGCAATGGGGCAAATGACCAGGGGACCGGAGCTGTCGCACCGTCGGCCGGCCAATTGGCGCCCGAATCGATCCATTCCTTCAGTACGGCGATTTCTTGGGCGGGTAGCGGTGCACCGCCGGGCGGCATGCGAAGTTGGGCGTTGCCGCTGACCATCGCGTGGAGCTTGCTGCCTGCACTGTCGCCGGGCTTGATCACCCGCAAAGCTGCATCGCGGCGATCCAGCCGGAGATTACTCATTTGCTGCGCGGCGCCATGGCAGCTATAGCAGCGCTTCTGGAAGATGGGCCGGACGTCGCGGGCATAGTTTACTGCCGCATGGGCAGCGCCGATCGTCAGAGCGGTCGCAATGAGAGAACGGGTCAGGAGAGTCATGCGCCGTAAACTAAGCATACGCATATTCTCATCAAAATGAGGCTAGGAAGGCGAGCGAAGTAACGCTTGTTCACCTGATTACCTGGTCGCGGCCGGCCACGTCTTCTTTCGCAGTCGAATGGACACAGCACTTGAAGTTCTGGCTTTGCGCCCAGCAGGTCGCGGTTCTCAAACTCAACCGACTCCGACCAACACTGAACCGCCTAGATCTTTTCTTCTGGGACTGCCTTACGAAAATCTATGGCCGCGATGGTCGGATGTTCTGGGTGATCGTAACCGATCTTCCTGGCTACCCTGGCGGTTCAGCAAAAAAGTCAGACGATCCGCTTCCGCACGGCCGCTGAGATGCTGTACACATTTGGAATGCAAACGGGGGGGCAAGGAGTACCGTCGGCTGGTCGACGCATTCGAACGGGTCTTCGGAGCAACCATCTTTTTCCGGATAGTCACAACGGCTCCGCAAAGGTAATTCAGCGTTCTCGCTTCAACTTCTGAAGTCGGAAACTATCGTCGGCTGGCAGTTAAGCGAACGCCAGGATCGTCGCCGATCGCCTTCATGTCATTCGGTTGATCAATCAGCACGTCCTGGCCTGCTGGCTATTAGGTCAATATATTTCATCCAGTCCGTGAGTAGTACCGAAGTAAACCGATGAGACGCTGCTTGCAAACAATCGGCGTTTCCGAAGGGCAAGTGTTGGTACCGGTAGGGAATAGCAGCAGGTTTCGTTTGCCCTGATGATTTCGCTTCCCATGGTACGGTTCAACGACTTACATGTTTGCTCAAGTCTGCTTCAAACGGGCATGTAGTGGTTTCGATCGCATGGTTGCGGCCCTCTTGCCGAGCGGCCTTCTGAGCAGCCGTGTACTCGAACGCGCAATGAACACCTTACAGGCTGTTCCTTCCTCGAAGGGTATGTGACCTGCTGATCCTCTTCAGCGGTCATCCCGGGTATGTCGATGGGGAATCCCGGCTCGCGTCCGGCGCATAGCTTTCACGTCCGTTGCTGCCGCACATTGGTTGCCGGTTCAATCGGTTCGCAATCGATTTTTCGACAACGACCTCCATTCCGGCGATCTCAAGATGCGGTTCCCCGCCAAACCGACCACTGCTATTCCACCCTTCCCGCAGCCAACGATTCCATAGCCGAACAACCTACGGGGATCGATTGCGGATCTCTTGAGGAAGTCCGACGCCCGGGTAGGGAGTCCCTCAGATGGCCCGCTGAGGTAGTGCCTCAACCGGCATCCGCAGCGCCAGCATTGCGGACAATCTTCGATTTCCTGGAGCAACCAAAGCAGATCCTCGCAGCCGACGGCGACGCGCCAGCGGCGAAGTCTTCCGCATAACCCGCTCACGTCCGATCCCAGGTCAGACTTATTCACGCCTTCTCAGTTGCCCATGAAAGTTGCCCACGAACGTTGACAGTTTATCGGGGCAGGCCTACACTGTCAACGACAACTGTTGTACCAGTTATACCCGAAGAAAAAACATTCTCCCGATGGTGAGACGAACATTTCTCCACACTGCTCTCGTGCTTCCAGCGCTGCGCGCCCAGCAGATTCAGACCGGCGATCCGGCCACCGAGTGGCGGAGGAACAGGCCAGACTTTCAGACCTACCTGCCTAAGGGCCGGGGCCTGAACGACGGCGATAACGAACATTTCCTCGTCTTCGATTCGCCCGCCGGAGATCTGCTCGCACTCTGGACGCAAAGCTCGATCGAAGGCGCTGGTGACAACCACCTGATGCTCTCCCGCAGTTCAAATCTCGCCGACTGGACCGAGCCGCGTTGCATCGCCGGACCCTACCAGGGGTCGAAAGAACCGCAAGCCAGTTGGGGGTTTCCGATCGTGTCGAAGAAAGGACGCATCTACGTCTTCTACTGTCAGGATTCGGCGGGACCGGAGCGCGACAGCCGCGGACGAACGCTCAAGATGAACGATATGGCCGTCCTCTTCTCCGACGATGACGGCCGGGAATGGAAGCGTGGAGCGGGCGTACGCTGGCCCAAAGCCGCATACGACCACCCCACGGGGCTCGGCGTCAATTGGAACTGGATCGTCTACCAGATTCCCATCCGGGACTCGGAGGGCCGTCCGTTGGCGGGCTACAGCTGTTGGGTGAGCGATCACCTCCGCAAAGACAAGCCGCCCGGCTGGTGGGTTGCGGACTCAGGCTCGAAGTTCATGCGGTTCGATAACATCGACGACGCGCCGGACCCGAAGGACTTACGCATCACACATCTCATGCTCGAGGGCAAGGGACTGACGACGCCATCGGTCTTTCACCCTGACCTCACTGACTGCGAAGAGCCCAGTTTGACGCTGCTGCCTGATAGCCGGCTGTTCGTTACGATGCGAACAAGCGTCGGATATGTGTACTACTCTGTCTCGGAAGATGATGGGGCGAGTTGGCGCCGGCCCGAGCCGTTGCGCTATAAGGATGACGGCGATCTGATCCCGCACCCGAAGGCCCCGTGTCCGATCTACCGTTTGAAAGATGGCCGCTACCTTCATCTGTTCTTCAATAACGCCGGCACGTTGGGCCAGTTCAGCCAGTACTCTCCTGCATCGCTCAGGTGGATTAACCACTGGAGCCATATCCGCCGTCCTCTGCACATCACGGTAGGTGAGTTCCGTCCGAAAGCGCGCCAGCCCATCTGGTTCAGCCGCCCGAAACAACTGCTCGATACCGGCGGCGTGATCGTAGGTCCGGAGAAGACCGCCGAAATCGCGACGTACACGAGTCTCACGGAGTCGAAGGGCCGCCGGGTGCTATGGTATCCCGACCGGAAGTTTTATCTGCTTGGCAAGTTGGTACCCGACGAATTGCTGCGGGATATGGTTCCCGATAAAGTATAGATCCCGTATTAGAGCAGCATGCTGGAAGCGCGGTCCCCAGCCCGGTTCCGGCGCTGGGGCCCGCGGATCATTCGCTGCTCGCCCGGACCGGATTCAGCCAGCGCCTGGAACTTCCTGATGACATCGGCCTGGCGGAACCTTACATGCATGCGCATCGCCTCCGCGGCTTTCTGTGGTGAACCGTGAACCAGCCGCTCGGCGAGATCGCGATGCCATCTCTCGGGGAAGGCGCCGAACTCCGAGGACATCGTAAATATCCAATTGAACAGGAGGACGCGGCTGCGCTCGATCTCCTGGATAAGCAGGGGAACGCCTGTCGCTTCGGCAATCAGCATGTGAAAGGCGATATGAACGCGTTCGACCCGTGCGTGCTTCGCCGGGCTGTACTGACCGCGGGAAAGCGCCTCATAGGCCACATCAAGTTTTGTCGCTGCGGCCTCGAGACGCTTCCGGAAGCGGGGCGAAGCCGACTCGGCGAAAAGCCGCGCTGAATGCGTCTCCAGGGCTTCCCGCAACACGTAGTTGCCGTGAATTTCCTCGGCGGTTGCGAGGCGGACGCGTGTGCCGGCGCGCGGTCTACTTTCAATCAGACCTTCCCCTTCAAGCCGCGTGATCGCGTCGCCTACAGGCACCGGGCTCATGCCAAGCTCTTCGGCGAGACGGCGGCGTGAGAGCGGCGCGCCGGGAGGCAGGCGGCCTTCCAGGATCGCCGATCGCAGGAATTCATAAGCTCGCGGAGCGAGCCGGGAGTCATCGTGTGAGTTAGGAACTGGCACAACAGTTTCGTACCGGTCTTTGACAGTGTAATACGACTGGCATATAATCGCACTCGTTAAACTGCTGTACCAGTTATGAAGGAGACCGTATGCCGCACTTCGCGTTGCGTACCTCGCCAATCCTCTTGTTCTCGCTAATCACACTTGCAATTCCGGCCGCTGCACAGAACATCACCGGAGCTATTCTCGGCTCGATCACCGATCCATCCGGAGCCGCCATCGCCAACGCGCAGGTGGACGTCGTGAACGCTGAGACAAATCAGAGGATCAGTCTGCGAACCAGCGAGGCGGGCTTGTTCGAGGCGCTATATCTGCGGCCCGGGACTTACCGGGTCAGCGCCGCGGCTCCCGGATTCAAGACCTCGATTCGCGACGGTCTGACGCTCCGCGTCGAGGACCGGCTGCGATTGGACCTGCGGCTGGAGGTCGGCGACTCGACTACCGAGGTGACCGTGACCGGTCAGACACCGCTCATTGAGACGGAGAATTCCTCGATGGGTCAAGTCGTTTCGTCACGGACCGTGCAGGATCTGCCGATCCGGGGCCGCAACATCTTCGACTTGGTCGGTCTCGCGGCGGGCGTGCAGGTTAACCCGCGGTCGCAGGGCGGCACGGCGTCGACCGGTGACAACTCGGCGCCTTTGTTCGTACAGTCTGACATCTCGATCAGCGGCGGCCGGTTCCGCACCAACGATTTTCTGGTCGATGGCGTCTCAGTGATGCTGCCGGAGAACAACAACTTCGCTTTCTCGCCGACACCCGACTCGACTCAGGAGTTCAAGGTACTAACCAACAGCTTCGGACCGCAGTTTGGCCGAAGCGGTGGCGGCGTGGTCAACGTCGTAACCAGGGGCGGGTCGAACAACTTCCACGGATCGCTGTACGAGTTCTTTCGGTCTGACGTGCTGCGCGCCAATAACTTCTTTGCGAACGCGCGCGGCCAGGAGCGAGGCAAGTTCACGTTCAACCAGTTTGGCGCAGCGGTTGGCGGACCCATCCGCAAAAACCGAACCTTCTTTTTCGCCGACTATCAGGGCCACCGTGAACGCGTCTCCGGCGGAGCCGGCATCGCAACTGTGCCGACCGCGCAGGAACGGGCGGGGGACTTTTCCAATACCTTTACCTCGGGCGGGCAGCGAGTCGTGATCTACAATCCATTCTCGACCCGCATGGTTGGCACAGGCCTGGTTCGCGATCCGTACCCGGGCAACATCATTCCGCAGTCCGGTCAGAGCCGGGTTGGCCGGAACATCGCATCGTATTATCCGGAACCGAACGCCGCGGGTGAAGGGCCCGCGCGAATCAACAACCGCCTGTGGCAGCCGCGGAACTTCGTGAATAGCGATCAGTGGTCTGCGCGCATCGATCACAATTTCACGGACAGGCTCAGCCTCTTCGGTAGATTCACCCGAAATACGGGTGACAGCGGCGGCAATGGACCTTATGACAATATCGCCGATCCAGTACTTGGCATCATAGAGAATCGCGTGATCAACGGTGTCGTAAATATTACGAATGCCTTTTCACCGAACCGGATTCTGAATCTGCGGACAGGTGTGACACGGCGTTTCGAAGGACGAACGCCATTGTCCGACGGCAAAGTCAATTTGACCGAACTGGGGTTCTCGCCAGCCGTCGCAGCCTCCGTGCAGGAGCAGCTCTTCCCGGTCGTCGGCGTTGCGAACTTCAGCGGATTCAGTGTCGCCGGCGATCGCATCCGACGGGGCAACACAATCTACACGGTCGTTGGCGAGCAGACGGAGATTCACGGACGCCACACAATCGTCTACGGCGCCGATGTGCGGATGTACGATCAGACGCCATTTCAGGCTGGCAGTCCATCGGGCAGCTACAGCTTCGGCTTGGGACAAACGCAAGGTCCTAATCCGCTGGTGGCAGCGGTCGGGGCGGGCAATGGATTAGCCTCATTGCTCACCGGTTTCGGAACAGGATCAATCAACAGCGTTCCAGCGCTTGCCATCCGAAACATGTACTATGCGCTGTTTGTCAACGACGACATCAAGATGGGACGTCTGACACTCAATCTGGGATTGCGGTGGGATTATGAACAGCCTCGCACCGAGCGCTACGACCGCCTTGGGACCTTCGACTTCAATCGACGTTTTCCTGCCGACGTGCCTGGCTACCCCGACCTTCGCGGTGTGATTCGTCTGGCCGGACGCGACGGTGAGCCGCGAGGTCAATTCGATCCGACCTATACGAACTTCGGTCCACGTGTCGGCTTGGCATACCGGGTGACGAACAACACTGTCCTCCGTTCCGGCTATGCGATCTACTTTGCGCCGCGATTCGGTACGACGTCCGGTCAAGGTTTTGGCGCGCCCGGAGCCGATATCAACACACCGTGGGTTTCGAGCCTGGATGGCGTCACACCGCTCAACCTGATCGACAATCCTTATCCGGATGGGCTGCTGCAACCGCCAACTCGCGAGACGGAGCGTTTGCAAATGGGACTCGGTGTTACCATCATGGATCGCGGTAATCAATCGAACATCTACAACCAGCAATGGAATGCCGCGCTGCAGCGTGAACTGGGCGGCGGTTTTCTCATTGAAGCCGCTTATACCGGTAACAAAGGAACTCATCTGCCAGTGTCGATCAACTTCAACGCTGCAGATCCCATTTATCAGTCGCTTGGGAATCAGTTGAATCAGCAGGTCGCAAATCCGTTCCTCGGGTTCACCAGCGTTGGAGCACTGGCACAGCCTACAGTCAGCCGTCTGGTTCTGCTACGCCCATATCCCCACTACGGCGGGATCAGCACCGCGAACCCAGCCGTTGCGCAGAACCTCGGTTCTTCGTCGTATCACGCTCTGAACCTGCGTGTCGAGAAGCGGTTCGCGATGGGATACAACTTCATTGCTGTGTATACCAAGTCCAAGCTGATTGACGACGGATCGGGCCGGATCTTCGGTGAGACCGCGTTCGTCCCCCCGATTCAGGATGAGTACAATCGCCGCGCCGAGCGCAGTATATCCGAGGGCGATGTCGCGCAGCGTCTCGTGATCAGTCACGCCCTGGAACTTCCGTTTGGAAGGGGCCGCGCGTTTCTGAATAGCGGCAGCAAGGCAGTAGACTATACGCTCGGAGGCTGGAGCGTCAGCGGAGCATTCGCATGGAACACCGGTTTCCCGTTGGCGCTGACGTCGATCGGCAACAGCGGTGTCGGCAGTTCTGTTCTGCGGCCGAACAGCACCGGGCAAGCCGCTGAATTGAGCGGCGCGCCTCAAACAAGGCTTAATCGCTACTTCGACACCAGCCAATTCACTGTTCCGGCACCGTTCACCTTTGGCAATGTCGCGCGCACTCTTCCCGACGCCAGAGGTCCCAGCCGCGTCAACTATGACCTCGCCGTGCAGAAATCGTTTCCAATCGCCGAGCCGGTGGCTCTCGTGTTCCGGTCCGAAGCGTTTAACCTGACCAATACGCCGTACTTCTTTGCGCCAGGCGAAGGCCTGGGCTCGAACACGTTTGGCGTTATCAACTCTGCTACTGGTGAGCGGACCGTGCAATTCTCGCTAAAGTTAATTTTCTAATCTATGATCTCGATACGATACTCCCTCTATTTCACGATGCTGGCCGTCGCGATGTCGGCCCAAACTCCGGATTGGCGCAACATCACGAGCGGATCGATTATCCCCGACGAATCCTACGCGGATCAGCCCTATGTAGTAAAAACCGACGATGGAGCGTGGCTCACGGTGCTCACAACGGGCAGTGGCCACGAGGGCGCAGGTGGGCAGCACGTGATCAGCGTCCGTAGTACCGACCGTGGGCGGACGTGGGATAAGCCCGTCGACGTCGAGCCGTCGAATGGCCCGGAAGCATCGTATGCCGTGTTGTTAAAAGTGCCTGGCGGCCGCGTCTATGTGTTCTATAACCACAACACGGAGAATGTCCGCCAGGTGATCGGCGACAATCCGCCTTACAAGGAAGGCATCGTGCGGCGCGTCGACAGCCTCGGGCACTTCGTCTTCAAGTATTCCGACAATCACGGAAAAACATGGTCCGCGCGACGCTACGAGATTCCGCAGCGCGATTTCGAAATCGACCGCAAGAACCCCTATCAGGGCAAGTTGAAGTTCTTTTGGAACGTGGGCAAGGCGTTTGCGTACAAGAACGCCGGGTATGTTCCGCTGCACAAAGTCGGTGGTTTCGGCGAAGGCTTCTTCACTTCCAGCGAGGGCGTGCTCCTTCGCAGTGACAATATTCTGACGGAGAGCGACCCGGAAAAGATTCGATGGAAGATGCTGCCAGACGGCGATGTCGGACTCCGAACGCCTGGCGGCGGCGGTCCCGTGGCGGAGGAGCAGTCGTTTTCGGTGCTGAGTGACGGTTCAATCTTTTGTGTATATCGCACGATCGACGGCCATTCCGCCTACAGCTACAGTCGCGACGGTGGCGCCACGTGGGACGCGCCGCAGTACATGCGGTACTCCAACGGCCGCCTGATGAAGCATCCACGCGCTGCGAATTTCGCGTGGCGCTGCGAGAACGGCAAGTACCTCTACTGGTTTCACAATCACGGCGGCCGGTTCATTCGCGAACATCCCCGCCGCCGCACGATCGCCTATGAGGACCGCAATCCGGTGTGGCTCGCCGGTGGCGTCGAAGCCGATTCACCGCGTGGAAAGATCATCCAGTGGTCTCAGCCCGAGATTGTTCTCTACGACGACGATCCGATCGTCCGAATGAGCTATCCGGATCTGGTGGAAGATGGCGGCGAGTATTATCTGACCGAAACGCAGAAAGACATCGCCCGTGTCCATAAGATCGACGCTACCTTATTGAAGGGTCTGTGGGAGCAAGCCGAGGCTAAGAGTATCTCTACTGCCGACTTGCTGCTTCAACTCCCAGCATCCGGACAAACTATGCCCGCGAATGCGTCGGCGCCTCCGCTCCCGCAGTTCATTCGCCGGTCCAGCCGTGGCGACTATGGCGCTGACCGCCTGCGTACGGGCGTGTCCCTGGATCTCTGGGTTCGACTCGGCTCGATTCAGGTTGGACAAGCGTTGCTGGACAATCGCACACCAGACGGCAAAGGCTTCCTGCTGCGGACCGCCGATGCTGGCGCCGTGGAGATCGTCATGAACGACGGACGAACGGAAAATCGCTGGGCATCCGACCCGGGCGTCCTGAGCGCTGACCGTCAGCATCATATCGCCGTGATAGTGGACAGCGGACCGAATGTGATCTCATTCGTGATTGACGGCGTGCTTAACGATGGCGGGGACTCCCGGCAGTTCGGTTGGGGCCGGTTCAGTTCGCATTTCCAGTCGATCAACGGAGCCACTACACTCCGCCTCAATCACGTACTGAGCCTGAGGATTTACGGCCGTGCTCTGCGCACATCCGAGACGATCGCCTCCTATCGAAAGGGTATGTAGGTTATCTGTAGTCAGAATTGGGTCAAGAGTCTCGTGCGGCGTTATTAGGTGACCCAAAAAATTTGACAAGGTGCAGCCTTCTCATGGAAGAAGCCCGGCCCCTCCACTTCGGCGGCTAGCTTCGGGAGGCATTTCCCTGGGACGGCTCTCCCCGTTATCTGCTCCGCGATCGCGACCGCATCTTTGGGCATGACTTCGTAGAGCAGGTGAAGGCGATGGGGCTGTCAGCGCCACGTTCGCCATGGCAGCGCGCGTATATCGAACGTTTTATTTGGAACCCGACGGGAGTGCTTGGATCACGTGATCGTGTTCAGCGAACGCAGCCTTCACCATCATCTGCACTCATTCGTTGGGTATTACCACCAAACTCGCACTGCAGAAGGATAGCCCGGAACCACGTGGTGTCCAAACACCCGATGCCGGCCGCATCATCTCCATTCCGGAGGTCGGTGGCCTTCACCATCGCTACGAACGCAGGGCCGCCCGAACAGGAGCATCCGCCAACCACGCTGGCATGTCGATAGTAGCTCCGCGCATGATCAACGTGGATTACCTCTGGCACCAGGCCTCACAACCTACGATGCCTCAATAGGCAACTGACCAAATCCAGATCGATAACACCGATGGCGCTTGATGACGAGAGCCACTGACTCCATCCGTGCGGCTCGTTTGGCCGCGGGGATCTGCCGATGAAGTTTCCGAGAATCACAGTTTCAGCGGTAGCGGGAATTTTTCGGCCAGATGATAAAATACGAGTCGTTCCGGAACACCGCTATACCATTGCTATGGGAATGAGGCGAAACCCAAGCACGCGCCACGAGCTGTTTTTTGATGTACGGAAAAACGTGGTGCACTCCTGGTCACCGAATCGCATGAGATTCTTGCCCTAGTGCACTCAGTCAGGACACACCTCTTGCCGGTACTCGACGGGACGCGGCCTGCTCCCGAAGATCTCGCCCGGTTCTTCTGGCAGGCCACGCACGGTTCTGTTGCCGGAATCAGGCAGCACGGGCGTCCGAGCGCAGCGGAATTTCTTACAGATGCGGACGCGTTCGTTCAGCCTCTGGAATTCGCTCCGCCGGATTGGTCCTCAAAGAGCATGCAGGTGGCGATTCGATCGAGCATTGTCTGGGGATCAGCTGTCCATCCTAAAGTAGTAGCCCTCATTTTCGGTGACCCAAGGTAGCCCCGAGATTATGAGTAAACTGCATCAGTCTCAGGCGGGGCAGCGGCGGCGCATTCTGCTACCGGTAGTCGTCTTGGTCGCGACCATTTTTACGAGGCCCGCGAACGGACAGAAGACGTTATCTTCCTATGCGGGCGCGGATAGATGTACACCATGCCATCGAGCCCAGGCAATACAGCAGGTCTCAAGCGCCCATGCGCAGGCTCTTTTCCCTGCCATCGAACATCCACTGGCAAAATCGTTCAGCGCAGACCACGCCCTCACGCGGCAAGGCGTCTACCACTACAGTTTTCAGACGGAGCCCGCTTTACGGATGTCGGTCCACGATTCCAAAGACAAAATGATCGTCCCGTTGGAGTGGGCTTTTGGCGCAGGCCGGCAGGCGGTCACGTTCGTTACGCGCGTCGATCCGGAATGGTACGTAGAGTATTCTGCCAGCTACTACACCGCAACGAAGCAACATGGTTTGACTCCTGGACACGATCGCGTGAAGCCCTCGTCACTGGCTGACGCGGCGGGAGTGTTGTACAAGATCGGGGATGCCGCCCGCGGTATCGAAGCGTGCTTCGAATGCCATTCCACCGGCCCTGTCTCCTTCGATTCCGAGGGACAGCCGAAGATCACTGAGAGGGGAGTTCGCTGCGAGGCGTGCCACGGGGGCGCAGCGAAGCATGTGAGCGATCCGAAGGCTAATCCCTTGCCTGTGTTGCGGGGAATGCAAGGCGCCGCGATGAACGAATTGTGCGGACGTTGTCATCGTCCTCCTGCCAGCAAGCGGGGAACAATCGACTGGAATTATGCCTGGAACGTACGGCACCAGCCTGTGTACCTGAATGAAAGCCGATGCTTTCAGAAGTCAGCCGGTGCGCTTTCCTGCGTCAACTGCCACAACCCGCATGAGCAGGGGATGGGACAAAGCCTGGACTCTTACAATCGCGTTTGCCAAAGCTGTCACACGAAGACAGTGCGAAAGCCGAAGGCCTCGTGCTTTACTGAGAATCAGGGCAACTGCGTGGACTGCCACATGCCTCTCGTGTCGCCACAACCCGCGCTCCGCTTTACCAACCATTGGATAGGGCGCTACACGGGCGGCTCCCGTCTGCGACCTGTTCGCTGAGTTAGTACAGCAGATATTTTTGCCGAACCCTCCGAAATTCCTCCAGGTCGTTCGAGAGCGCTTGCCGGATTTCCTCCGGAGGAGTACCATTCTTCAGCATTTCGGCAGTTTTGTCGCTTCCCAGCAACAGCATGATCTTGCGGTCGAGGGTGTATTTTCCCGGATGAAATTTAAGAGTGGCCGCCATCAGTTCGAGCCCAACTCGCGAAGAGTCAAACTTGTCCCGATCGAGCAGTTGGATGTCGAGCCCGAAGCATTCCTGGCCCTTGTGAGGCGGCTCCGTTGGCGTAAAGTGTTTGGCTAGAAAGCGAACTCCCGGAATGTCGCGCGCATTCAGGTAATCCGCGACTTGCAACGCGTTGAACCACGGAGCTCCGACGATCACGAACGGCGTGTCGGTGCCGCGTCCGACCGAGACCTGCATGTTCTCCAGCATGCAGGATGCTGGATACAGAGTGGCGGCCGTGAGATTGCGAAGGTTCGGTGAAGGGTTGGTCCACTCCAATCCGGTCTGGTCCATCCACATGTTCCGCTGCCAGCCTTCCATTTTCACGACGTGCAATTCGACGCCAATTTGGTTTTCGCCCTTGAAGAACTGAGCCAACTCACCCATGGTCATTCCGTGACGAATGGGACGCCGGCCAACGCCGATCATTGAAATGTACTTTTGATCCAGCAAAGGACCTTCGACCGCGATTCCATTTATCGGATTGGGCCGATCGAGCACGTAGACGGGAATCTTTGCCGCGGCGGCAGCTTCCATTATGTAGGAGAGATGAGTGGCGTAGGTCCAGAATCTGGCGCCCACGTCCGGCAGATCGTAAACTAGAGCCTCGAGGCCGCGCAGGCTCTCGGGCTTCAGTCGCCGCGACTTTTCCGTATAAAGGCTGTAGACCGGAACGCCGGTCGCCGGGTCTTTTCCGGACGAAACGTCCTCGCCCGCCGCTGTGGTTGCGCTGAAGCCGTGCTCGGGCGCGAAGATAGCCGTCAGTTTCGCGTTTTTGCTGCCGGCAAGCAGTGTAACGATATTACGGCCATCGGAAACAATGGCGTTCTGGTTCGCAAGCACGCCAACCTTCCTGCCACGAAGAGGCAGAAAATCCTGCGCCGCCATCACCTCGAGGCCGGTACGAACTCGCGCAGACATGGTTAGCGCGAACAATAAACAAATGCTGCAGGTACGGATCCACATAACTCTACCTCCTCGCCCTCCGCTCGGCCTGGATGGTGATGGCATAAAGATCTCCTCGATACCGGCTGCTGCCGACCATAGCAGGACGATCCCCTTTCAGCTTTGTATGCCCGGACACCACCAACACGGCCACCCGCGATCCAGTCTCCAGCAAGGCGCGATCGGCAGGCTCCGCCACACTAGCGGACACAGTCTGGACCGCGCGAACGAACTGCAACTCATACTCCTGTTCGAGTATCCGGTAGAGAGATTCATGAGCGAAGTCGAACTTCTCGAGTCCGGGACAAAGCGCGGCCAGAATTTCCACTTCTTCAATCACCATGGGGATGTTATCAGCAAACCGCAGTCTCTTCAGCCGGTATACCGTTCCGGGCTCCAGGTACGAAGATGCCATGGGACTCGGTTCGCTCTGATCGAATAGGAGAACCCGTGAAGACGGTGTTTTGCCTTTGCGAGCTATATACTCAGAAAAGCTGCTGATATCTTCCAGCGTCCGCTCAATCCTCGGCCGGCGTACCCAGGTGCCCCGCCCGCGCTGCGGTTCGAGCAGGCCATCCTGCTCCAGGATGGTGTAAGCCTGTCGCAAAGTCATGTGCGTAATACCCAGCTGTCTGCAGAGCACGTTTGACGAAGGAAGCAGCGAATCGGGAGGCAGTTCGCGAGACTCAATCATCTGGCGGATGGCGCCGCTGATCTGAACGTACATAGGAACCGGACTTCGCTTGTCGACCTTCAGTCTGAGTATGGGCTCGGTGCTTTCGAGAGTGGTGTCTGCGGTCATAGCTTCCAATTCATTGTCCGTCCCCGAGAATAGTCTTCGTGGTCTCCCGTCTGTGGACTTGTAGACCGCACAACTAAGGTATAGACAAGGGGACGGCTAATGCCCTCTTCTAGCTGGATCGAGACTGTTGCTCGGCTTTAGAATTGCATGCGTAAACCGAACTGAACCACACGCGGCCGCGGATAGAACGCAGTGGCCGTAACCTGTCCGAACGTGAGCGATCCAAAGGTGGCTCCGGGCGTGTCGAAGGTAGGAGTATTGGTGACGTTGAACGCTTCGGCCCGAAACTGAAAACGATACCTCTCCTTTACGGCGAAGTTCTTGAAAATCGAAAAGTCAGTATTGAACAAGCCATCGCTCAGAACATCAGGTAGTGTGCGACTGACATTGCCGTATGTATAGGGTGCAGGCGCACTGAAGGCTGCCGTGTTGAACCATCGCTCGATTGTCCGTTCGTCCAGAGCTGAGGTGGCGCCCGGCACAACATTCGGCCTGCGGCCGCCGCCGACGACCGTTGCCGATAACGGAATGGGCGACCCTGACTGCATGGTTGCGATCGCATTCAGTTGCCAGCCGCCGGCCACAGCGCGGTAGAAGGCGTTGCCGCTTCTGCCGAGCGGGACTTCCCAGAGTCCCGTGAGGACCAGGCGCTGAGGAACGTTGTAGACACTTTGAGAACGTTCGGACCGAAGATTACTCCAGTTCTGAATGAGTCCGCCCGTGACACCGCCCGGACGAATCTGACTCACGTTATCGCCAACATCGATAAGCTTGGAAAAGGAGTACGAGCCCAGAAACGATAAGCCTCTCGAGAAGCGCTTCTCCACCTTGAGGGTAAATGCGTGATAGATGGAATCGCCAACGTAGGAGAACGGTGTCACGACCCCGCCTTGCAGCGAGCCGGGTAAAGCCGTGAACTGCGGATAGGGCAGCAATAATTGCGCCTGAGGAATCTGAGCGGCTGCTAGCGGACCCGAGGTGATGATCCCGGAAAACGGATTGGGAACGAGGTTGCCCAGACGAGATCCGTAACTATCGAAAATGGAATCGGGCAGCCAGTTCAGATTCTGGTTATACATGAAAAGATGAACGCCGCGATTGCCTACGTACCCTAGTTCAAACAACCAGTCCGCGAAGGGCTGATGCTGCGCCGTGAAGTTCCACTGCTGAGAATATCCTCTATTGATGTCGTGGAGTGCGGCAGTAAGGCTGGTGCCAATCGCCGTTCCGGCGCCGAGCGAATTGCCCGTGGGCTGATTCAACCCTGTGGGGAATGGATCACTCAGCGTGTTGGCAGGAGTGCGTCCTCCGTCGAGACTGGTAACCATTGGCGTCGTGCTGCTGAAGCCGATTGCTGATCCGGTATAACCGTTCTGCGTGGTAGGCACAAAACTGATCCCATACGCAGCGCGGATCACCGTTTTGGGATTCAACTGATAGGCGAGGCCGAGGCGAGGCTGGAAATTCTTGTTGCTACTCGCAAAGAACCCACGGTCCCGTCCATTCACTCCAGGATAGACCAGTCCGCCTTTCAAGCTCAACCCAGGAACGGTAAGAGGTGAGGCAACATCGGGATCGAAGTTCGAGAAATTGTTGAACCGGTCCGTGGGCGCACTTTCCTTTTCCCAACGCAGTCCCAGGTTCAGTGTCAGGTTGCGGCTGGCTTTCCAGTCGTCCTGAAAGAACAGCGCGTTGTAATGCATCGACGTGGTGCTCGGGGCGCTCACGGAAGCAGTGGCGCTAGCCGGCAATCCCAGAAGGAGCGAGGCCGGCCCGTAGCCCGACAACGGGCTGGATTGATCAGGATTCGGACCTTGAGTGAACGCACGGGTAAAGGTATAGGCGCCTACAGGCGAACTCACGCCGAAGACGTTCGAACGATAGAGTCTGAACTCGTATCCACCTTTCCATGTGTGCTGGCCGAAGATCTTTGTGAGCGTCGCGCTGCCTGTTCCCGATACCGTGTGGTTAGCCGACGGAGTCGAAGTGGCCATCGAGGCCATATCTGCAACAGTGGTTGACGGAAATAATCCCTGCTTCCCGCTTGGAGTACTCTGACTCTGCTGCAGCAGGCTGGCAGGAAAACCGAGGGTTGTGATATCCAGTCCCTCGCTAGGCGTGGTGAATGCTTCCGTCTGATGACTGAAGCCTATGCGGCCATCTAGCAACAAGGTCGGCGCGAGGGTGTCAGAGTAGCTGAGAAACGCGTTCTCGCGGGGGATCAGAATCTTTCGCCCGTCGGCGTCCGCGATGCTGTTGAAGAAATTCGCAAACTGCCAGTCGAGATTGTCCTTTGTGAAGCGTCCGGCGAGACGTCGTGTTTGGCTGATGTAGTAATCGATCCGAACGCTGTAGTAGTCTTTGTCGATCGGCGTGGGCGAAAGCAGGAACAGATTGGCGGCCGAGCCCGGCAAATTAGGCAGCGGGAGATAGGACAGCATGTTGGTGGCAATCGGATTGATTCGGTTCGAGGGTATACGATTGCCCGGAAAAGCCTGCCTTGTGAAGGTTCCGTCTGCGTTTCTCACCGTCGTCGCCGGATCGTAGATTATGACGGGCTGAGGGTTACTCCCGGTCGTTCGCAGAGCCGAGAAGTCTCCGCTCCGCTCGGCGGCTGTAGGCGAGTTGAAGGTCTGCAGTGACGAAGTACGCTCCCGGTAGCCTTCATAGTTGAAGAAGTAGAACAGCTTTTCTTTTCGAATAGGCCCGCCGATAGTGCCCCCGAACTGATTTACGCGCGACGGTGGACGTGCGCGGTTCGCCTTATTTGCAAAGAAGTCGTTCGCGTTCAACTTATCGTTTCGCAGAAACTCGAACAGGCTTCCATGTATCTCGTTCCCGCCGCCGCGAGAAATCATACTGATAACGCCGCCACTCGTACGGCCGAATTCGGCGGACATCCCATTGGTCTGTACCTTGAACTCTTCGGTGGAATCGACAGTGAGGAACGTCATGGGACCTGCATCGCCCATTTTGTCGTTCACTACGCCATCCAGCAGAAAGCCATTACTGAGTGGCTGCCCGCCACCAATGGTCACCGCTGCCATGCGCCAACTGGACAGCACCTGCCCGCCGAAATAGCCGATACCCCGGACGGTCGGAATCAGATTGGCGAGGCCCATAGGATTGCGGCCGTTCAGGGGCAGGTCCACCACTTTTCGTTGATCCATTACAGTACCGACCGAAGAGGTGTTGGGATCAAGTAGCGGCGATCCACCCCGGACCTCCACCGTCTCCGTAACCTGACCCACCTCCATCGAGACCGGAATTGCGACTGAGCGATCGACTTCCACAACAATGCCTTCACGAACGAACTTCTTGAAACCGCTGAACGTCGCCTGCAACGAGTAGGTACCGGAAGGCAGCAGCAGGAACCGGAAGTTGCCTGCCTCGTCGCTGGTGGCCGACTGAGCTACACCCGTCGCAGTGTTCGTCAATTGCACTTCCACACCGGCAACTGGAGCAGAAGAAGAATCGGTGACGGTACCAGTAACGGAGCCCGTGATCTGCTGGGCAGAGCAGATGACGGATCCACTAGTAAGTATGAAAGCGGTCAGGCAGAACAGCCAAAGAAGTCGAATCTTCGAAGCAGGCATCGAATAACTATACTTCTAGAGAAGTTAAGAGTAAAATACTTTCTCGGAGAGGCTCAACGCGCATGCTGGTGACTCGCTGGGTTCTAGTAATGGCGGTAACGATTGTAATGGCTCAGCAGCTATCAGCTGCTGAAATAGGTTCGCCGAAGTTCACAGCCCGTCAGCGCGCTTACTGGGCTTTTCAACCGGTTCGCTCTCCAAAGCCGCCGCCGGTAGCTGCCAAGGCTTGGGCGCAAAACCCAATAGACGCTTTCATTCTGTCCCGGCTCGAAAAGGAACAAGTCACTCCGGCAGTGGAGGCGGACAAAATCACGCTGTTGCGACGGGTTACCTTTTCCCTGATCGGACTGCCTCCGACGGATGCCGAACTCGCCAGTTTTCTCGCCGATAAGTCTCAGGATGCATATGAGAAGGTAGTGGATCGTCTGCTCGCGTCTCCGCGATATGGGGAACGTTGGGCGCGTCACTGGCTAGACTTGGCCCGCTACGCCGACAGCGACGGTTTTAAAGCAGATCACACTCGGCCTAACGTTTGGCGCTATCGGGATTACGTGATTCGAGCGTTCAACAACGACAAACCGTACGATCGATTCGTCAAAGAACAGATTGCCGGCGATGAACTATGGCCGGGCGACACCGATGCGCTGATTGCGACGGGTTTTCAGCGACACTACCCGGAGGAATACAACGCACAAAACCTGCGTCAGCGACGGCAGGAGATCCTGGGCGATATCACGGATACAACAGGAGCCGTTTTCCTGGGACTCACCTATGGCTGCGCAAAATGCCACGATCATAAGTTCGACCCCATCCTGCATGACGACTACTACAAGCTGCAGGCATTCTTTGCGAATGTAGCTGCGGTCGACGAAGCTCCACTCCTCTTCGCTGATGAACTTGCTGAGTATCAGCGCAAGCTCGACCTCTGGAAACAGAAGACCCATGACATCCGCGAACAGATGGATGCGCTGTTGGAGCCGGGCATCAAGCGGCTGTATAACTCACGTTTTGTCGCTTATTCCGATGAAGTGCAGGCTGCAGTAAAGAAGCCTGCCGCTGAGCGGACGCCGATGGAGAACTGGATGGTGCACCGGACGCAGCCATTCCTTCAACTCGTCGATGAAGACATGTCGAAGGTGCTGAAGGGGGAGCAGAAGGAACGCTACCTGAAACTCAAAGACCAGCTTGCTGAGTATAAGGGGCTACACCCCGGCGAGCTTCCAGTGGCGGCTGTCATGACGGATCTGCCCACAGCCCCTATCGAGACGAATACCCTTGGCGGCGGCCTGCCGGCAAAGCCGGTACGTCGCGTTGAGCCTGGTTTTCTCACGATCTTGAACCACGCGGAGCCCGAGATACAACCTACCGGCGCTGCCTTGGGACGTCGCGCCGCCCTGGCAAATTGGATCGCCGGAGACGACAATCCCCTCACCGCCCGCGTGATGGTGAACCGGCTCTGGCATCATCATTTCGGCAAAGGCCTGGTGGCCACGCCGAGCGATTTCGGCATGATGGGCATGCGCCCCACGCATCCGGAGCTGCTGGACTGGTTGGCCAGTGAGTTTGTGACGAAAGGGTGGAGCGTGAAGCACATGCAGAAGCTCATAACGACTTCCGCCGCTTTTCGACAGTCATCCGGCTTCCGGAAAGAAGCAGCCGCAGTGGACTCTTCGAACAAACTCCTCTGGCGATTCCCCCGAACGCGACTGGATGCGGAGGTAATCCGCGATTCCTCGCTGTACGCAGCCGGACTGCTCAATCTAAAGGAAGGCGGACCGGGTGTCTTTCCGGATCTGCCTGCCGGCATGCCAGCGCCGAGAGGCGGATGGGGCGCGCCGGATGCGACAGAGCGGAATCGACGCAGTGTCTATATCTTCGTTCGCCGTAATTCGCACTATCCCATGCTGGAAGCATTCGATCTCGCAGGCGCACAGGAGAGTTGTTCGCGGCGCAACACGACTACCACCGCGCCCCAGGCGCTGGCCTTGCTGAACAGCAGATTGTCCCGTGAGTGGGCGGAGGCGTTCGCCGGCCGCGTAATTCGGCAAGCGGGGGCGGCTGCCGAGCGGCAGGTGGACACCGCCTATCGGCTTGCCTACTCTCGCAGACCTCAGCCGGCAGAGAAAGACCTTGCCTCCACGTTCCTGCACCGGCAAACCGAGATCCTGAAAGAACGGATAGCTGCGGGCGAGCCGATATCGCAGGTCGCGACGGGCAACACAGATGTGGATCGCGTGCAAGCTGCAGCACTGGTCGATTTCTGTCAGGCGCTGATGAACTCAAATGAGTTTGTCTACCGCAACTAACGTTATGCGACAGATCTCGTCCCGGCGCAAATTTTTGTGGAGTACCGGCAGCGGCCTAGGAACGCTGGCGTTTTCCGCAATGCTGAATCAGGAAAATGCTTCGGCCGCATTCGCTGATCCTCTTGCCCCCAAGACTCCCCATTTCGAACCCAAAGTAAAGTCCATTATCTGGCTTTTTATGGAGGGCGGACCCAGCCACATCGACCTTTTCGATCCCAAACCGGCGCTAGAGAAATACGCAGGGCAGCCCCTTCCGAAATCGTTCGGCAGCGTGATGACCGCGATGGGCACCGGCAAAAACACTCTGATGCCTTCGAAACGCCAATGGAAGCAGCATGGGCAAAGTGGCCTTTGGGTGTCGGACTGGTATCCCCACGTCGCGCAACATGTCGATGACATCTGTCTGCTGAGGTCGTGCTGGCAGGATGGCATCAATCACGTAGGGTCTGTATGTGAGATGAATACGGGCTCCATCCTGGCCGGACGTCCCTCGCTTGGCTCCTGGGTGGTTTATGGGCTTGGCTCTGAAAATCGCGACCTACCCTCCTACGTCGTGATGACAGATGAGGACGAAGTGGTCGGCGGTCCGCAGAACTGGAGCTCCGGATTTCTGCCTGCAACGTTTCAGGGAACGTCGTTTCGGCGCGAAGGCGATCCGATCCTCGATCTGAGTCCCCCGCCGACGGTTGGCGCGAAGCAACAGCGAAGTAGTCTGGACTTCATTCGGGATCTGAATCGTACCTTCAGCAGAGACAAGACCGACGATCAAGAACTGGAAGCTCGTACTAACAGCTATGAACTCGCTTACCGCATGCAGGCGGCCGCGCCTGACGCAGTGGATTTGCGGCAAGAATCGGAGGCCACGAAGGCTCTCTATGGTATGGACGAGGAAGCCACCCGGCGATTCGGTACCAACTGCCTGATGGCCCGGCGTCTGGTGGAGCGCGGCGTGCGTTTTGTCGAACTGTACTGCGGAAGCGGCAGCAAATGGGACGCTCACAACAAGATTGAAGCCAATCACTCCAAATGGTGCCATGTCTCGGACAAACCTGTTGCCGGCCTACTGGCAGATCTGAAAGCGCGCGGGTTGCTGGAATCCACTCTGGTGATCTGGGGTGGAGAATTCGGTCGTACTCCTTTTAATGAAGCCGGCGACGGCAGGGATCACAATCCCTGGGGATTCTCGATGTTTCTGGCCGGAGGCGGCGTCAAAAAGGGCGCCGTGATCGGCACAACCGACGAGATCGGGTTGCGCGCTGTAGAGCGCCCGATCCACGTGCATGATCTGCATGCGACGATCATGCATTTGCTGGGGATGGATCACCTGCGTGTTACGTACCTGCACAACGGACGCGCGGAGCGCGCGACTGTCACTGCGGGCGAAGTTGTCCGCGAGGCGCTATTATAAGCAGCCGAACTAGAAGCACGGCGATGCTCTAACCCTGAGTTTCGGAGCGGCCCATGGCTCGTCTCGGAGATCAATCTTGCGTGAATTCCACTCGCGGTTAGTTTCTTCGTCGGATCCCACCGCTTGCGTCAAGGTAGTGCAGTCACGCGATTAGAATTTTGAAAGATCCCAGCCTGTTACCCTAAGTCTGCAGCGAAAAAAGTATGGAGTAGCTGAAGAGATGGGTATTCGAGATGTTGTGAGAGGGTCCGGTCTCCTGATGATGCTGCTTGGCCGCTCCTCATCGGGGCAGACGGTGGCTGATCCGGTTCGTTTCTACTCAAACGAAGTCAAGCCCCTGCTGACGGGCAAGTGCTACGCGTGTCACACGGAAACCGCTATGGGAGGTCTGCGGCTGGATTCGCGTGAAGGCCTAATGAAGGGCGGCAATTCCGGACCTGCGACGGCGCCGGGACCCGCATCCAATAGCCTTTTGATGCAGGTGGTGACCCACACGCACGCGAAAATCAAGATGCCTCCTGGCGGGCGCCTCAGCTCTGCCGAGGTCGGTATTCTGCGGCAATGGCTGGAGTCCGGCGCGCACTTTGCACCGCCACAACCCTCAGTAGGCGTTCGGGTTGATAAGTTCGATGTGGCCTCGCGGCGAAACTTCTGGGCATTTCAGCGTCCGGTGAAACATGATCCACCGGAGGTTCAGAATCCGAGCTGGGTGCGTACACCCATTGATGCTTTTATTCTCTCGAAGTTGGACGCGAAGGGACTGAAGCCGGCGGCGCCTGCGGATCGCCGTGTTCTGCTTCGCCGGATCACTCTCGATCTGACGGGTCTGCCGCCTACGCCTGCCGAGTACAAAGCGTTTCGTGAGGATAGCTCGCATGACGCCTTCGCCAAAGTCGTTGACAGGCTGCTCGCTTCCAAACGCTATGGCGAGCGATGGGGCCGACATTGGCTGGATATCGCCCGCTATGCCGACGCGGATGGATTGAGTCTGGCGCCTGAGCCGTTTGCAAACGCATGGCGATATCGAGACTGGGTGATTGCCGCGTTCAACAAGGACATGGCCTACGATCAGTTCCTGAAGGCTCAGATTGCCGGCGATTTGTTGGACAAGCCCGGTGAACGAAAAATGACGCCCGGCCTCGGGTACCTTGCTCTGGGTCCGTGGTATTTCCGGATCGTTGAACCACCGAAGGCGCGGGCCGACGAACTCCAAGATCGTATCGATGTTGTCGCGCGGGGGATGCTCGGGCTCACGGTCGCATGCGCCCGCTGCCATGATCATAAATACGATCCGATTCCGACAGAAGACTACTACGGGATCGGCGGAGTGCTGGCATCGACCGAGTACAAAGAAGAACCATTAGCAGATCCCGAAACCGTGAAGAAGTATCACGACGCCGAGAAGCGAATTGCCGATTTTGAACAGCAGATCAAGACATTACTGAACGCCGAGCGCACAAGCTTCGGTGAGCGTGTGGCCAAGGAGTCCGGGCGCTATCTTCTTGCCGCCTGGGGTCTGAAACGCAATAAGACGAATCTCTCCTCGGGTCTTGACGCAAAGGTTTTGGAGCGGTGGGCTCGTTATCTAGATCAAACGCACGACCATCCTTTTTTGGGTTTTTGGCCCGATTTGATCACGAAGGGCAGTGAGGAAGAAGCCAGGAGCGCGGCGGAAGCTTTTCAGCGAACGGTGGATACTGTGGTCAGCGAGCACCGTGAGATTACTGACTACAACGACCGCGTCATTGAAGAATCGAAGAAGTCGACCGACCCGTACGATATTTTCTGTAAGGGTTGTACGGCCGAAACGCGCGCACTCTCGCGTGACAAATATGTCTTTCGCGGAGATCTATTCGATGCGAAGCGAAGAACGGATGGGGAGTCGCGCGACGCCGGTGTGCTTTATCTGGATGATGATGAACTTCGGGCTTATCTGGGTACCGAGGTGCGAGGGCGCCTGGATGGGCTTAAGGCTGAGCTGGCGCTTGCGAAGACGGCCTTGCCGGAGAAGTATCCATTTCTGCACATCTTGACCGATGCCAAGGAAACACGCGACATGCCTCTGCATCGGCGCGGCGACCCGTATAATCTCGGCGAACCTGTTCCACGTCATTTTCTTTCCGTGCTCGCTAATCCCGAGCCTGCGCCTTTGAACGCCGGGAGCGGCCGATTGGAGCTAGCCAATCAGATAGCGAGCCCTGCGAATCCACTGACCGCCCGCGTGATAGTGAACCGTATCTGGCACCATCACTTTGGCGCGGGGTTGGTGCGCAGCTTGAGCAATCTAGGAGCTGCCGGCGACCGACCAAGCCACCCGGAACTGCTAGATTATCTCGCGCTTCAGTTGGTCGAGAATGGCTGGTCCATCAAGAAGATCCATCGTGAAATTCTGCTCTCCTCGGTGTACGCAATGGATAGCCATGCATCCGAGCGGGCCCTTTCGGCCGATACCGAGAACCGCCTGCTATCGCGATTCAACCGGAGGCGAGTTGATGTAGAGGCGTTGCGCGACTCGATGCTATTCGTCTCCGGCAATCTCCAGCTTGAGATGGGCGGACCGGCTGTGAAATGGGAAAAGGGCTTTCGTAAGCGTACGGTGTATCTTTCAATTACCCACAAGTTTTGTCGAGTCGAACCGTGAACCCGTGAACCAACCCCGTGAGGATTAGGTTCCTTATCTATAAAACATTTAGATAACAGAATGTTTCATAGATGCCGGTCACAGATTCCTGGATCGATCAAGAGCTGGCAGGATGTCAGTTTAAAGATATGCGGCTGGGGAAACGATTTCGAAAGTTATTGGAGCAGCTATCGGATGGAACGGGGGAGAGCATTCCCTTCGCTTGCCAAGATTGGGCCAGCACGAAAGCGGCCTACCGCTTTCTTTCCAATGAGCGAGTCAAAGAAGATACGATTCTGGCGGGGCATTTTCATTCCACACGGGATCGCGTTGCAGCGACAGACAGCGATAGTCCCGTCCTGATTCTTCACGACACCACCGAGTTTACGTACTCGCGAACAGATGTAGAGTCAATTGGCATTCTGCATAAGTCGTTTACTGGAAAGATGGAGCGCGGACGTCCACGTCACTTTACTGTCTGTGGAATCTTGATGCACTCCAGCCTGGCGGTCACCACGGACGGACTTCCACTTGGTTTAGCTGCAATCAAATTCTGGACTAGAAGCAAATTCAAAGGCACGAACGCGCTCAAGCGTAAGATCAATCCGACCCGCGTGCCGATCGAGGAGAAGGAAAGCTTTCGGTGGTTGGAAAACTTGAGGCAATCCACGGCTCTGTTAGGCGAACCACAGCGCTGCGTGCATATCGGAGATCGGGAAAGCGACATCTACGAACTTTTCTGTGCTGCGAAGGAACTCGGAACTAGCTTTCTCGTACGAACTTGTGTGGATCGTCTTGCCGGAGATGGAAGTCAGACCATTGCCGCCGAAATGGAGCGAATCCCCGCCAAAGGGCTGCACCGTATCGAAGTCAGAGACCGGAACGGTGAGTTGTCCGAGGCCACCCTAGAAATCAAATGGAAACGCATTCAGGTTCTTCCACCCATTGGGAAAAACAAGCAATACCCTGAACTGAGCTTGACCGTGATCTACGCCCAAGAACGAACGTCGCCGGAAGGGCGAGATCGAATCGATTGGAAGCTAATCACCGATCTGCCAGTGAGATCGCTCAAGGATGCGCTGCGAATGCTGAACTGGTATTCATTGCGTTGGAAGATCGAGACATTTCACAAGATCTTGAAATCAGGCTGCAAGGCGGAGGAATCCAAATTACGGACTGCAGAACGGCTGGTGAACCTGATCTCTTCCTTTTGCATTCTCGCCTGGCGGATCTTCTGGATGACGATGATCAACCGTTGCTCACCTGAAGCGCCGCCCACCACAGCTCTCACCAAGATTGAAATCCAATTGCTCGATCGATTGATCCAGGGCACAACCACGCAGCCACAATCAAAGCATTCACTTTCAACTTATATGGTCAAGGTTGCTCGATTAGGTGGTTATCTTGCACGATCCGGTGATCCTCCGCCGGGACCGACTGTTATGTGGAGAGGACTATCTCGCCTGGTCGACATCGAATTAGGCTTCTCGCTCGGCTCCCAACTTGTGGGTAATTGAAAGACGGTGTATGGCGAAGTGAGCCGGTTCCGACCGGAACGTTTTCTAACGTTGTTTGATTTTCCGGATCCGTCTTTTCACGCGGAGAAACGGATTCCGACAAACACATCCGTTCAGCGTCTCTTCTTCCTGAACAGCGACTTCATGAAAGACGAATCGGCCAGCTTAGCGGTTCGCGTGCGCGCCTCAGCGGGTGAAGATACAACGGCACAGATCCGAGCGTTTTATGACTTGCTGTTTGGAAGGACGCCGGAGCCTCGTGAAATCGAAGCCGCTCTGAAGTTTCTGACTCACCGTCCGGCAGACGCGGCTTTGCCGGAGTTTGCCCAAGTGCTCCTCAGTTCAAGCGAGTTCGGTTTTGTCGATTAACAAGTAGCATTATGGAACCTCTCTCTACGTTTTCAAGGCGTCAACTGATAAGCGGTCTTGGCGGCGGCTTCGGGCTGTTCGCTCTGCGTAGTGTGTGCGACGCCGCGGAAAATCCGTTCTCCCCCAAGAAGCCACACTTCGCGCCGAAGGCGAAGCGAGTAATTTTTCTGTTCATGAACGGCGGCATGTCGCAGGTGGACACCTTCGATCCCAAGCCGATGCTCGCGAAATATCACGGGGAGCCGGCACCCGGCGGCAATCCGAAGACGGAGCGCAAAACGGGCAGCCTGATGCAATCGCCGTTCGCGTTTCGGCGCTGCGGCCAGAGCGGGATTGAAGTCAGCGAGATCTTTCCCAAGATCGGCGATCGAATCGATGACATCTGCGTCATCCGGTCCATGTACACGGATATCCCAAATCATGAGCCGTCGCTCCAAATGATGAATTGCGGCGAAAATCTGCAGAGTCGGCCATCTATGGGCTCGTGGATGCTGTACGGGCTAGGCACGGAGAATCAGGATTTGCCCGGGTACGTCGTGATGTGTCCGGGAATGCCGGTGGTTGGATCGCCGCTTTGGAACTCAAGTTTTCTGCCTGCTGTCTACCAGGGCGTTCATATTCCGAATAATGTGAAAGACCCTCGGGAGATGATCCGATATTTGCGCGACTCCGCGCGCACTCCTGAGTCCAAACGTCCTCAGGTGGACTTACTGCAACAGATTAACCGCTGGCATGCCGAACAGCGTGAGAAGGATTCACAACTCGAAGCTGCGATGCATTCGATGGAGGTGGCATTCCGGATGCAGACGGAAGCACCGGAAGCATTTGATATTTCGCGTGAGCCCGAGGCGATCCGCAGTCGGTATGGCGATTCTGATTTCGGGCGGGGCTGTCTACTCGCCAGGCGGCTGGTGGAACGCGGCGTTCGGGTTGTCCAACTCTATTTCGGCAACGGCCAACCATGGGACAACCACGATGACATCATGATTCATCAGAAGCTGGCGAGGCAGGTCGACGACCCCGTTGCCGCGTTACTCGATGATCTCAAAGCGAGCGGGCTGTTCAAGGATACACTTCTCATCTTTGGTGGCGAGTTCGGGCGTACGCCATCGGTCGAGACCAGTTCGCGCGTGAAGGTGCAGAACGGCAGGGATCACAATCCATTCGGATTTTCGATGTGGCTTGCGGGCGGGGGCATCAAAGGTGGCATGACGTTCGGCGCCACTGACGAGTTTGGCTTTAAAGCGGAGGAGAATCGGGTTCATGTGCATGATTTGCACGCTACAGTGCTTCATCTGATGGGTCTGGATCACACCCGGTTAACGTACACATATAGTGGACGCGACTTCCGCCTTACCGATGTCCATGGGGACCTGATCCGACCGATTCTGGCGTGAGTCCCAGAATCACGAGCCGGCGCATAGGTTAACCGTGCCGGAATAGGGTTCGCTTACCGATCACGGATGTGACACAGCTTCGAAGTGTCAGCAGTACGAATTCCGCATCAGCAAGTAGTACGCCGTAGTCGCGCTCAGTTCGTTCTCTTCCCCCGACTGTAACGAGCATATTGACATCGAATACCTTCGCTTCTGAGGCGCCGTTGCCCGGCAGAATCACACGTTCAATGATGAGCAGTCGGCTCGTACGGAGATACCGCGCGCCGGCATGCTTGAAGAATGCGCTTGGCAGCAGGGTTGTCCCAGTTATGCAGGACGCTCTTCATTAGATACAGATCACTGTGCATCTCGGAAATCCCATCGGCGAGTTTTTCGGGGCCCGCCAGAACTCACCCGTTTTGGCAGGAACTATCAAGTCCGCGTAGACCGCTGCGGGCGAATTGGCCATCCGGCTGACCCGGGATCGAGAGGCTCCTAGGTGCCGGGCGACCGCCGCAATACTGCTGCCTTGCCCGAGAGCTTCGGCGATGATCAAACGCTTTAGGAGGCGGCTAGAGGTCATGCCGGCAGGACGGCCCGTTTTACGACAGAAGAAGAGGGTTGATTTCGATGTCGATACACACCCTACATCAAGCCATCCGAACAAAAAGGTGTTAACAGAAATTCGGTGGTGGGCGGCCATCAGTGGAATATGGTTTCGTGACACACCTAAGCGCTCGCGTGAATTACGCAAAAGTTAGTGGATTTGCAGGTTTGAAAATAGCAAGTCTCTACGTTTCAACAAAGCGAGGCCCTCGCGCGGGTAGGAGACGGCGATGGCGTCCGGAAGTGATGATTGGTACAGCTCAAGTCAATTCTTCCAAGCGCTCCACCAACTGTACGAGCCCAGCCCCGGTACGCTCGATCGCTTTCCGATCAACCACGCCTCCATCGCAATCCACAATACACACTTCATGGTTCTCCGTTGCGCGTGCAATGGATCCAAGCTCGGCGGCCATGGAGAAGTTTGTGAAAGGCGCGACGATTATGAGGTTTTCGGATTGTCCATTGCGGGTTGTCCGAGATGTTCCCCGCGAGATTCGGTTGCTCGGAGGGGACGTTCGCCGGTTAAAGATTAAGACGAGTGTGACGTTTTGATCAGCATCCCGCCTCTACCCAACAAGGGTTGGGAACGCAATGCCAAATCATCGCTGCAGATGATCCCGGCAGCAGTGAAGCATTAGCAGAAAAGGATTCCCCGGTGCCCAATAGACCCCTCGGCTTAGGCATCGACTTCAGTCCGCAAATCGCTGCGGGAACATTGCAAAATCTGAATTAATCGGAAAGTTTAAGCTTTACGTGCGTCTCGCCAGCCGTAAGTGGCCGCAGCGCCCGTAGAGGATGGCTGCAATTATTGCAGCCGCAACAAGTGCGCCGGACGCGGGCTCGGGGACAGCGTCGTACTCGATCACGCCGTTTAGCAGGAAAGGATTCCCATCAAGGATTTCAGGCACATCGTTCCACGCGCCAGTGACGCGAAGTTCGGCCAAATCTTCGCCGTCGGACCCTCCCCCATTAGTGGAATTGTTCGGTTCGCTCGCATCCCAGTTCGTATATACGACAGATTCACCGGTAATCCATGCAAATGTCCCTTCGGTTGCTTGGTCTGTGAGCCCGATCCATCGGCGCGCGCCTCCGAAACTGCTGAAGACGAAAGCTTGCTCCTCGGCGGTGGTAATAGTGACAACATACCCACCCCTGCTTGCCGCAAGTGTGTTGATATCCGTCCATGACATTGCTGTATCTATCGCTTCGTACCCGTGCCCATTGCCATCAGGGCCGGTCCAATAAACAGGCGCAGCCATGCACAAGGCCCCCACGGTACACGCGATCGTCCAGACCCGCACAAGCAATCTCATGTTGTCCCCCGTTGTGATTTGCCGACCTTTGGAACAGATGTAATGCACACGCCAACTCTTGCGTGGGAGATACCCGCGAACCCTCTGGTCAGATTCCAACAATAAACGGCATTGCCTCGAAACCTTAGGGTTTAACAGTGATTGTGAGAGGGATCTATATCGGATTTGTCACCTGGGTGGTTGTTGACAGAATGCGGAATTGTGTCTGGCCACGTTGCAGCTGAACGTTAGTGATCGTTCTGTTAAACGACCTGGATGCGAACTATTCCCGTGACCAAACGGCATGGCATGAACCGACTTCGCCACAATGTTGAAGCGCGCGACGGGTTGGCCTGTCGGCTCCCGACTGGAAACAGTTGCCAGTACTGAGTGCGCATCACCGTCCGTGACCCTTATTGCCTTCCTCGACCTCGTAGCTGAACAAATCGGGGAATCTGCGAGGCTGAGATCGCAAATACTGATTGGGAGCTTTGACCTTGGCGCCGAAATGAGCCGCAGCGTGCCAGGGCCATCGGGGGTTGTACAGAACGGCTCGCGCAATCGCAACCAGATCAGCGTCCCCGGTTGCGATGATTGCCTCCGCCTGCTCGAATTCAGTGATCAGTCCCACGGCAATTACAGGCAGGCGAGTTGCAGCTTTGACAGCACGAGCAAGCGGCACCTGGTAACTCGGTGCCACTGGTATTTGCTGAGAGGGTGTCAGCCCCCCGCTGGACACATGAATGCCAGAGCAACCACGCCTTTCGAGTTCCCTCGCAAAAGCAATCGTCTGCTCGATGTCCCATCCCCCGTCAGCCCAGTCTGTGCCCGATACACGAAGGGTCACCGGACGGTCTGCCGGAAACGCCGCCCTCACTGCCTCGAAGACCTCAAGCGGAAACCGCATGCGGTTCTCAAGACTGCCGCCAAACTCGTCTTCTCTGAGGTTGCTCAGTGGCGAGAGGAACTGGTGAAGCAGGTACCCGTGAGCAGCGTGGATCTGCACTGCGTCGATGCCGAGCCTTGCGGCTCGGTGAGCGGCGGCGGCGAAAGCGTCCCGAACTCGTGCGAGCCCCTCCGCATCGAGACCGATCGGGGGATTCTCTTTGGCAGCGAATGGCAGCGGCGACGGCGCAATCGTCTGCCATCCCTCGCGCTCATGCGGAGCAATCTGTGCTGAGCCTTCCCACGGCACGCGCGTCGACGCTTTGCGTCCTGCATGCGCAAGTTGAATCGCAATCGGCATGTCCGACCAGCGCCGGATGCTGGCAAGTGTGCGCGCAAGCGCAGCCTCCGTCTCATCGGACCACAACCCAAGGTCACGAGGCGAGATGCGCCCTTCGGGCGCCACAGCCGTGGCTTCAATGGTGAGCAATGCCGCGCCTGACAGCGCGAGATGTCCGAGATGGATCAAATGCCAATCCGTAGCGCATCCGTTTTCGGCGGAGTACTGGCACATCGGAGCGATGATGATCCGGTTCCGCAACTCGAATCCTCCGACGCGAAACGGTGTAAACAGCTGGGCACGAGACATGGCGACTCCCTGAATGTGTGGACGCGGTTGAGAACAGCAGGTATCTGAATTCTCAGAAGCGACACCAAAGGAGAAGAGTGTTCACGGGATTACGCCCGTGACGCCACACCGCTGGGAGTTGAACAGATAGGGGCTAATTGCCCACGGCGCCGCAGGTGAACCGTTGTGGTCATTACCGTTCAATTGTTCTTAAGGTGTCGCTCGGCAAAGCGTTACGGGTTTGCTGTACAATGCCGTGACACCATCTGCCGCCTGCATTCTGGGCGATGACTACTCCTTCAGAAGAGAGGTACAAGAGCGCGCGTAGATTCGCCGGTCTCCTTTTGCTTCGTTCTCATCTCCGTACCGACGTAGTGGCTCAAACGAAACGAGACGAAGAAGCTCTACGTGGTCCCCCAAGCGCTTTTGCAGCGGCGTTCGCTAAACACGATGCCCAGGAACTCGCCCAGATAATGTCCGATGCTGTGAATTTCGTCACCGTAGGCCTCAATTGGTTGCAAGGTCGCGAGGTGTTTGAGAAGTACCACGACCGGCTGCTCAAGCGCTGCTTTAGCGAAATCTCTCATACGGTTCTCGATACGCATGTTCGTATGCTCCGACCTGATATCGCCATTGTCCGGCACAGTGGGGCGGTCAAGGGTGATAAGAACGCGGATGGCTCCGCCCGTGAACCGCGTTTCGGTCTGATGACAATGGTTGCGGAGAAAAGGGCGGGAAAATGGCTTGTCGTAGCGGTTCAAAACGTCAATGCCAACACAACGCCAGCCCCTGAGGCGCAGGGGATCAAGATGCCAATTGTCGTTCCGCGAGGGAAATAAAAACGATACGCTTCTTAATAGCTAGTCTCCCGTTTCTAACGTTTCTTTATATTTATTGACCTTACGAATGATCTTGCTGGCACTGGCGACCCACTGAAATGGTTGTGGATTGCGATTATAGTGCCGGACGTAATCTTTCATTGTCTTGATCAGGTCACGTACGCTGCGAAATGTGCCGCGACGAATCCGTTTGCGCGTGATTTCGGCGAACCAACGTTCGATCTGATTCAGCCAGGATGAACTGGTCGGCGTAAAGTGCACGTGATACCGGGGTCGGTCTGCCAGCCAGCTTCTTCACTTCCGGATGCTTGTGGTTCCATAGTTGTCCAGGACCAGATGGACTTCGAGACCGACGGCGATTGAGGCATCGATTCGATCCAGGAATCGCAGAAACTCCTGGTGGCGATGTCTCGGTTGGCAGTCTGCGATGACCGTTCCTTCCAGGACATTCAGAGCCGCAAACAGCGTGGTCGTGCCGTGCCGCTCGTAAAATCATGCGTCTGTCGGGCTGGCAACCCAGGTCGTAACGCAAGAATCGGCTGTGTTCGGTCCAGCGCCTGAATTTGGCTTTTCTCGTCTACGCTAAGCACAATGGCCCGATCCGGGGGGTTCAAATACAGCCCCACGATGTCGCGGACCTTTGGAGCAAATTCCGGATCGGTGCTGAATTTGAAGGACTCCACTCGATGCGGCTGCAATTTGTGCTTCTTCCAGATCCGCTGGACAGTGGCAGGGCTGACCTGCTGACTCACGGCCATGGATCGAACACTCCAATGCGTGGCATCCTTCGGAGTCGTTTTGATCGTCGCCTCTACAATGCACGTTTCCTTATCCGCAGAAATTTGTTTCGGCCGCCCGCTCCGAGGGTGGTCCTTGAGAACCCCGGCCAAGCCCTCATTTTCATATCGCCTCCGCCACAGCAACACCGTAGGTAAAGAAGTGGACAGGTTCCGTGCCAGAACATGATTGGCAATTCCATCCGCCGCGCCCAGAACGATGCTGGCGCGAAGCACAATGCCTCGTGGTGTGTTGCGGCCTTGCCGAATCGCCTCCAGTCGCTTACGCGCTGCTTGGGTCAAGACCAACTTGGGCGCCGGGGGGAGCGACATACGCTTAGTATGCACTTGCCTATATTATTAGTAGAGCTCTTTCAGATACAGATGACTAGTGATCGCCGAACTGGCAAAGTCCAGCCTGGGAGATCTGTTGCGAGCGGTTGGCAAGCTCTTCATCGAAACGGTGATGGAGACCGAAGTTGAGCAGCTTGTCGGCCAACGGTCCAAGCGCAATCCGAAGCGGGGGGCCTACCGGTGGGGGACTGAGGCGGGATTCTGTATCGTTGATGGCCAGCGCGTGCCGATCAACCGGCCACGAGTCCGCAACCAGCAAAACAACGAGATTCCTTTGGGCAGCTACGAGATGTTCCAACGCGCTTCGCTCATCGAAGAAACCGTGTGGCACAAGATCATGCACGGCCTCACGATGCGCAGTTACAAAGAAGTCGTCCAGCAATTTGCCGATGCTTATGGACTCGAGAAGACTACGACCAGCGACCATTTCATTGAGGCAAGCAGGCGCAAGCTCGATCAACTAATGAAGCGTTCTCTCGCCGATGTCCAACTTGCGGTTATCGTCATCGACGGCACTATCTTCGAGGGCGAGCACATGATTGTCGCCATCGGAATCGATCGGTTTGGGCTCAAACTCATGCTCGGCATTCGTCAAGGAGCAACCGAAAATGCCGCGGTTGTTGGCGACTTGCTTGGAGAGTTAGCCGAACGTGGAGTCGACTTCAACCAGCCCCGGCTCTACGTGATTGACGGAAGCAAGGCGATTCGGAGAGCGGTCAGCAACTTTGCCGGCGATGCTGCCTTCTTCCAACGCTGCCAAGTTCACAAGATTCGTAACATCTGAGCGAAGCGCAGCGACACGCAATCAAGTTTCGTATGCGAGCTGCCTATGACATGACCGAAGCGGTGGGCGCTCGAAACGCACTGTTCAAGTTGCATGATGAATTGCTGGAAGCCAATCCAAGTGCGGCAGCAAGCTTGGCCGAAGGCTTGGACGAGACACTAACTGTGACCGAGCTTCGGCTTACACCCCGATTGCGCCGAACACTGGCCACGACCAACGGCATCGAATCCGGGTTCTCGATCGTGGCCAAAATCTGCCGTCAAGTGAAGCGATGGCAAGGCCGGGATCATAGGCTGCGCTGGGTAGGCTCAGCTTTACCATTCGCCGAAAGTCGATGGAACTGCCTTCACGGCTATCGGCATATGCCTGTACTCATAGCCGCACTCGAGGCGGCTTACCGTCAACGCACCAAACAACTGGCCGCCGCCTCGGCAGCCTAAAGTAGGAAGCGAGAGTCGCTCGACTTTCAACGGAACTCCGGACAACCTCACCTTGTTCACAACAGGTTTCGAAAATCTCTATTTCACTTGTTTTCAACAACTTGAAATTTTCAGAGGCAGATAGCCCCAGATCGACATCGTAATCTTGAATTAGAAAAGGCGCCGGACAGAGAACTTTGAAAGAGGTTCTAAGTCGGGCGCCTTTTTTATTTCCCACATCGGAAGGAAGTCCTGGAAGAGGAAGGTCTCCCCGTCCCACCTGCCGCCCTGTGGTTTTAATCTAACGCGTACTCAGGCGCGTTTCTCATAAAATGCTCTACTTCAGAGCTGCTCTTTAAGAGCAACCTAGGATGAAAGAATGTCTGGGAGCCAAACATATAAATGCGCTCCCAGCTTCATCCAAACCCTCTTTATCGTGAATCGTGCTGTCCTCCTAATTCTTGTCCCGTTCCTCCTCGCGTTTCAAAGCGAAAGTAAGAAGATTTCGCGATTTCGAACAATCCCTCAAAGCCGCTTCCGATCTCGTTAGTTTCGATGGCGCAAATCCAAAGCCGAACAGAAGCAGAACGACTACGACCTGGCACGAAACTTGCCAAGTGGATGCGTGTATTACTCTGCTCTTCTGCTAATCGTGTTAAGCGCTTTCTCGTTGCATGCAGACGTTCCAAAAACGGAAATTCGACTCGAACCTGTTAGCGGCTTCGAAGAAAACCGTGAGCAGAGTCGGCCTGACATTCGTTTCATACTTCGTTCGAGTTTATACATCACTGACTCCGGTTTCACGATTGCCCCAGACCAGATCCATGCTGCATTCGTCGGTGGGAATCCTGCCGCACCCGTGAGTACATCCGATACACTGCCGGGCGTCGCCAACTTCATCAGCGGTACAGATCAGTCGAAATGGATCTCCGGGATCCGGCGTTTCCGTGAGGTGAAATTCACCGGTGTCTACCCCGGCATTGACTTGGTTTACAAGGTGGATTCTAACGGGCTCCAAATACTCGCCAATATCGGGCCAAACGGGGATTCGTCCTCAATTCGCCTGCGGTTTACAGGGGCAACTGTCGAGCCAGCATCGGAAGGGACGGTGTTCCTGCGCGTTGCCCAGCGCCGTATCCTAGAATCTTCGACGGTGGCGCTAAATGGAAAGTGATCGGACCGAATGAAATTCAGATAGAACCCGCGTCGACCGGTCCCATCATTCAAATGCCCGTGGGCTTCCAAGGAGGCGCCACCACGGTGGCCTACAATGTCGATGCCACGGGAGCCGTTCTCACGGCAGGACGGTTAGGCGGGTCTGATCACGCAACCGCTGCCTCCTAGAACGGAGACCGTACCGTCGCCGATTTTTGCGGCCGATTTATTGACGATCCTGTGCGGTGCGAGGATGCGTTTGTAGCGAAGTATTCCCCAGCCGGAGCTCTTCGGTTCATCACATATATTCGCGGGTCGACGAACGATCGTGCCCAAGACGTACGAGCGGACCGGAACGGGGACGTTTGGATTGGCGGCGCCACTGACTCAACAGATTTCCCGTTAACGCGCGATGCCGCGCAGGCGCGTTTCGCGGGTCCTGCGGCGAAAATGGGATTGGGATCATCTCTGTCGCAAATCGGCGACCTGTTTCTTTTGAAATTGAGCGGCAATACAGGCCTGCCGCTCTATTCGACTTATGTTGGCGGACCGGACGCGGATCGCATGGACAGGCTGCTGGTCGACACAGCGGGCAATGCTTATCTGTCGGGGGGTCGCAACCGCGGGGCTACCGATCACACCAGGCGCCTTTCGCGCAAGCCCATGTGATGGTTGTTCGTTCGCAGCAAAGTGGACGGCCAGCGGTGCCCCTGTGTACCTCACATACCTGCCGTCACGGGCAAACAGCCACGGCGTGGACTCATCCGGAGCTTTCTATTTCGGGGGCGCAGCGCTGGCAGATTTCCCGGTTACCGCGGAATCCTTCGATACTTCGTTTAACGGAGGGCCGAGCGACGCGTACGTTGCTAAGCTGAATCCCTCGGGAACCGAGCTGGTTTACGCTACGTTCTTCGGTGGTGCCGGCCTTGATTACACGAGCGATCTGGCTGTGGACTCCGAAGGGAGTGCCTGGTTCACCGGACCAGTCTTTCCACCGAGCGACAGCCCGGGTGAACTTGCGGGATGGCAGTATGGATACTTCCTCGCAAAACTCGATGCCTCGGGATCCAGATTGCTCGTTCACAGGAGCAATATAGGAGCCGAGTTGGCCGTCGATTCGCAAGATAACCTGTTCCTTTCGTCGTCCCTCGCTTACGGAAGCAGAACCATCGCAAATCCTGGCGGGTCCCTCACCACGAGTTGCTCAGACGCCTATCTGGCAAAATTGAATAAGGACGGGGTCCTAGTGTATGTGGAGGGTGCCGGGAAGCTGATCGGATTCCGCGCCTCTGGCCAGCCAGTCTTATTCGGAAAAACGGATCCTTCGCGACCACCGCTGGATACACCGATATGGACTCTGGACCTGTCGGTAACGCCGCGGCAGTTCCTGTCATGCACGCTCGGCGCCGCCAGCATGGGGAGCTCGAATCAGATCGTTCCCGGCGAAATCGTCGCGTTGGTTGGTTCCGGTCTGGGCCCTCAGGCAGGCGTGCCGTTCCAACTAGACCAAGATGGCCGTGTTCCGCGTGAGCTTGCAGGTACTCGCGTGCGATTCAACGGGGAGCCGGCGCCGATTCTCTACGCGCAGAACGGTCAAGTGAATGCGATTGCCCCGTTCACATTGATACCTGGGCCGCCGGTTACAGTGGAAGTGGAATACAACGTTCGCGAACGAGGGTTACAGCCACAGTGGAATCGTCCCGGCCGCAGATTTTCACGCTGGACGGGTCAGGTTCAGGACAGGCCGCAATGCTGAACCAGGACGGAACCGTCAACGGCCCGGAGAATCCTGCGCGAACAGGATCGATTGTGAGTCTATTCCTTACGGGAACGGGACAAACTTCGCCGATTCTCCGGGAAGGGGAAGTCGCACGAACCATTGAAGCGAAGCCGCTTTCGAATATTGGCGTCGCGCTTGCTGGCCGAGCCGTCACTTTGCTGAAATTACTATACGCCGGCCCGGCGCCGGGACTTCTAAACAGCGTGACGCAAGTCAATGTGCGACTTCCCGACGCCCTCCCAACGTTCGCCTGTTGGACAGCATTGTCTATGCCAATTTTCGTGGAGGCAAACGGCCGGTTGTTCCTTCAGGATGCCCGAATTGCCATCCAATGAGCGGCTTCATTTTGGGTTTGAATGACGCATCGCGGTCAGGTGAATATAGGGTTGACGTTAGTCCCTTGTTTTCTTGCTGTTGCAGATGGCCTCTAGGATTTTTACGATTCGGCAAAACCCATCCACAGGTTTCGAAAATCTCTATATCACTTGTTTTCAATAACTTGAAATTTTGAGCGGCAGATAGCCCCAGATCGACATCGTAATCTTGAATTAGAAAGGTGCCAGGCAGAGAACTTCGAAAGAGGTTCTAAGTCGGGCGCCTTTTTTATTTCCCACATCGGAAGGAAGTCATGGAAGAGGAAGGTCTCCCCGTCCCACCTGCCGCCCTGTGGTTTTAATCTAACGCGTACTCAGGCGCGTTTCTCATAAAATGCTCTACTTCAGAGCTGCTCTTTAAGAGCACCCTAGGATGAAAAATGTCTGGGAGCCAACTCATATAAATGCGCTCCCAGGCTTCATCCAATCCCTCCTTATCGTGAATCATGCTGTCCTCCTAATTCTTGTCCCGTTCCTCCTCGTGTTTCAAAGCGAAAGTAAGAAGAATTTGGTGATTCTGCATATGGCACAGGAGAGATCTAGTACATGATGTGCCTCACAGTATGGGGCAAATTTTCGAGAATACGATCACGTTCCATATCCTCTGTCGGAAGTTGATGCATAACGATGTGGTCGATCTCATGCGCTAGCGTAAAGCGCACTCGGTCTGTGGGTATGGCCGAGTTTACGAGGAACATCGGCGGCATGCCCGGAATTCATTTGGCTAAGCGCATCGACCTTATCGGTTCCGAAATCGCACCGCATGACGATCCCGCCAGAGTCCTCAATCGACCAGGTGAGATGTTTGGATCGGCCGTGGGGGAGAGCCCAACTTGCTCTGATCATGCTCGCAACACGCTCGACGTCACCGTTGTAGTCCTCGATATCGAGGCAGTAGAATCGGTTCGGGGCTTCAATCTCGGCCGCCATGCCGAGTCGCCACTTTGCTGGAATTACTATACGCCGGCCC
The DNA here is from genome assembly GCA_963844855.1 of Bryobacteraceae bacterium. Lineage (GTDB taxonomy): Bacteria > Acidobacteriota > Terriglobia > Bryobacterales > Bryobacteraceae > DASQDN01. The sequence goes on from CAWJQP010000054.1 coordinate 246,666, forward strand.
GGCGCCGGGACTTCTGAACAGCGTGACGCAAGTCAATGTGCGACTTCCCGACGCCCTCCCAACGTTCGCCGGTTGGACAGAATTGTCTATGCCAATTTTCGTGGACATAAACGGCCGGTTGTTCCTTCAGGATGCACGAATTGCCATCCAATGAGCGGCGCCATTTTGGGTTTGAAAAGGTGCGGAGAAAACGCGCGACGAATTAGTCCCTTGTTTTCTTGCTGTTGCAGATGTCCTATCGGATTTTTCCGATTCGGGAAAACCCATCCACAGGTTTCGAAAATCTCTATTTCACTTGTTTTCAATAACTTGAAATTTTGAGAGGCAGATAGCTCCAGATCGACATCGTAATCTTGAATTAGAAAGGCGCCAGGCAGAGAACTTCGAAAGAGGTTCTAAGTCAGGCGCCTTTTTTATTTCCCACATCGGAAGGAAGTCATGGAAGAGGAAGGTCTCCCCGTCCCACCTGCCGCCCTGTGGTTTTAATCTAACGCGTACTCAGGCGCGTTTCTCAATCAAATGCTCTACTTCAGAGCTGCTCTTCGGAGCACCCTAGGATGATAAAATGTCTGGGAGCCAAACATATAAATGCGCTCCCAGGCTTCATCCAAGCCCTCTTTATCGTGAATCGTGCTGTCCTCCTAATTCTTGTCCCATTCCTCCTCGCGTTTCAAAGCGAAAGTAAGAAGATTACCGATTTCGAACAATCCATCAAGAACGCTTCCGATTTGCTTCGAGTCGGTGAGTACCGCAAATCCGAAGCCGCCTTTCGATCACTCCTAGACAAAGCCCAACAAAAACAGAACGACTATTACGTCGCGCGATCCCGTATCGGTCTTGCCGCGTGCCAAGTCATGACCCACAACTACAGGGACGCTGCGCGGAACGCCGAGGCTGCAATGCGGTACGGCTTGGATACGAAACAGCCCGATATCGCCGTGCGCGCCGCTCTCAACTTGTCGAGTGTCTATAGACGCATGAAAGATTTTCCGGCGGCAGCCCAAACACTTCGGGATCTAAATCCACTGATCCCCCAGATCGCCGATGGCCAAGCAAAGACGCAGCTATATATTCACGCGGCGACAAGCTTCAGCCGGGACAAGAATTGGGAGAAAGCCGAGCCGCTTTTCTATGCTGGTATCGATAGCGCCCTCAGTCAGGGCGAAATTCACACGGCCGCGTCGGGTTGGAATCAACTCGGCTACATGCGCCTTCAAGGCAACCATCTCGCCAAGGCCGAGGTGGCGCTGACGGAAGCATTTCGACTTCGGCGCCTCGCAGGCAACCGCAATCTCACGTCTTCGTATGTATATCTCTGCATGCTTCGCATCGCCCAGGGAGATGCTCTCTCGGCGCTCAATCTCATCGAGAGCGCAATTCAACTCGCCACCCGTACCGATGCCGCGGTTCCGGCGTATGTTCTCTATTACTGGCGAGCGAAGGCGAAAACCGCCATGGGAGACGTACGCGCGGCGCTAGAGGACTTCGAGAAGTCCGTCGATTTGGCGACACTATGGCGTCAGGAAGTCCTTCCGACCGACGGCTTCAGAATCTCCGCCGAGGTTGGTTTGGACATTGTTTACGACGACTATGTGGAGACGGGCATGCGGGCATGGGAGCTTTCCAAGGACCCAGCGCTTGCGCGGCGCATGTTCGAGGTCTCGGAAGAACATAGATCGGCTTCGTTTCGCGAAATGGACCGCAAGGGTAAGCCTCTTCCCGCCGAGTACTGGGAAGCGCTATCGCAATATCGTTCCGTCCTGATCTCTTCCTTTGCTTCACCGACCGATGCGGCGGTCGAGCGTGCCCGATTGCAACTGGCGCGGTTGGAGTCCGGCTTAGGCCTCAAGGCCGGCGGCGACAGCAACCTCCAGGTGTCGAGCATCCAGCGGCGCCTCACCGATCAAGAATCGCTGATTAGCTTCCATACCGGAAACGAGAAGTCCTACGTGTGGGCGATCACGCGAAATGGGTTCGTTTCGCAGATTGTCCCTGGGCGGCGCCGGCTGAATCCGTTGATTGTGCAGTTCAGACAATCCATCGAGAAGAGCGCCCAGGTATCGAATGCGGGCGCCGATTTATACTCGTTGCTCTTCGGGAATCTTGGCTCCCAGATCCATGCGAAACCGGATTGGTTGCTGTCTCTTGACCACGGACTATTTGATGTCCCGTTCGCGGCACTCGGGCCGGCCAAGGCGCCTCTGATGCTTTCCCATTCGCTGCGGACTATTCCCGGGGCTGCGCTGTTGTCCACAATTGGCTTCGTTTCGCAAAAAGGCGGCTTTGTGGGAGCTGGCGATGCTATCTACAACTCGGCCGATCCGCGATGGAAGGGAAAGCGAAATGCCGAGACCAGCCAGTTCGCCCGATTGATCAATACGCGTCGCGAAGTAACGAGCGTCTCGCAAGCTTGGGCTTCCGATCAACCACCGACATTGCTGTTTGGCGAGTCGTTCAACCGGGATGCGCTCGATCAGGCGTTTCGGGCAGAACCTGCGATCGTGCATATCGCAGCACATGTGGTGCAGGGCCAATCTGACGCTTCGAACGTCATGATTGGCGTCGGAATGGCGAACAACGGCAAGCTGGATTTCCTGACATCGGCGGACATAGCGGCCCATCCTGCACGGTTGGGTCTCGTGAGCATCAATGGTTGCGCTTCCGGAAGTGGAGCCACTTTGCCCGGAGCGGGTTTGATAGGTCTTACCCGAGCCTGGTTATTAGCAGGGGCGACCGCGGTCGCCGCGACCTACTGGCCCGTCGAAGATGACCGCGGTGAACTGTTTGCAGGCATGTATCGGGAACTCACTCGATCCGGAGCGACGATTACACCATCGAACGCCGCTCGCGCCTTGCAGAAAGCGCAGATCGCGGCTTTCCAGTCCAGTGGTCCTCGATCTGCCCCGAACATCTGGTCGGCGGTGTTCCTCGCTGCCAAGCGTTAGCTCAAAACGAAAGACGCAGGCCGATCTGCATCTGGCGGGGATCGAACGCCGCGGTCGCCCGGCCGAAAGACGGCAGAGGCGGTCCCAATCCAGTGCCGATGACATTGTTCGGAACTGCCATATTCGAGCGATTCAGGGTATTGAATGACTCTGCCATCATCTGCAGTCTGATCTGCTCGCTTAGCACGATCGTGCGGCTGACCCGGACATCCAGACTCGCGTAGTTGAAGCCTCGAGCAGTGTTGCGGCCGAGGCCGACCGGGCGATCATTCTGGCTTGTATCGTTATTCCGATCGTAGTTGAGCAGCACGTTATAAGGAAGCGCCGAGGTGTATCGAAACATTGGAGACAACTGCCAGTCGGCAAGAAGCCAGGACTTCCACGGAGAGTCGAGCACTCCTGCGATCGTGAGCCGGTGTCTCTGATCGTTGTCGGACAACGATCGATCGTCGCGGAGATTGGAATTGTCCTGTGGCGAACCGAAGAAGGTGTTGGTCACATTGTCGATCGCTTTCGAAAGAGTGTAGGCAACCTGGAGTTCAGCCGAGCGCGAGAAACGGCTCCGCGCCGAGACCAGTAGCCCGTTGAAGTACGAGTCGCCGCTGCCTTCGTAGCGGCTGATGTTGCCATAGCGGCTGTCCGGCCTGCCGAGGTTGGGAATACCAGCGGCGTTGGCCTCCTGCGCAGTCAAGGTCGGAACGTTCACGTTTCGGGAAAGGATCAGATGCAGCGCGCGGACCCATTGATAGCCTGCGGAGATGGTCGTGCCGGTTGTAATCTGACGTTCGATCTCGAAGCTCGCTTGATGCGTGTAGCTGTTTTCGATCTGCGGGTCGATGGTTGTGATGTTAATGTACTGGCCTTCGGGAAAAGCTGTCAGACGCTGAGGGAAGACCGGCGCTCCAGGTTGACCGAAGCTCAGCAGAGCAACGCGATACTTGCTCCCGTCGCGCTGTAGCGCATTCGATGTTGCGCGCAGCGGAGTACGGTCATAGTACAGGCCATAGCTTGCACGGACCACGGTGTCTCGCTTGCCCGGCGCCCACGCGATGCCAAAGCGCGGAGACAGATTGTCACGGTCCGTCTGTATCGGCGAAGGCAGCTTTTGAATGTCATAGCGCACGCCGAGGTTAAGAGTCAGGTTCCTGGTAGGCTTCCATTCATCCTGAAGGAAGAAGGCGAAATTCGGGTTCGATTGGAACTGTTCGGGATCTCCAAACGCTTGTTGGAACGTGTTGTACCGCCCGGCGAGAAAGAGGGCGGTCGATGAGAAGGCGTAAACCGGGGCGAGTTGGCTGCCAGGGAACAGAATGTTCAGGCGGTTCAGCAGTATGTTTCCGCCCATCTTCCAGACATGCGAGCCTCTGTGCAACGACGCGGTTCCGCTCCATTCGTATAGGTCGTTGAAGCGGCCCGTTGGGGAAGTAGTGGATGCGCCGAAACTGGCGGCCCCCGCGATGTTCACTGCCGGTCCGATCAGGTCGTTGCCCGGAGCGCTGAGTCTGGAACGTGTGAATTGCAGCCGGTTCTCGATCAAATTGCGAGCCGACGGCGTAAGGACGTGCGAAGCCGCTATCGTGTAGTCGCGGTTGTCCAGACGCGTTCCACGGGATACATCGCTGATTCCCCCGACCGACCGCGCATTGTCGCTGGCGATGTCGTAAAAGTTGAAACGCAGATTGAACTGCTGTCGGTCAGTGAGGTTGTGGTCGGTCTTGATAAAGACGTTGGTTGTGTCCCACCCGGTCGGGAACTCACCGGTGGTTAACCGTGGTCCCGGATAACCAAGCGGGTCCATCGCAGCATTAATCGCAGAGACGTTCGTTGGCGTAATCGTGACGAAACCCGCGGCATTCCGGCGACCCTGCTCGAAGTTGGCAAAGATGAAGTCACGATCCTCGCGAATCGGGCCGCCAGCCGACGCTCCATATTGCGTCTGGGTGAGGGGATCCTTCGATGACGCCAAGGGATGACGCGCGTCCATTCGTTGGTTGCGCAGGAATCCATACCCGCGGCCGTGCCAGTCGTTCGATCCGGAGCGCGTCACAATATTCACGGCGCCGCTTGATGCCCGGCCGAACTCGGCCGTTCCTCCTGCCGTAACGATCTGGAATTCGCGGATAACTTCCTGGCTGAACGCGGTTCCCGCCAGATCCGCGGCATCGTCGTTCGCAGACAATCCATCGACGATAAAGGTATTGTTTAGATTGCGCTGACCCGACACCGATACGCCCGATCCAGGCACTGCCGATGTCTCCGCGAATTGCTGCGGCGCTCCGATGTTAGCGCGCGATACACCCGGAGCAAGCAGCGCCAAGTCGAGATAGTTGCGGCCGTTCAGTGGAAGACTGTCGATTGCTCGGGCCGTGATGGTTTGCGACGCCTGAGTACGCGCCGCTTCGAGAGCTTCGATCTTGTCCTCGACCTCGACGCTATCCTGTCGTCCAGCGACGGCGAGTTGAAATTGTACGTTAAACGCCTGACCAACCGTAACGCTGATGCCACGCTGAAGAGTCTGAAATCTCGGATCCGACACGACGATCAGATAATCGCCAGAGCTCAAGTGCAGGAACTGAAATCTGCCCTCCTGGTCGGATTTGAGTACGTGTTTGCGGCCGCGGTTCAAATCCTGCGCCTCAACCTGGGCGCCCGAAACGGCCGCACCGGAGCCGTCCTCCAGCTTCCCGCCGAGTGTAGCCGACGTGATAGCGGTCTGCGCGTCCAGGCAGGCGCTGATTACAACCAATAGTGCAATGCTTCGCACTTTCCCTCCTTGATGTCTTTAGTGTTTGGGCCGACAGCTCAAACACCGAACGGAGGAGGACGTTGGTAGAGATCCAGCCGGTATTGGTGGACGGTTGCGACGAATACGACGGGTTGGACCCGGAGGACGATCGGCGCCAAATGGCTGGCGACAGACACCTCGCGGCCAAGACCGACGGTGACCGGACTGGACGACGGACTTACGGAACAGGAATCACTACACGAGGCAACTGCGGTCAGACGCGGGGCGGAGCCATGAGCTTTGCGGCAGCAGCAGTTCTTCAACTTCCGCTTGCAGCAGGCCATATTCGGGCCATCGCTCTGAAACGCGGCAGCCGCGAGCGGCGCAGCGGACATCGCCGCCAGCCAGAACGCAACTATTGCTGCCACAATGTGCCGCATTGAACTCAGTCTAGCAGGGACTAACTGGATAAGCGTGACGCTCGGCGGCCAAACGTGAAGTAAATCAGCAGACCAATGCCGAGCCAAACGAAGAAACGAACCCACGTTTCGAGCGGCAGACCCAGCATCAAAAGCAGGCAGAACACCATCGACAGGATGGGTAGAAGCGGGACGAGAGGAACGCGGAAGCCGCGCGGACGTTCCGGCTGCTTCTTGCGCAGCGCGATCACCCCGGCGGATACAACCATGAAAGCGAACAACGTGCCGATGTTCGAAAGATCCGCAAACGTGCCAATGTCCCAGATGCCGGCGGGTATCCCGACCGCCAGCCCTGCGACCCACGTGCTGACATGCGGTGTCTTGAACTTCGGATGAACGCGGGAAAAGATCGCGGGCAGCAGACCATCGCGCGACATCGCAAACCAGACACGCGCTTGACCGTATTGGAACACCAGCAGCGACGAGAGCATGCCAAGCAGCGCTCCCGCGCCCACTACCGACGCACGTTATCGTAGCCAAGGTCCTTCAACACGGTGACCACCGGCGCCGCATTCGCCAGCGTTTTCCAGTTGGCAACGCCGGTCAAAACAAGCGACACGCTGACGTACAGAATTGTGCAGATGAGCAGCGTCATCAGAATGCCGAACGGCAAGATCGCGCTGCGGCTTGTGGCACTCTTCTGCGGCGGTCGAGACCGAATCGAAGCCGATGTAGGTGAAGAATACGATTGCCGCGCCCGTGACAACCCCGGAGAAGCCGTTCGGCATAAAGGGACGCCAGTTGTCCGGTTTGACCGCTCCGGCCGCAGCAAACACAAACACCAGAATGGCCGCGATCTTGATCACCACCATGATGTTGTTTGCTTTGGCGCTCTCGCTTGACACCGCGGACCAGGATCCACGTGAGCGCCATGATGACCAGCAGCGCGGGCAGATTGAAGATGCTGCCGGTGAACTGACCGCCAGCGATCATCGGCTCGGATAGCTGCCTTGGAAGATGGAACTCCGAACAAAGCGTCGAGGATGTCGTTGAAATACGCCGAGAATCCGACGGCCACCGCCATGTTGGACACGGCGTACTCGAGGATGAGATCCCAGCCGATGATCCAGGCGAAGATCTCGCCGAGCGTCGCGTAGGCGTACGTATACGCGCTTCCCGCGATCGGAATCATCGAGGCAAGTTCGGCGTAGCAGAGCCCTGCGAACAGGCAAACGACTGCTACAAGGAGGAACGACAAGGAAATGCCCGGGCCCGCGCCCGGCCGTGCCAATGGTCGAAGGTGGGCTTCCGCCGTGCAGGATCAGATCGAGGATCGGGGCGTTCAGGATGGATGGAACGGCGAGCGTTTCACCGGCTGCCGCCGTTCCGGTAAGGATGAAAATGCCTGAGCCAATAACAGCGCCGATACCTAGAGCCGTGAGGCTCCAGGGTCCGAGCGACTTTGCCAGTCGCTTGCCCGGCGCTTCAGAGTCCGCGATAAGAACGTCGATGTTCTTCGTGCGGAACAGGCTCACGCGTTTAGCGCTTCTTGCGCTGACCCTTGACTGATCTTTGACCTTCTTCTTGTTCGACCCGCGCGGCCTCGCCGGCGGCGCGCGGTGCACGGCCGGAGCGGCTTCCTTGCGCGCCGTGCGCTTCAGCTTCTTGCGTTCTGCTGTATCTTCAACGTGTTTCGTATTCATTCTTCTCTAATCCCTGCAAATTTTCGATAATCTTCTTCAGCCCGTGTCCCGGGAAGCTGATCGTCAACTTCGCGTCGTCGCCCTCGCCTTCCCGGCGCAGGATCGTTCCGCGGCCATACTTCGGATGCTGCACCGTCGAACCCGCGCCGAAGGACTTCTTCTTCGGAGGCGCTGCTGTACCGCCGGTTTTACCGGCTGCTGCGAAGCCGCCTGCGGTTTTGCAGGCTGCTGCGGAGCTGCCTGCGGTGCCGCCGGACGCTGCAGCCCCGATGGAGCCGGCATGCCGCGTTCGGCAAAGAAATTCGAGATGTTCTCAACCGAGTTGTACGTCTTCCCGGTGTACATGTTACGCTTTGCGGTTTCGCGAACATACGACCGCTCGGCGTACAAATCGACCTGCGGATATGCGGTTCTGCCTGCCGCGTCCACTGTGCTCCACCAGCGTCCGCGGAACTTCACCCAAGAACCGCGACGGGATGCTCGGCTCGGGCTGGCCACCGCCAAAGCGACGGCGGAACCGCGCCCAGCTCAAGAACAGGCGCTTTTCAGCCCTTGTCATGCCAACGTAGCACAAGCGGCGCTCTTCTTCCATCTGAGCTTCGGAATCGAGCGACGGATGTGGGGGAAAAGCCCCTCTTCCATCCCGGCGAGGAAGACGACGGGAAACTCAAGGCCCTTGGCGTTGTGGAGCGTAAGCAGCGATACTTGCGCTCCGCTATCGACGCTATCCGCATCGGAAACAAGCGCCGCGTGATCGAGGAAGTCGGCCAGGGTTTCGCCCCGTTCGGCGGCGTCGGCTGCGGCATTGAGCAATTCCATCAGGTTGCCGATGCGCGCTTCGGCCTCCGGATTGGGATCCTGTTCGAGCATGCGCTGGTATCCGGTTCGGTCCAGCACCAGCCGCACAGTCTGATCGATCGGGCCGTTTCTGCGCCTCCGCGTGCAGTTCTTCGATCATCGTTTGAAAGACCGAAAGTGCCGCTTCGGCACGAGTCGGAAACGCGCGCTCTTCGAGCAGCTTCCGGATCGCTCCCCAGACGCTCAGATTGATGCTCGTGCGCGAACTGCTCGATCTGCTCGACCGTCGTCTTGCCGATTCCGCGCGCCGGAGTATTAATGATGCGCAGCAGGCTGATGGAGTCGTCGGGACTGCCGACGACCTTCAGATACGCAAGGATGTCTTTGACTTCGGCGCGCTGATAGAAGCTGAAGCCGCCGACCACGATGTATTTGCGGCCGTAGCGCCGCAGCGCTTCTTCAATCTGCCGGGATTGGAAGTTGGTGCGGTACAGAACCGCGACTCGGTCTTCGGGTCGTCGCGCAGCACCTTTTCGATCGTGTCGGCGATGAAGAGCGCTTCGTTCTCGGAATCCGGCGCCTCGTACATCTGGATCGGCTCGCCGAGCGCCGGCATCGGTCCAGAGATTCTTGCCTTTCCGCGCCTTGTTGTTCGCGACCACTGCGCCGGCAGCTTCGAGAATCTTCTGCGTGGAGCGGTAGTTCTGCTCCAGCCGGATCACCTTCGCGTTCGGATAGTCGCGCTCGAAGTCGAGAATGTTGCGGATGTCGGCGCCGCGCCAGCCGTAGATCGACTGATCTTCATCGCCGACAACGACGAGGTTCTTGTGCGATTCGCGTCAGCAGCCGGATCAGGTCGTACTGGCTGCGATTCGTGTCCTGATACTCGTCGATCGTCAGGAACTGAATACGGCTGTTGTAGATGTGCGCGCAACTCGGCGTCATGCCTCAGCAGCCGGACGCTTTCGAGCAGCAGATCGTCGAAATCGAGCGCGTTGCTCCGGAGCAGCGCCTCCTCGATAGCGCTGAAGACGACAGCCAGCCGGGCCATCTTCGGATCGGTCGTGTCCTTGTAGAAGTCCTGCGGCGTCTGCTGGACGTTTTTCGCGTGGCTGATGCGGGACAAGCGCCGCGCGATACTGCATGAACTTCTCGTCGAGCCCGAGCGCGCTTGATAGATTCCTTTGATGATCGAGATCTGATCGTCGTCGTCGTAGATGGTGAACTGCCGCGTGAAACCCGGACGAATCGGCGGCGAGCCGGTCGCCGTCACGGCGGAGCAGGCGCACGCAGAACGAGTGAAACGTCGATACGTTCGGCGATCCCGATGCGCCCGCCTTCGCGAGAAGCGCTTCGATGCGCTTCCGCATCTCCTCCGCAGCTTTGTTGGTGAACGTTACCGCCAGCAGAGTCTGCGCAGGAACACCATGCGCATGCACAAGATGCGCGATGCGATGCGTGATCACGCGCGTCTTTGCCGCTGCCGGCGCCGGCGAGGATCAGCAAAGGACCATCGACGTGCGCGGCCGCGTCACGCTGCTGGGGATTTAAACCTGCAAGGAAATCCATGAACGAATCGATCTAGGGGGTAGTACCAGTCTAACAGACGTACGTCCGCAGGTAATTAGGTAAGTAGGTTCTCGTTGCTCTGTAGAATCTTCCGTCGCATGCGCGTGAGTTAAATAAAAAAACACTAAAATACGGGCATTTTTAGTTTGGCGCGTCGTTTGCAATAAGAGACAGCGGTTCGACTCGGTTACGGTGAGCCTTCCAGAAACTTCTTCTGGATGGACCCGAACCTTAAACTACTGCCCTCAACCCACCATACTGCCCCACATCCGGGCCGGGTCGAACCAAACGGGTCTCCTTATCAGCTCCATTGAAAAACGGCCGTGTAATACCGCTTCCTTTTGGGCGCGGCTCGGTTGGCTTACATAACGTTAGCGATATTTTCCATCACCTAGGAGAGCCGCAGGCCCAAACGGACTCTCCTTTAAAATAAGAACTTGATCCCAGTCGAACAACAACTTGCGTACTTGAAGAGAGGTGTCGCCGAACTGATCCGCGAAGAGGATCTACGCGAGCGACTTTCGTCAGGCCGCCCGCTTCGCGTAAAAGCAGGATTCGACCCGACCGCGCCTGATCTGCATCTCGGCCATACCGTGCTGCTCCGCAAGATGAAGCACTTTCAGGATCTGGGGCACACCGTGATTTTCCTGATCGGCGACATGACCGGCCTGATCGGCGATCCGACAGGCCGCAATATCACCCGACCGCCGATGACGCGGGAAGAAATTCAGCAGAACGCCGAGACCTACAAAGCCCAGGTATTCAAGATTCTCGATCCGGAGCGAACGGAGATCCGGTTCAACTCCGAGTGGTTCGACACCATGCGTTTTGAGGACGTCATCCGGCTTGCCGGCCGCTACACTGTGGCCCGGCTTCTCGAGCGGGACGACTTCTCGAAGCGCTTCAAGGAACAGACGCCCATCTCCGTGCACGAACTGTTGTATCCGCTGGCGCAGGGATACGACTCGGTCGCGACTGCAGTGCGACGTCGAAATGGGCGGGACAGATCAGAAGTTCAACCTGCTGGTCGGCCGGGAATTGCAGCGCGACTACGGACAGCCGTCGCAGATCGTCGCTACCGTACCGCATTCTCGAAGGTCTCGACGGCGTCGAGAAGATGTCGAAGTCCAAGGGCAACTATGTCGGCATCACTGAGCCGCCTGCCGACATGTTCCGCAAGTTGATGAACATTTCCGATGCGCTGATCTGGCGTTACTACGAGTTGCTTGACGGATCTCTCGCTGGATGAGATCGGACACATTCGCGTACGCAGAACCCGCTCGACGCGAAGAAACAGCTCGCGATCCGGATCGTCACGGACTTCCACTCAGCCGAAGAAGCAGACCGGGTCGCGTCGTCCTGGGGTGGACTGCCGCCAGTTGAGACGCTCGATCATTTCACGTGTCACGGATGCGCGAATCAACCGAGCGCTTGTGCAGGCGCGTTTCGTTTCTTCCGTCACGGAGGCGGACAAGATCATCAAATCGAACGGGGTTTCTGTCAATGCCGTTCGCATCCGGCGTCGAGATTGCCGTGACCGGACCAGCGCAGAAACTCGAACCCGGGCGAGTACATCGTCCGCGTCGGGAAGAAGTATAAGCACGTTTCACTTCGACTTAGATGCTGCTGAATACCGATACCGTGTCGCAAAGCTATCGCCTCCCTAAAGGCGCACAAACTTCGCACGGTCCTCACCGTTGTGGGTCTCACGATGGGTGTGGCGACTCTGATCACGGTCATGACGATCGTGCAGGGCGCCAACCTGTATGTGGAGAAGAAGATCGCGAACCTGGGGACAAACGTCTTTCAGGTTGCCCGAACACCCTTTGCCGCGACGGATTTCAACGTCGTTATCAAAGCGCTGAAGAACAAGCACATTGAGATCGAAGATTGGAAGGCGGTGCAAGAGCTGTGCGTGGCTTGCAAGGCAGTCGGCGCGTCTGGCAGCACGACGGCTAAAGTTCGGTATCGGCGACAACGAACTCGCGGACGTAAACATCCACGGGCATACGCCGAACATGGTCGATATCGATACCCGGACCGTGTTTCAGGGCCGATACTTCACAGATTCGGAGAATGACCGTTCTGCGCAGGTTTGCCTGATCGGAGACAGCCTGATCCAGAGTTTCTTTCCTGGGATCGACCCGCTCGGCAAGAGTTATCCGAATCGCGAATGACAGAGTATACAGTGATCGGCACATTCGAGAAGATCGGCAGCGTTCTCGGGCAGGATCAGGACAACTTCGTGATTATTCCGATGAACCAGTTCTTCCGCGTGCGTCCGCGGTTCAGCCTGACTTTGAACATTCTTACGGAGCCGGGAAAGGGAACTTTCGAGCGAGCGCAGGACGAGGCTACAGTTATTCTTCGCGCGCGGCGGCACGTCCGTCCGGGAAAGGAAAGCGACTTCTTCATTGGCACGAAGGACAGCTACATCTCGCTCTGGCAGTCCATCAGCGGCGCTTTCTTCGCTGTCTTCATGATGGTGAGTTCGATCTCGGCCGTAGTGGGCGGCATCGTGATCATGAACGTGATGCTGGTGTCGGTGACGGAGCGGACGAAGGAGATCGGAGTGCGCCGCGCGCTGGGGGCGACCAAGGGCGATATCGCGAAGCAGTTCCTGACGGAGAGCGTGATGCAGTGCCTGATCGGCGGTTTCGTTGGCGTATCGGCCGGCTTTCTCATTGCGACGCTGCTCCGCACATTCACTGCGTTTCCGGCATCGGTGCAAACATGGGTGGCGATCCTTGGGCTGGTCCTCAGCTCGGTGATCGGGCTGTTCTTCGGGATCTATCCGGCGATGCGCGCGTCGGATCTGGACCCAGTTGTCGCGTTGAGGGCTGAGTAAGCGCATGACTCGAGCGGAAGCGCGAGAAAATTTGCTTGGTTGCGCTGGACACGCTGCGATCGCACAAGGTCCGATCGTCATTGACCATTCTCGGCATCGTCATCGGCGTGACCAGCGTCATTTCCGTCGCTTCGATCATCGACGGTTTAAACGCGTACATTCAGAACAAGGTTGAATCCTTCGGTTCACGAACTTATTTCGTTTCCCGAATCCCCGTCGGTCCCACGATTCGGCCGCATGCCGGAGCATATCCGGCTCAGGAAGTATATTCAGTCGAACTGACGCCGAGTATGTACGCGCCGTAAGTCCGTCAGTGGAATCCGTGACTACCTTCGGAACGCGCGCGTTCTTCTTCGGCGACAGTAACGATATTCGCTATAACGGCAAGGTCGTCGAGCGGATCATCCTTCGCGGCGCCGAACCTGAGTATGCCGATGCAATCCCGTTGTTCTCCGTAGCGACAAGGAAGATTCGTTACGCGTTTCGATGAGGAGCACTCTCGCGCAGTTGTTGTGCTTGGGCGCTGCGGTTGCCGACTCGCTGTTCGGGCGTGTCGAGCCCATTGGTAAAACAGTGCGGATGAACGGACGCGAGTACGAGGTCATCGGCGTCTTTGAGAAAGATCCCGGGATGTTTGGCGGACCCGGTGTGGACCAGTTCGCCGTGATTCCGTTCAACACATTTCGGAAGCAGTACCCCGAAGCCAAAGAACTGATGTCTGGCGTTCTCGGTGCCGAAGAATGGCAACTCGGAGAAAGCCAAGGACGAAGTAATCGAGGCTATGCGGCGCGTTCGCCATGTGAGGCACAACCAGGAGAACGATTTCGAACTCACGTCGCCCGATTTTCTAACGAACCTGTGGTCGCAATTGACGGGCGCGCTCGTGATTCTGACGAGCATCATCAGTTCCGTGGGACTGATGGTGGGTGGCATCGGCGTGATGAACATCATGTTGATTTCCGTGACAGAGCGCACCGAGGAAATTGGCGTGCGGAAGGCGATCGGGGCCCGAAAGTCCGACATTCGCGTTCAGTTTCTGCTCGAAGCGGTGGTGCTTACCGGCATGGGAGGAATCATTGGAATTCTGCTGGGAGGCTTGATCGCTTTTGCCATCCGAACGGCAATGCCATCCATCCCGGCGTTTGTGTCGCCATTGTGGGTTACGCTTGGAGTGGCGATATCTGTTGGCGTTGGTTTGTTTTTCGGCTACTATCCGGCGAACCGCGCGGCCAATCTCGACCCCATCGTCTGCCTCAGGTACGAATGACCCGCACAAGAACCGACTGGAAAGTACGCGATCACGTTCTCACGATTGGAGAGCGCACACTCATCATGGGCGTTTTGAATGTCACGCCCGATTCGTTCTCCGATGGCGGGAAGTATCTCGATCCTGACGCGGCTGTCGCGCGAGCGATGCAACTTGAACAGGAAGGCGCCGACATCATCGACATAGGAGCTGAATCTACGAAGCCCGGTTCGGAGCGAATCAACGCGGGCGAAGAGTTGCGCCGGCTTGTCCCGGTGTTGAAGCGACTGAAGGATCGTCTCAGCATTCCGATTTCGTGTCGACACGTATAAGGCGGAAGTTGCCGAGAAAGCTCTGGAGCATGGGGCCTCGATCATCAACGATGTCTCCGCGCTGACATGGGAGCCCGATCTGGTTAAGCCGGTCATCAAGTACGATGCGGGCCTGGTCCTGAATCATATGAGAGGCACGCCTGAAACCTGGGCGCGGCTGGGACCAATGAAAGATGTGATGGGCTCACTGATCGCCGAGTTGGAAGCGGCTGTGCATCGCGCGGTGCGAAGCGGCGTTCCCAAGGAACGAATTGTAATCGATCCGGGCATCGGCTTCGGCAAGCGAGGCGAACAAAATTCCGAGATCCTGGCGCGGCTGGGCGAACTGCAGCGTCTGGGAACGACTATCCTTGTCGCTGCTTCGCGCAAGTCGTTCTTGGCTCAGGAAGATCCGAAAGCGCTGGAGTTTGCGACGGCCGGCGCTGTTACTGTGGCCATCTTAAATGGCGCAGCAATTGTGCGTGTTCACGATGTCGCGGCGATGAAGCCTGTCGTTCAGACGGTCGACGCCATTATTGAAGCGACTCCGGAACGCGAGGAGAAACCGAAGCCGGCAATCAAGCCCCGCCTCGATTCGGAAGTTCAAGCGGAGCGACGTAAGCAGCCCGTTCGTCCCGTTCGGCTTGTGAAAGTTGAGCCTCCCGCTGCTCCCGAGCCTGAGGCGCCGACGCCCCCCATCCAGCAGACATTGGAGCCGCCGAAAAAGATTGAGTTGAACCGGCCCATCATACGGCCCCACAAAGAGTCGCCTGCTGACGATCGTCCACGGCGTCCGTTTGAGCGTCGAAGTGATGGCCCTCCCGCCGATCGTCGACCGGACCGGACAGCTTACCAGGGTCGTAAAGACGATCGTAAGGGTGGCGATGAGAAAAGGGATCGTCCGTCCCGGCGGGGTCCGGAAGATCGCGGCGACCGGCCCACTGAGAAGCGTCCATTCCAACGCGCGGGTTCGCCGTCGAGACCGACGGACCGCCGGGATGAAAAGCCATTCGACAAGCGCGATCGTCCGTTTCGGCCGCGCGAAGATCAAGGTCCCGGCCGAACGGCGCGACCTCCCTACAAGCGCGCGGACAATGCGCCTGCGGGTCGGCCGCCTGCGGGTGGGCGTCCAACGGGGCGACCTCCTGCTGGAGGCAAGCCGTCAGGACCAAGGTCGCCCGGAGCAAGACCGCCGGGGGCCAGACCGCCGGCCGGAAGGCCATTCGAAAGAGGGGACCGGCCGTTTCCGCCACGAGACGACCGTCGAAGCGGGCCATCCGATTACGGTTCGAAGCGGTCTTCTGGTCCGAGGCGAGATGATCGCGGCGACCGACCGAGTGGAGGTGGTTCACGCGGCGGTAGTGGCGGTAAAGGGCCGTATGGTCCTAAGCGTGGAGGCTCCGGCCCACCGAAGCGCGGTGGCGGTCCGCGCAAACGCTCATGAGCCGGGCGGAACGCCCAACCCAATCACGCCCGATAAGAACGTAAGAACATCGGCGTCTTCTTCGATCTTCTTCGATTTAGGCTTGCCCGCTCCGTGTCCGGCGCTTGTCGCAATACGAATGAGGATCGGCGCGGGCCCGGCTTGCGCCTTCTGCAGTGTCGCCGCGTATTTGAAGCTGTGGGACGGAACCACTCGATCATCGTGATCGGCCGTAAGAATAAGCGTCGACGGATACGATGCGCCGGTCTTGATGTTGTGCAACGGCGAGTATCGAAACAAGAATGGGAACTCCTCCGGATTGTCAGAAGATCCGTATTCGCTGGTCCATGCCGCGCCGATGGTGAACTTCTGGTATCGCAACATGTCCATCACGCCGACGGCCGGGATCGCGGCGCCGAACAGGTCGGGACGTTGGTTAAGACATGAGCCCACGAGCAAGCCGCCGTTGCTGCCGCCGCTAATTGCAAGCTTCTTCGCAGACGTGTATTTGTTCGCGATCAGATACTCTGCCGCGCCGATAAAGTCATCGAACACGTTCTGCTTCTTATCCTTCATGCCAGCTTCATGCCACGCCTGTCCGTACTCGCCGCCACCCCTGAGATTCGCAACTGCCACAACACCGCCTCTCTCGACCACCCCCATGAATCGCGGTGAAAACGAGGGCGTGATTGACACATCGAAGCCGCCATAACCGAAGAGCAGCGCGGGGTTCGAGCCATCGAGCACTAAGCCTTTGCGATGAACGAGAAACATCGGAACTTTCGTGCCGTCTTTGCTGGTGAAAAAGACCTGCTTGGATTCCAATGCCAAGACATCGTAAGGGAGGCTGACGCTCATGACTGGCCGGCACTCCTTTCCATCGGCGCCACAGTCATAGACAATTTCCGGCGCAAGGAAAGACGAGACGGAGAAGTAACGCGTCGACCGATCGGCTAATGTAATCTTCGCATTCGGCGGCAATGCGATCGAGCGTGGTTTGCGATCACGCAACGAGTAAATGCTCACGACCCCGGTTGCGTCCTTGAGATACTGCAGTGCGATCGACTGTCCTTCCATCGTTCCCGATTGCAAGGTTTGCTCCGATTCCGGAACAAGCTCTTTCCATGATTCACGCTGGGGCTTTGCGAGATCGATCTCAACGACACGTCCTTTCGGAGCTTCCCATGTTGTATGAACGATGAACCGGCCTTCACTCGTGCCCAGGAAACTATGGAGCGCATAAAACTCGGCGACGAGTTCATGGATCTTGTTGTCCTTCGCGCGCAGATCCTGATAAAAGATGAGATTCTTGGCAGCGGCGCCTTGAAAGATAGTAAGAAACAGATACCTTCCGTCTTCACTGACTGTGGGAGCGATGATCCAGTTCTTTTCGCTTTGCCGCTCGAAAATCTTCACATCCGCCGATTGCGGCGTTCCTATGCGATGGTTCCAAAGTTGGTGTCCGGTGTTCGCCGCAGTGAGGGTATTGCCGGCGGGCTGCTGGTAGCGGGCGTAATAAAAGCTTGAGCTATCGGCGCTCCAGGCTGGAGACGAGAACTTAACCCAGTCGATCTGATCCGTGTTGTCCTTGCCCGTATCAACGGATCGAACATGCCAAGTCTGCCAGTCCGAGCCGGCTTTCGCGATGCCGTAGGCGAGCCATTTGCCATCGGGACTCGGCTGCCATGTCGAGATTGCTACTGTTCCTTCCGTCGACATAGCGTTCGGATTCAGCAGAACTCGCGGTTTCGCCGTCGGGGAGTTTTGAACATAAATAACGGGTTGATTCTCGTTTCGGCCTTGCCGCAAAGAAAAGATGCGGCCGCCTCGCACCATCACACCGGCGACCCCATCGGGCGACAAAGGCATCTGCTCGAAATCCCACAGTGTGTTCATTCGCTGCAGCCATTGCGCTCGTCCAGGAGCCTTGGCAAACCAGGCACTGGTGTATGCCTGTTGGGCTCCAACCCAGCTCCGAGTCTTGTCCGAATCCACATCTTCCATCCAACGATATGGGTCTTTGACTTTGGTCCCGTGATAATCGTCGATGTGTTCGACTTGTTCGGCTACAGGCACGTCGGCAAGCATTGGAACTAGAGAGATCAGTAAAAACGGTACAGCGCGCATCTTTGTTTAGGCTAACGTATGTTTAGGCTAACGTATTTGACATTTCGGACAGTAGTGCGTTCCCCGGCCCGCCACTACGGTTTTTCGAATGAGAGTCCCGCACGTGACACAAGGCTGGTTCTCGCGCGCATAAACGCGGTGCCGGTCCTGAAAGGAACCTCGTCGACCTTCGGTGTCAACATAGTCCGAGACGGACGAACCGCGCGAATCGATGGCTTCGCGGAGAACTTCATCGATCACTTTAATGAGCCGTTGCGCGCGCGGCCGGCTGATGTTGCGCGCCGTCGGCTTTATGCCCGCGCGGAAGAGTGCTTCGTCCGCGTAGATGTTGCCTATCCCGCTGAACACTGATTGGTTTAGCAGCACGGCTTTGATATGAGCCTTGCGTTTGAGTTTCTCGGGGGCAAGCTCTGTCAACGCATCCGGTCCAAGCTTTGCGACACGAGCCGATCCAAACTCGAATGCTCCGAACATCCGCGTGTCGTCATAGAGAAGGAGGGTGTCGTCAAGTGTCAACATCACGCGAGTGTAAGGTGTAGGGCTCGTGTCGAAGAGCAATTGCCCGGTCATTCCCAGGTGGATCGTGAGGGCGCCTTCATCGAGATCGATGAGAATGAACTTGCCGTGACGGCGAACGTTCTCAATGCACCGGCCAGGTAGCACACGCGTGATGTCTTCCGTGGAATGTCGCGTGATGCGCGGCTGCAAGACTTCGACGGAAACGATGCGTCGGCCAATTATGCGGGGCGCGAGTTCTCGAACGATGGTTTCGACCTCAGGCAGTTCAGGCATGCAGATAAATACAGTCGTTGTCTATATCCACAGGAATCGTAGAGATGCTGTCGCAGTCGCCTTGCCCAGTACGGCAGTCGAACTCCCAGGCGTGCCATGGACAAACGATGGTGTGTTCATGCAGCGCCCCGAACGCTAGCGGCGCGCCACGATGTGGACAAATTCCATCGACGGCAAACACTTCGCCGTCGACATTGCAGACAACATATGTTCGATCGTTCGCTTGCACTTGGGCCATCGAGCCTGGCGGTAACTCCGCCACTCGGCCGGCGCATACCCTTACCATGAAGTAAACGTACCATGCGCTATCTGGCGTTAACGGCAACAGTGTTGTTGCTCACGGGCTGCAGGTCCGACGAGAAGAAGGTCATTGGCGTTGTCCCGAAAGGCGCCAACCACATTTTCTGGCAGACGGTGCACGCAGGCGCCCTGAAGGCAGCTGGAGAAGAGAAGCTTAGTATCGAGTGGAACGCTCCTACGCTCGAAATCGATTCCAGCCGTCAGATCGCGATTGTCGAGTCGATGATCAACAAGCGGCTCGCTGGTATTGCATTGGCTCCCGTTGATCGGAAGGCCTTGGTGGGTGTTGTCGAACGCGCCTCCGCTGCCGGGATTCCCGTAGCCATCTTCGATTCCGAGATCGATACGGACAAGCGGCTTACGTATGTCGCGACGGACAATCGCGAAGGCGGCCGAATGGCAGCGCGGAAGATGGGGGAATTGGTCCCCGGCGAAGGCGAGGTCGCGATCATCAGCTTCATGCCGGGAAGCGCCGCGACTATGGAGCGGGAAGAAGGCTTTCGAGAGGAAATGAAGGCGCGTTTTCCTCGCGTTCGGATCGTGCGGACGGCATTTGGCATGGCGGATCGGGCCAAGTCCCGGGCGGCGGCCGAGAACATTATGCAAGCCCATCCCAACCTGCATGGGTTGTTTGCGGACAATGAGTCGAGCTCGGCGGGCACTGTGCTGGCGCTGAAAGCTCGGGGAAACGCAAAGGTGCGAATGGTTGGGTTCGATAGCAACGATCAACTCGTGGCGGACCTGCAGGACCGTTATATCGATGCGCTGGTGATTCAAAGGCCTTTTGTGATGGGTTACGAGGCGGTTAAGGCACTCGGAATGAAGTTACAGGGCAAGACCGTAACGCCCCGGCAGGACCTTTCGGCGGTGCTGGTCACACGGGCGGATTTGGAGAAGCCGGATATCATCGAGCTCCTTCATCCCGATATCCAGACTTGGCTCATGAAGAAGTGAGGGATTTCGTTGCTGAGCGTTAGCTCGGTTGTTAGAATAGGAAGGCGGGCCACCCTAGCTCAGCTGGTAGAGCGGCTGATTCGTAATCAGCAGGTCGCCGGTTCAATCCCGGCGGGTGGCTC
>CAWJQP010000055.1:0-58078 GCA_963844855.1 Bryobacteraceae bacterium
GCGATCGCGATCGAAAATGCTGCCCTGCGACTGCAGCTCGCGGCCTTCCAGCGAAAAGGCAAACGACCGGTTCTGATGACTTTCGATCGACTGTTTTGGATCGCCCCTCCGTCGGTTCTGGTCCGGCTCGCGCGGTCCTTTACTGTATGTTCAGGCCGACACGGTTCGTTCGATGGCAGCGGGAACGCTTTCGCCGATTCTGGGCGCGGCTAGCGAAACCGCCTCGCCATCCTCGAGACCGCCCCGCCACGGCCGCCGAGATCCGCCGCTTGATCGAACGAATGGTGTCCGCCAATCCGTTGTGGCGTGCGCCGCGGATTCACGGCGAACACAAGATTCTCGGGATTCCAATCTCGGAGCGCATCGTCTCGCGCATCCTGCGGACCCTCAGCCGTCCTCCACTCAGACATGGAGGTTTTATTGCGAAGTTGCACTCTAACCTCGATATCTCACGAATCTGTGATATCTCAGGAATATGTAGCAAAAAGCCGCCGTTGATGGCATAACTAAGTTTCCAGACAGCAGTTTACGACCAGGGGACGAGCGGCTTTTGCTATGACACAGTGTACTCAGTCCAGCTTCGAATTTAAAGTGCATGGCTCACGAGAGGTTATAGCTCGGTTTGACGGAGGCGCGATTAGTTCAGACGGAGGCTCGCTGTGTTGCGCCAAGCGGATCAGCGGCTGAATCTGCTAGCACGATTCTCGAACTGCTTTCTGGACGGACGGGAACAGGATCGGGTGGAGCACTCCATTTTGGAGATGGTTTCACAACGAGTCTACGGACTGGCCCTCGGCTACGAAGATCTCAACGATCACGAACGATTGCGAAAAGATCCGCTGTTCGGAGTGATGGCTGGGCAGGAAGAACTCGACAAACCGCTTGCCGGGGAAGAGCACGTTGAACCGACTGGAACTCGGCAATGGTCAGCAGGATCGGTACAAGAAGATCACATTTTGGAAGCAAGCGATCGACGAGTTGCTGGTCAGCGTGTTTGTCGAGTCGCACGAAAAAGCGCCGGAGGAGATCGTAGAGCGCCTGCCTGTGCTCTGCCGTCATGATGATCTTGGGAATGTCGTACGTGTCGCCGTCCACCGCGATGCAGCCCTTAAGGACGTTAGACGACATACCTTCCTTCTTCAGGTAACGATCATCGATGCAGGTCAACGCCGTCAATTGCGCTCCGGAGGAATGTCTGCCCAGAAAGATTCGTGTCGGATCGCCGCCATACTTGGCGATGTTCCGATGCACCCAGCCGACGGATCTGGCGATGCCGTGAATCAAGTCGTCCATTCGCACTTCCGGTAGCAGTCGATGGTTGGTCGAGACAAAAACGAATCCTCGTTCGGTCAGCACCTTGGGCTTCAGTGCGACGTCGCTCTTGTCGCCTGTTTGCCATCCACCTCCGTGGATCCAAAACATGACGGGCAGACTCTTCTCAGCCTGGTCTTGCGGGGTGTAGATATCGAGAACGTGGCGTTTGTGCCCGTTCTCCACGTATGGAATGTCAGGCGTCAATTTCTGCGCAGTAGCGACGGTGCTAAGAAAGACAAACGGGAAAACGAACGCGGAAACCAGCCTGAAATGCAGAGTTGATTCTCTTCGATTCAAGGATCGGAAGCAACACGCCCCGCAGGAGATCCGAGGTGTTCCGAGGGGATAACAGGCAGTCCGGAACTTGCGTGGCGCGATGCCGACTCGCAAGGAACCTTGACGATGAGGTAGGGTGGCCCGGGGTGCGACCTTTAATGCAAACTCGCTAACGAGATCGTCGGCTTGTCCGAGCGTCATCAATGACCTGTACGCGGGCCCCGGACCCATGCTCCCAATGAACGGGCTGATTGGCACCATTGTCGGCGCGGGCTGTGGCTGTCACTCTGCTCCTCTTCCGCCCTAGTGCCTCCCTTTAGAGGCTCAGACGCTAGTACGCCTCCATATCAGGCCGGTACTGTTGGTGCGATCGTGAATCCAAGTTGCGCAGCTTGTTTCCGAAGACGCATCTCAGTTCGGCGAAGCGCCTCCTGTTCAGAACTCTTGAATACTTCCTCCCTGTAGGGTTCTTTGGTCGTCAGTACATGGAAGATGATCCAAGCCAGCTTATGCGCAGTAGCCGTAATCGCCTGTGCTTTACCGAGCCTGCGGGCAATTCGGCGGAAGAACTCACCGAGATAGTTGTTAGCGTGATGCAGTGAGTTGGCGCCGATCCGTAAGGCGGTCGCAAGTCGGCTTTTTACACATCGACTCTTCGTATAAAGGACCTTGCCACCACTGATTTGCTTCTCCGGGCACAAGCCAAGCCACGACGCGAATGCTGAGGCGTTTCTAAACTGCGAGACATCTGTACCGATCTCGCACAGAATGGTTTGAGCCGTGATTGCGCTAATGCCTGGCACATTCGTGAGGTCGACACGAAAGATCCGGTACAACTCGCCGCGCAGATCGAACCCTTTCGGCTCATATCGACGTCGCTGATACGGCGATGCTTTGGTTCGTTTGGGTACCGTGACCTCCGCGTGACGGAACTATCCATTTCGTTCAGCTGCCTTTCGAGCTCTTGATCAACCTCGGTAGTGAGCGTCTGATAATAGCGGAACCCTGCAAGCGATTGCTTGAGGGCGAATAGGTGTTCACTACGATAGTCGCCTTCGAGTGCCTTTGTGATCGTTTCATGGCTGCTCTTGACTCGGCGATCACACAGCCGAGCAAGCACCAGAGGGTCACGCTCGCCGGCAAGTATGGCGTCGAGAATTCGTTGACCACTCTGCCCCGTGATATCGCTGAGGACTCGATGGATTTGCAGGTTCATCTGGTCAAGCGCCTTTTGCATATGCAGGACATGTTCTGCCGCCATTTGAATAAGGCTGGCTCGATGCCGCCATAGCGAGCGGATCGTACAGATTTCCGCTGCAGGTCTAAAGCTCGGTCTCAAAAGCCCGACCGAATGCAGGTACTGAATCCATTGACAGTCAGAAACGTCTGTCTTTCGGCCTGGCACATTCCTCACGTACTGTGCATTTACGAGGCATACATCCACGCCCCTGTCTTCCAACAGCTGATAAAGAGGTATCCAATAAACGCTTGTGGACTCCATTGCGACGGTGCAGATGCCACAGCGTTGCAGCCAATCAACCAACTCGTTCAGATCCCGAGTGAATGTTGGGAATGAGCGTACCGGCTTGTCGTCGCGATCCGCCGGAACGGCTACAAAGATCTGATCGGCGCCGATGTCAACACCGGCGGCGTGCGGGTGCAGGACCGGCAGTTGCTCGATCCGCTTTTTGCTTTTGCCCATATATCCTCCATCGCCGTCGATGGACCACGTGTTGCTGCCCGCTCAACGTCGTCTGATCGACGCGCACCGATGATATACGCCCCGGTGGTTCCTCGCTAGCCTGTCTGGCTAGGCCAGTTGCATGCTCCTGATGAACAACCCCGACGATATAGCCTCACTGGGATCGCGACAGTGCACCGTTTGTTGTTCCTCAAGGCGCTCCCCTTCGTCCGGACTCTGCCCTACCGCGAAATCTTTCGTTACGTTCCCGAGTGTTCGGAGCGAAGCGCGTCGAATATGGCCATCTGTGCATCTCGTAAATTCCAAACCTGATCCGAAATACAGGTTCAGCGAAATCAATAAACGGTTCCGAACGGTTCGCAATCCGTACCGAACGGATATGTAGGGCTACAGTTTCGACCACGAGAACAGGAGTCTAATTTTTTTGTAGGCATAGTCCGTTTAATTGCCCCGCGATTTCTTGTTCGCTCTTGCGGCAGCGCGGGTCCCGTAATTTCGCCAGCTTCCGAGCATCTCGCTCTCCGTTGGCGATTGCCTGTAGAATCGCGATCCCCGTCACACCATCAATATCGGACACGGCCCGGTGCACTCGCACATTCATCTGGTCCAGGCTTTTCTGCATTCGCCGCACCCAGTCACCGGACTCAGCCACCAGGTTCGCCTTGTCCCGCACCAGGGTCCTCAGCATACAGACATCTTCCCGCGGACGAAACGAGCCTTTAAGTAATCCGCAGCTGTGCAGACGCTGAATCCACTCCCAGTCGGTCGGATCCGTTTTCCTGTCGCGCCCCGGCACCCGGGCCAGCTGCCGTGTGTCCACCAGCAGTATCTGGAAGCTCTCCGCTTCCAGAACTTCGTGCGGCGCAATCCAGTAGACACCCGTGCTCTCCATCGCTATCGATTCCACCTTGCGCTCTTTAAGCCACTTTGCCATTCGGATCAGTTCCGACGTTGTGCCCCCGAAATCGGCTATCTCCCGACCGGCTCGGTCTGTGGTCGAAGCGCATACCCAGTGTCGTTCGCTCCCCAGATCAATGCCAGCCACACTGCGACGGATTACAGGCAAACCTTCCAGCTGCCTACCGCGACTTCGACGAGCTTCGGTATCGCGTGCTTTACCCATTGACTGCTATCGCCTTTCCGAACACGTCCGCCCAGGTGGCTTTACGCGGAATCTAGCCTGGGGGAGTGCTGCAGGAGCTTCGCCAATGTTCAATAGCCTTCCTGGAGCCATGCTGAGTATGCGGCATAAACACGAATGAAGAAAGGGCTGTAGCTGCGGCCGTGCTCTCTTGCACAATACCTCCCTTCGCAGATATAAGTCACAGGTTGTTCAATCCGGTCTTACCGGAGCCGCAGCTGAGTCCTGACACTTCCGCGTGAATTAACGGATTCAGTTTTGGCGAAGGACGGCGTCAAGGCCGATCGTAATCATCTGCATCTGCCTCCTGGTATGAGGCCCGCACGAGCGCCGCATGTCTGAGTATCCGCAGTTAGCACCCTGGTATCCGGCACCACTCGATGCAGCAGCTCATCTACGGTCATGCGTGCAATTCACGTTATGGCCAACACTGGCAGACAATGCCAGAGCAACGCTTCACTAACTTTCGTTATACAGACAATGTCCTTCCACGGTTTCCGGTATGCTCGTTTCAAGTGTCCGCGACACCTATCCTTGACCTCCATCAAGCCCCGCCAGAACCACGCAAGTTTAAGTTTTGGCGTTATGTACTGATTGGAGTCACTCTCGGAGCGGCTATTGCAACTATAAAGATTCTCGAAGAGGAGAACATCATACCTGCATGGGATCCGCCGACGTTCCCAGCATTCAATGGGTTGCTGCTCCTTCCTGCCGTCTACCTTGCCATAGCTTTCCACGAAATTGGTCATCTTCTCGCGGGCAAACTGGTTGGGCTTAATACGGGCGGTATCTCGGTGGGGGCATTCGTCCTTCTTAGGTCTGGAAAAAACTGGGTGTTTCGATTTGACCGCGATCTGTGGCTCAGTGGCGGCTCCTTCAAACCGCTCACGGGCACCGTTCGTTTCCGCCAATTCCAATATGCGTGGCTTCTAGCCGGCGGACCTTTTGCGAGCGTTGTCCTTACCATAGTGTGGGGGTTAATGTGGGTGCAGTATGGCGGTGGTGCCTGGTCTTGGATCGGCACTTTTTTGTGGGCGTCGCTGTTCATCGATGGTTTGTCATTGGTTCCATTCTCCGCCGGTTTGCAAAAATCGGACAGCGCGTTACTCTGGCAATTGATTCGATATCCCGAGCAAGCACGGTCCTGGATGGCGCTCCTCACGCTTCAAACGGAAGATGCAAAGGGAGTACGCCCCCGTGAGTGGGATCCAGAATCGTTTGAGCAGATTCTGATGTTTAATGCGTCTGCGAATGAGTATCTGTATTGCCAATTCATGGCTTATTACCGACGGCTGGATCAAGGCTTGGAAGCCGCGGCGTTGGAGCACCTAGAAAACGTGCTTGCGACATCGGCGCGTACGGGACGGGGATTACGATCTTTGTTATTCCTTGACGCGGCGTCTGCGAGCGCGTGTATTCGAAAGCAATGCGCCCAAGCTCGTATCTGGCGTGATCGGGCTTGCAAGCTGCGGAAACCGGAGTCACTCGATGCTGTTGATGCAGGAATTGCGATGTGTGAGGGCCGCTTCGAAGCGGCACTGAAACATTGGGAAGCGGCAAAGTCGCACTTTCGCCGGCGGAAGCTCGACTCGGGGATCATTCGGTTTGCTTTAGAGAAATGGACGGAATACGAAGCCGCTTGCAAAGCTGCGCTCATAAGGACTCCAACCTAGGCTTCGACAGGCATTGACAAGTTAACTGATTCGTTGATCGTATCAGCAGCTCAAAACCACAGCATTCAGGCCAATTTGGCAATTCGCCATGGACAGGTTCCACTGAGCCTGACCGCTTCGTGACCAGTAGAATCGAACTATGGAGGAGGCTCTTCGTCAGGAGTTACTGGCCCAAACGAAGCACGCGCTGGCCGCCAACAACTGGAACGCCGCCGAGCGCATCTGGCAACCCTGGATCGAGCAGGGAGAAGCCGAAGCAGAATTTCAGCTCGGGTACCACTATCTCCGGTTCGTCGCCCGGGAGGACGATTCTGCTACGGAGCGCATGGAGGCACTCGTCAGATCGGCGGCGGCCAAAGACCACGCAGATGCGCTGTGGTTCCTGGCGTCGCGTCTGGAGTATTCGCAGGAAGAGACCACTCCCGAATCGGAACGACTTCTCCTACATGCCGCCGAATTGGGAAGCTTGAATGCACAAGCTTCCCTGGGTAACTTGTATGCAACGGGAGATTCTTCCGTACCCATTGATTTGGCGAAATCTGTGGCCTGGTATCGGCGGGCGGCAGAGAGAGGCGAGCGGGTCTCTCAATACGAGTTGGGTTTCAGCCTGCTGCTTGGGGAAGGAGGGTCTAAGAACATAGACGAGGGATTGATGTGGCTGGAGCGCGCTGCAGAACTGGGAAGTAATGACGCGTGCAAGCTGCTGGCGGATTGCTATGAGAACGGGTCCTTTGACGTTCCATTGGATGCCGCAAAGGTTGCGCTCTGGCGCGACCGTCTAGAGAATACGAGCGGCTCCATCCGCCGAGTCCTCAGGTTCGCTACAGGCTCGAAGACGTCGCTAGCCCATCGTCCATTGCGCTCCTCCTTCCTATTGAGGGCGTGACTGGCTTCGGCTACATAGAGGGGGACAGAGCGATAAATCTCTCCCTCGACCCCGCACTAATTACGCCTTCCGAGCTCGACGAAAAGGTGCGGGCCGCGGGAATCGGTGCTATACGCACGACTGAGCGCGAAGCGTAGGTAGGCAGCTCATCACCATTGAATATGCGCGGTACGCTTCGGCCCAGTTCTCGTCTGCAGACCTGCATGGCTCGACCCCCGGTGTTTACCAGAGATAAGAGCTGCCGTCGGCACGAGGAAAGAGCGCGTGGCGTCCCGGTTGCGAATGACCGTCATCTCCACGGCTGATCTGACATCCGAGCACAGGCTCAAGCTGTTGATGGACCGATTGCTCGAGATGCAGACCGAAACGCGCGCATGAGCACAAGCTGCTTGCCTGTAACGCCGAGCTGCACACGCTCGCTGAAGAGCCCGACAAACGGCGGCATCGGCAGACCTGCGCTGCGAAGACCCAGCTGCAAAACTGTCAGCTCTGCCATCTGTACGTCTGTGGAACGACGATTTTGCTGCTCTTAAACGCGTTCTCGTGTTCTTTCATGATGACCCGAACGTGGTGCGCACAGTCCCCGATCTGGCACAGCCAGCGAAGAACAAGGCTGTAAACAATGAGAGCATCGTGGCCGCTCTTCGTACGATCTGCCGCAACTGATCGCAGTCAAGTATTTCTTCCGTTCGCGGACAACTATTTTTTCGTTTTGTTTGGATAAAGGAAAGCAGTAGCCGCGGCGGTGGAAATGTGGGAACGCGCATGCGCTTTCCAAGGCCTGTGGAAAGCGGTGTTTGCTTTCCATCAGCCCGTCATTTCCACGGCCGTCTGGGGTTGTTTACGCTTCTTCTTTGGCCTTCTTGGCCTGTTCGACCCGGTAACTCGGGATGTTGAGCTCGAGGATGACGCAGTGATGAACCAGGCGGTCAATAGCCGCTGCCGTGGTCATAGGATCTTTGAATATCCCTTCCCATTTCGAGAACAGCAGATTGCTAGAAATAAAGACGCTGCCACGCTCATAACGTTCGGCTAGCAAGGTGAACAGCACTTCCATCTCTTCTCGACTCTGCTGCACGTAGCCGAGATCATCAATAATCAAGCTTCAAAGTGCGCCAGCTCTTTGAGGAAGCGACTGAGCTTAAGGTCACGTTTGGCAACCAACAGATCCTGTACCAAAAGTGCCGAAGTCGTGAAGTACATGCGCCGCCCGCGGGCAATCAGCTCCTGACCGATCGCACAGAGTAAATGGGTCTTGCCGCTGCTCCCAGGATTGCCGAACGCCAGCACATTGTCGCGCCGGTCCAGCACCTCGCCTTCGATCAGCGACTTGGTTAGCACAGCCACCTTTGGTGGCAGCCTTTTCAGATTAAAGTTGGCTAAAGCTTTTTCCGCTGGAAATGCGCGACTGCCGCAGCAGCCGTTGGATCCGTTTCTGCTGGCGCTCCTGGCTTTCACGACGGACCAGATCCAGCAGATATCGCTCATAACTCAGCGTTTCACGTTCTGCTAAGCGAGCTGCTTCTTCATAGGTCCGGTGGGGTTAGCACGGAATAGCCGTTGCAGCGGCTAACACGACACCCCGGGGGGATTATTCCCGCCAGGTTCAGTGGATCCGCGCTGGGGACCCGGTCAGATCGGGAGCGTCGTCGGCACGCCGAACGGCACGCAGCAGATTGAGTGCCTCACGCCCGTGCAAACGAAAGTGTCATTCATGATAAGAAAAGTCAAGAGGGTAGCGGGAGATACCCTGGTTTGACCAGTCCTCGGACAGACAGCAAACGCCGCGACTGAGAGCTGCCATTTCCTCTTCCTGGAAGAAGTGTTGACGACGCGGCAGGAGCCCTGTCAAAGGCCGAGCGAAGCGAGCCGGCGGGAAGCCTTGACAGGGTGCCGCGGCGAGATAGGCTGCAAGAAGAGGAAATGGCAGCGCCGCCGCCCGACAGCACCGAATTGTGGTTTTCGTGGTGTGCTCACCTCCCTGAGTTTGCTCTGGCGTACGCCCGTCACACGGCGTTCCTACGCTAAGCGCGGAACCTGTGTATGGCGAATTGCCGAATTGGCCCAAACTTGCCGAGCCGTGAAGATTGATACGATTGCCGCGATGCGGGACTTTCTGATCCTATTCGTTCATCTGGTTGTGACGGTCGCGCGACTGGCAGGGCCGGGCGGACTCCGTTCCGTTGTCGCCGAGTCCGTGCTGGTGCGGCATCAGTTGTTGATCCTGAATCGCGGGCGCAAGCGTGCATCCAACCTGCGCATCGCTGATGCATACGCCTGGACCCACCGCCAAATGCAGCTGGCATCCACTTCCAGACCTCGTTCCGCCAGCGTCTCGGCCACGTGCTCGTACGCCAGCGGATAACGCAAATACCAACGTACGGCCAACAGGATCACCTCACCCGAGTACTGACGTCCTTTAAATGGATTGGCCGGCGTGATTGGCATCGACTTACCCTATCAGCCCTCGGCACGAACTTCGCAACGAAACCTGACGAAGGAAGGGCTTTTCTTGCGCCAACTCACCGGCATATTGTCGCGCCCGTGTTCCGAAAGCCTGCTTTTTCTCCGGGGCGTCGATACCGTGCAGCCGGATCCGCACTTGGCGCGAACGGCCGTTGGTCCGCTCTGCTCCGGGACCGAGAAGTTTGATGAAATTGACAAATGGCTTCTGAGGAACTCAGCGCTGAAGCATGGCGCGCTCGTGGGATCGAGGCGTATCAGGAACAGCGTTTCGACAAAGCTGTCGAGTATTTCGGGAAAGCCGTTGCAATGGATCCCGGGTCTGCAGACGCACACCTGGCGCTGGCTGCTACCTACCTGACCCTCTATAAGAGAGGACGCTGGACGCCCACACCCGACTCTTTCTCTAACGTAGATAGCGATCCTGAGATTGCGGATGCCGAGTGGAGAGCGTATGAAGCGCAGGAAAGGGCATTAATCATTGAACAGAATTCGACAAACTGGCCGCTCGCCGAGAAGAGTCTAAAACGAGCAAGTCAGCTCGATCCACAAAGCAAATTAATAATTGAGTATCTTTGCGAGCTTTATTCGATGTGGAAGGATCCCCTTAACGAGGAGAACGATCGTGTAGATGAGGCAAAGCATTGGCTAAAGCGACTTGTAGATGTGGACCCAACTAACAAGCACGCGGATCTTCATTGCGCCATCTTGCTAAGCATGAAAGCACGGAAGCTATTGCCTAATTATGGGGGGTCGGCTTCGTTGCCCGGCGACGACCTTGTCTCTCTTCGCACGAAAGTCGGTCCGCTGCTTGAGGAAGCAAGCCACCATTTGAAGCGGGCCTTGGCGAGGGTGACTTCGGATCAGGAGCATGCAGGGCTATCACACTTTATGGATGACATTACGTCCATGCAAACCTATTTAATCGATCCTGAGCAGGCAGCGCGCGAGATGCGCGACAAAGCGATGGAGTTATTCCGCAAGCATTCGCAGTCGAGGGTGGACGAAACGGAAGCTGGCGGACAGCCCAGCCCGTCGGGTACATCTGGGGGGATCACGTTTACTCTTTCTCCCGAGGCTATTGCCGAAGACCTGGCACGGCCGTTTCCGCCCAGCCCATCGAGAATTCCCGTCAGATAGCGGCACCCTTTTTGTCTCCGCGCGGCCTCGACGCGCTTCCTAATATGCCGGCGAGCGCCGTACGAACTTGTGAAAACGATTGAGAGGTACATGCGTCACAAATACGCATTCTCCGGTAGCGTGCTTACTGGCCGATACGGGTTCCAACAGGAAGCGCGGATGGCCTCGTCGCTGAACCATCCGCACATTGTCACGGTTCACGATGCCGGCGAGGTCGAAGGCTGGCAATACCTGGTTACGGAATACGTCGATGCCGGCACGCTTAAAACAACCGTGTTTACCAGAGAATCCACAGAAAGGTGCCTCCCGGTCCGCAATCGTAACTTACGACCCATTGGTAAACGGCAGTGAGATAAGCCCAGCGTTTTCATCAGAAACCGTCCACGCAGAACACGGCTTCCGCGCCCTGAAGTTGCAAGGTGTGGATCTGCAGCTGCAGCAATGGACGCAGGACGCACCGTTCGGGCTGCTGTCGTGAATGCCGGCTCTGCAGACCTGCAGGCAGCAAGTGAGATCTGCGGACCGAAAGTGTCAGATTTCAGGGTGGTCTCACATTGAACTGCTGACCAGACGTTTCTTGGAATGTTTACTGATTAGGCAGCGATGAACATCACTTCGAGTGCTTGGACACTGGTAACAAACTGGCGACGGCTGCGAGCGGCTGATACGAATTGCTTTCTTCTGCGGCGCGGGCGAAAGTATTGCCGCATCTCCTCGAACGCGTGGCAGAAGCGTTGAGCCGAATGAAAAGCACCAAAGCCCAGCATCGGATAATACCGCTGCTTGATTCCCCGGTGATCCTGCTCGATCCTCCGGTTAAGATAAGCGCTACAGCGGTGTTCCACATTCCGACCCAGCACTTCACCGATGGCACGTGGATATGAATCGTGACCGTCGGTGGTGACCTGCTTGGGAACTTCGTTCACAACCGAAAGCGCGCTCCGGAACAACCTCTGCGCAGCGGCCATATCCCGCGTTTGGCTGAGCATCGAGTCGACTAAGTTGCCGTCGCGATCGATGGCGCGATACAAATAACACCACATCCCTTTCACCTTCAAGTAGGTTTCATCGACGTACCAGCGACGGCCGATCTTTCCTTTGCGTCTGCCCCGTAGCTGCTCGGCCAGGAGTGGTGCAAACCGTTCTTCCCAATCCCGGACTGTTTCGTAACTGAATTCATAGCCACGCATCAGAAACATGCGGACCAGGTCACGCAGACTGAGCTTGAACAGCAGACGGAAGACGACGACCTGGAACACTATATCGGTGGGGAACTCCAGCCGATTAAAGGGTGTGCCGCTGCGTTCATTGAATCGGTGCCCATATCCCCGGCAGCGGCTTGACTGAGTTTCAAATCCGCGATCTCGAGAGTAACAACGGAACGTTTGTGAATGGTGTGCCGGTAAAAGAGCGTTTCCTGAACCATGGTGATGCGCTCCAAATCGGCACCTCGCTTTTCATGTTTCTGCTCTCGGA
The DNA here is from genome assembly GCA_963844855.1 of Bryobacteraceae bacterium. GTDB lineage: Bacteria > Acidobacteriota > Terriglobia > Bryobacterales > Bryobacteraceae > DASQDN01. The sequence continues at coordinate 12,072 of CAWJQP010000055.1, forward strand.
GGACGAGCCCACGGATGCCTGTGAGTCTGTTCAGATCAATGACCAAGGGCTGTTTAGCGCATCTACTGTTCATCTGGTGAGATCGGAGTCCCTTTATCTACCGCCGGATAAGATGCTCGAAGCGCTGCCGACGCGAGACCGGATCGCACGAAACTTCAGCACTCTCCTTAAGATCAGCACCGCAATCAAATGCACCCAAGGCCTGCCGGTGCTCAAGCACCAGTTGCTCGAGTTGATTTTGGGAGTGATCCCGGCCCAGCGCGGCGCGATTCTCCTGTTCGGAAACACTCCGGAACAGCTAACATCCTCTTATGGTTGGCAAAAACACTCCGAAACGCCGGTCAAGGTGAGCCGAAGCATTATTATCTCAAGAATGCCTGGAAGTCGCTCGCGCAGATGCGTTGGGCCTTGCGGAACTGTAACACCGCGCTCCAGCAGAAGGCATCTGATCTGATTGATGACAGCTGTGCGCCGACTCATCCAGCGTTCGCGTAGACGATGCAGTGCTTGCACGTCGAGTTGATCGTTTGTTTTGATACTGGCGTCCACGTTCAACAAAGGTGGGGCGTTCCGCTTCGCATCCCAGCGTTGGACGACTGCGCCTGTTTACTTGAGAGTTCGTGCAGAAAAAGCGCCTCCCCGTTTCTCTTTCGAACTAACGACCCATAATTTAACAGCCGAGAGATAACTTCAACGTTTTCACCAACCGGAATTGAAGCTCATGACTGCTTTCTGTCTGTGTGCATGTAAGGCTTCGAACATGCCGGACGCGCTGAACGCTGCTCGGCGCTGTTGTCAGCTGAGGACGTCCCAACTCGCCGGTCCTGCAGATGTGCAGATTTATCGGTCTGCACGAGCCGAAGCAAGGCACTGGCTATATCGAACCGGATGCTCTACGACGACAGCCGCGACGAGCATCTCTATCATTACTGCGAGGGCGAGGATCGCGGCAGAGAAGATTATGAACGAGTTCATGGTGCCGCTAAGTTAGCGGCGCAGGTCTGCAGGTCCTGCATGTCTGCGCCGAGGCAAGCTTCTCACACCCCTCGGCTGTGACGGCTTCAGGTACAGCGTGCAGCATACACCGCTGCAGCTGCAGATCGGCAGTCCGCACCCAGCAGGGCCGAGTCGTGGTTGTGATCCAACGAGTGCTATAAACAAGTGACTTATCTCCACGCTGTTTACTAACCGGTCGTAAGTTCGAAAGAGAAATGGGGAGGCGGTTTTCTGCAAAACTCTCTGTTTAACGGCCTCGCGACTCGGGCGTGCGGAGGGTGACTGCGGAGCAGATGACGAGCTGTTACCAAACTGCAGACACGCAAGTGGACATTTACGTCCGATCATTCAGGGCTCCCGATCGAGACCCTGGGTTGAGACAAGAGAGAATTGCACCATATGGATTCGACTGGACCAGTCCTCCTCTCGACCCCGCAGGCTTGAGGGTACAGATATGACCGATGATCCAATTCGCATTTGCGTGCTGTCTTGTTTTGCCCAGGGCGAACTTGATTTGCGAGACCTTAGAATCGCGGGTGGCGGCGGAGAGGAGCACAATGCCTCAGACAGAGACGAGGCCGCCTGCGGCGCCACTGCCGGACAAAGCACTTATACCCGGAATCAATGCGCCGCACCAAACCGCATCGGGTTTGGCGAGGCACTGGAGTTCGGGAGGTTGATTGGCTATGAACGCCGGCGATCTGAGGTCTCTTGGTACGGTGAAGCGGATGCGCGCGAGCCGACCGGAGCTGTTCCGTGATGTCGGACCGCATTCAACTACCTTGACGACTCATCTTCGACGCTCCGGATGGCGGCGATGCGGTCGAACCGCCTCGGCGATTGGGATGGCTCCAAGCCTTTGACTCAGCCGCCCGTTCATTCGAGAATTGCGAACTTGTGCCCCTCGAGAGGCAGGTGTACGAACTTGGTGCCACTCCGCGCCTGCTGCACGTCGACAGTGCCGTTGCCCCCGTACAGAAATCGCATCTTGTCACCTGGCTGGTGGTAGCTTGCGTCCACGATGACGTGGTCGTCCCGCCGGTTCGCGGACACGTTGTAGGCCACCAGCACTTCACGTCCGTACAGAAGCCTTGAGAACGCCAGCGTGTACGTAGAGCCGAACGGGAATCCGAAATCAGTGCCATTGCCCGAGATCTCGCGCACATAGATGCGCCCGAACCGCAGCGGCTCGGTGCGGCGCATCACGGCTGCAATCTCAGCGATCTCCTTGTAAATCTGGCAATCCGTGTTGAGCAGGTTCACACCGGCTTGCGCATTGTCGAACATGCTCTCACGTACGTTGTTGTCACCCCCTGTTCCGTCGAAACCCTGCTCCGTGCCGTAGTAAATGCACGGAGTACCAAGCGAGCAGAGGAGGAACCCGATCGCGCCGATCACCTGGTCGTCCGATGCGCCCGCTGCGAATCGCCCGGGTTGCCAGAACGTGTCGTGGTTATCGATGAACGTCACGAGGTAGCGCCCGATCTCACCACGGTTCAGAGCCCGGTGGTGCTGTCCCTCCAGGCGATTGACCAGTGTTTGCGGGCCTTGATTGCCCTTCAAAACTTCACGCAGCGGTGCGTTGTTTTCGTCGGCCCAAACTCCCGCAGCGAGCCGGAAATCGAGCACCGAGTTCAGACCGAAGAACACTGTTTTGCCGCCTTCGTGCTTTGAGGTGTTCTGCCCAATATAGCGGTTGTAGATATCGTCGCTCGGCGATGCGATCTCGCCGAACAGGAAGAATCCGCGCTTGCCCAGCGAGTACGCATACTCGCGTATGTTGGAACAGAAACGCGAGGACGCAAGCTCGCCCATGTGCTTCACGGCGTCCACGCGAAAGCCGTCTACATCCGTCTCGCGAATCCACCAGCAGTGCGATTTGATGAGGATGTTGATGACTTCCGACCCGGCGGCATCGTCGTCGTTCGCGAAGTCCTTGAGTGTGACGACGTCGCCGTGCTGGTTCTCGGGATAGCGGTCCCAGCCGTGCTCGGTGATTTCACCGCGCCGATGGTAAAGAGTGTCGTTGCGCAGTTCGAGGGGTACGGGCCCATCGTTGCGGCGCCAGAAGCCGAGCTCAAACTGTTCGTCGTTGGAGTAGAAGTAGCGGTGCCCTCCGGGATACGCCCAGTTGTCGCCCGAATGGTTGATCACCACATCGAGGATGATCCGGATCGGAAACCGCTCCCCACCCCGATTGTAGGCGTGCGCAGTCTCAACCAGTTCTATGAGGTCGTCCTTCGTGCCAAAACGCGGATCGACATTGATGTAATTCGCAATATCGTAACCGTGATAAGAATGCTGATTATTTTCAAAAACCGGCGACAACCAGATCGCTGTACAACCGAGACCGGCAATGTAATCCAAGTTCCTGGTGATCCCGCGGATCTTGCCGCCATAGAAGTCATCCGGGGTGTGGATGCCGCGGGACCGCCCGGCCTGGAGTGCCGGCGCACGCTGTGAATCATCGTGGAACCGATCCACCATTAGGAAGTAGATAAACTCCTCGCGCCATTCGCGGGTCAGGTTGAAATAGCGCTTGGCGGGTTTGGGCCGTAAATCCAGATCGTTGATGGAGGTCATAAGCGGAATGCATCTGAGTTTACACAATCACGGGCGGTTTGCAACCAAATCAAGCCTTGTTGAGCTGCTGGATACGACAAACACCGTGGCATCTGATCGCGGACAATCATAATTCGGCCAGGCAACAGGTTCTGAGTTCGAATAATGTTTGGGGAGCCAAGATCTCGTTTCTCACTCTCGCGTACTGAACCTGCTTAGATCAGGGGCGTCAGACAAAGCTCTCGATAAGAACGTTATGAACTGTCCGCATTGCGCGACTGATGACACTCAAACGCTAAATACTGCAACGGTTCTGGGCTATTCCCGCTTCCGCTGTCGTCAATGTGGGCGCCGATTCAATGAACGCACCGGAACACCCTTCAATCGTCTCGAGTTCCCAACCGATATCGTGTTCGAAATCGTGCTCTGCCGGTTGCGGTACAAGCTCAGTCTACGGAACCTGGCAGAGATGTATCTGCTACGTGGATTCGAGTTCACCCATGAAGCCGTACGCGAGTGGGAGGAACGGTTTGCTCCGCTACTGGCTGAGCACATCCGCCGCAAGAGAAAAGGGAAAGTGGGACGGCGCTGGTACGTAGACGAAACGTACCTGAAAGTAAAAGGGAAATGGTGTTATCTGTACCGCGCCATTGATCGCGAAGGTAATCTATTGGACTCCATGCTGAGCGCCACTCGAGACATGAATGCAGCCCAGCGCTTTTTTCGCAGTGCTCGGTCCATGGTGAACTCGGCGCCGAAGCAGGTCACAACCGATGGCCTCGATTCCTATCCGCGGGCAATCCGGGAAACACTGGGTCCGAAGGTGAAGCATCGCTGCAGCGCATACATGAATCGTCGAATTGAGTGAGATGACCGAGGAATCAAACAGCGATACTATCCGATGCTGGGCTTCGGAGCGTTCCGTTCGGCCCAGCGATTTTGGCGAGCCTTCGAGGAAGTTCGACAGTATTTTCGACCCGCCGCAAACAGAACGAAGTCATCTCACTATCCAACGCCAGACGAATGTTCCTGTTCCGAGCACTGGAACTGGAAGCACTCTTCGTCGCAGCCTAACCAGGTACATTTTCACGCTTGAAGGAAGGCCGGCTTCGTTGATCCCGTGCCCTCAGTTCTGACAGTCTCGTGCCCCTGCGTTCCGGCACGTACTGGATTGCGCTCGCCGTGTTCACTCCGAACGTCGCTACACAAGGGCTCCGGTGGTCAACATCCTTGACGCGCTACGAAGCCTGCCTAAATCCATGGGCGGGTCCGGCGTTTGCGAAGCCGGGCCCGTCTGCCGCTCAGCCGATGCAAAACTCGAAAGCTTTGAGGAGTATCATTCTTCCAGCAATGCCTCGTGTTCGCCTTGCCGACATCATAGATGCGATCGAGATGGAATTCGAGGAAGCCGCCTCATTCCTGAACTTTGATACCGGCGAGGTGGAAACGGTGTCCCACGAGCTCCTTCGGCGCGCAGAGGAGTATGACGCTTTTGATCCGCCGGATCTGCTCACTTGGCAGGAGGCGGAGTGGGAGGTGGCCAAACGGATTGCCGCCTCGGAACGCTTCATCGAACTCCCGACCAAGTTCGACGTGCATGAGTGGTCGATCATGCGCGATTTCTGTTCTACAGTGGGTTCAGAAAGCCTCCGTGATGAATTTGTCAGGGCGATACACGGGCGAGGTGCATTCCGGAGGTTCAAGGAAATTGTCCGGCTTCACGGGATCGAGTCAGAATGGTTCGCGTTTCGCGCTGACGGATTGGCTCGCATAGCCCGCGACTGGTGTGACAAGCATGGAATCGTCTACGAGTAGGCTGTGGTCCACGGCGGCTCGTTTTGCAGCGTCCGCCCGAGCTGCCGTATCACTGGACATTGAAGCGATGTCTACCTTCGAGAACGCCGTTCACAAGCCCGTCACGCTATCGCCGAGGATCTCCAAGCCGCGCTCGCTTTAAAGACCCGCCTTTCTCACCATTCAAGGCACCCTGCGTGACGTCACGGCAGCATCGGTGCAACAGCCGAACCCTATTTGCATACCGTCCGACTACTGCCGGTCCCATACCGTCTTCTGCTGGAACTGCCGCAGCTGTGTGTCATAGCCGAAGGTGGTTGCAGCCATTGAATTTCCGTCTGGCGTTACGACGTATACGCTGCCTCAGTGAACGCCAAACCCAATGATGCGGCGCGTAAATTGGTCCATGACCACGAGAACCCAATGTGTTCTTAGGGTTGCCGATTCGCAGCGGAATAAATCGCAGCTCCACAAACTGTCCTTTGTCTGGACAAGAACATAAGCCAGGAAGGACCTCCGGAGTCTGATTCCGGTCGGTAGTGAACGTTCAGGATGCGGCGAACAACATCCTTGTCGATTTCGATCGCCGAAAGCCAGCGCGATCTGCTGAGCATGGGGACAGCCCCAGGGGGATTGCGCCGTTTCATTGCTACAACGGCGTCGATGAGGTCTTTCTTCGGTCCCTTCGGGCCAGGCCGAGCCTGCGCTCGGGCGAAAACAACAAGCGGTACTTTCGTTTCCTCAGCACACTGTGAAGATGGAGCAGAGTGGAAGGCTTCAGAACGATGGCGGAACGGAGAACGCGTGCCGGGCGCATGAAAAGAGTGCACAAGCCGGCGATGATACGATCCGCGGCACGCAGGTTGGGCGCACGCTTTCGACCGCGATTGAGGACCAGCAGTTGATGCCGGACCAGCGCGGATTCGGCAACAACGGAACGGACTCCGCCCGGCCCTGCCAGTCGGGCCACGGTGACGATCACATGAACAAGTAGGATGAGGAAATCGCGCATCCCGGCAATCGTATCAGCACCTCAAAAACAACGCATTCAAGCCAATTTGGCAATTCGCCGTTAGGGACCGGATATTTCGACGGAACGGCGTTCCCTTTAAAGAGGATATCCGCCTCGACCTACGCGTCGAGGTTTCAACGTGCTCAATCGATCCCGTTTCTCCACGGGACCACCAACGGGGAAAGGCTGACATTCGGTCGAGTGACATCGACTGTCAGCGAGCCTCGCAGAATGCAGTTTGGGCCCAAGTTGTATAGAATTTCACTTCGAGGTGCACATGGAAGTGAATCGTAAACGGACTCGCAGAGAAGTGTTGGGGCTTTTGTCAATTGCCTCGCTCAGCCAGGGAGCGGCAACACCGGAACGGCCTAACATCCTTTTCATTTATACCGACGATCATTCGTACCGGACCATCAGCTCGTATCCGGAAGCATACAAGTGGGCGAAGACGCCGAACATCGACCAGCTGGCCAAGCAGGGTGTTCGCTTTGCAGCAGCTTACAACGGGGCCTGGTGCATGCCATCGCGCGCGACGATGCTGACAGGACATCATCAGCATGGCGTCGAGTCCATGAGGATGGAAGGTCCATATCCAGGTTGCACGTATGATGCGAACAAGTGTCCTTTCTGGCCGAAGGTCTTTCGCGAGAAGGGCTATTTCACCGCGCAGATCGGCAAGTGGCATACGGGCACTGATACTGGCCACGGACGCGACTGGGATTACCAACTGGTTTGGAATCGTCCCAAGTACACCGAGACGAGCACGCATTACTACTACGATCAGCCCATCACGTATCAGGGCGGCAAGACGGAAATTCTCAAGCGCTATTCTACCGATCAATACACTGACTGGGCTACGGATTTCATTCAAGGCAATGGACGCGACAAGGAGAAGCCCTGGTATCTCTGGCTCTGCTACGGCGCTGTGCACGGACCTTACACTCCGGCTGAACGCCACAAAGAAGAGTTGAAAGGCATCGACTTCGATACACCGGCCGACATCTTTCCGCCGAGGGCGGGTAAACCCGACTGGGCGCAAAAAGTGGAGCATTGGGAGAGAGGTCCGGATGGCACGCCGATGGCTGGAGGCCGCACACTGACCTCATGGGTTCGGCAATATCACCAGGGCGTGTTCGCGCTCGACGAAGCCGTGGGCCGCTTGATGGAAACTCTGGAGAAGACAGGACAGCGCAAGAACACGCTCGTTATCTTCACTTCGGATCAGGGCCTGGCTTTCGGCCAGCACGGATTCCGAGGCACGAAAATCGCCGGCTACGATGCCAATATCAGGTCTCCCCTCATCTTTACAATGCCCGGCAAGATTCCGGAAGGCCGCGTTTGTAACACGCCCGTTTCAGGAGTCGATCTGGTTCCGACGATGTTCCGCTTTGCCGGTATCCAAACTCCATGGGAGATGCATGGCCACGATCTGAGTCCGCTGCTCAAGAATCCCGGATGCCGAGTGGCCGCATCGCACGATGCTGGTTGCCACCGGGCAAACATTCGGATCGGATACGAATGCGATTCCTAAAGGCAAAGGCGCTTTCCACGGCGACGTGCCTTGGTACGTGATGTTGCGTGAGAAGCACTGGAAGTACATACGGCCGCTTATTCCGGATCTGGAAGAACTGTACGACCTTCGCAGCGATCCTGACGAGTTGAACAATCTCGCCGCGAAGCCTGAGCATCAGGCAACGCTCAAGCGTCTGCGAGCGGCAACCATCGCCGAACTCAAGCGAACCAAAGCCGGCTTTGTGGACAACATGCCGGCGGTCCGGGAACCAATTCCGGCAAAGGCTTAAGTTAAATCTCCCAGTTCAGAGTCTTCTCGCTGATGGTGAGCTCGCGATAGCGTGGTGGCCAGGCAGGCTTGGCCATCTTCGCGCTCCAGTTCTGCCAGGCCGATCGAAGCTCGCTTACCACCTTCGGATGCTGTTCGGCGACATCGCGCGTCTCGCCGATATCCTCCGACAGATCGAAAAGGCGCGTAAAGGAGTCTCCAAATTCCAGAAGCTTCCATTTTCCTTTACGAACAGCCCGAGCCTTTCCGGCTCGCCAAAAAAGCGCGTCGTGAGGCGCCGCGGTGTTTTTACCGGTGAAGTAAGGGCTGAGATCTACGCCATCGAACTCGACATTTCCCGGAAGCGATATGCCGGCGGCTTTGGCGAATGTCGGAAGCAGATCCCGGGTGACCACGGGTTGGCCATAGCTCTTGCCGGCAGGGAGATGACCCTGCCACTGCATGATCAACGGGACTCGAATACCGCCTTCATAATAGCTGGCCTTTTCTCCATTGAGTGGTCCATTTGTGCCTGCGCCCGTAATCTCGGGACAGCCGTTATCGCTGACGAAGACAATCATGGTGTCTTGCATCAACTTGTGTTGCTTCACTCGACCCAAAACAACCCCAATTGCTTCGTCCATGGAGGCAGTCATCGCGGCAAGCATTCGATGCTTTTCATCAGCGATGCTGCCGAAACGGTCCACGTACTTTTTTGTGGCCTGCAGTGGAGTATGGATAGCGTTAAAGGCGAGATAAACGAAGAACGGCTGATCCTTGTGGCGGTCAATGAACGCTGCCGCTTCCGCCCCAAGGGCATCTGTAAAGTAACGAGAATCCTCTACAGGCTCGTGACCGCGCACAAGATTGTGCTGGCGCTTCAATGGGATTCGCCGCTCCTGGCCGTCGGCGCCCACTGCCATGGCTCCTGGAGTCGCCGAGGTTATGTAATCGTTACCTCCCGGAAGAAATCCGTAATATTCGTCAAATCCGCGTTCCAGCGGGTGATAGCCAGGACGCACGCCGAGATGCCACTTTCCAAAAGCTGCAGTCGCATACCCGGAAGCTTTCAGGTATTGCGGAAAGATCTTTTCGCTCCGAGGTAGTCCGAAGTTGATCTCGGCTTCCCGGAGAACCGGCCCGGAATTAAACTCGTGCCCGAAGCGCTGCTGGTATCGACCTGTCAGCAGTGCGGCTCGCGAAGGACTGCAAACAGCGGCCGACACGTAGCCGTCGGTGCAACGCACTCCGTTGCGCGCTAGCGAGTCTATGTGCGGCGTTGGAACATCCGGCGAACCGTAACATCCGATGTCGCCGTAGCCGAGGTCGTCCGCGAGGATCAGAATCAGATTCGGGCGGCGCGCAGCAAATGACTCGCGAGTGGCAAAGGAACCGGAAAGAAGCGTTTTCAGGCAGGTTCTTCTGGTCATCATGTTGTCGTGTTCACGGAACTTACTATTTCGACATCGGATCGAAAAGTCCGAACGTAATCATATCCGTCTCTGCCGCGATGGTGACATACTGCTTCCCTTCGGCCTCAAATGTGATGGGCGAGGCCAACAGCGTGTGGCCGGTGAAAAAATGCCAAAGATGCTTCCCTGTCTGTGAATCCAGGGCGATCAGGTTACCGTCGTCATCCCCCGAAAACACGACTCCGCCGGCAGTAGACACTGTTCCAGCCCACATTGTTGCCGGACCTGTCATCTTGTACTCCCACCGCATTTGCCCTGTCAGAACATCGAGCGCGCGCAGGTAGAACTGCCCCGGCTCTGCGGGTATCTGTTCTCCGCCGGTACCGCGGAAGCCACTCGACGGAACAGCCTGTTTGGCGGAGCTCGTATAGATGTCGCACTGTTCCAACGTCACCACATAGTAGAGACCTGCCTGTGGATTATACGAAGGCGACATCCAATTGGCTGCTCCGCGCACCGCCGGGCAAACGCGGACACCCTTTGGCGTAGGGTCCATACCAGGGACCTCGATCGGTTGACCCTTGTCATCGAGCCCAGTTGCCCAGTTGAGCTTCTTGACAAAGGGTCGACCGTGCAGGAACTCTCCTGTTACCCGATCAAGAACGTAATAGAACCCGTTACGATTGGCTTGCACCATCAGCTTGCGCGGCTTGCCGCGAAACGGGGCATCGAGGAGTGTCAAGGTTTCGTTGGCGTCCCAATCGTGGGTGTCGCGGGGCGTGAACTGGAAATACCATTTCAGTTTTCCAGTATCCGCATCCAGAGCCAATACCGAGTTCGAATACAAGTTGCTGCCCCGGCGATGACCGCCGTAAAAGTCAGGCCACGGATTTCCGGTAGGCCAGTAGATCAGGTTCAAGTCCGGATCGAACGATCCTGTTGTCCAGGTTGGGGCCCCGCCCCATTCCGCAGGAAAACCGCCCCAGGTCTCTGAGCCTGGTTCGCCTTTTCCTGGCACGGTCCAGAAGCGCCATTGTTCTTTGCCGTCTTCAGCCGAGATCGCGGCGACGAACCCTCGCTGGCCCGACCCGCCACCGGCAACGCCGACGAGGATTCGATCTTTAATCGCAAGCGGCGCCAGTGTCGAGGTATAACCGTCGTTCGCGGACGCGAATTCCTTCTTCCAAACCACTGCGCCGTTCACGCGGTTCAGAGCGATCAGATAACAGTCAGTGGTGATCAAATACACCCTGTCGCCGAGCAGCGCAACTCCGCGATTGACCCTTTGACCTTTCGATTGCGCCTGATAGCGCCAGATGCGCCTGCCGCTCACCGCATCCAGCGCCTGCACTTCATTCGTGTTCGTGATGTACATCACGTCTTGGTAGACAAGCGGAACGGTTTCCAATCGTCGTGCGCCTTCTACGTGGTAGATCCACTTCGGCACGAGCCGGGAAACGTTGTCGCGAGTAATCTGCTTCAGCGGGCTGTGCCTGACCGACGCATAATCGCCCGCGTAGGTAAGCCAATCTTCTGCCGAGCCCTTAAGAAGGTCTTCGTACTTTGCCTGTCCGTGCAATAGCGTGCAAATCGCTGTACAGAACATCGTTCGTTTGAGGAGTGTCATGGGGCGCTCAAGAAAGCTAACACGTTCTGTAATTCTTCAGAGCTCAACTTGCTTGCCGGCATCCACGACTGCGCCTGAACTACCACTTTGGCGGCTTCGGCGTCGCGCAGCAAATGGAGTTTACCGTCGGTATCGATGACCTGCGCCGAGTAGTTCGTACGGTACTTGGCCACCCCCTTTTTGCCATTGCCAAATGCCACACTTTCAAATCCGGGAGTAGGGCGGGCATTCGGCGCAACGATGCTTTCCCGTAGTTCTGCAATGCTTCGCGCCTGGCCAATCTCCGTAAGGTCGGGCCCAAGGTAGCCGCCGCGGCCGCGAATCATGTGGCAAGTCGAACAGCCGGCCTTTCCGAAAAAGAGCGCCTTTCCGACTTGTTCGTCACCTTGAACATGGCTCTCGCTTGCAGTCGCGGTGAGACTGCGCAGAAAAGCGACCATGTACATGACCGTCTCTTCGGGCAGTTTGAAGGCGGGCATCTCCGTTCCCGGCACACCGTTGAGTATCGCCGTGAAAATCTCTTTGTCAGATGCCCTGCGAATGCGCGGACTCACGAGCGCTGGACCGTGGCCACCCAATCCATTCGGGCCGTGACAAGCACTGCACGCTTCGAGAAATCGTGTGCGCCCCGCCTCGATTACCTGCTGCGACGGACCAGCCGCAAAAGCAACAGCGGAAATGCAAAGAAAGAATATCAACATCGCGTCTACCAGGGCAGTGAAGCAGCCAGGCGCACCTGCACGCCCGTTTTCAGATCCTCAATCAGCAACTCCCCGCGATCCATCGTAATCCGGTCGACGCCCCGCATGCGTTCGGGCGCGCGCGTCAGGAAGACTAGGAATCCCGCTTCAATCTTGCCTTTCGCAGGGAGCCAACTGTACAAAGGGGTATCCATCAGTTTTCCCATGGATACGATCTCACGCCGAGGCGAACCGAAAGCGGTCAGGCCAAACTCGAGACCCCGATAAAGCTGACCGTCGGCCGTATAGCTTTCCCAATTTTGCAACCACGGGAAGCTGTCGCCTCGAAAAACCCATCCAATCAGGACGTGCTGATCGAGATTAAGCGCCGTAGCGTAAGCCAATCCATCGCGTGGCATCAGTTGTGTCGTAATGCTGTTGGCAACGGCTGCGGGAGTTTGTCGTAGATCAATACGTGTTCCGTCCACCGACGGAGCCATTGGCCAAGTGAACTCCTGTCCAGGCTTGAAACGGTTCGCCATGCCAGGTCTCGGAGGCCGTGTCATCGCGCGCTTGGCCGAAACGTCGATGACGGCTTTGCCTGGAGCGAGAAACGGAGCCCCCAGCGTCGCATGTTCCTGCCAGACCACGGGGCGATCGATCGGCGCAAGATTCTCCAGCGTGCTGGATACGTAGACAACTTGCTCGCCGTCCACGACGCGCACGGTCCGAGAGAATCGTTCGCCTGCCAAAGGCAATCGAGCACTCGATTTTAGTGTGGCGATCCTTCCCACCTTACCCTGCTCGTCAAGCGTCCATTCCTGGAGATGCGCTTCACCATGCGCAGGAAACCCGGCTTCCCGTTCCTCCTTCGACGGAGGACCGAACGCATCAGCGCAGAGGAAGTGTCCGTGAGTCGAGGAGAGCGGAGTGTGTTTCTTGCTGTCGTCCAAGAGATACAGATTCTTGAATGCGCCGCCTTGCTTCTCGATCGAGATCGACAGCCGGTCATTGGAAATCGTGTAGCTGGTCTGTGCGATCCCATCAGCACATGCGGCGGCGATCAGTAGCATTGCAGGTCTGAGCATCAGAAGATGAATTTCAACCCGAATTGGATCTGCCGGGCTGAATCCACGGTTTGTGAGATGACGCCGGTCGTCGGTTGATTGATCGTTGCATTCGGAAAAGCGAAATGCGCTTCGTTTGTCATATTGAAAACTTCGGTGCGGAAATCGATCCGCATACGCTCCGATAGAGCAAACGTCCGCGCGATCGTCAGGTCCAGGTTGATCAACCCGGGACCTTCCAAAATGAAGTTTCCAGAATTGCCAAAGCGGAACGCCGCAGGCACAGCGAACGACTGCGCATCGAACCATCGGTCCGGCCCCCGTTCTTCGCGCGAGAGATTCCCGTCGCCGATTCGATCGGGACGAATGGCGCCAGTTGTGTTCGCTGGATTGCCGGGCACGGCGGGTGTGAATGGCAGGCCAGTTTGAGCGGTGAAAATCGGCGACAACTGCCACCCGCCTGCAACGTATCCTAAAAAGCCACGGCTCAACCAGGCGCGATCCTTGCCGAAGGGTAGATCCCAGACTGACGACAAAAAGAAGCGATGCCGTAAATCCTCGGGCGACAACGCTTTCTCTGGCGCGAGAATTGTGTTGTTCTGGCTTATGTCGCCAGCCATCGTATGGCTCCAAGTATGGCCGGCGATCACCGAGAAGCCCTTGCGGAAGCGGCGTTCGAACTTCATCTCCAGAGCCTGATAATTGTTCGTGCCGATCGGGACATCCATCGATATGTCTGCATAATCAGGAAACATCCTCCGTGGATTAAGCGCTCCCGGACCCGGTGTTGGCTGGTTGATCTGAACCGCTCCCAACCTGCGATGGACGGTGTTCGCGCCGACATACGCAGTCGAGAAGACCGAATTCCCGGGTAGCGATTGCTGGATGTTGAAGTTCCACTGATGGGTCGTTCCTTCCGGAAAAGTGTATGGCCAGACCGCGGCGATTGAACGTCCAGTCAAGACGGTGGGGTTCAATGCATCCGGCGGAAATCCATCGACCACGCGGATGTTTGAGGTAGCAGCGCTCGTCGCTGTAGGAACATCCACCTGAAGATAGAACGGCGGATTCTGCGCCGGCCGTGAGCCGTACGGCATCTGCGATACGGCATCGTAGAAAATGCCGTAGCCGCCTCGTATGACAGTTTTACTAGCGGCTTGCCAGGCGAAGCCCACGCGCGGAGAGAAGTTGTTGCGATCCGGCTTCTGAAACGAACGTTCCTGTAGGCTGGTTCCGCGCACGGGAACGAACTTGCCATAGTCCGGACTGCCGGTTTCGATCGAGAAATTCTGCTGCCGGTCGTTCTGCTCCGTGTAGGGTTGCTGGTACTCGTAGCGCACACCGAGATTCAACGTGAGAGTCCTGCTGATCTTGAAATTGTCCTGTGCGTAGTACTCGTACGCGATCGAGGGCTGGCGGATGTCGAGCGGCGTACTTAGCCGTGCCGTATTCGTAAGTCCAAGCAGGGCATCTGCGAACGCGTCTCCAGTACCAGTGCCGGCGCGCGCGCTGGTGAACTGTCCGTTGAAGTTGTATTGCCCCCGAGCAAAGTTGGTGATTCCCGTGTATTGGACGAACTGACGGATATTAGTGCCGAACTTCAGCGCGTGCTTACCGACGTTCCACGAAAATGATTCGACAAACTGCCGAATGTCATTCTTGCGCGGATCGGGAGCGAAACTGCGGTCGCCGAGTCCTGCATAGCCAGTGACGGTAAAAAGCGGCAAGCCGTTAATATCCTCTCGATCAAAGCTTCCTTTGAAGCCAAACTCCTTCCAAAGCTGAGTAGTGGTTGGAGTATCAATCCCACCAACCAGCCGGATGTATCCGGCGCGCGCTTCGTTCACCATGCTGCCGTTCGCGAAAGCATGCGTCCAGTTCACCACTCCGGTATGAGCTGTCGATGTGCGAACCGCGGTATCGCCTCCACTTGCCGGCAGAGGCAAGGTACCAGGCTCTAGTCGCGTGTAATCGTGAAAAGAATATCTAACGAAAATGTTGTCCCGATCTTTCACTTGCCAGTCGAAGCGGGAGTCCACCTGGTGATCGTCCAGGTTTCGCGGTGTATTAAAGACAAAGTTCTGCACGCCCTCACGATTCGGGGCGGGATAAAGCTGCAGCGTTCGGAGAGACACCGGATCGAAACGCGAAGCAGGAATTATGTTTCCTGAAAACTGTGTCCGTTGACCGGCCGAATCCTCGGTTGCGGGATCAAAGATGGACGCAATGCCGGCGAAGTTGCCACTCAGCATGGCAGGCGTAGGGACGCGACTCAACCTCGTCAGCTTTTCTCGAACGTATGTGCCTTGATAGCTTCCGAAGAAGAAGATCCGGTCGCGGCGTATAGGACCTCCCAGAGTCCCCCCGAACTGGTTTTGCCGGAACGGCGGCTTGGGTCGGCCACTGTTGAAGAAATTATTCGCATCCAGCTTGTCGTTGCGGAGAAACTCGAACATCGTGCCGTGAAATTGATTCGTGCCGCTCTTGGTCGTAACCTGAATCACCGCACCGCCGCCTCGCCCGAACTCAGCGGTGAAGTTATGAGTCTCCATCTTGAATTCTTGAATCGCGTCGATCGAGGGTTTGAGCACTTGATTCGACGCTGTAACAACTCCTGTGAAATAGTTGGTGTTATCGGCGCCATCCAGCACAAACTGGTTCTGCCACATGTTGGCGCCGTTCACGGCGAATGCATCGTCGACGAAGTTCCTCGACCGCGACGGAAGCACTCCCGGAGCCAAGACCGCGAGCTTCTGATAATTACGGCCATTCAACGGCATTTGCGTGATGGTCCGGTTCTCCACCACCTGTCCAAGCGAAGATGTCTCGGATTCAAGAAGAGGGACTTGGGCTGAAACGTCGATCACCTCAGTAACAGCGCCGACTTGAAGCGACGCGTCGATTCTCGCCCGTGTGCCAGCACTGAGGACGACGTCTACACGGCGAACGCTCTGGAATCCGGGACGGGTAATCGAAACGTCGTAGCTGCCAATGGGAAGTGCCGTCAAAACGTACACGCCGGAATCATTACTCTGAGAGTTGAACGCAACGCCAGTGGCCCGATTTGTCGCTCGTATCACTGCCTCAGCAACCGCAGACCCTGACGCGTCAACTATTGAACCAGTGATTGTTGCCGTGTCCGTCTGTGCAAACATCAGGACGCACGAAACCAGGATCCAAGCCGTAAGCCGCACGGTGAACTCCTGACGAGCGATTGTACATCAGATCTCGATTCGCAGCACAGGTGTGTACAACTGTCGGCGGATAAGGTAATACCTCATATTCCCAGTTGCCAGATTTCCAGTGGGGCATCGGATGATGCGGAAATCACCAATCCAGGTGTGGTTCGCTACCTGCCGCGTAACGAAAGACGCGTACGGAAAACACTAGTGGGCTGTCCCAGCGACTTCTTTAGCGGCAATGCGGCGCCGAAAGTCAGTGTAAGTCCAGCGAATCGGCCGGGCTGTTTTGGCGTAGGCACGAACGTCGTATGGCCCGAAAATATAGCGGTTAATTGAGGAGTTGCTACTCGGAGAGGCAGCGGGCATCATTGGCATCTCAGGCTGGGAATACACTTGCTCAAGCCGTTCGTAAAACGTCTCGAATCTTTGATGGAGGAACTCATATTCCGAGTTGGACCATGTAAGGATCCGGACTCGGCTGGCGTCGCCGAGCCGGGAAGGACAAGGCTCACGCTGGGTTCGGTTCTGGGTCACCGTCGCTCTCGGCTCGACATTCCGCACGGTCGAGTTTTCCGACCGAATCGGCGCGGACCTCTGTAACTCGGTGTTTCAGGCCGTCGCGCTCGTATTCCCGGGTCCGCACCGCTCCTTGCACCGTGACGTAAGAGCCTCTCGTGAAGTCCGGGCGTATTCGCCCAGCTTGCCGAAGGTCACGACCCGATGCCAGTCCGTGCGGCTCTGCCAGTTTCCATCAGCATCTTTCCAGGATTCTTTTGCGGCAACCGAAAGGCTTACGACCAGTGTGCCGTTCGGAGTGTAATGAGCTTCGGCGTCATTGCCAGTGGAAACCGATGATGGTGAGCTGATTCAACGTATACATTCGAGTGCTCCTTTTCTGATGCCCCTCTGTTCCGGGGCAACCGAAAAGCAAGCGGCCCTGCTTCCAAACGAAGCCGGAGACAGGACCGAATTTCTGACACCACTGACGAATCGTCTCATAGGACACGATGATTCCGCGTTCGGCAAAAAGATCCTCAACGCTAATGATCTGGGGAGGAATCGATAGCCGGAGTAACGGGCGGATCGCTTTTCATAGCACCAGCTTTTCAGGTTCGTGCCGAGTTGACGATGCCCGATCGAGGCAGTTACGGCCGCATCGCGAGTTTCCCCAAGCCACTCGCGCCGTCATCCATCTCAACGCAAACCACGCTCAAGCATCAGGTCCCAAAGAGCGGCGACGCCTCGACCCGCCGACAACTGTCGGAATGAACTCTCTTTTGTTCCGGTTTCATTGCGGCCACTTGAGGTGGCGTCTCAAAAACTTGAAGGTGCCATCGCCATTAATCGTGTGCGGACCATTGAAGAACTCGATTTCGGCACGATCTGGCAAGTTCATCCGGGTGGCGTAAAACCGGCGTGTGTGGGCGAACTCGTAGGCAACCCACTCATCCGGCGCAACCCCATCATGGTGGCCGCGTTCCACCATGAATGGTCGCGGGGCCATTAGATTGGCCAGATCCGAGTAGTTGGCGACGTTTGCGAAATCGAATTCGATCATGTCGTACTGGCTGGTGAGCAGATAGCTGTACTTGGCGTCGATGCTCGTATTTTTCCACACCCATTCGTTGAAGTCCGCAGAACAGATCGAGAGCGCGTATTGCGGCAGCAGAGGCGGAATTCGCACCGCAGTTTTGCCGCCGTAAGAGAGGCCATAAAAGCCGATACGTTGTGCATCTACGAACGGCTGTGCGGCAAGCCATTCAAGGATGCGCTGGTGCTGACCGAGAATGAAAGAGAACAACGCCAGCTTGAGCGGATGGCCGCGTCGCTGGATCATGCGAAACCTATCTTGCCCGATATAGGGGTTTTGCGGAGCGAACGTGACGAATCCCTCCTCAGCAAGTCGTACGGCGTAGCGATGATAGTACTGGTTATCAACCTTGGGATCGGCAACGTCCGTCGGACGTCCTTCGAGTCCATGCTGGCAGACGACTACAGGACGTCGCTCGCCAGGCTGTATGTTCTTGGGAACAAGGAGAACGCCGTAGGCGAAGACGTTCGGCCATACGTCCAACATCACTGCGTATCCTCTGTACTTGGGTTCATCGAAGATAAGGCGTGAGCGGGCATTGGCGGGAATGCTCGGATCGGGCATTCGGCCGATGACCTCATCCCAGATGTACGTGCGATAGGACTGCGATGTTTCTTTCCAACGTGCTGGAGACGACGTGTCAAGGCGGCTCGAGAACTCCAGTCGCCGTGACGGCGACTGGCGAACGAGACGCTGCGTGTGGTCTACCCAGGAATCGAACTGGCGCTTCAACCGTGCGGTGACATCATAATGGGGCCGGAGGTTCGCCGGAGGATTGCCCGGCTGTGACGGCGGTTTGCGGATGCCCGCTGCTCCCAGGATCGCTGCTAAGGCTTGCTCCGATCCGGGCAACCCGCGACCACCGTCGCTTTCGATCAACTCGAGCTTGTTCGACTTCAGGTTCGTGTAAAACGTGCGAGCACGCTCAACCTCCGATCGGACCATCTCCACGGTAGGTGTCCGAATGGTACCGTTCGGCGTGGCGCCTCGGCGCTCATTGGTAACCGCAGGTGGGCCCGTGATTTCCGGAGCTTTTGCCGCTTCTACAATGAGGGCACGCGGTGCGATCAGGCTTGCCAACTCTGCGTCGCCGAACTCGCGTACGAGCGACCATACATCGCGATACACCGGCTCGGACCACAGTTGCTCGCGAGGTTGGAGGTACCCGCTGACGAGCGTCACGTGAATCCGCGGGTCCAGTGCCGCGCTGTATAGCGCTACCAATCCACCCTCTCCATAACCTGCTACTGCGATGGGAGCGGCGTTTCGTGCATTCTCGTTTGCGAACCAGTCGACCGCTGCGAGCACAGCCTGGACTTCGTAGCCGATGATGTGTCGCCCCGTTTGATACGCCATGCGATAGATCCACTCGCGGTGCGGCAGGTTTGTCATCCGGATACCGGAGATGCCGGACCACGTGTCTTTGCGGTCGATAAGAGTAGGCACGATGACGAGGCAACCGCTCTCGGCCAGGCGCCGGGCGAATTGGGCGGAAGCGTCGACGCCGGGTTGGAGCCCGACCAGCATCTCCGGCGACCTGTCCATGGCGAATTACCAATTGGCTCAATTTGCTGGATTTGGTGTGCATATACGACTGCCGGGATGCACGACTTCCCATATAAACAAATATTTCATCGGGAGACAGCGAACCGTTCGCGAACCTCTGTAACATTCTTATTTCTGGCGGATGCGCGTAGACTTCTTCATATCCGCATCTCGTTGGATTCTGAGAAGCTTCGAGTTTTCGGACTATACGGGGGTGATCGAAGATGGAAAACGGATTCCCGGTGAAAAGGGAACTCCGCAAGGAGCGGTGGTCACTCCCCTTACACAAAAGGTAACTTTCAGTTCGAACGCATAGTCACGGGCTGGCGAGCAAAGCATGCTGCGCTTGACCTTCGCCTTAAGAAGTAATATGTTTATGACATATGGCGCGATCGACCAAGGCGGAGAAGGCTCGGCAGCTGAATGCAGCGCTCGGCCTGCTTCAAGGTCAGGTTGCAATGCCCGAGGCAGCTCAGCGCTTGTCGCGCAAGTTCAATCTATCAGAACGGCAAGCGTATCGATACTTGGAGGAGGCATCGGAGCTGGACCGGCCGGTCGAAGTTGCCGAAGTTACCGTGCCGATCACGCTCAAGCTTCCGCCGAGCACAGTGGAACGGCTGCGGAAATATGCGCAGAGCAGTGGCCTAACCATTGGAGCGATTGTGACAGCCGCGTTGAACTCGTTTCTACGCACTCTAAGAAAACATGGCTGAGCCACGGCTCAAAAGCGGCTCATGGCAAATTCACGTTTCCTATACATTTGATCGCCTGCTCGAATCAAAACTCGCGCAGGCCTACGATATTTTGGCGCCCACGCGGGAACAGCCGGTCGGTGGATGTCTAAAGGAGTCTGAGAATGAGGATGGCAGCCATCTACGCACGGGTTTCGTCCGAGCAGCAGCGCGAGGAGAACACGATTGCGAGCCAGACAGCTTCGCTGATCGAATTCGCAAAGAAACACGAGCTGGAGGTGCCCGAAGAGTGGGTCTTCGAAGATGAAGGCTATAGTGGAGCGACATTGGAGCGCCCCGGTTTGGAGCGCGTGCGGGACCTGGCCGCTGAAGGGCACATCCAGGTTGTGCTTGCGTACGCGCCGGACCGCCTCAGCCGGAAGTATGCGTATCAGGTTCTGCTGATCGAGGAACTGGCCCGCCACGGAGTCGAGACGCTGTTTGTAAAAGCGCCGCAAGGCGACAGTGCGGAAGATCAGTTGCTGGTGCAGTTCCAGGGAATGATTGCCGAATATGAGCGGGCACAGATCCTGGAGCGGTCGCGTCGCGGTAAGCGACACCGGGCGCACTCTGGCGAGATCAGCGTGCTGAGCGGGGCTCCGTATGGCTATCGTTATATCCGCAAAACCGATGAGGCGCCGGCCGCTTACACCGTGTATGAAGCCGAGGCTCGTGTAGTGCAGCGCATCTATGAGATGTATACAGTGCAAGGATTCAGTATTGGCGAGATCACGCGCCGGCTGAACGCTGAAAATATCCCGACTCGCAAAGAGAGTGCTCGCTGGGAACGCTCGACTGTCTGGGCGGTACTGCGCAACCCCGCTTATCGCGGTGTCGCCTGCTTCGGCAAGACACGCGTCTCTACGCGGAGCCGCGTTATGCGCCCACAACGTCGACGGGGTGTCACTGTGCCCAGTGTGACAGTAGGTCACGAACGCCCGCGCGAAGAGTGGATCGAGATCCCGGTGCCAGCCCTGGTAACCCAAGAGAGCTTCGCCCGTGCGCAAGAGCTTCTGCAAGAAAATAAAATTCGATCGCGCCGTCGCACCATCGAGCCGAGCGTGGTACAGGGGCTGGTCAGTTGTCAGAAGTGTGGTTACGCCTTCTCGCGTACATCGACGTACACGAGCGCTCGTAAGATCCACTACTATAAGTGCATTGGCTCCGATAGCTGGCGAAAACTGGGCGGTCCTGTTTGCGACAACCGTCGGCTCGTTCGACAGGATCTGCTCGACCAGGTTGTCTGGGCCGAGGTGATCCGCCTGCTGGAAGATCCAACCCTGATACAACAGGAACTCGATCGTCGGCTGGCAGCGGCGCGGGCGTCCGATCCGACCAAAAAACGTGAGCAGAGTTTGCAGCGGGAATTGATACAGGTTGGCAAAGGCATTGAACGACTGCTTACTGCTTACCAGGAAGGGCTCTTGTCGATCGAACAATTGCGGCAACGCATGCCAGCGCTACGCAATCGTGAACAGATGCTCCGCTCAGAGTTGCAGGCGATCACTGATCAAATCAACGATCGGGCTGCATTCCTGCGACTGGCCGAGACCCTTACGGCATTTCTCGCGCGCTTGCGCAGTAATGCCGTAACGCTAGACGTCGCAGAACGCCAGCGAATCGTACGCCTCGTGGTCAAAGAAGTTCTGGTGGGGGAAAACGATATCACGATTCGACACACCATCCCCATTCCTTCAGGCCCACCGTCAAACGGCGGTTCGACTCCGGCCGGCGATCCAAATTACCTTTTGTGTAAGGGGAGTGTGCTCGCCGTTACTGGCGAATATCTACCTGCACTACGCCTTCGATCTCTGGGTTCAGCACTGGCGGAAATCGCCAGGGCGAGGAGATGTCATCGTGCTCCGCTATGCGGACGATAGTGTGGTGGGCTTTGAGAAGGTAGGGACGGCGCGGGCGTTTCTGGCAGGATTTGCAGGAACGGCTGGCGAAGTTCGGGCTGTCTCTGCATCCCGATAAAACGCGCCTG
Source organism: Bryobacteraceae bacterium (assembly GCA_963844855.1). Classification (GTDB taxonomy): domain Bacteria; phylum Acidobacteriota; class Terriglobia; order Bryobacterales; family Bryobacteraceae; genus DASQDN01. The sequence continues at coordinate 34,038 of CAWJQP010000055.1, forward strand.
ATCGAGTTTGGCCGCTATGCGGCCGAGCGGCGGCGCAAGCGGGGGCAGGGGAGACCGGAGACGTTCGACTTTCTCGGGTTCACGCATTGCTGTGGAACGAACCGACAAGGAAAGTTCCAGGTCGTCAGGTTGACGGCCAAGAAGCGTATGCGAGCGACGCTGACCGCGATCCGGGACAAGCTCTACCAGCGACGGCATGAACCCGTGCCGGTGGTTGGTGCATGGCTTCAGCGGGTCCTGAATGGCTACTTCCAGTACCATGCAGTTCCAACGAACCTGCTGCGATTGAGTGGCTTCCGTGACGAGGTCTGCCGCGCTTGGCGGCATGCTCTGTTACGAAGAAGTCAACGGAACCGGCTCAACTGGCCCCGTTTCAATCGCCTCACCCGTAAGTACGTTCCGCCATGCCGGGTTCTGCATCCGTATCCGGAGGAGCGCTTCTTTGCGTCACGACCTTAGGCAGGAGCCGTATGCGGTAACTCCGCACGTACGGATCTGTGCGGGGGGCGGTCAGCAATGGCCGTCCCTACCGCGACCGAAGAATTCGCTAATCGCACTGATGCCCTGAGGTCGCCAGAAACCGATTCGTACCAGCTTCGTCGAAGTAAAACATCTGGGCACGTGACAGCTTCCCCTCGCGGATTTCGTAAACGCCAAGGACTTCTGTGTCGAAATGTTCGCCACGGTTGTTGACACCCCGCCGGCAATACAGGACCACAACCTCGTTCCGATCATTCGCTGCGATCACTCTCGGGTTCATGCGTCGTTCTGCCGGCGTTGGCTGCAATGGATCCCAGATGTCCGCCCATGAAGGGCCGGGGTGCTGCAATCCGCGCGCGGTGCCCCCGTAGGGAAGCGATGGAGGCCAGCAGAGTTCCACATCGGGCTGCACAAGTTGAAGGAATGGTTGCATGTTCCGATCGTTCGGCTCGCGCTCTTCGATAGCGCGGAAGATGTTGAGCACTGCCTCTATGTTGCTGTCGGTCGTATTCATTGGGTTTACCTCATCCTCGCCGAGGTGGGAATTTGAAAGCACTAAATCCCACCTGGGAAAGGCTCAACTGAGATTCTCAACCCTGGAGTACAGTCCAGAGTCAAGCACACTGGTGTTATGAGCACTAAAAGTTTTTCGATTGGCGCGATTGCGCAAGCAGCACACGTCAGCGTCGATGCGGTTCGGTACTACGAGCGCACCGGCCTGATTCCGCGAGCACCGAGGCGCCCCTCAGGATACCGGACGTTCTCACCGGTGGTAGTGGATCGCATTCGCCTGATGAAATCTTTGCAGCGCGTCGGGCTCACTCTGGCTAATATCCGAGATCTCTTGCAGGTAATCGATTCCGGAGAGCGTGCGTGGGCAAGTCTCCGTCCCAACCTCTTATCGGTGCTCGAGCGCTCAAATGAGCAGTTGATCGAACTTCAGAAAGTTCAGCAAAGGCTGCGGAGAATGCTGCGGTATTGTGATGAGGGCCGGTGTCCGTTCTTGCGGACCGCCTCCGCCGATAGCGACAGTAGGTAAGAAACGATATGGGTGTGGAGAACCCGCGACTGTTTCCTCGACTTTCGCTAGATACACAGAAACAGCTGCCTTCGAGCCAGCCAGGAGTCGTGGAACGCCGCACATTCAGGCCCTGATCAGCGTGCGCAGTTTGTAGAGACTCGACGCAAGAAACGCCACCTCTAGGAAGGTCATTGCTCCGGCAGTCAACGTGTAGCGCCGCTCACCGGTTTTTTGAGTCCCTCTTTAGCCGTTGCGCAATGAGATCTGCCAGTGCATCTAGAGGTTGTTCAGACCCCTGCAACTGGTGTAACGCACTCACAACTTGAGGAATGTTCTGATCTCGGCGTGGCCCACGAGAATTAGCGTTTTCTTTAATCGTGGTCGCTAATGAGTTCAAGACTTCATCCAACTCCGTTGTCGTGCGGCCGCAGACGTTCGATCTTTCTTATAGCATGGTGAACCGTGGAATGATGGTTTCGTTGTAGAATCGGCCGATCTGTGACAAGCTCCAGCCGCCGACGTGCTTTGCCAGGTTTTATTGCGAAGTTGCACTCTAAGCATCACATGGTCGCGGAGAATCGATCGGAAGGAAATTAGGCTACGCAGCGATACCGAATAGTTTGGTGATGAAGCGCGCTTGACCGACCGAATCGGCTTTGGCCAGTCGTCTCACTCTTCCTTTTCGAATCATGTGAACTGCTTCGATGCCTTGCAACGTCCGCCACGCACCTAGGAACGAGCCGTAGCCTTTGGCGAGCCACATGCGTTTCTTCACAGCTCTGTGATCTTGCTCGATCACGTTATTTAAGTACTTGCATTTCCGCAAGCGGACGCGACGTGGTAGCGTCCCTTCCGCCATCATCCCTTCCATTGCTGCTGGATAGGCGGGATTCTTGTCAACGTTGATGACTCGCGGCATCGGATTGCCAGATGCATCGATCGCTTTCCGTAAGAAGCGTTTCGCCGCAGCGGCGTCACGCTTGGCCGTCAACAGAAAATCAATCGTTTGACCAGTAGAATCGACGGCGCGGTACAGATACCGTTCCTTGCCTTTAATTTTGATGTAAGTTTCGTCTACCCGATAGGACTTGTTCGTCGGCTTCAGATACGAACGGCAGCGCTTATTGATTTCTGGCGCATAGATTTGAACCCACCGCCAAATGCAGCTGGCATCCACTTCCAGACCTCGCTCGCCCAACAGCTCGGCGACGTGTTCGCACGCCAGCGGATATCGCAAATACCAACGCACCGCCAACAGGATAACCTCACCCGAATACTGACGTCCTTTAAATGGATTGGACGGCGTGATTGGCATCGCTCTACCGTATCAGCTATCGTTCACCAAACTTCGCAACGGAACCGTCGCGATGTGTTCGAGATCAAGCCAGAGTCTCCATGGGTGGAAAGAAAGCTGTTTAAATCTAGAGTGTGCCCTTGGTTTTGTAGCGGCGCGTAACGGCTTGGTGTGGTAATTCAACGGCTGGGCGAACGGTAGCTGCGTCGACATGGGCAACATTCAGAGCACAAAATTGCATCGGCTACATGATGGAAGTGCGCCGGCCGCTCAGGTGAGCCAGCTTTCAAGCGGTACTTCGAACAGACAACAATCCGCTCTGTGGTCACATCACAAGGTAGAAGTAAGCCAGTAATCATTTCGTTTTTATCCCCTGGGTTTCTGCTAAGCGCCGTTCCACTTCCACGATGGCCCGAATATCGAGATCAGGAGTGCTCAACGTAGTCGCCCAGCGGGGCGCATTTGCTCTTCCGTGCGCAGTCGGTCGATATCCTCGATACCAGCGCCATGGATGGCTTCCAGGCGCTTAAGACAGTCAGCTAACCTCGACATGAAAATCCTCCTTTGGCCACCACGGGTTCTACGGCTGCCAATCAGTAACTTTGGTACCTTCGATCTATTGTTTGACCCGCCTGCAAGCCCCATAATTTATCGACAGCACGAGTAGGCCTTAGCCCTTCGAACGCTCTTGAACCACAGGGAGCTTGAGATTTCTAATACGGCGGGCCTACGCTGCGTTGTCTCGTGTTGAGTTTGTTTCTTCGCGCGGTCCGCAGCTATCCGGATCGCGCTTCTTTCGCGAGTTATTCGAGCGCTTTGGTAGTACGTAACGACCCTCGCTCTGGTACCTCAGATCTATTGCGAAAATCAAATGCACACTGGATAATTATTTTTGTTCGCAACCGGATAGCCGTTCCTCAAAAGCGCCAATTCAACTGCAAGTATTCCGAAGGACGTAGTTCACAATGAATCGTGTGCGAGTCACTAATCTGGAAATTCAGAAATGGGTTGTACGGACGCATGGCTTTGTTCCCGAAGGCGCTTGGATTGAGCACTGCAAACAGTTGGCGGGCCTGATTCCGAATTCAGACGCCGCGGCAGTGAATCCTTGCCCTACAGATAAACAAACGATCGTAATGCAGGCGCTGAAGCGTCTAGGCGCAATATGATCACTATTTTGTATTTAATACCGACACAACCGTCTTCGGGTCGCTCGCTGATTCGCCCTTGAATGATGTCGATGGAATGAGAACCGTGTCGATCATTTCATTAAGTTTTGCGAGCGGCGCAGCGGGAACGTAATTGGTATCCGGAATAGCTAGGTGCTCAGTCTCTTCGAGCAGCTTCTTAAGATCGGTGGGGGAAGGCTTGTCTGCGAATATCGGCAGCACTTCCTCTTAATACGGTCAAGCGATGACGGAAAAACGGGTAATAGTACTATCCGCGCTTCCGAATACTGCAACTTGAACTATCATTTCAGATACCCAGAATTAACGGATATCCGAAGTCAAATTGGGAGAAACTGTGCCTTTTACGAGGACACTCGTGCAGTCGTGTTGTGTCTTGATCTGGACCACGCTGTCTATGACAGCGCAAGCGCAGTCCAGCATAGTCATTAGCCAAGTATACGGAGGCGGGGGAAACACAGGCGCGACGCTCAGAAACGATTTTGTTGAGCTGTTCAATCGCGGCAATGCCGCTGTAAGCATCAACGGCTGGACCGTGCAATACGCATCGGCATCCGGATCCAGCTGGGATCGAGCAATGCTCGCTGGTTCTATTCAACCGGGCCAGTACTATTTAATTCACCTGGCGCAAGGTAATGGCGGATCTACCGCGCTGCCATCTGCGGACGCAAGTGGGGGCCTTGCTCTGAGCGCGACATCCGGCAAGATTGCCTTGGTTAGCAACTCGACGGTGTTGACCGGAACATCTCCGGGGGCACTGTCACGTAGAGGTGGCGAGCGGATGAGATGCTGAATCAGTGTCTGGCAACCCGTACCGTGGCCACCGATTTCCGAAGGAGATCATCTCGCATTGCGTGTGGCTGTACTTCCGGTTCGGGGTGAGCTTCCGCGATGTGGAAGAGTTGATGGCTGCGCGCAGCGTACTGGTCAGCTATGAAACGGTCCGACGCTGGTGCGAGAAGTTCGGTAAGAAATATGCCGCGGGCCTGAGAAGACGGCGAGTCAGCACCGGCGACAAATGGCATCTGGACGAGGTGTTTCTCAAGATCAATGGCATGACGCACTACCTCTGGCGAGCCGTCGATCAGAAGGGTGTTGTTCTCGATATTCTTGTGCAACCGAAGCGGGACCGCTTTGCCGCAATCCGCTTCTTTCGCAAGCTTTTACGGGTGACTGGATGCAAACCGCGCGTCATTATTACGGACAAACTGCGCAGCTACGGCGCGGCGAAACGGGTGGTGATGCCCGGCGTCGCGCATCGACAGCATCGGTACCTGAATAACCGGGCCGAGAATTCGCATCAACCGACCCGTGAGCGAGAGAGACGAATGCGACGATTCAAATCGGCTCGACACGCCCAGCGCTTTGTCGAGGTGCACGGAATCGTTGCTTCGCACTTCCGTCCCCGGTGCCACTTGCTCTCCGCCCCTGATTACCGACAACTCCGCAGCAAAAGATTCCGGGTTTGGAATGAAGTGACCGGGGCCTCTGCCCTGGCCTGATCCGGAGTGCATGCAACCGCCCGCGATCTCGCTAGGTTGGATGATTGCCTTTTGATGCTTCTCGCAAGTTGACAAAGCCGCTCGTAGGTCTGACGCAGATGTTTGCTCAGCCATTCACGCGTAGCTTCGGGCGCTGCCTGTTTAAACGCCCGCCGCGCTGAGTTCTCACTCATCACTTTCCGCATCCCCAGCAACTCCGGGTTGACACCATCCCCGCGCAGGCCCGTAATATGCGCATAGCGCCGCTGCCCCGCCAGCACACTCATCAACAGCGTGCCGAGGATATCCACCTGACTCGGCGCATTCGGGCTCGTATACTGCAACGGGCAATCCGCCACCAGACCATCCCATAAACCGGAAGTCTTCAGAAAATCGATAAAGACCGGCAATTGCCCCATTACCGTCACTGCCGCTGCATCGTCTCACCGGATTCGCAGTTTGCCCGCGTAGGTGTCTACCGTGCAGTCTTCCGATTCTGGCCTTGCTTCCGACTTTTTCACCTCACCTTTTGGGTGAGCGCCATCCAATGAGCTTTCCAACGACATGTCCATTTCTACCAAACACTTCGCCGCTGATGCGCCCGTCCCAACTGCCGCTTGTCGGTTAACTTATCAATTCGCCATCAACAGGCGTAACGGCGGCCGAAAGTGCCGCGGCTCCCTATTCAACGCAGATGGGCGGCATCAGGCTCGACGTGCACGACAGTACGGGAGCGACCCACGGGTGCAATTGACGTTCGTCTCCCCGACGCAGATCAACTTCCAGGTGCCGGCCGGTACGGCGCCGGGCGAGGCGGGGCTGGTCATAACGGGCGATGGTGGGTCGAGCACTGCGGGCGGCATGCAGGTGGACGCAGTAGCGCGGCGCTGTTCCTGGTGTCCCACGCAAACGCCACATCCAATGCTCTCGCAGTTCGAGTCGCGGCTGACGGTCGGCAAACTTCGATGCCCGCCTGCAACTGCTTCGGTCCTTTCGTAGGAGAGTTCTCCTGCGGCCCCGCGCCGATCCGCGTCGCCGGCGACCCGATCTACCTGAGCTTTTACGGAAACGGCTTTCGGAGAGCGAACGCTGGCAACGTCACTGCGTCTCTCAGCGGCGTGCAGCTGCCCGTCGAGTATGCCGGACCGCAGGGGGTGCCCGGGGTTTCGCCTGCAACCGAGGCGGTTCTGGGACCGCCCGGTTTCGTGACGCTGGCGATTGACGGTGTGGCAGCCAATACGGCGCTACTCCAGCTCTCGCGCTGAATTGATCGGAATTTCTTTAGAAGCGGCTAAGGACTTGGCCGCGCAACGATTACATGATCGGCAATGAGATCAACGAAATTCTTCTTCGGACAATCGACGCTTCTCTGACGAAGCATTATTAATTCAGTTGTCCGTATAGCGCCATATCGGACTTCGTGTTCGCCGGATAAGATTGTCCCTTATGCTGGATCGTGCCTATGTACAGAACGTTCGTCAGCCGCCGCAATGAATGCAGCGCAAAGGCCCGCCCGAGCGGAACTGACCTGTTTTGCGCGTCCAGCTCTTCAACCTCCAGCCCCGCCGCTCGATTTCCATCAGGGTCAAGAGAAGTGAACGATGCTGCTCAAACAGCGCAAAATAGCGCGCACCTGTCCCGCTTCTTCTTCGTTCACAACCAGTCGGCCTCCGCTCGGGTCGACGTCATAACCGAGTACGGGCACCCGCCGACCCAATTTTCCCTTGCGCCGGGCGGAAACCCTTTGACCCTTGTGCGGCAGGTAAGCCCGGCGTACTTCAAGCAGGATCAATTCACCGAAAAGCTTGATGCCCAGCTGGCTGCTCAATCGACTTCGCGGTGTACTCTTCTTCTCCAGAAGCAACCCGAAACAGAGGCAACTCCGCTAGATCCTGTAATGACACTGGAGGAAGATACAGGCCTGCCGGTGTCCGCGTCCACCATGCCGATGTCCAGCTACGTGTGTCGAAATCCGTGAAACGATACTCGTAGAGTCTCGCGCGAACGAGCCTCGGCGGCGTACCCGGAAACGGATTGCGTCCCAGTTGCGATAACACCACCGTGTTCCCCTGCAAGATCCGAGCCAGCAGGTTGACGAACCAGATGTTCTCGCGATACGAGCCGAACGCCGCGAACCACATCTGCCAGTCGAGACGCGGCTGATGCGGTGCAACCCAGGGTGGCCTTCGATTCGGATCTCCGGGCTTATACCGGAACTCGTACTCACGCCACTCCGATCCATCGTTGGAACCTTCGATCACGATCTCTGGGCGTTTCGTAGTTATAGTCGCGAACAGACCATAGCCGCTGCTGATGCCGAACGGAGCGGCCGTTGAGATGAGACCGCGCGCGGCAGCCGGAACTTGAACCCCTAGCGTCTGTAGCGTGAACAGCATGCTGAGCACTGCAATAACCAATGTCGCGGATAATGCAATCTTTGTCCGCGCACTAATCGGCAGAAAGTGTCGGTCGCGCGCGATGCCCGTTCTCTCCAGCCTCCGGGAACCCATCGCGCAAGCATCGCATCGTCAAGCAGAAACAGGCACAGTCCCATCGCGAGCCAGTTAAAGAACGCGTAGTTTCCGGTGATCATGATGAGTACTTGCAAGCCGATAAGCCAGGGAAGCGCAAACACTCGCATCCGCCGCGGCCCGAGCCCGAAGAACGGCATCACCAGCTCAATCGCAAGCGTGAGAAAACAAGAGCCAATGAGGAACCACGCCGGGAGTTGATGCGCATACCAGGCTACCGGACTCGGGATCGGTTGAGTCTGAAAGTGAACGAGGAGAGCTGTACCGCTACGCCAGGAGGGATCACCGCTAAGGAGTTTTACCGCGCCAGACAGAAACATGAGGCGGAACAGCAGCCAACGAAATAGCCATACGATCGTTCTCGAATAGCCGAGAAACACCGCGAGAAACCCAGTCTCGACCAGAAGAATATCCCACTGGTACGACAGAAACTCCTGTGAGTTGTTGAGCAGCGAGAGATACAACAGAAAGGCTAGCATCAGCGCCCCTCGCCAGAACACACCGAAGAACGCCAGTATGGAGCACATCGCGCCGACGATCCAGACGATCTGAATTATGGCATCGCTCGAGTTCAACCAAAGAAAGGAAGGCGCGGCGAGCACTCCTCCAGATCTAAAAGCCTCGCGCATACGACTCAGGTACAACGTCACCGGAAGCACGCCCTGCGAACCGATCAGCGCAGCGTTCTGCACACCGAACGACGAGAAAGCAACGAGCCACACCAGCGCAAGCCACTTGCGAAACACCCACGCGACGAGATCGTAACGGAGCATCCGCACCTCGCGCCCGAAGAGCAAGACCGTGACTCGATAAAAAGAAGCTCCGGTTGGCCGCTATGATTCGGTACGCGCTCTCACTAAGTGCCGCGAATCTCGGTAGATGATCGTAGAGCCACAACAGCGGCCGTCTTGACCGGCGCACAGCTAATGTTTCGAACACGGCTCGAGCGCCGCTCAGTAGTTCTCCGGACGGCAGCACGAGTTGCACCGAGCGGCTGAAGTTCTCCCGTGGAATCTGCGGATACTGCCCCGCGATGTCGTGCGACGCGACATACCGGACCGCATCGCCCGTTAACGTGTTCCAGTATTCGATCCAGATCTTACAGAACCCACACTTGCCGTCGTAGATCAGGACTGTTCGCTGTTCCTCGTCCATACTGTTCGTTTGTGTCCGAAACCATGTTCGTCAATCGCGATGCGCGTCGGCAACTGGTGTGCAGTGCGATTGTAGCCGACGATTGCTGATGGTCAATTGTGCCTCCCGTATAGCCGAAAATGTAGCGGTTTATTGAGTAGTTGCCATGGAAGCAATTCGCAAATCCTCGCTTGAAAACCGAGTTCAGGAAGGCGACCCTTTCGGATTCGAGACTTCCCATCTGCTTTACAAGCGTCTCTCGAAGCGGGTGATGGCTGCGGATCAGAAATTCATTCCGATTATGAAGGCGCTCGAGCAGTGCCAGCACCGGAATCCGCGCCGATTTGCCGTCGATACCCCGGTTGCAGCGGCGGCATGCCAGGACCAGATTCCAGACTCCGTCCAGGAGGAGCTTCTGCAGATGGAGTTGCAACATCCGGGGCACGAAGTGGTCGACATCGGCCAGCTCGGCGTTCCGACTTTCGATCGAGATATCCGCGAAGCAGTAGAAACACTTCCCCTTCTGATAGCCGTTCAACGCATCCCGGCAGGCCGTCACGGCGGCACGTATGCTCCAGGCCGTGCGGTAAGATGAGCATCCCCGACGCGTCGTCGTATGTGAGGAGCATGCGGGACGGCAGGTTCAATTCCCAAGCCGTCTCGACAAGACGCCATCTTGCTTCGATCTCGCCCGGCAGGTTGGTGTACTGCGAAGCCTCGCGCATTCGAAAAAACTCGTCCGTGAGCTCGATCCCCCCGGGTTTCTGCTTACGTTTATCGATGAAGAACCGCAGGGAACATCGGCGCTGTTGACCATATGAAAGGCATCGATCACATTGTTGAAGCCCAGGCGGACTGTTTCCTCGATCAGCTTTCCCTCCGCAAGTTCGCCGCTGCCGAACTTCCGGCATGCATCGAGGAACTTGCTGGATGAAGAGGTTGGTTGCTTCGGCGCATCCTTTAGGTGCCCGGCTAAGTGAAAGGGCGAAGGGCCGGGCTAATTCCTCCATCCGGACGAAATTCGATCCCGTGCCGAAAGGTCGATAAGAGCCTGCCCGAGGGCGAACTTGTACGATGCGACATTTCTGCCGAACAGGATTATGGCTCGCCAGTAGTTTTCGGTTGACGGGTTGATTTCTTCGAATTGCGGCATCTATTGGCCGTTATGCCTTCACCGGCAACCTGCTCAACTGTCCAATGCCTTGACCACTTCGGCCACGACATGCGCCAAGCCACTTGGAGCGTAGTGAGCCAAATAGGTAATTCTCATACGCCTCCGAGACTTGTCGGAATCGTCACGGCGTAAAGATGCAGCCAAATGATGAGTCTTCATCGATCCTCTTCCCCGCCAAGCACAAATCGATTCTCCACAACCGTGAGGTGGTACCCGCATTCAAGAGGGTTGTCTCTTAGGGCAAGCATCTCAATGCAGCGTCTTGATGACGGACCCCTCAGTTGAGGACGGGTAGGAGAAGCGATCGCGCTCGGATTGGGCGGCATCGATCAACACGATCTCGTCCCCAGAGTTGTTGAGGCTCATGGCCTCACCATTACGGCGGAACGTGCGCGACTGGCCCGCAGGGATGGTCTCATGAGGTGCCAGTCTAGCCCACTACGATCCCGCAAAATCCAACCCTGCAGATTCAATGCCTGCGTTCCCTTGTTTCGGATGGTGATCTCCTCCTGTTGTTCGTCAACTCCGACCGGGTTCGGGAGCAGGCTTTCAATCACGACAGTCGCGTTGGTCACGGGAGGGACAGGTCCGGAGGGAGACTTGATCGTGAAGGTCCGGGTTGTTGAGCCGTAAGTGGCGGTGAAGCTCCCACTTGCCGGATCAACCTCCACCAGAATCGTCCCGTCATCGTCCCCAGGCTCCCGGTCCCCGATGAAGGCATCCGCCACGTTCGCACATGGCGCCGGATGGAAACACTTGTTGGTCTGGAGGACAACGGGCGGACCGGCAATGGCTGCATATGCCTTCAGCGTTACCGCCCTTGGATGCTTGTATAGTCCAACACTGCCGTTCGAGATGATCACGAGGGTTGGCTGGAGATTGGCCATGAACGCCAGTGACGAACTGGAATGGCTCCCGTGGTGGTTGGCCTGATAGAGATCGACACTCATGACGAGATCCCGAGCCGCGATCTTCGCCTCCGTGGGCTGTTCGACGTCCCCACCCACGAAGAGCTTGAATCCTCGATAGGAGATGAGGAGAGACAAGCTCATGTCGTTCTCTTCATGGCCAGGAGTAGGATTGGCCTCCCCAATGACCACGCCGCCCGAGGAGATGCACGTGATTGTGATCTCGGGATCGAGGTTGATGCTCATGCCTCTGGTAAGGTGAATGGCATCCTCGCCTACCGTTCTCTGATAGCTCTGAAACGTGGGCTCGTTCTTCTTGGAGGTTGGAAGGAAAGTTTTGTCGCCGCGGTCGTAGGACTCCAGCACAGGGACCCCGGCGTCCACGAGATCATCAATCCCACCGTAGTGGTCCTCATGGTAGTGGGTGGCGACGAATGCGTCAATCTGCGTAACGGATGCGGTCTGCATCACTGCTTGAATTCTCGCGCCGTGTCCATTCTTCCCGGAATCTACCAGCAGAGTTTTGCCCGAAGGGGTCACAATGAGGGTCGAATCTCCCTGTTCCACATCAATGTGATAGATGCGGAGGGTCTGGGCAAACAGACTTTGAGCGCAGAAGCAGACGATTGTCAAAGAGAACAGGCACTTGCCAAGCGACGAGTGTTTTAGGAAGAAGTCAGTCATCTGCGCTGCCCCCTTTAAATTGGACGCAATTCCTCGACATGGCTGAACGTGCTGTCACGATACTGCTCCGATCGTGCTTGAGTGCCATAGTTGATTGTTTCCCAATTCAGCGCCGGTAAGCGCAATCCGCCTGCAGAATTCTTTGAGCGGACCCAGCACGGGCACGGTGAGATTACGTTTCCCCCTCGAGTGCGGTTCGGTTTTTGTCGCTGATGGGCAGCGGTAATCCTCGAAATGGGCGACGGAAATCAAGCTGTTCCTTACGTGCCGCTGTTGCATCCCTTTGTAGAGCGACTGATTGGCACGATTCGGCGCGAGTACCTCGAGAAGTCGTGGTTGTGGTTCAACAATGCGTCCTAAAAACAAACAACTTATCCCAACGCTGTTTACCAATGGGTCGTAAGTTCGATTCAAAACTGGGGAGCCAAACTCATTCACTACGAACATCTCAGCCACCCGGTTTACGGCAAATTATCGATTTGTTGCAGAATGGCCCAAGAAACCCGCAGGCAGTTGGCTCTCCTGCAAACCACCGTGACCTAACCGCCTGCCAAGAGTGTCGCGTGCGAGGACTTTCAACGCAACGTTCTCACCGTCTCTTCTGACGTGTGCTCGTTTGGTTAACTGGTCTGCGGAGTTTGATCCGCATGCGGGGCTATTCGTTCGCTTTCCCACAATCGCCTTCCTTCGCCGATCTTCGCAACGGTTCGGTCGTGCGCAATGCTACGTTGCGGCGTCACTTGGCGCCACTCCGGTCCACCAGAGCGGTCCAGTCGCTGTCGATCTGAGTTCCTAGGACTTCAGGCTGATCCGTACGTAAGGCCAGGATCCTGCTCCCGTCGCGCGAGGCGGCGGCGATAGGGTTCTGCACGCAAGCCGAATCATCACGATCCTCACCACTAGCCGCACGATGATCGTGCCCGAAGCCGACCGATCCATTACGAGGTAAGGACAAATGATGAATGTCATGCGTCACGACGCAAACGCACTACTGGACTACCGCCTGATCTGGGAGGAATACCTGGAGGAAGGTGACACGATCTCCGCTTCCACTGGTTGCTGTGATATGGTAATCGCCACGTCTGGTACGCGGAGGTTTCCTCATGCAGAGACCCACGTCTCTTTGGATCCTAGTACTGGTTTTGCTTGTGGTTCTGGTGTCCCCGGCTACGGCGCAAGTGGAGCGCGCATCGATTACCGGAACGGTCACCGATAAAACCGGAGCGGTCATGGCCGGGGTTGAGGTGGTTGTCATGAACGAGGCCACAAACACCAGCTTGGCTTTAATCACTGACGCTGCGGGAGTGTATTCAGCCGTAAACCTGATTCCCGGCAGCTACACGGTCACGGCGTCCCGTCCGGGGTTCACACGTCAGGTATTACGCAATTTCGAGTTGCAGGTCAGTCAGCAGGTGCGGCTGAATATCACGATGGATGTCGGCAATGTGGAGCAGGCAATTGAGGTGCAAGCCACGGCGCCGTTGTTGCAGACCGAAAATGCTTCCGTCGGGCAGGTCATCGCCGCTCAAGCGGTGAATGCGTTGCCTTTGAATGGGCGAAACTTCGTGCAGCTTGCGATTCTGGCGCCGGGCGTAACAGGACTGGACTACGCGCAGCCGAACACCATTAACTCGGGAAGAAGGCCAGATGAGCTCCGGCCCGGCGGAACTACGATTCAGGCCAATGGCGCTCGCAACACCAGCAATCAAGTGATGATCGACGGTGTAGATAATACGGAGATGATCTCGCAAACTTTCGTCGTCCGTCCGGCGGTCGAGGGGATTCAAGAGTTCAAGGTCTTGACGAACAATGCGGGAGCCGAGTATGGGCGTGCCGCGGGCGCGGTCGTAGTGATAACTACGAAGTCCGGCGGAAATACTTTTCATGGGTCTTTGTTCGAGTTCTTCCGAAACTCCGCCCTGGATGCCCGGAACTTCTTTGCAAATCCGAGTCTTCAGAAACCGCCATTCCGGTTGAACCAATTCGGCGGCAGCCTCGGCGGGCCTGTCGTACGAAACAAAGCGTTCTTCTTCGCCAATTATGAGGGCTATCGCGAGGTGTTCGGAGACACGCAACTGGTGAGTGTTCCGACTGCCGCAATGCGTGTGGGTGATTACCGCGGGGTAGCGCCGAATGGAATTTACGATCCTTTGAGCACGCGGGCGAATCCGAGCGGCTCTGGTACCATTCGCGACCGGTTCGCGGACGACATGATCCCGGCGGGCCGGTTTGATCCAATCGGCAGGCAACTGATCAATCTTTATCCCCTGCCGCAAATGCCCGGTTTATTCAACAACTATGTCGCGAATCCCAAAAAGCTAAGCGACATGCATCGAGCGGACGGCCGTGTGGATTTCCAGCACTCGCCGACAGATACCTTTTTTGGGCGTTATTCCATCGACAAAGGGGACCTGACGATTCCGGACACCTTCAACACGGACATCGGCGGCAGTCCTGGAAGCTTCGGCGGTAACAATGCGGTAAAGGGGCAGAACCTTGTGGGCGCTTGGACACACGTGCTTTCCGCGGCGCAGATTGTCGACTTCCGCTACGGCTACACGCAATACGACATGGCTTTGATGCCGACGCAACTGACGAACCCAATCTGGTCGCAGATTCCGGGGCGCAATGACAGCGACCCGTACCAGCCATCTGCGCCTATCATCGAGCCTAGTGATCGTGCGGGTTTGGGCAACGCGCGTTCAACACCGCTGATCCGAAACCAGAATATGCACGAGATTATCGGCAACGTAAACTGGTTGCACGCCACTCACAACATCAAGTTCGGAGTGGATATCCGGCGAAGGCGGACGGGCGAAACAGCAAGCCCTCCGGGTGAAAGCGCATTTGGCCGGTGGAACTTCGGCCCTGACTTCACGAGGAATCCAGCCTCGGTAGGCGGCACGGGAGACACGATGGCTTCGATGCTGCTCGGGTTTCCCACGGTGATTCGCCGGGATGTGTTCACGGCCGGTACGGCGACACTCCGAACGACTGAGAGCAACTTCTTCATCCGTGATGAATGGCGAGCAACGCCGACGTTGACCTTGCAGCTTGGCCTGCATTACGAGATCAACACGCCTTTCGTTGAAGACAATAACATCTGGGCTAATTTCGATCCCTCTACTGGTCGGCAGTTGATCGCAGGCAAGGACGGTGTTTCGCGGACTGCCGGCATCAAGACCGATTACAGTTCGTGGGGACCGAGAGTCGGGTTTGCCTGGACACCGGAACGCAGGACGGTTCTCCGGGGAGGAATCGGCGTCTTCTATGAGCCGCAAGGCAACTACAATACCAACATCCGTCAGTTCCGGCAGCCGCCTTTTGGATTTCAGGTGAACGTGCCCATCAATGTGAACGCAATCCCTACGGACAGGCTGGCCGACGGATTCCCTACGGTGGTGTCCACTCCGAATCTGCTGCAGGGCCCACCCATCTACACGCTTCGAGGAGTCACGCCGGACTTCCGCAACGGCCGGCTGACGCAATTCAATATTTCCGCGCAGCGTGAGCTTCGCGCCGACATGGTGTTCACGCTTGGATTCGTCGGCTCTCTCGGCCGGCGCCTCACGTGGCTCAGACCTTTGAATCAACCAGATCCCGGACCGGGCGACCTGAACTCGCGCCGGCCATACATCGGCATACTCCCCGGAGTGTCCGGTATCGCGTGGCAGGAGACGTCCGGGACTTCGGCGTATACCTCTATGCAGGCGGCCTTTGAAAAGCGGTTCAGCAAGGGTTTCTACATGCTCGCCAACTGGACGTGGGCGCACGGATTAGACAACACGGGCGGGGATGGTGGAGCAAATGGCCCGATCCCGCAAAACCCGCGGGATCGGGATGCGGATTGGGCCAGTTCGAACAGCGACATCCGTCACCGCGTGAATGTCGCCGCATCCTATGCGTTGCCATTCCGGATCTCGTCTCCCTTGCGCCATGTGTTCGGCGGATGGGAAACGGCGGGCATCATGGTGTACCAGACGGGGCTGCCCTTCACGGTCACCGCGCCAGGATCGCCGACGAACACGGGAGCCGGCGGTCGAGCCAACGTCGTCCCCGGAGTAGACCCTTATCCTGACGAAAAAACGATCAACCGGTGGTTTAACGCTGCTGCCTTTTCTCAACCTACCGCATTCAACTGGGGCAATGCTGGGCGGAACACCTTGCGAGGGCCTTCCTTGATCAACTTCGACCTGACGGCCTCGAAAAAGTTCCCGTTGGGCGAAGGCCGTGAGTTAAACTTCAGAACTGAATTCTTCAATGCTTTCAATCACCCGCAGTTCGGACTGCCTTCTAGCACCATCGGGTCCGGCAATGTGGGCACGATCAGCAGCACGCTTCGGTCGAATCGTCAGCTTCAATTGGCCTTGCGACTGACATTCTGATTCACGCCTTCAACGAGGGAGACACGATGAACGTACGACGAACCAAGCTGGCGCAGTGGATCGCATTGCAAACCGCTGCCGCCGGTCCCAACAACGCGGATGAGATCACCGAGATGCGCGCGTATCCGGTACGCGAGCCATCCTCCGGGCGGGCATACACCGTGGCCTGCTTGCGAACGAATCGGGGTTGGTGGGGTGGGGCGAGACGGAACGTGTCACGAGTGCCGATCTCGACAAAGCCCGCACGGGCGTAATCGGACGCCCCCCGACCGCGTACACCGTCACGACGACTGGAACGTCGTTGGACCCGGCGATCCAAATGGCAATGCTGGACATCAGTGACAAGGCATGTTCTTCGCCGGTTTACCGCCTGTTAGGCGGGCCCACTCGATTCAAAGCTCGGGTGATGACTGCGTTGATCGGAGACACGGATCCGCAACTCAGCACGTCGATGGCTGCCGGAATCAAGGCGGGTTATCGAGTCTTCGAAGTTCCTCTGCCACCATTAACCGGACGCAATCAAGGTCAAGTCTTCGACAAAGCAGTCCGCGCGCGAATGGAGGCGCTACGATCCGCTGCCCCCGCGAATATCAACTTTGTATTGCGCGGCACGGGCACCCTGATGGCGGGAGATGCCGCGAGTGTTGCCGCGTCTCTCGAGCGTTTCCACCTTCTCTGGTTTGACGAGCCGTGTCCTGTCACGAACCTTCGGACCATCAAGAAGATTGCGGAGGAGACCGTGACGCCGCTCGGCTTTGGACGAGATATCCAACAGGCCAGCTGTTTCAGGATCTGCTGTGCGAAGGCGTGGTAGATATCCTTCGGCCCAATCTGCATCTGGAAGGCATTCCGCGCATTCGTCAGATTGCGACCATGGCCGAGACGTATTACGTGGCTGTTGCGCCAAACCACAATGGTGGTCCAATCGCCACTGCAGCCGCGTTGCACCTGGCTGCCAGTCTGCCCAACTTCTTCATCCAGAACATTCCCACGCCTATCGACGACCGCGACGGCCGCATGCGGTCCGACTTGATATCTAATCCGGTCGAAACGGTCCAGGATGGATTTGCCGCACTTCCCGCGGGCCCTGGTCTTGGCATCGATGTGAACGAGGCCGCTCTGGACAAATACAAGGAGAGTGCCGCATGAAGAGACGTCAATTTCTGGGAGGAGCCCTGGCAGGGGGTGCTCTGGCATCCAAGGCCCGCACGGAGGATTTGTGCGGGTGCTCGCTCTTCGCACAGGCGGCCACGCCACCCGAAGAAACCGCGTGGCAAAACGTTGCTTCCGGTGTAAAGATCACCGGCATGAAAGTGCACGGCGCCTCGTTGACTCCAGATTCGGACCGCCCATATGTGTTCGTCAAGTTGGAAACCAACAAAGGCGTGGTTGGCTGGGGCGAGGGCACTCTCGAAGGCAAACCCCAGACTACATAGGTGTTGCCATCGTCGTCGAAGAGCACGGAGAGATCGTGCATCGAGCGTTTCATAGGCGTCCGGGTCCACGGACCTTTGGGATTTGTGGCCCGGAACAACTGCGTGGTCTGTCCGTTGACGTTGCTGAAGATGTAGAAGGTGCCCTTGTGGTAGCGAAAGCAAGGCGCCCAGACGCCCCGACCGTATTCGTTCCTTCCGCCTTCCAGTCGAAACGATGGCCCCAGATCCAGTTTGTCGATCGCGTAGCTGAGAAACGTCCAGTTGACCAGGTCGCGCGAGTGGAGCACAGGAAGGCCTGGCATGCTGTGCATTGTGGTGCCCGTCAGGTAGAAGTCGGCACCAACGCGAATCAGGTCAGGGTCAGAGAACTCATCGAAGAACAGCGGATTGGTGAACGTCCCGTTGCCGTTCTCCGCTATCCACGTCTGCGCAGCGACTGGCAGCATACTCGATGCCAGGACGAGCAGGCGTGCCGCGAGGAATCTGACCGGGCTCAAGGGAGACGCGTTCCTACTTCCCGAACAGCAAGGGAGCGTACTTCGACAGGTAGACCTGCCAGTTTGGCCAACTGTGGCCACCACCTGACTCGTTCCATACATGTTTCACATTCTTCTTCGTCAGCAGGTCCGACAAACCCTTCACGCCCGGATACGCAAAGTCTTCAGTGCCGCAACCCAACCACAGGACTTTGAGTTTTTCGTTCAGCATCGAGGGATCTGCCTTCTCCCATTCGGCGCGATTACCGGCTCCGCTGAATGCGGCGATATAAGCGAACTGATCAAGATTGTGCAGACCTATGGCGAGCGACTGTGCGGCACCCATCGACAGTCCCCCGATGGCGCGGTGATTGCGATCGGTTAGCACCCGGTATTTGCTTTCAACCAGCGGCTTCACTGCAGTGATCAGTTCCTTTTCGATCGCAGCGGAGTCGGCACCGGGAGCGCTCGGTTGCACCGGTGCCGTCTTAATTTCTCGCGGAACGTGACCGTACGGCATGACCACGATCATCGGCCTGATCTTGCCCTCGGCGAGCAGGTTGTCCATGATCACGTTCGCACGGCCAGTCCACACCCAGGACGCTTCGATCTGCCCGTTGCCATGCAGCAGGTAAAGCACCGGGTACTTCTGCTTGCTCTTTTCGTAACCCGGCGGAGTGTACACGTAGACCATTCGCCTGGTGTCCAGGTTCGATGAGTCGTAGAACTCAACATGGACCGCTCCATGCGGCACGCGCCGATCTTCAAAGACCGTCTTCTCCGTCCCAGGAACAATGAATGAACTCGTCGATCCCCAGCGCCGCAATTCCAGGTTTGGATTCGCCGGATCGGGCATGCGCAAGCCGCCATCGATCGCAAAGCCATATGTGTAGAAGCCTGCCGGAAGCGGACCAACGGTGAGGCTCCACAGGCCCTTGTCATCGCCCTTCAGCGGCAAAGGCTTCTTCGTGAACTCCAGGATGCCCGGTGATCCCATCAGCACCACTTCGCTGGCTTTAGGTGCAAAAAGGCGGAACGTCACCGACCCGTCGGAGTGGATCTCGGGCGAGACCGGAACGTTGGCAGTGTCCTCGTAGTACGGCGCAGGAGGACGCTGAGCAAACGCAACGCTCGTAGCAACGCAGAACAAAACCGCGGCGATCGAGTGCTTCATCTCGCTACACCTTGGGCTTTGCGCAGCGCTGGCTTCGGCAAACGATTAACGGATGGCTGTTCGTGAATCGTCGCCCGTTGCCATTCGAAAACAGCTTGCTGGGCGGGCACAGAAGCCGTACTCCCCCGTCCCCCATGGGAACCGCTCCGGTCAGCAGCGATTCATAGAAGGAATATCGCCGCGGGAATCGAGTCTGTTTCACTTGCCTCTCCATCGCTACAACTGTTGCAATCGGTCTATCTGAAGAGCCTTGGAGCAAAGTCCGCGAGGCATCGCCGCCACGTCAGCCACTCGTGTGCGGTTCCGGGAGATTCGAAGTAAACGTTGCGAATGCCCGCTTTCGTGAGTTGCTCACTGAAGGTCTTCGTTCCCTGACCTTCGGCCGTTCCGATTCCGAGGAACACCAAATTCATTTTCTTGTTGAAAGCATCGGCATCCGCAAGCACGCCGCCATGCGCCGTCTTAACATCGAAGTTTCCGCGTCCACCGCTGCTGCCGCTGAATCCGCCCAGCCATGCAAACTTGTCTGTGTTGCCCAGCACGGTCTGGAAAGACTGCATGCCTCCCATGGAGAGTCCCGCCATAGCGCGGTTCTCGCGACCAGGTGCAACGCGATACGTGCGCTCAACGATTGGGATTAGATCGGTCAGCATCATCTCCGAGAAGGTGTTGAACCAGTTCGCTGGGAAACCGGGACGCGCGGCGGTGGCCGTAGTCGCAGCAGTTCCGGCAACGCGCGGGGGCGCTCCGATCGGCGGGGGCACATCTGCCAGCGACTTGCGAGCGATGATGCTGCGTGCGTGATACAGCCCTGCGTCCTCACCTGGGCGGACGGCATTCAGGTTGTCCATGACAACAATCATGGGTTTTGCCTTTCCCTCAGCGATCAGGTTGTCGAGGATCAGATCGGCTTGCCCTTGTGTGTGCCAGCCTTGCTCGTTCTCTCCCCAACCGTGCATGAGGTACAGCACGGGGTATCGCTTGCGCCCGTTCGAGTCGTAGTCGGGGGGCGTATAGACGTAGCACCGCCTCCACTGGCCAGTGACCTTCGAGAAATACCAGCGCTGCCGAACCTCGCCGTGAGGGACATCCTTCGCAGAGTAATAAGCACCGTCGGGATCAGGGATCTCAACCGCGCTGTTATACCAGCCGCTACCGAAGAAGGTTCGTGTCGCAGGATCGGCGACCGTGGCTCCGTCCACACCAATCGTGTAGTAGTGGAAGCCAATCACTTGCGGAGGCAAGGTCACGGTCCAAAGCCCATCGGAGCCCTTCGTCATCTCGTGCGCGCCGCCCAGACGTACCTGAACCTTCTGCGCTTCAGGCGCTGAGACACGGAAGGTCACCTTTCGGTCCGGATGAACACACGGGTAGGGTGCGCCGGGAATGTTCAACGACGACGGTTTGCAATCCCCCGCTGATTGGGCCTGGCAAACAACGCAGGCAAGGATAGCAACTGCTGCAGATCTCATGGTGGCTCCAACGCTTCAGTGGCAACATCCTATCACCTGGGAGAGCAGATGCCGGCTAGAGACACGCTTTGCCGGCACAGAGATTCCTGCTGAAGAACGGCATCACGTAGTTCTGGAAGCGCACCGCTACACCGCTCGTGTGCGTGCCTTTGTAGACTTCGTACGAGTTTGCAAGGCCGTAACTATCCAGGACTTCATGCATGCGGCCAGCGCCGGCACGAAGCCCGTCCTGATCTCCGACGTCGATTGCAATTGCTTTGAACTGGCGAAGGTTGCCGATGTACTGATCTGCAAAAGCGAGCGGAGCGTTCGCTGCCCACCTCGCAATCACGTCCTGCCGAACAACGCCGTCATTTGTGGGCAGATCGAGGTAGAGCGGCGGGTTTTTGGGGTTCGGAGACCATGCCGCTGCCGACGCAAGCTGCGCGCGCAACATGAACGGCAGTTTCGCGGAATCGTCCGGCGTCTTCACCGCTTCCAGCGCCTTCTCATTCGCCGAGTTGACCGGACCTGCCCCTCGCGGCGCAAGGCAGCAGGGGCTCATAATGTACAACGCTCTGAAGACGTCTGCGTGCTTCATGCCGATCCGCGTAGCCCCGTAACCGCCCATGGAGTGCCCCACCAGGCCACGGCTCTACCGCTTCGGGATCGTGCGGTAATGCCCATCGATGTAGGCGACCAGATCGCGTGAGATGAAACGCTCGAAGTCGCCCGTTGTCACCGAACTCGAATACATTGATCCGTTGTGCACCGTCTTCGAGTCCGGCAGCACAACGATCGTTTCCTGAGCACCCTGAGCGAACGCACCCTCGATCGTTTGTGGCACGTGAATCTCGCCCGCCCACTGCTCGGCGCCGATGGAGTAGCCGTGTAGCGCGTATACAACCGGATAGCGCCGCTGCTTTTGCTTCGCGTAACCCGGCGGCAGAAAGACAAGGACGTCGCGGTCGGCGGCATTGCGTTCGAGGTTGCCTTCCAAAGCTGGGCCGTGAACCCTGATGCGCTCGAGGGTTACCGGCTTAGCACCAGGAACAACGGGAGGCACCTCGGTCTTGACCTGAGCATGAGCGCAGATTGCGAGAGCAAGCACCGGAACGGTAAGCGCGCGCAGCATGTTGCCAATCTACCGCGGCGAGAAGCGTTTTCGCTGACAAGCTTGCATATACTCAGTTGGTGCATCTATCCCGAGGCACGTACGCCGCTCTTCTGTTCGCAACCACGTTGCTTCGCGCAGATCCTCCATTTACAGGCGCCGATACGTTCATCAGGAAGAATTGCGTGAGCTGCCACGGCTCGGCATCACCCGCGGCCCGCCTCGATCTGACGAAGCTCACGTTCGACCCGTCGAATCTCGATAACTTCGGGCTTTGGGTGAAAGTGCATGACCGCGTGTCCGCAGGCGAAATGCCCCGAAGCCCCTCCCGCGGCCAGCCGCTCCGTCGGTTGCAAGGTTTGTAGAAGGTCTCGAAGCCGCACTGACTTCGCACGAACAGACCTCCATTACGGCGCGCGGCCGAGCCGGACTTCGCCGCCTCAACGCATACGAATACGAGAACGCAGTCCGCGACCTGCTTTATGCTCCGTGGCTTCAGATCAGGTCGAAGCTGCCGCAGGATGGTGAAGCCTGGCGCTACAACAAGATCGGCACAGCGCTCGATATCTCTCACGTCCAACTTTCACGCTACATGAGCGCCGCTGACTACGCGCTTCGAGAAGCTATGTCCGCGCGGCTCGTTCGCCCACCCGTAGCCACCACCCGCATCTACGCCCGAGAGGAGCCTACGCTTCGCAACTTTCGTCAGCGCGAGGGCAACACGCGAACGGACCGGCTTAACTTCTCGGTACTCGATTCGCAGGCGCAGCCCGATGTGCGTGCAGGACGCAGCCCGATCTCCAGTCCAGAGACTAAAGATCGTGAAGCCATAGGCCGAGTTTCGAGCATCTTCTCCGATGCCGGTGGGTTCAGTTGGAGCAGTTTCCGTGTGCCCGCCGCAGGTCGCTACCGCATCAGGGTCAAGGGCTACACCATTTGGGTGAGCGGCGGCGGTGTCGATCACTGGAACTTCACCGGGTTCGGAAAAGAGAAGACCGCGTATCTTTATCAACCCAGCTATCAGCGCCCGAATCCTGATGAAGTATGGCCCGGCCGTCGTAACGAGCCGATTGGAGTGTATGCGCAAACCTCAGAACAGTCGCGCCCTGTCGCTGCATTCGACTTCACGCCCGAACCCTCGGTGCATGAAGTGGAGGTGCTTCTCAACCCTGCCGAGGTCATCCAGACCGACGCGATGCGATTGTTTCGGACTCGCGTCAATGGCTCGGAAGAGGAGTACGTGAATCCTCTGGCACAACCGGATGGCATGCCTGGAGTGGCCTTCCAGTGGCTGGAGATCGAAGGGCCGCTACCGGACGCAAACGCTGACGCCGGCTATCGGCTGATGTTTGGCGATCTGCCCATGCGCCGGCTCGAGAAGGGGCAGGCAGGGGGCGTGACCGTGCAGATCGTGGCTGCGCCTCCACCGCCGGAGATGCAGGCGGATTCCGGGCGCGCTTCGGCCCGCGGACGCAGGATGTCGCCGTCGAGGTCACTAGCAAGAATCCGCGTGAAGAAGCGACACGCCTGATTCGCGGATTCCTGGCGAAAGCCCACCGCAGGCCAGTGGAGGACGCGCAAGTCACGCGCTTCGTGCAACTCTTCCGTCAGCAGTTCGCACTAGGTCGAGGCTTCAGTCGCGCTTTGACGGCGACTTACACGGCCATCCTGTGTTCTCCGCGCTTCGTATACATTGACGAATCTCCGGGCAAACTCGACAATTACGCGCTCGCCAGCCGCCAATCATTGCTCTTGTGGAATTCGCCTCCGGATGACGAACTGCGGTCGCTGGCGGCAAAGGGTTCGCTCGGAAAGCCCGAAGTTCTCCGCGCACAAACCGACCGCCTGCTGAAAAATCCGAGATCCCGTCGCTTTGTCGACGCGTTTACGGACTACTGGCTGGACCTTCGCAAGATCGACGACAGGTCCCCGTTCCACTACCCTCCATAACGATTACGAGCTCGACGATCCTCTCAAACTCGCCGCAATCGAAGAGACGCGCCTTTTTGTCGAAGAATTGTTCCGCGCCAACATTCGCGCGCGAACCGTAGTCGATTCGGATTGGACGTTTCTCAATGAGCGGCTTGCCCGGCACTACGGCATCGCCGGTG
>CAWJQP010000056.1:0-84047 GCA_963844855.1 Bryobacteraceae bacterium
ATTCCCCGTAAGATACAGCTTTTGCCATAACTTAGATTTCGCCGCATGCTCATGGTGTCGGTCGGCAGGCCAAAAACCGACACCAAGCGTTTGGAGATTCGGACCTTCTGCCGGCCTTCTCCGGAGGTGTGGCGTGATCCTCAAAAAGCGCATCCGCGTGATGAAGAAGATCCAGCAAGACGGAGTCTGGAAGTTCATCACCATCGAGCGCGACGGCAGCCGCTTCGTCTGGGATGATCGCCCGGGCACTTACTACATCGAGTGGTGGGATGGGCCCCAGACGGCGTCGTGAGGTCGCTGGCCAGACGCCCAGCCAGGTCGTGGCCGCACAGCGGCGCAAACAGACGGAGCTGGTCGGAGCACTGGTGCTCAATGGGTGCCAGCCGCCTCCCGCGTCGAAAGGGCGGCCTGTGCCTGTGGTTGTTGAAGAGCCCGACGAGGAAGAGGAAGAGGAGAAGAGGACGACACGCCACAAACGCCGCTTGTGGAAGCCCGAACGCTTTTCTTAGCGCACGTCGCCGCCCACTCGCCCGACAAACCCGAGACGCAGCGGCGCTACCGCCAGGTAATGGAACACTTTGAGCGTTTATTCGGGTACCGGAGCTTTGCCGAAGCGATCACGCGAGCCGACATCGACGAGTACAAGATCACGCGACGGCAGGAAAAGAGCGAACGGACAGAACGGCTCATATCCGCACGGACCGTCAACTTCGAGGTCGGTGTCCTGCGGACGTACTTCTACTACCTCATCAATGAGAGGGGCCTGGACATAGATAACCCTTGCGCCAAGTTTAAGAAGCTCCGCGATGCGAAACAGAAATCCCATGGAAGACCATCGACCTACAGTCAGGAAGAACTCGACGCCCTGTTTGCGCATTCCGACACGTTTGAACGTGCGGTGTTTGGTACGCTCCTGCTCACCGGTCTTCGCAAGCGCGAGTTGTACTTTCTGGCGTGGCCGGATATCGACTACAGAGATGGCGTCTTGCGAGTGACTGGCGAAGGGAAAGAAGGGTTCTCGCCCAAGGATTATGAGATTCGTGAGATTCCAATGCCGCCGGACCTCGTCGAGATCCTGAAGGCGCAGCCGCGCAGATTGCAGTGGGTCTTCCCGAACCGCAATGGGCGTCGGCTCACTCACCTGTTGCGCCGATTGAAGACCAGCGCGGAACGTGCCGGAGTAGCGAACGCCACGCTCCACAAGTTTCGCCACACCTACTGCACGCGCCTGCTCGAAACGGGTACCGATATCGTTACGGTCCAGAAACTGATGGGCCATAGCGATATTCAGACCACGATGCGCTATCTGAACCCACGTGATGAACTGAAGCACTCTGCGGCAAAACGCTTGTCGCTTCGCGCTCCAGGAGTGGAAATCCCGCGGAAGAAACCCGGCCTCGAAACAGGCGGAATCGAGGAGGCGGACAACAAAACTGGCTGAGTCGAGGGAAGGGTCCGAAATTTTCAATGAAAGTTTTGAACCCCTCCGCGGAGAATCCGGATTTACTGCCTCTCAACCTTGTATCCGTAGCCACGCAGCCACAGCTGAATATCTGCATCCAGGCGGCGGTAAGGAATCTTGTCCGGGTGGGTTCTGCAGAATTTAGAGAATGATTCCTCAGTGATCCGGCCGTTCACACCGGCAAGATAGCCCTTGCGCCGCCAACGCCGAACCTGCCGAACGGTAACACGTAACATGTCAGCGAGATCTTTTGTCTTGAAGCCCGCGAGATCTTCATACTGGAAGCGAATGCTCTTCAGTTTTAATCGCACCGACATCTCGGAGCGGCCAATCCCTTTCGCAATCGTAGGAATCGTTTGCGTTGAAGCCATCTCACGCAGTTCGACTTCCTCCGCGGGAGTCCATGGGCGCCCATTGGCCCAACTGTTTGATCTGGCTCCGTTCTTTCTGGAGGAAATTCGTATCTGGTCGTCGCGGTCATGCTTTGATTCAGTCGGCGATAGCATTGGACACTCCTAAGTGGTGCAGAACCGAAGACAGAGCGACCCATCAGGGTCGAGGCGGATATCGAGTGAACCGATATTCGTGCGTTTGGAGCTAACATTCGGTAGGGCAAGCGGGGGCGGATCTCAGTGCGTTGTTCCACACAAGGACCTCGCCCGCGCAAGCAGTTCGGGGGGGAGGCCTCCTATCTTGAAAGAGGCTCAATTGATCGCAAAACTCATCCGCTATTTTCGGAATGGCCTGATGGTTTACCCACAATCGTTTGCAGGAAAAGGAACCAGACTAGTGCCCCAGCCGTCTAGGGAAATTCGATAAAAGCGGGTGAGGTTTTCTCTTTTGAGAACCTCTTTAGTTATTTGGAGAGTACGGACGCTTCGATACCGTACCCGGCGGCTTCCATGAGTCAGCGGAATGACGCTCAAATGAGACTGTGGATCCGAAGCCCTGACAGCCTTGGCAATGAGGTCGATCGGAGGTTGATCGAGGCTGCTCATCGGGTGTGGGAACGCGCGCGGTTTGTCGTTATTCGCTATCTTGCTGAAGATACAGAGACAGCAGAGATTCTTGAAGAGGTCGTAGATTCGGCATCGTGCTCTCGGAACGGCCACGGGTCGATCCAAAACCTCGATGCCTACCTTCTGAAATCCGTTGCCCGGGAGTCCATCCGCCGGCGCCGCAGGAATCGGCGTATCAAGTTCGTCGATCCTACTGATCTCGAGAGGCTTGCGGGTGCGATCGCCTATGACTGGGATCGCGCGTTGGATGACGAGAAATGGATGGATCTTCTGCTCGCTTCCCTGGATGCGCGAGGCCGCGAGATGTTCCAATATCGAGTACTGGAATACGACTGGCGCTTTATTGCGGATGTGATGGGCTATTCCAACTATCACAGTGCCGAGGTGCAATTTCGAAAGAAACTTGACAAAGCATTGAAACGCATCCAGGTCCACCATAGGTTGAAATCGAAGAAGTCATACGGGTGGGATTCTGATGAGTAGACCCAAACAACCCGTCTCTGACAAGCAAGTGCGAGAAATCGTTGCTCTGGGCAAGAAGCACGTCGAGACGGCATTCCCAAATCCAAAGCGCATCGATTGCCCTGATTCCGCCACCCTGCGAGCCATGGCCTATCGGGACAAGCGACTTAGCCCCGAGGAACTGCCCGTTTCTCACGTTGCAACGTGTTCCCCCTGTTTCCGCGACTATTCACGCCACCGTCGAAACGCCAGGCTTTTCCGAGCATTCCAAGTGACCGTAGGCTCGTTAGCCGTGGCCGGCATTCTGTTGATGGCGGCATTCCTGGTCCGCAAGTATGCGGGGCAGAGCGAACTGCCGAGCGTTTCGCAGCAGCCGTCCATCAAGCAGTCACCGCCGACGCAAACACCGCCTGCGCCCGTGTTGCCCATAGCTATGAAGGTTGATTTGGCACCGTTATCTCCAACAAGAAGTGACACTTCAAGGATTCCCGCGAAGGTAACTCTGCCGGCCAAACTGCTTCGCACAACATTTCTGATGCCGATCGGCTACGAGCCGGGCGAGTACAGTGTGCGCCTGCTCAAGCCGAACGAGGAGGCCCTTCTCGATACACGTGCGTCGGCAAGGATGAAGGACGGGATCACATCCTTCGAAGTAGAGCTACATCTCGAACTGCTGAGTAGGAGTCGTCTGACGTTGATGATTCGCCCGCCTGGTTTAGGCTGGCGAACCTTCCCAATTTTCGTCGAGTAGCAAAACGAATGAAAGACAAGATAGGACATCAAATCGAATGGGTCGGACGAGAAGCCGGCATCAGGGCGGTGTTTGCGGTCGGCCTGCTGATGATCTGGCCGCTGTGGGCCTGGAGCCAAGAACAAGCAGTTCGCGCCAGTCTCTTGTCCGAATCTTTGCGCCGCGGGCTAGAGCTTGCCGACGCCTACAACTGGTCAGACGCCGGACCCTACTTTGCGGAAGCCGAGAAGGAAGCTCTTGGGCGTTCCGATCAACGGTCGGCTCTCTACGCGCGAATCGGTCTCATCCGGTCAAACATGGAGCAACGAGTGCTCGCGGAGACAGCACTGCTTTTAGCGAACGAGCTTCGTGAAAATGCAATTCTGCAATCCGATCCTGAAATCCGAATCTTTACGCTTCAAATCAAAGGCGACATCGACTTCGAGATCGACGCCGCTTTGGCTAAGCAGGATTGGGAAGAGGTCCTCGATCTCGCACAAAAGAGTAACAACAAGAAATGGCACCGGCGGGCATCGGGAGAGCTTGGGCTCGTCGCCTTTCTTGAAGGAGACATTCTTGCAGCGAGGAAGCTCGTCGGCACCGCTTTAATCGAGGCCACGATGGCCGGTGATGTCGGATCACAGGTTCGCTACCTGGGAGCGATCGGCACGGGCCTCGTCCTAATGAAGAATTTCGACGAAGCGCTGCAGCGTCTGAACCAAGCGTTAGCGATTGCAGCGAAGAACCCGACGGTCGGATATTCTTTCCCGACGCAGGAAGCAAAGATTCAGGCACTTTCCGGGCTCAAGCGCATGGATGAGGCGTTCTCGCTCGCCCGCGAAGTTGTGAGGGAGGCGCAACTGCGAAATAAACACGTGAAGGAAGCGCAAGCCTACATCACGATGGGCAACATGGCGGCAAAAACCGACGATGTCGAGAACGCAGAAGAGTACTTTCGGTCTGCGGCACGGTTGAGTGAGCGCGGCGGATTTCTTCGTCTTCAGGCGGGAGTTTACAGCGACTTGGCAAATCTCAAGCGCCGAACCGGAGAGATCGATGCTGCCGAGAGATTCGCCACACAAGCCGCGGATCTGACTCAGTCCAGCGGAGATTTGTACCTGCTTCCTGACCGCCTGCTGGCGCTCGCCAGCGTGCAGATCGGTCGTAGGAACTATGTCGGCGCGAAAGATACGCTCGCTCGTGCGACGGAAGCCGTGGATGCAATTCTTTCCTCGACGTCGGTCGCCAGTGTACGCGCCTCGTTAGTCCATTCGATGAGCGCAATCTTTACCGAAAACTTCCTCCTTCACGCGAAGTACTTGAGCGACCTGCCAGGCGCGTGGGAAGTACTTGAAACAAGCCGCGCGAGAACTACACGGGATCTGCTAATGCAGGGCAAGGGTCGGATTCAGAGTTCCTCTCCGGAGATCAGCAAACTTCGCCTGGAACTTGTCAAGGCGAAAACCGCAAAGGAATTCCACCAAATTCGGGAGAAGCTCTTTCTGGCGGAAACCTCCCAATTGACGCTCGGCGACAATCCCCTGGTTCTGCGTACGCAGGCGGTTTCCATCCAGGAGTTGCAGCGACAGCTCCAAGAAGATGATCTTCTGCTCGAGTACGTGCTTGCCGAGCCGGCCTCATATTTCTTTGCCATCACACGCTCTTCTGCGCGGCTTGTAGAGTTGCCCTCAGCCAAAGAGCTCGATCCGCTCCTGTCGAGCTATCACGACGCCCTTCAACGGAAACAGACTGCAGTGAGCGCCGCGCAACAGCTCTATCGGGTGCTGCTGGGACCCGCGAGGCAGGAACTTTCAGTCAAAAAGAAAATCTTGATTGCGCGGCACGGCACTCTTCATTTGGTCCCGGTGGAATCTTTCGTGGATTCGAACGGGCGGTACTTTGTCCTGTCTCACACAGTGATCTACGTTCCTTCCGGTACAACATACGTGATGCTCCAACAGCGGACTGGCCGGACGTCGGCCGATTTAGCTTTTCTCGGAGTTGGCGGTATTCCGTACGACACAAGTCCGCTGCCAAAGATTGCCGCCACGCGAGGATACGAAAGCCGCCTAGGTAATCTGCCCGGTTCGGCCGAAGAAATTGAGTTGGCGGCGCACACTCTCAAGATCCGTGCGCCGGAGTTGTCCTCAACGCTTCTCCTTGGGGATGCGGCAACCGAGTCGGCCTTCAAGAGTACGGCAGGCAAGTATCGAATCATTCATCTCGCAGTTCATGCAAAGGCAAATCACAGGCGGCCGACTGAGGCTGCGCTCATCTTGTTGAGTGATGCGAAGGCTGGTGACGATGGTTTTCTTCAGGCCAATGAAGTGCTCGACCTGCGACTGAAGGCCGACCTAGTCCTGCTGAGCGCATGTGACACCTCGGTGGGAAAGCTATTGGGCGAGGATGGAATCGCGAATCTTGCCCGGTCCTTTCTGGCGACAGGAGCGAAAACGGTCGTCTCAACCCTCTGGGAGGCGGATGACACCTTCGCATCGACTCTAATTCGAAAGTTCTACACGTACCTCAGCCGGGGCCAGAGCGCCGCGGTCGCCATGGCGAATGCCAAGCGAGAGACGATCAGAACGTTTGGTAAGCAGGCGGTGCCTTGGCTGTGGGCACCCTACATCGTTGAGGGCACCGATAGTTTTCAATTGAATTTATCGACGGAAGGCAATTCACCCAGATGATCAATGCAGAACAGCGATTAGAGATCGTGAAGAAGGTTCGCTCGCTTGTTGCCGACAAGCATGTCAACCCTTTCGATTTGAACTACGACTACGGGCGTTGGCAGAAATCACTAGACGCTAGAGCTGCCTCATTCTGCAATGGATCCGATGACGAATTTGAGCAAGGCTTGTCCGGCGCTCTGGCCGAACTAGGTACGAGCCATCTTGCGCTGATTCGCGGACAGAATCCAGGCGTACCCTCGACCTTTGCGCTCAATGCCGGCCTGATGGCGGTGAATTCTGGGCCGAGTCGACGATGGATGTTCCGCGACATTGTAGAGGACGGCCCGGCCCATCGCGCCGGCGTGCAGGCGGGTGAGATTCTTCTCGCGCTCGATGGAAACCCGGCGGAGCCGCCGAAACCGCCGTTGTTCATGCTTGGCAAGTCCAATGTGCTCACGTTGGGTCAATACGACGGTAGCGGCGAACGGCAGGTCAGCATCGATTTGCCGATATCCAAGAGCAAAGACCGCCCGCCGTTGATTGAACCGAAGGCAGTGGGATCCCGTTATCTTGGCGACGGGATCGGATACCTGCGAGTCTCATACTTCCCTGGTGCCGTCGGCTATGGCTTCATTAAGAATCTGGAAGTAGCGCTCGCGATCTCTGCAGGATGCGGGTGCGAGACGATTTGTATTGGATTTGCGCGGCAATCCCGGCGGAGGCCTTGGATCGCTGCGTCTGATGAGTCTTCTTTCTTCAGCGTCGAAACCGATCGGCTATAGCCTAACGCGCAACGCGATCCGTAAGGGCTCTAAGAAAGAGGACCTGCCCAAAATCGACCGCATTCCGAAAGGCAAGATGGAGCAGATCGGAATGGCGATCCGATTCAAGATCTTGAATCGCGACAGATCGATTGTGCTTGCAACCGAGAACTTAGGGATTAGTGCGTTGGTCGGAGCGACTGTCGTGCTGGTTAACGATCAGACCAGGAGTGCTGCCGAGATGGTAGTTGCGTTCTGTAAGGAGCATAAACTCGCCACAGTCGTCGGCCAGAAGACACCTGGTGAAGTTCTGGGTGCCGTGAACTACAAGCTGTTGAATGGCTATCGCCTTCGGATGCCGATTGCTACTTGGTACACCTGGGCGGGCGAGGCCGTTGAGGGAAAAGGTATATCCCCGGATGTTGAAACGCACCTCTCGCCAGACCAGCTTATTGCCGGGTCGGACTCGCAATTTCAGCGGGCAGTAGAGGTCTGCAGATCAATCTGACGCCGTCCGATGCCCCGGCGGCAACTGACCAGCTTGGGAAGTTGGGCCATGTTTTGTTTTCAGTGACATAACTGCGCATGGCGTTGATCCAGGGCATGAAGAACGCCAACAAAACAAGGGTCCGTTTCAGAAGGGCATCCTAATGGAGGGTTTTTGGAGAGTGTTGGCGGGTGCAGATGTACGCGTTGTTGGCTGTGAACCATTCGCGCACTCGTCGTCCTGATCACGGCTGAGGTTTGTCGCATTCCACCAAGCCTTCGTCGCCAAGCAGAAATTCAGCGCCCCCGCGCAGTCTGAACCGGTCCAGCACTGGACGGGGCGTAAATCATTGGAACGACAAGCTTTCCGATGGCACGAACGGCTTGATCAGATCGGAGCTCTCGGGATTTTGCCGCCTATAATTAATCACGCGTGTTGACAGCAGGTCCCCAACACAAAGAATAAGGATTGCCTCTAACAGGCATATTCCTGTGTCGGGCGATCCTCGTGTTGATTTTGGTGTAATTTGGCGTAGATTCGCCCGGATCGGCATAGCGGTTCCGCCATACATTCCCCTTATTCTCTAATTTCTGAAATGCGCAGTTTGAGCTTCTCTATCAAGCCTTTAGGGACATCCTTGCCGAAGCTTTCCAAGACGTCCACCTGACTGATCGCGACTTGTTTACGGAGACCAAGGCAGTATAGAATGCCGAGATTGCAACTCGCAAGCGGGTAGTTGTCGTTACCAACCGTATTGCTCCATACCGAACAGTCAATTGCAGGGGGCTGTCGTCGGCCTTGCCGATCAAGCGCCTCCGAACCGCTGCAACTTGGCCCGTCGCCAGCCTCAAGCGACTCGTCGCAGAGCTCTGGGAAAATTTCAGGAGCAGTTCTCAGACGGTCAGCCGACCGGCGGTTCCGGCTGTTCAACGGTTGCCCAAGCACGAACTGCCCGCTATCGGCCAAGTTGCCGAGTTCGAGCCAGTATGCGACGCGGCTTCGCCATCCCAGAACATGCTTGCCGATCACTATTCGCGCCGCCCGCGTATCCACGCAACCGAGCACGACATCAAAATCGCCGATCTTGCTCTGCTCCGAAAGAAACTCGAGACTGGCCGTCCATCTGAGCCCCCAGAAGAGATTTAAGCGGCTGACCATAACAATCGCTTTCGCAAGGCCGATTTCGGTAGAGGCTGTCGCACGCAGTTTTGCCGGCGAAATGGAACGATCAACGTATCTAGCACGACAGTGACCCCATCCCTGGTTTTCGCTAATTCGGGCTTGTCCGCTGCAGATGGCCGAACTGTGGCAAGACAGCAAACGGCTGGATATTCCCAGGCAAGTTTTCTGCGAGCAAGTCGATTCCGTTCGGATCACCGTTGCCAAGGAATCGCGCGGCTTGCGAGAGGTGATAAATCCGTTCCGGAATTAGGCCCATCAGCCGCGCGCATGTGAAATCCGCCGCCACCGGATCATCGGCCAGAACGATTTTGCGGAGGTCATGATGTGACCCGTGCAACGGCCCATTGCCCTCCATCGCGATGATGCCGTCGGCGATGACGAAGTGCGGCCGAATGGTCGAGCAGATGTCGAGAATGCTTCGCTCGATGCCCTGCCAATGGAGAACGTTCTTTGGCCATCCATACGCCGCGCCCGGAATCACACCGAACATGTTCTTCATCGAGAGCGTAACGCCGGCCCAATGATGGGTCTTTACCTTCGGCATCGACACGACGAGATCAACCTCCAAAACAGCTTTCGGGAGCCAAAGTGACTTCATCGCCGTGTAACCGCTCCCTGTTTCGATCTCCACGATGTCATCACGATTGAGGTCGACAAACTCGATGTTCCGATCTCGCAGATGTTGTTCGAACCCGCTCTCGGCCAGCACCAGATGCGTGTCGCGCTGATGTCCCGGCCCTTCGCCGACAACGACGCGTCGGCAGCCAAGGCGGCCAAAAGCTTCGCAGGTCGCTCCGACCAGCCAGGGATTAGTGTTGACTTCGACGCCCGCGATGTACTCGACCAGGTTCGGTTTTAGAAGCACGGTCTTGTCTCTAACATCCAGCGCAAAGAGACACAGGGCGTCATACAGCAGTCCGTTTAGTTTGTCCGAATAGCTTTCTGCAGATAAAACTGCGACCCGGGATCTCTGGGGCCGTTGGTCACGGGCAAACAAATGCGGCGGTGCATACATTTTGGTGAGTGTTGCGCCGCCGGCGGTCGCGAGGGCGACCGCTGCAAAGTGCCGCCGCTTCATGCGGGCACCTCGAATGCATTTTGGCCGCTGGCGGCATCAAGAGCCAGGGCGGTCACAGCAAGCGTGGCGTTGTCCAGCCGATCTGGTGGTGCCACAAGCTTGGCTAGATGATCGAGCCGCTCGCTGATAACATCAGACTCTAGTTGGTAAGCGTGGAGAGCCAGGACCGCCCAGGCAGTGCTGGTGATACCACGGCATTGGCCGGTTTGTGCGATGAGCCAGCCGAGCGAGTCCTTCACAATTCGGTGGCGTGAGGCCTCAGTCTTTTGCAGGGCCAGCAATGCGATGGCAGTGGCTTCGACATGAGGCGCGAGCGCAACCCCAAATGCTACTCCGTTTCCAGCGTTCCAACCGCCGCCTGGACACGCTCGGTCCAGCAACATCTCAATGCCGAGTCGGATCCGGTCATTCCGCGTCGCCGCCATTCGCAGCGCCAAAACCGCAAACGCTGTCGGGATGGCCCAACTCGCCGTAGCCGGCGCCCAGGTCCAACCGAACTTATCCGGATTGAAGCGAACTTGAGTATCGACCGTTTTGAATTTCCATCGCCATAGCCAATGGCCCTCAATTCCTCGGGAGGAACACAGCCACTCAATCGCCCCCGGAATCGCTTCAGATGTTGGCTCGGTGCGTAAGAGCGTGATGAGGGCCAGACTGGTGGTCCAACTGGATGGCGAGCACGGCGAGCCATCGACATAAACCGGAGTCCAACTTCCATCCCGATTCTGAGTTCGAGTTAACTCCGTGGGCGGTAGACCAGTCGCGAGAATCGCAAGCGCGGTTGGTTCTATCGCGGTTTGCCGGTTTCTGGTCGAATACGACCATCCGCCGGTAGGTTGAGCACGACTCAGAAGGAGCTTCCGGAGAGCAAGATGCAATTTTTCGGTCACAGCATAGTTGTAAGGCCGATTCGATATTTCACAAAGCCAGTTTCGGTGGGAAGCCAACCCTCGTGAGATCAGCGTGGTAGAGGGGATCCGCAAAGTCGTTTGGCCGTTTTGCGAAGTGGCCCTATGCTGCGATCGTGACGGAGAGTGAATCCGACGCCTCGGTTGGCGCCCCGGTGGTCGTCCCCGATTCGGGGGAGGCGCGCGGTTTGGGAAAAGCGCCAGACTTCCTGCGGCGCTTCATCCTTCGTAGTGATCGCGTCATTTCCCTATCACGAGGTACCACCAGCGGCGCCCCACAGGTTCTGATTGAGCGCTCGGGTTCGGGGTGCCCGCGCCAGTGGCTGTTTGTTTCCATCGGCTATGTGAGCCAGCCCAAAGAAGGGAAAGATGGCTTCTTTGTCCGAGCGGAACTGCCTGAGGCTAACCCACCAAAGGCACTGTTCCTTTCTGGAGCGTCTTTGCGCCGCTACTTCTACCTGCTTGATCAAGAAGACGGGAAGCGAGAAACACTTTATGACGTGCTCCGGGCATACGAGTCGGCTTCCCCTGCCGATCTCCGTCTGGCTTGGCGCCTTCGATCGGTCGAACTCGGTTTCGATCCAGCTGGCTTCCGGGAGCGGGCGAAGGTGGAGCGAGCCTTCAACATCTTGGCTCATCCGCATCTTCGCAATTGCTACGACAGGATGCGCCGCGATGAAGACGCCCCTCCGCTGTTTCCTTACGGTGGCTACGGATCGATCTTCGTGGCAGGCCGCCTTTCCGATGACGGCGAGGCCTTTTTCGCTGACCGCATCGTCTCTTACAAACCGGAAATGACCACCCGAAAGCTCTCGCTCCTGCTTCGGCGCTGCGAGTTTTTCGCCGACCGGGTGATTTGCCTCGATCCCCGCCGCAAGGTGGAAGTTTCGCTCGATGGCAATCTGCTACCAGGTGTGCATTGGGACCTAACCTGGAACCAGTGGAAGCATTGGTTGAAGAGCCGCATCGAGGTCGAAGCGACACTGGTTCACGCCGGCAAATATAGTTTTCGCAAAGGCGAGTGGATGCTGCACCACTGGTTCGCTGCTTTGCCGTCGCGTATTCGCATCTCACTGCCGGCAGATCTGGCCGCCGATACGGAACGCGCCCAAGCCATTCACAAATTGCTGGGCGACCATGCCGATCTGGTTACACGCGTCCGCGCAGAGCTGGTCAAACAGCCGGTCGAACACACTGTGATCCAACAGTGGTTCGATCAACTAGCGGTGTCACCGTACTTAAAGCCGCATCACATCACCTGGCTGCCGGATTCCGAGGCGTACTATTTCGACCAGCTCCGCCGGCGGAGCCGCACCTGGTTTCTCTTTCGCGACGAATACCTGTTTGTCTGGGCGACTGTGCTTATAGCCGAAGTCCCGCAACAGGGGCATGCTACGTATCTGTTTGCGCGGCCCAAGAGCATGGAGGAATTCATGAAGCACTACGCCGGGACAACGCGCGAAGACATTCGGAGCAACCGCAACGACGTCGCCGCCCGGCTGGGCTTTATCGGCCGTGTTGTCCGCGGGCGGCGCAAGAAACGCTGGCTAAACGATGTCTTGAAGCACGCAGGCGAGAAAGCAGATTACATGGAGGCGTTTGACTGATGGCTCTGTTGCCTGACACCAAGGGTGTCGTTTCCATCGATGAGATCGAAGATTATTTCGCGACGCGGGGGGCGTGGACCGGGAAGGGTTTTCAGCTTGCGTCGACCACCGCCAAGCGAGCAGCGGTGCGGCGCCGCTTCTGGTCAGGCTGGCTGATGCGCGCCGGCTGGACCACTCTTGTACTGCTCGCGCTGCCGCCCCTCAGCATAGTGCTGGTGCTCGGAGTGTCGCTCGTGGCATCGCTGTTTCCCGGCTGGTTCCCCGAATGGGTGGCGCAAATCAACCCGTGGCCTGCTAGCGGGGATCCGAACATTGCTACCCCGCAGCTCTGGTTCCTGCTGGCTCCGGCGCTGTTCTGGGTTACGGCTGTTGTGCTTCACCGCCGCAATTCCTCCCACAACATCGTGGTGACCCACGAAGATCAAGACTCAGAACGCGTGGTGTTTCTCGATCCACTTGTCGCTGGTGGAGTCATGGGACAACCTGAAGTTCTCGTGTACACCGAAGGCGGTGGCCGCGAGAGGGAACCGTTCTGTGTTCCGCTCCTTACGATTCCGGAGGATCTGGCACCGAACCGCGAGCCCGACGACCACCACCTGGTTCGGGGTGCCGCACAGTGCCTCTTGCTGGAGCGCGCCTACAAACTGCCGGTCGATTTTGGTGTTCTCGAATTTCGCAACCGCCTGGTGTCGTTTGTGATGACAGATTTCGCCCGCGAGCGGACGGAAGAAGTGTTGGATGAAATCCGTCGCCTGCAGGCGCACAACAACTAACGTTTTCAAAGCGTTGGTGAACTCCTGGCAAAGTGACTTGGCGAAATCCCAGTCTTCTCCTAGACTGTGGACCAGGAGGATCGAAGAACATATGCTCGACAAATGCCGGAATTGCGGTTTTGAACGGGACCCGTGCGTGAACGAGTCCCATGCCGGTGTGTGCCCAAGGTGCGGTGAGCCGGAAAGCGACGCCTCGCGTCTGGTTCTGCCAATGCCCGAAGAGCTGGCCGAAGATGCGGAAGGTCCGCTACGGACGGGCCCGAATTTTGTGGCAGAAAACACTACGGTGAATTGAATTTCAGGCGGCCTGCCGTCCCCGCTTGCGCATCTTTCGCCACAGGCGCGAGTCCACAGCGATGGGCTGCACGCGGTTCGTCGCGATGTTCACAAATGCGCCGTGGTGTTCGAGCTGGCCGTACCGGAACAGGTGCGACAGCAGCGCTAGCGCATGTTGCGCCAGCGCCGCGTTCACGAATGGAGCTTGGCGCTCGAGAGCCTCTAACGCGCTGCAGCTCGGTCCGTCGCCTGCATCGAGGCGTTCATCAACAATCTCCGGAAACAGCTCCGGCGCAACGCGAAGACGACTGGCGGTGCGCCGATTCCGGCTGTTGAGTGGCTGTCCAAGAACGAATTGCCCACTGTCGGATGAGTTTCCCAAATCCAGGTAGTATGCGACGCGGCTTCGCACGCCGGAGACCTTTTTATCGATCAGCTTGCGCGCGCCTCGCGTATCCACGCAGCCGATCACAATATCGAAGTTGGACAGATCGCTCTGCTCAGTCAGATATTCCGGCACGGCGGACCAGTTTAGTCCCCAGAACAGGTTCAGGCGGCTAACGAGCACGACCGCCTTGCTGAGGCCGATCTCGGCCGTTGAGAATGGCTGGCGGACGCAATTCGTGGCTGAGATCAGATCCCCGTCGACTATGGTCACGTGCAGGCCACCGGGATGCCCGGCTATGAGCATGGCTTGATGGAGATACGGGAGTCCGCTGGCAATCGCACTCCCGGAGCCACCGCAACCCACCACTAAGGTCCGCACC
Organism: Bryobacteraceae bacterium; assembly: GCA_963844855.1. Taxonomy (GTDB): domain Bacteria; phylum Acidobacteriota; class Terriglobia; order Bryobacterales; family Bryobacteraceae; genus DASQDN01. The sequence goes on from CAWJQP010000056.1 coordinate 14,185, forward strand.
GGGCGACGCAGAAGTTCTGCATTCAGAAGGTGCATGAGCAACCTCTTTCTTGTGGCAGTCCTAAGGCGAGCGAGCTGCGATACGCGCGATTAGCGAAGCTCCTCCGGCAGATCGCCGAGAACCGCTTCATCAGAGACCGAGCCTTCCCGCGTCTCGATCTCCTGCGAGCTGAGGATACTGAGAATGCGTTGCTTCACCTGAAGTGCCTTCTCGTGAGCTTCTCGAAGCTCGGGAAGGTCGGGAGCAGTCGCAGGCATTTCCGGAGTAACCTGTGCGCGCCATTCAACGAGCCGCTCCTCATCGTTTCATCCAGCGGCCGAGATGTACCAAGCGACCATCGGGAGCGAATCGCCGCCCAGTTCCATGTTCCGGCAGACACTGAACAATTGCAGGTAGACCGGAGCAAAAGCTTCGCTGAGCAGAGATTCGAGTGTGGGCTTCCAAATCTTCACGTCGCCTCCTTCATCGTTCGCGCTTGGCGAACTCTTTCAGTGATTCCCTGCCGGGAGCGAGATACTTTCCCGGGAAAAGCTTCCTGCCGGCCAACCCGCGCCACAGTCCGAAGAAGCCGTCGGGGTGAGTGGTCAGCCTGCGTGGTCCTGTTTGATGGGTGAACTCGCTTTGAAAGAACGCCTTCTCCCATAGCGGAATGGCATCGCTCCCTGGTTCCTCAGGCGAGCGCATGCTTCCTTGGCACGTCCAGCCTGTTTCGCCATCTACATTCCAGTAGGGTGCTGTCATCAGCTTTGTGTCTGCAGTCGGCCGCTGGTTGCCGACCAAGGCCCGTACCCAAAGATCCTTACCAGTCACTTTCCACACGAGCGCCGGCTGCGGAAAACGTTTCCCGCTGAGCGTCGCTGCCTCCTCGTCTGTCGGACGGAAGAACATTGTGTGGACGGTGGGCGGCGTCCACCACATAAGGGTCTCGGCGGTGCGAACCACAATGTTCTCGGGGAGCACTTCCACTGGAATCTGCCTCCCCAAGCCCTGAGCCAGACGGTGAACGAACTCTGTCGTCAGCTCCTGCGCCTCGCCCAGGAATGGAGCTCCGCCAGACGGGTCTTTCCGCAACTCATGCCAGCTAACAAAGCCGTGGTTTCTGCCCTGATAAAGGAGTAGAGCGCCTTTTAGGGTAAGCGCTTCGCTGCCGCCTATTTCCACATAGCTCGTCATCGTTATTCCTCCATTTGCTTTGGTTGGCCAGGCATGATTCCGATGAGACTGCTCGCGCAGGCGAGTGTCTCGCACAGAATGGACAGCACAGAAAAAGCTTCGGAAGCACTGGCCGTGTTCTCGCCGTTGAACGGGATTAGGACATTCGGCTCCGGCGTCACTTCCAGCATTCCGTGACGTTCTTCCTCAAAGGAGCCTTCAATGGCATCATTTGCTTCGAAGACCGCGACGAGCGCCGGAACGGGCTCGCCGCAATCCATCAGCGACTCGCGTGCGTCCTCGCCTACATCAGGACGTTTCCCCTGATTCGACAACCTGTCGAGCTCGATGACGCTTCCCATCAGTCGCCGCGCCAGCGGGTTCGTAATCCCGGGAACCAACTGCCGAATGCCCCGTGTGCTTAGCGGTCGTTTTCGCATTGGCGCCGGGATCGAGCGGTCGATATCGGGCAACTCCACCTCGCTTCCGTCGGGATCCGACTCATACCATTCGCGAACCGTCTCGATTCGCTCCTCGGCCTCCCGGTAGTCGTAGACCCTTATCCACCTATTGAGGGCACTGAGGAACCGATCGGCGAACGTTGCCGGAAGTCGCGGGTGGACGGTATCGAGCAGCCGTAACGTCGGACCAAGAACAACGTATCCCGCTGACTCCGGTTCGAGAGTGAGATACACCTGTGACACACCGCGCTGATCCTCACGCGGCGTGTATCTGTCGAGGCTGGTCGAGAGCATTACATCCAGAAAGAACTGCTCGCCAATCGCGGTGTCGTGGTGCTGGCACAGCCAGCGTTCTAGTGCCTTCTTCACGAAGGCGAAGGCATTTCCTTTGGTAAGAGCCCAATCGCTCACCTCCGCAATTTCTGCTTCGAGCAGGGTCCGCGCGAGGCGGGCGGCCGCTTGCTCGCCCTGCCACAATTGATGCTCGAGTGGAACGTCTCTGAGGCGCGGAATCGTAAGTCCGCACCCCGCCGCCATCAGACGGGAGGAAGCGAAGTGGGCGGCGCCAAGAGGCGCGTTCCACCGCGTTTCCTTTGAGACGAATGGAGCGCATCCAGCACAAGCGCCGCCGCCTTCTGCCAGTTGGGGCATTGCAGGTACCTCTTCAACGGAGTCTGCTGAGTAACGTGCTCGCCCTTGGCGAGTTGATTGAGTTCGCGCAGGACCTTCTCCCGATCGATATCCCGACGCTTCATCCGCTACCCTTTGCTGCCGATCGCTCGCTCGAACGTGTAGCGCATCTTATCGCCCACGGCTTCCGGGCCGTTGACGGTTGCGGTCGTCAGTTCTGGGTACTGGGCGCAATATAAGTTCTTGACTTCATCTACGCCCATCGCTGGGTTAGGATCGGGCAACCGAATTCCGGCGAATTGGAATAAACGGCCCATAGGGGTGACAGTGATTGCCATGATTGTTTCTTCTTCCTTTTTCTCCTTTCCTTGTAGGTTGTCGCTAATGAGAACTCGTGCCATCGTTTTGAAGGTTCAGGCGCACAGGAGATGAACTTATCCGATTCTTCGCGTCGAGTCCCTGTGGCCCTGAAAGTGGCCGCGGCTCGATTGAGGCCGCTGGAGTTCGGTGACGCTTCTTGAAATCGAAGGATTCGCGGCTGGCATAAACCGCTAGACGAAGCTTCGTCGGTCGCGGCTAATCGGTGCTTGCCCGCGATCCACATTCGGCAATTGCCGTTCGTATCGAATAGCTCTACCCTTGCCGACTACGAGACGCATCTTGAGTTCAGAGGGCTGGTGTTCAGTTGAACGTCACATCTTGACTGTCAATATGAACAACGGCTACACTAGACAGTGCGCGCATCCTCATGGAAGAACCAAATACTGACGTGATCCAGGGCACGCTGGACATGCTCATCCTTAAGACCCTCAGCCTGGAGCCCATGCACGGCTTCGGGGTGGCTCGGCGGATTGAGCAGATTTCGCGCGGGGTCTTCAAAGTCAATCCCGGATCGCTCCTCACTGCGTTTCAACGGTTGGAACGCGCCGGGTGGCTTGATTCCGAATGGCGCCAGACGGATAACTCCCGGCGGGCGAAGTACTATTCGCTCACCCGTGCTGGGCGGAAACAATTGGAACTGGAAACTGCCGATTGGAACCGCCGGGTTTCCGCGGTTGCACGGCTGCTGAAAGCCGAGGGGTAAGCCGTTGTCATTATGGCGCCAGTTGATCGGTGGCGTACGCGTGCTCGCGCAACCGGCGAGCCGCTGACCAGGAGATCGCCGACGAGGTCAGCCACTATCTGGAAGAGTCCGAGTCCGCGCTCATCGCGAAAGGTCTGTCCCCGGACGAGGCGCGGCGAGCCGCCCGTCTGGAACTGGGCACTGCCACCGCGATTCGAGAGCAAGTGCGCAGCTATGGATGGGAAAACACGATGGACACTCTATTTGCCGATCTGCGTTATGCCGCCAGGCGGCTCGGCGCAAACCCCAGCTTTTCGGTGGTCAGCGTCCTGACTCTGGCGTTGGGCATCGGCGCCACCGTTGCGATCTTCACCGTGCTCCATGGGGTGCTGCTGAAGCCTCTGCCTTATCCCCATTCAGAGGAGCTTGTAGACCTGTCCCATACCGCACCGGGGATCAAGATGGAAAGACTCAACCTCGCGCAATCGCTGTACTTCACCTATCGCGAAGAAAACCGCGTCTTTCCGAACGTCGCCATGTGGGACAACAGGTCGTGGACGATTACAGGCATGGCTGAGCCTGAAAGAGTACAAGGTCTGACGGCAACTCATCGGTTTCTCGCCACGTTGGGTATCCAACCGGTGCTCGGGCGCGCGTTCACTGCCGCGGACGACGACCCAAATAGCGAACGTACGGTTATGCTTTCCGATGGGTACTGGAAATCGAGGTTCGCCGGAGATCGCTCTGTTCTCGGTCGCCGCATCGTACTGGATGGCGATGCGTATTCAGTAATCGGCGTTCTGCCGCAGTCGTTTGAGTTCATGGATCGCACCATCTCCTTGTTGGTGCCCATGCGAATTAGCCGTGCGAGCACTCACCTGATCAGCTTCTGCTGTAAAGGCATCGCGAGGCTCAAACCAGGGTGTGACGCTCGAGCAGGCGAACGTGGATGTCGCTCGCATGCTGCCCATGGCGCCGGCGAAGTTCGGCATGAACCCCGGGTTTGCACGGAATGCGTTCACGGATGCCCGCATCGCTCCGCGGCTTCTACCCCTCAAGGACGATCTGGTGGGAAATATCGGCGACATGCTTTGGGTGCTGATGGGTACCGTGGGCATTGTGCTGTCGATCGCATGCGCCAATGTGGCCAATCTCCTTCTGGTCCGCTCCGACGGACGCCGGCATGAACTCGCGGTTCGCGCCGCACTGGGAGCGGGATTTGGACGCCTTGCGCGGGACCTGCTGCTTGAAAGCGTATTGCTGGGCGTGGCGGCGGCATACTGGGGCTGGCGCTTGCGTATGCAGGCCTGCGGATGCTCGTGACCTCGGAGTGGTCGCGGCTACCACGCATCCACGAGATTTCGGTTGATCCCATTGTGCGTGCATTCACCGTCGGGGTTTCGCTCGTATCAGGTTTGTTGTTCGGGCTGATTCCAGTCTTCAAGCATGTGCGGCCCCAGCTCTCGTCCGTTGGGCGCCGGCAACCGGTCGATTACCGCGGGGAAAGGAACGTCACCGCACTCGCAACGTTCTTGTAGTAGTGCAAGTCGCACTGGCGCTGGTCCTGCTGATTGGCTCCGGCTTGATGATCCGTACCTTCCAAGCGCTGCGCAACGTCGATCCAGGCTTTTCCGGCGCATCGGAACTCGAGACCGTTCGCATCATGATTCCCGAAACTCTCGTGAAAGAGCCAGTGCAAGCCATGCGAATGGAGGAGTCGATCCTTCGGAAGATCGAGACGCTTTCGGGTGTTTCCACAGTCGCGTTAGCCAGTGGGATTCCGCTCGAAGGGGGATCGTCGAATCCTGTTTATGCGGAGGACCAATCGTTGCCTGAAGGCAGCGTTCTCCCGATCCGGCGTTCGAAGTTCATCTCTCCGGGTTATGTTTCCGCGATCGGCAGCCGCCTGATTGCGGGACGTGATCTGAGCTGGAACGACCTGTACAACCGCACGCCGGTAGCACTCATCTCCGAGAATATGGCGCGCGAGCTTTGGCGCGACCCACGTGTTGCGGTTGGCAAACGCATCCGCAACACGCTCAGGGATGAGTGGCGCGAAGTGATCGGAGTCGTGGCGGACCTGCACGACGATGGCATCAATCTGAAAGCGCCCAGCATCGTCTACTGGCCTTTGCTGCAGCGGAATCTCACGGCCGCCCGCGATAACGCAACTCGTTGGGTGGCCTATCTGATTCGCACGCCGAGGGCGGGATCCGCGACATTGCGACGGGAAATCCAAGAGGCGGTTGTCAGCGTCAATTCGAGTTTACCGGTTGACGTGAAGACGCTTGAATCCGTATATGAACGCAATCTCGCCAGCACCTCCTTCACGCTGGTGCTGCTGGCGATCGCCGGGAGCATGGCGCTCCTTTTGGGCGTGGTCGGGATCTATGGAGTCGTGTCATATTCCGTAGCGCCAGCGGACTCGGGAAGTCGGAATACGGATCGCCCTGGGCGCTCCCCTTCGGGGTGTCACCGGCATGTTCCTGCGCTATGGCCTGACGATGTCCGGCATTGGTGCGGTCTGCGGGCTGACGGCGGCGTTTGCGCTGACACGCCTGATGAAGTCGCTGCTGTTCGGTGTGAGCCCCGCCGACCCAGTCACATATTTCGCAGCCGGAACCGCGTTGATTCTTGCAGTGCTCGTTGGCGTTTACCTGCCAGCTCGCAGAGCCTCTCGCGTCGACCCGGTGATTGCCCTGCGCGCAGAATAGGAATCGTTCAACGGGATACTTCCTCCCTCAATCGGGGATCAACTGCGATCAACGGCGCGTCTATCGATCACCATGAAGGGTCCCGCATACGAAAACTGGCCACGCTCTTCGGCCTGCCAGGCCCACAGCGTTTGCGCCGTTGCATTTCGACAACTTCTGGACCGTCGAACACGGAAAGAACCCATCCCATGTTCGAGAGGTCTATCCCGCTCTTTGGCAAGTAAGATTGTGCTGGAGTGGCAATGTAGGCCAAGAACCCGGCAAGACTCTAGGATCTTGCGGACTTCAGTCGGGATAGTTTAAGGGCTCAGCTTTTGTGCTGTTCCTATCGGCGCCTTCTTCCGACTCAGCGCTGGTGATCTCTTCGGATTCTGCTGGTGTCTCGGTTGGCGTTGCCGTAGTGGCGTTGCGTGCCGGAGGATCAAAGAGGCTGACTGTGTCGCTCGGACCGTTCTTGGTTCCGAATACGGGCTTCCCGTCTTTGACTACCGGACCCGGGAGCTTCGCCTTCTCATCCGCGGCAGCCTTGGCCCCGCCGGAGGCCTTCCGTTTCTTATCGAGAGCTTCCTTATTCTTGGCCTCGATTTCTTTGATGGCCGTGTTGTGAGCTTCCTCGATCTCTTTCAAATTCGAGCCGGTGCGAACGACGGTCGCGACGAAGCTCTTGAGTTGAGCCGCGAGGTCGCAATCAAGTTCCTCCGCCGTTCCGGTGAGGGACAGTGGAATCGTGAGAGCCCCTTCGGTTTGGTCGTGTTCCTTGTGAACTGTTGGAATAACGTTGACCTGAATCCGAACTTCATCGATTCGCGCGACGGTCAACATCAAAGTGCGTTCTTTGAGTAACGGTGCGAGTTCTGCGAACATGTGATCTCCTTATTTCGGGCATTCGAATGGCTTCCGACGTCCGACTTGGCATGGACTCCGAAAACTCGGTGTGGAGGACGATGGAGCCGGCTGTCCAGATAGAACAGGGGCAGATAGAACAGTGAAAGGCCGTGCTCGACGCGACGTGCTTAGATTGCGGTGGGATCAAAGCATCGTCTCTTCATGGAGCGGAAAACCAGCGCTCTCTCACTTCGGCAAGATGCTGCTGCAGCGCCTCGACGTCCCGCCGCAGGTCGCTTTCTACCAGACGAGCGAGGACCTCGTCGAGCGTGCCCTCGAAGCCTTCGACTAACGCTGCTACGAACCCGGCGCACACGATTCATCCTCCTCGAAACGGAACTTTCGGCCGCCGGCGCGGACGACTAAGGTGTCCAGTTGCGCGGCAAGGTTCGTCATGCCCTGCTGGACTTTGGTTCGCAGTTCACCGGTCGAGCGCAAATCCTCGGCATCCACGCCCTGCAGCATCTGACGCGCCTGCGCAACGAGATTTTGCAGCTCGGTGTCGTCGGTGACGTTGCGAAACTCGAAGTTTGCCAGAAACTCGACGAGATTCGATACGGTGGAATTCTTGAAGCGCAGCGGCTTGCCGTCCTCGCTCGTCTGGAGCCGGTCGGCCATGTGCTGAACAAGCCCGGCCATGGTTTCTCGAAGAACCTGCTGGATCTCCGATGATGCCTGGGCCATGCGCTGGGCCGCCTTCTCCCGCTCCTGCTCCCAAACGTCCTGGGAGATTCCTTTCAGTTGGTCGGGAACGCCGAAGCTGACGTATTGCCACGAAAGGCCGAACTGTTGCCGCGCGTCATCGATCGGCGGGTAGTCGGCGGGATTGTACAGACCGCGCAGGCCGCTGCGCCGCGTCCTGGCACAGGCTCGGATACGCCGTCAAGAAAGGCGTCGATGAGCTGAACGCGATCCACGGCAAATTGCCGCAGCCGGTCTTCGACGGTTTGGAGCGCCGCGATCGGCAACAGGTGGATCCCTATCTCGAAGGGCAGGCAGATGTTGTAGAGGTATCGCCGGATCTCGCCGTCAAATTGCCTGATCGCTTTCAACTCCGCCGAATCAAGCAAATGCTTCGACACACGCAGTAGGGCCTTGTCTGCGTCGGCTTCGATCTGTGAAGTCGAGACTTTGCGTGTGTTGCCCATCGTGGACAGCCGCACCTTGATGCACACCGTCTTGCGCGCCAGATCGACGCCCGGGTCATGAATGGGGATGTGAACTGGAGCGCCGTCGCTGCCAGACATCGCCGGCGAGTTTGCGATCAAAATCGCGACGGATGGCACACCGTCGTTAGAGACAAAGAGAGTTTCTTGAGTAGCCATGACAGACCTCTTCGGTAATGGTTTGAGTAAGGAATTCCGCCGGAAAGCGGCGGGAGAGGAACGTGCTTCGAGTCAGCGTCCGGTGTTAAGACAAGGGGCCGCGAACCGGGAAGCCAGTGATTTGTGCCAGTCCCGTTGTGTCAATGGAGATCTCGACATCATGAGGGCCAAAGTCGGCGAGAGAGTAGCGATCGCTGTATAGCCGCAGCGTTTGGTTCCGGCTGGTGATCAGCGGATCGGAGGCAGGTTGCTCGTGGTTGTAGCGGCCGAGGACTGCGAAATCGAGCTGTCGTCGAATACGCCGCCAGAGTCTCTTGTTCTGCTCGGCACGCCCCGTCGCGCATCGATAGAGACCTCGATCCAATTCAGCTTCTGAGTAGCCGGAAAACAGGCCCATGCTGAGCGCTGGAACCACATCGTGCAGCGTTTCAAGGGCGGTCGCAAGCGCCAGCGCCTGCTCCATGGGCTCGCCTCCGCTGACAGTCAGGCCCGACACGATGTCCCTGTCCCATAGTTTCCTGATCCAGCCCGCAACCGCAGTCACCGTCATATCGAGCCCGCCGTCGGACAAATGCGTGGCTGGATTCCAGCATTTTTTGCAGCCGAGCGAGCAGCCTTGCAGCCAGATGACCGCCCGTCGACCGGGTCCATTGACCCGGCTCGTCTCCAACATCGAGTGGACCTTAAACCGCAAACCAAAGTATTAGCGAAACATTCGGACTGCTATGATTCTCAGCCAACATGGGGCACCTCTCGGTCTCTTCTCACCCGCGTCGCTGTTGCACTTGCTTCTCCGGCGTCTCGACGTGGAATTCGCGTTTCTTCTCGGACTTCGTGACGGTATCGGAACCTTGAAACGCTTTGGCGACATCGCCGCAGCCTTTACCCGCAAAACCGGCTAGGTCGATGGAGCTATTCCCCTGCTCATCGATCTCGATCGTGATCGTTTTCTCTTTCATAGCAGCCTCCCTTCAGCGCACCGAGAACCGCAGTTGCACCTTCTTGCCTTGCGGAGTATCGATCACCTGCCGGCCTCGGAACACGTAGCCTTTGGCCTTCGCCACGGCTAACGTCTGACGCTCCTTGTACGCTTGTGCAACCCGACCGAGCCATGCTTCGTTGAAGCCGATACCGCGGTCGTACTCGCTGATGATTCCGCGATAGACTCCGGTGGCGTCCCGGGCAAAGCCGATATCGTTGCTCGCTGAATCGAGCTGTCGGCGGCGGATCACAATTTGCGCCCGCTCCGGACGCTCGTCGCCTGCGAAGCCATAGAGCGCGGTACCTTCTCGGCGGACTTCCGGCGTGTAGCCAAACTCTCGGAGCGCCTCGACCAGGAAGCACTCCTCGGTGAGAGTAGTCTTCATCTCTTCGTACTTGCTCATGGTGTTCTCCCAATCATTCGTTGATTTCCCGGAAAGTTCGCTTGCCGTGAGTGACCGCCGCGTTGTTGCTATCAGCGGTGTACACACCGGCTCTTGATGCGCTCAGGAACCGTCCGGAGGCCTGCCCGCGCAGAGTTGCGATCTGATCCGCCGCCGACCGCGACACCGGGACGATGTACTGCGCCGACTCTTCCAGCGACACATTCAATCGCCAGGCTTTTCGGCAGCATTCCTTGATCTCGGCGCCGGTCCAGCCGTCGTCGTCGGGCACCCTGCCATCGAGGTTCCACCGTTCGCGGTAAATCTTCCAGATGGCCTCGCGCTCTTCGGCTGACGGCAGATCGAAGAAGAATGTGCCCAGCGTGAAGCGCCGCCGCAGTTCCGGCGGCAAGCTCGCGATCGAATTGCAGGTCGCAATCCACAGGCTGCGCCCCTGCGAGATGGCATCGACAACCTGAAGGGCTGCCCGCAGCCGCTCGCCGGAGCCGCCCACCAGAGAACTCTGCATGGCAGACAGGTCGAAGGCAACGGTCGGGATTCCTGCGGTCGCGCCGGCAGCCTTCGCCACGGCCGACTTGGCTGCACCGGCTGGGCCGATGAAGATCGTGCCATCGGCACCGTGATCCTGCATCCAGCTGAGCATCGTGCCGGTCATCTCAGTTTTCACTCCCGACATGTCCGTTCCGGTGCCGGCGAAGGCTTTCTCGATTTCGTCCACGAAGACGATCACGCGAGGCGCCTCCTGCCCATGAAGCACGGCGCGGAGAAAGCGCTTGATGTTCTCGCAGCCGCCTATCTCATCGAAGGTCTCGCCACTGCGCCAGATCGTCAGACCCGGAGTCTGCTCTACTGCTTGGCGCTTGCGGTCCCAGAGACGCGCGAAGTCGAGACCCGCTTTCGATAGCGACATCGCGAGGACCTGTTCGGCGGGGAAAGCGGCCAGGCCCACCAAAGCATCGACTGTCTTGGAAACAATTGCCTCTTCCGGTTCGGCGAGTTCGGCCGCCTCGAAAGTCTGCCGGACCACAGCCGTCAGTTCCTCCGGGGAAGGCAGCGGCTCGTCGATCACTATGACATCGCTCTGCAGCTCGGCTGGCAAGCTCGCTCCCGGAGTAGTTATCAACACGAGCATCTGACCACCGGACTTGAAGACGTCGCGCAAGTTCCAGATGCCCTGCACGATGTCGGGCTGTTCCCAAATTCGCTGCGGGTTCAGGAAGCAGAACACCGTATCCTTCGCGATCTTCTGAGCCGCGGCGAGTGCGTCGGCCGGCCCAATGGTGGTTGAGGTCTCGCCGACTACTTTGGTGATCGCCGCATTTCCCGCCTCATTTCGGCCCACTAGACCGTTGAGAATGTCCCAAGCGATGAGGGGCGTATCCTTCTCGCCGCCAATAGATGTTGCTGCTTGAGCGACGGCGCTCGCCGGATCTGCGGTCCGGATTGCAACCAAGGGAGTACCGGCACGCCGTACGGCTTTGAGCAGACTTCGGAATTCTTCTGTGGAATGAGACACCGATCAACTCCTTCGAGATGACGAGCAGGCCTCGCCAGCCCTTTGAATCGGAAATAATGAGGAAGGACTACAGGAACGTCGCTGCCAGGAAGATCGTGGCATTGTACGACGTATGAGCGAAAACGGGAGGAACCGTGGAGTCGCTTTTCAGCCGCAGCCAACCGTAGAGTAGGCCCGTGCCGAAGACGGACGCAATTTGGCTATGTGTGATTCCGGGCTTGGCGAAATGGCTGAGCGCGAACACCGCCGCAATGACGACGACGGTGAGCCATCCACTTCGAGAGATGAAACGCCGGAGAAACCAATGCACGCCCCAGAACAGATAGCCCCGGAATACCAACTCTTCGAGCAGGGGGCCCAGCGTGATTCCCATCCACACCTCTTGAAATGCCGGAACAGCCCGGGCGTAGGATCGGAACAACCAGAAGGCCGCACTTGCAGCTATCACTCCGAGCACGGCGGCGCGTGCTAGATAGCGAGCCGGAATCGGACGCCAGTGCAGCGCGTTGAAGCCATACTTCTCCAGTTTTCCCTGCGCGAGCCACATCAGCCACATCAGCGCGAGGGTCACAGCGACCGCAAGCATCAGCACAGATTTGCTCCGACTCCAGGTATTGTCGAGCATTCCATCCAGAAACACCAAACCACTCCGCTAGCGCACCCGGACGTGGTGACCCTTGATCAGGCGCGCTCCTTTCACCGGAGACCCGTTCACAATGGAGGCTCGGACTGCGCTGCCATTGATCTGCCACCCGTCGCCTTTAAACAAGGTTTCCAGCCGCGTTCGCAGGTCCCCTTCTGGTAGTTGGTAGAGCAGTTCCTGAAACTCCGTTTTGGTGAATCGGATGGCATTCTCGGTGAAGCATTCGCCGACCTGGAGCGGATCGTCGATGACAAGAGAGGCCGTGCTGTTCTGCTGCATCCCGATGCTTGACTTGTCGCCTTCGAGCTTCTTTACCCCTCGCGACATCATGAACGCCAGCAGCATACTCTTGAGCCGTTCTACGCGGCCGTCTGCGGCCTTCTTCCGTGCTGCCAGCCGCTCCGCCTCCTGGCCGCAGATGGTGGCCATCGATTCCTGCCACCGCCAGTAGCTTGCGATCCGATCCACCTTCCACCGGAACGCTTCCAGATAGTCGTTCACTTCCTGGACGAGGTCCTCCGGGATTTCGCCGCTCTCGGCAGTGCTTCCTCGACCCGGTCCATCAGCTCAACCAGCTGTTCGTCGAGGTCAAACAGAGAGCGTGGATCCCGTTCCGTCTTGCGGCCAAGCCTAACCCGCAATGCGTCGAGCACATCTGCCAAGCGAGATCTCGCGCTCTCGGGCAGTTGTCCCTCGGTGGTCTGACGCTCGGCTTCCTCAAGAAGGCTGTTGAGACGCCGGCCGACGTCGAAGATCGACTCCGCTTCCGCGGGACGAATGGCAATTGGCACGGCCATCATTCACCTCCGGCATTGCTTTCGTTTTGAAAGGGGAGCAAGAAAAGGGCGCCGATCGCGCCCTAAAAAAGCGACAGTTGCGTCGCCGGTCCCGTGGACGGCAGCCAGACCGATTCGCTGACCGGCTCCACCTCTTCAACCGCTTCGGGCTGTAGAAACTGAATCGCTGGCGAGGCGGGCGCATGAGTGATCTGGAGGGATCTCCAAATAGTCGCCGCCTCCTCCCCTACGCCCTGCTTGGTCACCAATTCGCGTGCCATCGCAGTCATCAGATCGTCGTCCTCGTCCATACATTGCAGGCCCTCGGCCTGCAGCTTGCCCTCCATCGCGAGGGAGACCAGCAGCTTCTTGCCCATCAAACGAAGACAGCTTTCCTGAGCGGTTCCTGCATAGACGAGAAACCCAACGCGGACAGGGTTCTTCTGGCCGATACGCCAACTGCGCCGGCTCGCCTGCCGTAAGACGTAGGTTGAGTACCCCGTCTCATAGAACAAAATTGTGGCGCAGGCCAAAATGTCGAGGCCGGTCATTACGAGCTTTGGGTGGCAAATCGAAACCTGCATTCCCTTCTTCAGGTGCCGCTCGTACCAGGCTTCGCGCTGTTCCGGCGGAACGTCAGCCGTCAAGACCTCTGCCTGGATTCCTTCTCGCACTAGGAGTTCCTTCAGCCGACGCGTCACATCGCGCTTCTGCGTATATACCGCATACAGCTGAACCGCGCGCCCCAGGGCTAGCTCCTTTTTGCACTCCTCGATCAGGCGGCGCTCCTTGGCATACGTGAAATGCTCATCGAGATCCGGCGGATTCGCGATGACGAACTTCTCCCGCTCGCCTGTTTCCTCATTGCGCTCGTATCCATACAGTGTCCCGAGGCCATACGGCCGGTCGGGATAAAGCAGCAACGCGTTCATGGCGGTGCTGATCACCGATGCATTTCCCGGATGCTCGCGAATCGCTTCGCGGATATCGTCTTCCATCCGTGAGTACGCTTCTTTGAGAACCGGATCCATCTCTACCGAAAGCACCTCTTCCCGATATGGAGGAAGCGCGTCTGAAATGTCTTCGAGAGACACGAACGCCGCCATGTTCATCAAGTACTTGCCGAAGAGCAGCGGCGAGGCGCCTGGACGCCGCTTGACAGTCGTCGTTACCTTCGCCTTCGAGCAGGCATTTTCCGCCGCCTCGATGGTGGTGACTTTCTCTAGAACGCCGTACGCGTCCGCAAACTGGCGCACTCCGCATTCGCCCGGATCGAAGCCTTCGCCCCGCATCAGGCTCGGATTAGTGCGGTAAAGGATTTGAAAAAGATCATCGGCATAGCCACCTAGAAGCGTTCCGGTGAGAATCACTGTCCGTTCGCAGGCTGCGGCGATCGTCCCCAGTGCGTTGCCTTGCGCACTCGATCCCTTCAACTCATGAACCTCATCGGCAATGCCGTAATCGAAGAATCCATCACCCAGATAACGCCCGATGAATTCGATAGGCGCCATGCGCGCGATCTTGGTGTTGTCTGCCTGCCAGAGTGGGCTAAAGAATGACCGGCGCGATTTCTCCGAGTCCGGCAGCACGGTTTCGCTGTGCTTCACCTTCCGAAAGTCTGACCGCCGCAGTTGATCGTCAGCCATGAGGACGGGCTTGCCAGTATCCGGATTGACCACACTGCCGAGATACGGCCCGCTTCGCGGCGTGCCGAAACTGTGCCGCCAAAAATAGCCCAGCTTCGCCCTCTCCCTCGAGGCGATCAGGATTGACGGCGCTCCGATGTTCGCACTCCAACGTGCTCGGGCCGAGCGGTGCGTCTTTCGAAGCCGCAATTCGCTGAGCGTCGTTTTAACACCCTCCCGCACGATGCGCCCATTCCGGAAGCGCACTTCGTTTACTCCGGTGAACCCGTTGGAACCGACGCCGTTACGCACGCCATCAATGACGAAGACTCGAATTCCCGGCAGGGTTAGGAAGCACTCCCGAGCCCATTTCTCGACGAGCTGCGGAGGCACCATCGCAAGCGCTGTAAAGTGTCTTCCTTTTGCGTGCGTGAACACGCTACCCAAAGAGATGAGCGTCTTTCCGGTGCCACACTCCGCGACAGCCGCTGCGCACCGCGCTTGCTCCCAGCGTTTCACGATGCCCATGATGGCTAGAGCCTGTGCGGGGAACGGCGTTCGCTTCAACTGGTGAATACCGGGCCAGAGCGGATCTCCCGGTTCGTGAAGCGGCGGGAATTGCTCTAATACGCGAGCTTCCAAGTACAGGGCCGTAGCGCACGCAGGTATTCCGATATGCTTTGTGGCGCACCCATGCGGTGTGCTCCTTTCCGAATTGTGAGAGGGTGTTTACGCTGTTTGCGGCGCTTCGGCGACACTCGCAGGCGGAATCTGGATTGCCTTTCGCCGTAAGCCTTGGCCGAGGATACGAAGCATTCGGAGTTTCGTACCTTTGACCGCGATCGGTGAGCAGTTGAGGCCAACCAGCTCCTCGATCATGCTGCGCCGGATGAGTTCGGAATGAAACCAGGCCGCCCACTCCGGAAGCACGGGCAGCCCGAATCGGATTGCCAGCCGGTGAAGAACAAACTCGGCCGAGTTGTCGCACAGGATCGTTCGCCGGGCTTTGGCGTCCGCTCCAAACGTGGTTTCGAAGAGCGCCTTCGACAGGATCACCAGATGACGGACCGGGCGCTTCCGGCCGGCGATCTGGAGCGAGGCGCGATAGAGGATCGGTTTCTCTTCTAATGTGCCGATGAATTCCGTTCCGTGAGCGTGAATTTGAAAGAGCTGGCCATCGGCAGCCGCTGCAGCGATCGCGCCGATCTCCTGATCTCCACCGAAGACGGAAACCAAATGGAGTCAGGCTACTTCCGCCCCGTTCCGCTGGAGCCTCGGCGATCAGGCGTTCAAGGTGCAGGGTTACATGGGTGATGCTGTCCTTCGTCTGCCGGACAAAGGTGAGCTTCCCCATCCGCAGGTGGGCGTTCTCCAATCTGATTCTCCTTGCCTTTCTCCGACAGCAGCGCGAAGCGGCCGTTTGTGTACAACAATGTCAGCCGTTGTGAAAATCGTTCCTTCTCCCTGATGACGATTTCGCCATTTTCGCCTTCTTCTTCTGTTTTGTCCGAGACCTTCACCGCTTCCCAAAAAGCTACATGCCGATCCGCGCCTTCGCCGAAGCGCCGTTGAGCAGGCCGCGAACGGCGCAAAGCGGCAACGTGGCCTGCATGCAGAGGAGTCAGCGGCCGTCCCGAGAATGCCACTTGCTCGGCGTGAGTAACTCTCCGCGCCTGGAGCCACGCCGGCGACTTCGCCAGCATGTCCTCGATCGTGTCGAGCGGTAGACCTCTGTATTCAAGCCGCGCGGCTTCGGATGCCGGCGGGAGGAACACACGGTCGGCGATGTCCGGCAGAGATGGGATATCCGAGTAGTTTCGCGTCAGATCGCGTAGCTTAACGTTCGCTTGCTGACTGGAGAAATCCGTCAGCCGGTCTCGTTCTTGCCGCGTGCGCCGCACGCCGAAGACAACCGCCTGCTTGTACCGGACACTCTCCGGATCGGTGAGCCGATAAATGGCTTTGTCGCGGAAGTGAGGAGTCAGCACGCCGCGACATTCATAAATCTGGTTGAACGGAATTATCATCACGAGCACGCCACCTGGCTTCAACCATCGGAAGCAGTGCTCAAGGAACAGGCGTTCCATGCGACTGTTCTTTCCTTCGCCCACTTCGAAGTCATAAGGCGGATTGAGGTAGAGCAGAGAGAACGATTCAACCGGCGAGTGGCAGTCAAAGGCACTACCCTGGATGACTTCGTGGCAGAGCTTTCGTGCATCGCCGGCGCGGTGCGCATCTAGCTCGATCGCATAGCGTCGGGCGCTCGATGCCGCCGTCATTGCCGCCAACGCCGCTCCCGTTCCCGCACAGGGATCGATTGCGTTTGCCGGCGACGATGGGAATTCGAGAAATCTGCCGATACGGACGGCTTCTGCATCAGGCAAAGGGTAGTAACCGAGTACAAGGCGGGCATTTGGGCGCACGTTTCCTCCGGGTGACTGGAACTCTCTTTGTTGTTGTTCTTCTTCTGTGACTGGACCTACAAACTTGCCGCGGAGGCACGATTAATGCGTCCAGGCTCTCTCACTGCGTGGCGCGGTATTCGACAACCGCTGCTGGTTTCAACCGGATCCTTCAGGCCGTGGTGGCGAGAATCGGGGAGTTGAAGCATATCGAGGGCGAGAGGACGCGCGGTATGTCCTCCCCCTATGTACGTGAGTCGATCAGATGGTTAATCCTACGTGGGAGGAGCCACGCGAGTGGATCCAATGCTTGCGCTCCGTTGTGACTGATTACCGGTGCCTGTGCAACTGGCCATCAGCGGGGCAGGCAGCCGATCGGAGCATTCAACGCCGAAGCGGCGAGAAGGGGATGGGCTCCCAGTTCGGCGCTCCGCATGGACGGATTCCTCGCCCTTGGCGACCAGGGAGGACTGATGACCTCAGCGCCAGCGCGCACCTGCTGCTTGCCAGGCAGCAGCAGAGTTTCCAAACGCCCCGGTATTACTTTGCACAGATACTCCGCACGACGGGGCTTGATCCGACCGAGCTCTTCATCGGGTCGGGGCACAACAATCCGCAGGCATCGTCGGTCGGGCGGCACGGCATCACTTGGCCTCGATGTCGGAGCTATCCGGCATCGATGACGATACTGGCTTAAGAACGAAGCATGCCTCTCTCACGGATTCAGTTCCTGCGGCTTTGCCGGAAACGCATCCGCATCGAGCAATACCAAGAACGAATCATCGACTCACAAGACAAGCAAGAACGTAGCAGGCCAGTCCTGGAAGTGAAAAAAGAGTGCGGACAATGTGAAATCGCACCCAACTGGCGCGGATAAGCGTCCAGCCATCGGGCGGCTTCTGAACGGCCATCGTGCGATCTCTTTGTTGATTCGGACATTTGTGGACAAGGCAATCGCCAAGACTGCGGCATAACAAACAGATCCAGCAATGGCCAATTCGCCGGAGAGCGAATGAATCCCTTGAGAGAGAATCGCGAGCACAATACCACCCAACAATGCGCCCACAACCACGATCGGCATGTAGGGATCGAACGTGCGGTTGGTCGCTTGATGGAATTCAACATAGGTCGATACCGAGAGGCGAGACATTGCGCGTCCAAGCCCTATCCAGTTGACCATCAGTCCACCGGTGGCTAATGCCGCGAAAAAGACGACGACCACTTGTAATACTTGCTCCATATCTTGATAACCTCCATTTTCGCCGAACGAAATTTCCAGCTAATATCCGATGTTCCGTCTGTGCAACCATTAGTAACAAGAACAAGTCGAGGTGACGCACCGCTAGGCTGGTCGGCCAGAGCGCCGTGCGAGCGCCAAGTGGACTTTAGCTGTGCGACCTGCCGGCATGTCCTCTTCAACCCACCGTCGGGCTTCCCGCGCAAGCCGGACGCGCAACTCGCCACGCATGGTTTCGTCGAGCAAACGATAAGTTGGAAAGCTGCTGTAAATGGGATCCAGCGCGTCCATGAAGCTTTCCCGCGGCGGCAATGGGCTCGGCGCATCCAGCCGCTCAACCTGCTTGTCCTCGCACCCTCGAGTTTCCAGGGCGACCCTGAGTTCATCGGCCGACATGAGCGCGGTGAGCTTTGGTGCATCCGGCGAACCCGTCGGAAGTGGAAGCTGCTTAAAGGCGTGTGAACGGATGGTGAAGATATCAGCGCCTTCCGGGTTTGCCCAATGTACGATTCCCATCCATCCGCCCGGCCGCACGACTCGCACAGCTTCGTCCAACCCCGCGCTACAATTGGAAAACAAGGTGGTCGCCAGGTTGGAAAAGGTGTCGTCGAAAGTGCTGTCCTCAAACGTGAGAGCCTGGCCGTCCATCACGAGCGCCTTGCATTCCGGGTAAGGAGCCAAACGTTGGTTCAGCCGGGCAACCATCGCAGAGGAGATCGATGGCAGTAACACTCGCGCCGAGGGCGGCCGCCCGAAGTGACAAGCACCGGTTCCTGCGCCGATGCCCAGCACGGAGTCGCCGGCTATCACCGACGTTCTTCCGAGCGCGACCTGCGCCAGACGAGCCGGAGAGGCTCGGCCCATGTCTCATAGGCAGCGACCATGGCGTCGAAAAGTTCAGCAGTTGCCCCAGCCGGGAGATCCAAGTTGATCCCCGTAGCGACGAACACTGATTCGTCAGGCGAAGTAGGTCATGTGCTGATTTCGGTGGGGTCTTCGACCGCCAAATGAAGATCGCGATGCGCCTGCTGGATGCCGTCCACTTCCGATGCCTGAACACGCGCGGCACGCTATTTACGGTTTAGAATGACGTTGCCGCTGTTCAACGTATTCTTTGACTTAACGAATCGTTTCGTGTGGTATCGGTCTCGATGGGTAAGGGCCTGGGGCTCGCGTCCATCTCGGAGGCCCGCGCCAGTGCTTGCGTGTCGATATACTCCCGGATGTTCGTCAGTTTGCCGTTTCGAACGGTAATGGCGAAGACCCAATGGTCCTCGAACGTCCTATTCGTGGCTTTGATTTTCCCCGTAGCAAAGCCGACGACCAGAACCCGGTCTCCCTGCGCTACGAATTCGGGGGGCTCTGGGTACGAAGTTTCCACCGTCTTCGTTAGCCTTCTGAAGTAAATCCTCCAATCCCGCGTGCCCGCGGTGCGTGCCGGCCAGCGGCCAGTCCTCGCCCGGAATGATCCACTCAATATCTTCGGCAGACCAACGCCAGCAAACCTTGCTTATCGCGGCGGCCGAGTGCCGCAAAAAAATCCTTCACAATCTGGACATTCTTTTCGATGCTCATCGAAATCTCTCCTTTTCGCTTACATCAGGTGTGTCCGATCTAATCGGACGTTTCGGAACCAAACTCTTCTCGGGCCGAATCACACGGTCGTAGATCGATTACTGCTCCTTCTTGAACAAATCCTGGAAGATGAGCTGGCCCCAAGTGCGGCCGCGTGCGTGCACCAGCGCGCCACCCTCGTTGAGCTTTCCCAGCTTGACGGGTGCGAACCCGAGTTGTTTGGCCAAGGCCGCCACGGGAGCGATCGCGTCCTCGTCGTCGCTCGACAGAAAGACGACCCGATGGCCGCCCTCGACGACCGGATCGGTAGCCAGGGTGGCCGCAACCAGGTGATTGAAACCTTTCACGAACTTGGCGCCGGTGAACGACTTCGCGACGAAGGCGGAGGACGGGAGACCGTCCAGCTCTTCAGGGGGAACTCCAAACGCGTTCGTCGCGTCGATGACTGTCTTGCCTTCCCAGCTCGGCAGGGCCTTCGCAACCTCGCGATGCTCCCCGAACGGGACCGCCAAGA
This sequence comes from Bryobacteraceae bacterium, assembly GCA_963844855.1. Taxonomy (GTDB): domain Bacteria; phylum Acidobacteriota; class Terriglobia; order Bryobacterales; family Bryobacteraceae; genus DASQDN01. The sequence continues at coordinate 34,088 of CAWJQP010000056.1, forward strand.
TGATCGTGTCGGCCTCGAGTGCATCCCGCAGCGACTTGGCGACGACCGTGGGTCCAATCGCCCGAGCCTGCGGCGCCAACGCCTCGGGCGGCCGGCGGCTCGCGACGGTCACGTCGATGTTTTTACGGGCGAAGGCGTGGGCGAGGGCCTGGCCTATCGTACCGAATCCTACAATCGCATAGCTCATAATACTTCTCCGATCCGTGTTGATATTGATTTTCCCCACCTTTCAGATGGCCGAGAAGCCGCCGTCGACAGACAACTCCACCCCATTCACGAAGCTCGAATCGTCTGAAGCAAGAAACAGCGCGACCGCCGCAATTTCCTCAGGACGACCCATCTTTCCCCGCGGGATCACGGATTCGAACATCCGCTTCGCCTCCTCGGTGAGAACTTGGTCCTGCATCGGTGTGGCGATCGGCCCCGGGCTGCAGCACGTTCACCCGGATATTCCTGCCCTTCAGTTCGTTGAGCCACCCGCGTGCGAATGCGCGCAACGCCGCCTTGCTCGCCGCATACACGCCGAAACCAGGAAAACCTTTCACCGAAGCAACTGACCCGGTCATGAAGATCGATCCGCCATCGTTGAACAGCGGCAACGCCTTCTGAACCGTAAACAGCGTGCCGCGCGCATTCAGGCCGAAGGCCGCATCGAAGTGCTGCTCGGTAATCTCGCCCAGTGGGACGGCTTCGCCCGTGCCGGCGCTCGCGTACAGGACGTCGATCTTGCCCTTTTCCCGCTTGACCGTATCGAACAGACGGTCGAGGTCGTCGAGATTGGCCGCGTCGCCGCGCACGCCGGTCACGTTCCGGCCAATCAGCTTGACGGCCTCATCGAGCGCCTCCTGTCTCCGGCCCGTGATGAAAACATAGGCGCCTTCTTCAACGAACCGCTTGGCGCTCGCCAGCGCCATGCCGCTCGATCCACCCGTGATGACTGCAACCTTACCCTCAAGCTTTCCCATAATTGCTCCCTTTGGTAGATGGTGTAGAATTCACTACAGTAGAGTAGATGTCTTTGGCTGTGGACGAGAACTGCTCAGTGAGTGCTAATTTTTTGTCTATTCGTCCAACTGTGGAGACTGCATTGGACCCAATAACCGACATCTTCAGAACGATGCACGTAACCGCTTTCGGTCAGCACAGGCTCGAAGCTACAGCCCCGTGGGGCTTGATACAGGAGAAACAGACCGAAGAAAAAGTCACGCCTTCCGACAGAAAGATTTCACCCACAGATTTGGCGCACTTCGCCATGCTTTCGCGCGGCAACTGCTGGCTGAATGTGGAAGGGATTCGGGAGCCGATTCCCCTCACCGGTGGTGATTGCTTTTTGCTGGCCCGAGGGACTTCGATTGTTTTGCGCGACAACCCGCGAACACGTCCGAGTGGGAGTTTCCGCGAGATTGGGGCCAAAGCCAACAATAATGTCGCTCATTATGGAGGTGGTGGCGCACCGACGACAATCGTCTGTGGGTCCTTGAGTTTCGATCGCGCCAGCCTGAAGCCGATCACTCAGTTATTGCCGAGCTTCATTCTGATTAAGGCCGATCAGGCACGCACGCTTGCTCTTCATATCACTATGCAAGCGCTGGCGTCAGAAATGGCAGAACAGGCGCCGGGATCGGAAGTAGTCGCGACTCGGCTAGCCGAGGTTCTATTTATCCAGGCGCTCCGGGCGCATATCGCGTCGGGAGTGGAATGGCGCAACAAAGGATGGCTTCGTGCGATTTTCGATCCTCAAATAGGCACTACTCTGAGTGCCGTTCACGACAGAGTGAATACACCCTGGACGGTCGAATCCCTGGCCGCAGCGGCGGGCATGTCTCGCTCCGCATTCGCAGCGCGTTTTAAAGAGCTACTCGGACAAACACCACTGGAATATGTAACCGAGTGGCGGATGCAGAAGGCGATGCAGTTACTACAATAGCGTCACAAAAAGCTCATAGACGTTGCTCGGTCGGTCGGTTACGAGTCCGACGCTGCGTTCAGTAAAGCGTTCAAGCGAGTTGTCGGGGCTAACCCTGGTGAATACCTCAAACGTGGTATTTGAAGACCAGGGTCATGCCGGAATGGCGGAAGATTTTTGAAGCGGAGGATTCTGACTTTGGCGGCTGGGCCTAGCTATAGCTAGGTGCCATGGAAGTGTATTCTTCCACTGAAATGTGTGGACCAGGTGCCTCGCATCGGGAACGGGCGACCACGGACCCAAAGCGGACCGAAGCAGACTACGATCAGTCCCGGTAACGGCGTATCGTTTACGAATCCACAAGAGTGTAGTCGGCATGTCGTGGAAATGCCTGACATTGATGCGTGAAGAATGATTACGCACTCGGGGCGGCGATGCCACCTGCCTGGCGCGCTGCCAATGAGTCCGACAGAGTCGTTGCGCTTTGAGTGAGACGCGTGCGGAGCTCCATCTGGTCTGCGTGTGCAGGGAACTTCACACCGGGCAACAAGTGCTCACCCTGAAACATGCAACGGGTGATGAGCTCGGAGCTCGCTCCAGTCGGTCGGCCATAACGGCTCCGAATTAGCGTCTTCGCTTGCTGCCGCGGAAGCTGGGGCGTTCGTAGTGCACCACTCCTCACATGCCTGATCCCAGCGAGCACCACAGTGCACGCAACCTTCCGGCTCATCGTCCTCTTCGTCTCGACCGTATGGATCGTAATAGTCGCGGTCCGAGGGCGCATTCCACATCGACCACATTTTCGATACCCTCCGTCTACTGAACAGTGCTCCTAATACGCCGCCGCTGCCGACCGGATCCCGATACAACGCAGCTCCGATCTCAATCGCGCCAGGGCCTGCTGGCGTATTTGGCTTGCGCGGCCCTGACTAACACCTAAGGCTGAACCGATATCGCGCATGCGCACATCCAGAACGTCTTGCAGCTTTATGACCGAGCGCGGCCGCGCGGGAAGCCGTAGCTACCAGTCATAGGCGTCGCCCCAAATGCGGTTTCTTTTCTCCGTGCAGGAAATTGCTCATCCGGTCCAGCGGATCAGCTTTGGTGTGTCAGAGGCGAAATGGCGGGTTGCTTTCCGGCGGGATCGATCAACGTAAGACGGGCAGTGGCGCTCGCAGGTCCGCGACGACTGCCGTTGTAAACCTGCCAGCGCTGCAACTCGCCCGCCGCGTACCCTTCACGGATCAAATCCGTGATTCGACCGCGTTCTCGCAGGTATGCCTCCCGCCGCTCGCGCCAGTTTGATCTTGGCATCATGGTCGTACTCCGATAGTCGGCAGAGCTCGCGCGCGCCAATCTGCGCGACTTCACTCTTCGATCGGCAGCGCCGCGCCAAGCCGGTGCGCGAAGAAAGACTGATGGAGAGTCGCCATCGCGGCCAACACGTCATCTTCAACGGGTTTCATCTCTGGGTGCTTGCCAACGAGCTTTTCAGCCGCTCGTCGGGCGAGGGTCTCGAAGTTCTCAGCCTCGATCAACGAATGGCAGCGTTCGCACGCTGCCCAATCACCGACACTCTCACCGCCAACGTTTTCCACGACGTAGGCGACAAAGCTGCGGGCTGGATACCGCCATGTGACAGAGGTTCCGAGCAGAAATCACAAAGGTACGACATGGTTGGGTCCTCCAGAGCAGCCAAGCCGTCCCTGGGAGACGGCCTGTCTGGCTTAACAATGTTAGAAGAGGAACCCGTCTCCGTCGCCTTCGATTTCTCCTCTCTCTGAGCGACGGGTCTCGCCTCGCCGATCTTGGCTGCCCAGGGCGCGGCGTTGCATCCTCCGCTCCCCGGGGCGATCCGAGGAACCGCACCACGCTCGGAATGATCTCGACGGACACCTGTTCGCCGTTCTTCGAGTCGTAGGTTCGGACTTGCAGTCGTCCTTCCAGGAACACGGCCGACCCGCGGCTAAGGAATTGGGCACAGGCCGTGCCGATTCCATTAAAAGCGCAGACGCGATACCAGTCGGTATCTTCCTTGGGATTGCCCTGACGGTCCTTGTAACGCCGATTGACGGCCACGCTGAAATTCACTACCTGGTCGCCGCTCGGCAAATGCTTCATGTCGGGAACGTTGCCGACATTGCCCATGATCTGGATCTTGCTGTATCCAAGCATTTTCTTGTTCTCCTAATGGTTGAAATTACGAACGCACGCTTGCGTGCAGCCCGGTCTCATAGTCGGTCGCATCCTCCGCAGTCCGTGGGAAAACACCTTGGCTAACCTGGCTAAGGCAGGCTACAATGAACTGGAGAGGACGCCATGAAGGTCAACATGCTAGAGGCCAAAAATCAGCTCTCCCGGCTCGTAAAGGATGCCCTTGAGGGTGAGGAGGTCGTGATTGCCAGCAATGGTGAGCCGATGGTCAGGCTGGTGCCTGTTGCCAAGAAAGGGCATCTGCGCGGTTGGGGCAAGCTGAAGCGATTCAGAACGGCCGTCGACGCGGCGTTCACCACAGAGATCGATAAAGAGATAGCCCGGAGCCTCAGCGGCCGCTCGTGAGACTACTGCTCGACACCCAGGTGGCGCTCTGGTGGCTGACCGCCAGCCCGCGGCTCTCCAAAGCGTCGCGCGAGCTAATGGCCGGCTCAGCGTGTGTCGTATCGGTCGTGAGCATCTGGGAGGTCGATCTCAAGCACCGTCTCGGCAAACTGCCCATCGGACCGAGGCGCTTCCGTGACGAGATGCGATCAGCAGGCGCCGTCATCTTGTCTGTAACTGATGAGCATGTTTTGACCACTGTGAAGCCCGCAGAGACTCACCGCGATCCCTTCGACCGCCTGCTACTGAGCGTGGCGGAAGCCGAACACCTCGTTCTGTTCACTGCGGATGCCGCTCTCATCGCGCTCGGTCGCAAGGAAACTCATCTTTCCATCCGGCGTGCATGACAGCGTCGGCTCACCACTGCCTTCGCGCCCCCAGTCCATGACGAGCAACCGGCCACAGTCGGGGCAGCGGAAGGTCTCCTGTCGCTCCTTCTGAAACTCGCGGCCACAGACGCAAGACAGGCAGTACACGGAATTATGGGGCATCCGTTTCCCCTTCCAACCGTCTGCCAGCAGGAACGATGTTGGGATCTCGTCGTTCGATTCCGTCGCGATGCGGGCGCTTGTCGACTGAATGGTTTATCCACTTGCTGTAGAGCGGCCACAACAGAATCGTTCCGGTTACAGCCCCTGTTAAGATGCCGAGTTCGTTTCGCGCTCCCAACAGCGAGGCTAGGAAGAGAAATAGAGACATTTTGAGTGCAAACTCGCGCATAATCACCTCGTGGTCGTCGTTGAGCCTCGCCGTGTCTGGCGAAACTCCCACGGTGGTATCGGCTGAGGATCAGCCCACAAGCCCCGACGCGCCCGGCGCGCCGCCAGCTCAAGCTCTGCTAGTCGCCGGCTGTTGGAGTAGCGGGTGTAATGCCATGCCCAGCCTTGCTCCACCAAGCGCTCATTGAGGATTGAGCCATCGGGGAGAACTACCTCTCCAAGAATGCGGCCATACCGGTCCGTCCCACGACTAACCACCTTCACCGTCTGGTCAAAGGCAAGCCTTCCCGACGCCTCGCGCGCCCGGCGTCCGAACGCCTGGCCCTTCTCCGGGGCGTCGATCCCAAACAAACGAACTCGCTTCGATTCCCTTTGAACCAGCACTTCCACCGTGTCGCCATCGATAATTCCGATGACCTTTCCCTGGAAACCCTCGCCCAGGGCTAGCGAAGACAGCAAGGCCAATGCACAGACTATGCGCATGGATCTCAACTCCCCATCCCAAGCTCGATACAAAGCGTTCTCCAGAGGATCGTAAACAACACCACCGCATCGAGCATCGGCTTCATCCAGTCTCCACGCTGGCCAAAGGCGACCACGCTCTTGACGAGCAGAATCCACGGGCCGAACACCATCACCAACGAGTATGTCCATGGGTCGCTGTTAAGTCGGATCATTCAGTTTTCCCTCATTCCGCCCGCAGCGCCTCGCGCAGCCGAAACACCAGCACACTTTCAACCTTGACTTCCACTGGCTTACCCGGTCCCGTAGCTCCCGCCGCTCCGACGGCTCCACCTGCGGCCGCTCCAATGCCAGCTCCCCGGCCTCCGCCAGCAATCGCGCCAATCGCGGCACCCAGCGCCGCCAAACTACCAGCGCGCACTGCGCCGCTCGCAATCGAATTCTCGTTGCGCCGGAGCAAGGGATCACTAACCACGTTCAGCTTCTCGCCGTTAGGCCTGTCGATCGACACTAACTCAAGCGCCAACTCGTCGCCTTGCATTGCTCGTTTCCGTGAGACTACACGACCAGTAACTTTCGACTGCTTCTCTGCCGCCACCAGACCGTTCGCCGACAGAGTGCTCTCCAGAACTCCCGTAAAGCGGTCGCCGGCGTCGTTCTTCTTCGAGGAAAGCGCCTCGTTTATTCTCACCGTGACCGAGATACCCGCAGGGATGATGATCGCCGCTGCTTTCTTTTGAGCGCTAGGGCTATTCTCCTCGCCGAACGCTAGTCCCACCGCGACCATCCATGCTGCCAACTTCGACAGTGCAAATTTCATGGCACGCCTCCTCCCGATGCAATCGGGACTAATTGTCCCGAGCCCTTTTCCTCTTGTTCCTCGCTCGTCGATTCTTTCCACCAGTCCATGACAGTGTTTGCAGTTCACGCACGACACTCCGTTGCTCACGAGTTTCACCGCGTCGGTGAATGCGACGGGAATCGGCTTGATCTCACCGGAGCGCGTAAAGAACTCCGGCGCCAGGCCTCGTGCGCGCAACTCTTCCGGTAGCTGGCCATCGACACCGCGGAACAATACGGCCGCCTCCACTTCCGGGCGCTTCTTTTGCATTTGGCCAATTCGGTGACGCACGACCAACAACTGGTAGGTTTGCCCGATCCTCGCCATCTCGACACTGATCAGCTCCGGTGCGACGACGACTGCGTGGACTCCGTTCGACCCCATCCGATCCAGCCTCTGGAGCCATGCGAGTCGCTTGCCGTCCGGGGCGAAAAAGGAGATGTATCGTCCCGTCTCTTTCGTGCTGCCACCGCTTTCGACTCCGCGCAGCACCCATCGGTCGGCGCGCGCCTGCTTTTCGGCGGTCACCCATGTCTGGCAGTAAATGCCGCCAGATTCGAGCTGTTTCAGCATCTGTTTCGGTACCACAAGCCGGAATGTTTCGCGCGTCATCTCACCTCCATCCGAACCTTTGTGTCCGCAAGCAATCTGCCTTCACCGCCTGTTCATCGCCGGCAGCGGCGCGCCCAGCGCCGCCCGGATTTGTTCCCGTGTGCAGCCAGCCCAGCAGAGGTATTTCAGCGGCTCCTCCACTGAGATCGCCAGATTGTCCTTGCCCCGGTCGCGGCCAGCGGCGCGTGCAAGACGGGCATTGAGTCACCCAGTTTCGACCGGCGCGCCGGCACGTTTTCATGTCGATGTACTCCGTGATCAGGAAGGCCCGTCGGCGCGGATCCGGAATGAATTGCGGTGCTGCTGCACGCTCTTCTTTCTTCTCCTCCGGTAGATCCCCGATCAGTTTTGTCAGTTCACCTTCAGCCACGCGCTTCAGGCTGCGCAGGTAGGCCATTTGCGTTTCGAGCGTGTATGCCGCGCCGTAGAACCAATACCTCCGACTCGCCGCGCGATGGATGCCAAGCGGCGCTCGGATCGCGTTGCCGAATTGCCCGTCGTCGAGCTCATCCTGTTTCGGGAAGATCTCGATTCCCTCCGCAAGACCTGTCCCCTTCACCTGTACAGATAGCCGGCTCGCCAAGTGACGGATGTACCGCCTGGCATTCTTCGCCAGAACCGGTTTCTCGAACAGAATCCATAGGTGCCCACCGCGGCGGCTCTGCTCTAGAGCCGCCTGAACCCCGTCCTGCCCGAGTTCGTACTGCAGCTTCAGCAAGTCCTCGATAGCGGCCCGGTAGTCAGCGTCGATCGCCATCCACTTCACCCGCTGCGTTTGCGGATTGATCGCATAGAGGCCGATCGTGATTTCCCCGGCCAGATGGCGCTCGATGTCCAGGCGCGTCAATGCAAGGTCGCCGCCCTCGGATCGTCGCGGCCGATAGTAGTAGTGTCGGCCGGATTCTCGATGCGGTTGATCCGACTGGCGGCAGTATGCGCGCCGGTTCACAAACCACCGCGTGTATTCGATCGCCATTTCACGCGTTGGCTTCGACAGATCCGCCATAGGAGTTTCTTACCCCGGTTTCCGGAAAGCTCCAAACGACTTTCCGAACATGCGTGAAGCCTTTGAGCCGGCTGGGATTCTCCGCCAGCTCCAACAATTGGAAGTCGCGCATTTTCTGACGCATCTCGCCGACCGAGTATCCGCCGTAGATTCCATCCACCAGGTCCAGCAGCCAGAACACGCCTTTCTTGCGGTCGTAAACATAGAATTCGCCCGATCGGTCGTCACCCGGCGCCATGACAAACAGCAGCACGCCACGGGCGTACTCTACCCAGTGAGCGACCAGGCCTTCGCTGACCCTCAGAAACGGGGCGATGATCTCGCACAGCTCCCGGTCGGGGCGCACCTTCAGATCTTTTGTGCTGAGTACTTCGCTCGCGCACACAACGTTCGCAGTCATTTCAAACCTCCTCGTAATTTCAATGAGTTATGGGCAGACGCACGCTGGTCGCCGCACGCCTTTGTGCCAACGTCACCGTCTATCTGCCCCGTTGTGAATGAATTAAACGGCAACCGGACGGTCGCCGCAAGGAAACGAAGAAACTGGGCGGTCCGATTTGCGGCCGCTACCTTATATATAAGGTAGGAACCACGGCGCGATCACGCGGCCATCGGGCTCCGGGTGCCGCCTGTGCAACGTAACGGTTTTGGTCAGGATTCGCTGCGTGACCACGAACCCAGATCCATCCGACTTGATGCCGCCACTCTCGAGTTCATTCCACGCCGGACTCGCTGTCAGTTACTTTCACGCAGCAGCTTTCCTTCGGTGCCGCCAACCCGGCAATACCGCCCGCAATTCCATGCGGTTATTTTGTCGTGTCCAGTTGACTACCGCGAGTACACATTTAGAACCAGACACACCAGTCACCAGAGCTGGAGCCTAAAAAGAGGAGCCATCCGGCGTTGCGTTTATTGCTTCAATGTACTCCTCCCTCGATTTTCGTGATCGCCGCTTGTACTCCCGCCACGTCCGCGTCGGTCAGGTTCTTCAGTGCGTCGAGCGATAGCTTTCCGTCCGACGCGTGCGCGATCACTTCACCGAGCGCGGCTGGCCATCCGCTCCGCCGGTTCTCCGCCGCTTTGCGCGCCGCCTGCAGCAACCGGCCCCGTGCCTCCGAGATGGTTGCAGTGCCGTTGGTCGCGGCGCCTGCACTCTCTTGTCTTGCAGCCGCTTCCGCTTCCACGCGGGTCAGCAGAACTCGAAGCGCATCCCGGTTGGGAATGTCGTCGATCGAATCGCTGGCGAAGTTCAATTCTTTGCAGATCGCCTCATACCGCGACGGACCAACAGCCTCAGCCGCCCTCCCCAGCCGGTTGATCCCGTTGGCTATGTCGTTAAGCCGTTCCATCCCGTTGGTAAGCCGGGCGAAACCCACCTCCGACAGGTTCGCCAAATCATTCGTCCCGAGGTAGGTCTTCAGAACGGTCTGCGATAAGCTGTAGCCGACCCTGTTGCATAACGCGCGAACCATTGCGAGCGTCTCTTCGCGCACGATGCCCTGACGAGGTTCGTTGTGCCCCCGGTGCTCCTTCTTCTCTTCCTGCCGCTGTCGCTGTGCGTACGATGGCAGTGCCCAATCGGGAAGACTGGGTGTCTGGGCAGGACGGTTGTACTGGTCGAGATCCACCCACACGGCCGGTACATCGTACAAATAGCGGCCGAGCCCGAACACGGAGCACGCGCGTTTGAACGCCTGCGCTTCCGCAGCGGTAGCCGCGTTGTCATTGTCGGCCCACTCTTCACCGACGCCCGTGTGTGATCCAAGGCCGTGTACCGTCACTTTCGAAATGACCACCACTTTGGCGGATGCCGCCTTCTGCGTCGTGTCTCTCGATGCCCGGCGCTCAAAGTTCTGCGCCACCTGGACGTCGTAACTCCGCGTCCAGCCCCACTCGCCGAATACTTCGTTCAGCCGGTCCGTGTATGCGCGCTGGTCCGCATACGCTACAACCTGGCCGCGCTTTTGGGGACCGTGTTTCCCTTGCTGAGTCGAGGTCGCCGTGACGCGCCACTTGATCTCACCGGGATCGAACGGCTCGGCCAACTGACCGTGAATCTCTTTCAAGCGCTCCGGCGGGAACTGCTCGCCGCGCGCATTCGTTTCCGGGTTTGGCGCTGTCGCCAGCGGCGGCGCCGTTGCAGTTTCGGTCGCACCATTCATGTACGCCATTGCTTCTTCTCCTTTGATTTGGAACTTACCTGTCGGCTCCGCGCCGAACACACCCGTTCAGAACGCGTCGTAGTTTTTGCACTTGCAGTTCCGGCATGCTCCGACAAACCAGCCGGCGCAATGTTCCGTGAACGCGCATCCGCAGTGCACGCAACGTGGCTGGTCCGTATCCTTCGTCACTGGGCGATTCAGGTATCTGATCTCCTCCGGATACAGCGACCTATAGCTCCCGCTGTGCCGCACCTTTGTTTCTGCTGCGTGATCCGTCAAGTAGGCCACGATCGTCTTCCTCCTTTCTGCCTGGAATTCGGATGCCAGTCTCCCGCCCGCAACACGACGGTCCACGCCTGGGTGTTGCACCCAGCCGCTGAGGTACCGATACACTTCCGCCGTGCTCTCTGTTCTGTTGGTGGGATGTTGAGGTGGGAACGCTGGTCGGATGAACTGCTGAGAGTCGCAGCTCAGACGGATGCTACTCTCCGAGTGCCTCGAACTCCGCTGCAACTGTCCGCTGCCATTTCAGCCGCATCGTGCGAATTTCGGCGCACGCTCTCTTCATTGGGACAACCCAGCTTTAGCTGCTCCACTCGCGCCTTAACGCATTCGCCGGCAGCGGCAATGTCGTAACAACGTGTCTCTGCCATCGCGAGAACGTGACCGTCGTACACTATCGCGATGTCGAACAGGCCAGTCACTGAACGCGACCGAGATCGCCACTTTGTCGCGGCCGAGCGAAATAGAACTCACAACCACCATGTTGGATCTCCTTCTGTAGCAAACCCGTCCCACTTTGCGCCGGCGCCACAGCAGTGCTGCTTCGCTTTCGAGTGCAACCACGCCCGTCACCGGCGATCAACTGTCTTTCCCCGAACCCGGGCAGCGTTACACGAACCCGCACAGCCCGGCAACCCAAGCGCGGTCTGAACGCGTGGATCTCCGGCGACAGGCCGTCGCCACTGCCGCAACACACGATCGCAATTCCACGCATGAACAAACGCACGACCCTGCACCGCTCGACGGAAAAAACAAACGCGCAGGCTCGGACGCAACGCTTCGAGGGCGCTCATCGTTTGCCAGCGTGCGATTCGATGACCCGACACTGCGCGAGACCTGGTGTACCGAGGGCGCACTGCGATCACTTTCCCCAACATCTACCGGCACCCGCATCGCCCTCAATTGCAAACCGTCCGCTTGAAGTAACTCTTTGTGGCGACGCGTTGCTGTTTCCCAGTGCGCATCGGTCAGCAACCCGCTGCTCTCCATGTGCACATCACCTTCATCCAGCCACGGAGATTCCGTCGCACTTCCAGGCTCCGCCGTACAGCATTCCTCCTCCACTCGCGCAAAGAACCCGCACGTTTCCGTCACCATTTGCACGACACACGACGCATTCTGCCGTTCCATGATGCACACCCAAGCGCACGCCGCACGTTCCCAACCTTCCATCGTGCGCGCCCGCGCGGTTTCTGGCTCCTTTCGGATCCTCGCTCACCTCACCTCAACCTTCTTGAACGCTTCAAACTCGCAGTACGCTTCTTACAGCAGGAAACTGTCTCAAACTACGGGGATGTCTGATTGCAATCTATTGACAGCGGGCTACTTACAGGCCACGGGCGAAAGGCAAACGGAAGGCAAACGAAAGGCAATGCGAGGGCAATCGGAAACTCACAAACCACCGGCTCTGAGGCAATCTTCCAGGCGCCGCAATCCACCGGAGCGTGCCTCAATCAACTCGGCCTCGGCGGGATTGTCACAGAACTCCTCGACCCGCGCAACATACAGTCGCTTGGTCGACATGCGAAGCGCATGTAACAAGAAGTTCTGGAGCTGCAAGTTCGGCACCAGGTAAAGGAACGCGCTGATCATCGTTTCCCGATTGATGTCCGCGCAGATTCGCGCGTACTCCTTGGAAGACTTTGCGGTTCGTTCGTACTCCAGCGCAACGGTTGCAGATGTGTCGCGCCAGACAAACGTCACGATCGCGTCATAGTCTTTCTGATAGCCGTATGCAGTGAAGTCGTTCTGTGATCGGATCTCCGGTTCGTGTTGCCACGACCGAACTACACCAGCGCGCCGCAGGGCTAGTTGCACGTTGAACAGTTCGATGTCGTGCCAGATCTGGTTCCGGTAGTTTGCACCGCGACTCCGGACTCCCCGCTCGACGACGGTCGATTCGCGTCCCCGAAGAAGCAGTTCTCCCTCTTCACCCAGGTGGAGTACGTCCCCAATTCCGCTCACACGTTCTTGCTCCACAAAGCCGTGCTCGACCAAGCGTTTCACTCTCCACCGAAAACTATCCCAAGAGTTTTTCATCCACTTTGATGGATTCAGGTACTCGTAGACTTGCTTGGTCGTAACGTGTCCGGCTCGGTACACAGCCCGCAGGATCAGGACGTCTGCCTGCTCTGAGATTGCAATTGTTCCCTTCGCGTATCGCATACGATCACCAGCGCTGTACCGTCCAACTCCACGTTCGTCCGTCCACCGAGAACACGGCCGAACCCGCAGTTCCGCGAATCCATCCGAATGGCTGCATCAGCAGCATCGCCTCCTGTTTTTCCTTCCATGCTGAAAAGGAAATCAGCTCGGTACCGTCGGAAGCCCAACTGTCTCCCTGAAGAGTGCCCACCAATCGCTCCGTGACTGTCACAAGGTAGCGTTCGGGTTTCAAAGACGGTGCGACGCGAACAATCAACTGCACCCTCCGAATTCCCTTGTGCTCTGTCACCTCGGTAGCGAGCCACATCGACGGAGGGATTCCACCGAAGCGCCCAACCTCCAGGCGCGCTTTGCGGCCGAACGCTAACTGGCCGAATACTTTTGCCCGAGATCGAAGACGTTTACCATCGTCGACTCCCGTTGTGTTCCAGACGGTGGTGTACCCGGACGTGCGCACTTTCTCCTGCCACAAGCTGCCAATGGAATCGACGAAAACGATCATCGCTCTACTTCCTCGCGGGTCTCCGGCTGGTGAGTTCGGCTTCCGCTCGTTCCAAGCGCGCTACCAGTTCGGCATTTGGATCACTCCGCCGCTCGCGTGTGGCCGTTTCCAGTTGGGCAAGTCGCTCCTCAAGTTTCGAATGAAGCTCTTCTCGCTGCTTTAGTTCCGCCTCGAGCCGTCCCTTCTGAGATCGCTCCGTAGCCAACTGTGTCTGAAGATCGGCGAGCGCTTGTTGCAGGCCAGCATCGTTCCTTCCGCTTGCCAACCCCGATTCCTGCTGTTCGATTACCCGGTTGCACATCTCGATGTGGTGGTTGTACGTATTGATTGCGTCCAGAGCGCGCCGGTCTGCCAGCAGCTTGGCGTTGATGACATCCGCCAAACACTCCGCTGCGACTTGTTTGATCTGCTGCATCTTGTCCCACCACACCCAGCACAGCAACAAAAGAATCAGGATCACGCCCGTTTGGAATGCGCATACCCGGAAGTATGAATTGCCGACGGATTGTGCGGCGAGAAGGGCAAGCCGCCGGTTGATCTCATCTCCCCACTGGATCTTCCGCGGGTTGAGCGCGCCGAGGTAGAACTCAAAGATCGTTTGCCGGGGTGATGTGGTAGCGTTGGCCGGGAGTGGACGGTACGGTTGCGCCGGATTTACGGTTATCCCTGGCGCGACGGTCTGCCGTTGCACCTGCGGCTGCCCCGGCATCGACCGCCGATTTGATCTGTTCTCCGCTTCCTTCGACGGGTCCTGTCCGTAAGCCTGTGGGATCACGATAGCCCACAGCAAGCCAATTCCGATCAGTCTTCTTGCCGTCATGCTGCTCCAAACCTCCGCGGCAGCGCGATGGTCGCTGCCAGCTTTTGATCTTTGAACCGCAGGTTGGCTCCCTGCTGATCCGCCCGCGAGGCATTCAGCTTCGGGAACATGACCGGCTCACAGCACGGCACCCGCACATCGGCTGGTGGCCGCACGTGCAGGCGTCCATGCAGCGTTCCCTAACCGGGTCGGTCATGAGGATCTCCATCTTGCCCTTGCCTAGATTCTTGATGTGGTGATCAAGGGCCCGGTATTCCAGTTGTTCCCGCTCGGTTGCACGCGGTGTCTTTTCGAATCGCTCGAATCCCAGGAAATCGTTTGCGCCAGAACTGCTGCGTGCGCTTCTGAACAGGGATCTGCGCCGATGCCTGCTTGAAATACTTGGCTGTTTCCTCGTCTCGCGTCTGCAGCAGCATCGTCGTTCCCGGTGCGGACGAGACGTCCTGCTGGAATCCCTTTGCCGACCTGCAAGCAGTTGCGGCAGGCATTGCATCGAGAACAGGAAGGCGGTGTTCGTGCCGCGCGCCGTGTTCAGGATCTGCGCGAAGTTCCGGTAGCCGAACGGCGCGAACTCGTCCAGCACGACCGAGCAGAGCGGCCTGTTCCGGCGCTTCCGCTCCGTCTTCGCTCTCGTACCGTTTGCCAACGACGAGCTGCAGATTCTGAAGCAGCATCTTCCCGAGTGCCCGAACCGGCTCGGTGTTCTTGTTGATGTTGAGCGTGACAAACAGGATCAGCTCCTGGTCGATGACGTCGTCGATGGACAAGCAGATCCTCGTAGGGGCCGGTGATCACGCTCAACTCGTCGTCGAGAAACGTCATGCACTCGTTGAGCAGACCCTGAATCTTCGGCACGCGCTCGCGGTCGTCGAACGACTGGAACAGGTTCTTCGACCGACATCTCGAAGTTCAGCCGGCGCTGCGTGGAGATCGTCGCGGTCGTGCGCGCATCCGCTTCCGCGCCATCGGCGACCTGCTCCTCGATCACTTCCTGATCGAGCGCCATGACGATCACGTCGTAGAAATTGAAGCGATTGCCGGTGTAGTGGAGAATCCGGACGATGTCGGCCAGGTAGTTCAATTGGTGCTTGGCGAAGAACTCATCGTGCAGATTGAACGATCCGAACACCATGTTCACTTGCGCCATGTAGTTGTCGTCGTCGGATGAGAACGGGTTGTACAGGACCGAGAGATCCGGCCGCGAGGGATTGAGCAGCCGCAGGTCGGCCAGTCCGGCCGGCACGGTGGATATAGGGAAGCAGCGAGTCGAAGAAATCGAGATCGCCCTTTCCGTCGAAGATCACCATCGGGATCTTGTGCCGATCTCCGGAGGGCCCGACGCGGCGCATCAGGTCCTGGGTGATGATGTTCCGAAGAAGCGTTGTCTTGCCGCTGCCCGTCTGCCCAAGACGAGCCCCTGCATGACGCGCGTTTCGTCGGGCCACGTCCATGGCTCCCCGTGCACGTCGTAGCCGAGCACGACCGCAGTTCTCTCGTTCCAGGCCTTCTCGACCAGTTCCCGCTCCCCCCGCGTTGGTATCGGTCGGTAGCTGGTTCGGCCAAGCTTGGTCCCTGAGCGTATTTGCGCGCGTCAACTGGTAGATCGGCCACGAACATCGCTAACGCCAGCAGCAGAAGCCAGAGCGTCGCATTCGACAATTGTTCGTCGTGGATAAACCAGGCATACTTGGCGATCGGCGACAGCCAGCAGGTACGCCCTAACAGAAGAAAACCAGATCAGAAGCGCGGGATTCTCTTCGATGAGACGACGGACGATATTTCGGATTGTATCGTGCATGTCAGTTCCATGGAATGCGCTGGACCTCGAGGGCGGAAGAGTGCGAGATCTATCTCAAGTGGAAGTGCGAAGAAGATCAGAAGGCCGAGCAGCAAAAGTCCCGATCAGCCGCGACCACCCACCGCTTCGGCCTTCGCCGCGACTTCTGGAACGGATTTCGGGGCTCCAGAAATATGTCGCCCAGCAGGTTGCGAAGTCCCATGTGGTTGACGGTTCTTGAGCGGCTTTTCGAATTCTGCGTGGACATCCGTTTCGAAGCGTTGCGGGTCATCGGACGGTAGGCCGGGCATGGGCCACCTTTCGTTACGGTTCTCGAAGGATGCAAGACGAGAACGGCATCCACCGTCCCCTCGTGAATCGGCCGCAAATTGAAATCGCAGTGCGGGACGCTTCCCGACGAAGTGCTTGGGATTGTTCCAACACCACGCCATCCCCAGTCCGTGACCACCGGCGCGACTGGCGCATCTTGGTCGCATCCACCACTCCAAAGGTCGTTAGTCGGCATCGGACTTTGACGGTCGCGCGCAAGTCTCTCTCCGAGTTGCCGTGCTCTCCCAAGACGATCAGAGACTGCTGGGCGCGGATGCCTTCCAGAGTCGGGAAACGGTCGGAAGGATGGTTAGATAACTGGTTCGCCGATCTGATTGGTCACGGCATACCGGCAGGTAGAGACGGTGATTTTTGCGATAAAGATCGCGCACCGAGACTTCCACCCGTCCGCTGCGTTTCCCGTTCGCCGTGACGAGAACGGGCCGTTGCGCCGTGAGCATTTCCGCTGGTAAGGATCGGCCTCTACGGCGTCCTTCTGAGCCAATGTCGTCTCGGCCGCCGGCGTTCCGAGCGAAGAGGTCAGCCTCAGGCGACTTTTGATCGATGGCGAAGTGCATCTGATCGATATCTGCGGCTGGGCACCAACTCGTAGGCATAGCGGCCGCGATGGTCCAAATGAAGAGGTTGGTCTTGGCTCCTTCGTCCGTGGGTGTGACAAACACTTTGTTCTCGCGCCGCTCGACGGTGAAAGCGCTGCGATTCCCGACCGCGACCATCGTTACTGCGTCGTTAAGCTCGATGACCGTCAGATGGTCTTTCGCGGTTTCGACCCGGATGACCATCTTCGGGTCCGGTTTCTGGGTCTCCAGCTTCTGGCGCCATCAAGCCCAGTGTCATTGTCGCGGCGGCGACTGAGATCGTCATTGACGATTTCATCGGTTTATACCTCCTGGCTATTCTGCCCGGCTAGGAGCCACAGTTCCGAAGAACCGTGAGCCCTGAACCAAGAACCGGGTTGGTTATCGAACGGGCTTTCCGGCGATGCTACCCACGGTATTTGCCGCGATCCGGGAACATTCGAGCATCCCGTTGCGAATTTCACCCACGCCCGCGCTGTAAGGGAACGGATGAACCCACTGAACGCGACCACCGTCAAAGACAACCTGACCGTCCTGCGTCACCGCCATCAGGAAGGTTGCCTTGGTGTACATCTGACCGTCTCCACCGTCGACCTGTTCGACAAGGAAGCAACGGCCCTCGTCGTCGATTTCGACCAGTGCCTTCGCTCACTTTCGGAACCGCCAGTTGTACTGGACGGCCGCCGGTTCGCTCGACAATTGCTTTTAACAGCTCGTTGGGAAACGCGTAGAACGGAAGAGAGCCAGAAGCCAGGTCGCTCTTCGTGCCGCAGACCACTGTGTGCAGCGCCTGCAACCATCCCATGCGGTTCTCTTGCTTGTGCCCGGCCCAAGTGCGAACGAGCCAGATCAGAGCGCGAATTTCTTCTTGCCATTGCTGGTCATACGCCCCCAAAACCGCCCGAGCTTGACAGAGTGTATGCAGCAGCTTCGACTTTCGTTCTTTGTCGTCCTTACCCAACTCGAACGCAGCTTCAGCTCTGCTGAACTGTCCGCTAAGCAACACCTGCTTCCGCGCGATACCAGCCTGGATCGTGATGCGCCCAGGCTTTGTTCAGCTTTCGGCAGTCATCGACCATGCGCCTGGGTGAACTCATACCCTTGGACAAGGCCGCGGAACTGTCCTACTGGCATCCGGTTCGTGAAGAAGTCGGTGAGCTCTTTGCGGACCAGGTTGTACATGGCTCCAATGCGGTCGCTGGGCGGACATTCGAAGTGTTCCGGCAGATCTTTGACGGATCGAACCTTCTTCGCTCGAAGCCATTGCGCCGCCGGAGTCTGCTTTGATCGCATCCCGGATGGAGCGGATCTTTTCCTGGTCGGGTGTTACGCCGTGTTTCAGTTGATCCAGGGCGTTTTGCAGTTGCTCGACCAGTTCGCGATGAAGGTCTTCCCGGCCAGCCGCAGTGCATTGAGTCATCAAGTCGGTGATTGAGCCGATCTGATTACCCATCGCGCCAACGGCCACCTGCGGAAGGTTCCACCACGGTGAGCGAGCCTTCTTCGCCTTGGTTTTCTCGACTGCGCCTTTGCCTTTGTAGTTGAACCGATGCTCCACAAACCTCGGAAAGCGATCGCCTTCTACTACGCAGACAAAGTCGAAATCGTAGTCTCCCCCATTCTTGGCCGCGGTTTTCGAGTGCAGAGTGAACGTGCCCTCGAGCTCCAATCTGCGCTGTCGCGATCACTTGGGCCAGGGCGTCCGTTTCCGAACATCCCTGACGATCGAGTTCTCGCGCGAGCAGTTGTCGCAGTTCTGATGTGGGGATCTTCGTGTACGGAAGCAAGGTCCTCCTTCATGCGCACCGGATAGCGAACGACCAACCCGCGTTTTGTGGCCAGGGCATTGATCGAGCGATCCAGCGGCATCCAGTCGGACCCGGAGTACACTTTTCCGCCGTGCAGAAACAGGTAGCCATCGTCTGCCAACGCGAACGCCGGCATTTCGAAACCACCCGCCGTGCAGACTTTGAACGCCCATCGTGCCAGAACCCGCTGCAACTGGTTGTTGACCCAGGGATGCTGAACCAGGAAACCAGTCGGATCGGCTTTCAGGATTCCTTCGAGGACCGAACGCTCCACGGAAGTGGATGTCGTCGCCTTCGGCCGGAGTCTCGTCGACCAGCGGGCGCTGAGTTTCTGAGATCCCGAGAAGTCGAAACAATCCGTGAAGTCGCGGCTTTCGAGGAGTTCTTTGAGCTTGGAGGATTGGGCGAGGGCGTGCGGCTTGATTTCGTGAGCGAACGAGTCTTCCGGCGCGTGCTGGATGACCGTGTAGCTCGACTCGAAGTTCAGCAGCCGCGAGCATTCACGAATACCAAGAATCATCTCGCCAGCGAACGTGCGTGCTTCGCCAGTGAGCCAAGCGACGAGCTTCGCTGGGACCCTTGTATTCGGGTTTGACCGACGAAACCGGCAGGACAACGTCGGTATTCGAAGGCATCGGCGACATCGTCGCACATGACCTTGAAGCTGCCTTTCGCCTGTGTTTGCGAAAACGCAAGACGGAACTGGTAGAAGCGACCTGGCGGGTAGGGCCAGCTTGTCAAACAGCGACTTGCGGAGCCATCCACGGCAGTCGTTCGTTCCCAATTCATGATCGGGCACTACCGTCACGCGGCCTTGCGGGACTTGCATTCTCACCTGGCAGGGCGAGACCAGAATCCCGAAGTACGTCACAGCAGCTTGTGGCCAATCGGAGAACCGCGCCGCGAGCGGACGTTCGTAGCGGGAATCCACGGCATAGTACTTGCCGTTCTTGGCCGAACCCGAGGCACCGATCAGCCGGTAGTCGATTCCATCGACGTTAAACCGCGAAAGAGCGCTTTCCACTCTTGCGCGTTCCACTTGATCGAGAGGCTCGGGCGTCACAGACACGGATGCCACTTTGAATCCCCGGGTGCAGGGCTTCGAGCAGCGTATTTTCCAGTTGCGCTTCTGGGCTCACGTTCGGTCATCTTGCGATCGATCTGTCCTTCCTTCGTGACCATCAGGTTGAAGACCCGAAGGCCGGAAGTTCTTCGTAACGGTTGCGAGGATTCATGGGTTTCTCCTTTGGAACGAGCTGTTGTAGGTAGACAACAAGCCGTTCGCGAGGAAATCCCTCACGACCTTGGTTTCCCAAGTTGGCCTGTTGCCGAAACACTGAGGTGTTCGGCGCAGGCCTCTTTGGAGAGACCGGCCGTATTCCGTTGTGTTGCCCGCTTTGCCGAAGCGAAGCGAGCTGCTTTCAGAGGCCTGTTATCCAACCTCGAAAGCAAATGTCCACGCGAGTCGTGGGCGCCTTCTACTCAACTTGCGTTGGTGGTAGAAACTCGTTGTACGGGAGCCGCCTGCTTTTCGAGCCTCACCCTCCCCCGTTCGATCTTTTGCGCGACCGTAAACTCCTCGACCAGAAACACCCTGCCGTCGGACTTGAAGGCGACCAACTAGCGCTTCGGCTTCGCTCGCTACTTCCTGTTCGAGCATCGGCTTGGGATCGCTTCCTTTCCCTACGAAGTAGCGAATAACCTCGGTCCGCCGCCGCGCCGCGCGGTGACCGTTCGTGCGGCGTTTCGCGCTGCTCTTTTTATCACCAATCGGCGGGGTTTCTGCATTCGGCGCTGGCACCGGCAGCGCCCTCGTTTCCTCGTGACCGTCCGTTGACGTGCTTCCATTCCTGATCAAAGGCAACCTCCATCCATCCATCTGTGGCCTGCTTTACGCGCAGCCTGAACACTCCATGCGCAGGCAACCGCGGCGCAATGCTTCGGCGCTAGTTTCGCTTCGAGTGGTTTCCAGTTCGGTGTGACTTCGATCGTCATAGATCTGTTACCGGTCGAGCAGCATGCTCTTCTGATCGAGATCGATATCCCGCTCACCCACCAATTGGTCTTCCCAGAACTCCCCGACAAGAAGACCCGTTGGCTGTAGCTGCGTTCGGCCGCTGAACACCATACGCACCTGATAGCGGCAAACCATCTTCTCGGTTTGCTCGATTCGCTGCGCAGTGAGTCGGTGAACTTCTTTCGCGGCGAAAACCTGATACGTCCACGGTACGTTCGGAACGGGTTCGATCGAGCGAATCTTAATGCTCGACGTGATTGAGTCGTTTTTGATTTTTCCAAGCGTGTCTCCTTCGCGAAATTTGTTCATCGTGAGAACTCGCAAGTTTGCCGTCATCATGTTCAGAGCATCCGCGTACTGGCGCTCGACATTCGCCGGAGTGTACGTGAGGTACGTGCTGAGAAACCGCCTCGCCATGGCCCGGCCTTCGATATCGCTTGGAGTCGATCCGGTCCCATTGCCCGGATGTTGCCTGCGCTTGTACAGGAGGGACAAGCCCGCGGCTGAGCCGCACCGTATCGCCGCCTACCACCGTCGCCTCGCCCGCCTGATCGACACGGATCACGACGGGCGGCTGTAGCCGGACGTAAGCAAACAGACCTAAGGCGATGACGGCTGCGCTCCCGCACAGCAGGCCGAGCACTGCCATACGGTTGGCGTAGGCCCGCAGAGCGCCGTCCATCTCGTAGTACTTCGAAAGCTGCGCCTTCTCCGGCAGATCGTGACGTTGTTTTCGCTGCAGTCGAAACATTTGTTCTTCCTCCGTTTGATGGCTAATCCTTCTGCGGGGGTTTGCTCGCCAGATTCTTCCCAGCGTTCACCGCGTTTTGACTACCCTTTGCGGCGAGAGCCGCGGCAGCCCCAGCCATCCAGCCGATGGCGTGCGGAAGGTTGACCGGGCTATTGAAGTTGCCGGGATGGTTGCCGCCGCCGGATGGCGGTCTTGGCGGTGGGCAGCTGTCGCCACCCGAGTTCCCGCCCGTGCTCATTCCACTCCCGCTGCTGTCTTTGGCGCCTCCACCACCGCCACCACCGTGTCCTTTGTCACCGCCGCCGCCTCCTCCTCCGCCGCCCAGTACCGCGCCGACCCCACCGGCCGTACCGCTCGCTAGAGCGACTGCGGTCGTGACCAGATTCTGAAGTCCACCCATCACCAGCAACATAGAGCCCCCGATGTCGCCTTCGACAATTCGCTTTGCCAACATCGGGAATTAGCAGAATGCATACGGAGAATAGGATGCTCGCCGCCGAGAGCAGTATCTCGGCCGAAGCCCCTTGAAACGCTCCCGCGAAACTCCCAGCCCCAGTGATCGCAGCCATGCTGTGGATGTTCAGAGCGATCGCTAGTCGGCAGAAGATTCCGTAGATCAGGCCCCACGTTGCAAAGATGCAGAGATTCACCGCATACCGGCGCGCCAGAGTCCCAAGCCCCATGGCCGGCATGAGCGACAGAACCAGCGGGCCAGCTACGTAGAGAATCGTTCCGAAGAGGGAGTAGAGCACCGCAAATATCGTGTATGCGATGGGGTATAGAATTGCCGCAACCAATAGCAAGAGTGCACTCAAGATCCCCGCTGGAAGACCGGTCACCAAGTTCAGAGCAGTAGGCAGGCTTTGCATTGCGTTACCGATTTCATTCATCCAAGCGCGAAGAACATCGACTGCTCCAACGCCGGCAAGGTTGTGCGAAATCTGATTGAAGGCGCCCACCAGCGCACGGAACACGGAGTCATATACCGCTCCGCCGTTCACGAACAGCAGCCCCAAAGCTAGGTACTTGACCGCGGCAGTACCCAACGCTCGCACATCGCCTCCGCGCATCCATGCCTCGTAAGCCGCAAACAGCAGCGACGCTAGCAGAATGGCGTAAGCTACGGTCAAGATTCCACTCATCAGGCCGGAGCTGACGATTCCATTCAACGCGGTGTCGAACATTTGTTCGAACAGGAACATCTCGTTTTTCCTTCCTACTTGTTCATCTCGGTTACCTTGGTCCGCGTTTCCCGCGTATACCGCGCTCCCTCTTTCGCTCGCGCACTCTGCGCAGCCAGCTCAATCGTTCGAATTCGCATCAGCTCGCCCAGCGCTTGCTGCGTGTAGGCGTGGGACCGGACCAACCACGCTCCCGCTTGCGCACCGATCATCTCCGCAGTTCCCGGCGCAGTGCTTTGCAGCGCTGTCATCATCTGGTCAGCCGCTGCCAGTTCCTGGTCCGCGATCGCGTCGATAGCGATTGCCCGCTTCATCGCCGCCTGCGCGACCGCATCTGCGCTGTCGATCAGGTCCCGTTGCGTGGGATGCGCATCCGCCGCCGCGGGCAACGGCGAATACACCGCTGTGAAGCTGCCACCGACGGCTGCGATTTGTCCCGCGTTGCGCGACAGGATCAACGCCTCAAGATGCTGCGGATTGGGCAGGGTAGCGCTGTGCACCGCCATGTTCCAATAGCCCCGCATGGTTGCGTAGATTCCCTGAACCTGCCCGATCAGCGCACGAGCAGCATTGATCGCGGCCTGTGGGTAAATCGTGTTCCGTTGAAAATCGAAGATCCACTGCATGAGTGTCTGTACCCCCGACATCACCGTGTTGATCTGGTTCAGGATTGGCGCGATGACGTTACGAAGAGCGTTATTGATGTTGGTCATCACGCCATTCAGTGCATTCAGGCCATTGGTCACGAGGTTGATGAGCCCGAAGATGAACCCGAATTGCGCGTTGGCCGGTGATGGCGCGAAGAATGAAAGGATCAGCACCAGAGCGATAATCCGGAACCGATTGGCTCTCACGAAGCTCCACAGACCTGCCAGTATCTGCATGGTTCCTCCTCCTACCGGTTCATCTCCCGCGTCTTCGTTCGCGACTCTCTGGTGAACACCGAACTGCGCTTCAGCCCCATCGTGTCGTGGGCAAGCCGCGCAGCCTCCTGCCGGAGTTGTCCAGCGATCATCTTCTGTACGTGCGCCTGGCTCT
Organism: Bryobacteraceae bacterium; assembly: GCA_963844855.1. Classification (GTDB taxonomy): domain Bacteria; phylum Acidobacteriota; class Terriglobia; order Bryobacterales; family Bryobacteraceae; genus DASQDN01. Next base: position 57,665 of record CAWJQP010000056.1, read on the forward strand.
GCACTGCGGCAATATAGGCGGCTGCCGACGCCATGGCCGCTGTACCCGGTGCCATTTGCGTCGCCTCATTTTCGATCGCCTCTGCTGCCTGCAACGTCTGGTCCGCCGATGCATCCGCCATCTTCAATGTCATGAGCTGATCGATAGCCAGCGCGTCATCAACGTCAATCAGGTTTCGTTCCTGCGGGTGAACATCCGCCGCCGCTGGCAGCGTGCCAAACGTCTGCTGGTACGCGCTAACGAGAGATCCGTGATCCGTCACCTGGCGATTGCGCATGACGTTCTCGAGCGCTACCGGGTTTGGAAGCTGCGCGCTATTGACACCGATTGCATAGAGAGTGTTGAGGGATCCCCGAAACATACCGATGAGCTGCGTTGCAAGCGCTCTCGCCCGATTGATCTCCGCCATCGGCCAAACCACCTGCTCCCAGAGGTTCCGCAGTTGGGTGAGAAAGCTCTGGATGGTCTGCGCCGCTGACTGAACCCCTTCGAGAATCGGCCGCATCGTGTTGTTGATGAAGTTCAGTACCTGATTCACAATATTGGTGATGGCACTGAACGCGCCAGGAAGCCCGCCGAACTGGGCGTAGGCCGGCTGCGGAGTGACGATACACAGCGTAAGTAAAAGCGTCAGGCCCACCACGAGCATCTTTGCCGCTGTCATCGCCTCACACCCCCGCCGAGAGTTTTGGTTCCCGGCGCTTGGCCGCCGCCTGTTGTACCGCGCCTGACGCTTCTTCGGGCAGAGTTTCCATATCCGCCATGCCGTTCGGATAGAGCGTCGCCAGTTCGCGATAGACCTCAATCAGCGGCCGCTTCCGGCTCCGCTCCAGCTGAAGGAAGTAGCTCCGGTATGCCCGCTCTCGCGGATACGTAGTCGCAATCCAGTAATCCAGCGGCGTGGGCACAAGACGAATGGTCTGCGTTGTCTCCGATTTCTCGCCGAGAACAAGAAGCACCTCGGCGCTCCTTCCCTTGCGCGGCGCGGAAAAGCGCTTGATCTCGCTCAGCGCCACCTCGCCCAGCGCCAGGTGTTCGACCAACGGGCTGACATCGCCCGGCTGCTGGCCGATCACCTTCACGGACGCATTGCGCAGGATGCCGGGGCCGTGATCTTTCGGCCTTTGCTTTGTGCCGACAAAATCTTCGAGTGTCTGCGAGATCCCCCACACGCTCGCGCCGCGCTTGCGGGCCGTGCGGAACAACTGCACCACGCAATCGGCCAGCACCGGCGATTCGAGCAGAGACCAGCACTCATCGAGGACTGTGATCGACGGTTGCCCGGATTTCCCCGACGCCCTCTCCGACATCGACTTGCGCAATCAACATGCTCATGGCCGTTTCCAGGCGCGGGTCGGAACTGAGTCCCTCAATGTTGAAGAAGAGCCAGTTAGCGTCCGTCCGTATGGTTGTGTGGCGGTCAAACAGCTTCGAGTACACACCTTTTTCTCCGGTCCACTGCCGTAGCGCCATGGCCGCCAACTGTCCCAGATGCCGGATGTGCTCGATTCGGTCCTCGTCGGTCCAGTTTGAAAGTTCATCACGCAGATCCGAGTAGGTCGGCGTCTTGATTGTCGGCTCGAATCGCGGCACGCTTGTATACCTTGCCAATCGCATCGGAAAGAACGTTGTCGAGCAGCGATGTGTCGGACTGGCCGAGATCGCCGATCATGTGCCGAGTGAGATTCTTGAGGAACGCGATTTTGTCTTTCGTTGGCTGAATGTCGCCGGGCGGCAGATCCCAAGGATTCAGTGTCTCCGACCCCTCCAGATCGACCTCGATCACCCGTCCGCCCATCAGCTCGACCAGCGGACGGTATGAGTCCCCGCGCTCGACAATCGAGATCAGCGGATTGGCTCGCGCCATCATCGACCAGGAACATCTGGGCCATGAAGGTCTTGCCGCCGCCCGACTTGGCCATGAACAGCATGTTGGCGTCGCCGATTGAAGGGTCATAAGGCGAGAACGGAATGAGTTGCCGGTAGGTGTTTCAAGGAGCATCAGCGGCGACTGCGGTGTCCCGGGCCACGGCGTTCTCGATCGGCATCAGATCGGCGGCGTGCAAAGTGAGGCAGCTCGAGATCCCGCTTGTTCTCCTGCGCCATGCCCGGAAGGGTGCTGATGAACAGCCGGCGCTGCCGCCAGGGATTCCGGAATCGCTCGGGCGCCGTTCATTCTGGTGATGGCATGGATCACACGCTGCCTCCGGTCATTGAGTGTCCGCTTGGCTTCTTCCAGATCCCCACGGCTGACGACCGGCTTCGAAGTGCGCACGGCGATTACCAGCGAATAGCTGGCAACCTTCAGCGACGAAGAGATCACCGCCTGCAGTACATCCTGCAATTGATTCTGTGCAACCTGCGCCTCGACGTTCACCTTGTAGCCGCCGCGCGAGTCGACCTGCGCCGCTTGCATTCTGCGAAGGCGTCCCTTGAACTGGTCCATCATCTTCGTCTGGTCGGGATCGTAGCTTCGGCGTTCACTACGATGGGAAAGTCGAGCACCATCAACTCCCGCAGAATCCCCGGGAACGTTCCGTCCGGCAGGTCCTTCATACTGACGAAGCGTGTAAAGAAGCCCGCCGATCTGCAAGTAGTCCTCCTGTTCGTCCTCGATGCTGGTGTTCGCGATCTGCTGCGAGCGCTGCGATACGACAATGCGTAGTCCGGACGCCGCAGTGGACTCCGGTCGTCGAGCACCGGGTTCAGAGCCCGCTTGGCCTCGAGAAACATTTCGTCATCGCTCATCCGCCGAACGCCCATGCCCGTAGCGACGAGCGTCTGTTCGACGCCGGCCAGCAGGCTCCCGAACTCGGAGAGAAGATCTTCATGTTCCCTGCGCTCTCTCTCGATGCACTTTTCGACTGACAGGCTGAAGCGCCTCTTCGGTTTGCCCTCCAGCTGCTCAGCCAACTCGTGGTGAATTCGCGGGTTCCAGATGAAGTAGGCATGCAGCAGGTGCCGGAGGTAGTAACCCTTTTCCTCGTTCCGTCCCACCGCTCCATTCGTGCACGGTCCATTTCCTGTAGCACGGCGTTCTCGTTGCGGTTCAGTTGTGGATACACCGCTCGAACTTCGCCTATTCCCTCCGTGATTTCGAACCGCATCTGGAGGCGCATCGAGCGCTCGGGCAGCGAGCGGACCAAGGCTTCCAGAGCATGTTTCGAGCGGTTCCGCATTTCGTCGTCGTGGTAGAAGCTGCTTAGACCCGTCAGTTCATAGCCCGCAACGAGGCTTCCATCCAGTTGCACCATGAATCCGTCAACGTACTCGCGAACGGGCAGCAACTCGCACAACGCCGGCTTGCGCAGCGCTTCTTCGTGCTTTGCACGGTGATCGGCATTACTTTAGGAACTCCTTCGTGAATTCGCTGTCCGGTTCAAGGCCGCAGTAGATATGGGGTTTCGCATGCCAGACCACCAGGTCGCGCAGGTATCCGCGCGGCTTGCCATACTTGAACAGCATCAGTACGGGCACGGCGACCACAGGGACCACGTACTGCAGAAAGATGTTCAGCGGGATGCCGTAGAGCTCGCGGTCCAAGAATCTGCCAAAGATATTCGTCACCGCGGCGAGGCCGAGCACCGCGATCAGGTCTTCGAATTCCAGGTAGAAGAACGTCACCCGCTGATGCAGGTTGCGATGAACCTGTGTGACTTCCAGCGCCATGATGTGTCTTGCCCTCCTAACTGACTCCTCCGGTCCCCTGGGCGACGAAGAATTCCGCCATCCGCAGAAGGCCCGAAAGCCCAAAACAGGCCATCGCCGCCAGCACATGTGCGCGCCCATGGAGCGCCGGGATGGATCCGGAATCCGATGCCGCCGTAGTGCATGATCGCCATCACCACTTGCAGCACGCCATAAACCGGCAGGAAAACATTCGCGGACCAGTTCGTCAGCCCGAGCAGTGTCACCCAGATCGCGTCCGGGATCGTTCCAGGCCCGCTGCTGCGAGAACGTCTCAATGGCCCGCAGGATGCCCGACACCATCAGTGCCACGAACCCCGCATACATCGAGTACTGGAACGGAGCTCTTCGCGAAAAGCGCAGGACCGAGAAAACAAATAACAGTCCGGCCAGCGTCGGCATAATGACGTTTCCGAGCCAGTTCGTCAGGTTCGTCAATCCGTCGAGAAAGTTCATCCTGGTCGCTCCGTGTCACATCATTTGCCGGATCAGAATCCACAGCGCGCTGACGGTCAAAAATCCAGCTGCGCAAAGCACGAGCCGCAAATAGCCCGGCCGGTTAAAGGCAAACTCAAGAATGGCTCCGCAGATCGCCAATCCCGCAGCGATCGGCATGATGCGGCTCGCCAGGTAGTTCCACATCGATTCGAGCGCCAGCTGCGATCGAGAATCGATTTCCGTCTGGCGTCCACGCATCGAGCAACGCATGGGTGCTCGAAATCGCGAGCAGAAACATCGCGCTCAGAATGGACGGCAAAGGCCCGGTCCCGCTTGCCGTGTCGAGCACCGCGCGCATGACGAAGTATGCCGCGGCAACCGGCGCGATCCGTGCCACAACAAACTGATTAACAAAAGTTGTGATGTCTTGCTGAATGCCGGCCAGCCATGGCGTTCCGATCCCGGCGCCCGGAGGAAAGAACACTGGCACGCCAAAAAACTGAAACCATGTGAGCGTCGGCTCCAGAGCCAGAAAGATCACCGCCCAGACCATCCACTTCGAGAAACCGCCGCCGACCCAAAAGACCGTCCCACCTTCTTTCCGGAGGGAGATGCCGGCATTTAAGAGGCAGACGAATGCAGCGGGACCTGTCAGAAGCAGCATGACCCGCATAATGTCGTAGAGGAACGGTGGCACCATCTCGGTCTCCTGCGTTCGGGAGCAGCGCGCACTCGAGCGCCACTCCCGGACCCTGGTTTCCTTTCGCTAGCTGATACCTCCTCCGCCCTGAGCGATCCAGAACTCGAGCAATCGGGTAGCACCCGAAACGCACAAACATCCGAGCGCGACCATGACGTAACGCATGGCCCCGCGCCCGGACAAGTACGTGACCAGGCCACCCACGAGCGCCAGGCCGGCGCCGACGGGGGCGATCACGTTGCCGATCCAGTTGACGAGGTTCAGAATTGCGCCTTCCGGTTGCGCTCCGGTCTGGCCTTGGACTGCGACGTTGACTTGAGGTGCCGCGCCGAGGTTTTGCGCAAGCAGGACGGCGTGGCTGGAAGTGAGAAGCAGGAAAAACGCCGCGAGCAACAAGGCTGCCCGCCGCCTGCTCCCCGATACCATTTGCATAGAGTGTTACCTCCCGGATCAAATTCCGCCCGAGCAACGCTCGGGCATGGAAGAAATCCTAGGGCAACTTTCCGAAATCGCAAACTGACTTGTCGGGGTTGAGAGATGTTTGGATGGGAATCCGGCGGGCGTCAGGTGAGCGCAGAGGGTTGGATACGCTCGAACGCCTCTTCGAGATCCGTAAGCTCGAGTGGCGGCAGTCGATCCGCGCCGGTGGTCATTCGCCGCATCGCGGCTCGTTTCATTGCGGTCACCACGGCTTCGAGGTCGGCCGGCGAAATCCCGCGAACGCGTTCTACGATTTCCGCGACCGTGAGGTTGGCGCTTAGCTGCGCCTTGCCCAGATACCTGCCGACCAGCTTCCGATAGCCATCGTCATCGGGCGAGCCAATCTCGATCTTCTCGCTGAAGCGGCCGCCGCGCAGGATCCTCGGGTCCACCAGGTCGAGGTAATTCGTTGTTCCGATGAGAAAAACGTTGTGCTCCGGCTTCAGCGCGCTGATCTCCATGAGGGCTTGCTCGACCAACTGCAAGTCGTGCTGGCCCATCGTGCCATGGATGCGCGGGAACATGCCGTCCATCTCGTCAAAAAACAGAATGGATGGCGCATGTTCTTTCGCTCTCGCAAACGCATCGCGGAGTTTCTGCACTGATCCACCGATGGCGCCGGACAGAATATCGCTCGGCGTCACCGCATAGAAGCTGCGATTCGATCGCGACGCCAGCAGCTTTGCCGTCAACGTCTTGCCGGTTCCCGGCGCCCCGGTCAGGATCAGGCCGGTGGGAATGGGCAGGGACAATCGCTCCGCTTTGCCGCGCTCCATCAGTTCGATCAGCGCCTGCAGGTCCACAACGATCCCGAGCTGGTAGTACAACGTCCTCCCAGTTAACCGGATCCACCGCCGGGCGATCATGACCGCCGGCGTGTTCTAGGGCCTCGATCAGATGTTTTTCTTCGAGGAGATTACCCTTGGTTGCGAGCGCCGCCCGCTCGACCAGACCCTTAAGCCGCGCTGGGCTCCAACCCGGCGTTCTACGCGCGATCTCACTTAGCTCCTGCACGTGCGACGGAAAGGCTGTGAGTTGCGCCGCAAGAATGGCTTTTCGCTCTTCTTCGCTCGGTAGATCGAGCCGCAGCTTCGCATCGAATCGGCCATCGCGCACGAGCGTAGGCTCTAGTCCGTCCAAGTAGTTGGTGGCCGCCATGATCAGCAAGCCATCCACCTGCCGGTACTGGTCGATCGACTGCATTAACTGTGTAGCAACCAGGTTGAATTCTCTGCCGCCGCCGCCCGAATCGGTGCCATTTCCTTGCGCCTGTTTCCGGCTGCCGATAGAATCAATTTCGTCCAGAAACAGAACTATCGGCCGATTCACGGCCGCCCATTCGAAGACACGCCGGATCTCCTCGCTGCTTTCACCAATGTATCGACGCATCAATTCCGGACAGCGGACATGATAGAAGTTGGCGCGGCATTCACCCGCCGTGGCTTCTGCCAAAAGGTTCTTGCCGGTGCCTTGAGGTCCGTAAAGGAGTATCCCGTTTCGTACGATCGGTGAAGGCTTTGCGGAGAACCGGTTCTCAGCAACCAGCCGCACTTCCTCTTTGACTCGCGCGTATCCGCCCACGTCGGCAAGTGTAGTTGTTGGAACGTTGGACCACTTCACCGATTGATTGTTGCTTGTTTCTCCGGACGATGCAGTCGCATCAAACTTTCTCGTTTGATGGTGTGGCCTCAATGCCGCCACGACCCACACAAAAGCGCTACACATGCAGAGAAATGAGGCGAAAACAGTCCATGGCTCGAAGGTAGGCCATGCTGTACCGAGATATTTGAACCCCTCCAACAGCCAGGCCATCGTTGTGGTGAATACGAGAAATCGGGCTACAACTAGCGGCAGACGCGGTACCGGCCGTGGAAGCAGTAGCAAAACAAGCCAGGAACTACCGAGAGCTATAGGATTATCTAGCCTAACGAGCACCTTGTACAAGAAAAGGAACTCTGCGACCACCAATGCACTTGACAGCAGGGCACGGTAGGTCCAGGCAGCTTTCTCAGAAGGGGAAGCAGTCTTAGTTCGAGTGGAGAGGTACTGGACTTCCCGGAAGAGCACGGCCACACCGGCGGCGATCACCCACACGATCCAGTTGAGTGGATTCGAGCTCCAGGGTCGCGTTCCGTAGCTGGCCGGCATCGCTGTTTCTCCGTCGAGCCTCTTCAGAATAACCTAGAGATCTCACCGGAAGCGACCGACCAGGCGCCAAAATGATCCGTCAATGTAATGATTCAGTTCAAATGTAATCGTCGGGAAACGCCGCCGAACCTTCTGTGACCGCTCATCGATTTTCTGGTTCAGGGTTCACTTTGCGACGGACTCATCTGCATGAGCCGGTTCATCTGCCGCATCTCCTCTCGCAGTTGCTTCAATTCCCGCAACTCTTGATCGGAAAGCCCGCTCTGAAGAGCAGCCTGCTGCAGTCCTGGCGAGCCGGGCCTCGGCGCGCCAGCAGTTGGATTGGCAGAGTCCGAATCGGCCGAGCCACTGATTCCCGCTTCGTGCAACACCAGATAGAACCGCGTTTTCGCGGGCACAGTTACGACGATGTTCTGCTGGAACGCGAGGCGCTGCATTTCTTGCTCCCCGGCCAGTGCCACGTTCGACGCTATTCGCTCTCGCAGCAATACCGAGTTATCGAGCGTGCTGTTCAAGCCCCGGCCGCCCACGGCGTAGGCAGCGAACGTCCCCATCCCCGTCAGCGCCCTGGTGAGAAACCGCTTGCCGGTGTTCCGTCCCGACACATCGCCCTTCAGCAGGCCCCGTTCCATGCTGACCGCAGTGGCGTTGATCTTCTCGATCTCGCCGTTCGGAAATTCAAGCGCGTGAAACTTGATACTTACCCATCCCTGCGGCGTTGCCTGGCCCAGTTCGCCGTAAGCTTTCGTCCCTGCCGGAACCACCAGCCGGCCCTCGTCTTCGTAGTTGTATTCGATTACTGCCAAGACCGGGACTTTGGCGGCAGAGCTCGCTGCGTATTGGAGTCGCGCGACTAAGGCCGTGCCCTGCGGCGCCAGCGCTGGTGCCGCCTTTCGGTCGAGCATAGGGACCATTGAAGAAGCGCTGCTGCTCAGACTTGTGCGGACAAAGACGATCGATGACTTTCGGAGGGATTCGCTCGAACTGGGTACGGGTGCCGCGGGAGGCGCCGATGAGTTCGGCTTTTGCCGCGCCTGGTATTCAGCGTTCGACTGATTCCAATCTGTCACCTCGGCGGGGCGCGCGGTCGGTGGAAACAATCCTTGCCGTCGATACGCTTCCGCCAATGCTGGATCATCAACGTTCACCGAGCCAATGGCCGGGCTGGGACTTCGTTTCGTGATACCGGATGGCGCGGGTACCGGATTTTCCGGAGCTGCAATGCCGCTACGATTTCGCATCGTGCCCAACAGATCCTTCTCAGTCAGCTCCTTTTGCTCCTCGTTTGACTGGGAAGTTACGGAGAGCTGTGGCACTGGCGAACGATTCGATGCCTGCGCGTCTGTGGGATTCGCGGGCCTGCCGAGACTCGGTTGGGTCCTTCGCTCTTTCCGATTGGTCCCGCTTTCGGTCGTGAACAGACCGAAGAACAGGAACAGACAGGCGACCGTGGCCCCCACGAGGATCACCAGTCCGCGCATCCGATCATTGGACTTCGAGTCGCGGCTCAGGTTTCTCCGGTTTCTTCAGGCGTGCGAGGAGTTGCGCGAGCTTACCCTGCGGCGGCTTTTCTTCTTCCGTCGATTCAGACCGCTCCGCTTCTTCCGCCGAGTTCTCAACGTCAGTCTCTGTAGATGGAACCGGCACCCCGGTTTCCCCAACCCGCTTCAACTCATCTGCTCTGCGTTCTCATTCATCACCTGGCTCCTTCCTCACCGCGCTCACTCCAAAGCCAATCGGTGCCAGCGCCGGTTTGTCGATTGCGCCGCTTTCCGCCACTTGCAGGAACACGCTCTCATTCGATTGCTTGAATCCAGGCCGCGTGAATACCAGAACTCCGTCTGCGCGTTCGCCTGGTCCCAGCCGCCGTGGGCTCAATCGGTAGTCCGAGACAGCAATCTGTTCACTGGTTCCCCATCGGTCGTGCTTGACAATGAATCCCTTGCGGGTTTTGCCGGCCAACTGTATCTGCGGTGGCAGCACTTCAATTGCATTCGCCTGCGGATTCACGACCGAGAACAGCACGATGACCGTGCGTCCTTCATCCACGACCTCGGAGACTCCTGCTCGCACTCGATCGCCTTTGCTCTCGCCGGTCGGTGGATTCATCCCATAGAGGGTTGGTATCGGAGCCTGCTTCTGTCGATCGAGGAACCGGTCTAGCTGGGTGCGTTCTCCCGTTTCCGGAGCTTTCTCGCCGATGTTCGCCTCCCGCATATAGGCCGTAGGTTGGGTAGTGGGCTGCACGGATTTCATGCTGTGAAGTTTTTCCGTTGCGGGAACTTCCGCCGTACCGACGCCGCTCTCGTCGACCAGGAACGTCCCCACGGACTTGTAGACGAGAACGAAATCCACGATTTTGCCGCTCGCTGCTTCGCTCCGCAACACGAAGCTCACCTGCCGTCCTTTAACCGTCGTCACAAGAAGGTTTGACTCCGCGTTCTCTTCGACGACCGGCTTCACAAGAACCAGCGCAGGTTCCTTTTCGGAATGCTCTGCCAGGAACTTTTCAGGATCTCCAACAATCACCGAACTAACGGCCTCCGGCATTCGGATCGCAGTCGCGTACCGCGGCGCCAGCCGGACGACGTTCACCTGGTCGCTGAGATTGCGCTGGCCTACTGCAGGCTTCACCTGTCCCAACGCTAGCCCGGCCCAGGCCAACGTCACCAGCGGCACTAAGACATTATGTCTGTTTTGCATGGGAGTGATTGGGCTCCAGGTAACTAATGGGATTGATGTGATCGTAGATCGCCACGTAGGACGATAGCAGTAGGACCAAGAGCAGCCAGCCTTGCCACGTCATTCCAGTTGGTTCTTGATGGTCCCCTGCGTGGCCTTCAGTGTGTCTGTATTTCAAGGGCGATCCTCCTTTCGTTCTTCAGCAGAGATTCCCAGCGATTCCGGCGGTACAGATGAGCTACTCGGGCGACGTAGCTGTACACCTCCGGGGATCGATAGTTGAGGCCCCGCCGCAGCACGCGATGCTCGCCGGCGTTGTAGCTCGCTAGAATCAACCGGCGGTCGCCGCCGTACTGCGCGCTGAGCCACGCCAGATACGCCACTCCACCTCGAATGTTTTCCGTCACATCGAAGCGATTCGCGACACGAAATGCCACTGCAGTTGCGGGCATGAGCTGCATCAGGCCGGCGGCACCGGCGTGCGAAACCGCACGGGGATTCCAGGCAGACTCTGCTTCGATAACCGCCTGCACTAGCTCTCGCTCGACGCCATACCGGTCCGCCCAGTAGTTCGCCCATCGGCGCGATTCCGTGGACTGGCACCAAGTGCTTGGCACGAGCGCGATCAATAACAGGCCCAACCGCTTCATACAGCTACCTCCGCTGTCGTAGCGTTTCCCCGCATTGCCTCCAGCGCTTCATCACGATACTGCCGAGCTGTAGCCACCAGGCTGCCGAACCCATCGCGGAGCTTCAGGCGCTTCACATCCTCTTCCGTCTTCGCAAGAAATGGGAGAAGAACATCCCTATCCGATGGATAAATTTCCGTTCTGCCTAAGAGTTGTAAGGCCCGGACGAATTGAATGATCTCGTCGATGGAGGGGGGCTTTACAAGGTTGTATCCCCGCAACGCTTGTGCGAGTCCGACGGCTTGCGCTTTTAGCTCCAACGGCGCGCCCACGGTCCGGATGTCGAGGATTTCAGCCTCTTTTTTTACATCCGGGTGTTCAATACGGTGGTAGAGGCTGCGTCGGCGGAGGGGATCACCCAGTCGCCGTTCCTGGTTCGATGTCATGACCACAAAAGGGACGGTCTTCGCCTTCACCGTCCCCAGCTTGGGAACAGTGATCTGCCAGTCGGACAGGATCTCAAGTAGAAGTGCCTCAAACTTTTGATCTACCTTGTCCAGTTCGTCGATCAACAGCACGGTTGGTTTGGGTCGGAGGAGCGCCTGAAGAAGTGGGCCTTGTATAAAGAAGTCCAGCGTATGGAGCCTGTGCCGGAGCGCATCCCATTCCCTGCCGAGCGTCTCGGATTGTGTTTCCAGGAACAGACGCTGCAGCGCTTCATCGAATGAACCAATCGCCTGCTTCTCGGTAATTCCCTCGAAGCATTGAAGGCGGATTAGATCGGTGCACGCCGCTCCGGCGAAGGCCTGCGCGAGGTAAGTCTTTCCCGTACCCGGCGGACCTTCAACAAGGATGGGTTTTTGCATCTGGGTCGCGAGCCACATGATCTGCATCAGGACCGGATCCGCCGCGTACCCAGCTTCACGGAGTCCTCGGGCGACGTCTCCTGGCGTGCCGAAGTTCATTACTCCAAAGAGTACGGGCAGTTGTTCGTTGTGCCAATCAACCCGTTCAAGCTCGCCATCTTCTCTTTCGCTCCCATGCTCCAGACCTCTGGCAAGATCGAACCCTCGTGAGACATCGGGCAAAGATTTTGACCCTAACAGTCGGGACATCGGGCAGCTTCGACCACGACTGGACATCCGGCAGGAAAGCGAATCCGGACACTCAGGACATCAGGCAGAGTCGAAAAGTGAGAGACATCGGGCAAGAATTGCAGTCTGAACAGTTTGGACATCCGGCAACTTCGACAGCGGTGGACATCCGGCAAGAAATGCGTCCGGACACTCGGGACATCAGGCAATCCGAAGAGATAGGAGGCGTCCCGCGTTCATGGTTGATGGCAGGTTGAAGTGCCAATTTGAGAGCCGAATGCACTGAAGTTGGATTTGAATGGCGGCACTTGGCTATCAATCTCCGCAAGGGTGTCAGTCGCGGTCTGATGACGGTTCATGCGAATCGGAAACTTAGGCTGTACAAGCGGGTTATTCTTCGTGAGGTCGGCGGATTGATTCTCCTGCCAAATCTATGCGTCGGCGAGTGTCCTCAGGCCTACCGAGGTAGCCGCGCCTGGTTGGCTTTCGGCGGGTAATCCGTAAGCGATCCTGCGCTCCTGGCTGCCGAACGTCGCTACTCGACGCTACGTCGTCAGCCAGGAGCAAACGACGGCCTAGCGTTCGGCCCGAGTTCCCTGCTCGACGGACCCGGTGCCAAAGCCACGCTAACATGATGCTATGCGCCTACGGCTCGGCATGCTGGCGTCACATGGTGGGACAAACGTTCAGAGCGTCGTACAGGCGTGCGGAGAGAGTCGTCTGGCGGCTGAACCGGCACTTATCATCAGCAACAACCTCGGCTCCGCGACTGGAATTTGGACGTTCGTGCGGTGTCCAAGCGTCTGGATTGGAGGCACCGCGTATGAGGACCAAGCGCTGCGCGACCAGGCAATCTGCACACAGCTCTCAAGCCACGACGTCGATGTCGACTGCTGCTTGGATACATGCGAAAGCTCGGACCGGCGACACTCGGGTACTTTCGAAACCGCATCCTCAATATTCATCCTGCGCTGTTACCGAAGCACGGTGGGAAGGGCAAAGTACGGCATTCACGTGCATGAATCCGTCTTGAGCTTCCGGCGACACGGAAACGGGTGTGTCGGTTCACCTTGTCGATGCGGAGTACGACCAAGGGCCGGTCATTGCCCAATGTCGTGTGTCCGTGCTCAACGGCGACACTCCAGCAACCCTTCAAGCCCGAGTCCTGGCTCGAGAGCATGAGTTCCTGGTCGAGACGCTGAACATGATCGTCGCGGGATCGATCCGTCTGACTGAGCCAATCGCCGGCCTCCTGCCTGGTCGCGCAGTGTAAAGAAGACTGGTTGACCAATGGAGGAGTCCCCCCGATCATGTGGCGCTTGCCGCAATCGGACATCGCGAATTCACTGGCAGATGGTTCCTGCGCCACATAATGCTCTGCGCCACAGAAGATCTCAAGATGACTGCGTTCAAACCGGAGTATGCAGGAAAGATGAACGTCTATCTCTCTGCCGTCGATGACATGGTTCGGCACCCCGATCGCGACGCGGAGCCCACGGCCACCGGCTCCGTCACGCCGGTGGCTGGGCCCGTAGTAGCGCCGAAGTGGGGTAATGCCCATGGAGCGAAGGGGCCCTGCTGCACATGCGGTCTTTATCAAGAAGGGAGGCAGGGGTGAGATGAGAAAGCCACCCATCAGTCTGCAGGACCTGAGACGAAGACTATACATCAAGGCGAAGACCGAACCGTCGTGGCGGTTCTGGGGCTTGTATGTTCACGTGTGTAAACCGGAGACTCTCCGCGAAGCCTACCTGTTGGCCAAGGCCAATGACGGAGCACCGGGTATTGATGGTGTGACGTTTGCGGCAGTGGAAGCGGGAGGTGTAGAGGAGTTTCTCGACCAGCTTCGCAAGGAGTTGGTGGAACAGACATATCGGCCACAGAGGGCACGCAAGGTGGAAATACCGAAGGGTGGCGGCAAGATGCGCCAGCTTTCGATTCCGACGGTGATTTCATAATGCACGTTCCTCCAGTCGCGTTGAGGATTCCATCTGAATCCTTGATGAGTTGCGCACCCAGTCTTGGAGCTTCTGTTCGTCTGTTTCGTTGAGTGTAATCCAGTATGGGGATCCGGCGTTAAGCCGACGCGCCTGGATGACACCACGATCGATCCAGTAGTAGACCACGTTGGGACTGACCCCGAAACGCTTGGCCACTTGTTGGACGTTTAACTCCTCAGCACGTACGAGCGTGGCCTTGGGAATCTGATATCGATAACGGATCCACTGGATCATGGAACCGGTGAAGGGTTTACCCAAGGCACTGACATGCCCTTCTCGATTGAGATCGTCGGCGATTTCCGCATTGGGCAAGCTTTGGGCGAGTTCTCGGACGCGATCGACAACCGCGGCAGGATACCGCACCCGGTCCGCTCTATTGGGCGGGAGTTGCACGAAGATGTCAGTGCAAGCGCCTCCTTGCCAGCGTGTGTGAGCCAAGATCTGCTTTTGATCGGAGGGCTTCTCGACGGTAATATCCTTGATGAGCAGCCGCAACATGCGCTTGCGATCTTTGGCTTGCGTGGTGGGAGCATGCCACACACGCGGCAGATCCCTTGCTAGCGCGAGGACTTTAGCTTTCTGCTCGGGGGTAGCGACGCGAGCCTCTTGATGCAGAAATTCCGCGGCTTGTTTTTTCAGGTCTTCCAATTGCAGCAGCGAATCGTTCCAGCGCCGTTCCAGTGTGCTTGCCACCAGACGTTGGGAAGGATCGACTTCTTGATAGCGCCGCTCGGCGAGTGCGGCTTCATACTCGGCACGTTCGAGCCGCATTTGCCACTGGCGCAGGATGGTCTGATCACGCGACTCCAACTCCTGCAGGGCTGCCAGAGCGATCTCCAGTTCGGCCGGCTGCAATGCCTTCAGCACTTCTTCCACGATGGTGGCGTCGAGCAGATCACAGCGAAAGCTCATGCAGTCCTTGGTAGCCAAGCCTTCGCGACGCAACCAGTTGCATTGATAGCAAGGATAAATGCCGCCGTTGCCGAGATAGCGTACTGTAAGGGCGCGGCCACAGTTGCCGCACAACAGCAGCCCTTGCAGTAAGGCCAACCCTTCGCGCGCTGGGCCTGTCAGTACCATCTCCTCGCCGTTGGTGCGGTTCTTCTCCAAGCGCTCCTGGTTTTTAAAGAACTCTTCCACTGTGATGTACCCCTCGTGGTGCTCTTTCAAGATGACGCGCCAGTCAGCCATAGCGACCTCGTGTATTCGTTTCTGAACCCCGCCCTCTGAGTTGATCTCACGGCGATACCGATAACGACCAAAGACGTACATCCCTGCATAAGACGGGTTTTTGAGCATGCCCAATACACGGCTGTGCGTCAGGCGGCCCCATATAATCTTGCCATCCCATGCCCCACCATAAGACCGCTTGGGAAAGCGTAACGCGCCTTCGGCGAATCGTTGCATGACTGCGAAGGCGGTGCCCGTTTCGCGAAAGAGACGAAACACCAAGCCCACCGCGCCGCGCACTTCTTCGTCCGGGTCAAGGATGATCCGGCTTTCTTCGTCGTAGCAAAAACCGACCGGCAAGGGGAAACGCAACTCGCCTTTCTTGGCTTTGTTGAGCTTGCCGCCCTGGAGGCGCGCGTGCAGAAAATGTAACTCGGCCTGGGCCATTGCTCCCTTCAATCCGAGCAATAATCCGTCGTTGAAGTCCGCCGGATCGTAGCAACCATCTTCGTCGATCACTAGTGTTTCGGTGAGCGCACACAACTCCAGTAGCCGATGCCAGTCGAGATTCGAGCGTGCCAGCCGCGAGACCTCCAACGCAAACACCGCGCCCACTTGCCCCATCGAAACATCCGCCACCAAAGTCTTGAAGTCCTCCCGCCTCGCCATCTCGGTCCCCGTCTTGCCCAGGTCCCGATCGAGCGTGCGGATCAGGGATTCGCTCCAGCCCAATTCCAGCGCCTTCTCTCGCAGCGCGTACTGGCGCTCCGTGCTCTCCTGATGGTGGCGGACCTGGCTCGGCGTCGACTGGCGTAAATAAATGTAGGCCGGTTTGCTCCGGTGATGTTCCGTGATCTTGGGATTCATCCGATGCCTCCACCGCAGTGGGCAAAGCCTTTGGACCGCCATCGAGCCAGGCTTCGAGCATATTGGCGAGAAGCACGCCACCCAATCCCGCATCGATCGGTCCGTGAAGGGCAGAGAGCGCTTCGCTCACAACAACCCTTTAAAGCGCCTCGCGACGGCGCAACAGTTCGCGGTTGATCTCGCAGATCTTCTCTAAGATCTCGCGGGCTTGGTGGTAGTTGCCGATGAACTCTGCTGTCTGAGCGTACACCTCCTGAGGCACGTAGTCCATTTGCGGACGCAAGCCCGGGTAGCTCACCGAAAGATAGTACTTGGGGCCATGACCGGGGCCAACGGCACATTTGCATCCCGGCTTGCCACATCGTTTGTAGCGCTCGATGAGGGAGCCTCGTAGGATGGCTTTGAGCGGGGGCAGTTGACGCAGAAGAGCGTTGCGGCGTTTTCGCAATGCGGCAGTGGGTTCGTTCTGCATTGTGATCAGACCACGTATATAACTGGTCTGATTGTATTCGAAGCAAAAACATCTTTCAACCTTTTTGTTCAGGAACGGCCAGTTGCTCCAGTAAGACGACCAAATCGAAAAGCGACTCGGCATCGAATCGGCATGGCGGGTAACCGAGCAAGTCGTACGGAGAGGGATCAGCCCAGTTGGTCCACTCGCGCGCAATGCTGAAGGTGCCGCGCTCCAACTCGCGGAGGATCAGCGTGTCGACCGCACCTATGCGTCGTTCCTTCATTACTTCGAAGCGCTTGCCTCGAAGCGGATGGAAAGGATGGCGGACCTCCGCCCATCCCAAATGCGGGCGGTGCTCCAGTGCAGTCCGCTCTGACCGTCCCGTCCATTCGGGACCGGGTGGTCCAGGGAGCGTTGAAGCTGATCCTGGAACATCGGGGTCCATCTGCGGATCTCCGGAGACTTCAATCGAAGTCGCTCTCATCTGGGGAGCCAAACTCTTTCACTGCGAACGTCTCTGCCGCGCGGTTAACTGGAAAACCCACATATCTTCGCCAAATGGCCAAATTATGGCGCACGCAGCTTCTCTCCCGCAGTCCAACGCTGCCTCCTGGTTCGTCGAAATGGGTGCCTGCCAAGCCCTTTCAAGAAATGTTCTCGCCGTCTCACTCGCAGCGTGCTCTTTTGGTTAACTAACTAAACTAAACCATCGATTCTTGCAGGCAAGTCTGAGTTTGACTCCGGTGCTGGGGCGCTATATCACGACTATCGCCCGGAGAAAGAGGTGGCTTAGCGGGAAAATTTCGGACCACAGCCAATTCGGACCGCGAGCGACCGACTTGACAAGCAGCGCCCACATAGATGAACGTTACCAAGAAGGAGTTCGAATCACTTCCTCGAAGTGCTTCAAGGACTATACGTTCAATGGAAGCACGGCAGTCCGCGCAGGGTGCCAGATCCCAGGAGTCAATGAACCGATCCGGAGATGTCACTGCACTTCCGTATAACACGGACGGCGATCTGGGCGTCTGCGCCGATCCGGTTCCACGCCTTCCACTTGCGGTCCGCAGAGTAATCGAAATAAGTCGAGTCCTGCGCGGCATCGCTGCATCGCTGGGTGTGGTATGACGGGCAGTTCTTCGGCCCGGAGTCGGGAACTACCTCCGTCTCTTGAGCCTCTGGCCATGACCGCGCTTGAAGCTGGCCGGATGGTGATGGAAGCCGGTGCCAGCGCCACAAGTGTTGAGAAAGTGGTGCAAGAAGTGGCAGAAGGTCTTGGTGCCGAACGGGTCGATCTCCGGATCGGATACGCTTCCCTCGCCATCACCGTAGCTATCGGCGCTTCCGGCATCACTCGCATGCGCCAGGTAGGACACCTTGGCGTAAACCAGCGGCTGAACCAGGCTGTGTGGGATCTCGCACGAACCGTGGCAGGCCGGGATCTCACACCCGAGGAGACACGAGCGGAACTGACGCGTATTGTCAAGGAAACGCCGCGTCACGGGGCCTTGGTCACGGCGCTGGCGGTCGGAGCCGCATGCGCTGCCTTCGGACGCCTGCTGGGAGTGGACTGGCCGGGTACCGGCTCGGTGTTTGCCGCAGCCACCATAGGACAGTCGACGCGGAGCTATCTGCTCGCGTACGGAGTCAACGTGTTTCTCTGCGCCGCTCTCGTTTCGGTCATCGCATCATCCATCGCGGGCATCGGAGCACACCTCGCCGGAAGCGCAACGATTGGACCTGCGATGGTCGCTTCGGTTCTCCTACTCGTGCCCGGAGTTCCGTCCGTGAACGCGCAGAGCGACATACTCGAAGGTCGTCCGACGCTGGGCAGTGCTCGACTCGCCACCGTGCTCATGACGCTCATCTTTATCGCCGCCGGCCTTTGGGTCGGGCAAAGCGCAGTGGAGGCACTGCAGGCGCTGTGGACCTGAATTTTGTTGTGCACCAGACCTTCTTTGGCGCGATTGCCGCTGCCGGCTTCGGTGTGCTATTCAACACCGGCTTCCGCCAGCTCGGATGGTGCGCCGCGAGCGGAGCCGTAGCACTGGCGGTCCGCACGGTATGCCAGTCGCTAGGCTGGAGCCTTGTGGCCGCTTCATTCGCGGCCGCCGTTATGGTGGCCACGGCAGCCCATGTCCGGTGGAGCCGCACGAACACCTCCCAGGATGTGCTCGGAGTCGTGGGCTGCATCCCGCTTGTACCCGGCGCCCTGGCGTCGAAGGCGCTGCTCGCCCTATTCGCCCTCACCAGAACTCCCACTGTCACGGATCCGCAGATCCTCTTCGACTCAGTACAAAGCTCCATCCGTGTCATATTCACGATTCTGGCCATCGGCACAGGTATGGTGATCCCCGTAGTGGCCGCACGATGGCGCGCGGCCCGCTGAGATCCCGCCGTGCTACGCATGACCAGCATGCTGCGGTCGCAAAATCTGTCCGTGCAACGGACCTGTGCTGCGCAAAAAAGACATTCGTGGCGAAAATATGGTGGTGCGGTAGGTTCGCGAACCCACCGCCGAGATTTCGGATCTAATTTTTGCGCACCACACCGGGGCTACGGCGTTCACGGTAATTGCGAACGGGCCGAGGTCCATCGCAAAGCGACACGTGAGAAGAATCACCGCTGATTCAGTGGCGGCGTAGAAGGTCGTGCCTGGCAGACTCGTACCGTACACGGCAATTGACGTCGGGTTAACAATCCGGCCGAAGCGGCTTGTTTCATTGACTCCGCAACCGTCCGAGTCGTGTTTTAAGCTGCGATTCGATGGCTCCCCGGTGTGATCACGGCAAGTCAGGGCACTGCAATTTCACGGAACCGGTAGAATGCAACCCGCTCATCGTCCGCTACGAGCGGTTTGCGGCAAATATTACCTGCATCTTCAATTGGTTTTCCGCACGAAACCAGTCTTCTTGATCAGACCCGAGGGAACAACCTCGTTCTTGCCAGAGCTTATGTGCTAGGAAGGCAACGTCATCATGATTCGCCGGGTCCAAGGCAACGATCTGAGCGGCCGGTTCCGACGGCTCATTTGACTTCCCTGTAAGACCGGTCGAGTTACCTGTTTTCATCGTCCCGCCTTTCTTCTTCGACCCTTGTGACGAGCTCCCTTCCTTTGGCACCTTGATGGTTCGTCCCTAGACTTTGGATTATTTTTTTGTTCTTCGCCAGCTGTGCTCCGCAAAAACTCCTTCGGCACTGCCCGAAGAGTTCACCGTAACCTCGGCTGCAATGCTCTGGGGCATTCTTCGGCACCACGATTTGGACACGGCTTCTTGACCGACAGCCGTTCCAACCCTTCGTGCTGGCGGCATCTGTGGTTCTTGTATTATCTGTCGATCTTCTATGTCATCGTGGCCGCGATCTGGCTCATGGGAAGAGCGTTGTCGCTATCCAAGCTGTACGATGCGTGCCTGCGCGCTTCCGGCGGCATCGTGCGGAATCCCGTATCCGTTTTGGTCCTTGCGTTGCTCTCCTTCGGCGTGCTGCTCACTATGCCATCCCGCTTGCTCGAAACGTTTTCGATGCTCTGGCCTCTGCATTGGAATAGTTTGGGCGGGTACTTCCTGTTCTTCGCCTGGGGATGGATCCTTTACACGCAGCCAGACGCGCTTTACGCTTCGCGCGCGTCGGCATCCCTTTTTGCGTGCTTGCGATTGTGGCGATGTTTCTCAACTTCTATGCCTTCGGGCGCGCCCGCACAGCAGCCGAGACCCTTGCAGTTGCCGACCGGTCCACTTGGCGCATGCTCGCTCATGGCCGTGAGGGGCGCACTGAGCGTGGCCTTGTTCGTTTATGGGCTGATCGGCGTGTTTGTTCGCTATTTCGAGAAGCCCAACACTGCCATTCGCTATGTGGCGGAGTCCTCTTATTGGCTCTACCCCGTGCACCTGCCCGTAGTCCTTTTCCTGTCAGCTCTAATGCTGCCGTGGGATGCGCCAGCGTTTGTGAAGGTCGCCATCAACCTGACGGTGTCGACAGGTCTGCTGCTCATGGCGTTTGACGTGTTTGGTACATTCACCCGAAACCTATACGAAATGGCCGACTGGCTACAGTCCTGCAGAGTACGGACGGTCGCAATGGAATCCGTTCAGGAGTTTGTTCGTTTCGTACCCTCGGGCCACAGGTTCCAGCAGAAGGAGCCTGCAATGAGTCAAGATAGAAAGCCCAGGAGTAAAAGGAAAGGGCGGCGGCCGCATGCTGCCGGTGCTGCACGCCGACGCAGCTGGCATTGATGTCGGCGCTGAAGAGGTGTTCGTTGCCGTTTCTCCGGACCGTGCGGTGGAGTCGGTGCGATCGAGATCGCCGCCGAAACGACGTCATCACTGAACTGTACGTGACCCCGGACCCACGCTTCCCGTCGGGCTCGGATCAAGTACCAATGTCGGCTGCGAGCTATTGCTGCCGCAGGCACCAGCGGCACCATTCTCCGATAAAGCTAGTTCCTCTAGTGTCTGTTGGGCGAAGCCACTGCTTCCCGTTACTTATATTGACTGCTAACCTACGCATAAACAGGCTCTGGCTTTGTTCGTCTTGCCGACAGAACAGGTCAGAATAGGCAGTTCGGCTGCGGAAAACCCAGATGGCCACCGATGCCCGATTACAGCGAATCCTGCTCACGGGCTTTCTTGCGGCGCCGCTACTGGCGCAGAGTACACCCGTCCCGGAACAACTGGACGGAAAGAACATCGAGCAGATCAGTGTCCAAGGCCTGCGCAAGGTGCCAGAGGCAACTGTGTTACGTCAGATGAAGTCGAAAGTGGGCGAACCACATTCAGCTTCCAACGTGGCCAAAGATCGCGAGCGGCTAGACAGAATGGCTGTTTTCACCAAGATCGCCATCGACGCGCGGGCTAGTAAGAACGGTGTCATCCTTCGGGAGGATCTCAAAGAGACGTTGTCATATCTTCCCTACCCGGCCATCGGCGTCACGGGAGAACAGGGGGTCACTTTCGGCGTCGGCCTGAAGTCAACGAACTTTCTCTCCTCTGGTGCCAACCTGGCGGCGGCAGCTCGTTTTGGCGGAGCAAACGAGATCGAGTTCCTCGCCAACTCGGCGTGGCGGCCCTACAAGTCCTGGTGGTGGAAAACCGAATACTTCCTGCGTGACCGCACAAATAAGCTGGACAATTTCGAGGAGTTCGCCAACGAACTTGACTTGCAGGCGGGTCGACAAGTGACCGACAGACTCAGGATCGGCGGCTTGTTCCACTACGTGTCGATAAAGAGCGACATTCCCGGCATCACTTTGTCGCCTACCAACAAGGACATCGTCCCGGGACTGGGCGTCGTGGCGGAATTCGATACCCGAGACTCGTTGACCAACCCGAAGCGCGGCTGGTTGAACAGCGTGGATGCCACGGCGAACGGATTGGGCACGGAGGCCAACTACTCGTCGTTCAATTTCGACATCAGGCGCTATCAACCGATTGCCGGGCGCCACGGTGTGGCCCTCTTTTCACTCCTAACCTTGCAGACCGGCGCCATGGGCAAAGACATTCCTGCCTGGGCGGACTTTCACATCGGCGACACCAATTCCATGCGCGGTTGGCAGATCAACGCCAGGCATGGCAAGAACCAATGGCTCAACACTCTTGAGTACCGTTACGATCTGGTCCAACGCCGCGACATTTCAGTGAAAGGGCTCAATTTCTATGCAGGAGTGCAACTCGCGGTCTTCACCGATGCCGGCTCAGCCTGGAACGAGAGCGAGGAGTTCAGCCGGAATTTCATTGGCGGAGCCGGCTTCGGGATTCGTCTGATCGTCCCTTACGTAAATCTCGTGCGCATCGATTTCGGGTTTGGTCAATCGGGGCAGGGCATGATCCCACATTTCGGAGTGTTGGAGAAAGCGGTTTACCAGAGAAGAAGGGTCCGGTAACGGCCGGCCATAGAAATTGAACGCGGAAGGACGCGACTATAACAACAACGCAACAACGAAGGCAACAACGTCCGACACAACGTCCGGTTACTTTTCAGCTCAGAAAGGTGATTACACCCGCGGTTATGGCGTACATAGCTCCAGCATCATTCACGACTGCGACAGCATTTTCTCTAAGGGACAACGAGGTAACCACCATGGGCGTGCGGGTGTTGGGAACGCCGCTCAGAGCGCCAACGACGAATTCATTCTGCGAACGCTTCGGCGGAACGTTGCGCCGCGAATGACTCGACTTCCTTATTCCATTTAACGAGCGACATGTCAAGTTCGCCCTGAACACCGGGATGCACATTTCAACCACGCCAGACCGCTCCTGAGCCTGGGGCCGGGAATCCCGGCGGGATTACGTCTGCTTGCACAGGAGAGCACTCATCCGCATCGTATTCCTGCGGGACATACCGTTCGACGCGCTGCCGTTCTCGGGGGACTCCATCATGAGTATTGGCTTGAGGAAATCGCTGCATGAGGCTCGTGTGGAATTTTTACGGACCACAAGGTGTACGCGGACTTGATCGTTTCTGTCAAAACGGGTGATTCTGCCTGGCCCGAAAAACTTGCCGATGGAATTTCCGTTTCCGAGATGGACAGACGACACTTAGACCCCAAGCTTGTGTTCGGGATTTATTCTCGAGGGTGGTCGGTGTCTACGGCCGGTTCCAGGCGCTGCCGAATTGGAAATAGATGGCTGAATCTTCAGGGCCGCGAGCATAGTCGATACCGTAGTGGAGCCCGAATTTTCGGGCCAGCTCGTAGCGGAATCCAACGCCACCCGCGCCAACGGCCACCTTATTACGGAGCGTGCCGTCGCCGTTCCAGGCAACGGCGCCCCACCAAACACTACCGCGCTAAAGCGCTTCCAAAATTGCCAGCGAGCTTCCAACTCGGTCTGTACCACATGCTGCCGCTGATATCTGACTGCTGGCACGCCACGCAGCGTAACGTATGGGCGCGCGTAAAACACCGGATCGTCAAAACTGAAATCCGCGTCTCCCCGGAGACCGAATGTCCACCGACCTCCGACCGGCATGGTATGCGATCACCACTTGTTCGAATCGCTGAAAGTTGAGGGTTCCCCCAAAGGAGCGATCGAAGTAAGACCACATTGTTTCAGAAAAGAACCCTTTTGTTGGCGTCAGAATATTATTGCGGCTATCGTATCGAAGGGCCACCGCCGGACCTGCCAGCCGGTCGGTGCGGCCTAACTCCGCTGGCGGCTCAGGTGAATCGTCCGAGTCTGTCGATGAACCTTCCGTCGGCACGACCGAGGATTCCACATTTGCGTAAAGATACCGCAACCCACCATACCAGTGGCTTGCACCAAGGCGGAAACGTCCTTTAGCGAGGATACCTGACATCGTCAGGTTGTATTGCAGAGAGTTCCCCGAATCATCGGTACCCGCGTCTTCGCCGAAGTACTTCAAGTTAACGGAGGCATGCCCTCCGCCGAATACAGTCTCCACTCGGCCGTCCTTCCAGGTGCTCGAATCGGCAGCCAACAGTCCCCGACTTTGATTGCTGGTATACATGCCTCCGGCAACGGTTACGTCCGGTCTGGCCCAACCTTCGCTCCCCGCGGACGTTCTCGGCCGCAGGAAGATCGCAGCTCCGGCCAAGCCATATCCCAGCGCCGGTTCGGTGATCGGTATCACTATTGGAACGAATCGACCGGGCTTTGCGAGAAACTGACTGAGGTCCAGCCATCCATCCGATGGATCCCGAACGCTCGATTCGTTCCGCACAGACTCCGCCGGTGTTTGCTGGGCGCAAATCGGCGAGGGTTCCGTAATCACAGCGCAAAGAAAAACAATGAAGACCAGACCGCCGGCTGGGAAAGACTTACAACGTGACATGAAGAGTGTGGAATGTACGACTGTTCCGAGTGTAGAGCGGCGGAAGCTCACCACCGGAAAGAGAGTTATTAACGGCCCTGACGGATACGTCATGGGCGGCAGACGAGGCAGCATCTGGCGGGATCGCAAACAGCGCATACTCCACGCATTCGGATGGGCGGGCGAAGCACGGACAACCAACTACGTCGGCTCGATCATGATGAACCAATTCCATCCGATGGATCAATATAATAACCTTTTCACGGCGCTTCAGCCTACAAATACACCGCCTGGGACGGGCACTCCGAGACCTCGGCGCCGTTCCCGTGCCGATCGGAGGAGATCCAACTATGTGTCACAGCCATTCGACCCGACAGAGGACCTGGATCCGGATCTTTGACGTGCGTGTAGCCGTAATAACCTGAATTTAATGAGCGAACTCGTCCAGGCCGCCAAGCTGTTTGCCAACAGCGGCCACCACCGGATCGAGATGCATAGGAATCCGGCCTGGCAGAGCCCCGAAGTTCACTTGAAGTCCGTGGCACAACTGATTTCCTCCGTCAGCCAAGACGAGACGATGATTGCCGCAGCATGGCTGCACGACATCGTCGAAGACACCCGGGTTACCATCGGTGACATCGAGCGACAATTTGGCGCCGCGGTAGCCAAGATCGTCGGTGAGTTGACTCCTGTCAGTCTCCCAGGACACGGAACCCGCGCGGCTCGATTCGCAGTCGATCGGCAGCACTTCGCAAGCGCTTCTGCAGCGGCAAAAACTGTAAAGATCGCTGATCTGATCGATACCTGCCGGGACCTGCACAAAAGCGACCCGGCGTCCCTCGGAAGCTATGCAGCCGAGGCACGGGAATTGGCACAGGTTCTCGAAGGTGGCGATACGCGCCTGCTGGATAAGCTGAAGCGCGATCTACAGCGGTACGATCTGGCAATCGCGACAGTCGAGTCAGCAGGCGCCGCGGCCAGGGTGCAGCCAACCGCCCTTCCGATCACCGCGCTCCAAGTATTCGAGCGAGCGTTTACCGCGCAGGAAATCGCTGAGGCCTTGCTTTCATTCGATTTCGACCGCTCGGCTAAGAATGCCGCGGCGGCGATGGACCAGGCGCGAGTTGCGGTTGCTGGTATCCGGCGAAATGGATTGGTATGCGGGTTCGTTGAGGCAGAAAGTTTGGGGGAAGGCTCCTGCGAAGCGTTCCGAAGAGAGTTTGCGCCCGGCCAGGTGGTCGTTGCCGGGAGTTCTCTGACGGACGTCATCGAAGTATTGACACGATACGATTGGTGCTTCGTCTCAGCCTTTGGGACTGTAGTTGGCGTAATCTCTCGAATCGACATGCAAAAGCCTGCGATACGGATGTGGCTGTTCGGAATAATCACAGTCGCTGAACTGGAATTCACGGAACGAGTTCGTCAGAAGTGGCCGGACGAGAGCTGGATTGGACTTTTATCACAGCAGAGGTTAGAAAAAGCGAGGCAGTTGCGCGCCGAGCGAGAACGGCGAAAAGAAAACTGCGAATTACTCGATTGCCTCCAATTAGGCGACAAGATGGAGATTCTGATCTCAGATCCTGAAGAACTCGCCCGCCTAGGCATATTCACCCCCAGTGCTGCGAAGCGAGCCAGTAGGCAAATGGAGAGTCTGCGCAACAGCCTCGCCCATGCGCAAGGATTGGTTGATGACGATTGGCCGCAAATCGTGCGACTGGCCAGGCGTGTCGAACAGATGGTACGCGATCTTCACCGCCCGGTGGGAAGGACTTAGGATGCCCTAATGGACGGCGAGAACTATTCGTGCAAAATCCTCACGCGGACCTTAATATTTCGTGTTTGCGCGAGATCAGGTGTACGAGCGGAGGTCTGAGGTTGACAAAAGAGCACTGCAACGGGCTCTGTCTGTATAACGAGAGGGTGCGAAGGGTTGCTCTGGCATTGTCTGCCGTCCATCTGGCCTGAATGTGGAGCAGCACATTCGAGAGACGGTGAAGAAGATCATGCCTGGCTTATTGGAGATCGCCGGTGTGGGGCCGGTGGTAGCGGGCGTGCTGCTGTCCGAGACAGCAGATCCAAAACGCTTTGCTACTGCCGGCCATTTTCCCAGTTATTCGGGCGCAGCCCCAGTGGAGCGTGGCAGCGGACAGAACAGCGCCGGGTGGCAGTAAAGAATCGCCGTGTTGTCGTGCAGCGTCGCTCCGAACACAAGGTTCAGAGCAGTTCATCCTGAAATTCGATGCAGACTGACTACTTGCGGCGCA
>CAWJQP010000057.1:0-81633 GCA_963844855.1 Bryobacteraceae bacterium
GCGCTCCACCGTAGAGCACTCGACCGCCGGTCGCACTATCAATTTGTCGCTCAATCCACATGGCATGGGTGCGCTCGACCGTTTTGGCTCCGGGAGCAGCTGTTCGGGCTCTATCGGTCCCGATGGTGGCGCGCGCGTTCCATCGCCTTCACGAGCCGCGTCGCGATACAGCCGTATGGTAAACCGCTGGATGACGTACTCGATCACGCGCAACGAATTAAATGGAATACTGCTGGCCCAGCTTCAGCGCCGGCGAGCAGTGCGCATCCATCGCGGCTACACCTGCCTGCATGCGGACCTCGATGGACCAGTGCTGACAATGCGCAGCCCCGATGGTGACCTAACGAGCGTCAAGGCGGACCTGATTGTTGGCGCGGACGGAGTTTTGTTTCTGCGATCCGTGCCGCATTGGTACGCATGCCGCAAACCAGTTTTGCAAAGATCGCCTTTCCTGGCGGATATCGTGAACTGACGTTGCGAGATACTTCGGGCAAGTTCCCATTCTCCGGGAGTGCCATCCATATATGGCCACGGGGCAATTTCTTCATGGTAGCCCTGCCAAACCGAGACCGAACACTCCGAGCTACTCTCGTACTCCCAGACGAATGGAACCGGCAACTCCAATATGCGAAAGCGATCGGAGGCGTTTCTGAGCGCTCAGTTCCCGGACGTTCTTCCTTATCTAACTGAGACACCTGAAAAACTGGCGGACCGGGCGGTCGGAGAGATCGTTAGTGTTCGATGTGACGTGCTTCATCATGCGGGATCGGTACTCTTGCTCGGAGACGCGGCTCACGCCGTTGTGCCGTTCATGGGACAGGGTGTCAACATCGGACTGGAAGATTGCCAGGTGCTGGCGGAGTCGCTGGACGAGTACGGGTCCGATCTGGAACAAGCGTTCGCGGCAGTGTCTGAACGACAGTTACCCGAGGGGCTGGCTTGCGCCGACCTTTCGGAATGGAATTACAGCGAGCTGATCTCGGGACATCCGGCAGCAGCAGTTCTAGGCAAGGAGTCACTGGTTTCGCAGGTGAACTTCAGTGGTCTTTCCTATAGAAGCGTCGCGGAGCGGGCTATGCCCAACTGGCGCCCTCGTGTTGCCGTTTCGCCGAAGTCAACGTTGGTCTCGTATACAGAACCACCAGTTGCTCGCGGAGCGGCGTCAGGTGAGGGACGGTCGGCGTAGGTTTGCACAACGCGCAAGT
This sequence comes from Bryobacteraceae bacterium, assembly GCA_963844855.1. Lineage (GTDB taxonomy): Bacteria > Acidobacteriota > Terriglobia > Bryobacterales > Bryobacteraceae > DASQDN01. Next base: position 1,206 of record CAWJQP010000057.1, read on the forward strand.
ACTCGAGACGGCTAAGCGTGGTCTGAAGGGACACGCAACGACTCCAGCGCGTATCGCCGTACTCGGCGCGGGCGTTTCAGGACTTGTGGCAGCGCGCGAACTGCTTCGAGCCGGTCACGATGTTTTCGTGGTCGAAGCGCGCGGCCGGGCCGGCGGACGCATCCGCACGGAGCACGGACCGTGGAGCGGCGGTATGAAGGCCGAACTCGGAGCGATGCGAATTCCTTTGTCGCACAAACTCACCCTCGACTACATCGAGAGCTTGGGCCTCCGCACAAAGCCATTTCCGCTGAATGACGATAATGCCTGGCATTTGGCTGCCGGGAGGCTGCGTAGATTCCGGGACGTCAGCCATTGCGAACTTCCGCCCCTCCGAGAGCTTCTTCGACCCTTCATCGAACAGATGCAGCATGGCGGCGCAAAGTGGGACAGGGCGGCGGCCCGGTACGGCAGCGTGTCCATGCGCGACTTTCTTCTCGATCTCGGCATGAGTTCGGAACATCTGGAGGCGTTCTCACTGCATGGCCGGGACTGACTCCCTTCTCTGTGCCTCAGCGCTGGAGCTGCTCCGGGATGCGATCGGGGGCTTCTTCGACAAGGTTGCCCTCACGATCGAAGGCGGCATGGAACGGTTTCCCGAAACTCTTGCTCGCAACATGGAAGATCGCATTCGTTATCGAACACGTGTCATCGCACTCGATCAACATGAGAACGCCGTAATCGTTCACTGCGATACCGGCTCCTTCGAGGCCGATTACGCTGTTGTCACTATCCCGTTCTCGGTACTGCGCTACGTCGATATCCGGAAACCCTTCTCCGCAGCCAAGCAGCGGGCGATCCGGGGGTTGCATTATGAGCCGGCGGCCAAACTATTTTTGGTTTTCCGCGCGGTTCTGGGAGAAAGACGGGATCACTGGCGGGATCAGTTACACGGACTTGCCTATTCGAAAGCTCTATTACCTCGAGGAAGCACGCCGACGTAGGACGAGGCTTGTTGCTCTCGTACTGCACCGGACGCGACGCTCAACGATGGGCTGCGCTGGGAGAATGTGCCGCGCTGGAGCAAGGGTTGCGATGCATCGCGCGTCTGCACCCTTCAGCCCTGGATCTGTATGAAGGCGGCATCGCCATGTTGTGGCAAAACGACCCATACGCCGGAGGCGCCTTTACCTTCTGCCACGCTCACGAGGAGGCGCAGTTCGCGGAACCCGCTCGCACAGCTGAGGGCCGCATTTTCTTTGCCGGTGAACATACGGCGATCTTTCGCCGCTGGATTCAGGGTGCGCTCGAATCAGGACTTCGCGTCGCGATCGGGGTGCAAACGAGAGCAGCAGACCGATCCACATCGGGGTACCGGTCAACGCATTACCCAGTCTTGCGTAGCGGCGTAGTGCTAAACAAGCCCGCCATCTGCAGATGTCTGAGGCGACCCCGAGGTGCGGAGGGGCGGCGGCCGGCAGGAACTCATCGCAAACGGTGATCAGAAGCACCCGGCGAAGCTGCAACACTCGGTCTCCCTCGCCAAATCCCGCTCCGAATGACGCTTTATTGGGTGTGGAGCCGAAACTCGGTTAGACGATCCCGGCAATCGCAGGCGGTCCCGCTTGATCAGTGGCCTATGGGTGCGGAGCCTCAGTTTTCATAAGAGGTCACCCGCACCACGACGCGCGGAGGGACGACCTGCTCCAGAAAGGAACAGCAGTGAACATACGAATTGCATCTCGAAACATAGGAGCGCTTCTTGTAATTGCACTTGCCGCACCGCGGTGTGCCGCAGCCGATGGCGAGGTCATTACACGCTGGGCGGAGCAGTCCATGCAGGCCGTGCGGGCTCGGAATGTCGGCACGCCCGACGCTGGGCGGCTCTATGCCATGGTGATGATCGCAATGTACAACGCCGTGAACGGGATCGATGCCGCGGCCCACCACGCACGCGAGCACGCGGTGGTCCCGGTCTCCGGCGCACCAGTGAACGGAAACCGCGAGTTGGCGGCCGCCTCGGCGGCGCACGCCGTGCTCTCGGCCCTGTTGCCGGCTCACGCGTTCGTCTTCGACGCGGCGCTTGAGGCAGAACTCGCGGCATTCGAGGGGGGCAATGCTCCGCCTATTGTGCCTACAAATAAATCCAAACCAAGCTGCCGGATGCCGGAGCGAGACGTGATCCATCCGATCAAGAAAGTTTGGAATCCGCACCTGCCGGAAGTAGGCGCGCAGCCGCTGATTACTTCGCGACTCGGGTTCCATCAGAGCTCGGTCCGGTGCGTCTAAATCGTGCGTTAGGCGGCGTGGCGCTCGTAGTGATGGTGCAGGCCACCGACTTCGCGAATTTCGACCACCTCTCCTTCTTGGGGAGGCTGTACTCTCCGGGCCTGCGGGGCGTCCTTGGCGAGCGACAAGTGAGTTCGCCACTCATCGTAATAAGCAAAATAGGTCGTGAGCGTACGATGCAGAGAGCTTTCGCCGAAGACAATGACATGATCCAGACACTCGCGGCGAATCGACCCAATGAGCCGTTCGATATAGGCCCGTTGCCACGGAGATCGCGGTGCCGATAGCACTTGTTTGATACCCATTGCCTTCACCTGATCGACGAAGTCCTTGCCGAAGATTTGATCACGATCGCGAAGCAGATACCGAGGCGCGCTGTCCCACGGAAAGGCCTCCCGTAATTGCTGGGCCGTCCATTCTGCGGTCGGATGAGCAGTCACGCCGAAGTGGAGAATGCGCCGCCGATCGTGAGCAAGTACCAGGAACACATACAGTATCTGGAATCGGATCGTAGGTACGGTGAAGAAGTCTACCGACGCCATGCTCTTGGCATGGTTCTCGAGGAACGTCCGCCAAGTCTGCGAAGGCGGTCTTCGAAGTCGAACCATGTATTTGGCGACCGTTGGTTCAGTAATCTCAATGCCTAGCTTGAGCAACTCGCCGTGAATGCGTGGTGCACCCCAGCGCGGGTTGTTGCGGCTCATCATCCGGATCAGATTTCGAACCTCTTGCGGCACACTAGGCCGACCTCGCTTGCCACGGTGGATTTTCCACGTCCAAAACAAACGGAAGCCTATACGATGCCAAGCGACAACTGTGTCGGCTTTTACGATCATCAGGACCGATTTCCAGTCGCTCCACAGGCTCCCAACCAGACCCAGAAGATTCGGTCGGCTGGCGTCAGTTTGAGCCGTTTGGGAGCCGACCTGCGCAAGACGCCGAGTTGTTGCCGCAAGGCGAGGTTCTCCAGTCGTAGCTCAGCCGAAGTCTTCAACATCGAGACAAGGGTGCCGACCACGGTGAGCAAGACTTGCCGCGCCGCCCTAAGACGTAAATGAAAGTCGATCAATCTCAATGATTACAGATCGATCCGGATATTTTGGAGGGACAGTCACTGCAAAGAGGAGATATGGCAACGGATAATCGACTTCATTGCTGCGCATCTTCGAGCTTCACCAACGGCGGCGGTACTCCTCAATTCATCTCGGAAGGCCAGCGACCCTGTGTGTCTCAACTACAAACTCCCTGGCTGACGCTGGGCTCTACGGGTAATTTCATCTGCCACATACTGCGGCCCGGCGTTACGCGTGATGAGGTTGCGATCGCCTTGTCTGAAGCACGAGCGTTCTTTGGCATCGTCGTTCTCACGCATGATTTCAACGACGTCCTAAATAAACATGAGCGGCTGACGGCTGATGAGGTCAAGAACCTCGCCGAACGCGCGAAAAACATTGTGTTCGAGGCTTTCGACGGATTCGGTTACGTCGTGTGGCAGCACCCGTAAAAGCCTCAGCGGGGATACTGTGGGCTGATGCAAGGCTCGCATGCGTACCGGAGCAGCCCGAAGATTAAGCCGTCTCAACGGAAATCTGGGACACGTCCAGTGACGAAGGGCGCTGCGGGGCCAAGTGGGAAACTGCCGGATGCGCCATTGTCATTTTCCATTCCCTATGCGCTTTCTTGATTGGCTAGACTGATCTGTTATTACTCAATGGCCCTTTCCGCCGGCGAAAAACTCGGCCCCTACGAAGTCCTCTCCCGGATCGGCGCTGGAGGGATGGGCGAAGTCTACAAAGCCCGCGACACTCGCCTCGACCGCACGGTCGCCATCAAGGTCCTGCCTGAACACATGCTAAGCGCGAAGATCTGCGTGCCCGCTTCGAACGCGAAGCCCACGCCGTCGCATCGCTGAATCATCCGCACATCTGCACACTCCACGACATCGGCACCCAGGATGGTGTCGGTTACATGGTGATGGAATACATGGAGGGCGAGACACTGGCCGCCCGCATCGAAAAGGGGGCGCTTCCGCTGAATCAAGCGCTCAAGTTCGCCACCCAGATCGCCGACGCGCTGGACCGCGCGCACCGTGCCGGCGTCACACATCGTGACGTGAAGCCGGCCAACATCATCCTGACGCGGGATGGCGTGAAGTTGCTCGACTTCGGATTGGCCAAATCGCCATCCAAGCCGGGACCGGCGGACGAAACCCTGACAACCGAAGGCACGGTGCTGGGCACGCCGCAGTACATGGCACCGGAGCAGTTCGAGGGCAAAGAGGCCGACGCGCGCGCTGACATCTGGGCCTTCGGCGCGGTGCTGTACGAGATGCTCAGTGGGCAGAAAGCGTTTCAAGGCAGGAATTATTCAAGCCTGATGGGCGCGGTTTTGTCGGCGGATCCGCCGCCGATGCCCGTGCGGCCGTTCACGCCAGCGTGGCTGGAGCGGCTCGTCAGAAGATGTCTCGCCACGGATCCCGAGGACCGCTGGCAGTCGATGCGGGATGTCGTACTCGATTTGCAGACGCCTTCACCGGAAACAGCAGCGGCGCTGCCACGGACAAATCAGTGGCCTTGGGCGGTGGCGGCAGTGTGTCTGGTGGCGGCGGTGCTCGGATGGGTCGCGTCGATGCGGAAGCTTGGTGAGCCCGCCTCGCTTGTGGCCTTGGACGTAGTTCCGCCGGACGGTGCCCGGTTCGCCTCGATCACCAGAGAGGGAGGCTCAGCGATCTCGCCGGACGGGCGAACGCTGGCCTTCGTCGCAACAAACGGCAAGGGAGAATCGCTGCTGCATGTGCGTCCCTTGGAATCCCTCGATACGCGGGTGCTGCCAGGCACCGGGAACGTGGGAACGCCGTTCTGGTCGCCCGATAGCAAGTCGCTGGCATTTGTGGCAGACGGAAAGCTGAAGCGGATCGACCTCGCCGATGGCGCTCCGATCACGCTGTGTGACGTGAGTTTCGCCCGCGGCGGTACGTGGAATGAGGACGGAGTGATTCTATTCGGAGATCAGACGGCGGGGCTGCGACGGATTCACGCCTCGGGTGGCACTCCGTTGCCGGTGACGCGAGTGAACAAAGAAGCTGGGGAGATTTACCATTACTATCCGCAGTTTTTGCCCGGCGGCAAGGACTTTATCTACTTGGTTCGCCACAATGAATTGGAGAAAATGGGCGCTTTCATTGGTTCGCTCGATTCTAAATCCTCCACTAGGATCGTGCAAACGGAACGTCAAGCGGCCTACGATGGAGCCTCCCGCAGACTGTTGTACATACAGGGGAATGGGACGCTGATGGCTCGCAGGCTGGAGTTGGCTCCTCCAAGGCTGACCGGCGATCCTGCGACTGTGGCCGAAGGGATTCGCATCTCATCCAGAGGCTACGCGGAGTTTTCGGTTTCCACTAACGGGACGCTGTTTTACGGACGCGGGGACGGTACCGAAAAAGTGCGGTTCGCATGGCGGGACCGTGCGGGAAAGCTCCTCGAAACGATCGGCCAGCCGCTGGACACCGCCGGATCCATTTTCAGCCTGTCGCCAGACGGCAGCCGCGTGGCTTACATTTTTGCCGGGTAGGCAAGTCGGACATCTGGGTGCTGGAACTGGCCCATGGTTGAGCACGCAGATCACCTTCAACGGCGGGATACGGCCGCGATGGTCGCCTGACGGGAAGCACCTTTACTACAGCAATCTAAGCGGCATCCACCGGAAAGCGGCCGATGGGTCTGGGCAGGAGGAGTTGTTGATGAAGGATGGCCCACCGACTACCGTGAACAGTGTGTCGCCCGACGGCAAGCACCTGTTGCTTGGGAATGGTGACATCATGAAATTGCCGCTAACCGGTGACAGGAAGCCAGAAGCTTATCTCCAAGGAAAGAAAGGGGAGTTCGGTGCAGTTTTCTCGCCGGACGGGCGCTGGGTGGCTTATGATTCGGACGAATCCGGGCGGCGTGAGATCTACCTGCAAGGGTTCCCGGAGCACCGGGGAAAGTGGCTGGTTTCCGCCGAGGGAGGCACCTTTCCCCAATGGCGCGCCGACGGAAAGGAGTTGTACTGGGTCGGTCTGAACGGGATGCTGATGGCGGCGAGCGTGGAGTTGCAGACAGCGGGGGTACGCCCGGGACGGCCAGAGCCGTTGTTTCGGATCACTCCTGGTGGCCAGTTCCCCTTCTTCCAGTCAGCACGCGACGGGCGGCGGTTTCTGGTTTTTGAGGCGGTCGGCGTGCCCCACGACCGGCCGATGGTCGTGGTTCAGAATTGGGCCTCCCGTCTTCGCGTTACCGAGCCGTGACCAGAGGGATATCTTCATATCTTCATATACCCTCATTTTGGATCCATGAAGCGGCCGTGCACATGACGAGCCTTTTCGCTAGCGCAGGACTGGTAGCATCAAGCCCTTGACGTGGCGCGCTTCTCGATAGCCCTCGACGAAGGAAAGTTTATTGAAGGAACCCACACGTACCCTCGCCTTCAACAGCGGCCGTGACTCCCGTGGGAGAGACGTTACCGTACGGAATGGCCCGTTTTGTTGAAACGGGAGCCTCGCGGTCAGGAACGGTCGATACATTTAGCGGCCGGCCTGTCGTTCGCCATTATTCCGTCCACCGATTAAGAGTTGACTTTGAGAGAGATGGAGGTGAACATCGGGACAAATGGCAGCCTCCTTCATCCTGTGTATTTTCGATTCTTCCGACTACTTTTCAGCGGTCACCAAGCCGTGGCGATTGAGAATGCCGCTCTCCGGTTGCAACTCGCGGCGTTCCGTCGGCAACGTAAGCGACCGGTCTTGACGATTATTGATCGAATGTTCTGGATCGCTCTGCGCCGCTTGTGGTCCGGGTGGCGACGTCCGTTACTCTATGTCCAGGCGGACACCGTCGTCCGCTGGCAACGCGAACGGTTTCGCCGATTCTGGGCCCGGCTGTCGAAATCCGATCGCCGCCAGCGAGGTCGGCCCGCTACGGACGCCGAGATTTGCCGACCGATCGAACGAATGGCGGCCGCCAATCCGTTGTGGCGTGCGCCACGGATTCATGGCGAGCTGAAGATGCTCGGCATCCCGATCTCCGAACGCACCGTCTCCCGAATGCTTCGAAGGCTTCGCCGGCCACCGAGTCAGACGTGGAAGACCTTTCTTCACAACCATCTCGGTCAAATGGTGTCCATCGATTTCTTTACCGTGCCGACGATCACCATGAAGGTGCTGTTCGTGTTCATCGTGCTGGAACATCGACGTCGCCAGGTGTTGCACTTTAATGTGACCGAACATCCCACCGCAGCCTGGACTTCGCAACAGGATTGTTGAGGCTTTCGCCGAGCGAAATGCGCCGCGGTATATCATTCGCGATCGGGATGGCGTATACGGCAACGAGGTTCGTCTGCGGATCTTTTCGCTGGACATGGAGGAGGTACTCACCGCGCCTCAGAGTCCGTGGCAGAATCCGTACGTCGAACCCTGATCGGCTCGATACGGAGAGACTGCTTGAACCATTTCGTGATCTTCAACGCCCGGCATCTCAAGCGAACGCTCACATCGTATTTCGTTTACTACCACGGATCCAGGACCCATTTGGGGCTGGACAAGCAATGTCCAATTCCACGACCGGTGTCGAGTATCGGAAAGATCATCAAGATCCCCCAACTCGGTGGGCTGCATCATCGTTATGAACGCTTTGCTGCATGACCACGTGCCGCGTACGCATTATTGGCGAAGGACAGGCTGGAAGCTCACAAGGTCGGCGACGGTCTAATCCTTTCGTCGCGAGACTGACCAGATCCTTCCAAGAGGACCGATGAATTCGTGGTAAGTGTGGCCGTCCGCCCCCATATAACCCACAAGGGTGCAACCGTGCCGCGTAATGTGACGTTCAACTTCTCGCAATTCGCACTCAGGCGCTGTATCGAGCCGAGTAGAGCCGAACTCCTGAGTGTAATGGTGCATACTCATAGACTGCTCAGCGTGGAAATCATCGCAAAAACCTCAAGCTACATCGCCTCCCGGTAGTAGTAAGTTACAGTACGAGCGTTTCGTTAATCATGATCACTGGCTCGGCTGATGCGTTATCGGCCTGTGTGAAACTGCGACCCGCGCGGAGTGAAATCCGCATTGTCTCAAGATAACTTTCATCGACGATGCGCACGAGCGCATGCGGACGCCGATCTTGCTCGTAGACCTGCCCTTTCGCACCCAACGTCCACGTCCGCCAGCCAAAGTTCTCACCGAGCGGCAGCGCGTCCGTCAGGCCTGCTGCCTGAACTCCGGCCACAGAGCGTACATTGTGCAACACGCGATCAAAATAGCTGAGTTGTTGCGTGTGCGTGGAAGTGCGCCCTGCCTGGATCAATCCGCAACGTCAGCACGCTATCGGTGTCGAATCCCAGTTCCACGTCGAGAATGCTGACGAGGCTACGCATGAGCAGGCGGTTGATCGGCGTCTATCCGGATGTGTCGAGGCTGCGAGTATCGCGATTACCCGCCTCTTGTCGCCTAGCATAGAAGGAGAACCGGCGCAGACGGAGCCCAATCGGGAAAACTGTCCGACAGGTTCGAGCTGAATGGACATGACGCCAGACACCTTTAGACCAGATACGCAATTTGATCCAATTGAATGCAGTGAGCCGAGTCTCAGTCGAGTAGACCCTTTGTGCTTGGCCGTCTGACCGTCAAAGACGAGTCGATGTAGCCGTTCAGAACCAACCATTCCTTCTGTTCCCTTGGCAATTTGGAGTACGGAATTGTCTCTGGATGCTCTCGAAGCAGGTCGGCAAAAGATGTCTCTGCGATTCGGCCCTTAAAGCGCTTCAGCAGTCCGCTCTTTAGGAGCCGGTACACCGCAGCTCGCGACAGGCCAAGATCAGAAGCAACCTGCTTAACGGTTAGCGGCAGTGATTTAACTTCCTCGTTCAAGCTTTCGTCGGCGCTCGTTGTGCAGTGACGTTGCAGGTACTTTCTGACCGCTGCCGCCGAACGTTGAGAAGGGTCTGCACCCTCGCACGCAGCTTCAATTTCGGCAGCTGCCCATCGCGGTTTCTCCCTCCACGGTCTCTGTCCTTGTGGTAGGGCACGGCGTATGAACCGACGCACCGCATCGGGTGATCGATCAAGCTCCTCCGCCAGTCTGTCCAGTGGTAGGCGATCCTCGCTCGATTGGCGCACCCAATAGAGGACGCGCTGCGCTTCTTTGGTCGTCCAGCTCTTCATGCGGTGCGAACTCTTTACTGTTGGATCGACGCGTCCTTGTAAACCCGATTGGGCTCAGAACCCGAATCCTGACTACGACGGAGCTGACCGCCTAGCCATAGAGAATTGGGTCGGGGCAGGACTCATCGTGCGAGATCGATTCTAGGAGAACCAGAAGAAGGCTCATCTGGACGAGGGATGTGATTTCCGGACAAGACAGACATCTGGACACCCTGAGAAATCAGGCAATTGCAATCGAATTGGAAGCACTCGGAGAAAATCGAGACCGGGGTCAAAAATTTTCGATCACAATTTTTGACCCTCGCTATATTGTCTTTTCTGTCTATGTTGTTCCCGCTGGTCGGACTGCTCGAATCTTTGCGTTCGCTCGATCAGAAGCGCCAGAGAACGGAACGCTTCAGATAGCAGAACGGGGCAGCAACAGCTTTTGACAGAACTCTTATCCAAACGTAGAAAAGACTCATCGACGTGTTTGAAACCCACGAACATCGACGGGAACGAATACACGGGACGAAATCTTGTTTTGGAGAAGAATATGGCAACCTCCCCCATGCCAACGGCTCCACAGCGGGCCGAGGCGAGTGACGTGTTCGAAAGGCTGGCTCAGTGCAGGAGCTTTCTTACCGCAAAAGAAGTTGCAGAGTTGTTGGCCATCAGCCCAAAAACGATCTACGCCTACGTCGCTCGCAACATGATTCCGCATTACAAGATTGAAGCTTCCGTCCGATTCCGACCGAAGGACTTGGCGGATTGGCTCCATCGGCATGCCATCTGAGTGTTGCTCTCGCTGGAATCTCGATTTCAGCACTCGTCTCGCGGGCCTCCGGCTAACCGCCCGTGTGGTCCCATCCAGTTCTGGTAATGCCTGGCCCGAAGACGAGATGAAGTGACGCACAGTTTGGGGATGCGAGGTTTTTGTCCGCAGGTCTTGCATGGTGTCGGTTTGGTGTCGGTTTTTGGCGGGCAATAGACAGAAAACGGTGGCTTCACGAGACCTGATAGAATAGGTCTAACTTTCCCGAAGTCAACACTCTGGAGTGAAGCCCTTGAAAATACAAGTGACTAGGGGAAGAGGCGTTTGGGAGTCCCTGCCTCCCAGCCAATCCTCGTGTTTCGTCCTAATTTGCGCTATTGACCAAGCGGGTTCGATTCAGCCACCAGGCATTTATGGCGGTAGCAATCAGCAGGATAACTCCACCCAGAATCGCCAGAACACCCGGACGTTCGCCAAGCAGCAACCACGTCCAGACGGGATTCAAAGCGGGCTCAATTAGGAGTATGGCGGCTGCTTCGAATGCCGGCACATGGCGGATCGCTCTGGTCAGGCAATAGTAAGCCAGTGCAATCTGACACGCTCCCAAATATGCAACTGCTGCAAAGTCTGTAACTCGGATAGCTTCCACCGGAAGAGCCGGACCGAGAGCAGCGAAAGCTCCAATGACATTCCCCGCAAATACGGTAGCGACGCCGGCGGAACCTGTGCTGTCTTTTTTTCCTACCCACCGTAGCCCGGCGATCGTCAATGCCCAAGCCAATCCCGAGCCCGCGCCAAGCAGATTCCCAAGGGCCGGATTCGGGGCTGTTTCTGTGGGCTGTTCGGTACTCACAAAGAACAAGCTCATGCCGAGCGCCATGGCTCCCATCAAAGCCCAGTCGCTTCGGCGCAATGGCTCTTTGAGCAACACCGGTCCCAGAAAGAGCAGATACACAGGAGCTGTCGATTGCAGAAATATCGCGTTTAACGCAGTGGTCAGCTTCGTCGATGAGACGTAGAAGATCAACATCATCGCGTAGGCGCAGCCTACGGCAAAAAGTGTGGGCGTCCAGCGCCGCCGAATACCCGGCAAAGCGATCCAGAGCGCGGCCGCGGCGATGATCGATCGGAAACAGATCACCTGCCAAGCCGTAAGACTGTTGAATTTGATGGCGACTCCACCCGTCGAAAACAGCAGGGCTGCTGTGACGAGTAGAAGTCTCGGCGGCACGGTTAAAGTTCCGGCTGCCGGGTCACAAAATTCTGAACTTCGGTCGTTCGGACTCCATAGACTTTTTCGATCTGTCGGCAGATCTCTCTGCCAAGTCTATCCGGCGACTCATCATCATCGTGGTCTAAGGTGACTTTGATGTATACGTCTGTCCTGGCCATCAAGGACCATCATAGCCGCCGCTGCGATAATTACCGCATGACAGGCGAGCAAACCCCGTGCGTCATCTGCAACATTCGGCGCCCGCGCCGGCATTGTCCCGGTGTCGGAGGCGCCATTTGTTCGGTCTGCTGCGGGACAGAGCGCGAGGTCAGCGTCTCCTGCCCTCTCGATTGCCTGTATCTTCGTGAGGCAAGATCTCGGGAAAAGGATCCCGACGTCGATCCAAAAGAATTCCCCCATCCTGAGATCAAGGTGGAAGAAAGTTTTCTCCAACGTAATGAGCCACTTCTTATCTTTCTCGCCAGCGGATTGGCACAGGCAGCGCTCGCTGAAGGAAATGCGATCGACACCGATATTCGCGAAGCGCTCGCATCCCTTGTGAGAACCTATGTCACTTTACAGAGCGGGCTTGTCTACGAGATGAGACCTGATAACCCGATTGCGGCGCGAATTCAGGCTGCAACGCGGGATCGGATAAGGGAAATTGAAGAATTGCTTCGTCAAAATGAATCGACACTCCGCGATTCTGACGTGCTCGGTGTTCTTGCCTTTCTGCAGCGCCTCGAAATACAGAAGAATAATCGGCGGCCGAAGAGCCGGGCGTTCATTGACTTTCTCCGCGAATTCTTTCCGCCAGAACCGGCAAAACAGGAATCGAGTCTGATAATCACATGAAGGGCCTTATCGTCTTTGCGCACGGATCGACCATCGAATCGGCCAACGAGGCGGTCCACTCGGTCACAGTGGAGTTAGCGCGCCGTACTGGTTGCCGCGTGGAAACAGCATTTCTCGATTGCGCGCCGCCCACGATGGCGGACGCAGTCGCGCGGCTCACTAAGGATGGCATCCGAAAGGTCGTCGTGCTCCCCTATTTTCTGACGCTCGGAATTCACCTCCAGCGCGATTTACCTGCAATCGTCGAGCGACTGCGTCCCATCTATATAGATGTGGATTTTACGATTACCGATCCGTTGGACGGTCATCCGGCATTGCTGGACATACTGATTGATCGTTACAACGGAATCGTTTCGGAGGAGGGCAACCGTTCTGAAGGCTAGACTAATCGAATCCTATGAGATTGGGCGGGAGGTAAGGCATTTCGTTTTCGACGTTCCTGAAGTCGACCACCTTCCCTATCTGCCGGGCCAGTTCGTCTCTCTGACGCGAAATATTGGCGGTAAGGAGATCACGCGCGCCTATTCGACGGCGGCCGCGGCCTCTGGCAATCGATTTGAGTTATGCCTCAACAGAGTCGAGGACGGCTTGTTCTCGCCCTTCCTTTTCGATATGAAGCCGGGGGATACGGTCGAAATGGCGGGGCCGCTCGGTTACTTTACCTGGCGGGAACCCATGAATGATTCGATTCTGGTCGCCACCGGAACCGGAATTGCGCCGTTTCGAGGTATGCTCGACACGTATCTGCGGTCAGGTGTTGACCGCCATGTCACTCTCGTGTACGGCGTGCGCTATGAGGATGCGCTGTTGTATCGCAGCGAGTTCGAGGCCGCAATGGCAAAAAACTCAAGGTTTCAGTTTTGGCCAACACTCAGCCGTCCAGAGGATACTTGGACCGGCCGTAGTGGCCACGTTCAGAAACACGTTTTGGAAGCTCTGGGCGACCGTCGCGAAGTTGACGTCTATATTTGTGGGATGAAGGCCATGGTTGACGATTTGCGTAGTCAGTTGAAAGCCCTTGGACTCGATCGCAAGAGAATCGTATTCGAGAAGTACGACTGATTTCCCAGCCACTCTCAGGTCCATTGCTAGTTCACAGCGATTACCTGCGCTTGTAGAATCCGAGCAGCATGGCAATTCTGGCGGCCTCGCCTTATGTGTTTTTGTCTCAGCCGCGATAACACTCATCAGATTCCTGCTCGGGCCAAGGGGATCTCTCGATTTCGTGGTGATCGGAGCGGTCTCTGTGCTGCTGTCCTTATCCGCTGTTTTCGGCGCGGTGCTCTTGTCTAGCCGGCGGCCGGGCCGATGGACCGAACCTCTACGTGCGGATACATCTGTTTCGTCTGATCCAGATTCGCGAAATTAACGCCGGGGAGCTTGGCAGACGCTGTCCCCGCCGCGACGCCCCAGCGGACTGCATCGATAAAGTCCTTCTTTTTGTCGATGGCCCAGGTGAAAGCTGCCGCAAGCGCATCCCCCGCTCCAAGCGGACAAAGAGCCTCAATTCTTGGCGGAACAACCTCGACTAGCTCTTTTGCGGTGCGTCCGATGGCGCCTCGAGCGCCGAGGGTCAGAACGACCGACTTGGCTCCCATTCCGTGAATACGCTCGACAGCATCGACCAAATGGGAGCGTGTAATGAGAGCTCGATTCAGCAGGCGCTCGGACTCCTGCTGGTTCGGACTGACCACCGTCGGCTCCGCCTCCAGGCCGTGGAGCAGCGCATCTCCATCGGTATCAAGCAGGGTTTTTACCTTCTTCTTGTGCGCTAGATCGAGAAGATGATTGTAGTAATGGGGCGGCACTCCGGGAGGTATACTTCCGCAGATCATGAACCACGTCGCCTTGTCCAGCTTACTCGCAACTAACTCGGCAATCTTATCGAGTTCCTTAGTGCTAAGTGGCGGCCCGAGCTCGTTCAGCTTGACCGTCAGACCCTGCTTGTCGGAGATGGTCATATTCGTACGAATCTCGTTCTCGATTGGAACGAAATCCACCGGGAACCCGGACAACTTTGACATCGCCTGAAACTGCTGGCCCGCAGCTCCGCCGGAAACAGCAACCGCCTGGGTCTTACCGCCGAAAGAATGAATCACGCGTGAAGCGTTAATCCCCCGACCACCTGCTGTTTCGTTTCTATCCAGGATGTAGCCGCGATCCTCGAAGGCAAGCCGGTCGACCGTTACATTCCGGTCAACTGCAGGGTTGATAGTAAGGGTCAGAATCAAGTATCTAATTGTACCGAAACGCCTCGATGATACCCTGTTGTATGGGCAGTAGGAGTAACTGGCGAGCATACATGGCGCTGTTTGCCGTGTATTTCTTCTGGGGCACAACATATCTTGCTATTCGAATGGCTCTCGAAGCAGTCCCGCCCGTTTTCCTCATCGGAATGAGGTTCGTCCTCTCAGGTGGCGTCCTCCTTATCGCGGCGAAAGTCATCGGCGCGAAGCTCCCCGAAGGACGAGAACTCTGGCTCACCGGGCTCTTTGGGTTGATTGCGTTGGGCGGGGGCAATGGAACGCTTGTCTTCTCCGAGCAATGGATTCCCAGTGGTATTGCAGCGCTCTTCGTAACAACCTCCCCGTTCTGGATGGTGGGAATTGAAGCGCTACGGAACCATGGGGAAAAGCTGACGAAAGCGACAGTGGTCGGAATAGCCGTTGGGTTTCTCGGCATCCTTGTCTTGATCGGGCCATCGGCAACCGGCGCGGGCCTCGGTCCCACATTGATCAAGGGCTTTCTGCTTCTCCAGTTCGGGTGCTTCTGTTGGTGTCTTGGATCTATTCTCCAAAAGCGCCAGCCCACAAAGGCGCATCCTGTCGTTAGCGGCGCCATCCAGCAACTCGCGACCGGACTTACCGTCCTACCCTTCACACTGGTCGCGAACGAACATCCAGTGCAGTGGCATCACCGTGGTATTTGGGCCGCTGCGTACCTCGTCGTTTTTGGTTCCATTATCGGTTACAGCGCTTTCATCTACGCGATGGAGCACTTGCCTGTGTCAGTGGTTTCGACCTATGCTTACGTCAACCCGATCGTCGCCGTGTTCCTCGGATGGCTGTTCTACCGCGAGCCTTTCGGAAGTCGGGAACTATTGGCGATGGCTATGGTGATTTCAGGTGTCATCATCGTGAAATACTTCGCGTATGCAACACCTAAAGTACGGGAGGCGTCTGTTTAATAGTGATTGCTGTCCTGCTGTTCGCCGCCGCGCTTACTCCTCTCGACATCGTACAGAACGCGGTGGAGCTGAGCGAGAAGGCTGATCACCTGCGGCAGCCACTATACGCTCATTCTGGAAGACATCTCGCGGTCGGAAGATAAGACCAGGAGCAAGACCTTCGAAATCACCTATCGCGAGGCCAAACAGTACCGAAAACTCGTCCGACGCGACGGAAAGGCCGTCGACTCCGATCCCGAGCCTTACACGTCAAAGCACGAGGAACGTCGGCGCGAGATGTTCCGCGAGTTCGCAAAGGCGCTCGATTTCACAATGGCTCCTGACGAAACCGTGGATGGCTACGACTGCTGGGTGCTTCTTGCGAAACCAAAGCCTGGATACAAACCAGCTTCTTTCCGAACCTCATTCCTGACACAAATGGAGGGTAAGGTCTGGATCTCAAAGAAGTTCAGCCGCATGGTGAAGCTCGATGCTGTGACCATCGGTCCAGTATCATTCGGGGGCTTCCTCGCGAAACTGGAGCCCGGCAGCAGGGTTGAGGTGGAACAAATTACGGCTCCAGGACGATTTCTGGCTTCCGCGCCGCTTCAAACTAACTTACAGCGGCCGGCTCTTGTTCAAGGGATTCAGGGGCGAGATGGAGCAGTTATACATAAACTACAAGCGCGTCAGTCCAGCCACTTGACCGAGACCGGGGGCTTGTGGCCGCAAGCCATCGATTCTGTCATTCCATTGGTGATAGTCGCGCAGGCGTTATCGGTGGCAGTGCGTAGGGCGCCATCCTTGGTCTGCGCAGACGCAATCCGGCAATTCTTCCGTTCCTGAAACTCGACGCAAACTTCCACACGATGCTGTTTGGCTCCATGGTCAGGTAAGTCAGCAAGCCGAGGAAAACACCCACCCCGACCAAGATCAGTAAGATCTTCATGCGCCCTCTGCGAAGAAGCTGCCCATTTTGCGAAACTTCTCGTATCGCTGGTCGACGAGGTCCTTTGGGACCCATTCTGGTCAGTTCTGCCAGAGACGACCGCAGAGTCTCACGCAGATTCTCCGCCGCGGTATCGGGATCGTTGTGCGCGCCGCCTGCCGGTTCAGGGACGATGCCGTCGATGAGTGCCGAGCTGTAGAAGATCGGGCGCAGTGAGCTTCAGCGCAGCCGCTGCCAGCTCGGCCTTTCCGCTGTCACGCCAGATGATGGCGGCGCAGCTTTCGGGTGAAATAACGCTGTAGATCGAGTTTTCCAGCATGTAAATACGATTGCCGACACCCATCCCAAGCGCGCCGCCGCTGCCGCCTTCGCCGATGATCACGACAATGATCGGCACGGCAATCGAGCCATCTCGCGCAGGTTGACAGCGATCGCTTCCGCCTGGCCACGCTCTTCGGCATCGATGCCGGGATAAGCGTCCGGGCGTGTCGAGCATGCGTGATGATCGGGCGCTTGAACTTCGCGGCGAGCTCCATCACGCGCATCGCCTTGCGGTAGCCTTCCGGCTTCGGCATGCCGAAGTTGCGGATAAGCTTCTGCTTCGTGTCCCGGCCCTTCTGCTGCCCGATGACCATGACCGGCCTGCCTTCGAAGAAAGCCATGCCCGCAAACGATCGCGGCATCGTCGGCAAAGGCGCGATCGCCATGCAACTCCATGAAGTCCGTGAACAGCCGCTGGATGTAGTCGAGCGCAGTGCGGGCGCTTCGGGTGACGCGCGAACTGCACCCGTTCCCAGGCCGGATTCGACGGGCGCTGGCGTTGCAGCCGCTGCGGAGTGATGTTCCATCGTTAGGGTTATGTGGCTAAGACTCGATTGACTCGGGGCCGCAGATGCGCTCGACTTCGGCGCGAAATTCCTTGTCTGGCCGTACCCGAGTGGTCACATCCAGAATAACCGAGAAGTCCTTCGGCCTCTCGAGCCGCAGGCGGACAGCCGTTTCGCCTCGTTTGCGCTCGAACAGCGTTCCCAGCGCTTCGCGCTTTGTCGGTCCCGTTGTTGCCGAGCCGCACTTTGATCGAAATCAGCGACGGCATCGGCACGCGGGCAACTTCCAGCGGAATGATGTCCTTCACCGAGATCTTGGTGGCGGCGCCTTCTTCCGGAAGAGCCATGCCGCGGATGAACACCGGCTTGTCCTCAGCAAGACATTGACAGCAACCTGCTCGTACTGCGTCGTGAAGACCATGCATTCGACAGCGCCCAATTTGTCTTCGAGCTGGAACATCGCCCACGGTTTACCTTCTTTGTTCCGGCGGCGCTGAATGCCGGTCATGATGCCGCAGATCGCAATGTCGGCGCCCTTTTCGAGTCCCTCGAGTGTTTCGCTGCTGTGCTTGCCGAGTTCGCAGACTTTGTCGATCCAGGCGTCGAGCGGATGACCGGTGACGTAGAAGCCGAGCAGTTCCTTTTCGTTCGTCGAGCTTTTCCGCGTCGGTCCAGTCGGGCAGGTTCGGCAAGAGCAGGTTCGGGCGTCGGTCATCCTCTGAGCCGCCGAACGCCATGGCGAACAGGCCGGTCTGTCCGCTGAGCTTGTCGCGCTGCGCCCGCTGCCCGGTTTCCATCGCCGAGTCGATTACGGCGAAGAACTGAGATCGCGTCCCGTGGAGCGAATCCATCGCGCCCGCCCGGATCAGGCTCTCGATCACGCGGCGGTTCACGCGCGCTGAGGTCGACGCGCTCGCAGAAGTTGTAGATCGACGTGAACGGACCGTCCTCGTTACGCGCGTCGATGATGGACTCCACGGCGCCCTCGCCTACGTTCTTGATCGCGCAGAGCCCGAAGCGGATCGCATCGCCATCCGGCGTGAAGTTCATGTCGGACTTGTTGACGTCGGGCGGAAGAACGCGAATGCCCATGTCGCGGCACTCGTTCATGTACTTCACGACCTTGCCGTGTTGCCCGTTTCCGACGTCAGCAGGGCGGACATGAACTCGATCGGCGTAATGTGCCTTCAAATACGCGGTGACGTAAGCAAGATACGCGTAGGCAGCCGAGTGCGACTTGTTGAAGCCGTAGCCGGCGAACTGCTCCATCAGGTCGAAGATCTTTTCGATCTTCTTCTGCGGGTAGTTGCGTTCGAGCGCGCCCTTGACGAAGCGGTCGCGCTGCTGCGCCATCTCCTCGGCCTTCTTCTTGCCCATGGCGCGGCGCAGCAGGTCGGCGTCGCCGAGCGAGTACCCGGCGAGCTTGTTGGCGACCTGCATCACCTGTTCCTGATAGACGATGACGCCGTAGGTTTCCTGCAAGAACTTCCTTCAGCTCGGGCAGATCGTAGACGACTTGCTTGCGGCCGTGCTTGCGATTGATGAAGTCGTCAATCATGCCGCCCTGGATCGGGCCCGGCCGATAGAGAGCGTTCAGCGCGCAAAGGTCTTCGATGCGTTCCGGCTGGTAGCGGATCAGAATGTCGCGCATGCCGCCGGATTCGAACTGGAAGATGCCGCTGGTGAAGCCCTTGGTGAAGACCTCGTACGTCTTTGGCGTCGTCGAGCGGCAGATCTTCGATGACAAGCTCTACGCCGCGGTACTTCTCGATCAGGCGCTTGGCGATCTTCGATGATCGTGAGCGTCGTCAGCCCAAGGAAGTCCATCTTGAGAAGGTCGAGCTTCTCGATGCCGCCCATGTCGTACTGCGTGACGACTTCGTCCTTGTTCGTCTTGTAAAGCGGGACGAGTTCCTTCAGCGGAGTCGGCGAGATCACGACGCCGGCGGCATGGATCGAGCAGTTGCGCGCCATGCCTTCGAGCTTGCAGCGACATCGAGCACTTCGCCGACGCGCGGGTCTGCCTTGCGCATCTCGTGCGAAGCCCGGCTCCTGCGCGAACGCTTCCTTCAGCTTGATGTTGAGTTGATTCGGTACCAGCTTGGTGATGCGGTCGACTTCGCCGACCTTCATGTCGAGCACGCGGCCGACATCTTTGATCGCCGCGCGCGCGCCCAGCGTACCGAACGTGATGATCTGCGCGACCTGCTCGCGCCCGTACTTTTCGGTGACGTACTGGATCACTTCGCCGCGCCGGTGCGTGCAGAAGTCGATATCGATATCGGGCATGCTGATGCGCTCGGGATTGAGGAAGCGCTCGAACAGCAGGCCGTATTGCAGCGGATCGATATCGGTGATCTGCATCGCGTAGCCGACCAGGCTGCCGGCGGCGGATCCGCGGCCCGGACCGACCGGGATGTCGACGGATCTTGGCAAAGCGGATGAAGTCCCAGACGACCAGGAAGTAGCCCGAGAACTTCATCTGCTGGATCGTCTTGATCTCGCGATCCAGCCGTTCGCTGTACTCGGCGAGGTCGTGCTTCAGCGTGCCCGGCGCGCGCCATGCGCTTCCAGGCGCGGTCGGCGCTTCTCGAAGCCCTGCCGAGCTACGTACTCGAAGTACGTGTCGATGGTGTGCTCGGCGGGGACGTCGAACTTCGGGAACGGATCCTTGACCTTTTCGAGCTTGACGTTGCATCGCTGGGCGATGTCCCACGTGCGCGTAAGCGCATCGGGGACATCCCCGAACAGCTTCTGCATCTCCGTCGAGCGACTTCATGTAGAACTGTTCGGTCGTGAATCGCATCCGATTCTCGTCCGACATCGTCTTGCCGGTCTGGATGCAGAGCATGATCTCGTGCATGCGCGCGTCGTCGTGATGCAGATAGTGCGCGTCGTTGGTGGCCACCAGCGGGATGCCCGTGTCTCGCGCGACAGCTTGTAGACCATGCGGCATCACGCCGCTTGTCCTCATCGAGCTGGTGGTCCTGAATCTCGAGAAAGAAGTTGTTCGGCCCGAACATGTCGACGTACTCGCCCGCAAGCCGGCGAGCTTCGTCGTACTTGTCGCCATCAGCGTTTCGTTAATGTCGCCCCGCAGGCAGGCCGACATCGCGATGAGGCCCTTGGAATGCCGCGCGAGCAGGTCCTTGTCGATGCGCGGCTTGTAGTAGAAGCCGTCGAGATAACCCGTGGAAACCAGGTTGATGAGGTTCCGATAGCCTTCCTGGTTTTCGCAGAGCAGGACGAGGTGGTTGTAGCGGTTGGTGTCGCGCCCGATTCTGATGCCCCTGCTGGGCGACGTACACCTCGCAGCCGATGACTGGTCGAATCCCTTTCGCGGTCGCGGCGTTATAGAACTCTACCGCTCCGAAGAGGTTGCCGTGATCCGTCATGGCGACGGCCGGCATCTTCAGTTCGCTCGACAGTCTGCATCAGACGGCCGATTTCGCAGGCGCCGTCGAGCAGCGAGTAATCGGTGTGGCAGTGCAGGTGGACGAATGGAGTGTCGGACATTAGCTTACTTAAACGAGCGAGGGGAAGGGCACCTCTATTGTACTAGTCTGCATCCACGATGCGGCAGCCTGGCAGTGCCTGATGCAGCCGTTCGATCCCGCCTTCGGTGACTTCGGTGTTCCTGACGTTCAACTCACGAAGGTTCTTCAACTCCGCAAGTACAGGAATTATGTCATCGGTGATGCGGCAGCGCGTCAGCCAAAGCACCTCGAGAGCCGGCAATGTGGCTAATGCGCGAACTCCCTCGTCTGTGACGAGGTGGGCGCAAATATCGAGATGCCTCAAGCGCCGCATCGTCGCAAGGACGTTCATTCCGGTATCGGTGATGCGCGGCCCCAGCCAGAGGACTTCGAGATCACTGTTCTGGAAATGCTCGAGGCCGCCATCCGTGACACCGGTCATGTGAATCTCGAGCTGTCGCAACGTCGGAAAGGTTGACAGAGTTCTCGCAGCCAGGTCACCCACGCGTCGGCAGCCTTCAAGCCTTACATCTCTCAGAGGCAGTCCGGCCAGCGTCGTGAAGTCACCGAAATTGTTGGTGTATGCGAGGCACAGAAACTCGAGGTTTCTTAAAGGCGCCAGGTGTTGGAACAGGCCATCATCGACCGCCATTTGCCCCAGCACCAAGCCCTTCAGCCACGTGAGCTTGCTCAGCGGCTCCAGACGGTCATTGGTCAGCGGGCCACCCCAAATGACAAGTTCCTCCAGATCTCGCTGACCCTGAAGCGCTTGAATTTGCTCGTCCGTAATCTCGTGCCCGTCAAAGGTGAGTTTCATGCAAAGAGCGCAGAAAGATCTCCCGAATTGGATTGCCCGATTCGCGCTTCGTAGCGAACGGCAACTTTCGTCTTGGCTGGAATCCATCGGAACCCGGGTACGCCGAAGAGAGAACCGCGTTCTATCATTTGCCGGCGTGTTTCAGGCATGGGAGAGACCCCAAATTCGAAACCACGTGTCACGGTCTGACCGTTCCATGGGCTCTGCTTCCTTGCACAATTTTCCTCCCAGATGCCGCACCAGGGGAAGTCCTCCCGCCGCCAACGGTAGCCAAAAAGAATTCCGGATGTAGGTGTGTATGCTGTGAACGATGCCCGTTCCTTTTGCGGGTCCATCAGGTGAGTCGTGAAGCCGGCGGACTCGACGAAGGTGGGGTACACACTGAGGTCGATGACACCTCCCTTACGTGCGGGGGCATTAGGCCATTTGAACTCAGCGCCCTGGGGGTAGAGATCGCCGAACTCGGCCTCGTACGTCTTGGATCGGACGGCTGTGAGATCGAAACACGTCTTGCCGGGATCGAGGAATGGGGGACCCAACGTGACGTGTTGTGTCCAGGCGATGGGCCGGTCGAGAATGCTGACGTTCTCAACTGATTCGGTAATGTTGACGGCTTGACCTTCGAGAGCGATTGTACGTTCCACCACTAGCTGTGCGTGGGGCATACTGACGCGCATTGTCAACGCATCTCCTTTGAAGGTAGCTTCGTAGTTGTTGACTGAAGCCTCGCCATGTGCCGTCAGACCGGCGGCGGCCTCCTCTGGTGATGGACCGCCAAACAAGTCGACGCAGAGATTGTGGCCCATGATCCCGGCCAACAACTTTGCTTCGGCGTCATTGCCGTACTGTGGGTGCTTCTGCGGGCTATAAACGGAAGGTTCGATGGACGGCCAGGGAGGCGTCCAAAGCGGATTGACACCGGTCGGTTTATGAAGGATCTCCGCGATATGACCGCCTTCCACGAGTGCGGTCAGGCGGATGTTGCCGTTCTCGAGGGAGACGGCGCGGCGACCTCGATATTCGGTGTGCGGCATAGAAGTGACGAGGGAAATTGGTAGGAACGGGCAGATTCGAACTGCCGACCTGCCGCTTAGGAGGCGGCCGCTCTATCCATCTGAGCTACGTTCCCACGTATGTTCATTCTATCTAAACGGTAAAATCAAATAGAGTCGTGATTAAGAAGTTCTTCCAACATGTGATCCCGGGCATTCTCAAGCCCCTACGTGTCCTCTGGAATGAGGTCATTGGGTTTCTCTTTCTGGCCTTCGCGGTCTGGTCGGTTCCTTCGGCCTACCGCAACATTCGCGATTTTCGTGGGGATCCGGACAGTTTGTTTCGAGCCATCTTGAGTTGTGTGTTTGCACTGATCATGATCTACTTTGGCGTTACCTCGTTTATGCGCGCCAGGAAGATCTCACGATCATGACCGAGGACCTCCCCGGCCAGTATCCGTTCACTCGGGGTATCTACTCCGACATGTACGCAAGCCGGCTTTGGACGATGCGGCAGTATGCAGGGTTCGGTTCAGCCGAGGAGAGCAATCGCCGGTACAAGTACCTTCTGACACAGGGCATCACAGGACTTTCGGTGGCATTCGACCTGCCTACGCAGATGGGTATGGATTCGGATCACCCGCTGGCGGCCGGTGAAGTCGGTCGCGTCGGGGTCGCTGTTTGCTCGCTCAAAGACATGGAACGGCTGTTCGCCGGCATCGAATTGCAGCGGATCACGACGTCGATGACAATTAACTCGACGGCTTCGATCCTGCTAGCTTTCTACATGCTCGTCGCTCGTGGTCAGGGCGCCGATGTCCGGCAGATTTCCGGGACGATTCAAAACGACATCCTCAAGGAATATATCGCTCGCGGCACTTATATCTATCCTCCTCGCCCCTCGATGCGGATCATTACAGATCTATTCCGATGGGCGGGAAAGGAGATACCAGACTGGAACACCATCTCCATCAGCGGATATCACATTCGGGAAGCCGGATCGACTGCCGCGCAAGAGGTGGCATTCACGATGGCGAATGCAATTGCCTACATCGAGGCTGCGTTAGAGGCGGGATTGGCGATCGATTCCTTCGCTCCACGGCTATCATTCTTCTTCAATGCGCATAACAATCTGCTTGAAGAGGTCGCTAAGTATAGAGCGGCGCGCAGACTTTACGCAACCCTGATGAAGGACCGATTCGGAGCTCGTTCGGCGAAGTCAATGATGTTGCGATTTCATGCGCAGACAGCCGGGTCGACATTAACCGCGCAACAGTCTGATGTGAATCTAGTCCGCGTTGCGTATCAAGCTCTCGCCGCGGTGCTTGGTGGGGCGCAATCGCTACACACGAATTCGCGCGACGAAGCCCTTTCGCTACCTACCGAAGAGTCCGCGCAGCTCGCGCTTCGTACACAGCAGATCATCGCGTACGAAAATGGCATTACTCGGCCTGCGGACCCACTTGGCGGAAGCGAGTATGTCGAGCGATTGACGAACGAGATTGAACAGCAGGCAAAAGACTATCTGGAGACGATCGACGCAATGGGCGGTACCTTGGCAGCCATCGAGCGCGGTTACATCCAGACCGAGATCCATAACGCCGCCTATGAAGCTCAGAAGCGGATCGATCGCCAGGAAGACATCGTGGTCGGTGTGAATCGGTACCTGCAAGAAGAGGCCAGAAAGCCGCAGATCTTCCGTTTGGATTCCTCGACTGAGACGGCGCAAGTTGCTGGCGTGCAGAAGCTCCGCGCCTCGCGTAGCTGTGCCGAGACACAAGCGCGACTAGACGATCTCGAACGCGCTGCGCGTTCGACTGACAACCTGATGCCGTTCATTGTGGAAGCCGCGAAAGCTTACGCTACCGTCGGCGAGATCTCGGACCGGCTGCGCAACGTGTTCGGAGAGTATCAGGAAAGCTAGGCGGTTGCAGCACACTCCCTGAGGCGATTGATGCTCGATTGCAGAGCAGAACGATAGACTGCAATGTCGTTGCTCCAGGACAGGACGTTGAACCCTAAAGCGATCCACTCGTCGGCCTGCTCGGGACTCCCTGGTTGAATGCCGAGGCGTTTCCCGTGCTTATTGGCGGCGGCAACAACGGTCCTCAGGGCGTTCAGGAAGCGCTCATGATGAAACTGCGCTGGAATTCCCATTGAAACCGTCAGGTCGTAGTGGCCGACCCATAAGACATCGACTCCTTCGATTGCAGCGATAGCCTCCGCGTTCTTTACTCCGAGCTCCGACTCGATTTGGCAGATCACTACGGAGCTCTCATTAATTTCGCGGAAATATTGTTCGGCGTCAGGCAAAACGTAGTCAGTATGGGCCGTGCCAAGTCCCACACCACGCTTACCCAGAGGAGCGAATTTCACGGCATCCACGATCGACTTCGCCGCTTCCGGTGTCTCGACATTCCCGATCATGACGCCTAATGCTCCGGCATCCATCGTCCGCGCCAAGTAATGATAAAGAGCTTGAGGCACTCGGACGAATGGCGCGAACGAGCAGGCCTTGGACCACGCGATCAGGTCGCAGATGCGCTCGCTGTCGAAGCCGCTATGCTCCATATCAAACAGCACGAAGTCGAGGTCGACGGCCTCGAGTATCTTGGGCACACCACGTGTGCCAAATTCCATGATCATGTGTCCCACCGGCATACGACCGGCGGCGATGGCTTCTCGATAGCGATTCGGTTTCAAACAGTCCTCCGGTAGCGGGCCAGCTTCTGCTGAAAGCCCGGACGAGCAATGACTTCTTTATTTACGATTGTGGCGGGCGCCTCGCCACGTGCGATGGCAAGAATGTTGTCACACGCTTCCAACCCGTTGTCGCGAACGATCTCCTCTGTCCATGCCAGTCCGTGCGGACTGAGGATGACATTATCGAGTTCGCGTAGCGGACTGCCGGCAGGGAGAGGCTCCTGCTCGAAGACGTCCAGTCCTGCCCCCGCGATGCGATTGGTTTGCAGAGCTCGGATCAGCGCCGATTCATCCACAATAGGTCCGCGCGCTGTATTGATGAGATAAGCTGTCGGCTTCATTCTGGCCAGCTCTTTTTCGCCGATCAAGCCGCGCGTGTGTTGATTTAAGAGCGTGTTGACCGTGACAAAGTCGCTTTCAGCAAGCAACTGCTCCATGCTGACGAGTTCTACACCGAGTTCCCGAGCTTTCTCTGCCGATCCATAGGGATCGGTTGCGATCAAGCGGCCGAACTCAAGCGAACGGGTAATCCGAAACATCTCCTGAGCGATGTTGCCAAAGCCCACCGAACCGAGAGTGCGTCCTTTGATGTTTCGGCCGAGGGCCGGAAGGTCACCTCTCCAACGTCCGGATCGCACCAGCTTGTCTTGGACAAACAGGTTCGTCGTGAGCGCAAAGATGAACGTCACAATGGCCTCGGCGACTGGCCGCCGGACCGCGCCAGGCGTAATTGCGAGAGCAATGTCGGCGTTCGTCAACGCATCGACATCGATCATGTCGTATCCGACGCCCCACCGGGCGACCACGGCAAGCCGCTCGATTCCCTTAACGCTGGCAGCGCCGATATTCAGTGCTAAAGCAAAGATGGCGTCGAACTGATCGAGCGCTTCGGGAGTGCCGACCTTCCCCGGCTGAGGAGGCATTGAGGCGTATTCGAGTCGGGCGAGATTGCTGAACTTTTGATCCACCGCGGCCTCGAAGCGACCTTTGGCCTCGGTATAGAAATCGGGAGTAATGCCTACCCGAAAGATATCGAATCCTGAGTTTTGTCCCGCTGCAGACATTGCATTCATTCGTGAACCGATTATATAGGCGAACCGATTAGGACTCGCTCGCCGCCGAACTTATTGGCGCACGTGCAGCTGTGGCGTGAGAATGATCGTCTCAAACTTCCTCGAAGGTTGGAGCATTCTCTTCACCAAAAGATCGGCCGCGTTCTCACCCATAGCGTAACTCGGCTGGGCAACCGTCGTAATCGCGGGGCTGAACACGTCAAGCCACTCTGAGTCATCAGAGCTGACAACCTGAATGTCCTCGGGACACCGCAATCCTTTTTCCCTGATGGCACGCAAGACGCCGGTCATCATCGGGAAGTTCGAAGCAAAAATTCCAGTGGGTCGTGGGGTTTGCTCGAGTAACCGTCGCGCAACCGCACACCCGGATTCAGCGGACCAGTCTCCTTCTCCGATTAGGGAAACAGGGGCCGCAAGCTTCTTTCGCCGGAGCGCTTTCCTCCAACCATCCACCCGGTCTGCGCTCGTGCTCAGTGAGGCCTGTCCAGTCACGATCGCTATGCGTTCGTGGCCTGCATCGATCAAGTGGTCAATCGCGAGGCGTGTGCCTTTCACGTTATCGGCAGTCACCGTATCTCCCGTAAAGGTTTTGGGAGCCCGTCCGACGAATACGACCGGTTTCTTTGCCTTTACCATGCGGGCCGCTTCTGTCTCATCGCCGGCAGCGAGAAACATCAGGACGCCTTCAACCTGCTGAGATTTGAAAACGGTAAGATAACGCGCCTGCTCCTCCGGGCGGTTATACGTGTTTCCTAGCATCAGAGAATAACCTGCGGAGTGCAAACGGTTCTCGACGCCGCGAACGACGCGGGAATAGAACGGACTGCCGATATCCGGAATCAGCATGGCGACTGTTCGAGTTTTCCGGGTCTGAAGTCCGCGGGCAAGAGCGTTTGGCGTGTAGTCGAGCTCGCGTACCGCTTTCTGCACTCGCTTCGTGAGTTCCGGGCTCACGTAAGCTGAATGGTTGATCACCGATGAGACCGTATACGTCGAGACGCTTGCACGCTTGGCGACATCGTAGATTGTGGGCATGCTGTTTGTTTTTAGTATAGGTCGGGCGAATCGAGGTTGTGCGGAAGGATCTATTGTTTCTGCCGTAATCGGTTAGCTAACGGGAATGGAGGGCCGGCTATATCGAGTAAGTACTCCGGATTTTGCCTTTTCAAGATCGCTTATGAATGGGATCCTTGCGAACATCCAGTCACAAACAAGCTCCGGTTCATTTTCGTGACGGCGGTATTTGGGCGATCTACCTGTGTCAGCAACCGGCTACGGCGAAGGGTAATAGGCCGCCCCCTTCCTGTTTTATTGCAGCGCGTATTCATTCTTATATAGGCAAGGCTTTGCTTGCACGCCGCCGCATAGTTTGACTCTTGCGAGCACTGCTCATATAAACGGTTCGTCTCCGGAATTCTCCTCATCTTGTGGTTTGTCTAGGCAAGGGAACTCGCAACAGCCGAACGTTCTTATCGCCAATTCTGCTGATGACAAGCACCGAACGAAGGCTCTTGTCTGCCAACTCCCATTCACCCCGCAGTAAGTGCGCTGAACCCATCAACCAGTGTGGGTCTGAAACAGAGCTGAGTCGCGTTGCTCGATCCACTGCGATTCTTTCCACAGATTCCGGCTTTGTCCGGACTTCGAGGATAGCGCTGACCGTAAAGCAGTAATCGATTACTTTGTTTAGTTCCCGCTTCTCGTTGAAGTACCGATGGGCGACATAGAACAGAACGTCCTCGCGTGTCGGGTTTCTGGTTAGGATCGCCTGGGCAGCAGCAAGCGCGGCATTGTCGTCGCCGGTGTCCCGAAGTCCGAGGAATCGCACATAGCGGATTGCGTCGACATATCTTGAGTCCGGGAAAGGGCGTAAGAACTCGTCGGCTAAGTTCAGTTTGCGTTTAGGATCATGCTCCCGCGCGGCACGATGAAACAACGTTTCTTCCGATTCCAACTCTACCGGCGCGGCCCCATCGCCGAATGGTCTGCCTATGTTCGCTTCGAAGTCGATGAAGTCGATCGATCCAGTCTCCGACGCGACGCGAGGGGCTGGTCAAAACGGCTTTTCCACGGGCCGAGAGAGTACTTAGTACAAAAACCGCTAACAAGCTCGACCTTGGATTTACAACGATCTTCGGTCTATTAGTTCTATAACTAGGCGCCCTTACTAAGTACTAATGTGGATTGATCCACAAGCATCGCGCTTTTCTACGGGTTCTTGAGCACAAGGTATGTCTAACGGAATATGCCTAGCACGCTTTTGAATATGTTTTTCTTCGCAGGCGCTTGTGATTCGGGCGTTTGCGCCAACGGAAGGCCCGACTCATCGTATAGAGACAAATGATCGCAGGTGTCCTTGGGTTGCGTTCCCGCAATGAAGTATTCAAGATTCTCAGGACAATTGGGCCCCGCGAGCAACCCGCTAAGGGGACAGATAGTCGATTTTACGAGCCCTTTCGGCGCGTCAAAAGCCTTTGCGTCCGAGTACTGCCGAAGCCTGTGAGCGCGTTTCATGAATGCTGTCCACACAGGTAGGGCAGATTTGGCGGCTTCCAGCTCGAACTCAGTGTTGTCGTCGTAACCGATCCAGATAATAGTCAGTAGGTTCGAAGTAAATCCTGCGAACCAACCATCGCGAGATGTGCCCGTTTTTCCTGCTGCGGGAACCTGAAAACCTTCTGATCTTGCTCCTGCGCCCGTACCAGAACGAAGCACCTCTTCCATAAGGTTCGTCATAATGAACGCGACTCGCTCATCAACGACTTGGTTGCCTTCGAGTTGATGCGTGAATATGGCGCTATTCTTGCGATCCCGAATGCTCGTCACGAAGTTGCGTTTTACATGGACCCCTTTATTGGGGAACATCGTGTATGCTTCTGCCAGTTCGATTGGCGTCACTTCGTAGGAGCCGAGCGCAAGTGATGGAGTTCCCATGACCGGAGATCGAACACCGGCAGCGCGCACCAGGCGGGCAACTTTTTCGTAACCTATCCTTTCCGCGACCTTGATTGTCGGGATATTCATTGACTTGGCAAGCGCTTGGCGGACCGTCACCTGCCCGTAATAGGAATCGTGATAGTTGGCCGGTTCATATACCTGCTTATTAAACGTAAAGGTTGTTGGCTCATCCAGAAAACTGGATGCCGCCGTAATTATTTCTCCTTTGCCGGGCGAGGCAACTGCCTGATTCAAGCCCGCCGCATAGACGAACGGTTTAAAAGACGATCCCGGTTGACGCTTAGCAAGCGCGTGATTCAACTGGCTACTGTTATAGCTCCGGCCGCCCACCAGAGCGCGGACGTCTCCGCTATAAGGATCGATTGCGACCAACGCTACCTGAGGATACTGTCCGACGTTCTTCTTCCCGCGCCTCCGCCGTAGTTGGGCATCGAGCTTCGCCAGCTCCTCCTGTATTGTGTCGACAGCGGCCTTTTGGAGATCGATATCGAGCGTCGAATAGACCCGATAACTATTCGTCGCGAAATCCCAATCTTGGAAACGTCCCTGCAAATCTTCGTTCACAAGATCGACGAAATAGGGCGCATCACTTGATTCGGTCTCACCTGGGCTTAGCACGAGCGGAGTCCTTATCGCCTCAGCGTATTGTTGAGCGCTGAGGTATCCGTTCGAGTTCATTAGCTGAAGCACAAGATTGCGTCGATCTTTCACGCGTTCTGGATAACGGAAAGGATTGTAGTAACTCGGGCGTTGAATAATTCCGACGAGTGTGGCTGCTTCGGAAAGCGTAAGTCTTCTGATATCTTTCCCAAAGTAGACGCGGGCGGCTTCACCGAAGCCATGAACGCTAAAACTGCCGCGCCTGCCCAGATAGATTTCGTTCACATAGTATTCGAGAATCTGCTGCTTGGTGAAACGGCGCTCCAGCTCCATCGTCAGGATAATCTCAGCGAGTTTTCGGCTATAGGTTTTCTTTTGATCCAGCCAGAAACTGCGAGCGAGCTGCATGGTTATCGTAGAAGCGCCCTGTTCTTTGCGGCCTTCCTTAATGTCGATGTAGGCCGCTTTTGCCATGCGAATCGGATCAAGTCCGATATGGTTATAAAACCGTTTATCCTCGACCGCGATAAGGGCGTCGACGAGATACTTAGGAATCTCGGAATAAGCTACTGGACGGCGTTTCTCGCGCTCACCATCGAATAGATTCGTGATCAACTCGGGCTCCATCCAGTAATGGGGAGTCTGCCGATTCGCAGTCTGTGAAAAAATGCTGTCTACTCGATCTCCAACGATTCGTACAACCGCCGAGTGCCTCTGAAAATACGAGCCAGCGCCGGTTGTAATGACTATCCCCTGAGGCGTCTGCTGGTAATGACCGACTTCCTTCGAGATGTCTTTGCCAGGTGTGAATTCGGTATAACCGCCACGCTGTAATCTGGCTATCAGTTCCTGCTCGGTTATCCGATCGCCTTTCGCAATCTGGCGAGGCCTCGCATAGACGGAAGAATTTGTCCGGATGCCACCTTCTCCGAACTTCTCCTGGATCATCATCGCGTACTTGAAGTAAAAGAAACTAAACGCTCCCAAGCAAGCGAGAAGAGACAGTCCTAAGGCTCCGAAAACTATCGGGTGCTTCTTGATAATGGCCGGGGCTGGCGGAAGCTGACTGATGTCCGGCTCGCGAAGTCTTTTTTTCAATCGCACCCAGAATTCATTCATTACCGAAAAATGCTCCGACCGATGGGACGCTTCCGGAACTAGCCCGTTTCTTTTTCAAAGGAGACCGGGGATCCCTCCGAGCGTGCGCGCTGAACGGACACCGCGAAGGATTGCCTCCGATACCGCATCGGCCGCAGCGACCCCGAGAGCGGTGAAATCCGCAGTTTCCGAGCCCAACGAGAGCACGAAGACAATGTCGCCATCGCTGATTGTATGAACTGGGCAGATCGTACGGATCATTCCATGTTGGGCCAGCCCGGCTAGTTTCGAGGCCTGCGCCTTGGTGAGCCGGGCGTTGGTGGCAACGACCGCCAGTGTGGTGTTCGCGCCACTATTCGGGGGAACTGCGGCTCCCTGCCGGATCGCCTCGGCAGCATTCAGAAACTCTCGCGAATCCTTGGTCTTGCGGACGCCGGCGACGATCCGTCCAGTGCCTGGTTCGATCACATCGCCAACCGGATTGACTGCGGCGAGTGCAGACACCTTGACCTTGGGTCCAAGTTGGACAGTGAAGGTTCCGACACCGCCCTTCATGGCTTGAGCCATCCCACGAATCTTCCCAACAGTGGCTCCAGTGCCGGCTCCAACGTTGCCTTCGGCAACCACAGCAGAGGTAGCAGCCTTAGCGGCAGCCTCCCCCATCTCACGCGTGGGGCGAACATTGGCCTTACCAATAGCAAGATCGTAGAGAATGGCTCCTGGCACGATCGGCACTTTCGCAGCGCGGGTTATAAAGCCAATGCCTTTCTGTTCCAGGTAGTTGCGGACGCCGGATGCTGCTTCGAGTCCGAACGCGCTGCCGCCGGCCAGACAAATTCCGTGAATATTGGGCGTGACGTGATCGGGCCTTAATACGTCCAGTTCTTGTGCTCCGGTTGCGGAGCCTCCGATGTTGACGCCCGCGACGGCCCCGGCTTCTACGAGGATCACTGTACATCCCGTAATCGCCTCAAAGTCAGATACATGCCCGACAAGAACGCCTGGGATGTCTGTAAGACCCTTCATGCTACCATCTACAAGACGAGAGGCCCGCTAACCCATTGCTCGATCTCCTGAAAGAGCGAGTTGCATCATTCCAGGACTTTATCTTCCTAAGCGGACGCGCAATCAGGAACATAATACGCCGCCCTCATTATACTGGCGATGTCCTGATGCAGATGGACATCATCGGCGTGGGAAGCTTGCCGATCGTCGTCCTCACAGGATTCTTCAGCGGCGCGGTCATGGGACTGCAGATGTCCCGAGCCCTGGCCCAATACGGAGCCACTGGGCAGATGGGCCAGATTGTCGCGATCACCCTCGTGCGTGAATTAGGTCCCGTGCTTTCATCGCTTCTTGTTGCGGGCCGCAATGCGTCCGGAATGGCGAGCGAGCTCGGTTCGATGAAGGTTACCGAACAAATCGATGCTATGCGCGCGCTTGGCACGGACCCGGTCCAGAAGCTGGTGACGCCAAGGTTCATCGCCACCTGTGTCACCCTACCCTTGCTCACGATCATCGCGGATTTCGTCGGTATTATTGGTGGGTTTGTCGTGGCCTACTACATGCTGAATCAAACTGCCGCGCAGTATTGGTCGACGGCTTGGAGATCTCTTGTTTGGAACGATTTGGCACAAGGTTTGCTAAAGCCCCTGGTGTTCGCAATGGTGATTTCTCTGGTGGGCTGTTATTACGGCATGCAGACGAAAGGCGGCACGCAAGGTGTCGGCCGCTCTACCACACAGGCCGTGGTTGTCGCTTCGGTTTGGATCTTCATTCTCACCTTCTTTATCACGCGGATCTTCGTGTGAGTCTGTGACATGAGCGAAGCGATCCTTCGATATGAAAATGTGTCGTTGAGCTTCGATGGCGAGCCTGCGTTGCGTAATGTGTCATTCGATTTGTTGAAGGGTCAGACCGCAATTATCTTTGGAGCCGCCGGTAGCGGGAAATCAGTTTTGTTGAAACTCGCAACAGGACTTCTGAAGCCCGATTCCGGAGAAATTTATCTCTTTGGTCAAGAGATCACCCAGCTCGGCGAGGAGGATCTGTTTCCAATCCGCGCAAAGGTAGGTGTCCTATTCCAGGAAGGAGGCCTGTTCGATTCGCTCAACGTTGAAGATAACGTGGCTTACCCGGTATGGAATCAGAAGGGCCGGCAGAACGGAAAACTGGATCCGGAGAAGGTGAGTAGTCGCGTTAAGGAGGCGCTGAGATTCGTGGAACTGGAGCAAACGCTTGAAAAGTTTCCGAGCGAACTATCTGGTGGCATGCGCCGGCGTGTCGGAATTGCGCGCGCGACCGTAACGGAACCTGCCCTGATGCTGTACGATTCTCCGACTGCGGGGCTGGATCCGATAACGGCCAATACGATCATCGCGTTGATTATCAAGGCACGCGATACGAAGAACTCAACTCCAATCATCGTGTCGCACCGTTATCAGGATGGGCATCTGATGGCGAACTTCCGTTACAATCCGCAGAATGGGGAGTTGGAAAAGGCGCCGCACGACAGCGGCATTCACGAAAATACAACCTTCCTTGTTTTTGAAGAAGGAAAGCTTGTCTTCGACGGAACGCAAGAAGAACTAGAAAGCTCGACGGATCCGTATGTCTCCAAGTTCAAGGCGGTGAAATCATAACTATGTCTCCGGCAAAGAAAACAGCTTGGGCTCAATTGCGCGTGGGACTGATGGCGATTATTGCCCTGATCATTCTCGGTGTACTGATTTTTCTTCTAACGGGCACCCAGAAGTTATTCGCGGATCATGTTACGGTCTACACATACATGGCAGATTCGGCCGCGCTGACGGTCAAGGCGCCGGTGCGCATCAATGGAATCCTGGCGGGCAAAATTGCTAAGGTCGCACTATCGGGTGAAACTGCTCCGCGCCGTATTATCCGTATCGACATGGAAATCGAGAAGAATTTCATGGAGGAGATTCCGGTAGATTCCATCGCGGCGATCAGCTCGGAAAACGTCCTCGGCGCAAAGTTCATCAATATTCGCAAGGGACAGAGCAACGTAAAGGTGCAGCCGGGTGGTGAAGTTCAATCGCTTGATACGCGCGATTTCGATGAAATTTTCCAGCAGGGCTATGCGTTACTGACGCAGTTGCAGGGGATCCTGAAGCGAGTGGATGCGATCGTCAGTCTGGTGGAAGTCGGCAAGGGCACCATCGGGAAACTGTTGGTTGACGAAGAGTTGTACAACCGGATCATTGCGGTCGTCGCGGAGGGACAAAAGATCACACGGGCCATGAGTACGCCGCAAGGAACCATTGGAAAGCTGCTTTACGAAGATACGCTTCTCAATGATTTCCGGGCGTCGATGGCAAAAGTTGATAGTTTGTTGCTCGGCTTGCAACAAGGAGAAGGGACAGCGGGTAAAATCCTGAAGGATGAAGCATTGTACGCCGAGTTCCGTGGATCTGTCGCCGAACTGCGACAGATGGTCGCGGACTTGAACGCCGGTAAAGGTACCGCCGGCAAGCTACTTAAGAGCGAAGAACTACACAATCAAATTCGCGGCTCGCTCGCAAAAATGGACACGATCATTGACAAGATCAACTCGGGCCAGGGGACCATCGGTCAGTTGATGGTTAATCCACAGTTGTACGACTCGCTCAATGGGGCGACTGGTGAGATGCAGCAACTCATCAAGGACATTCGAGCGAACCCCAAGAAGTTCCTGCGGATCAAACTCGCGCTGTTTTGAGGTTGAGAATTTGAAGCGGCTCGTCGTCAATGCCGACGACTTCGGTTACGCGCGGGATGTGAATGCGGGAATCATCGAGGCGCACACCAAAGGCATTCTCACCGCCACGACTCTGATGGCCAATGGGGTTGCCTTCGATGACGCGGTGATGCTTGCCCAAGATCATAAGGAACTCGATGTCGGTTGCCACCTCGTCCTGGTAGGCGGGCGTTCAGTATTGAACGAAGACGTTTGTCTTCCGGCCAGTGTGCCTGAGTTGTTGAAGCAGCTGGCTCTGCGCCGTGTTGATCCCTACGCGGAGTTGCGAGCTCAGGTAACCAAGATCCTGTCGACAGGATTAAAACCGACGCATCTCGATACTCACAAACACACGCATTTGGCTCCTCCTGTTCTGAATGCGGTCGCGCGTTTGTCACAGGAATTCGCCATTCGTTGGGTTCGCCGGCCATTCGACTTCCCGTTATGCGGTGGTCCCGTTCCTTTTGGAAAACGCGCGGTGAGCCAGAAGTTTGCAAGTGCTTCGCAAGAACGTCCATCGAAAGCTGTCGCGTTACGGCTGTCTGACGACAGACTATTTTGCGGGATTTCAGTTGACGGGATATCTTCAAACGCCCCAGCTTGTCGCGGTCCTTCGGACGCTGCCGGAGGGCATCACTGAGTTTATGTGTCATCCCGGATATTGCACCGATGAGTTGAGGGCATTGTCCACACGTCTGAAAGATAGCCGTGAGCGGGAATTAGAAGCGTTGCTCGCAAACGAAGTTCGGATGACGCTGGAAGTGAATGGCATAAAGCTCGTGAGATATCGAGATCTGTAGTATCTACTTGGCATCATAAAGTACTTGCTAACGGTCACCGACGAGAGTATACTTTCCAATATGGCCTCGCGTCCCCAGCCGATTCCTCTGCACGATCACGCGATCGACAATCTCCGCTACATCCGCGCGACGATGGAACGCGCCGGGTCATTCACCGCGGTTTCGGGATCGGGTGGAATCCTGATGGGTTTGTCGGCATTCGCGGCTGCGATGGCGGCTATGAACTACACAGAATCTTTTCTTGCGATCTGGGTCGGTGAAGCTGTTCTGGCGCTGCTCATTGGATTGTTTGCGATGGCGCAGAAGGCACGGGCGATGAAAGTGTCTATGGCTTCGGCACCGGCCCGGAAGTTCGCTTTGGGGTTCGCTCCTCCACTGCTTGTCGGCGCCGTTCTCACTGTGGCCATTTTACGGGCGGGTCTTCCCTCGCTCGCTCCCGGAATTTGGATGTGCATGTATGGCACAGGCATCATAGCTGGCGGAGCATTCTCCGTCTCGATTGTTCCAGTGATGGGAATCGGGTTTGTCACGTTCGGCGTTGCGGCTCTGTTCACGCCCGCAGCATGGGGCAATGCGTGGTTAGCGGCGGCTTTTGGCGGATTACATATTATTTTCGGCTTAATTATCGCGAGGAGATACGGTGGCTAAGAGTTCTGCTGCAAAAACCACGTCGGCACTCGCGAGGGTGAGTACGGCTGCCAAGGAGACGATCAGCCTCGACAGGCTCATTCACGAACGTATGCGGCTCGGCATCGTGAGCGCCCTCGCTGCAAACGAGTCGCTCACTTTTGGCGAGTTGAAGAAGCTTCTCGACGCGTCTGACGGCAACGTTAGCATTCACGCCCGAAAGCTTGAAGAAGCAGGCTATATCACGTGCAAGAAGTCGTTTGATGGGCGAGTTCCCCGGACAGATTATAGTCTCACCGATATCGGTCGCAAGGCTCTTACAAAATATCTGGATCATATGGAAGCCCTGATCCGCGCGATGCGAGGAGCATAAGAGATCTACATCTCTTACGTACGGGCTAACACGGGAGAAGTGTGTCTATGAATGCATCAGAAATGACCACAATTCATGTGGGAATCATCATGGATGGAAATGGGCGGTGGGCAACATCGCGTGGACTGCCGAGAGTGGCCGGACATCGAAAGGGCGCAGATGCTTTGCGGAGAACCATTGAAGCGGCTCCGGCAGCTGGAATTCATGGCCTAACCTTCTATGCCTTCTCGTCGGATAACTGGAAACGTCCTGCGGATGAAGTATCAGCGTTGATGCGCTTGTTCGCGCAATATCTTGAAACACAGGTGGCCGAATGCGTAGACCGAGACGTTCGCATTTCGTTCATTGGCCGCAGGGATCGGCTTCCAGAAACGATAGTCGCGATGATGCATATCGCTGAACATCGGACCCGGAATTGTCAGGCGTTACACGTTCGGATTGCGATCGATTATTCAGCAAGAGATGCGCTCGTCGAAGCGGCTCGTACGGCGCCGGCTGATGCAACAAGGGAGACAATTGCTTCTCTGATGCCCGCTCCTGATGTGGATCTGCTGATTCGTACCGGCGGCGAACAACGCTTGAGCGACTTCCTTCTTTGGGAATGCGCATACGCAGAATTGGTGTTCCTGCCCGTGATGTGGCCAGACTTTCAGGCAACCCATCTCGAACAGGCTATGACGGTTTACCGATCGCGGGAGCGCCGCTTTGGCAGTGCCCCAGCCGCGTGATATAAAGCGGTCAGTATGAATCGCCGACAATTCCTGGCCGCTGCCGCAGGAGGATCGCTTGCAATGACGTCGCCTCTCGGCGCGGCTGACACTAAGCCGTCGATTATCGAGCTCTGTTACTTGCGAATGCGCAACACGCAGGATTCGATGGCGCAGCGGACCAATGACTTCTTGGCGAACCGCTACGTCCCAGCCGTACAACGCGCCGGAGCAAAGCGGATCGGAGCGTTCACAAATGTGATTGGCGCGGATAATCCGAGAACTCTCTTGGTTACGGAGTATCCCGACATCTCAGCGTGGGAGGGCGCGAGCAAAAAGCTGGGAGATGACAAAGAACTAGCCAAGGCTTCCGAGTCATACTATGCTGGACCGCTCCAGTACATTCGGAAGGAAATCCAGTTGTTGCGCGGCTTTTCTACTGTGCCGTCCATCGAAGTTCCTGCACGTCTGCCTGACGACAGTACGCATATTTTTGAGCTTCGGACCTACGAGTCCAATCATCAGCGTTCTCTCGCTCGTAAAATCAGGATGTTCGATGAAGGTGAGATCGCGCTGTTTCGAAAGCTTGGAATGATTGTCGTGTTTTTTGGGGAAGCTATCGCTGGTCCGAATCTTCCGCAATTAACGTACATGCTCGGCTACGACGATCTGGCCGCGCGAGACAAGGCATGGGCTTCGTTCGTGTCCAGTCCCGAGTGGGACAAGATGAAAAACCAACCCGGCGTGAGTGACGGCGAGATCGTCTCAAATATCAGCAACGCGATTCTGCGGCCTTTACCTTTCTCGAGTATCAAGTGATCCGGTTGTTGTTTTTCGCCTTGTGTCTGTTCGAGGCATTGCGGGCACAGACCGGCTTGACTCCTGCTCAGATCCGGGAGATCGAAGCGCTGATTTCCGCCGAAATGTCAGGGCAGCGCATACCCGGAATGTCAATTGCGATTGCCACGAGAGATGGATCAATCTGGTCCAACGGGTACGGGATGGCGGATCTGGAGAATTTCGTTCCTGCCAAGGCGTCCACAGTATATCGAACTGCCTCGATAGCGAAGCCGATAACTGCAGTCGCGGCAATGCAGCTCGTCGAAAGCGGAGCGTTGAACCTGGACGCCCCCATCGACACTTATGTCCCGAGCTTTCCAAAAAAGCAATGGCCAATTACTACGCGACAGCTCCTGGGTCATCTTGGAGGAATCCGAGGATACAAAGATGGAGCTGAGACATACTTGACGAAACACTATTGGTCTTTGTTGGAGGCATCAAAGGTATTCGCAGAGGATCCGTTGCTGCACGAGCCAGGCTCGAAGTATTTCTACAGTACATTCGGCTATGTACTGGCTGGTCTCGCGGTGGAAGCTGCCGGAAAACAATCCTTCGTCTCTTACTTGCCGACTCATATCTTTGCACCGGCTGGAATGCGCAGTACAACCATCGATGATGTTTACGCGCTGATCCCAAACCGCAGTCGTGGATACCAGAAAACGAGTGATGGCACGGTGCTCAATGCCGCACTGGCAGATACGAGTCACAAAATTCCGGGAGGTGGCTTGGCGTCGACAGCACCCGACATAGTCGCTTTCGCTCTCGCTGTCGGGAGCGGGAAGTTGGTGAAAGAGGAGTCTCGCGAGACGATGTTCCGTTCACTGTCGACAAATGACGGCAGATCCACGGGATATGGCTTGGGCTGGGGAGTCGGTGAGTTCGCTGGGAGACTACAGGTTAGTCATACGGGAGGTCAAAGTGGAGTTAGCACCGTCCTTCGTTACTTGCCGAAGGAGCGGGTTGCGCTGGCAATGATGTTCAATCTGGAAGGCGTGGAGTTCAACCCGCTGGCGGATCGTATACTCGCTCTGATTTTGCAATAGCTTATGGCCGAATAGTTGACCCGACGAGATACCCTGCGCTAAATTGGATGTGCGGGGTGGAGCAGTCTGGTAGCTCGTTGGGCTCATAACCCAAAGGTCGAAGGTTCAAATCCTTCCCCCGCAACCAATTGGATCAACAAGATGCGAGTGGTTGCGATTCCCTCCTGAAGCCCGCTTCCCCATTAACTTCCCCATTCTGTCCTTTCGCTCCTGTCTAGGTGTTTTTACAGGTCGACTCCCCTCATCAGTGGTCTGGCGAGATTTCGACTCTTTCGCTACCCTGAAAGTTCTGGTCGGCCCGCACCCAGGGCTTAAAGGAAATACGGTGTCGCAGGGGTCTGCGACGCCTCCGGAGCCACACCGGAGGAAGACCCTCATCTCATTTTTTGACTGCCGAGCGCAGTTCACAGACGAGGCGCCGTGTTTCGCAATTCAAAAGAGTTTTACACCGAGGCTGAAGCCGCGGATCTGCTGTCCATCTCCCTTTCCACTCTCCGCCGCTGGCGAAGATCCGGAAGCGGGCCAGCCTGGTTTAGGCTCGGCAGTATTCTTCGCTATAGCAAGACTGCTCTCGACGAGTTTATCCGGACTCACACCGTCGAGCCCTCTCTCGCGTAGGAGCAGAATCTAATGGCGAGGAACGGGGATGGCCTTTTCAAAAAGGGCAGAATCTGGTATTTCAAGTTCCGTGAGTCGGACAGTCGGCCGTGGAAGCACGTCTCGACCAGGACGACGGTTTACGCCGACGCGCGTCGCGTTCAAGCACGAGCACGTCGAGAAAGCGAGGAGCGGCCGCTTACCCACTTCAGATCGCGGAGTGGACGCTTCAGCGTGCGCTCGACGCGGAACTTGAGTACATCGCGGCCACGAAGTGCGCCAGCACGTTGCCGCCCTACCGAACATCTGCGGCGCATCTGACCCGAGTGCTTGGCGCGGGCAAAATTCTGAAGACAATCACCGGGGAAGACCTTCGGGCGTATCAGGTCGCGCGCCGCCGGGCCGGGAGGGCTCCCAAGACAATCAACAACGAGATACTCGTGCTTCGTGCGGTACTGAAGCGCGCGAAGCTTTGGGCCGTCATAGAGCCCGACTACAAGCCGCTGAAGGTGCCAAAGAACGGACCGGGTGTAGCAATCACCCCCGAACAAGCGGAAACCCTGTTTTCTCTGCGAATGCAAAACCCGGATGGTTCGTCGGTTTACGTGCCGGCCTGCTTGCGTATGCGACCGGCTGTCGAACCCGCGAGATCCGATCGTTGCAGCTTCGGAACTTGGAACTCGGTGGCAGTCCGCCAGTGATGCGCATCCGGCGCGAAACCACGAAGAGCGATGCTGGAGCGCGCGAAGTTGTATTGAACGAGATAGCCGTGTGGGCGGCTTCGGAGCTTCTGGCACGGGCGAGGCTGCTCGGCGCTTCCAGACCGACGGATTATCTCTTGCCGGCGAACTGTTCCAAGCATACGAAAGCCGGGGATCCATTGCATGCTCGCAGGGGATACGATGTCACGCGCCCGCAGGGATCGTGGCGCTCCGCGTGGCAGAAATTGAGGGCTGCTGCAGGACTTCCGAACCTGCGCTTCCACGATCTCCGCCATTCCTTCATCACCCAGGCGGTTGAGGAAGGCGTCCCCATCGAAGTCGTTATGGCGCAAGTTGGTCATATCTCGGCGGAGATGACGCGATACTACACGCATCTAGGTACCGACGCACGGGAGCGTGCCGCAACGGCGTGCAGAGCTGCGGAACGCATCTCTGCTGTCAGCTTTGACATCAGCCGCCGTCGCCGCCGGACAACTTGGGGATCCTGACGATTCTGGACGCAAATATGTGGTCGGCAGTCCTGAAAGCGGGGATGTCGCCGCAAACGCAAGCGACGAAGTCAACGGTAAGTCTGCCAGGATGCCAGCCGGAGCTGCCACCGGAATTGTTGCATAAGCTTTCTACGCTCGGTACCGACAAACTCGCTGCGCTGATCGCGTTGTTGCAGTCGTGAGGTGGATGTGCGTAATTTCCTATGGCACGGTTCAGTCCACCGACGCGCTTTGAGCGAGTGAGTATCCCGCTGTCGGAGGAGTGTAAAGAGACTTGGAACGGCATGCGAGATCCGTCGCAACTCAATCGGATCCGCACTCTCTCTTTTAATGAGGTGTTTTTATGCATGACAAATAAACAAACGAAAACTCGTAAGATTACGGAACGTGCGCTCTACCAGCGCATTAATCGGAGGTTTGCTGCAAGAAGGTGAACAACTCAGGACCGCCCGGGGACACAACGCAATACAGTCGTTGGGTTACTACTTTATTGTCGATCTGACACTGAATGCGGTGACAGCACAGCACGTCGATTTGCAGAAACTTGGCCATGAGATCGGCGTTCTGCAGAGATGGGAGGAATTGGCGGAAGACCCTGAGATGGCCGCGGCTGGAGTAACGCGCACGATTCACGTTCCTGCACCCGGAGGCGCATGGGCGCCCCCGAGACTTCCATTGTTCGTAGCGACTTCCATCCAGACTTTCGATAAATGGTACTTCCGGACGGTGTTGCCTTTTCGATCCTGCCCAGCTTGATGTTTTAACACCATCACGCATCTGGAACTGTTGCTCTTGCTAATTCAGCATGCAAATCAGGCATTTCTGCCGGATGTGATTTTATTCACCGGAGCTAGTTGGGCGATTACTTGTTCGGTGTTTCGGTCGTAGTCGCGATGCAGGGCAAAGAGGCCGAGGAGGTCGTCGGGGAGGCACTCGGCGAACTTCGGGGCATTGCGAGGGTTTGGTTTGGGTGGGGCGATATCCCTCTCTGTGGCGATGGCTTTGCGGACTTCCACTGGGGACGCCTTGGTCCGGATGGCCAAGTTGTCGAACGTCACTGGGAAAGGCCAAGCGTAGGTTAAGGCGGCGTTGCCGCGCAGGCCGGCGAAGGTCCACCATTCTGTTCCGGCCTTTGTTTCAGTGAGGATGGTCCCGTCGGCATCCACGATGGGCTCGTTACGAAACGAAGCCAATTCCTTCGCGGCCCGGCGGGACCAGTTTGGGTTCGTTTGGTCACTTAGCAGAACGCGGCGCATGGCCTGACAGAGCTCGAAGCCGAGCGGGCGGCTCGAGCCGAGCCATGTCGAGCGGCCGTGTTCTTCAGCTGGTTCGACTGCCACGGTCCGGCGGTTCCAGTCCACCGCGTTCACTTTCCATGCCCGGCCGGATAGCAGCACGACGGCTGGCCGTTCGTCACGGGTCCTGAGACTCAGTTCATGCACTGCCCCGATTTCCTGGGGACCCCAGCGGACCTGGAACAACTCCGGAGTGTCGAACACGGAGAGAAGCTCCATGTAGTTGCGGCCGCCCCACAGGCGTTCGGCCTCGGGACCGACGAATAAAAGCGGCCCGTCCTGCGAAACGAAGCCAATTGCCCGCATGTGCGCGAGCACTTCCCCCGCATCTGGGAGGTCCGCTAAGCCCGCGAGGAGCTTATGCTCCGCGATTGCGCGATTTTCTAGCAATCTGACTAAGATCTGCTGCGCGGTCACATGCACCGGGTACTCCGGCGGAATGATCGGCTCTACCCAGCCTTCGCGCCACAAGAGTTCGATCGCCGCCGCCCGCAACAGCGACTCCCGCGTCGTCGCCAGAAACAAGCAATTACGAAACGAACCCAATCTGCGTCCGGTTCGGCCCAGACGTTGCAAAAACGAAGCCACTGTCGAGGGGGCATCGATCTGGATAACCCGGTCAAGATCGCCAACATCAATTCCGAGCTCCAGCGTGCTGGTCGCCACAATGACGCAGTTCTTTGCTTCCGCAAACGCCGACTCCGCACGATGGCGCTCATCGCGGCTGAGGGAACTGTGCGATACAAACGTTTCGACACCCCGAGCAAGCAGTTGAGACCCCAGCTGTTCCGCTTGCGCGCGACTGTCGGTGAAGACCAGCCGCTTCTCGCCTCGGTGTAGTTGTGCAATGACGGCGGCGGAATTCTCAATCGAGCCGACATAATCCAGAGTGACTTCGGCAGTGGACGGACCTGCGGCTACTGGCGCTACGACCCTTCGGGGTTCAGCAGCGAACCAAGCGAGCAACTCTTCCGGAGCGCCGACGGTTGCCGAGAGTCCAATTCTCTGCGCCTGAGGTGCGGCGCGGGAGAGGACAGAGCGGAGGTGCCATCCACGGTCGTCGCCGGCGAAGGCGTGAAGTTCGTCGCAGATGACAAACCGCACGCGGCCAAAGAGGGCAGCGCGATTCACCCGGGTGGAGATTAGCATCGCCTCGATGCTTTCGGGCGTCGTGAGCAAGACATCCGGCGGATCGCGAAGAACACTCGCCTTGTCAGCTTGTGTGACATCGCCGTGCCAAAGACGCGCAGTCCTTCCGACGAGCGAGCAATACCAGGACAGGCGCTGCTCCAGGTTGTTCAGGAGCGCGCGGAGCGGACAGATGTAGAGCACGCTGACCGGGCCGAGATCAGCGCGCAGGATTTCAGAAAGGACTGGGAAGAACGCGGCTTCGGTCTTGCCGCCGGCGGTTGGCGCCAGCAGGAGCACATTCTCGCCATTCAGGATGGGATCGATGGCGGCTTCCTGCAATGGCCGGAGAGCCGGCCATGCAAGGGAGTTGACAATATGATGCCGAAGCGCGGGATGGAGGCGTTCAAAGGCGACGGTCACAGCGGTATATCGATGTCATCCACGGTGAATGCAGCCTGCTCAACTTCGTTCATCTCAGCCGCCGAAAGGGTTAACGGGTAATGTAGGCGAGGATCGAAGTCGGGGAACTGGTCGATGCGGTCCAGTACATCTCCCACAAGTTTCTTCAGGTACAGGCGAGGGGCTACGCCAACCTTGCCGCCGAGTCCACCGGCTATTGCCTTGGCAAGCACGGCAAGATACTCGTCGGTGCACAAGCGTCTGATTCGCTCGGCCGACTCCGAGTGCTCAGCGTAGAGATCGCGAACGCGACGGCCCGCTTCTACGAGCGAATCAATTGTGAAAGCGGAGAGCCGGATTTGTGGAGCGCGCGGGTTGTCCCATCGATCGTCGCTGGAGAAGTCGGCGTGGAGACGGCTGGCAAGCGGCGCGAGCGAGCGCACACCTTTCGGACCCTCGAAGAAAGCCGTGGTTCCGGTGATGAGCAGGTAAAGGCCGGGGAATCGCTCCGAGTGCATTTCATCGATGAGTTGCCGCAGAGCATTGAGACTTTTCTCGCGAACATCACCGCGCACCCGCTGAATGGTTTCGACTTCATCGAGTACGAGCACCAGCCCGCCGTGACCGCTATCGCGCAGGATAAACAACAGACCTTGAAGGAAACCGAGTGCTCCGTAATGATCGATTGAGCCTCGCAGGCCGGCATCACGGATGGATTTGCCGGTTACGTTCGGCTGTCCGGCAATCCAAGCGATCAGTGCTTCCGCCCCCGCGGCGTCGTTAGCTGCGACGGAACGGCGATAGGCGCGCAACGCAGCCGGAAACATT
The DNA here is from genome assembly GCA_963844855.1 of Bryobacteraceae bacterium. Taxonomy (GTDB): domain Bacteria; phylum Acidobacteriota; class Terriglobia; order Bryobacterales; family Bryobacteraceae; genus DASQDN01. The sequence continues at coordinate 45,742 of CAWJQP010000057.1, forward strand.
GGCGACAACTGGTGGATAGAAGTGAGGCGCTTCTCCATCAGCGCAGTGGTGGCTTCGGCAAGACGAACGTCGTCCATGCCGGCTCCGCCTGCCGCGAGCACATCTTCATCCAGCGTGTAGAACCAACTGTCGATGACCGAACGGAGCGCGCCCGTTTCGAGCGCGGATGTGGAGAGCCGCTCGACCAGACGACGGTAGACAGTTTCCAGTTTGTGCAGCGGGGTTTCGGTTTCGCTGATCTGGACTTCGGAAACCGCGAAGCCGATGCGCTTGGCGCGTTCGCCCAGCCAGCGCGCGAAGAACGTTTTGCCTCCGCCATATTCGGCCCGCACGGCCTTGAAGACGGCCCCGCCTGTGCGTACGCGATCAAGCTCCTGAGTGATTGCGGTCTCGAAGCGTTGCAGCCCAACGGCCAGGTATTCCAGGCCGCGCGCCGGCACAGCTCCATTGCGGAGAGCGTCCACGACGTCGGCACGGCGCTGGGGGCTGATGGTCATCCGAGCTTGAACTGCTTTACGAGAAGCGGACGATTGAGCGTGATTGTCTGCGAGGTCTCATCGAGTTCGAGGATGCCGTAGCTTTCCACATTGAGCACGCGCTGTGCAGCGGCGATGTAGGACGACACTCGGCCAGGGGTGATGCCCACTCGCCCTGCGAACACGTTCTTCAGCAGGCGCCCGCCACTGGTGTCGAGGGCTCGCACCGCAGCTTCCACGTGACTCGCGGAGACTCTGCCGTTCGTGCTCGCAAGTTGAAACTCGAAGACTTCCGAGCGTACGAGGGCTTCGACCCAATCGGCAGCAGGCGCGACTATTCCGGGCTTTGGAGCGGCTTCCTCCGACCACCATGGCGGCGGAACCGGAGTCACTTGTTCCCAACCTTTGACCGCGACAGCAGGCTGCGATAAGACCATCACGGGCGCCAGGCATTCCTGCGGTGTGAGGCCGCCGTGGTAGCCAACTTTCTGGCGTCCATAGCGTGCTGACTCGACCCCGAGTCCAATGAACTTGCCCTCGGCGATAACAACGCGCGAGCCCTTCACTTCCAACTCTTCGCCGCCGGCGAGTTCTCCGGTTCGCCAGCGGTCGAGCGGGTCGACGTGGTTCGGGAGCCGGGACGTACCCGTATCCAGCATGTGCCCGTGGTCCGATGTGACGATCACGATTCGTCCGGCGGTTGCCGCTTCGGCAAGGATTCCGCGGAGCACAGCAAGGTATTCCAGCGTCCAGTCCGGCGCGACTTGCCGTGAGCCGCTCAGTTCTTCATCGATAGCATTGACAACAATTCCGACTACACGCCGATCCGTATTGGCGATTTCGCGTAGAACCTCATCGGATGCGGCGGCGAGATCGTTTTTGTGGAACAGAGCGGCGCGGCGCAGCGCAGGGTGAGACTCAAATGAACGCGTTTCTACATCCTGACCGCCTTTCGTGAGCCTGCCCGATAGCAAACTGGCGCGCGAGAAGGTTGTGATGGATGGAAGCGCGGCGACGGCAGGCTGGAGTTCGGCGTTCGTGTTTGACCACGAGTTCCAACGGCGAACGACAAACTCCGAAGCAAGTTCGCGCGCGATGGCAAGGCTCATGCCGTCCATGACGATGAAGAGCACCGGAGGACCAAGGTCCGCAAGTGGCTTCACGTAAGCGTCGATGACACTTTCGACCCCAAGGACGGGGCGTGGCGCGCCGTCGCGTGTCCAGGCAGCCAACAGTTGCGCGAAGCGAAGGTTCTGCGTCTCCCGTCGAACCCGTACCTTCTCCAACGTTGAGGAGACGGCTGCATTCCACTTGCTACTTTCCGAAGTGAAGCGGAGGCGGGAACGTGCCCAATCTACCCAACTGCCTTCGGCACCATACCATTCGACGGCAGCCGTGAAGCTAGTCCATTGTGGGTCCGCCGTGTCAAGCCATCGATTGAGACGCAGGAGCATCGAGCCACGATCGAGAATGCCGTTTGCCGATCCAGGCCATTGGCGCTTGCGAAGCTGATCGAGAGTGGCTTCCGATGGGGATACCGCGAACCGGTCAAGAGCTTGGGTAGCGCCCACCCGGGACCAGCGGCTCAGGTGCGCGTGGACATCAATACTGACGGCCGTGAGGGTACGATCCAGGGCGTCGACGATATCCGCCGTTTCTGACTTCATCGAAAGCGGTCATCACTTGCTTGGGCACTACACTCCATCTGGGACGGCGTCTGCGGCAACGGATTGGTGGTTGGTGAAACGCTCCATCCGGCCGAACGCGCGCGCGAGATCGGTATTGCGAACATCGGAAACGAGCGGCTCGTAAGCGAGTCCCACGGCAATAGGATTTGCGCCCGCGAGGCAGCAATCGAATATGGCCTTGGCCGTGCCGCCGTGCTTGCGGACGAAGTAGTCGATCATGCGCTGGCGGATGTCGGGCGCTTCGGTGTCAAATCCTATGCCGGTAACGGGACCAGAGGAGGAGATCTTTGATGTCGGCGCCAGACGAGGGGATGCCGAACCGCTCCGGCAGAAGTATGTCCCAGGCTGCGTCTTCGTGCAACACGCCACTGATGGGTGGAGCGACGTTCTTCACCGCTACTATCTCTACCAGCGCCTTACCCAAGATGTCGTCGAGCTCAAGTCTGGGATCGACAAGCCTGAGCGACAGGTGCGATTTGAGCACTTCCCAGACCTTGACCGTTTTGACCTTCTGCTTATGCAGGCGAGCCCGGAGGTCGGCGGCGAGCAGGTGGTCTTCGACTGGCGTAAGCAGGGCAAGGGGCGAGGAGCGGTCCCATTCGAGGAGGTTCTCGCGCATTTCCAGCATGGACCGGCAGTACTTCACCTTCACTTTGCGGCCCGCTACATCAATGTGTTCGGCGCCGGTCCACTTCTCATGACTGAGCACGGCGCAGCCTACTCGACTGACAGCTTCCTTATTTTCAACATAGGAGCGCAAAGTAACGGCGAGGAGTTCCGGCGTCATGCGTCCTTTATCTCCCAAGTGACTTCGACCCGCGCATCCGCTACAGACGCAGCCTTGCGGATATCTTCAACAACGCTTTGGAGGTCCGAAACGCGTACGGTGCGTTGACCCGCCTTTGGGCCCGCCGGTGGCTTGACCACATTCACAAATCAATGATCGGCGGTGGAGGCGGAGGCGGTGGTGGCGCAGGGCTCTCGACATGGAGATCGGTGGCACGCGCATTGGCGCCCTTTAGGACACGCGCCAAGTCTGTGACGTATTGATCCTCCATGAAGGCGTTGCGGACATCCTCAAGAATGTTCCGCGCGGCAGTGGCTCGTGGCTCATCGGTAAAGCGTTCGAGTCCTTGAATGAGGGGCCAGTTCACCCGCTCGATTGCGGTAAGCACCTCGGCGGCGGTGGCGACGTGGCGGCTGATGGCATCCGCCGATGTTTGCAGTTGCGCAGTGGCCAGTGCCTTGACGAGGGCAGCGGACGTGGCGGCGCCCACGATGGCGCGCGTCAAAGCTTCCGCGGAATGCGCAGTTGTCAGGCGCTTCGATTCGGCTGGCGCGAGATTCCGCAAGCTGGTGGCGAGACTTCGCACGACTTCCGCGCTGCCGGTCAGCTTCGTCTTCAACTCATTCGCGAACTTGTCTACATTCGATGCGGTGCGATACGGTGATCCGGCGATGCCGAACAAGATGCCAGCGCGCGCGCAAGCATCGGTCCAGTCGCGCTCCTCGGGAAGTTCCTGCTGTACCAGTTTCCATCCGTCGCCCAGATTGCCGAGTTTGGGCGTGGTCATGCCGCCCCGGATTGCACGATTGGACTGCTCGGCGTATACCAGGATGAGCAGGTCCTGGATATCGGCCGGCAAGCCCATGGGCTTAGGCATGTCAGTCCAACGGCGAAGGTCCGCGACGGTCATGTCGACCTCGGCCGCTTTCGATCCACATGCGCTCGAAGTGATCGTGCCACGTGGTTCGAGGGTACAGGAACTGGTCGCCCACGTTGGCGAGATCGAGCGATTCGAGCAGCGGCCGGATCTGGTTACGAACGGCGCGTTCATCAATGGCTTTGCGGCCGTCAGGATCGCGGATGGCTGCCAGGGTTTCGTCCAATGCCTTCTCGACCAGCTTGCGCGTGATCTGAATGTCGGCAAACTTCGGATGGGCGGGATAGTCGAACTCCAGAGCCTGCGATAGCAGGCCGTTCATGGCTTCCTTGAGCGATGCGGCCGTAGGCTTGACGAGCTGCAGTCCAGGTTGAAGCGAATGGAACTGGTCGCGCGTTTCAAGGATGCGAGTTTCATCCACCATTCCGCCTTCGAATTGCGCGACCCCGTAGGCTTGCCGAAGGGCGATGCGCAGACGGCTGTGCAGAGTCTCCCGGTTTCCGGCGAGGATCTTGCGGGCTTCGGCTCGTTCGATAGCAGGCAGGTGGGCAGCATGATCCCGCAGCCGGTCCACGTTGGGGTTGAGAAGGTAATCGAGGATTACCAGCCGGCCCAGTTCGCCTTGCATCCGCTCACTCAGGAACGCCGGCAGCCAGACGATGGTACGCGCGGGAGCCGCGCTTTCGCGGACGAAACTTATGGAGCCGCGAAAGATCGTCAGCGGGACCGTGGCCGTCACGATCGAGGGGAAGATCGATAACCAGCAGCCAATCCTTGCCGCTGGGGCGGAGGGTGGAGTCGGACATTTCGCGAACGTTCTGCAGCGTAAGCTCACCAAATCGCTTGGTGCATCGCCATAGGAACTCATGCTCGATGGGAAATTCACGGCCGGCTTCGATCTCGAGCTCGAGCAGCAGCAGTTCGCGCGCTTTTTGGACGCGTGGGCCGTGGGCGTCTTCCGCTTTGGCGTTGTCAACGATGGTGTCGATGTCCACGTCCGTGAGTTGGAGCGAGATCACGGGGTCCCGGTCTTCGCGGCTGATCCGGAGTTCCGGAATGCTCCAGTTGCGGCACCAGGCAAGGACCTGCTTGCCCTCCAGGCCCTTGATTCCTGTCTTTATGGAACCGTGATTCAGCGCGGCGATACGCGCGCCGGTAAGGGATTGCAGCGGCTCGACTCCAGGTACGAGCGCACTCAGAATAAGGGTGCCTGCGACGTACTCGCGGGCACGAAGCTGAGTTGCTTTTTCGGGGCTGAGCGAATCGGCTTCGTCGAAACGCGCGCCTACTTCGCTTTCGATCACAGGGCGCAGCTTGCGCTCCCAAACGCGGCGCGCATTGTCGAACTGCTTCTTCAGCGCGCTGCCAAACGGGTCGTTGCCATCGCGCATTTCGAGGAAGAGTTCACCGACAGGCACGAGATCGCCGAGCCGCATGCGGCGGCCTTCCTTCACCAGGATGTGCGCCATGACGTTGAGCACCGTTCGCTCGCGCTGTAAAGCCGTCGACGCTTGCACCAGGGTCTTGATCAGGGCCGGGTGGAATGGATAAAGCTGGCGAAACTGCTCACGGTCGCCGTCGGACGTGAGGAGGGTATCGAGGATGTTTCCGCTGAGGCTGCTGGTTTTCTCGAATTCGCGCGCAATGAGTTCGGCAGCGGTCGCGTTCTTCGGTTTCAGCAGCCGCTCCTGGGCGATGGCGGCAAGGTTGTCGTCCTGGAGGGTGATGGTGGTGAAACGCGCGTCCCACCAGTCGATGGCACGCTCGACGCGATCCTGGTCGGCGCCAAGGCCGGCCTGCCCGATCAGGTCCTTAATAGCGCGCTGGCGGGCGACGAAGCTGATGATGGGAGCGGGACGTTCGGCACGCTCGCTTTCGATGAGCTTGGCGATCTTCGGTCCTTCGCGGGTTACCCACGCGGCATCGGTGGAGCGGCTGGCGAGCCAAAGGATGAGCTCATCGAGGAAGAGGACGATACCGTCGTAGTTGAGGCTTCGCGCGTGCTGGCTGATTAGAGAGAGTCCGAGGTCCAGATCGACGAAGCCTGCGTTGTGGCGTGCGGAGGTGATTACGCGTGCCGCTATCGCTCCGATGAGATCCCGATGCTCGATGGTGTCATGCGGCGCCGTGGCGGCCTTTTCGAACTTCGCTGCATCCCAGGCTGCGAACTTCTTCCATCCCGGCTTTACGGATACTTCGTTCAAGCGCGCGAAGAACTTCTCGTCGCCTACATCTTCGCGATACTGACGCGCGTCTTCAAGGAGATAGTCGGAACGATAGACGCCCGGCAGAGCGGCGCCGGGATGGAGTTCGCGGATGCGATCGACGTAGCCTCCAAGGATGCGCTCCTCGACGGTTTCGGCGCCGATCATGTGATACGGCACGAGGAGGAAGTTCTTGCCTTGCGTCCAGCCGGCGTGCTTATTGACCGCTGTTGTCGAGTTTCGGATGCGAGCGGGCGTGCGGATCGCCTTGGAGCAACAGATACAGCATGGCCATGAAGTGGCTTTTGCCGGTGCCGAACGAGCCGTGCAGGTACGCGGCGCGGCTCTTGTTGTCGGCGATGGCGCCGCGGACGAGCGAGAGGGCTTCGTCGAAGCAGTTGGCGAGCTGTTTGGTGACGACGTACTGGCCGGCCGTGATATCGGGGTGTCGAATGGCATCGGCGAGTTTGAGGACAAAGTCCTGAGCACCTACGTCCTCGGGGAGGTCGAATAGTTCGGCAAACGTGGGGCGGGTTCCGGACTGAGGGGAACTCATGCTTGTGTTGTCTCCGTACGGGATTGGCGGCTGCGTCGCGGCGCTCGGGCGCGATTGGCTGTTTGTGGGGGCCGCCAGTTTTTCAGATCTTGCCCGGTGATGGACCATTCGGCGAGTTCTCCGCGGAGGAACTCGTGGATGGTTTGCGCGATGTTGAAGCCGTCCGCGTTGGTTTTGTCATGCCACTGGTGCAAGCCATGGCAGGAGGTCGTTCAGGCCGGCGAGGATGGGGAGCAGGCGGTCCTTCTCCCATCCTTCTTCGGAGCGCATCGCCTGATAGTAGTTCGCGAGGGCTTTCGCTTGTTCGGCATGGTCGAAGCCGGCCCAGGCGACCACGTCGGTGCGGTCGGTGTCGCGCTCCAGGCCGGCGTAGAGGATGAAGCGTTCCTTGGGTACGTCGAGTTTGCCACGCAGGCGCCATGCAGGTCCGGGGAGGAAGTCTTCCTGCTTGTACTTGGGCGGGACTGGGATGTCGCCGACCTTCTCGCCCTTGTCTTCGAGGCGCTGGAGGTCCCAGGTGCGTTCCCATTGTTCGCGCTTGCGGAGCCCGGATTCCTTGTAGCGGAGTACGGGGAGGAAAGCTACGGCTTCGTCGCGGACGAGCTCGCGGACTTCGATGGGAAGGTCGTAGTCTTCGCGTCCGGCGTAGAGCGCGAGGACGGAGCGGAAGTCGGAGTCATGGCGGACGCGGTCAGCGAGGCGCTCTATGGAGAGGAGTTCAGGGTCTTCGCGGTTCCAGATGGATTCGGATTCGAGGCGGTCGAGGAGCCAAGAGCGGAGGGCGTCCTGTTCGAGATCGTCCCACTTGGGGAGATTCCAGCGGCGCTTGTATTCGGGCTGTTCGATGAGGGCGATGTCACGATCCTGCGCGATGCGGTCGAGGCGGCGCTGGACAAGGTTGCGGTAGGGCTCGGGCCAGTGCGCGGGGATTTGGGTGATTGGGCGTGGAGCCGTGGCGTTCGAACCACGCGGTTTCGAGTTCGGGGTCTCGCGCCATGACGATTTCGAAGGCGCGTTGGCCGAGTTCGACGTCCGGGACTTGGTCGATGGGCAGGGTGAGGGATTCTTCGATGAGTCCGTAGAGGTGGTAGACGTGCCAGTCGAGTTCTTCCTGGAGCGCGATCATGCGGCGGAGGAGCGCGGCGGCTCGGATGCGGGCGGTATGGAGGCGCTCGCGGGTGGGTGTGCCGGTTTTGATTAGGTTGGCTGGGAGGAGGGTGGTGCGTTCGTCGGCTGCGGCTTGGATGGCAGTTGCTAATTCGGTGGGGCGACTGGCTGGGTAGGGGGAGTTGACCGAGCTTGGTGGAGTCGAAGGTCAAACTGATACTCCCCATAGTTCCGTCGCAAGGCCGCCACCATACCGCCGCCACCCTTGGTAAGCAGACTTGACGAAGCCAGAATCACGCGTTGAACGAATTCAGAACGCCAAGGAGAGCGATAGGATCCAGCTCGTAAGCAGCTGCGGACAACTTTAATAGCGGGCGCAGCTGATTGAAGACTTTGTTCCCACGGTCGAGGACGAAATGGTTGTGGGTCGCTACGAACGCAAACGCGATCGAGAGCGGCGTCTTAAATCGTATTGGCGAAGTACATGGAGTAGTCAAACCACGCCAATCCTCTCTCTAATCTGCGTTTCGACCGTACGCAACCGCGACTCTGTAGCTGAGTACGCCATGGCCACAGGAAATTTCTAGACAGAGTCTGCCGCTGGTTACGGGAAAGATCGCCTCCGTGCGTCTCAAGAAGCCCCATTCTCGTAGTTCATCCCCGGCCACCAGCGGTCGGATTGAGTCCTCCGGGATACGGTGCCGGTGCGCCGTCTGGGAACCTATTAGGTAGACATCGTCCTCCCGTGTAACTAGCACCGAAACCTGAGTCACTTATGACCTCAGCCAAGGTGTTAATGCCCACCCGTCGAGTTGCTCTTTTAGTTCGGCTGCGCCCCCGCCCCCGATCGACCAGGATGCTTGTGAAAGTCGTCCGTGGAGCATCCGCCACGCTGATCCACGCGCTCTCTGAGCCAGGACGATCGATCTGAACCTTGATCGCTGACCCACACGGGAGCAGTTGTCGGATCGGCTGGCTGCTGTGTTTCGCCCCGGATTCCTCTAACTACCGCGAATCTCGTCAGAAACAGGGCTTCGATTTCGTCCGATCAGGATGGCCGTCGGTGTGGCATGGCCGGGTAAATAGACCCCGGATGTGTCAACAACGTGTGTCACGTCCCAGCTGCGGCAGACATTTCTTGACGAATTGCCGACCGAATACTGCGTTTCATGAAGCCATTCGACGTGATCAATCCCACGTAACCATACCTCGTCGCGAAAGAACAACTCCGTAAAGGCAACGCTAACCTGATAGCTTCCGATAGCACGATGTGAACGAGTTCTCGGTATTTGCCACGAAGGCTGCGAATCTTGCACGTTAATGTACGGCGGATTGCCGACCACGGAGTGATATCGTTGCTTCTGCAAACGTGACCGAATGGCCTCCGGGTCTTCAAATGAGTCGAAAGCATGTCGGGATTCAACATTGCTTTCGCGCCGAACAGTAGTGAATCGGCCACGATGACGTTGAAATGCCAGTTGTGCGCCTCACTCAGTCGCGAAATACCGCATGCTTTCACCGCTGCGATGAGCAGTCGGAACCGAGCGATAGCGACAGCGTAAGGATTCAAATCACGCCACACACCGAATCCAGAGCACGTTGCGCAAGCACGGACACTTCAGTCCCAGGCTCTTCGCGACCCATCGCTGAAACAAGCGATCGAAGGCTGCCAAGCAAGAAATGACCGCTTCCACATGCGGGGTCCATCAGCCGGAAGTCCTTAAACCCGAACTCCTGGAGCGCGGGCTCCAGAGTGCGATCGAAGATGAAGTCGACAACGAAATCCGGGGTCTGCAACAGCGCGTAGCGCTTGCGTGCAGACTCGGAGATGTCCTGGTACAAGTCGCCGAGGAACCGCGTGGACTCGGCGGTGTCCGCGAAGTCGTGGAATGTCCCGTCAGGCGCAGGGTCACGAAAGAAGTCGAGCACCTTGCGCGCGACGGTGCCGGTCGGCGCAACGGAGAACAGCGGGTTGTGCTTGCGGTCGAAGAGTCCGCTGACACCGGGTAGCTTCGCCACATCCGCAAAGGCCAGTTCCAGGTACTCGCGATCATCGCGATGCTCGCCGCGATGCAGCAGGTCCTGGTAGCGGTCGCGGGCATTGCGGATCCAACTATCGGCGATGAGGCCGTTGTCTTCCAGGAACCGCACGAACACGCAGCCGAGCAGCCATGCCACTGCGGCTTGCGTGATCTCACCGTCGCGCCAAGTTTCATACGAAGCGGCGGTGCGGGCGCCGGAACGCGCTTTCTCATACCGCTCGCGGAAGGTCGCATCGAGAGCGGGCTCGTCCGAAAAGCGCAAGCGCATGTCGTCCTCCAGCACGGGGACGAGGCGCTTCAGGTCGGCCAGCAGCCGGGTGGTGTCGATCATGCGGTGGTTGTTGCTCCGGAGTGGCGGTGCTTGTTGCTTAAGAAATACGGCGACAGCCATGCGCGCTGCGCATCGCTCAATGTAGGTACAACGACTTCATCGATAGCGGGCTGCATTTGCCGCCGTCCGGGGGCGAGCAGCCAGAGCGCCGGCCCGCCGGATTCGCGCAGGATGTTCAGACGCTCGGTGAGCCGGAAGCGGCCGAGCAGTCCGGGGAATGTCAGCAGCAGGGGCTCGGTGCGCGCTTGCATACGCGCTTCCACCTGCGCGAAGGCTTCGCGGACGAGATCTTCGAGATGCGGGCGGTCGGGGTGACACTCGGTGTCGGCCGAAAGAACCAGGTCCCAATCGATGCCATTGGCGCCTGCGATGTCGCGCATGGCGGCGAGCATGGCGCGGTCGAGATCGAACTCGCGGAGTTTGAAGCGGGCGGCGAGCCGCTCGGCTGCATACAGCGCGTGCTCGGGGTTGACGGAGAGGACGAGCCACGAGCCGGGACGCAGGGCGTTGTTCAAGATGCGCTCTAGCGTGCTGGCGTGGTCGAAGTCTTCGCGCTCGGTTAGGGGCAGAGCATCCCATTCCGGCCGGCTGATGGTCCGCAAGTAGGCGATCGACGCGGTGGGCTCGGTCGCGGGCCGCTTGGGCTGGCGATAGATACTGCCGACGGAGTCCCATTCGAGTTCCAGGCCAGCGCCGCGCAGAAGCTCGGAGAGCGCGGGCGGGTCGGGGAGTGCTTCGGCTTCGGGGTAGCGGTCGGCAACGCGGCTGCGGATCTCGGCGGGGGTGAGCGTTTCCATGCCGGCAAGCGCGGAGGCGGAAAGCTGCATCGCTTGAGCGGCGGCCATGTTCTTCGGGTAGAGTTCCAGGCGCGGGGACACGGCAACACCTCGGCGAGCGTGGCGGCGAGATGTACGAGGCGCGCGTCTGCGGGAGGAGCGGCCCCTTCGGGGATCTCAATGGCTCGGAGGCTTTCGAGTACGCGCGCGGGGGACGGCAGCGTTGCTGGAGTTGGCGAGGGCTCGGGCGGCGGCGGCGAGGGATTGCGCCCACGCGGCGACGGATTCGGCTCCGGAGTGCAGGATGAGGACACCGGATTCGCAGCGGCGCTCGACGAACGAGGGGTTTTCGAGCGTGGCCTCGGCTTCGACGGCGGCTCGGAGGACGGCGGAGGCTCGGCGGAGGCGGATGTGTCCTTCGGCGGAAGAGCCTCGGACAGCTAAAAGGAGCTGTGCGAGTTCGGTGGCTTCAAGGTAGCCGCTGTGCTGTTCGAGCAGGCCGGCAATTTGCTTGCGGACGGCGGTGAGCGATGGTGTGCGCTTCCAACGGTCCCGAGCCTTCGTGAGAATCTGGCTGACTTGCTGGCGGGAGCGCGAGCCTGCGATGTCGGTTTGCTTCGGCCAGCGGGGCGCGCGGTCTGTCGAGGAGGCCAGGTCGAGGAGCGCAGCGGTGAGGTCGCGTTCGACGGTGGCTCTGGGGGAGCGGGGGAGGAGTTCGGCGGAGATGTCATCGATGCCTGTCGCGGATTGCTGCTGCTGGCCCGCTTCGTTGCTTGCGGCCGCCGCGGGTGTCTCGGGTTCCGGAGCCTGCGGGAACTTGGCACGAAGATCGGCGATGAGCTGGACGATTTCCTTGCGGGTCTTGTTGCCAACGCCGCGCAGGTGGCGGAAGCGCATGGGCGATCCCGAGAGCAATGCGCCGACGGTGTGGACGCCTTCGCGGGCGAGCGCGTTTTCGGCGCGCGTACCGAGGCCGAGGACCATGATGGGCGTTTCAGGGGTTACGGTGGCCAGGGCGCGTTGACGCTCGGTCGGGTCGGGGACGCGCGATTCGGTGGCGCTGGCTTCGGCGAAGGCGCTGTGCCAAGCGTAGCCCATCTCTTCGGCGGTGGCGTAGCGGGCGGCAGGATCGCGGCGGAGTGCTCGCTCGAAGAAGCGGGCGAGGAATTCGCGGACGGGCGCGTCGACGAGGTTCGGCTCGATGGCGGCCTCGCCGGAAATCGGGTCGGTCCACTGGGGAAGAGCGCCGGTGGCCATCTCATACAGGATGATGGCGGCGGAGTAGCGGTCGGCGTGGGAATCCCAGCGTTTGCGGCCGAGCAGGTAGGGCTCGCGGTAGTGCGGCGTGCCGGCCTGGACGTGGTCGAGCGGGAGGCGTGACAGGGAGAAGTCGAAGACCTTGAGGCGATACTCCTTGTTCTTGCCCCAAACGTGGACACCGATGTTGTCGGGCTTGAGATCGCGGTGGGGGATGCCGAGCCCTTCGAGGTGCTTGAGGGCATCGAGGAGATCGTGACCGAAGCGTCCGAGCAGGTCGAGCGAAAGGCGGCCGTGGTCGCGGAGCCAACCTGCCAATGTGTGTTCGCCCGCGCGATCCATGAGAAACGCGGCGTGTCCGCCGATGTCGAGAAGCTGATCGCTTTGCGGCTTGACGATGAACGGGTGTTCGAGCTGGCGGAGAGTTTCGAGTTCGGAGCGGACGCGTTCGGTGTGCTCGGGCTTGAGCGCGAGCTTGAGGACGAGTTCGCGGTTGTCGTGCGTGGTGACGAGGAAGGCGGTGGCGGTGCTGCCGGAGCCGAGCCGCTGCTTGACGGTAAGGTGGCCGGGGAGCCGGTCGCCGCTGCGGGCCTCGAGCGGATTCGCGACGAAAGCTTCGGTCGCGGGGGCGGTCCACTCGTCTTCGACCTCGTTCAGGAGGTCGAGGAATTCTTCGGCGGAGCCGACGCGAAGGGCGACGTCAGGGATGCGTGGCTTCGCGAATGAGGAGTTGGAGCCTCTCCGAGGTGGCATCGAGGACCGCAGGGAGTGGCAGGCCTCGGTGTTGTGCAAGAAGCGTATAGAGCTCGTGGAGATTCGCCGCAGGGCAGGCTTGTTGGCAAAGACGTGAAAAGCGATTGCTCCGATCGAAAAGACGTCCATGGCTTCCGTTCGGGTATGCGGATCATTTACTGCCTCGGGCGCGAGATAGACGGCGGAGGAGACTTCGAGGAACTCGCGCGGGTTGATAGTTAGGGAGGCGCGACGAGTGTCGGAGGCCGATGTTCTTGTTCCGGCGAGTTCCCGGCCGGCCTGCCAGTTGAAGATGCGCAGGCGGGGGCAGTTGTCCACCGTGGTGACCAGGATGCACTCGGGGCTCAGCGCGCGGTGGATGATGCGGCGACCGTGGGCGTAACGCACGGCGTCGGCGATCTGGCGGACCACGTCCATGCGCTGACTGAGGGTCAGGCTGGCACCGTGCTGGCGCAGGTAGAAATCGAGTCGCGTTTCGCCCGGCTCGTGCTGGAAGAGGAGCGCGGGGCCGAGTTCATGCTCGGTGTATCCGGTAACTTCGAGGATCCCGGGATGCTTGAGGCTGCGGAGGATTTCGTACTCGCGGGTTGCGGCGGCTTTGACGACGCGCTGGTCGATGGGGGGCTGGCGCGTGCAGTTGTAGATGCGGACACGGCGGAGGTCGGACTTGAGGGTGACGTGATTGGCGGAGAAGTCCTGCCAGGCACCCTCCGGACCTTCGGCGAGGAGGTTCTGGAACTCGTAGTCACCGACGCGCCGCATGCTCTGGGAGGGTTTGACTCCGGCTTTGTCGAGTGCTTCGTGGAAGGCTCTGAGGAATGGTCGGTCGGTAAGGTGCTTGGGCGTCGGGTCGAGGCCGAGGGCTCGGCGGGATTTGACGGCGGCGATGATGCCGGGCGCGTTTTCGCGATCTCGGACGCAGAGACGGATGCGGTCGGCTTCTGGGATTTGGACGCTGATGGTCGGATGGGAAACAAAGACGAGCGTTTCGATGTAGAGATTGTTGCGGAGACGCTTGTCGCGAATCAGAAGGGATTTGAGCTTTTTGGCTTTTTGGCTTTGCGCTCGGCCAGCAGAAGCGGGTTGTCCATCGAGCTGCGGCGGCCGTCTGGAAATTCGAAGATCCAGGCTCCGCGGTCGCCGGTGAGCATGCCGGGATGGCTTTTGATTTCAATGAGAAAGACGCCTTGGGGCGTCAGGATCAGGGCATCGACTTCATTCACAGTGCCGTCGTCGGCGATGAAGCTGAAGTTGGTCCAGGCGCGGTAGGTGTCGAGGTCGGGGAGGTTGGCGCGGAGGTACTCCAGGGCGTCGCGTTCCCAAGGGAATTCGGAGCCGGAGACACGTATCCAGCGTTGGTCGGAGAGGGCCATGGAATTGTTGGTCAGCTTCCACTATATATAACGGCAGAAACCGGCAAGGAGAGTAGTCGCAACATTGAAGGTCCCAGGCGGGTGGCGGGGCGGCAATCATCAGCCATGTGCCTTAGGCATCTTAGGTATTCCGGTGCGGACATAGGTAATCTCCTTGTTGCCTATTGGAGTCAACGTTCCGCGCTTTACGGCGATTTCCGTTAATACTTTCGTCACTGCTGGACGATCATTAAACTGACGGAAGCAATTCTGTCGCTGCCGTTCGGGTCGCATGCCTGGCGAACCGCTGGCGGAAGCCACTGAAGTGGCATCCAGCGGGGGCTGGCCTGGAGTTTAGTCTCCGGGTAGCGCGATCATCTGAGGCAGGATAATACCGGACCGGACGCCAGGGCGCAGGTTGCAGTGGGTGTCTACACCGGGTCAGATGAGAAGCTAGCCACTGGCAGGTACCGCCAAAATCCCTCACGGGAACCAAGTGTGCACCAATACTGGAAACCTCAGCTCGGGGCAGAACGGAATTGAAGGGGAACAACTCACTACGGTTTGGGGTTCCCTCTCCAAGCCAGTTGTCCTCGCTGACGCAGATATGAGTTTAACAAGCCCGCCGCGCCGGCCTCCGGCAGCGGCGCTCAGATTTACATCACGAAACACATGAACCCACGGCGACGAAATAACCAACTGCCCCAGATACAACGCTCCCGAGCGTTTGCGTACAGCCTGTGCGCCACGCCGGTAACGACCGGCGAAGGCGCGTCATACACGGTCAGGATGAGAATCGATTTTCCATTAAGCGTAGAGTGTCGTTTTGAACTCAGGATCGCGCTAGAAGAGCATGCCGTCAGAACGCGGACCAAGGCCCAGGTGGGAAGCGACGGCGCTCACATGCAGTGTCTGCACACCGGGAAGATAGACACGGTTGTACGCAACGTCATCCGCGTTCTCGAGTTAGAAACGCGCAAGTATTTCGCGAACGTCGCTGTAACACACCAAGCGATGGCGGAGCCCGGCAACTTTTACGTGAGCAGATCATAGTTTGGCGTGGCAGGGAACAACGATCCAGCGCCGTGCCGTCAGCACCGGCGCTGCCGGTAGGTTGAAGATAAGGGCTGGCCGGGAAACGCTTCGACAAGCCGGTTAGCGCCGGTGTGGGCTGCGCCCACCTGAGGCGCATATCCAACCTGCTGTTTCTAGCCATGGTCGACCCGAACCCTCCAAAACGAGACTGGAGTTGGCGGCGTCGATCCGCACGAGGCGGACCCTCATCCATGCGTTCACATCGGGATGTAACTGCAACTTCTCGTCCTGCTACTGATCAAGTGACCGTAGATTTGTGTTCGTAATCCGTAATACTACCCAGTGTTAGAGCACAGTTCAACACCAAACCCTCCACCCCGAAATCACAACAGGTTACCTTCAATGCCTTCACATAACTCTGCATTCCTCACCATTACCGGCTGTCTGTCGACACAGACGAAGCCATCGATTCATCAAGTTGCTGCCGTACTCCTCTTCCGTATGCTCGCTGACGCGACAACACCCGTTGTTAGGGCCACGGCAGAGGACATTGCGGCTGCCACGCGACTCGCGAAAGGGGTCGTGTACGCTGCGCTTCGGAACTTGGTTGAACTCGGACAACTGCGCCCCGTAGGATCAGGCCGCAGGACAGGAGAATTCATCGTATGCGCCTTTGAGGCGCATAGGGAGGAGCCGTCACTCAGTGTGCCCGGACACTCACAGGGCGAAGAAACTGTCGTTCCCGAGGTGCCAGACATTCCGACGCCAACCCGTGCGATAGAAGACCAACCGAAGGAGGGAGGAACCATGGGCAGCGACGTGCAAGCGCGTCTGGCACTACCCATCGAGGTCAGCTTGATGGACTGTGTCGCGTACGCATACAAACCTGTACCTGAGGTCCGCTCCTTTCTTGAAGTCGCCGGCGATGAGGCAGGCCTTAGGAGGGCCTTGACGCGCATTGTATTAGCAGGAGGGATTGCCGCCGACTCACCACTCGATTTCGCCCTCGCGGTCGTTTGGCAATACAGCCGAGCAGATGACGAAAGCCGTTGCTAACGCATCGCCCACACATCACCGTGCTGCAGTCGGGATCAATTCTTACGGCGACGGGATCCACGCCGGATTTTGTTACTGCATCAGGCTCGGAGTGTGTCATAACCCCCGGTCGTATCGTGCGGGACCCAGGTAAATGTGTTCCCTCGAGGCCGCAATCTGTTCGTGTACGAGGAGAAATAGTAATGATCCATAAACACATGGTGCGTGAAGAGCACCTGGTTGAATTCGCCCGCTGTCCGATGCGTCTCCCGGACGTGTCTCGTTATGAGGCCGATCCTGTCATCTCTTGCGCTAATAAGACTTGCGCTTGGGTTCTCCGAGAAGCAAGCAGGGGCACGGCTCCAAGCGCGTCACAAGTTCGTGAGCGATACGACTACCATTGGCAGGCCAGCAGGACGCCCGCAGACCGGATGCAGCCGGACTACAACGATAGAGTGTTCCGAGGCCTTCGGATCTGCCGACGTCTGAGACAGCTTGCGGTGAGGTTCCGCGTTGTACGACCGATGGAAGAATACAGGCTTAGGATCGGAGGAACAGAAGTCGCGGGCGAGTATGCGGTCATACGCGACCGCAAGGACGCAACTCCCCTGATGTTGCGCCTGAGACACGACCCACATAAGTTCAGAACGGCGGCTCCGGATCTTGCAGATGTTGCCCGTGTTGTTCACGCCAGCCGGTCGGGCGAAATACATGGGATCGCGACAGTGTACGGCTACTGGATCAACATGGACTTTAGCGCCGTCCGCCAACTCGACCCGAACGCCTGCGTCCGCTATCTTGAGGATGTCATCGCAGCGATGAATCGGCCCATCGTGTATCCAGCTCCGGGGGATCACTGCCGGACATGCCCATCAACGTCATGCTTGCCTCGGCTTTACTAAGGCGCATTGTGTCGCTAAGCAACTTACACGCCGTCCCTCGTCTGCCAGTGTTCTCAGTGAGCGCCGATTCGAACATGTGTGCGCACTGATGAGACTCAACCGCGTAGCAACACCCGAATCACCCGCTCAACTACGGTTGTTTTCGGGATGATCTCCCCATCTGTGCAGTCGCCACCCAGCCTGAGCGAATTCATCCATTCGCTTCTCCAGCGACAGGACGTCACGTGAGAGGTGATCAACGCGCTTGTCAACCTGTCGAACGAGAAATGCAAGTGACGAGAACGTCACGGCGAACAGCAGCGAGCATATGGGCATAGTTACCGAGATGATTTGGTCTTTGGCGCTCTCACTCACTCATGGACTCTCACTCACATCTACTGGTCGCTGGGTGCAAATGTTGTCTGTGGTGCTCGTGGCAATCACGGCTCAGTTTGCCGGTGTCCACTACCCCGCCGTTGTGGCACCTTCATACATCCGGGATCGTGGCTCTGCTCGCTACTGGGCCTTTTGTAGCTTTGCTCCATCCTTGAGTTGCTGACGAATGGTTCGGCGGGCGAGGTTATGACATTCACGATGCCAAAGGGAATTCACCCCCGGATGCAGCACGGAAAATTCGGTTGCTGCGTTGAGTTGGCGCACCACGTCAACCAATTCGGCCATGCCGGCGTCCTCGCAGGCCCCCGGTCGGACGAATTGTCCGTCCCGAGCATCTAACAACGACTTCAAGCGATCGGCCGTCGCAACGCAATCTGTGAAGACGCGCACGCGAGCCGCGCTGCGCCCCTGCAGCGCGCGAAGACCTTCCAACACCGCAAGGAGTTCGAACTCTTGGATGTTGGCGCCCCACTCGCATCCGCTTGCCTTCAATTGGAGCGCCGGAATGACAAACGCCCACGCACCCAGGGCGTGTTCTACTTGGAAGGAACCGTCGGCGTACACGTCGATAGAGTGCGAGCGATTGTCCGGATGGATCGCCGCCGACCGCGCTGCCGCCCGACTACCTCCTTCTGCGCTACGAGGGCGAACATCATCAGGAACCAGGATTTGACCGTGTACATCTCCTTCGACGGTGAATCCCACAATGTTCCTCAACATGAATACCGCGACTGTCCTGTCCTCTGCATCGAAGAAGAACATCGTCTGCTCACGAACGTGCAGCTTCGCAGCTTCTATGGTGATGTTCGGCTTTGCGACAAGGTGAATCTCGTACCGGGCCAAAGGGGCGGCTGACGAGCTTCCTTCCGACGCCGGTGATGATTCGCCCGCAGCTCCGGAGACCGCATCAGGCAGGCCCTCAACAGTTGAAATGGTCATAGCCCGACTCTCGCCGCCGCGTTCTCGCGGAAGAGATTGCCGGTTCGGATATACCGACGGACGGTAGCAACACTGCGGTGCCCGGTCTGGGCCATGATGACCCTCTCGGGCACTCCGTTCAGAGCCGCTTCTGTTGCCAGCCCTGAACGAAGGCTATGAGCGGCGTAGTCGGTATCGGCAAGGCCAATGGCTCGCATGGATCGCTTCACAATCAGCGCCACGGCTTTCTCCGACAGCCGTGTTCGGCCGATCCGACCATGCCTGTTTACCGAACGAAAAAGCGGCCCTGTTACGCCGGTAGCTTCTATCCAGCGACGCAGGGCCCGCACGGGGCATGTGGCTTCGTGAACCCCGTGTGGAATGCCGATCTCCCGCCCGGCGCCGTCCTGGTCAACTTTCGATCGACGCAGCCGCACAATCGCCCCTTCAGTGACGAACTCCAGATCGGGAACATCCAACCCGACCAGTTCGGAGCGGCGGAATGCTCCCGCAAAGCCGAGTAAAAGGAGGGCGCGATCACGTAGTCCAATTGGTGTTTTTGGCAGAGTTGCGCAAATAGCGCGTAGTGTAGCGGCGGTAACGGGGCGCTTGCCCCGTTCCGCCGAGCCTTGGACACGCCGTATGCCGGACATGACGACACGGGCCGACGCGTGTCGCGTAGGCGATTCGTGACCAGCCAGTTGATGAACGACAGCGACGGATGACAGCCGGCGGGTGATGGTACTCACCCGAGCTACATCCGCCAGGGCGGCGATGTACAGCGCGACTGTCTCCGGCGTCGCCGGCAAACAGTCACGATGTGCTTGTAGGCACCAGGACTCGAAATCTCGCCAATCACTCGCATAAGCCTTTTTGGTGTTGAGCGCCTTCGATTGCGCAGCATACATCCGGACCCGTTCGGCTGCGAGCGCAAGTGATACGTTTTCAGGCTGTGGAGGCTGGGCTGCCAGCGCAGGATCGGGTGGGAGCGTCATTCGTCACCTCTGTGTTCACCACCGTCGGCATCATCGACCTCATTGTTTGCCCGGGCGAGGGTCGTCTTCGTATTGGTATTCGAGAATCTGGGCCATGATGGGGTCACGTGTTATGCCCATCGCTAACAATTCGGCGGCAGAGTAGGAATGTTTATCAGAGTTAGGCGCGAGATCTATTTGATTATCACGCTCGAGAGATGGCGGAATCGGCTTCTTATGCACCCAAGAAGCGTAGGCGAATAAAGTACGTAAGTCAATGGAACTAAAAGATCTAATGGTCTATGTAACACACTGTGATAGTATTTTGGCAGAAATGTCGCCAATTTTGTAACTAACTGTGATAGATAAACAGGATTTTGGATCAGAATGATCGCGTTCTGCCTAAGGCGCCATACGCTTTCTCATTATCGGAAGCCAGCAGTCACAAGGTGCATATTGTCACTCGAACGTTCGCTCTCGCGCCGGAATACCGCTAGTAATCGTGCCAAACATGGCTCTGGCCCAAATAGACTGCTCGATGGGGCGTCGTCCTTACGGTACCGGGATACGGTATAGGTTTCGCTGCACGGTTTCGCGAGTGAAGGCGTAGACGTCACGCGTCGGACCCGCTGCTACGTCTTCAGCTGGAATCACACGCACTCCCGGCAGTTTCGCAATCTCCGCGTCCGATGGAAAGCGCCTGGCAAAGCTCTCGGGCAGCCGGTGACCGGGCGACAATGGCAGCACATAGGTCTTCCCTCTACTTCTACCCTGCACGAAGAGGTATTTGCCATCGCCGGACCACTCTACGTTTGACGGCGGGCTGGGAACATGGAGAGGCGCTCCGCCATCGATATCGAAGATGACCCAACCTCCGTCCCTCGCCGAGCCCAGAACCAGTTTCCGGCGGTCCACGGATACGCCGAAGACATCGATCACTGGCAGATCACTCGCCTTCCGGAGATCGGAGCCGCCCTCCCGGACGCGGTACAGGAACGCAGAAGTGCCTTGTACGCTGCGGAAGAAGATCTCCTCGCCAGCGAACACCGGTTGCTCACCCTCGACGTTGGGTATTTGTTGGAGGGGCGCGCGGCGGTCGAGCGGCGCCAACCACAGCCGCGCCTTACCGGCTTGATCAAGCGATGCCAGAACAAGCCTCCGGCCATCTGCGGAAATGTCGTAGGTACGGTTATTGCCGGCAAGCGCAATGCCAGGCAGCAGCGCCTCGCTGCGCCCCGACTCCAATTCGGCTATCCACAACTCGCTCGCGGCGCCTGTGCCCACGCGATAACAGAGCCTTTTCCCGTCAGGGGTAAACTTCGGCTCTAAGGCCCGACCTTCGAGTGAGATCTGCCGCTCGCCGCGGCTGTCGTGCAGCCAGACGCTGCTTTGCCTAGCTCCCACGGCCGTGATAAACGATCGGCCGTCGGGCGCCATCGCGATTCCCTCTTCTTCCGTCGGTCCTGACGTGATTTGCTTCGGCTCTCCATCGGGAAAACGCTGACGCCACGTGTGGGAGGCGCCGCCGGCGTTAGAAGAAAAGTACATCCAATCCCCTTTGGGCGACCATGCGGCGAATGTACAAGCAGCGCCGAGCGGTCCCACCTGATGCCCGGGCGAACTACCGTCGAGCGGGAGCAAACGGCAGGGCATGAAAGCGCCCGTTTCATTCATTTCGACTATCAGCATCGATTTGCGATCCGGCGACGGATAAGAACGGTGTGCCATAGCGCGCTCGTGAGGAGGCACATAGAGATCGCGTGACCCAGCCCTGCTCTCCTCCGACGTTACGATCGCCATGTGGAGGGCGTTGTCCTTGATCTCGGAAAACAGCAGCTTCGATTTGTCAATCCATACCAGTCCGGAGGTATTTGGAAGCCAGACACGCGGCTGTCCTCCCAGGACCGGTACCACCCACGTGTCCCAGATCCGATCCACCACAGAGTAGGCGATCCTGGAACCGTCAGGCGAAAAAACCGGGCTAAGCTTCAACCGCTCATCGTGCGTGAGCTGAACCGGCTCTCCGCTGGGCAGCATCTTCACGTAAACTTGTCCAGGCGTAATGAAGCTCGAAGGACCCCGAATGAAGGTGAGCATGCGGCCGTCGGTCGAGAGCGCCGGCTGGGTGACGGAATCCGGCAAATTCGTGATTTGCAGCCACTCAGAGCGAGTCGGGGCGGGGGGCTTCCTCCAATGCTGCAAGGCTAGACCGGCGGCTGCTAACAAAGCAATGGCGCCGCATGCGATGGCAGCCAGCCGAAAGGGCGAGCGGGTGCGGGGTCCAACGATCCCAGGGTCCGGTACCGATGCCGATAGCTTGCCCGCTTCGGAATCCTCTTTCAGTTCCTCCAACGCCAGCTTTACGTCACCCATGTGCTGCGCGCGACGCTCGGGATCTTTGCGGAGGCAGCGAGTGATGATTTTCTCCAACTCGAGCGGCACGCCCGGAGAAATCTCGCTTGCCGCCTGCGGTTCGTTGTGCAGAATCGCCGAGAGAGTGGAAATTTTCGAAGGGCCCTCAAATGCGCGACGGCCAGTCGCCATCTCGTAGAGTACCGAGCCGAAAGAAAAAATATCCGATCGCGCATCGACCTTCTTGCCTTCCGCCTGCTCGGGTGACATGTAGGCGACCGTGCCGAGGATGGAGCCTTCTTCCGTTTGAGGCCGTCCATCCGCCGTGACAGTCTCCCCTAATGGACCGCCGTCAGCTCTTTCGGCGAGTTTGGCGAGCCCGAAATCCAGGACTTTTACGATACCCCTATCGGTGACCATGATGTTGGCGGGCTTGACGTCTCGGTGAACGATTCCCGCTGAGTGTGCGGCTGCCAGCGCATCCGAGATCTGAATGGAGTATTTCAAGACCTCCTGTAGCGAGAGCTCCTTACGCCCAATCAACTGGCCGAGCGTCTTGCCGGACACGTACTCCATCGCCATGAAGTCGACGCCATCGGCCGAGTCAATGCTATAGATGTGAATGATATTAGGATGAGTGAGGGCTGAAGCGGCTTTGGCTTCCTGTAGAAAGCGGCGCTTGCGTTCGGGATCGGCAACACTGCGGGAGGGCAGAAGTTTCAGTGCCACCGGCCTATCAAGGTGTGTGTCCTGCGCCTTGTACACGACACCCATCCCGCCCTCGCCCAGCTTCTCGATAACGCGATAATGCGAGATCGTCTGTTTGACCATGCTGTCCGGTCCGTTTTCTAGTGTACTGTCATGATGCGCACCGGCGTGGCGCATCCGACACCAGCCCAGCCGCTATGGTTTGCCCAAAGAGCAATGCCGGTTTCGCGCCCGTATTCGAAGTCAGAACCTTCCTCACGAACAATTCAAACGCAGCGCGTTGCGACGGAGGCAGAGCAGTCTTGATACTGGATTTTCTCAATCGGAAGTCGCTTCGGGTTGCGGAAGAGAGTGCCGCGATGCTGCTGGAATCGATAGGTCCTGCTAACGCCGCAAGCATCTGCGACCCACTTGGATGTGTAGTCGGTGACTCGCGGATCTGGGTCCCAACCTTATTTGATACGGATCAATTCGGCGAATCCAAGCTCACACTGAAAAGCCATTTCAAGGACGACCACCAGGTTGAACTCCTCTCGGCGTTAGCAGAGACCGGCGTCCGGCAGCTCGCGCCGGGCGAAAAGCCCCGCGCGTTTCGCGAACATCGTCGCGGCCAAGATGGGCGAGCTCGAGACTCGCCAGTTCGTCAACCTACCCGAAACGCTCCTGCCCTTTGCCACCGGCGATTCGCTCGACATGATCGGCGAGATGTTCGGTGTCTTCGGGCTCGAGCAGCAGGACGCGCAGGCGACGGACGCAGATGCGAATTTCACGTTCTACGTCCGCCGCGGCACGTTCGGCGACATCAATAAGGGTTTAGACATAAGCATCCCGGCCAACGTCAAGATCTTCACCGAAACCGGCAACGGCCCGGTGTATCTCACACGCGCCGCCGTCCTGAACGCTTAAATGTCTGACCTCGTCATGAACTCGGTGGAACTCGTCTCCACGCTTCGCACGGCGCCGCAGAACGGCAGCTCCTCCTCCGTCGAGTACAACGACTCGCAGCGCGAGATCCTGGCCGACCTGGCGGCCGTCGTCGCGCACTTGAACGAAGTACTCTCTCCGATGCTGACCACGCTTCCCGAAGGCGCCGCCACCGGAATCGAAGGGCGCACGGTCCACGCGGCCCGCGTCCAGACGGACCCGTTGTTCTGGTCCGCTACTGCCGAGCGATACCTAACCATCGCCGAAGTGTTGAGCAACCTCAACTCCCGTTCGGTGTCGCAGGACGTCTCGATCAAGAACGTACAGGCGCAGCTGGCGAGCTTGCGGACCAAGCTGGCGACCACCAACGGCAACGACATGGTCAACTCGATCCAGGGTTTCAGCGACCAGGTGCGGCAACTCGCCCTGCAGCTGAATTCCATCGTGCAGGCCAGCGAAACCCACACCAACACCCTGGCCGGGTTCAAGACGGCGCGGGAAACCACAGGCGCGGTCGCCGGCGGCGACTCGGTCGAGGTCGAAATCGACTGGCTGGTGCCCTTCCCCGATAACGCGTACACGGTTTCGGTCAGCGTCGAGGACGAGGACAACGACCTGATAGTCGTCAACTTCTTCAAGAGATCGGATGGGCTGGGGGTCACGGTCGTGGTCGAGAACCCGAGCCTATTAATCCGCACGGGAACGGTCCATCTCATGGCCAAGGCGGATGCCTAAGAAGGCAACGACGGCCGGGAAAGTCAGAGCCGCACGTAAGAAGAAGGCGCGCAGCGCGAAAAAAAATCGTCCCTCGAAGTGATCGTGGAAGGCTGGCTCCGCGATGCTGGGGTTGCATTCAAGGCCCAGGCCAGGGTCGGCCGCTGCCATCCGGACATCCTGCTCAACCCGGATGCGGAACATCCGACAGTTCTCGAGATCAACGGGTGTTATTGGCATGGGCATGTGGCCTGCTCCAAAGCGCCCATCAGCCCGAAGCAAAAACGCGCCCGAGTCAAAGACGGCAAACGCTATCACTTCTTTCTCGCCAAAGGCTACCAGGTCATGATCGTCTGGGGCTGTGAGATCGAAGCAACTCCGGATGCGGCGCGCACCCGGATCCTCAGTGTCGCAAAGGAGTTCGTCTAATGTTTTTCAATCCACGCGGCATCAAGGACCTGGCGCAAGGCGGAGGCCGCTCCGGCATCCTGTTCAACGCCACCAACCGCAAGGACTGGTTCGGCTTGTACAGCGGCGGCCGCTCGGCTTGGAACAACAGTTTCTCGGGCGCCCTGGCGTTCGCTGTGCCGTTTGCGGTACTCAACGCCACTCAGGCCAACCGCGGAGAATCGTTCTCGACCGGCGTCAGCTCGTTTGCCGGCATGACGCTCTCGGCCATCCCCGGCGCGATGCTCGGCGGAACCATGGGAGCTTTCATCAGCCAGGCAGTTCTTTCCGGACCGATCGAACGAAAGATCAAACGCGGCCTGGACTGGGTCCAGAAACGCGGCAACCGCCGTCCCAAAATGGGTGGCAACTACCAAGACTTCGATGCGGCCTACACCATGCGCCAGGTCGCTGTCAGAGAAATAGGAAATAGCCTCAGTAACGCCCGGCCCTATCTCGGCAAAGAAGGCGCATTAATGCACCAGTAAGGAAACCAAACTATGAACATTGCTCTCATCAGCACCTCGAACAAGATCCCGTACGAAACACTCCTGCCCGTTGCCGAAGCGTTGGATAACCAGATCCAGAACGACTTCGGACCGGTATGGAACGTAAAGGGCCGCGTGCTCGCCCTTCCGCTGAGCGCGCTCGGAAGCCTGCCCAACACGATGTTCGTCTTCATCGACGACGACGGCAAGATTCCCGCCGAATACCTGACGCCAAACCGCCTCGCCTTTACCGTGAAAGCGGACGCCAACTGGTCGATCGCCGCTTCCTCTGCGATCCTGAACGGGTTGGTCAACCCACTCGGTAACCGGACCGTCAAGGCCGGTTCCGCCGCCCAGTTCCTGGTCACCGCAACCACTGCGGTCCAAGGCGCGTACTATAAGGTCGGCGCATTCAAAGTATCGGACTTCGTTACACCGGCTTACTTCCGGCTGCCGTCCCGCACCAAAAAGCTGAACCACCTCGACACGCTCACGGATCCGTTCGAGACCCCGAACGGCGGGCACTTGCTGATCCGGGGCACGTCAGGCTTCGTACGCTGGCCGTTTGCTCCTGCACCCGCTCCTGTTGCTGCTCCTGTTGCTGCTCCTGCTCCTGCTCCGGAACCAGCTGCGGAACCTGTGGAGCCCCCGGTTGAACTCTTCATCTCGGAAGGCGTGGAGTTCAGCGCCATCACTTCCGAGCCGGTTGTGAAGGTCGAAACCAACGACCCTGCGCCTTGGGAGCCCACTGAACAAGTAACGCCGGCCCCCGCTGCCGACACGACTCGACGCCTGGTGATTCGTAAGCGAAAGGACTAATCAATGGCAAGAACACTCGCAGAAGTCGATGAGGCCCTGGCGGAGATCGAAACCAGGACCAATGCCATCGACGGACAGAACCTTTCCGACGAAGCCGAAGCGGAGCTGGCAAAGCTCCGCCGGGCGGTAAATGGATTGAAGACCACACTTAGGCAGGTAACCCTCACGATCCAGACGGACCTGAATAACTACCGGACCGAAGTAGCCAATCTGAAAACCCAATTAACCACCCACCTGACTGGCTCGTAACTCGTTCCGTTACTTACAGTTCCAGACATAGGCTTGGTCCGTATACTACTCAGAGATGCATGGCCGACGAGCCTCTACTCTGCCGGATAAGGACCAAGCCCTTGGCATCGACCAACCAGCCCGAAAGCACCCCTTTCAACTCGATCACGATCAAACCGATCTGGATCGGCATTCTATCGATCGCCTCGGCCATGGCTGGGGGCTACCTCAAAGACCGCCTGGAGATCCAGGACCGCACGTCGCAGATGCACTCGCAGGTAGAGAGCAATAGCAAGCGGACGGACGAACTGCAGGTCGTGCTCAGAGACCATTTGAAGAACTCGGTCTCCCGGGATGAATGGCTTAGGAATTCCGATGACGTCAAGAGATCTTACGTCCAGCGCGAGGAGTTCAACCAGTTCACCGCGGCCATGAAGCAGAACATGGATGATCTCCGCTCGGATGTAAAAGACATTAAAGAATACGTGATCCGCAGGAAGTAACCATGGCCCGCGTCAAGCTCAACCGGGCGGGCATGGAACGTTTCCGCCGCCGCGCCAAACGCGCCTTCCTGGCTAACAAAGAATACATCGAACTGGTGGGCGGTCGGATTTCTCCCACCGGCCAGATCACCATCTCCGAGTTTTTTCCGATCAAGCACACGGCCAACCGCAGCGAGATCTATTACACTCCAAAACAGTGGGACCAAGTCAAAGCTGAGGTCGAAGCGAGCGGGCTTGTCTTTCTGGGATCCGTCCACACCCACCCGGACGGGCACGACTACCCTTCCGCCTGCGACAACGAGGGCACAAGAAAAACCGGTGAGATCATCACCGGTATTCTGTCTGTCTGGAAATCTCCGCTCGGCCGGGTCATGACTCGGACCCGCTGGTGGTGGCCTCAGCTTCCGGCGGATGTGCGGTACTTCGATCCGGCCGCCTGACGGTCTTCGCCCTCAGCCGCATCACTAAGACTTCGAGCGTGTAGTTAGGATCATACGTCTGGATCAGCTGAGTGATCTTGTTGATCGTCACGATAAGTTCCACCGGCTTGGCTTCCTGGATGCGCCTGGCAACCCCCATCCAGTTGTAAACGGTTACCGCCAACGACTTCGGCACCTCGACACGCGATTCGTCCAGCATCGCCCAGGAAGCGCCGAACAGGATCGCCAGGTCTCCCTTGTCCAACTGATCGAGATCCATTAGCCTACTGTACTACTCAGTACAAGCATTTGATGCTGTACCAACACAAGCATTTGATGCTGGATAGGACCCTCGGATACCGGGGCCCTTCTCCGTACTTTCTATCCAACTACTGCGCGCAGGCCATCCCGACACGGCGCCGCAGGTCGCTCATGATCGCATCGAACTCGACCCGTACCGTCTTCACGTTCTGACGCGTTGACCGGGCGATATTCGACCAGGTCATATCCTGCGCGAACACCATGTAAAGCAGCCGGCGCTGCGCTTTGCTGAGCGAGGCAAACAGCGGGTCGCTGGTTTCCGAAACCCACTGCAGGTTCATCGAACCGATGTCGAGTGGAGCATTGACCAGATCCGTGTCGGCCGCCCAGCCCTGCCCTTTCTGGTCCGTGTAGGCGCCGCCAAGCTGCGGGATCAGCCGTTCGAAACGCCCGACGAACCCTCCCGGGATCATGATCGAAAACGTATCGAGCTGCATCATGTCCCCGCGCGCCTCGAGCTCCGTCATCTTCTGCTCGATGTGACGCTTCAGGTAGAGCCGGAACAGGTTCTGCACGTGGTAGGCGAGGCCGATGGGCTTCGCGTTCAGGAACTTCTTCGGCGGAGGCCACTTGGCCGCCACTCTCCGGTAGCCCTTCAGCGTACGGCCGTCCTTCTCCATGACCTGGCGGAGAACCTCACGCTCGGCGGTGTCGCATACACACCGCCGGAAAGCGTGTGGGTAGGCCTCTTCACCGACGAGCCAAGTAGCGCCGGCGGCGGAACGGGAGTAACCGGCGGCGGATACGGCCGCATCGAGGTCACCAACAACGACACCAACTTCCCGGCTGCGTCGGCCCGCGTGAAGACCAACGGCACGCTGCTCGACTGGGGGCGAAGCCGGATCGAACCGGGGAACGATTTGTGCAGGCTGCAGTAACTTGCTTTCTAAATAATTAGACTTCGAGCGGAGATTCAGATGCAAAAACCGCATACTACCCAGAACTGAAGAGGCAAATACGCTCTCTTTCAGGATTACTTCTTTGATTGACACACTAACTATAACTTTTCAAGAGCGCCACCTGCATACACACATGCACGCTTTGATGGGCCGTTGCTGGAAGCCCCTCCTTCGTGGTGGCCGCGTGTACTCGCGTCGTTCTGATCTCCGTGAGCATGGGCATCAGTTCATCCTCTATCCGGCCCATCGGGATAAACCCGGCCGTCTCCGGGCTGATGTCTTTCATGACCGGCTAGGTGGCAGATCTCTGTTCGATGCGTTGCAGGAGCTTCTCGTAGTAGACCCAAACGAAGTACGGATTTCGAGGATCGACTTTGCCGTAGACATAGAGGATGTCACCGTCCGGTGGTTTCATCAGAATGCGCGAGTGCCGCACAAGCGGACTACAGCATCTTACATGCACGCTGCACTGACGACAAACAAATACGAGACTCTCTATTTCGGAAAGCGTCCCGACGTAATCCGGATTTATGACAAGTTGGCAGAAATAAGGCGCAATGGTGACCCAAAAGAATTGCTGGCAAAATTCCCTGATGCGCCTGAGGTGCTGACGCGCGTTGAGCGACAGGCCTCGCGGCGTACGTTGCCGGCAAACCTGCATACCGTTGGCGGCTTATCCAATGGCCTATGGGATTTTCAACCATTCGATGCAATCGCGATCGACTCCCAACCCTTATGCCCTAACCTCGAAGGGCTCGGCCCAGTAGAAATCCTGAAGGAACTCGGCTGGCGCCAACTCGTGCATGAACGCGGCTTGCACGGGGCACGCAAGTGTCTGAATCAGGCAGGGAACAGCTACCGCCTCCTGGATAAGCTGATGGCACGGAGCAAAGAATGTATCCTTCCCGCAGTCGATCTCAACGGCATGTATTTCGAGTCCCTTCGTAAACAGGGGTTTCATGGTTATCATCGCCGGCTATCTGCTCGGAAAAAGAAGTTCTTGGTCCAATCATTCAGGACACGTTGCTTGTCGGAGCCGCACGATGAAAGCAAAGGTCAAAACCGTGCCTACTGTACTGTTCGAGACAACGGTCGATTCGGACGGTAGATACGTGGCGAATTTACTGCCTCACCAAGGTAATTTTCGCGAGAAGTTGCGGCTTCAAATGGGATGTTTACCGGAAGCAATGGTACACCTATGACATCAGCGTCGTCTCTAGAGCATGGTTGAACGACGAACAGTCTGCAATTCGTGATCGCGACGATTACCACAGGTCTTTAAAGAGGGCGACTAAATATAAGGATCGCGACGGAACTTGGAAATGTCGTTAAATTGACCGCTGGCGGAGCCAATTCTGCGTGGTCGGCTCGAGAAAACGCGACAGGCCACCGGTTATGTGTAATAGTCGAGACTTGACCTTGCGCAATCGCGTGTCCGATGAACTCGCCACCGTCAAATCGGGGCGTACATTCCGGTAACGCCACAGGCGGAATCACCTGATTCGTGAGGGAAATATGATATCGATCAGTGGAGCGGGATGCGCACGATTCAACAAGAGTCACGGTCTGATGCGCAGGTATTTTGTGCGATCACCATAACGGTGGGGTCGATGACCGTCGGGGCAGTACCAGGTGCTGAGCCGCCACCGACACCTGAAAGAACGTTCCGCGCAAGATGCTCGCACGTCTCTCACGGTCGGGCTGTTTGGATCGAGAGCGCCTATGCAGCATTGGGACCATCCTTGATGCAAGCGCATAGGCACAATGAACAAAATCCCAGACATGATGCGGTCGTTCTAGGCTCAAGGGCGGTCGGATATAGGTACTCCAGTCTTCGAGCTAACTTTTGGTCAATTCGCGAAAAACGGGGCTTCCGCTAAATGAGACCTGCTCATGTACGGCCGATTCGGATGAATCGGGATTGTAGACGGTAACGCCACTCTTCGAGCTCGACTCTCAACGATGTCGCTTTAATAGCGGTAACTCGCGCCGAGTCCAGCAGATCAATGTATGGAGCAGTTCTCTCAACCTGCTGTGGCGTACCTAAAAGAATGTATACTGAGCCGTCATGTTTTATCCCGCTGCCTTGCTCGTGGTGCCTTTCGTGGTAGTTCTTCCCGCCTTGGCGCAGAGCATACCGAGGACTTGGAATGAGGCGGATCTGTCCAGCGGGCTGCTTCGGCCGCCGGTTGCGGGCGCAATTGTCAAGCCTGTAGGCGCGGAGTACTACTACCGAATGCGCGAACGCGTAATGTTTCGCCGCTACACGGTTTACACTTCAAAATCCGAACCGGCGGGATATCTCGAGAAACTCGCATTAGCGGAGCCCGAAGTTGCTTTTGATTCCGCAAAGATCAAAACCGACCAAGACTGGATTGTTGCGGGTCGAGAAGTGTTTCGGTACCCCAACGCCCTCTTTCCGATTGGCATGCTCGACGGCTTCCGCGGGACCTTGGAGCGTGCGGGTGTGCCGCCGGCTGGTGATGGCACGTATCCGCAACTCAGCATCGTTGTACCCCGCAAGGGTACACCTATGGTGGGGCTTTTCTCTTGTGCAACCTGCCATACGCGTATTCAGCCAGATGGCTCGGTGATTGAAGGCGGGCAGGGCAATATCACTGATCTGCTGCTGGGTTTTCCACCTGATGTGAAAGTCGCACGCGCGTTTGTGAGATCGCTTTTCCGGGTGCCGTGGATCGATAAGGACCCAATCGACGAAGTGCAAAATATGAGCATCGAGCAGATCAATGCGATCAAGGCTGTAATGCCGCTCGGTGTCGTTGCGCGTCATGGCACAAGCCTGTTCACGCCCGTGCAGATTCCCGACCTCATAGGCGTTCGCGAGCGCCGTTATCTCGACCATACCGGTTTAATGAGGCACCGGGATGCGGGTGACATGATGCGCTACGCCGCCCTAAACCAAGGCTTGGACATGCTGTCCGATTACTCCGGATATAGACCTGCAGGGAGTCCGGCGATATTAGGATCTAAAGTTGATGAGCTCCCACCGCCGGATACAAAGGAGCGGTATAGCGACGCACAACTATTCGCAGTAACGCAGTTCGTGTACTCGCTCTCGCCGCCGTCAAATCCAAACCCGGTGAACGCCAGATCCCGAGGAGGGGAGGCCGTATTCTTGCGAGAGGGTTGCGGAAAGTGCCATACACCTCCTCTTTATACTTCGAACAAGCTGACCCCGGCTGCTGGATTCGTAATACCCAATGACCATGTCCGCACCTATGACATCGAGCCGACAGTTGTCGGCACTGATCCTGCATTGACCATGCGGACGCGCCGGGGCACCGGCTACTATAAAATACCTTCACTTCGGGGTGTCTGGTATCGCGGGCCATTCGAGCATAGCGGCTCGATAGCAACGTTGGAGGACTGGTTTGATCCGAATAGGCTTCGGAGCGATTACGTACCGAGCGGTTTCAAGGGATTCGGCGTTGATCGCCGCCCCGTCACAGGTCATCCATTCGGGCTAAGCTTGTCCGCTGATGAAAAGAATGCACTCATAGCATTCCTGAAAACGCTATAAAACGGCTTCGTGGCTAGTCACCACTGGAATTGCCAGTTCGAAGCTTTAGAACCGATACGATGTCGCACTCGGGGTACGTACTTCCGGGCGTAGTCGCAAACGTATTTCTCACGAGCTTGATAAACGGCGTTACATCCAAATGCGACAGCGGCCACACGCGAATGTCACATTACGAGAACGCCACTTCCCAAGCCGGATCGGGCCACGCTACGGCGTTGATCGCGGTTGATCTACATGGCAAATTGCCGGACGACGGCGGAGGCGGATCGCAGCCTATGGCTGTGACTCGCCTCCAACGGAGCACGTTCAGTCATTACTGAGCATTCTGGAAATCGTAAAAGTCGCCCGGGATCTCGGGAGTCAAACGAACTCCAGTGAACGTGCCTCCCGGGATCGTGGCCATCACCTTCCCCTCCCGATCCAGCAGCACGACCTCCTGTGTCCCCCTCACTGTCTGACCATCGGTGCTCAACTGTACATTGCCGCGAACTTTGATGATCGTTGTGAAAGCCCTGCTCTCGTTGAAGCTGAAGACAAAGGTCGTGATCAGAAACTTGCGGTCGCCAACGCGCAGCCAGTTGCCGTGATGAGAGCTCTGTGTACCGTCCGCTGCGGCAGCAGTGATGGTTCCATCCGGATTGAATTGGATCAGCAGCAGCACAGGAGGCTGCGTTGCAGGTTGCCCGCCGCGCCGCAGTTCGTAAAGCCAGGTGCCAGCCAAGGTCTGATTGACGACGGGGACCGCCTTCTCTGGTGTTCGCAATACCTCACCCAGACCTTGGGCCTGCATGTGCGCCGTACCCGCGATCAGGACGACAGAGGAAATCAAAAAACCGAATCGATGCATAGTGGAATCTCCTTTCAAGGGCCTCATCTACACACACGAGATTCCGGCGTAAAAGCTGTCAGCGCGATAACTCGGCATTGACGGGCTGTGGTAAACTCGGCGAAAACTCCGAGGCACATGTGAGCAGCCGCACGGATAATGTGACCGACCTGCTGAACCAGTGGGCGACCGGGGATCAGGGTGCTGGAGACAAGGTCTTTCCATTGATCTACCGGGAGTTGCGCCGAATCGCCGGCCGTTCCATGAACCGGGGGGCCCAACACACGCTACAGACCACCGCGCTGGTACACGAAGCCTACATCCGTCTGACGGGCGATTCCGCGAAGCGATGGGAGAACCGCGGCCACTTCTTCGGTGTAGCGGCGAAGGCCATGCGCCATTTTCTGGTGGATTACGCGCGCGCCGCGGGAGCCGAAAAGCGGGGCGGCGATGCAAAACCATTGGCGCTCGAAGAGGTATTTCAGATCGCCGAAGATCAGATGCCCGAGGTGGTCTCGCTCGATGATGCCCTTAACGTGCTTGCCAATCTCCACCCCAGACAGAGCCAGGTTGTAGAGCTTCGTTTCTTTGGTGGATTAAGCGTTGAGCAGACGGCCGAGACGCTCAAAGTCTCCCCGGAGACCGTCGCGCGCGATTGGCGCGCCGCCAAAGCGTGGCTCCATTGTGAATTGTCGCGGAGAGGCGCAGGCGACCACCGTCATGACGCGTGAGGGATACCAGCGGCTGATGGCAGTGTTTGAAGCCGCGTGCTCCCGTTCTGGCGAGGAGCGCACGTCATTTCTGGATGAGGTTTGTGCAGGCGACCCCTCCTTGCGCAGCGAAGTCGAAAAGCTTCTTGCAGCCGACGAACAGTCGCAGGGATTGCTCGAGCGGCCCGTTGTGAACCTCGCGTCCACCATCGGATCTCAGATAGGTTCCTACAGGATTGAGGCCAAGCTCGGAGAAGGTGGAATGGGCATCGTATTCCGTGCCCGGGACACCCGCCTCAACCGGCAGGTGGCGATCAAATTTCTCACGGGCGATCTGGCCGACGCCGCCGCTCGCCGACGTTTCCAACGGGAAGCGCAGACAGCGTCTTCTTTGAATCATCCGCATATTCTCACTGTTCATGATGTGGGAGAGTGGCAAGACCGGCAGTACCTGGTCATGGAGTATCTGGAAGGCGGCACGCTGAAGGACTGGACCACAGCGGAGAAGCGAACGTGGAGACAGATTGGGGAGTTGCTGCTCGGCGTGGCCGATGCGCTCGCCACAGCTCATGCCGCCGGCATTCTGCATCGCGATATCAAACCTGCCAACATTTTGATCCATGGTAGCGGGTACGCCAAACTGGCCGATTTTGGCCTCGCGAAGCTCGCGGTAGAGCCGGTCAGGAGCGAAGCGGAACGCACACTAACAGAGGCACCGACGAAGCCGGGCGTCGTCATCGGCACGATCGCCTACATGTCGCCCGAGCAGGCTTCGGGAAAAACGTTGGACGCCCGCAGTGATGTGTTTTCCTTCGGGATCGTGCTCCACGAGGCGCTCGCCGGACACAGGCCGTTTGCCGGATCCACAGATCTCGAGGTTCTCCAGAACATCATCCACGGGACTGCTGAGCCGCTGAGCGAAGACATTCCTCTCGCGCTTCGCACGGTGGTGCGCAAGACGCTTGAAAGGAACCCGGCGGAGCGCTATCAGTCGATGCAGGAGGTGGCGGCAGACCTGCGCCGCATTACGCGCGAGAGTGCGGAGACTTCAACGCCGGGCATGCGTCTGAACCGCAGGTCCATGCTGAGCAAGTCCATGCTGATCGGAGCCGGAGCCGCCATCGCGATTCCACTTGCAGGATTGGCGGTGTATCAATGGCGCGGCTCAACACCCGCAACGCTGCGAACCATCGCCGTGCTGCCGCTCGAGAATCTTTCCGGCGATCCCGCTCAGGAGTTCTTCTCTGATGGCATGACCGACGAACTCATCAGCGAACTCGCACACATCTCCTCACTGCACGTGATTTCGCGCACCTCGGTGATGCGATACAAAGGTGGCGCACGAAAGGCGCTGCCCGACATAGCGCGGGAACTGAAAGCGGACGCCATCGTTGAAGGTACCGTCACCACTACGGGCGGCAAGGTGCGAATCAGCGCGCAACTCATTCGAGCACGAGACGACCGACACCTCTGGTCTCAGAAGTACGAGCGCGACCTCACAGACATACTGGCACTCCAGGGTGAGGTAGCGCGAGCCATCGCCCTTCAGGTTCACGCCTCTCTCAAGCCGGAACAAACCAGCCAGTTGACGCAGCCGAGGCGGGTGAATCCTGAAGCGTACCAGGCATTTCTTCAGGGCAATTACTTTCTCCACCAGAATATCCGCGCTATTGCGAAGAGTATCGATTGGTTCCGCCGTGCCATCGAACTCGATCCCGGACACGCGGACGCGTACACTGGCCTTGCCCATGCGTTGGTGTACACCGGTATCTACGAAATCCGTCCACCGTTGGAAGCTTACACAGAGGCGCGCGCAGCAGCGGAAAAAGCCCTGCAACTCGATCCGTCGAACGCTGGCGCTCACAATGCATTAGCTGACGTGAAGAAAAGCTTCGAGTGGGATCTCGCAGGAGCGGAAAAGGAGCACCGCCGCGCTCTCGAGCTGAGCCCGAGCCATCTATTGACACGGCTATGGCTGGCTGAGACTCTCTCACGTCTCGAGCGTCATGACGAAGCACTGGCCGAATCTGCCCGTGCGGTCAGTCTTGACCCGGTTTCCGCTCTCAGCCACAACAACCGATCCATGCTTCTGCTACGCGCGCGGCGATACGACGAGGCAATTAACGAGGCGCAAACTGCTCTGGAACTCGACCCCAGCCACGTAAACGCACTCTGGTGGCAGGGTCTCGCGTACGCAGAGAAGCGCGATTTCCCGCGTGCTCTTGCCTCATTGCAGAAGGGATTTGAGATGACGAAAGCGCCGATGTTCCTCGCATCTCTGGGCTATGCTCATGCGCGGGCAGGGGAGCGGGACAAGGCACAGGACGCTATCCGGGAACTACGAGCACTTGCCGGGAACCGATATGTGTCGGCCGTGAATGTCGCCACGGTGTATGGGGGATTGGGAGATGCCGATGCCACATTCGAATGGATGGAGAGAGCCCGTGAAGCGCGTGATGGCCGAGTCCAGCAACTGGTGTGGCCGTTGTTCGATCAATTCCGCGGTGATCCCCGTTATCTACACTTGAAAAACCGTATCGGTCTACGC
>CAWJQP010000058.1:0-22174 GCA_963844855.1 Bryobacteraceae bacterium
GCTCGCGTTGTGTCCAAGAACTCGATCTGATTGAAACAACGGGTGCGTAGGGGGATTCGTTCTCTCTAATCGACCGTGACGGGATAATGAACAGCGGAGATGCGAAACGTCTTAAATCCATTCCGATTTCTAGTCATTGTGCTCGCCGGGTGGATGAACCAGAAGCAACAGCATGCCATCGAGTACCTGCGTGAAGAGAATCATCCTCAGAGAGCAGCTTGGCAATCGCCGGCTTCGGTTTACCGATGACCAACGTCGCCGTCTGGCAGCGAAAGCCAAACTTGTCGCCCGTCGATTACTCAATGATATTGCCGAGGTTTCGTTGCGAAGTTCGTGCCGAGGGCTGATAGGGTAAGTCGATGCCAATCACGCCGGCCAATCCATTTAAAGGACGTCAGTACTCGGGTGAGGTGATCCTGTTGGCCGTACGTTGGTATTTGCGTTATCCGCTGGCGTACGAGCACGTGGCCGAGATGCTGGCGGAACGAGGTCTGGAAGTGGATGCCAGCTGCATTTGGCGGTGGGTCCAGGCGTATGCGCCAGAGATCAACAAGCGCTGCCGCCCGCATCTGAGGCGGACGAATAAGTCCTACCGGATAGACGAGACCTATATAAAGGTTAAGGGTAAAGATCGATACTTGTACCGCGCGGTTGACTCCACCGGCCAAACGATTGACTTCCTGCTGACAGCCAAGCGTGACACGGCCGCAGCCAAACGCTTCCTGCTTCAAGCTATAGAAGCATCTGGGAATCCAATGCCGCGGGTCATAAACGTCGACAAGAATCCCGCATATCCGGCAGCAATCGAAGCGTTGGTGGTTGAAGGGAGGCTGCCGCCTCGCGTTCGGTTACGCCAATGCAAGTACTTAAACAATGTGATCGAGCAGGATTACCGAACCGTGAAGAAACGCGCTTGGCTCGCCAAAGGCTACGGCTCGTTTCAAGGCGCATGGCGGACGTTGCAGGGCATCGAAGCAGTCCAGATGATTCGGAAAGGAAGAGTGAGATGGCTGGCCAAAGCCGATGCCGTCGGTCAAGCGCTCTTTATCGCCGAATTGTTCGGTATCCCCGCGTAACGCAGGTTCACTCGTGATCGACTCTGCACGGCCGCAGTGCTGCCTTACTGCAACTTCGCAACGAAACCGGTTGTACAACTTCCTTTTTTGACCTGTACGGTCTTGTTGATCCCATCTCCATCACACCCGTCAAGGTTAAGGCCGGTTCGTGCGCAGCAAACCCCATCCGTGACGACGAGACTGATCGAAGCCCTCAAGCAGCCAAATATCAGACTTTGGCACGCCGATCCCAGTGGCGAAGCGGGTTCCGTCGGGATGCAGACTGAAACCAGCGATATGGCCCGCCACGGGGATAGCCAACTCGACCGTCCTCCGTTCCTTGCCGCTCGAAACGTCGATCTGAGTGGCGACCCATTTGCGATTTCCGAGACGCCGTATAGCGTAGAGTGCCGCGCCGTCGCGCGAAAACCCATACGCCGCAGGCGTGTAGGTAGTAAGCTGCCGGGTCGTTCCTCCACTGGGTGAAACTAGGTGCAGTCCGGGCCCTGACTTGCGGAAGGCGATAAGATCACCGGACGGAGACCACGGGCTGTCACCGCCTCCAGTACCTCCTGTGGATACATCTTCGACGAGAGCGACTGTAGTTCCACCGCCGAATGGCGTCTTTACGAGTTCCCATTTGCCGGCCCGTTCGCGACGGTAGCAGATCCACTTACCGTCCGTGACCACGAGGCTCGGTGTTGGTCCTGGCTCTCGGAATCCACCAGCGCCGCCCGCCCGCCCGCAACAGGCGAGACCCATATCGCGTGCTGTGGCGAGTAAACGTCGTATGCGATCTGCCGTCCGTCAGGAGAGAATACGGGCGCCTCCAGCCGGTACCAATCGGTCAATCCTGGTGGCCCTGGCGTAACCAGCGGCCTCGCCCAACCCTCTTGCACACTCCTAAGCCATAGCTGTGGGTTGCCACTTGCGTTGGTGGAGTACGCATACTGAACGCCGAAAGGCGCCCAGGCCGGGAAATCCTCATTGCGTGAAGTGGTCAGCAGCGGCTGGATCGGGTTGCCATTGAGAGGCACGTCAAAGAGGTCGAAATCGGTGCCGCCGGAGGTGAAAGCAATCGTGCTGCCGTCCGGAGAAACCGACGGCTGCTCCTCATTAGCCGTGCTGGACGTCAGAGGTCGGATGATGTCCGTCTCAATCTCTGCCATGTACAGATGAACGCCTGAAATCCCAGCGTTGTTCGCGTCAAGGACGAGGTGTCGGCTATCCGGCATCCAGACTACACGCTGAACAACAGCAGTGGAAGGCAAGGACTGCAGTACCCGGCGGGGCGTTCCCGAGGGGTACGGAAGGATCCAGATTTCGTTGCTCTGCAGAGGGAGACTGTCAGAACTGACGCCTCAAACGTACAGAGCCAACGATTCGCAGAATAGGCAGTTGTGGCGGATTACGCTTCGATGAACAGCGATTCCAGTTTCAGTGCTCTGCACAGAAACTGTCGTCTGGCTTGGGAGAGTGAGATAACTTCGTTCTGTTTGCGGCGAGGTCGGAAATACTGTCGAACCTCCTCGAACGCTCGACAGAATCGCTGGGCCGACGGCAGCGCGCCAAAGCCCAGCATCGGGTAGTATCGCTGCTTTACTCCTCGGTGATCCCGCTCGATCCGCCGGTTGGCGTAAGCGCTGCAGCGATGCTTCACCTTCGGACCGAGTGTTTCCCGGATCGCCCGCGGATACGAGTCGTGACCGTCGGTGGTGACCTGTGTCGGCGCGGAGTTAACCATGGATCGAGCGCTGCGAAAGAAGCGCTGGGCTGCATCCATGTCGCGGGTGGCGCTGAGCATGGAGTCGACCAGATTGCCTTCGCGATCAATGGCGCGGTACAGATAACACCACTTGCCCTTAACCTTTATGTAGGTTTCATCTACGTACCAGCGCCGGCCCACTTTCCCCTTCCGTTTGCGGCGGATGTGCTCGGCCAGCAGCGGAGCAAACCGCTCCTCCCAGTCCCGCACGGCTTCATGGGTGAACTCGAATCCACGCAGCAGAAACATCTCCGCCAGATTCCGCAGGCTCAGTTTGTACCGCAACCGGCAGAGCACGATTTCGAAGACGATATCGGTCGGCAGTTCGAGGTAGTTGAATGGAGTGCCCGTCCGCTCATTGCATTTGCGCCGACAGCCGCCACAGCGGAATACCGCGTAGCCGAGTTCGGTCCGGCGGTTCAGGTTCCGGAGTTGGGGAGACTGGCAGTGAGGACAGACCATGAGCGCCGGAGCTGGCACTTCAGAATACCGAACCGGCTGGAGCCACCTCCTCCGAGACCTGAGTCCTGACACTTTCGGGTATTCCGGCTTTCGCCGAATGCCGCTACTGAATCTAAAGGGTTTGTGGTACGCCCGAGTGGATTCGAACCTCTGGCCTTTTGCTCCGGAGTTCTGGGGTCAACCCGTAAACTATTGCGGCCAAAGCGCACCACTACGCCGGACGAGGCTCGAAAACGGCCTGTTCGGCGCTTATTGCACAACTTTTTGCACAACTGCCGACCACGGAGGGATCGGAGCTAGTCTCAGACTGGCCCCGTTCAACTCGATGGAGCACGTCAAGGGAGTAGTGTGCAAACTTGCGCACGAAAACAATATAGATCTGGTTGTCTCCAAACGCCAGCAGAAACGTATCGAGTCAATCGAGTTTGTTCGCGACCAACGCGAGCACGGTCGTCAGGAACTCGCCTTCAACTCACGGCCATTCGTCCTGTGCGGGTTGCCGATCCGCCGGCCGCCGGATGGAAGCTTGAAGCATACCCGGAGGAATGGAAGGTTCGTCCTCGATGTAGTTGCGCACCCCGACCACGGGTTGCCATTTGGACAGGATCGCCTGATCCCGATATGGGTGGCAACGCTTGCCGTTCGTCAGAAGAGCCGAACTGTCCTGTTCCGCTCGGCCTGCTGAGATTCTAGAGGAGTTCGATCTCCCAAAAGACGGTCCCCACTACCGCCGACTCGTCGAGGGCTTTAAGCGGATCTTTACGAGCACGATCTACTTCGGCGGAGAGTCCGGCACCGGCCACCAGCAATTATGGGATTACCGGCGGTTCCATTTCTTCGACCGGCTCAGGATCTGGTGCAGCCGGACCGCAGACGAAGATTTGGACGATGTCAAACCCGATTGCAACATCATCAGCTTGAGCGATGCTTTCTGGCAGGAGATCCAATCACATCCCATTCCGGTGGACGTCCGAGTGGTTCGCGAGCTCACGAACAACCCCGGTTGTCTGGACCTGTACATGTGGCTCTGCTGGAGGTGCTTTCATGCCAAGCGGGCCGAACAGATTCCGCTGTTTGGGCCTTGCGGACTGATCGCCCAGCTTGGCGTGAGTGAGTACAGTCGAGATCGAAACTTCCGGAAGAGACTCCGAGAGTGGCTGCGATTCATTCGGCCATATTGGCCGGGCTGCCCTGTGCAACTCACCGAGGATGGTACAGCGTTGAAAGTGGCCCCGGGTAGCAATATTGATGCAGTCAATACAACAATCCCCTTATCGAGAGGAGGAGTGATCTGATGGCAACTTCGGCATACAGGCCAGTTTCGGACCGCCCCGTGTCTCTAGCTTGTATCGACGCGATTATAACGGTGCATCTTGGACCGGCTCGAGTCAAAGGCAACGCGCAGCCAGCTGCCTTCAACCGGCAGCTTGCCATGTACCTCGCCAAGAATGTCGGACGGTGGAGTACGACTCGCATTGGCAGGTTCTACAACGGTCGGGACCATTCGACCGTCTGTCACGTCGCTGCGCAAAGACAAAATCCATGGCGAAAGTATTGTGCTGCAGAACGTTCGCGAACTGTTCGCGAACCTACCGCCGAGATTCGGGATTGAATTTGTGCGCACGACAACGGTGAAGAAGTCTACTGACGCCATGCTCTTGGCATGGTTCTCGAGGAACGTCCGCCAAGTCTGCGAAGGCGGTCTTCGAAGTCGAACCATGTATTCCTTGGCGACCGTTGGTTCAGTAATCTCAATGCCTAGCTTGAGCAACTCGCCGTGAATGCGTGGTGCACCCCAGCGCGGGTTGTTGCGGCTCATCATCCGGATCAGATTTTGAACCTGTTGCGGCACACTCGGGCCGACCTCGCTTGCCACGGTGGATTTCCACGTCCAAAACAAACGGAAGCCTATACGATGCCAAGCGACAACTGTGTCGGCATTTACGATCATCAGGACCGATTTCCAGTCGCTGCACAGGCTCCGCAACCAGACCCAGAAGAGTCGGTCGGCTGGCGTCAGTTTGAGCCGTTTGGGGCCGACCTGCGCAAGACGCCGAGTTGTTGCCGCAAGGCGAGGTTCTCCAGTCGTAGCTCAGCCGAAGTCTTCAACATCGAGACAAGGGTTCCGACCACGGTGAGTAAGACTTGCCGCGCCGCCGTAAGACGTAAATGAAAGTCGATCAACCTCAATGATTAAGATCGATCTGGATATTTTGGAGGGACAGGGGTCAACGTCTGCCTTATCGGCCTGCTGTAGGGGTGCTTGCTTTTTCGGTGGCCGTTCACTCGTCCGTTCGTATACTATTCATCTCAGTCGAGGAAAGCCGACCTTCTTGTCCTGATGCGTGCCCCCGGAGAGCCATCCAGTCCAGTCGCTTGCTATCTTGTTTCTCTTTTCCTGTCTGACAGCCATCCTTTCGGCCGAGCGCCTGCCGATTCAGGTCTATACGTGCTACCGACGGCCTCGCCCCGAACACCATTCATCGCGTCCACCGCGATTCCCGTGGCTTTCTTTGGTTTGGCGCCAGCGAAGGCCTCTCCCGCTACGATGGCTATGGGTTCATCACGTACCGCGAGCCCCTCCGGCAGAAGCAGCGGCGCATTCGCGAGATCCTCGATACAGCCGACGGCGGCATTTGGGCCGGCACGGAAGACGGCGTTTGCCGCGTCGAGTTTATCGCCACCGCACCCGTTTATCACTGCGCCAAACCGCCGGAAGAAGCCAGATTCAGCGTCACCGTGCTTCTGGAAGAACGTCCGGGAGAGTTGCTCGTCGGCTCCAGCGCGGGACTGTACCGGCTGAGGACCTCGACAGCTTCGCAGTTCACGCGCGTTCCGCTCAGCGCCGGCCGACTGTCCGTCTCAGCGATTTTGCGCGATTCCGCGGGCGCTCTCTGGATCGGAACCAGTAATGGGATATACGTCTGCAAGAGAGCGGAGTCACCGCCCATTTGACCAAACGCGAGGGGCTTCTCTCGGACGAAGTGCTGGCCTGGCGCTCGACCGCTCCGGCACACTCTGGGCTGGCACGCAGAACGGGCTCTGTCAGATCCGCTCTCATTCCGGCCGCCCCGTCATCGAGCGGGTTTTCCTCCCCAAAGAAGGCGTTCAGGTCGTACACCTCGGCTCGGAGAATACGCTGTGGGTCGCCACAAGTTCCGGCCTAGCAGAGGCTATCCGCGATGCTCAGGGACATGTCGCCAGGTTCCGGACTTATGGCTTGTCACATGGCCTTAGTCACACGGACATCGACACCCTCGAAGACGACCGCGCCGGCAATCTCTGGATCGGCAGTGAGTCCGGTGGGGTTATGAAGTTAACGCGCGGCGGCTTCGTTTCCTACGGAACGGCGGATGGCCTGGCTCACCGGACGTGACGGTTTGATGGAAACCCGTGCCGGCCAAGTTTGCGCCTTTACGCGCCTTCCTGGCCGTATGGACCTGAATTTTCTCGAAGGAGAGCGGTTCCGCGCCG
The DNA here is from genome assembly GCA_963844855.1 of Bryobacteraceae bacterium. Lineage (GTDB taxonomy): Bacteria > Acidobacteriota > Terriglobia > Bryobacterales > Bryobacteraceae > DASQDN01. Next base: position 6,757 of record CAWJQP010000058.1, read on the forward strand.
TGCCGGTTCCCGCCGATCCATCCTTCTACTCTGCGCGCTGGACTGGCTGGTATCAGGTTGGGGCGGAGGCGCCCGATGGCCGGTGGTGGCTCGGCTCTGAGCGCGGGCTGCTGCTTTCTCCGCCTGACTGGCTGCGGCGTCCGGCCCCGAAATTCAGCATCTTCGATCGCCGTCACGGAATACCCGATGACCACATTTTCCAGATCTTCCAGGATTCGGAGGGCGGCATCTGGGTTGCCACCCGGTATCCACATGCCGGTCTGATGCGGTTGGATCCACGAACCAGGAAATTTTATCGCTTTACTGCCGCCGATGGTCTTCCACCAGTGGAGAACGCCCGCCCGAACGGGTTCGGGGAGGACAGCCACGGCCAGGTCTGGATCGGCTGGTGGCGCACTGGCGTGCTGCGGTACCGTAACGGGAAGCTAAAATTTTTTGGAGTTGCTGACGGCGTTCCGGCCGGCGGCATCCGCCGCACCTTGAACGACCGGCGGGGCCGTGTCTGGATCGGTTCCTCTGATGAAGGTGTCGGACGGATCGACGATCCGACAGCCGACCGGCCAACATTCAAGACATATGGTCCGTTGCAAGGTTTATCCCAGGCAGAGATTCAGTCCCTCACGGAAGACACTCTGGGCCGCATTTATGCCGGTCACGGGTTCGGCGTAGACCGGATCGATCCCGATTCGCCGGGTCCGCTCCGGGTCCGGCACTTCACCACGCTGGATGGTCTGACCGGCGGTGAGCAGCAAACATCCCTGCGCGACCGTCAGGGCGCGCTCTGGTTCGGCTCCGTCCAAGGCGTGGCGCGCCTGTTACCCGGGCCGGATCGCATACCGCCCCCGCCCCACGTCTACATTACGGGCGTGCGCGTGGACGGACGTGCGCTGGGTGTCACTGCCGGAGCGGCGCGCCGGCTGGATCTCGCCTCGCTCAAAGGCATTCGCGACCAGTTGCAGATCGATTTTGTCTCGCCGCGCTTTGCGTCCGGCGAAATCATCCAATACCAGTACCGCCTTTCAGAAACCGAACCGTGGAGCGTCCCTGGTCCCCAGCGGTCCGTGCAATATGCGGAACTGCCCAGCGGTACGCACCGCTTCGAGGTCCGGGCCATCAACTCCGATGGCGTGCATGTCGCCCGCCACGGCGGTTGTCGGCTTCCATGTGATTGCGCCATTCGGCGGCAGTGGTGGTTTCTTCTCTCCCTCGCGGCCCTGCTCGGCGCCCTCGCGTGGGCCTGGCACATGTTCGATGTGCGGCGGCGCCTCGAGGTGCAGGCGGTGCGCATGCGCATCGCCCGCGACCTGCACGATCAGGTCGGGTACCGGCTTGTCGCAGATCGCCATTCTCAGCGAAGTCGTCCAGCGCTCCCCGACAAGGAGCCGCTCGCGCAAATTGCCGACATCTCGCGGGAACTGGTTGACTCGATCAGCGACATCGTCTGGGCCATCAACCCCGCCCGTGACAACCTGCCGGATCTCGCCGGGCGCATGCACCGCTTCGCTGCCGATCTGCTCACCGTCCGCAACATCGCCATCGAGTTCCAGGCAGACGATTTTCGCGAGACTTCGTCCGTACGTCCCGACGTGCGCCGCGAGGTGTATCTCATCTACCGCGAATGCCTGCGCAACATCGTGCGCCATTCCCGCTGTCAGCGTGTCCGCGTGCGCGTTGCCTGCGAGGGCGGCGGATTGATGCTGGAGGTAGCCGACGATGGCGTTGGCTTCGACCGCGCGCAGTCCACGCACGGCACCGGTCTCGCCAGCCTTGAAGACCGCGCCCGCGCGCTCGGGGGCCGCATCGAATGGCGCAACGGCGACGGGACCACGGTTACGCTCCGCGTGCCCCTACCTGTGTAGGTGGCGCATTTTTCCGCATGGGCAGTAAGCTGAAGATCATCCGGTGATCCACGTCGCCATTGTCGAAGATAACAGGCAGATCCGCGAAGGACTGTGCTTTCTCATCGCTTCGACGCCTGGCTTTGCAATCACAGGCGCCTTCGGCTCCATGGAGGAAGCGTGGGAAGGGATTGCGGCGGGCAGTCCCTCCGTCGTGCTGATGGACATAGGGCTGCCCGGCATGTCGGGCGTTGACGGCATCCGTCAACTCAAAGCGGCCCATCCCGCATGGCAGTTCCTGGTCCTGTCGGTCTACGACGATGACCACCGGGTGTTCGATGCTATCTGCGCCGGCGCTTGCGGCTACCTGCTGAAAAAAACGCCGCCGGCGCGCCTCATCGACAGCCTGCGCGAGATTGCCGAAGGCGGGGCGCCTATGTCGCCGGAGATTGCGCGCCGCGTGGTGGACCTTTTCCGCACGGTCCGGCCTCCGGCTCAAGCGGATCACGGCCTCACACCGCACGAGTCGCGTCTGCTGCGCATGCTGGTGGACGGTCACAACTACAAAACGGCCGCGGTCGAACTCGGCGTCAGCGTCAATACCGTGTCTTTCCACATGCGCAAGGTGTACGACAAGCTGCAAGTGCATTCGAAGTCGGAAGCCGTGGCGAAAGCTTTGCGCAACCACCTGGCGTAAGACCGCAGCAATATTTCCCTACCTGAACAGGTGGTGCGCGCACAACAGCGAAATCCCATAATGGGCGCGCTGGATCTCACAAGCCCGATCTAAAAAAAGGAGCGACACTCATGAAACTCTTATTGACAGCGGTGCTGTTGGCGTTTGCGTCCGGAGCAGGGTTCGCGGAAAGCCCGTTCGTGGGCACATGGAAGCTAAACCGCGCCAAAGCGCAGTTCGACCCCACTAGTGGGGTAATCACCATTGAGCCGTTCGGGCAGGGAATTCGTTATTCGATCCCAGCATCACCGATATACGAGGGAGAATTCGATAATGTCGATCGTCCTGGCCTTGGTGTGGAAACGCAGGAAAAATTTCGCCTCAAACGCATCGACGATCGCACCTATGAGGCGACGGAGACCAGGAATGGGAAGGTCATAACCCGGGAAAAGGTAGCGGTAACCGAAGATGGCAGCAAGCTCACCAGCACCTTCATGCGCTACTTCCGTAAAGACGGCAAACCAACCACAACCACATCCACATCCACCCACGTACGCATGGGGGGCACGCTCGGCGCGCTGCCGTTTCTCGGCTCCTGGAAGATCGATCGCAGCCTGACAAAATATGATTCAGAGCCGCTTCCCATCGTCATCACGGCATCAGGTGAAGTTCTGACCATGGTCGGCACCGTTAAGACGGTCCTCGATCTGGCGAATTCCACGGTCAAAGTGACAGGCGACAACATCGCGACCCACACCAAACACACGGTCCGGAAAATCGATGACAGGACGTTTGAGAGGGGGTTCGCCCGAGGGCCGATCAAGAGCACCACTGTATACACCCTGAGTGCCGATGGCAGGACGATGGAGCTTCGCTCGAAATCAATCGGCGCAGACGGAAAGCCGCGTACATTCACATCAGTCTTGGAGCGGCAGTAGGCCGAATAGCAAGGAGAGACCAATGAAACTCTTATCCATAACAGTGCTGCTGGCGTTTGCAGCCGGAGCAGCGTTCGCGGAAGGCTCGTTTGCGGGCACATGGAAAACAAACCGCGCCAAACAGCAGTTCGATCCGACTGGTGGCGTAATCACGATTGAGCCGTTCGGACAGGGCGTTCGTTATTCGACGCACGTCTCACCGATATACGAGGGAGAATTTGATGGTGTCGAGCGTCCTGGCCTCGGTTCCCAGACGCAGGAAAAGTTCAGTCTCAAACGAATCGATGACCGCTCCTATGAGGCAACCGAGACCCGGAATGGAAAGGTCATTGTCCGGCACAAGATACAGGTGTCTGAAGACGGTAGCAAGCTCACCAGCGCCTTCACGAGCTACTTCCGTAAAGACGGTAGTGGAGACGTAACCACCGCCACCTACGAGCGTGCGGCGGGCGCGCCGGTAGGGCTGCCGTTTCTCGGATCCTGGAAAATCGACCGCAGTCTGACCAAATATGACTCGGAGCCAACTCCCTTCGTGATCACACAGTCGGGTGACGTTCTGACCATGAGCAGTCCATTTGGCAGGACGCAGACGACTTTCGATCTGGCGAAATCCACGGTCCAGGTGACAGGCGACAACGTCGCGACCGACGTTAAACATACGGTCCGAAAGATCGATGGCCGGACGTTTGAAACGGGGTGGGTCCGAGGGCCGGTCAACAGCACCTCCGTATACACCCTGAGTGCGGATGGCAAAACGATCGAGATTCGCTCGAAGTCAGTCGGCACAGACGGAAAGCAGCGGATATTCACATCAGTCTTGGAGCGGCAGTAGGCCGAAGAAGCAGTAGCAAAAAAATAAGGAGCCACACGCTAATGAAACTCTTATCCATAACAGTGCTACTGGCGTTTGCGGCCGGAGCAGCGTTCGCGGAAAGCCCATTCGTGGGCACATGGAAGCAGAACCGCGCGAAAGCGCAGTTCGACCCCACCGGCGGGGTATTCACCATCGAGCCATTCGGCCAGGGAGTTCGTTATACGACACCCGCTACGCCGGTGTACGAGGGAGAATTCGATAATGTCGATCGTCCCGGCCTCGGGGTGATGACGCAGGAGAAGTTCCGCCTCAAACGAATCGACGACCGTTCCTATGAGGTGACCGAGACCATGAATGGGAAGGTCGTTACCCGACAGAAGGTGCAGGTATCCGAAGACGGCAGCAAGCTTACCATCACGTTCGTGAGTTATTTCCGTAAAGACGGCAAGCCAATCACGACAACCACCACGCACTTGCGCACAGCGGGCACGCCGGGGCGCGCCGTTTCTCGGTTCTTGGAAGATAGATCGCAGCCTGACCAAATATGATTCAGAGGCCCCTTCCCTCGTCATCACACAGTCAGGTGACGTTCTGACCATGGGCAGTCCCCTTGGCAGCGCGCGGACGACCATCGACTTGGCGAAGTCCACTGTCCAAGTGACAGGCGACAACGTCGCCACCGACGCCAAACACACGGTCCGAAAGATGGATGACCGGACGTTTGAGAGGGGGTTCGCCCGGGGCCCGATCACGAGCGCTTCCGTGTACACGGTAAGTGCGGATGGCAGGACGATGGAGATTCGCTCGACGTCCACGGGCGCAGACGGAAAGTCGCGGACATTCACATCAGTCTACGAGCGGCAGTAGCAAACTTTCAGCCACATGTACAGAATATTTCTGCTCTTGGTTATAAGGGATGTGTTGCAATCTGGGCCGCAGGCGCGCGGTTGTCGGCAGGTGCTGGGATTACGCAGCCGCGGTGACTCCGAACAAGCGTTCGATGAACGCAGCCTGACGGGAAATGTCGTCCTTCGGTAACCACCTGACCTGTCCTTTCCGGATCATGTTCATCGTTTCAATTCCCTGAAGCGTTCGCCACGCTGATTGGAAGGCCCGGAATCCCTGACCCGCCCGGACTCGGCGTTTTATAAATCGGTGGTCCTGCTCGACGACGTTGTTCAAGTAGCGTATGGGTCGGCAGCGGCACCGTCGACCGAGCTCACCGCTCCTTTTCAGCTCCGAAATCGCTTTCGGATATGACGGGTTCCGGTCCACGTTGATCACCCTCGGTCGAGGATGACCAGTCGAATACAAGGCTTTCTGCAGGAAGCGCTTGGCCGCAGCCGCATCACGCTTGGCGCTCAGGAGAAAGTCGATCGTAGCGCCGGTGGAGTCGACCGCTCGATATAAATAGGTCCACTTGCCGGCAACGCGGCAATACGTTTCATCGACTCGCCATGACCGGTTCGTGTTGCGGAGTTCCGGCCGGCATCGCCTGTTCAGTTCGGGAGCATACCGTTGGACCCAACGCCAGATAGTGACATGATCCACGCTGAGGTTCCGCTCGGCCATGATCTCTTCCAACTGGCGCAAGCTGAGCGGGTACCGCAGGTACCACCGCACGCAGAGGACGATGATGTCGGCCTCGAAATGTCGCCCCTTGAACAGCGCCGGCCGGTTCCGTCTCATGTACGCCGAAGCCTATCAGATGGCCCGCACGCCGATGCAACACGCTCGAAAATCAACCTGGCAGGCCGAGGGCGCCAGCCGTTTGTGTTTCGGGGGGTGTGATGGAGACCGCATAGCCCAGCCTGCGAAGGTCATTGATGGCACGCTTCGCCCGTGCAAGCAACGCACGCTGAGCCATGACTTCCGTATCGGGACTGCGGTATCGAACGGCATCGTGGAGAACTTTCCATACGATGCGTATCTGGTAATGCGCGATCGCCCAGGCAGCCTTTTGCGTTCCCAGCCGAGGACGCCAGCGATGAAAGCGACGCTGGGCCTCACTGCCTTTCGTGGCGATCGCTGCCCATGCTGTTTGGCATAGCGTGCGTCTAAGCATCCAGTTCCCTTTTGCCGAACGGCTGCTGACGGAAACACCTGCACTCTCCTGTTGGCCTGGGCACATGCCGGCCCACGAGGCTAGTTTGCCGGCTGAATCAAATACTTCGGCTCGTGGTCCGGTTTCGGCCACGATGTGCTGTGCCGTGCGAACACCAATGCCGGGAATTTCGCATAGGCGCTCGATTGCATCCTGATGCGGTACCAGAGCCTGTGCCAGACTCTCATCGATTTCGGCCATGTGCCGTTCGATCAGGTCTATTTGCTCCAGGTACAGTTTCAAGACGATACGCTGCGCCTCGGTCAAATGACCGCTCAACGCATCAGCGAGTTGCTCTTTGCTGGCATGCAGCCGCCGGTCGCCCAGTCTCGCCAATTCGACAGGGTCACTGACGCCGCCCACCAGCGCGTCCAACATGCGTCGCCCGCTCTTGCCCAGAATGTCTGTGACAACCGACGAGAGCTTGATCTGCGCTTGTTCGAGCAGTACCTCGACCTGGTTCCGCACTCGGACGACTGATTCATGCATTGCAACCTGTGTACGGCTTAGTAATCGCCAGTCGCGTTGCTCCGACGGAGGCACGTAGCTGACCGTAAGATCACCCGACAACAGTCGTTTTGCAATCCGCTGCGCATCGGCCTTGTCCCACTTACGCCCGCGCGGTGCGCGTGTCGAACGCGCCTGTGCCAGAGTTACCGTGAACTGGCCCTCAAGTGCCATCCACACAGGCCGCCAATACTGGGCCGTCGATTCCATCGCCGCGTGCGTCACTCCATGTTGCCGAAGGAACGCGATTAACTCGTTTAGCCCGTACCGCGTCGTACCAAATACGCCCGCAGCATGATCCTCGTCAGAGTGGTCGCTCTGCAGCACCACAACTACCACTGTCTTCTTGTGGACATCCAGTCCCGCGACTGTGCCATGAACCGATTCCATCGTTCCCTCCTTTATACGGCGGACCGGGGAGGACGACTCCATACGATAGTCACGCTCGCGGGCTACGTACCCCTGCTCAGCAGGTCTTCGTGCCCAATTATCGGTTCTTCCACGCATCCTCGGGCCAAACACTGCCTCGGAATAGATTCCAGTGTTGCACCGGCCTTCGCGCCCGGCCGCTGCTGCCATTTTCATCCGCTTCGGTGCGCCGAAGGCGAATTCTCAACACTGCCGTTTATTTGATGAAGCCTCTGCTTGTTGTGCGCCACCCCGGTTTCCATCAGCAGCCCCGAAATCCGATTCTTCACCTGAACCATTTGGTGGACCAGCAGTTGTCGGTACCTCAGAGTGCGGCGCCGGTCCCTGGTCTCCGTAGATGCCATATGGCATTCCGGCAGGAAGTCGCAGCGGAGGCAGTCGGCTAACTTGCCGGCGTCTACACGGTCGTTCTTCTTCTTAGCTGCCGCAATCGCTCTCAGCATTACCGGATGCGCAACCTTCACTGCAGCAGCATGCGGAAGCAGATAGTCATAGATCCATCCGGTAAAGATCGTTGCTTCCATCGCCGCAGACCATGGCTGTGGAAGCGTCTTGACCCAGAAATCTAGTTCCTGACGGCTCGAACCGAACTTCCCTTCGCGCTCAATCGTTCCGCTCGCCGTCTTTATGCAGTAGCTGATCGTCTTCTTGTGAACATCCAGCCCGATGTAATACATATAGCCTGAGGAGCCTCCGTAGTTATCTCTGAATCAACGTGCCCGTTGAGTTCAGCTTTTTTGTACACCACGCGCTCCTCGTGACTTAACATTCAAACAACACGTCCAGGTGAATGCCGACACAAGAAGAAGCGGACTTTAGGCTCGCCGATTGCGGCATACGGAAGCTACCTCGGCCCACCCGCCATCGGTCTCCACCGTGCATTCTTTCGCTACACGCAAGCGGACGGCGGCGCAGACGCCGTTGGGAACTATTGCTTTTTGAAACCCGGTGATCGGCCCGACATTCCTTTGCCCCTTCGCCCGCAACAGTCGCGCGTTGACCGGACGAGCGACAATAGTTCAATATTCGGCTAAACACGTCTGACGTGCCGATGCAGAGTAGAGGGATTCCGACATGGATCTCATCAAAACGCCGCTGGTCGAGTCTGTATTCGCCGGAGGCGGCGAGATGGGCGCAAGGATGCGTGCGCTCGACTGGTCTGCGACGGTTTTGGGTCCATTGGAGCAGTGGCCACAATCGCTAAGAGCCTGCGTCCGCATCGTGCTGGGCTCCGGGTATCCGATGCTCATTTCCTGGGGCCCAGACTATACGATGCTTTACAACGATGCGTACGGTGTGGTGGTCGGAAATAAGCACCCGGCGGCGTTGGGCTCGAGCTGCCGCGAGGTGCTTTCCGAAGCGTGGGATTATATCGGACCGCTGTTCGACAAAGTCTACACAGAGGGATCGTACACGGGGACACTGGCAAGCCAGCTATTCACGATCTTTCGCAACAACTACCTGGAGGAGTGCTACTTCGCTTTTTCGTACAGCCCGATTCCAGATGACGACGGCCAGGTTGGGGGCGTGTTGACCACAGTCCTGGACATGACAGAACGCGTGATCGAAGATCGACGCCGGCAGGTACTACGCGATTTGGCGTCTCGAACGGCTGAGGCACGAGATGAGGACGAAGTTTGGCGCGTCAGCGCGGAAGCCCTCGGCCAACATCGAACTGGCGTCCCGTTCGCATTTCTATACGAGTATAGGCGCGGCGAGCACCAAGCTCGTCTTGCGAGCGTCAGCGCGAAAGCCGACGATGAGTTGCATCCGACAGTGATCGACTGCAATAACGAGAGCATCTGGCGATTCGGGACCGCACTGTCTGAGGATTGCCTCGTCGTGGAACTGGGTCAGCGCGCAGCGGCGTTATCCATCCCTGGCTGGCCATTACCAGCGCAAAAAGCCACGGTTCTGCCGATCCGTTTGCGTGGGCATAGCGAGGCGGCTGCGTTCCTCGTGCTGGGAATCCATCCGGGGCGGGTATTCGACGACGCCTATCGCCACTTCGTTCACCGGATCGCGGAGCAAATCGCCATTGGACTGGCCAGCGCTCGCGCGTATGAGCAGGAGCGTCGACGCGCGGAGGCTTTGGCCGAGATCGATCGTGTCAAGACCGCTTTCTTCAACAACGTAAGTCACGAGTTTCGCACCCCGCTTACGCTAATGCTGGGTCCCCTTGAGGAGGTGTTGACGGAGGCGCACGAGCGGCTCGATCCCGCCCGTTACGAACAACTGGTCACGGTCCGCCGTAACGCGCTCAGACTGCTCAAGCTTGTCAACACCCTTCTGGATTTCTCACGTATTGAGGCCGGACGCGTACAGGCGGTCTATGAGCCGACGGACCTCGGTGGGGTCACTGCGGAAATTGCGAGCGTGTTTCGTTCCGCGATGGAAAATGCTGGGTTGCAATTCTCCGTAGAATGCCCGCCAATCGCTGAAATGGTGTACGTCGACCGCGACATGTGGGAAAAGGTGGTCTCGAATCTTCTGTCCAATGCGTTCAAGTTACATTCGACGGTTCCGTAGTGGTCACGGTGCAGGCGAAGGATGGCGCGGCCCAATTGCAGGTCCGCGATACGGGAGTAGGGATACCCGAGGAGCACCGCGAGCGCGTCTTCGAACGCTTTCATCGCGTCGAAGAAACTCATGCCCGGACGTTCGAAGGCACAGGGATTGGCTTGGCCCTCGTTCAGGAATTGGTCAGACTTCATGGCGGCGACATCCACGCGGCAAGCGCGCCTGGTCAGGGCAGTACATTTACGGTGACGATTCCTTTTGGCACGATGCACTTGCCACCGGAGCGTATCCAGGCGACACGATCCGTCGTGGCTATTGGAGTCACGGCCGACGTGTATGCCCAGGAGGCGCAGGGATGGCTGGCGGCGGACGGGTGGAGTCCGGTCGACACCGCAGTTCTACCTAAGTCGGCGTCTTTAATCGCCTTGTCGACGCCGTTGGCGCGGTCCGAACCGGTTGTCGATCGCGAACTGATCATCGTGGCCGACGACAACGCGGATATGCGCAAATACCTCAGGCATCTGTTGCACGGCCGATATGAGGTTCATACCGTCTCGGACGGCCGTCAGGCATTTGAGACCACACGACTCCTGCGGCCAGCTCTCCTACTGGCGGATGTCATGATGCCGCAGTTGGATGGATTCGACTTGCTGCGAGCAGTACGTAATGACGCGGTCATTGCCAGCACACCTATCATCTTGCTCTCTGCGCGCGCGGGCGAGGAGTCGCGACTTGAAGGATTGCAGGCCGGAGCAGACGACTATATCGTGAAGCCGTTTACGGCGCGTGAGCTGATGGCGCGCGTGGAGGTGCACCTCAAACTGGCCAAGCTTCGTCGCGAGACTACGGAGCGAGAAGAGAGGCTACGGATGGAAGCCGAACTTGAACGCCAGAGACTGAACGCAAGCCAGGAATTGCTACTCGAGACAACTCGCCTTTATGGCGAACTCCAGGAGCGCGAAGCCGAGATCCGGACGCTCAAGGATAGGCTCTATCGGGAAAACTTGGCGTTGCGGGACGAAGTGGATCGCGCATCCATGTTTGAGGAAATTGTTGGTTCCTCGAGGACGCTGAAGACCGTTCTTTCTCGAGTTGGTAAAGTAGCTCCCTCAGACTCCACCGTGCTAATCACTGGTGAGACGGGCACGGGCAAGGAACTCATCGCGCGCGCGGTCCACAAGCGATCTGAGAGAGCCGGCCGCGCCTTCGTCAGTGTGAACTGTGCTGCACTGGCGCCGGGACTGATCTCCTCGGAATTGTTCGGCCATGAGAAAGGGGCCTTCACCGGAGCGATGCAGCGGCACCTCGGGCGCTTTGAACTAGCGGATGGCGGCACCATCTTCCTGGATGAAGTGGGTGACCTTCCCCCCGACACGCAAGTCGCCCTTCTGAGAGTTCTGCAGGAGCGGGAATTCGAGCGAGTCGGTGGCGCGCAACGGATCCATGTTGACGTTCGTGTCATCGCAGCAACGCATCGGGACCTGAAAACCGCCATCACGGCCGGGCGGTTCCGCGAAGACCTCTACTATCGCCTCAACGTATTCCCCATCGAAATGCCCGCGCTTCGAGAACGCGAAGCTGACATTTTGATGTTGGTCGAATACTTCGTCCAGCGTTACGCCAAGAAGGCTGGAAAAAATATCGGCTCAATCGAAAAAAGGACCTTGGAGCGTTTGCGGGCATACAATTGGCCGGGCAATATTCGCGAGTTGCAGAATGTCATCGAACGGTCGGTGATCCTGAGTACAAGCGATGTCTTTGCCGTCGACGATATGTGGCTGTCCAACGAATCGCCTTCGGTGACCACTCATGCAGTTACGGAGTCACAGGTCGAGCCACGAGCCGAGCGAAACATCATTGAGGCCGCGCTGGCCGCGAGCCGAGGCCGCGTTTCCGGGCCATCCGGAGCTGCCGCCAAGCTTCAGATTCCGCCCTCAACGCTGGAACACAAAATTAAAGCCCTGAAGATTCGCAAGAGTCAGTTCAAATTCAGCTAATCCTCGCCAGAATCGCCAGATTCACAAGATTCACCAAATTCGCAACCGCCAATCTGTGTCCAATTTGGCCAGTTTCAATGAGTTACAAGTGGCGCACTGATTGCCCCTAGAGAAGCGTACCCCGAGACACGGGGAAATTAGCTCAAAGGACAAAAGACCGCCATGACACCGACAGCTGCTACCGACAAGACCGCTATCCGCCCGTTTCGGGTGAATGTTCCGGAAGCCGAACTGACTGAACTGCGCCGTCGCATCAATGCGACCAAGTGGCCTGACCGAGAGACGGTCAGCGACGCGACGCAAGGAGTACAACTAGCGACAACCCAGGCGCTGGCTCGCTACTGGGCGAAGGAGTATGACTGGCGCAATATCGAAGGAAAGCTCAACGCCTATCCGCAATTCCTCACCGAGATCGACGGGCTCGACATTCACTTCATTCACGTCCGTTCAAAACACGAAAATGCACTACCACTGATCGTGGCACACGGATGGCCCGGCTCGATCATTGAACAGATGAAGATCATTGATCCGCTCACTAACCCCACTGCACACGGTGGAGAGGCCTCTGACGCGTTCGACGTGGTGATCCCGTCCATGCCGGGTTACGGTTACTCAGGGAAACCGACCTCTACCGGTTGGGGGCCGGATCGCATCGCGAGTGCTTGGGACCTGCTCATGAAGCGGCTCGGTTATACCCGATATGTGGCGCAGGGAGGCGACTGGGGCGCTGTGGTCGTGGACTTGATGGGCATGCATGCACCGTCGGGGCTGCTGGGCATCCACACCAACATGCCTGGCATCTTTCCGGCCGAGATTGATGGGGCGGCCTTCTCAGGCGCACCGGTTCCGGCCGGTCTTTCAGCCGATGAGAAGGAAGCATACGAGCGCCTACAATTCGCCTATCAAAAGGGAATAGCCTACGGCTTCCAGATGGGACTGAGACCGCAAACGCTGTACGGAATCGCGGACTCGCCCGTCGGCCTGGCTGCCTACTTCCTAGATCACGACGCGCGTAGCTACGACCTGATCGCACGCGTCTTCCAAGGACAAACCGAGGGCCTCACGCGGGATGACATCCTCGACAACATCACGATCACCTGGTTGACGAACACGGCGCTGTCCGGAGCCCGTCTCTATTGGGAGTATTGGGGAAAAGGATATTTCAACGCCAAGGGCGTCAAGATTCCGGTGGCCGTGAGCGTATTCCCCGACGAACTCTATCCGGCGCCTAAGAGCTGGACGGAAAAGGCATATCCCAATTTGATTCACTTCAACAAGCTCCCCAAGGGCGGACACTTTGCCGCGTGGGAGCAGCCCCAAGTCTTCTCGGAAGAGGTTCGTGCGGGCTTCAGATCACTGCGCAATTAGTGGAACAGAAGAATTCGTTCCCACTTTCCCCGAGCCCGCCTATTGCTGTTGATACGATAGGCGGGCTCGGCCAACTCGGAAGGAGGTCATCCGGACGTATAACGGCCTATGCGCGGAAGTCAATGTGCCGACCACCTGTTCCAGTTGCGATCCCGACTTGCGGGAGTAATTCGGCCGATCCCGCGTAGTGTTTCACTGGCTCCGACCAAGGCAAGAGAACAATTCCCGAACCGTCTGCTCTCGATAATCGAAAATGCGCGAAAGATCTTGAGCCACATGAATCCGGTGAGTCAGGCGGCCCAGCACTCCGAACGGTAAGGCGTACTCAACCGTATCGACGATCAACGTCCCACCCTCAACCTCTGAGAAGCGATGTGTGTGCCGCCAAAGCTTGTACGGTCCCTTCGTCTGGATATCGATAAACTCGAAAGGCGGGTCCCATCTTTCTATCTGCGTTAGCCAGCGAAGCGGAATTCCTCGCACTCGTAATGCATAAGCGATCGTGGCGCCTTCCCTCATCTCTATGGGACCGGGGCTGAGAATCCGGAACATCATCCACGGCGGCGTGATGCGTTGAAGGTTTTCCGCCCGCGAGAAAAACTCGAACACATCGGGCAAGGGGCGCGGAACCCAAAGCTCACGATTTAACTTGTAAACAGTCATTCGCGGTTCGAGTGAATCGCAGCAGCGGCAAGACGACGCAGCATGCCGCGAAACATTAGCTCGTGAATCGGCCAGAGACAATACCAGTAGAGCAGGCCGGCGAGACCGCTGGGCTCGAACTGTGCGGTTTGCCGAAGCACCGTTGAACGGCCATCGGGTTCGGCGCTGAATTCGAGCCATGCGCGCCCGGGGACGCGCATCTCTGCGAAGAGTCGCAGACGCCGGCCGGGCTCGTAAACCTCGACACGCCAGAAATCCAAAGCACTTCCCGCGTGCGGAGTGTCCGGATCGGACCGGCCTCGCCGCATACCGACGCCGCCCATAAGTAGATCGATGAGCCCACGAACTCTCCATAGCACGTTGCCGTAGTACCAGCCCGTCTTGCCTCCAATCCGCGTTTGGTCAAAAAACTCACGCCGCGCGGCAGTAATATCTCAGTAAGCCGCCGAGCCGTTCTTTGCAGATTACGCCTTCGTCACAAGTTTGCGGCTGGTCTTGCGTTGGGAACAGAAGGACGTTTCCCTTTCCTTGGTGCGGGCGTTCTGCATGATAATACTCGCAGAAATTTGTCAGGGTGCGACGTAATGAGGATTCACCGAACAGAATGAGCTTGGAAAGACATTCACTCTTGACCGAGCGCACCCACCGCTCCGAAAACGCATTCAGATTTGGGCTCCGCGGAGGAAGTCGCAGGCACTTCGCGCCGCCCGTTGCCAAGGTCTCGCGGAATTCAGCGCAGAATTTCGTATCGCGGTCGTGGAGCACGTACCGATGTTGCTGCAGACACCCAGATTGCTCGTCAATCGCGTTGCGAGCGATTTGCCTCATCCACTCTGCGGTAGGGTGCCGCGTGATGCCTGCCAGGGTGACACGCCGGGTCTCCAGATGCAGAAAGAACAGAACATAGTAGGTAACCAAGCCACGCCATGTCAGCACCTCTACCGTGAAGAAGTCCGTTCCAGCGAGAACGTCCATATGCGCGGCAATGAACTGCTTCCAAGTCGTCGTCTGGCTTCGCTTCGGTGCTGGTGCGATGCCGTAACGACGCAGGACATTACCCACCGTCTGATCGGAAACAACATGGCCTAGATTGGCCAATGCACCGACGATTCGGTCATAGCCCCATCCGGAGTTCTCGCGAGCCATGCGGACGATGAGGTCAGTCACCTCACGGCCGATCCGCGGTCGTCCTGGATAAGACCGGTGCTTGGAACCGTCGAACTTCTGGGCGATGAGCCGGCGGTACCAGGCCAGAATCGTATCCGGTTGGGCGACGCGTGCCACTTCTTTCAGCGCTCTCCGCCCGAGCCGTTTGCCGATCTCGGCTAGGGTGGACCTCTCTGGATCGGTGAGTCGCAATCGCCTCGGAAGATGCGCTCTCAAAATCCGGTTTTCGGCAGCCAGGTACTCATTCTGCAGCAGCAACTCCTGGTTGACCAGTCCTGTCACATACGCCAGCAGTCTTGCCCATTTGTTGTCCTTCATGCAGACTATCCATCATTGCAGGGCCATTGCGCCTTCATGCAGTCGCAATAAATTGACCATACGGGGTCTATTATGGGTT
>CAWJQP010000059.1:0-47308 GCA_963844855.1 Bryobacteraceae bacterium
GCAGCATCCTGGATGTCGAAGCGAGCCACCTTGCCCTCTCGAAGACGGAAAACGTGTCCGACCGTCTTGTCTTTAAGCCCGTGCGTCTGCCCCTGGAGCGGTTTGCCTTCGAGATCGCGGACGGACTGCCGGACTTCCAAATGGCCGAGAAAAAATGCTTGCAAGAACCCCTCCTCCAGATTGGGAAAGCAGGACGGAGAGGAGCTGACCTTCCGGCGTGATGCTTTGGTTAAAGGCCCTCGGGTGATTAAACGCTCCCGTGGAAAGATTTGCCGTGCTTGGACGGGCCGGGGGCCAGGCTTCAAAACCCAGCTCGTTAAAATCCTCGCCATAATCAAGGTAGCTACCTTCCCGTTCCACCAGTCAAAGCGCTTACCGCTTCGGCTCTTTAAATTTTTCTGGGTCAAATTCACCTGGGTTTGCGCATGCAATGAGATAGTGCGCGAGTGTTTGCTTCAACCAGGCTAACTGAGGCCGAGTGCTCGCACCCCGTGCAAGCAACACCTCGGGCCAAGCTAGATTGAAGGCCTCTGTCAATTTTGCGAGTTCTTCCGGTTGAAACTTGTCTCTGACGTGAGAAAAAGGCATCTTCTTTTACTCCGGACACTCTGGCGGGGGTGGGCGGTACCCCCCATCGGCATAGCCGGGATAGGCTGCGCCGAGGCTCTTCAGCAAGCCCTGAGCTAGAGTGTGGCAGCTTCGCCTAAAGCCGCCTCGTCCGTCCGGCGCACGCCTTCAACCAGGCGGGCAGCGACGTGACGGAGTTGATGGGGTTTGGGACAGTGCGGACAGCGAATGTCGGGCAGTACGCTTGGCAGGTCCGCAAAGGTGTCAAAATCCATTTCCCGCCGGTAAAGACTTCAAGCCCGGTCGTCGGGCTTACAAAAATGAGAGTACCCATTTTGTCCTCCGTGGAGCCCACCGAAACCTCCTTGTCCGATTGCTCGAAAGAGCGACCAATAATTAGTTTCACGATCCCGAAAATCAAGAGGGCAGCAGTGCGGTGCAATATCGTGCAGGAAGGGCAACAAGGCAGAGGATTATAGCGTTGAACCGACTCTAAACAGGGGCGGGCCTTGCAAGGCCGTCACTCGTGTCTGCCGGAATAGCTCGCGAGTGGTGCGCGTAGGTTGACCTTGAGGGATGATATGTATCGTCGGCTTGGTTTCCCCCTGTGGCCCAGCCGCAACTCGCCTCCACCAATTTAGTGACCAATGCGCCGCTCCTCGGCACAAAGAGGGGGGTTCCGCGTTGCCACAACACTGCCACAAGCCGTCGCTCAGCTAACACTGCCTAGGACGGAAGTCGGAGATAGGGGGATAGCCTCATGCGCGATATCCGTAGCGACCTAGAAGAGCGTGCCCACATTATCCATGAGCAGCTCAGAGCTGCTGATGCCTGGTTTGAGAAGGTGATGCAGAAGCTGCAAAACGAGCGTGATGCGAAAGTCTCCGATCTGAAGGGGACGCTGGCAATGATTGACAAGTTCATTCAATTCGAGGCCCGCGCCATGGACAAAGTGGTGACGCTGGAGAATCCCCCGGCGCCGCAACGCTCGATCATTGACAGGATAAGCGGCGGTAAACGCCAGCTAGGGCTGAGTGAAGCCTCTTACGGTGGCATGGCGGAGCAGTTTGCTTCCGGCCAAATGCTTCACCTCCACAACAAGCTTCGGGTGGCACCACTTAGCATCCGTCAGGCGTGATGACTTAAACGCTGCCCGTGGCGTGGCGAGACGCTCTACCCTCCGCGAAAAACCAGGCGCGTTTCGTCAACAAGGCCGACGCGACGATGCCCCGAATGCGCCTAGCGAGACGTGGGCTATATGGTCTACGGACTGGCGGACCTGGCAGGATGGGCACCTGTAGAACGGGATGGAGCTATGATCGAGGTTCGCAAGGTTGATGGCAAAGGGCGTGGCGTCATTGCGGTGGAGGACATTCCTGCCGGGACGGTAATCGGAATCGCTCCGGTTGCGCCATTTAGTGGCGAACTGCCCGAGGAGTTATCCGGTTATCCTATCGCGTGGAATGGTGGTCAGGCGCTGGTGTTTGGTGTCGCGCAAATGGTCAACCACGACAGCAATCCCAATGTCGATTTCTGTTGTGACTTTGAAAACTTGACGCTCACACTTGTTGCGGATCGTGAAATCAAAAAGGGGGAAGAACTCTTGATTGATTACGACTGTCCGCTGTGGTTCACGCCCGTGGGAACAAAACAGAGCTAGGCCCTTCGCAGGCACCGGCCCTTCAAGGAATCGTCGAAGACCGCCACGAAGCCGCTCAAGATGCTCGCTGCTGCAACGGCAAGCGGCCGCGCGGATGTGGGGGGGCGCATACTGTGCGTGGGCAGAGCGGCACCATCACGGCCGTGGTGAACGCGCTGGCGAAGGCTGGGATTGAGCTTGGCGAGAATTGCAGCATCTTTCCAAGGCCGAAGGGGCCGACGTATTATAGAAGAAGCCCGGACGGTGGACGCGCCAGGGCTTCTTCCGCTCTTCCAAGAGGAGAGTGGTGATTGGTCAGGGAACCATCACCATTGCCTAACTATCACTCGACGCGGATTAATCAACCCAGCATCACAGCCACCCCACCATGATGGAAGCAATGTAGGCAATGGCGATCACCACTGCGGCGACCATGGCCTGATCGAAAAGTCTGACGGTCGCGGAAGCGCCGGGGGCATTGTGCCGAGCGTTATTTGATTTGGGGCGACAACAACATCGATGTGCCGTTTCATCGCGAGTTGGCTGAGTGGGAAGCGTCCACGCTTAAGGAGCGTCCGAAGAAGAAAGCTGTCGTCGTTCCTCTGCCTGCTCGACGCACCCGATGAGACCTGGCCAATATTTGCGAACCGCGCATCCCGCGAATAGCTAGCTAGGCGGCCCGAAATGGAGACGCTCGGATTCTGCACGGCAGGCCTCGCTGAAATTGCGAAGTGGGTCGATCAACCCGCTATTCGCCATTTCACTCAGTTCAGACCTTATTCGGTTCCAGATATGTATTAGTGATTTTTTTGAGCATCTCGTCGGCGCGGTCGATGACACTTGCTGAGGATAGGACGCGCATTTTGCTTACCTGCGCGTAAAGCCCCATCAAGGCGGAAACGTCTGCTTTGTCAGACTGAAGCGCATCGACATATAGCTTCGCAGCATCATTGATGAATTCTTTGTATATTCCTTGTCGCTGGAGTTGGTCCTGCTGGAGCCGCTGCGCCTTTGCCTGAGTGTGTTGGCTCAACCAAGACGCGAGAACGGATGTAAATCCGCCGATGAGCGGCTCCCGTTAGCCCGGCGACGGCTGTCACAATTGAGGCATCCATGCGCAACACTCGATCCCGCGCGAACTAGCTCTGTCAAGTTCGGCCTGCAATGACCCGGCGAAATTAACGAAATTAGGCAGGCCACCCATCTTCGATCGGGCCATGACGCCAGCGCAATGCTTACGGCGCTGGCAGGCACAGCGTCGCTTCGAGATGTTTCCCTGGGGTGATCCCGGCCTGATTGATGAGATCTTCGCGTGGCAGTGGGGATTGCCGCCGCCGCGCAAGGCGTCGATTGGTTCCCATCCTCGCACTTTTTGCCGCTGGCGAAGTCGCTTGATTGCGACAGGGCGCAGGCCGAAACTTCGCTGGCGGGGGCACCCCATCACAGGAGGTACCCATGAGTACAATCCAGATTTCTTCAGGCGTTAAACGAAGTCGGACCAGCGCGCCGACCGCCTTGGCGGCGCTCCTCGCCGTCGGCATGGCAGCGGTCGGGTCACGGCTGCTCCGGCAGCTGCCCAAGAGAAGAAACCCAACATCCTCTTCATCATGGGAGACGACATCGGTTGGATGCAGCCGAGCATCTATCATGGCGGCTTGATGGTCGGGGAAACGCCCAACATCGACCGCATCGGACAGGAGGGCGCCAAGTTCATCGACTATGTCGCCATGCAGAGCTGCACTTCCGGGCGCAACGCCTTCTTCACCGGCATGTATCCGCTGCGCACGGGATGATCCCTCCACAGCTGCCGGGAAGCCCGACCTACCTAAGGCCGGGCACTCCAGCAATCGCCAAGTTCCTGATCGACCTCGGCTACAACACCGGTGAGTTCGGCAAGAACCATCTCGGCGATCACACCGCCGCGTTGCCGACCGCACACGGCTTCCAGGAATACTGGGGCTATCTCTATCACCTCGACGCCATGCAGCAGGTGAGCTTCCCCGACATCAACAAGACCCCGACCGAGCAGGCCGTCGCCGTGCAGAACACGCGGTAAATGGCCTTCCCGAGGTCCCCGGCGCCGTGGATCCCAAAACGACGACCGTATGCCTGACACCGCCGCGTCCGGTCATCTCGTGTGAGTCCTCCGACGGTACGGAGAAGAACCAGACGTGCAGTGACGAGGGACCGCTCACGCTGGATCGGTCGAGGACGGTGGACGAGGAAATCTCGGCTAAGGTCATCGACTTCCTCGACCGCAACGACCCCAAGAAGACCAACAAGCCATTCTTCGTCTGGTACAACCCGGCGCGGATGCACGTCGTGACCATGCTGTCGCCGAAGTACGAGGCCATGCTGGGCGTAAAGGGCGGAAAGGACTGGGGCACCAACGAAGCCGGCATGAAGCAAATGGACGACAACATCGGCTTCGTCCTCAAGAAACTCGAAGAGATGGGCCAGCTCGACAACACCATCGTCGTCTTCACCACCGACAACGGCGCCGAGGCGCTTACTTTCCCTGACGGCGGCGTCACCCCGTTCAAGGGCCAGAAAGGCGAAGCTTGGGAAGGCGGCTATCGCGCGCCGATGGTCATCCGCTGGCCGGGCCACATCAAGCCCGGCACGGTCAAGAACCAACTGTTCGCAGCCCTCGACTGGGTGCCCACCTGGTGGATATCGCCGGCGGACCAAAGGGCGAAGGGCTGAAGGCAGAGATCGAGGCCGGCCAGTATCCCGGCATCGTCAAGACGACGCTCGATGGCGTCAACCAGCGCGACTACCTCGAAGGCAAGTCGGAGAAGTCGGCGCGAGACTACTTCTTCTATTTCTCGGGCTCGACGCCATCGGCGGTGCGCTACAAGAACTGGAAGATGTACTACACCATGGCGCAGCCGGGGCGGACGGCTGGGTCGTGCCTCTCATCAACTACCACTTCACCCTGGTGCAGAACATCAAGCGCGACCCGTTCGAGCAGACAATCGGAGCTCCCTCCGGTGGGAAGTCGGCAGTAAGCACTGGCGGTTCGCTCGGTGCTCCAATGACCGCCTTTCAGTACGACTTTAACATCCTGCCCCTCGGTCAGCAGCTGTGGTGCGGCACTTGGTGTCGTACAAGACGTACCCACCGCTGCAGGCGCCCGAGACCTTCAACCTCAGTCAGGTCTTGGAGCAGGTCAAAAAAGCCAATCCGAGCCCGTGACTTAATGAGCGGGTGGCCCCCGAAAGGGCCTCCCGCTCTCTGTGGTTCTGCAAGCGTCTGTGGCGTGCCATCGCTTCAGCCAGGGGAGGCTAAGTCGTCCGCGTTGGGTCACTAGCGGACATACTGACAAGTCCGCGCCGCGCTTTACCCCTAACGTGCGCGAGGCTGCGCAAAACCCGATTCGCCGCCTCCCCCTTCAGAACAATACGAACTTTGACCTCGGTCGAAGTGAGCACACGCAGAGACGTCCTCAACATTCAACCGGTGGCCGCTACCGACAGCCGTGCCTTGGATCTGTCTTTACGAGCCTTTTGGAGGCGGTCATCATGCTTATTGGTCGCACGCAGCGAAGCCGACTATACTGTATGAATAGTGCGGACCCGGCGGCCGGAGTCAGGCAGCGCGTGGATTGGAAAGCGTTGGGAGTTTTGCCAATGTCTAGAGGATTTGCTTTTGATTCTGGCTTGTGGCGCAGTCGCTGTTGTCGTTCAGTGTCCAAGCCTCGCCTATTCATTTCGCACCGATGCAAAAAGCGGCGTCTGATATCATATTGGTGTGGGACTGGTGTGGCGTTGGTTTCCATCGTAGCCCCTATGGTTATTGTGTTCCGGGCGGCCTCCTGGCTGCGCCTCCTGTGGTAGTGGCTCCGTCGCCTGTAATAGTTGCGCCATCGCCGGTGGTTGTCCCGGAGGTGGTTGCCCCGATTGTGTGCCCCTCCGGCTACTACCTTGGTCCCTATGGCCGCTGCTTGCTGTACTGATCGCCTCAGTCGGCGCCTAACATGATTTTATTTTCGCATGCTGCGCCGGATAACCAGCCACTCTAAGGAGACCTCATGCGCATCGCCACCCACCGCTTCATCGTGGTTTTCAGCATGGCACTTACGGCAGCGTTGACCTTGGGTGCCTTGAGCCGAAATGTTGTTGCGCAAGAAGCAACGTGGCCTGACGAGAACCAGAAGCAGATCGCCCTAACAGATGCGCAGATTGAGAGCTTCATTGGCGCTCACAAGGAGATTGTGCCCATCATCGCCAAGGCTCCTAAAGGGGACCAACCGGACCCCAAAGTTATGGAGCAGCTTGAAGAAGCGGTTAAGAAATACAAATTCGCAAATTCGCTGAGTTCCTTGATGTTGCTGAGAACGTCGGCCTGGTTATGAGTGGAATCGATCCGGACACCAAAAAATACGTCGGCCCAGACGCCGTTATCAAAAAACATATCGCCTTTATAGATAGCGAAAACCTGCCAGCGAACCACAAGAAGCGTCAACTCGAAGAATTGCAGTCAAAACTGAAATCGCCCCCGGAGCCCGTGAAATTCCCTGCCAATATCGATCTCGTGGTGAAGAATTACGACAAGATCACGCCGCAATGCCGCCAGTCCAATAGGACCCTGGAGTTTCTCCAGAAGTCCGCTCTGGGTCATTAGCGGACATACTGACAAGTCCGCGTCCGCTCTCAGGGCGTCCGTTTAGAGAGTGGTGTGGGTTGAGGTGTGGGTCGGAGGCGCTAGCGGCCTCAAAACCCTTTTAAATCCGCCAAATTTGAACGGAGAGGGTGGGATTCGAACCCACGGTACGGTTACCCGTACAACGGTTTTAGAGTCTTATGATTCTCAGGCTGGGTCGTGGCGTCTGTGACTAAGCGTGTGCTCTAGTTCGCCAATTTCAGTCCGCGTGATCCCGCCTTGTTATGTTCGGTGCCATGGTGTGCTGCGTGGTTCGTTTGCAAATCCGTTTGCAAACTCTCTTCACCATGTCCCGCCTTCGCCCTTGTGTTGCAAGGAGGTTGAAGCGGTGATGTACGCGGTGGGCGTGAGCTTGGAGCGGCGGGGAAACGCTAGGACGATGCGAATTGTGCTGGGCAAGATCGACGTCGTGCCAGCAGAGGCGGGCCTGATGGCGATCCCCCGGGTGCCTCTTTAGGGGGTCACGAGATAAGTGCTTTAGACAATGCCGAATTTGCGGAAGCAAATTCGCGAGCTACAGTCGCAACCCAGCACAGCGAAATCCCTAAACAGGGCGACAGTTGGGCTGGACGCATGGGCTTGACGCAAGAACATATCGCGGTGGTTCATCCCGTTGACGATGCAGCTTGCGCACGTATGTTCGAGCAGGGCTACGGAAATCCGTTTATCCATCACATCACCTTCGGAATCGCGCCACCTGAGCCGGACCATTCTGGCGAGATCGGCGTAGTGGAACGGATGATTCGGCAAATGAGCGCGGTATACCATCGCATACCGGACCTTCTCGGCCAGAGTCCAGGAACGCTCATAATGGCGGTTCCGGCAGAAGTTCTCTCTGCTCCCGAGTTCTCGCGGAACTTCGCGGAATGGACGGACAACCTCTCACCAGAGCAATACCAATTACAGGAAATGGAGGGCGGTGGGTACTTGCTCCAGTTCTTCGATTTTCGCGGAGGCAGGATAGAAGTGGCTATGCGCTACCAGACTCAGCAAACGTTCAATCCCAAGAGCGTCCACAAAATTTCTGAAGATGAATTAAGCGTGGACCAAGGAGCGGCGACCGCCGACGCAAACTAATGGTTCTCTCCGATAAGACTGCCCTTGTGACAGGCGCGTCGCGCGGTTTGGGACGTGCGATCGCATATCGCCTATCTCAAGACGGAGCTTCCGTCGCAATCAATTATGCGCAGCGCCGCGACGAAGCTGAGTTGCTCGCGTCCGAGATTCGAAACTCCGGTGGAAGAGCCATCACCTGCCGGTGCGACGTTTCGAACGCCGATCAGGTGCGAGCGATGGTCGCCACCATATCCGCCGAGCTCGGCCCGATAGACATATTGGTGAATAACGCCGCCATTCTCCACCGCGCCGATCTCGACCAGTACGACCAAGCCAAGTTTGAGGAAATGCGACGGGTCAACGTGGGCGGAATCATCAACACGACTCGTATGGTTGCGGAGTCAATGAAACAACGCCGCTTCGGCCGGATTGTTAACCTGACGTCAATTGCCGCGTACGGTACGAGTCTGCCAGGCACGACCTTCTATGCCGCCACTAAATCAGCGGTGATTCTCCTCACGCGTCGCTTCGCGATGGACCTCGGCCCGTTCGCAATAACCGTGAACGCCGTAGCCCCGGGCTTCATCCTTACAGACGTGGTCGCAGGGCTCGAGAACCTGATTGAAAAGATTATCGGAGTGACGATGGTCTCCCACGTCGGCAGGCCGGATGACATTGCACATGCTGTTGCGTTTCTCGCCTCGCCCCATTCGAGCTTCATTACTGCGCAAACCCTGACCGTGGACGGCGGCCGCATGGACTACATCGCTCACCCTTAACGCCTACGAAAGCGGCCCGGTCAGGGCAGCGGGTCCGGGCTCCCAGAGGAATTAAGTAAGGATAACTCAGACGTGCCCGTGCAAGAATCGATGGTTTAGTTTAGTTAGTTAACCAAAAGAGCACGCTGGGAGTGAGACGGTGAGAACGTTTCTTGAAAGGGCTGGCAGGAACCCATTTCGACGGACGAGGAGGCGCTGTTGGAATGCAGGAGAGAAACTGCGGCGCCAAAATTGGCCATTTCGCGAACATATCGGGGTTTCCAGTTAACCGCGCGGCAGAGACGTTGGCAATGAAAGAGTTTGGCTCCCCAAACATTATTCGAACTCAGAACCTGTTGGTCTACAGTCGAAGTTTATGAAACGTTGTCAGTTGCGCGCCTGAGAAACATACCGGAGAGAAAATGGTCCTCTCTGTCCATGCAGCATCAGTTGCCTTATGAGGCAGAGCAGAACGAAGCCTCTCTCGCCACCGCGATATTGCCCAGATACTTTCTTTTTCAGCAGCGAATCAAGGAACTCGAAGCTGATAATGCGGATCTCACCGCGCGATTAGATTCGATCGCCGACATTTTGGATAGCGATGATGAGTTTGAAGATGTGGAGGAAGAAGAATACGACGAGGATTAATCTCTGAATTGGAGCAACCGGGGGGAGCGGTCCGACAAGATCGCTCCCAGGGTTGCGAGGTGTTGCAGATGTGTAATAGCGAAAAACAAGCCCTCAGTATGAACGATCCGTGGGCTTACCACGATAAGTCAGAAGAAGTAAAAGCAGTATTGGAAACTTGGATCAGATGTTTGGTGCGGCTTGCGAAGAGCGTCGAACTCGGGGATGGACTCCTATGCTATGAAACACAGACTTGAAGAATTTGGTCTCTATGCGCGGAAATGGCGTATTCAAGGGAGCCAATGTTGGCCGCTGGCTACGAGCCCGTCTGCCGACGTAAGAAACGCATTGGCGGTTTCGATGCCGTTCGGTGCGAAGGTGTTACAAACCACATTCGTTGCTTCCTTATGAGCTGGGTCATACGACGGAAGAAGACCGCGCTGAAATTGAAAGACTAGTGGCTTTTGGTGATTGAAATCGGAAGAAAGCATGAGCCCAAAGATGTGTCGTGAAGGGTTGAATCTTGACACCTTCGACCCTGCAGAAACCTCACGAATAGACCGAACAGGTGCTAACTCAGACGCAGTCCGCGACAAGTCAGCAATCCCCTCTTTTCTGTCTCGAGCTTTCGGTCCGTTTCCGAATTGGGAATGAACAGCAATCGTGCGTGACTGGCGGAAAGCACGTCAATTTGGATACAAGAATTCGCCGGGATTGTAACCGGTATCCTTTCCCCATCCAGATTCAAGATGGTGAGTGAAGAAGTGTGGACCCGGTACATCGTCTCTTTCAGGATGGTCAGCGCATCCGTGGCGTCCTGATGGGAGACCGCGGGCATCCCTCCGACCTCCGCGTCGCCTACGACACCGATCGCAGTATTTCTGACCGGGCGAATGTTGTCGGAAACTTGATCAACACAATCGATATTTTGTACCAGTAACGAACCGGTACCGATGGCAAAGTTGGTGAAGGAACCGGAACCGGGACGTCCATCTATCCCGGAGCGTGGGGAAGCTGGGGGTCGTACCGAGAAAAATCTGAAGGATTTTCCTGAGTACGTGAAATAGCCGAAAACAGCGACCAGGATCTGGTGCCGCTGAAACCTGCTTGGTCTCATTCGTCGGTCCAACCTATGCCAAAGGGGAGCCGGGATACGACACATCGAGAACCGCTTGTCGTTAGGACTTAATCAATTATCCGATCCCATGTCGTCATCTTGGCGTCATTCGCGTGTTGCCGCGTCTCAGCGATCGTACAAAGTCCATAGGCCATCACAGTACCCTGGATACATCCAATGAGACGCAACGCTTCTTGAAAACCGCCGATCTGGCTCAATAGCGGTGTTATCTTTAACCGACACCCATAGACAGTGGCCCAGAACCTCTTCACGAGTCAGGACTTGTGTTATGTCGACAACCTTCGGGCTGAACGCCTGCATCCACCAGGATTTGGTGGTAGGTAGAGATGAGTTGGGCGAGATTTTCTTTAGTCACACGGGCTACGTGTAGACTATTGTAGGTCTCCATTTTGGTTCACATCCTGCTCGCCTCTTAGCTGGAGTGGAATGGGAACGTCGAATGGTCTTTTTTAGCAGGTCGCTACATCTAGACCGCCGCCGTGATCTGCGACCCAATGCGCCTTCGGTTTTTAGCCGCAACCGTGAGCGCGCCTCGCTAAGGTGCTGTAACCCTAAGATTCGCTGCGTGCATCGCTTGGGGATCTCGAAGTACAAACGCTGCGTCGTAAACGTCGCGCTCGGCCTCTAAGTGCGCACCCATGATCCGGAGTAATTCTTCCTCGTGTTCTTTACACGTTGTGCACTCGGTATTCACCCACATTTGCTACAGAAGATATATCGTACGAAGTTGGGCCATTTACTGTCAATTAAATTGGGTACTTGAAATATGCGTTTTCCTAACCAAAATAGCACTGTCTATTGATCGCTGGCCACGTTGTCCGCAGATTGATTTCATCTTAGCATCACGCGATCCAACAATTTATTAAGCTCTCATTTCTCTAGAATCACCGTTAACTTAATCGAATACAGAAACAACTGTCTTGTCAAATAGCGAATGCTCGCCGTCTCATGCAAACCCAGATAAATATCAAAGCGCTCTCATTACTCATCATCGGCTTCAACAATCGCCTACGGACGCTCTAGGGTCTTGTTCGTCCCAAGCCGCCACTCGTTTGCCTTCAGAAGCACGCCGGCCAGTTTTGCCAGAAGATCGAAAATCCGCATTCGGCAAGGCCTCTTGGTCATCCGGATCAGTTCGCCGTGCGCTATACTCAAGAACCCACGTGCTCACGACAATATCCATAGCCTTTGTTGCGGAGGCGAAACGCTTTGCTCTAGCGCCACCAAATCAGATCGCGTCGGTAAGCGTCAAATCGGAATTCGTCCGGCGTGGCAGGATCTTTGGAAGGACATCGTTGGCTTGCAGGCGGGACTCCCCGCCGTTTGTCCAGCTTGAATCGGTGTTCGGGGTTCTGCGCCTGCTACGACGGGATTTGACGCTTTTGGGCAGACGGGTACCGGTGCGAGACGGCCGTGCCGTCCCGCCAGTCCACGCTCGCGTCGGCGCTCAGGTCAGATCCACCGTATCGGTGCGTCGAATCCGAAGCACGCCTGAGAAGCGGCGGATCCTGGAAGAGACCATCGGCAAACAGCTTCAGTGGGATCTGTGGGGCGAGCGCATGACATCCCGGCGAACCAAGTCT
This sequence comes from Bryobacteraceae bacterium, assembly GCA_963844855.1. Lineage (GTDB taxonomy): Bacteria > Acidobacteriota > Terriglobia > Bryobacterales > Bryobacteraceae > DASQDN01. The sequence continues at coordinate 12,034 of CAWJQP010000059.1, forward strand.
TCCATTGGCGAAAGCTGTATCGTGACGCAGCCTGTCATCTACACGCGATCGGTTCCCAACTACGAGTCAAATAGAAAAGGGGACTGTGCTTATTTGGAGCTAAAACGTACGCGGGCGCGTTTGCTCAGGTGTATAGACATCTGCCTTCTGAACATTTGCCCAGCCCGGCCCCGGAGATGCAGAGTTCCGGCAGGCACGAGGGACGCAAGAGTTCGAAATGCGTCCAGGGACAATTACTTGTCAACATCTTACGTGCGATTCCGGTTGACTGATCTCCAACAGAAAAGATCCGAACAATCTCTGTGGCGAGAGAGGCTTCTTTCTACTCTCTGGCCTTTGCCGATTTATATTCTCATGGGTTGGGTCGCTTCGCCGCATCGTCCAACACCTACGTACAATCGCTAACGAAGTTAGAAGTATTTTTGAGAATCAATGCTGCGATGTAAAGGTGCGTTTTCCCTCAAAAAGGTGGGCACGAGATCGATAAGCAAGCTGTGCAACGTTTTCTTTTTTTGTGTAGCGATGTTTCTGATCGCAGCCATGGTCTCCGCGCTCCCGCCGTCTATGTCATTACCCAGGAGGATATTCGCCGTTCCGGAGCCTACACCTTGCCCGAGGCGCTGCATATAGTGCCGGGAATGCAGGTCGCCCGGATGAACGAATCGCGCTGGGCTATAGCGGCGCGAGGCTTCAACGCTGAGTACAACAAGCTTTGGTCTTGATCGACGGCCATTCCGTCTGCAGCCCTGTCTTCTCCGGTGTCTTCGGACATGGAAGGCATCATGGTCGAGGACATTTAGGTCATCCGCGGACCCGGCGCCTGAGTGTTCTCGGCGAGCGCACGCCGTGAACGGCGTCATCAACGTCATCACAAGGGCGCGGAAGCGACCCAGGGCATGGCCGCCAGCACCGGCGCTTCCAGTACGCAGGACCGATGGGCCACTGTGCGTTATGGGGCAAAACTGAAGGACAACACCCATTACCGCATCTATTCGAAATACGCTTACCGGCAGCCGTTTTCCCAAGCCGTCGCCGACAATTATGGAATTCTGTTGGATTCCGGGGCATGTGAATAGAGATTCCGACGCGATGTGAATCAATTCCGGGCCGAGAATGGTGAAGAATCCGCGGTCCGGCGGAATGGATACTCACATCCCGGGAATGATTTTCTGAAAAGGACTTCTTCTTATAATAAGCGGGCGCTGGACAACAGCGGGCAACCACTCTTTTCCACTGGTGGGTGGTGGAGCGGATTGCCTCAGGCCCGAAGCCTCGCATCAGCCGACTCCATCGACAGTTTGGCTTCGAGCGGACGAGTAGAGCTAAGGCCAGGTGACAACGGTCATTTGTTTTTGATCTGATGTTTCATGTATGGCGGCGGCCAAGAGTGGACAAAGAGCCTCGGTGTCTGATCCCTCGCATAGAAGACGGCGAACGTGATCGATTTCTGGTTCAGCCGAATCGCGATCAGCGCGCTGCGGAAGATCCTTTTCGACGGCTGTTGCGCGGCCAGGATTACCGAACCAACGCGAATCATAACCGACAAACGAGGGCTACTCCGAGGCTATCCGAAGCGTCTTCGGCAGCGTGACTCAAGTTGTGGAACGTGCTACGCCAACTATCGAGCCGAAGCCTCACATCAACCGGCGCAGCGTGAACAGCAAACGCGTAGATTCAAATCTGCAAAAACGCGCAACGATTTCTCTCACTCCACGACGCCGTTCGGAATTGGTTCAGAGGCGGCTGGCACTTACTGAGATCTCGCAATCACCAGCTGTTGCGATCGCGATCCTTCGCGGCGTAGCGGGGAGTGACGACGGCTTGAGCCACTCGCCACAAACCGCAGCATTCCAGGTTTTAGAATGTCGCTCAACCTCGCAAGTTAAGACAATGCCCAGCCGATGGAACAATGCCCAAGTTCTGCACCGTTGCAACAACCCACTTGAGCCGAATTGACTATACAAGTGGAACGCATATATAGTTTACGCCAGCCCTGGTGGGAGGAACCTATGTCACGTCTGTTCGTTGTCGGCGCAGTTTTGGCTGCGCTCGCGTGGGCGCAATCGCCCAGAGGAAGCATCGTCGGCCGTGTTACTGACGCCAGCTGCTTCCTCGCTCGGGGGTGCGAGTGTGATTATCGAGAACACCCGAACCGGTTCGTCGTCGTCCGTCGTGACGGCGCCAGAAGGCGAATACACGGTTCCTTCCCTTGACCCGGGTGTTTATCGCGTCACCGTCTCGGCATCCGGATTCAAGACAAAGATAATGAATGAGGTTGTTCTGAACGTCAGCCAGACCGTGCGCGTAGATGTAGTGCTGGATGTCGGAGAAATCACCACGAAAGTCGAGGTGACCGCTTCCGTTCCAGTGGTCCAAACGGATTCTTCCGCGGTCGCGAACGTGGTGGACGGGCGGCAGGTGAATGCGATGCCGCTCAATGGCCGGCAGAATCTCTACGGTCTGCTCGCGCTGTCCCCCGGTGTGCAAGGGGCAGGTCAGAATCCCCTCATAGCCGGCAGTGGTGGATTCGGCGCAGTGGACCTTCGGATTGACGGTGTGTCCGGAAACGATCACGGCAACGAGCGGAATCTGCAGACCGTGCCATCGCTCGAATCCATCGCCGAATTTAAGGTGCTGGCCAATGGCGGTTCTGCGGAGTTCGGCCGCGGCGGCGCCCAGATCATCGTGGCCACCAAGGGGGGAACCAACGAGTTTCACGGCAGCCTGATCTACTTCAATCGCAACCGCGTCACAGCTGCAAATAATTTCTTCTCCAACCGGGCGGGCCTGCCACGCCCGAAGTTCAATCGGAACGAGTATGGCGGATCGCTGGGAGGCCCAATCAGGAAGAACAAACTTTTCTTCTTCGGGAACTTTGAAGGCTTTCGCCAGACTGCCAGCGCGACAATCACCACGCAGATGCCCACTGTCGCGCTCCGCAACGGCGACTTCACCGGCCTGGCGCAGATTCGTGATCCCTTTAATGGCGGCGTCCCATTTCCCGACAACCGCATCCCACCGAATCGCATTAGCTCCGTACCGAAAGGCTTGGATCCGTTCTTCTCCGACCCCAATACCGTTACGACGGCTGCCGCGGGGCTCGGCAACAATTTCACGACCAACGTCCAGGCGCTGGAACCATTTGATCGGTATACCGGGCGCATCGATTACAACATTAGCCCGCAGGATCGAATCACGGGCCGCTATTTCCGGTCCGCCAATGGGCCCTTCAATCAGACCGGCGGCTCATCCGATAAGTTCGGGAACTGGGGCGGGTGGGGAAATGACACTCACAATGTGCTCGCGTCTTACACGCGTGTCATCAATCCGTCCGTGATCAATGAAATACGTTTCGGGATGCAGAATAACCGCTGGTTTCGCACCCCGCAAAACTCCGATTTCGATCCGAGCACTCTAATCCCCGGTCTGATCACACCGGCGGAGGGACTGGGTGGGCTGCCGACCGTCACGATTCTGGGTTTCCGTGGATTTCTCGATCAGCCGGGCTCCGGCGACCGGCAGGCTACATACGAGTTCACAAATTTGGCGACGTGGATTTACAAGAAGCACAGCATCAAAGCCGGCATCGAGTTTCAGCGGCCTTCATCATTGAACCGCCAGAACACGCCTCCTTACAGAGGACAATTCAGTTTCGACGGGCGGTACAGCGGCCACGCGTTTGCTGACTACCTCCTGGGCGCCGCATACTTTACCTCCCGAAATACACGGAACGCCGTGAACGAAAGTGTAAACAATCGTTACTTTGCTTATCTGCAGGACGACTTTAACATCACACCGCGGCTGACTCTTAACCTAGGTGTGCGCTACGAGTACGCTTCGCCATTTAAGAACTCGCAGGGCGATATTTCGAACTTCGACCCTTCCACCGGGCAGGTTGTGGTTGTGAGCGGCATGGAAAACGCCGACCCGCGCCTGTTGTCCGTGTTGCCGATCGTCGACGGCCAAAAGTTGGGCATCGATACTGGCAACTGGGTTCGTCCGGACCGGAATAACTTCGCCCCTCGCGTTGGTCTCGCCTTCCGGCCGCTCGGCACTTCGCGGTTGGTGCTGCGCGCCAGTTACGGCATTTACTACAACGCAATCGCCGGCTACAATCTTCTGCTGAGCCAGGGCGTGACAAATCCGCCATTCCGTGTGCAGGAAACGTTTGAGCCCATTCCGGGTTCTCTGCCCTCCCTGACATGGAACAATCCGTTCCCTGGCAACGGGACGATTCCTACCAATCCCGCGCTAATCGCCAACGCGCGCAATCGAGTGAACCCATACTTGCAGCAGTGGAATTTCACGATTGAACAGGAGGTGTTTCGGAATACCGCGGTGCGTGTCTCTTACCTCGGCAACAAAGGAACTCATCTAGAGCGAGACGCCAATATCAATCAGCCTTCCATGGCGCCCGGCGCCGTGCAGCCTCGTCGTCCGTATCAACCGTGGGGACCGATCACATATTGGGAATCCGGCCGCAGCAGCATCCTTCATCAGCTTCAGTTCGGCGTCCTCCGCCGCTACACCTCTGGATTCACGCTGCAATTCGAGTATCAGTTCAGTAAAGCATTGAATGAGCAGACGTTCGGTACCGCGCCGATCGACAACCAGAACTTTCGGTATGATCGCGGCAATCAGGACGGAATTCGCCGTCATTACGCGGTTACGAATTATATTTACGATTTGCCATTCGGCAAGGGAAAGCGATGGCTGGCCGGACTCTCCGGACCGGCAGGGAAAATTGTGAGCGGCTGGCAAGTGGCCGGCATTCTTACGGTTGGCACCGGCCAGCCGTATTCAGTGTCGTTCACGCCAACGCTACAGGGGTGGCTCGCAGGCCGCGCGGACTATGCAAACCCCGCTGCCGTCGTTCCGGACGACCCGTCCATCAACCAGTGGTTCAATCCCGCCGCTTTCAGTGTTCCGCAACCGTTCACGTTCGGGAATACCGCTCGCAACGCTTTCTTCGGTCCAAACATCGTCGCCTGGGACGGCGCGATTTTCAAGAACACCCTGATAACCGAACGACTGAACTCGTCACTGCGCTTCGAGTTCTTTAACTTGCCAAATAGGGCGAATTTCGGTAATCCGCAGGCGAATATCAGCGTTCCGGCCACGGTTGGCCAGATCACTGGCACATCCACGGCGGCGCGGACGATTCAGTTTGGATTGCGTCTGGAATTCTGACGAAGCGACGTGATACGAATTTAGGTTGTGTGCAAATCGGCCCTCTCAAACAGACTAGACCAGAAATGTTTTTTTCCGGAGAGTTTGTTTACAGGCCTTCAGGAGTTGACGCCGTTTGAGAGGATGGGTGCGAACGGATTCAGGTCTTCAACGGACGGCGAGCGAGAAGGCCACGTAAGCGTCTCCGGTCTTGCCGCCCTGTTTCCCACCGCCCGTAGCGGCGATCACAATGAATTGCCTTCCCTCTGCTTCGTAGACAGCGGGAGGCGCATAGCCGCCTAGCGGAAGGTCCGCTGACCACAGTTCTTTCCCCGAATCCCGGTCGAACGCCCTGATCTTACGGTCTCGGGTTCCGGCGCAGAAGACGAGCCCGCCCGCGGTAACTGTGGGTCCGCCGAAGTTGACGGTACCAGTCTTGGGAATGCCCTTCGCTGTCAGCTCAGGATATTCCCCCAAAGGAGCTTTCCATGCAATCTTTCCACTGTTAAGATCGATCGCGTTCAACGTTCCCCAAGGTGGCCTCGTGCCAGGAAAGCCATCGCTGTCGTACAGCTTGGGGAAACCGTTCGAAGAGTAACGAAGATCAGCGGTGGTTTTGGGCGCTACGTCACGATCGAATAAGTAGTCGAGGAGCGCGGCCTGCTCCGTGGCCGGCACATCCACTGGCGGCATCGCATCCAGCCCATTCTTCATCACCTGCAATACGCGCTGATCGTTGAAGCGCTGCGATAGGCCATTCAACCCCGGAGCCATCCCTGCGCCCGCGCGGTTATTGGCATGACAAGCCGCGCAATGCTTGCGATAGGAGATCATGCCGGGCGTTGGCGGGGCGTTCGGATCGCGCCTCGCATATTTTCCAATTGTCACGATAGCCGCCAGTTCGTTGGCGCTGACAAACAGACGCTGACTCTCCGGGTCGAATGCAGCCCCAGTCCACTCCGCGCCGCCGTAGATCCCAAAGAACGCCGTGGGCTTTCCTTCCTCAAATGGTTCGAAGAAGCCGAAGCGCGCGTTGTGAAGCTGGCTCATTACCGACTCGCGTGCCGCGTGGGAACGATCGGTGACGTCGTTGAGAGTGAATTCCTGCCGTGCGAACGGCTGGGGCAATTCCAGGAATGGCTGATACGACGCGGTGCGTTCGCCGGGCAGCGGGGACACGGGCGCTCTCCGCAGACGAAAAGGAAACAGCGGCTTACCATTGGCTCGATCCAGTAGCAGGGTGTTTCCTATCTTCGAAACCTGCGCCACGGCATCGTACATTCGGCCTTGCCGTTTCACCGTCACCAAAGCCGGAGGCGCGGGCAAATCCAAATCCCAAATATCGCGTCGGATTTCTTGGAAATGCCATAGGCGTTTGCCGGTTGAGGCGTCGATGGCGACGACGGCATTTGCGTAGGGATGATCTGTCTTCTGTTCGATTCCGACAAAGTTCGGGTGGGGCGACCCTGTGGACACGTAGACGATTCCGCGCTCGCTGTCGAGTGACATTCCGCCCCAGGCATTGGCGCCCTTGTCTGACCTGCCGGAGCCGGAACCATCGGCGCCTTCGATCAGTGGGAACTCCCAAGCCAACTCGCCCGTCGCAACGCGAAATCCCTTAATCATGTTCCAAACGGCGACTACAACCGTGTCTTTGTAGACGGCGGGCGCAACTACTCCCCCGGCGGGAACTTTGCCGTCCTGGCCGAAGCCTTGAACAGGCGCCCCGGTCTTGGCGTCCAGAGCATACAGGAACTGGCCACTGGTAAACAGCAGCCGTTCTTTGGGGTCTTCCGATCCCTTCCAATACGTCAAGCCCCGAAGCGCGGGGCGGCCGCCCACTTTCTGCCGCCAGATTTCCTTCCCTGTCGCTCCATCGATGGCGACAATCGACCCGCCAACGGTTGGGGCGTACATCCTTCCCTCCACGATGATGGGATTGCACTGAATGTTGCCGGTTCCATCCTTGGAGCGATACGTCCACGCTAGGCTTAGCTGTTGCACGTTCCCCCGGTGGACTTGTCGTAGGGCGGAATAGCGGCTGGACATGTTGTCGCCATGCGACCGCGGCCAGTCCCGGTAGTCGCGTAGATACTGTTTGCCCGTAGACGGCGCCATCTCATAGAGCTTTGCTGGCGGAAGTACTTGAAACTGCGGTAAACGCGCTCGGGCTTTTCCATCTTCCACCGGAGACTGTTCCGCAGCAGGAAGCAGCATCAGGCAGCAAACCATCAGGCAGAAAAGAATGGGGCGTATCACTCTTACAGGATTGCGGGGGCTCACAGCGTTGCAGGGGCGAGGTTCGCCATCTCAGCGCGCATTCGGATTCCGATAAGCGGGTTCAGCATCGCCGCTGTAGCAATCTGAATGTGGTGAGCGCCGGCTGCCAAGCGCTCCCGCGCGTCCTCCGTAGAAGCAATCCCACCTACCCCGATGAGTCGAACGTGTGGGGCTGTGGCCGCGACCACGTGGGATAGCATCCGCACTTCCGCATTGCAGCGATCCCGAATGCACAAACCGCCGATCCCCCGTGACAAGCCTCCGAACGCAGGCTGTCCGGATGCGCCCATTACCTTCGCGGAAATACTGTTTGTCGTACTCAGAGCGTTAGCAAACGGTGCAATTGAAGCAACAAACTCGCTCGCCTGACTTGAATTGTCGAAAAGCCCGATTTTCAGAATGAGCGGAACACCGTCAAGTACATTCGCAAGAGCGCCCGCAATTTCGGCCGAAGCCTTGGGTGACGTGTAGAGTTGTCCTTCCTGGCTGCAGACGTTGGGACAGGAGAGGTTCGCTTCAACTGCATCAGCCCCGGAATCTTTCGCCAGGCGAGCACACTCGACAAAATCAGCGACAATCTGCTCAAGTGTCCATCCTTCTTCCGGAGATGCCACTACAGACACAGACAAAAGCTGTTTGGGCGACAGCTCACGCCGTGCGCGTTCCACATCCCTTGTCCATTCTTCTACCGCCTTGGAGGGCATCCCGAAGGAGATGGCCCACGATTCGCTGGAGGCTTCCTCTGTGACTACATCGTCATTCCCGGTAAGTTGGGGCGCGCGGATGTGAGACAGATTCGGCGCCTCGTAACACTTGCGGTACCGGGAACGAACTGTCTTATAGGTCAGGACATCGAAGCCAAGCCGAGAGTAGTAAACGATCCAGGAGCTGTTGAGCAAAGGACCAGCCGGCATACCGAACGGCGAGGCCACCTGAATTCCGCAGAAGTTCCAGTTTCCGTCGACCGGTGGCACATCCAGGCCCGGCGCCCGTTGCGGCGCATTCTCATAGTTCCAGTCGTAAGAGCGCGAGATATCGTAACGATCCATGACGCTATGAACTGAGGCCAGCGAGAATCCCATGCACGTATGCGAGCGATGCCCGTAATCCGGCCGTCGGGTTCTCCGCATCGGCTTCATACTCGAGGTTGATCGAGCCGCCATAACGCGCGGCTTTCAATGCTTTCAAAATTTCCGCGACAGGCAGCACGCCTTTGCCGATTTCGCAGTCAGTATGCCCCTTCAAATCCCGAAGATCTTTTAGGTGAACATCAACCAGACGATCTTTGTATTTTCGAATCGCTTGCACTACATCCACGCCCGCTCGAGCCGAGTGCCCCACATCGATGCACAAGCCAATGCGTCGATCCAGCGGCCGAATAGCCTCATAAACCGACTCAGGCGTGGGGAAGTTTTTATCCTCCGGGCCATGATTGTGCAAGGCAACCTGTATCTGATACTCGGACGCTAGTTTTTCGATCGTTGGGAGTTGCTTGGCAGCGGGCATCATGATCAACATCGGCATGCGGCAAGTCCGGCCGTACTCGAAGTAACGCCGGAGGGCGGACTCGTCCTCTTTGTGCGTTACGACCACGCCACCGCTTCCTATGGCCAGTCCGGCAGCATCAAACTCCGCGCGTCCCGCCTGCAAATCTGTCGCGGAGTCTTTGTATGGAAGGTGAAACTCCTTCACGCTCAAGTTCTGGACGCCCAGCTCCTTCAGAATGGCGATCGCCTGGGGCCGCGTGAACTTACGCAGAGAGTATGTGGCGACGCCGACTTTCATGCCGGTTTGCTGCGATGCCGGCGCCGCCGAAGTAAATGCCGCACTGGTAGCCAGCAGCATGGAGCGACGGCTGAGGTGATTCATTCTCTTGTTCATAGCGCTTAAAAGGTTATTCGTAGTCCCAATTGCACTTGACGCTGATCCTGCTGCGCGGAAGTTATCTGGCCGAATCCTGCACTGCCGAAACCGCCATTGGGGTTGCTGAAGTGCGGAGTGTTGGTGAAATTGAAAGACTCAAACCGGAGTTCTGCGGCAGTTCGCTCGGTAATGACGAACTTGCGAAAGGCAGAAAAGTCGAAGTTGGCAAAGCCAGGGCCTGTCAGAATGTTGCGGCCAACTGTGCCGTATGTAGCCGGGGCCGGCGCCGAGAACGGGGAGATATCAAACCAAAGTTCGCCCACTCCCACGTTGCCCTTGATCTCCGGCTTGCCGTTCACATTCGGCCGGTTGCCATTGCCCGGAGCATTCAACGGAGCGCTTGGCGCCGTGATGTTCAAGGGTAAGCCGCTTTGCAGCGTGAGAATTCCATTGACTTGCCAACCACCTAAGATCCAGCGCCCGACACCCGTGGAAAGCCATGGCTTCCCTGCGCCGAATGGCAGCTCCCAGATGTAGCTCTGCACGAAGATGTGGGTGGGATTGTCGTTGCTGCGCGCGCGATTCAACTCGGGGATCGCATTGATGAAGAGGCCGCCATAGTCGCCCGAGTAATCGATTGCCTTGCCGTACGTGTACGCGGTGGTAAGCAGGAAGCCCTGCGCAAAACGGCGGTCGAACTTCACTTGCAGCGAGTGGTAATCGGTGGACGTCGGATAATAATCGTCCACAATCGGGCTACGCATTCCGAACTTCTGGTACAGCGGCTGGCCTTCGATACCCGCGCCAGGAACCAATCCGGCGTTGACGTCACGCGCAACCGTTGCCCGGTCGGCGTGATTGCCGACATAGGCCGCCTCAAACACGAAGTTGCCGGGCAGTTTGCGCTGCACAGCGACGTTCCAGGATTGAAGCCGCGCATCGCGATAATCCTGGGACACGAAGCGAATGCCCGCATCCGGCGGATTGGGAATGATTCCATCCGAAGGAAATACCAAAGGCAGCGGGGCAGGAAATCCGCTGGCCAGCGAACCCGCGGGCACATACGAATTTGCTCCGGTCGTCAGGAAGTACTGCCGTACAGGGTAATTGTAGTAACCCTTTACTTCGGCTCCTGGAGTGAAAAGACTGCCTCCATAGCCGCCGCGGATCACCGTCTGATCATTGAGTCTCCAGGAGACGCCTATGCGCGGAGCAAATCCTCCCAAGAACGTTCGCACGCCTGTGTCGGATGGGATGGCGCCGATTCCCCCTAACCGCAGTGTGTTCGTCTGCGGATCATAGTTTGAGAATCCTCCGGGGTGGCGAGGCGTAGGCGGCAGATAAACCTCGTGCCGGATGCCCAGATCAAGCGTTAACTTTGGTCCAATCTGCCACTTGTCTTGGAGGAAGGAAAAAATTGAGTTCTGCTCCAAATGCGGGACCACACCGCGCAACTCGCGCTGCGTTCGGGTTGGCGCATCAAGAAGAAAAGCAGCAAACGAATTACCGAACCCGGTTCGTGGATCGCCGTTCAGCGACGTCGGCCCGGCCGCGAAATTGAAGCCTCCCCGAACTCCATACGTATCCGGAAGATCGGCGACATCGCCTTGCCGGCGGTACTCGCCTCCGATTTTGATCGTATGATTCCCGGCTACCTTGGTCACGCTTCCCACATAGAAATAGCCCGTTTCCGCCCGAATCCACGGAAGACTGTTGGTATAGCCCACCAGTGGGGCGGAGAAACCGTCAATATTGATCTGCGGCATGCCAGTGGTGTAGTCGGAAATGTTCACACCAGGTATGCCCAACGCCGCCGCTGCGTTCGAGCCATAGTCGCTTTGTTGCGCATTGTTCGTGTAACGGCTGACGCCAACGCGAAAATCACCGATCAGCGTGGGAGTGAAGACTTGTGTCAAGTTGACCGCGCCGCTATGTGCCTGATAGGTGGCAGGCGCCCGCCGTGCCCGCCGGCCCGCCGCCCAGACTTGGTCCACCCGCTGCTCCAAATACCGGAGGCTGCTCGGTGCCGGCGCGTTGAAAGGAATAGCGTCCTGAAATTCGGCTTGACGGCGTGAACTGATGATCTAATTTCACATCAAAGGAATTCATATCTTTCTTGCGCACGTGGAGCGCTGAAAGTTTGTGTTGAGCGCGGCGATCATCGGCAGTGGAACCAGGTCCAGGATGCTTCTTGCAATGGGGCTGATCCGATTGTCCGGGATGATGTTGCCGGGAAACGGCTGCCGGTTGCGACCATCCGGAGTGCCCGTAGCCGGATCGTAAATGATAGTTGGAGACGCCGAGAGATTTCCGCTTCGGAACGCCGCATCCGGAAGAGTGGCCTGCGTCAAGTCGCCACGCCTGTCGCGCACTCCCTGATAATCCCCGAACCAGAACGTCCGGTTGCGAACAAGCGGGCCGCCAAGAGTGAAGCCGAACTGGTTGTACGTCACCGGCGCTTTGGTATTGGCGAAAACGTTCCTGGCTGCTAACCGGCTGACGCGGTTGAATTCGAAGAGGCTACCGTGCAATTCGTTCGTGCCCGAGCGCAGCGTGACGTTGGTCACTGCTCCACCGGCCCTCCCAAGCTCCGCTTCGTAGTTGCTTGTTGTGATATCCACCGCTGCCAACGCTTCGATAGGAGGAATCATCACGGTCAAGCGATTGTTGCGAAAATTGTTATCCACTCCTTCGATTTGCACGTTGTTCGCTTGACGCGCCTGCCCGTTTACCCGTGAGGAAAGCGAATCCTGAGGGTTATAAAACTCCGAGTGAATGCGAGCACTGCGAATGACGCCGGGAACAAGATTCAGCAATCCTTGAAAGTTTCGGTTGAAGGCCAGCGGCATATCGATGATCTGACGCGTTTCCACCTTTCGTCCGATGTCCGCGCGATCGGTTTGCAGTATGGGCGCGTCGCTCGATACCACGATACTTTCATTAACCGAGCCCGGTTGCAGCTCCATATCGACGCGGATAGTGGTGTTCACCAACACGTCAACGTTTTCGCGCGAGAACTTGCGGAAGCCTGGTTGCGCGACATTAACTGAATAGGAGCCCGCGCTTAAATTGGAAGCAACGTAACGCCCCGCTTTGGTTCGTGGGTACGGATCGCGAGATGCCCGTTTGAACCTCTGTGACAGTCGACATTCGCATCGGGAATCCCAGCTCCCGAGGAATCGGTTATGTTCCGACAATGCTGCCTTTAACAGCTTGGCCAAAGGCGGGGAGCGCGATAAAGTGAAGAACGCGAAAACGACGGCTAGCAGCGCTCTGCTCGACATCATGAAAATGAACTCCTCTTACAAGGGAATTGACAGGCAAACATGGCCTGATAATCAGCCCAATCTTGTCGTGCGGCAAGGAACGCAACTGGAACAAAACCAGCTAACGGACCTGGTCCAGTACAGGTATCAGACGAGCCCGGATATGACGGATCATTGCTTCCCTGGCGGCAGGCGCATCGCGTCTTTCCATTGACTCCAAAATTTCCAAGTGCTCTCGAAGGGCGTCTTCCAGGCAAGCGATGCTGCCCGAGAGCCGGCAAAAGCCGCGAACCAGCAGCCTGTACCGGTGAATGTCTTTTTGTAAGCGTGGGTTGCCGCAGGCGGATGCCACCACTTCGTGAAAGTGAACATCACATTCAAGCGCGCTTTGAATCCACTCTTCATTTCGCGGCGCGTCCCGCAACGACTGCAACCCATCCCGCAACTCGCGAAGATGCTCCTCTGAGATTTCGTATCGTGGCGTTTTCCACCGCCAGCGATTCCAGCGCCAGCCGCATCTGATAAACGTCTTCAATGTCCTTGCGAGTGAACGTCGCTACACGCGGCGTCCGATTCAGGCTCTGCTCCAGGAGCCCGTCGTTCACCAATCGGCGTATCGCCTCCACCACGGGCGTCCGGCTGACCCCAAACTGCTGGGCGACCGCAAAGGCGGCGATCTCGTCGCCAGGCATCAGCGCGCCATGGACCACCATGGCGAGCAGGCGTTCATAAACAGAGTCGGCCAGCGAAGCTTGTACGATTGCGCCTTGCGGCCATTTGTCTTGCGGAACGGATATGCTGCGTGTTGCATGCTGCATGCAGGGGTGATACTATCACGCCACTGGATGCCGCGCAATAGTCAAACGATAATTTCACCGGTCGAAGAAGCAAACCAGAAGCAGTGGGCTTGGGGCAGCGGCAGCCTTACTTACTTCCATTACCCTGGCCTCGGCACGCCCATACTTTTTCTCCATGGCGTCACCAGAAGATGGCAGACATTTATGGCCATACCGAACGTTCTTCGAGGCCGGAGAGAGACTTTTGCTCTGGATTTTCCCGGCCACGGAGGTTCCACTACCCAGCATGTTTACTTACTTCGTGCGGGACTATGCCATAGCGGCGGGCGCCTTCATGGAATCTGTGATCAGACGCCCCGTGATTCTCTACGGTCACTCCCTGGGGGCGATGGTGGCTGCTTTGGTGGGAAGTCGAATTCCTCGGCTTACGATAGCGATGATTCTGGAAGATCCGCCATTTCACACCATGGGTAATAGGCTGGAAGGCAGCTATCATCATCGGTACTTCGCTTCGCTTCAAGATCTGGTCCGGCGACGTTCCGAGGAGTCCCTGATGTTCAAACAATTATCTGCAATGACGGTGACGGAGCCTGAGTTCGGGCGCCGAAGTTCTCCTGAAAACAATCCGGGATCCGGCATCCATCCGTTTCACCGCAGGCTGCTTGATGGCGCTGGATCCAGCCGTGCTTGATCCGATTGTCGCCGGCAATTGGCTTGATGGCTATGATGTTCGCGAGACGTTGGCTGGCATTCCGTGTCCTACTTTGCTGCTCCAGGCCGATCCACAACGCGGCGGCATGTTATCGGAGGAGGATGCTCAACTTGCAGAATCACTAATCAGCGATTGCTGGCGGGTAAAGATTCCCGGTTGTGGCCACCTGATTCACGGATTACAACCGGAGGAATCCACTCGCTACACTCTTCCGTTTCTCGCTTCGCTGCCCCGCCAAGGATGGAACCAATGTTGACTTCTTCCGGCACGACTGTGATTCGCAACGGCCAGCTCATTGATGGCAATGGAGGCCCGCCATTCCGCGAGGGAGCGCTCCTTATAGAAAGCGGAAGGATTGCGTTTGCAGGCCCGGCAACCCAACTCCCTCCGGTTCCGCCGGATGCCATTGCGATCGACGCTAATGGCGGCAGCATCCTGCCCGGTTTGGTGGAAGCGCATTTCCACCCAACCTACTTCAACGTTTCCGACCTGCAGGATCTGGACATTCGCTACCCCGTGGAGTATGTATCGCTTCGCGCCGCCGCGAATGCTCGTCTTGCCTTGGAGTACGGCTATACGGCAGCTCGCAGCGGTGGCAGTCTGTTCAACATCGATGTTTGGCTGAAGCGGGCCATTGAGGAGGATCTGATTCCAGGACCCCGCCTCGCCGCCAGTGGCCGCGAGATCTGCGGCGCCGGCGGACTCATGGATTGGAACCCCGATTTTCGCCGCATCGGAATGGAAGGATTGGTCCTGCTGGTCAACGGCGCTGAGGAGGCTCGCGCTGCCGTTCGCAAGCTGGTAAAGGATGGCGTCGAATGGGTTAAGACGTATCCCACGGGCGATGCCGCGGCGCCTGTGGTGAATGACCACCATACCCTTTGCATGACGTTTGAGGAGATGCGGGCAGTTGTGGAAACGGCCCACAACCATGGGATGAAGGTGACCGGCCATTGCCGCGCCACCGAAGGTATCAAGAACGCGTTGCGAGCCGGGTATGACACCATCGAGCACGCCACTTTTATGGATGACGAGGCGCTGGAGTTGATGCTGCAGCGCGACGTGCCCGCCATCCCCGCGCTTCAATTTGAGAAAGCAAGTGTTCTCTTCGGACCGGAATGGGGAATGTCCGAAGTAGTGATCGCCGGACACCAGGAAACGCTCGACGGCGGCATCATAAGCGCGCAAAAGATCCTTCGAGCGGGTGGCCGTCTGGGCATGGGAGGGGACTACGGATTCGCCTGGACTCCCCATGGAACCTACGCCAAGGAGTTGACGTTCTTTGTGAACGACGCCGGGTTCACGCCGCTTGAGACGATCACCTGTGCCACGCGCACCGGCGCGGAGATCATGGGGCGCGCATCTGAATTCGGGACCTTGGAGTCCGGAAAGCTCGCCGACGTTCTCGTGGTAGACGCGGATGTTTTGCGCGATATCTCCGTACTGGAAGACCGGTCGCGCTTCATCGCGGTGCTGCAAGGAGGTGTAGTGAAAGCCGGGGCAGCGTTGCATATGCCGGCCAAGCGCTTAGGTGATGCGTATTCCTACTCCGCCCAGTAGACGCTTCCGCGAAGCGGTACTAGCGATCGGTATCACCCTGATCGGCGTTGCGATGTTTGCTGAGCGTCGCGGGTTAGCTTCCGATGAACCGGATGAACAGAGCGCAACATCGGAGTATC
Source organism: Bryobacteraceae bacterium (assembly GCA_963844855.1). Lineage (GTDB taxonomy): Bacteria > Acidobacteriota > Terriglobia > Bryobacterales > Bryobacteraceae > DASQDN01. Next base: position 27,800 of record CAWJQP010000059.1, read on the forward strand.
TGATTATTCCTGCCGCTAAGAAAAGTGAACTCACCCGTACGGCGCGGCAATGGTCTTTTGGATCGGAGCGCAACTGGGTGCGCTCCCACGGTGACACGGCGTCCAGTCGGTTTTCCCGCCTTACCCAGATCGACAAGACCAACGTTGCAAAATTGCAGGTCGCCTGGGAGTACCGCTCGAATGACGGGGTTGGCAATATTCAGTGCAATCCGATCATCATTGACGGTGTAATGTATGCTCCTACGTCCGGCCATCGCATAGTGGCAGTAGACGCCGCCAGCGGCCGTGAGATTTGGAGCTTTCGCCCGGGGGGACGTCCTGCGCATCGGGGGCTTATGTATTGGGAGAAAGGCCGTGGCGAGGATCGCCGTCTGTTCTTCCCTTCAGGAGAGCACCTGTGGGCAGTCGACCCCGCTACCGGATTGCCTGTGAAGTCGTTCGGCGATGGCGGAAGAGTTGCGGCAGAGAGCGTTACCGCTCCCGTTGTTCATCGGGATAGTGTGATTGTTGCGACCACAAACCAGGTGAAGGCATTTCAAGCCATCACAGGCAAGCCGGTGTGGAGCTTTCGCATTATTCCCGAAGAGGCTGACCCGTATCGCGATACGTGGATTCATCGGCGCCGCGCCGGAAAGTTCCAGGGAGCGAACGTGTGGGGCGGGATCACATTAGACGACGCCAGAGGCATCGTCTACGTCGCCACGGGCTCACCGCACCCGAATTTCATCGGTGTAAATCATCGCGGCAGAAATTTGTTCGCCAACTCCGTCATCGCGTTGGATGCGCGCAGCGGAAAGTATCTTTGGCACTTTCAGGAGATCCGGCACGACATCTGGGATCTGGATATTCCTGCGGCGCCCAACCTCGTCACCATTGTTCGCAATGGCATTCGCGTAGACGCTGTGGCTCAGGTGACGAAGCTTGGCAATACTTTGCTCCTGGATCGAGTAACCGGTAAGCCGATTTTTCCTTTCCGGTTGCGGAAAGCCCCGCCCTCTGACTTGGAGGAAGAGCAGGCTTGGCCTTACCAGCCGGATGTGGAGCTTCCACAGCCGTTTTCGCGACAATCTTTTACCAGCCAGGAAGTAACGAATCTCTCGCCTGCCTCACGCGCTTCTGTGTTGAAGCAACTCACAGGAGCGAACATGGGCTGGTTTCAGCCGTTCTCCTTGAACAAGCCAACCGCTTTCTTTGGAGTTCATGGAGGAGCGGAATGGACAGGCGCCGCGTTCGATCCGTCGTCAGGATGGTTATATGTAAGCGCGAATGAGATTCCTTTTATCATCACGGTTTCACGCCGCAAGACATCCACCCTGCGCGACGCCTCTTCCCCCGCGACGAACGGACAGAAGATCTACCGCCAGCGCTGCGCTGCCTGTCACGGCTCGCGGAAGGAAGGAAAGGGGACTGCGCCGCCGCTGGATAGTCTGGCCGGACGAGTTGACGACGCCGTTGTTATAGACGTGGTGGTGAAAGGGCGTAACTTGATGCCCCCTACGCCCGGCCTGTCCGAAACAGAAAAGCATTCGTTGGTCGATTTTCTCTTCGATCGTGATCTTCCGTCCGCAGCGAAAACGCAGGAGGCGGAACCGGAGTATACGCATAACGGGTACCCGAAGTTGCTCGACGACGAAGGGTATCCAGGCGCGCGACCACCGTGGGGAACTCTGAATGCGATCGACCTCAACACAGGCAAACTGGCTTGGCAGTCGCCGTTGGGCGAGTATGCGGAACTAACCAGGCGTGGAATAAGCAAGACCGGGACAGAGAACTTTGGCGGCGCAAGCGTCACGGCGGGTGGGCTCGTATTTTGCGCCGGAACGCGCGACAACAAGATCCGCGCTTTCGATGCGCGTACCGGCGCCGAATTGTGGGAGCACACGCTGCCTTTCGGTGGCTATGCGCCGCCGTCAATCTACCAAGCCGCCGGACGCCAGTTCGTCGTGATCGCCGCCACCGGCGGAGGAAAATTAGGCGGCAAGACGGGTGATGCCTATGTCGCCTTCGCCCTCCCGAAAACTACGAAGAAGGTGAGGGAATAAGTATGAAACGACTGCTGATCTTGAGTTTGCTGGTGCTGGGTTTTTCCGTAGCGGCTCGCGAGGCCAGTGTGTTTTCCAAGAGCAATTTGTTGGCGTGGTGCATCGTTCCCTTTGATGCGCGCGAACGTGGGCCGGAAGAGCGCGCGGCAATGTTAAAGTCGCTCGGCATTACCAAACTTGCCTATGATTGGCGGGATAAGCATATTCCAACATTCGATGCCGAACTCAATGCGTTGAATAAGTATGGGATTCGCCTGCAGGCCTTTTGGATCGCGACGGGCCTGGAGCCCGCGAATTCAAAGCCCCTGCAAACGATACTTGATTTCCTGAAACGGCGGAGAGTGAAAACCGAGTTGTGGTATCTGCTCACACCGCCGCCGCAGTTTGCCGCTTTATCGCAAGAAGATAAGCTCAGCCAGGCGACTGCCGCTGTGCGCTATGTAGCGACGGAAGCCAATAAGATCGGATCCAAGGTTGGCATCTACAACCATGGCGGCTGGTTCGGCGAACCCGAGAATCAAATCGCCATCTTGCAGCGCCTGGGGATGCCGAATGTCGGAATGGTCTACAACTTCCATCACGCGCACGAACAGATGGAGCGATTTCCGACTTTCTTTCCGCAACTGATTCCCCATCTTTATGCGGTGAACATCAACGGCATGAAAGCCGGTGGGCCCAAGATCCTCACGGTGGGACAGGGTGACCGGGAACTCGAAATGCTTAAGATAATCCGCAACAGCAAATACCGTGGCCCAGTTGGAATTGTAAATCACATTGAAACGCAGGACGCTGAGATCGGATTGCGATCGAACATGGAAGGCCTGAAATCTGTTTTGCAGCAAATAGGTGATACACAGGCTTTGGCAACCTACTGAAATTTGCGAACGCAAGGGCTGAGATGTGACGTCGTCATCGATTTCCTCTGGAAGTGTTCGAAGAGATCACGCGGTGTGTTTACCTGACCTACGACGAGAAACCCATTGAAAGGGAAGCATTATCCAGGCCAGGTGATCCTGCTGGTGGCTTGGTTCCCACAACGCTCTGTACACAGGGGTCGGACCTGTTTGCCTTTCCGTTGCGGACAACGGCTCAGGAAAAGACAAGCCACAATCGCCTAGCGATTACCAAGTGGCAGCTTGTTATATACCTCGCCTCATTGACGCTGGTCACGTGAGTATGATAACTCTTACTTGCACTTGACGAAACAATTTTCGCATTCCGAAAGAGGGCCGGTTGGCCTTCTTGGGGTCGGATTGGTTGGCAGCGCTCTCGCCGAGCGGCTGATTGCCGCGGGGCATCCGCTCTATGCTTACGACCCGATACCCGAGGCATTGGAACAACTGCAGAGCGTAGGCGGACAGCCTGTTTCCGATGAAGCGGAGGTGGCAAGATTATGCCGCCGCATCATTCTAAGCCTGCCAGGTCCCAGCGAGGTGTGTGCTGCCGTTTCGCAACTGGCTGGTGAACTACGGCAAGGGGACGTAGTGATCGATACGACGACGGGCGATCCGGAGACTGTGGAGCGAATCGCACGCAGGCTTGCGGAACGTGACGTCTCCGATCTTGATGCGACTCTCGGCGGGTCCAGCCGTCAGATCGCCGCCGGGGACGCCATTGTGATCTGCGGAGCGACGGACGCGGGATTTGCAGCTTCCGAGGATCTGCTGCGCAGCTTCGGCCATGCGGTATTTCACACGGGCGCTCCGGGATCGGGCACTCGTATGAAACTCGTACTCAACTTAGCGCTCGGGTTGCAGCGTGCCGTTCTGGCGGAAGCTTTGGAGTTTGCGCGCCGTAGCGGCATCGATCCCCAACGAGCGCTCGAGATTCTAAAGGCAGGTCCGGCTTACGCAAAAGTCATGGACACCAAGGGCCAGAAGATGATCACTGAGAACTTCCATCCGGAGGCGCGTCTGGCGCAACACTGGAAAGACGTTCGTCTGATGCTTGACTGCGCTAAAGAAAATGGAGCTATTCTCCCGCTGACCGAAGTCCACGAAGGACTCCTGGCGGCCGCTTACGAATCCGGCTGGGGAATGGAAGATAACAGCGCGATTATCAAAATGTTTCAAGGAAAGAAGTCTTGACGACAGATGCGCGTTGGCTGGACTTCGCAGTCGTGCTTGCGTACCTGATCGGCATGACTGCGCTTGGTCTACGTTTTTCGCGACGTCAAACAACGACCGAAAACTTCTTTGTGGCCAAGCGAAGCGTGCCTGCGTGGGCGATGGGTATGTCTATGCTGGCGACGATGGTTTCGAGTGTAACTTTCGTAGCCTATCCCGGTTCGAGCTACGCCAGGGACTGGTCGCTGATGGTTCCTGGTTTTATGCTCATCGCTGTCCTGCCACTGATTGGCAAGGTCATCATTCCGTTTTATCGAGAAGTAATCGGCATGAGCGCCTATGAATATTTTGAGCGCCGCTTCGGTAAACCGGCGCGCTTGTACAGCGCGTTCGCTTTCACGCTCGCTCACTTCAGCAAGATGGGCTTTGTCCTTTACCTGATGGCACTGACCATTTCGAGCATCACCGGTTGGAACATCGTCGGCGTGATTATCGGCGTAGCCGCCGTGCTGATTCTTTACGCGGTAAAGGGCGGGATCGAGGCCATCGTCTGGACAGATGTGATCCAGGGATTCGTGATGGGTGTCTCGATTATTGTTGTGCTTGGGTTTTTGCTGTTTCTGCCTGAGGGCGGTCCCGCGTCCGTTCTCAATCGCGCAATCGATGCGAACAAATTTCAGCTTGGCGCGCCCGAATGGAACTTCCGCAAGAACTCTGTCGTGGTTCTGCTGCTGTATGGCCTGTTCTGGTATTTGCAGCGATACGTGGCTGATCAGACTATGGTCCAGCGATACCTTCTGGCCAAGACCGATGCCGGCGCTTTCAAGGGCGTGAAGGTTGGGGCTTTTCTCTCCGTGCCGGTCTGGGCGATGTTTATGCTCATCGGGACGTGCGTCTGGGGCTATTTCCAGGTCACTGGAGAAACCATTCCATCCACTATTACCAAGGCAGACCAGATGTTCCCGTTCTTTCTGAGCCGGCATTTACCGCCCGGCGTGCTGGGCTTACTGCTGGCATGCCTGACGGGATCGGCGATGACGATGCTGGCCAGCGATCTCAACTCGATGTCGGTCGTCGCCGTCGAAGACTTTTACCGGTTCTTCCGTCCCCGTTCGACAGACCGCGAGCGCTTGTTTGCCGCTAAGTCGTTTGTCGTGCTTACCGGGGTACTGAATATCGGGACCGCGTTGTTACTGGTCCAGACCAAAGGCAGCGCGCTTGCGAGTTGGTTCGCGGTCTCTGCGATCGCCAGCGGCGGCCTTCTGGGACTTTTCTTTCTGGCATTTCTGACAAAGCGCGCTCACCGCATCGGTGTGTACTGCGGAATCGCGGTGAACCTTTGCTTTAGTATCTGGGCGGCACTGACTAAGGGAGTAACCCCGCTGCTGGACCTGGGCGAATGGAACTTCCCATATGACGAACTGCTGATTGGAGTAATCGGCAACGTGTTGCTCTTTACTGTCGGCTTGATCGTAAGTTATCTCGTTCCGGAAGAGAAGGCGCGTGCCGAGGCGCCTTCGCAAACTCTGTGGAATTGGCTGGCCTCGCGGCGTTTTGCGAAGGTCGCCTGATGCAACGCCGTTATTCACCTATGGACTGCGGACAACACGAAGTGAGCTTACGGCTTGGCGGCAAATTCGTCGTACAACCTGGGCACACCAGCGCCGGCCGAGTCACCATCGTGCATCACGACAAGGTAGTGAAAGGTCAATTCCTTTCCCGCGGGGATCGTCATTCCCCCGTTCTTAGTCTTATCGCCAGTAAAATCCTTGACACCGAACGCATTCGCGGAATTCAACGCATATCCGCGAGCGTGCCAATACGTGGGCGCTCCAGGATTCGACGGATGATCGAAGATTGCCAGTCCCACTTTTCGACCATCGATTGTGGTCGAGTAGTCCACCCACTTCGCGCGTTTGCCCCAGATTTGCTTGGAGCCCGTCAGACCGTCCGAATTCATCAATGTGGCTCCACGATCTTCCCGGAACTCCTCCGACAGCCGAACACCAAACGCTGCCTCCTCCGTGTCGCCGATCTTCAGTTCGACACCGCCATCCGCGCGGAAGCTCATTCTGGCGTCGACAAGGTAGGAATCCCCGTCCTTCGCAAATCGATACTCCTCGCGAACCGATCCCAGCTTCTTTCCTTGCGGAGTGATCATGTCGGCTTCGGCCGTAAGCACGTTCTTTTGCCACTTCGGCGCCGACTTCACCACGAGCTTGCCGGTCTTCTCAGCCCCCAACTCGCGCCAAAAATCAACACCATTGATATCGCCGTGACCGAAGAACAGTCCACGATGCCAAACATGATCTTTACTATCCCCAGCGCGCTCCGACACCGGCCAACCGCGCGAAAGCAGCACTCCGCCGGGCGTATGCAAGGGATAGAGGAACGGCTTGTCCCATCGGGATTCATAGTTGAATGCCGTCACGGGCTTTCCATCGATCTTGACTGCCATCGTCTCGCCATTTCTCGTCACGTCAACGGAGGCGGCGCTCAACGTAGCAGCACAAACAACCAACATCATGTTTCGCATCACGATTCAGTATGGTCCACGAGCCGGCAGTTTTTCCACTTCTTTTGCCGGTTCCGCAAAGTGTCGCAGATGAAGGGAGGGTCTTGATGCCAACCAGACGTCAACTCCTGCAGACTATCACGGTTGGATCACTAGCCGCGCAGGGTTCTTCTACCCCGAAGATCGACTGTCAGAGCCATCTGTTTTCAGAGGATTTTCTTCGCCTACTCGAAAAGCGCAAGACCTCTCCGTACGTTTACCGCAAGGATGGAGACCGCTATATCGTGGTCGGCGACTGGCATCGAAAGTTGATGCCGAAGCACACAAGCGCGGAAGCGAAGCTGGCCGACATGGATAAAGCGGGCATCGCTATGGCGGCGCTTTCCATCAACGATCCTGGTCCGGAGCTCTTCGGCGCCGACGCGCCTGCAATGGCCGTGATGCTGAACGATTTCATTGCCGAGAACGTTCGCGCTCATCCGAAACGCTTTTTCGGCATGGCTACCCTACCTTTCAGTTCCGCGGCGGCAATGGAGAAGGAATTAGACCGTTGCGTAACCAAGCTGGGGATGAAGGGCATTCTGCTCTATTCCAACCTCGATGGACACTTTCCGGATGAGCCGCAGTTCCGATCGATGTTTATCGAGGCCGAGCGGCGGGGTATTCCGATATTCCTACATCCTGCGATGCCGACGACCTACGAGGCAACCAAGGGATATAACATGGCCGCAGGGTTGGGGTTGATGTTCGACACGACTATCGCCCTATGCCGCCTGATTCTCAGCGGGGTCCTGGAGCAGCATCCAAAGCTGAAGCTCGTATGCCCTCATGTGGGTGGCGCGCTTCCGTTCCTCATCGGGCGTATCGACCATCAAACGATGGTGTTGAAACGCGGCGCCGAGAATATCCGCCGCGCGCCCAGCGAGTACCTGAAACAGGTCTGGCTCGACACTGTATCGCCGAACCCACTGGCGATCAAGTATGGACTTGAATTCTCGAGCACGGCCAAGATGTTGTATTCGAGTGACCATCCGTGGGTAGATCCGCAACTGATCATCAGCGGTGTTCAGAGTTTGAAGCTTTCCCCGGCGGACGAACAGCAGATCTATTCTTCCAACGCGAGGAAGCTTTTCGGCCTATGATGATTTCTCGTCGAGAGGCCCTGTTCGCACTCTCCGCAGCCGTCCCGGGCAAATCGTTCCCGTTAGCGATCTGCAGCGAGACATTCCCGGGCATGTCCTTTGCTGATTTGTGTGCAACGGCACGGCGTATCGGCTATACGGGCCTCGAGATCGACGCCTCCAATCTAGCCGCCGATCCATCCAGGCTCACTCCATCGCAACGGGCTTCGTACCGTCGCATGCTGCAAGACGCGGACTTGCGCTTTGTCGGCTTCCACTCGTTTCTGAAGGCCCCGGCTGGACTGCATCTGACGACGGCCGACAAATCCGTGCGCGAGAAGAGCTGGGAGTTTTTTGCCCGTTTGATCGAAGTGTGCGCGAGTCTGGGTCCGAAGCCGCTCATGGTGCTCGGCTCCGGCAAACAGAGGACCGGCAATGGCGCGGGACCCTTGATTGCGGGGCTTGCGCGTATGGCTCCGATCGCTGAGCAGCAAGGCGTGACGATCCTATTAGAACCGCTCTCGCCGCAATTCACCGACACCATCAATACAATCGCCGAAGCCGAAGCCGTGGTTCGGAAGATCGGCAGTCCCGCGCTGCGGACAATGCTGGATACGCACAATCTGGTCGCCGAGAAGGATCCCCATCCCAGTCTGGTCTCCAAGCACCTGGAACTCATTCGACATGTTCATCTGAACGAGATGGACGGACGCTTTCCGGGCAGTGGTTCGTATCCCTTTGCTCCGTTGTTGCAGGCCCTGCGGAAGCACCGCTACAGCGGCTGGCTTTCCGTCGAAGTCTTTGATTTTCGTCCCGACGGTGAGACCGTCGCTCGCAAAGCATTTGAATATATCCGACAAATCGAAAGGAATCTATCATGAACCGTCGCGACTTCCTCGCCGCAACCTCTGCGATCGCGCTGGCCTCGCCAGCCGTGGCCGCAAACGATAAAGTGAACCTGGCGGTAATCGGCATCCGTGGACAGGGCCGCCATCTCGCAGGCAGCTTCGCCGGCCTGCCCGATGTGAATATCGTTCACCTCTGTGATGTCGATGATCGTGTCTACGCGAACTGCGCCAAGGCTGTCGAACAGGGCTCAGGCCGTCCCGCTGCGAAGCTGGTTAAGGATCTGCGGCGCGTTCTGGACGACAAGAGCGTCGATGCCGTAGCGATCGCGACACCGGACCACTGGCACGCGCCGGCCACCATTCTGGCCTGTGCTGCCGGCAAGGACGTCTACGTCGAGAAGCCACCTGCGCACAATGTGCGCGAGGGCCGCGCGATGATTAAGGCCGCTCGACAGCATCAAAGAATTGTCACAGTCGGCACTCATTCGCGCTCCCGGCCTTCGACGTTGAAAGCCATGGAGTACATCCGCTCCGGCAAGATCGGGAAGGTGCTGATGGCGAAGGCATGGGACGTGCAGTTGCGCGATTTCATCGGACATACAGACGATAGCCAAGCGCCCGCGGAAGTCGATTTCGATACGTGGACGGGTCCGGCGGTTGCTCGTCCGTTCAACGAGAATCGCTTCCATTACAAGTGGCACTGGCAATGGAACACGGGCACAGGCGATATCGGCAACGATGGCGCGCACCAGATCGATATGGCTCGTTGGGCGCTGGGGGTCGGAAACCCCACGGCTGTCTATGGGTCGGGGAGAAAGATCTTCTTCGATGACGATCAACAGACTCCGGACACTATGAACATTTCGTACGACTATCCGGATCGTCAACTGATCTGGGAAATGCGTATCTGGAACCCATATGGAATGGAGGGCCAGCAGAACGGCGTAGCAGTCTACGGTACAGAAGGCTCCGTTCAGATTGGTCGCTGGCCGAGACCGTGGGGCTATCGCGTCTACGACATCAAAGGCAAGCTGGTGTCCGAAGAGTATGATTCTGCCGGCGATGCCGATTCCGTTCATCATCACCGCAATTTCATTGAGTGCGTGAAGAGCCGCAAGAAGCCGAACGCGGACATCGAAGAACTTCAGATCACGAACAACCTTCTTCAACTCGGCAACATCGTTGCGCGTACGGGACGCAACCTAAAGTTTGATGGCGCAACAGAATCGATTTCCGGTGACTCCCAGGCGAACGGCATGCTTGGCCGGGAGTACCGAAAACATTGGTCGACGCCGAAAGTCTAGGAGAAACTTGATGAATTGGAAGCAATGTCTTGCTATTGCGGCTTTGTTGGCCGTCCCCGTCACAGCTCAGGTGACGACCGCAACCATCTATGGCCGTGTGCTTGACCCATCGGGCGCCGGCGTTCCACAAGCCAAGATCACGATGACAAATGAAGGGACGAACACTACGTCCAGCGCAGTCTCGGACGGATCGGGCGAGTTCACGGTTGCGTTTCTGCCGGTGGGTGTTTATACGGTGTCGGTGGAGGCCAGTGGCTTCAAGGCTCAGAAGCACGCTGGAATTGAACTTGGGGCTGGGCAGCGGGTCGGGGCCGAATATCGATTAGCCCTCGGTAACGTGTCCGAAGTCGTGGAGATCTCGGCTTCTACGCCGCTCGTCAATACAGTATCGGCGGAACAGCGGGAAGCCAAGATCGAAATGCAAGTCAGAGAACTCCCGTTGTCGCGCCGGGATTGGACGAACATCATCGGTCTTGGTACAGGCGTTGCGAGCCAAGGCTCAGGCGTCTCGATGAACGGTTTGCCCGGATCGGGCTTTCGGCTTACGGTGGACGGCGCCGATGCGGAAGGCGATCCGGAAGCGCCGTCCCTCGGAATGTCGGGCAACTTCAACCCGATCAAAACGGTCAGCATGGAAGCGATTTCCGAGCTTGTGGTGACAAAGGGAATTCCTTCGGCCGAAGTGGCAAATACCATGTCCGGCAGCATCAACATCATTACCAAGAGCGGAACCAACAGCTATCACGGCAGTCTGTTCCTGAATAACCAGGTGGAGGACTTCGCGGCGCGTCCGCAATTTGCAACGACGAAAGGCGCATTGGTCTATAACCAGTTCGGCGGTTCCGTCGGCGGCCACATCATTCGAGACAAACTTTTCTTTTTTGGTGTGTATGAGGGATATCGTCAGGTTCGAGCGCAGACGATCAGCGGCAATGTGCCGACTGCCGAATTTAGAGCAAGGTCCATCGCCGCTGTTCCCGCGTATAAGCCTTTCTTCGATTTGTTTCCGCTACCGACTGCAGCCAGTACGCCGGGAGCAATCAATGCGTTTTTCGTAACGAATGCTGCCAATCCTGGTAAAGACAATCACGCTGTGACTCGCGTTGACTATAACATCAACGACAACATGATCATGAGCGCGCGGTATACACGAGGGCGCCCATTTGTGGAGAACCCCCGGGTGGCTGTTGCGAACCCCCAGACCTTCAACGGTTTGACAGAATCGGGAACTCTCAACTTGATTTACTCGAGACCTACCTGGACCAATGAGACGCGTTTCGGGGTCAATCATAACGAAGTAGCCCGCGTAGATGGCATTTACGGCTTAGGCCTGTCCGGCATATCCGGCAATCTCGGATTCAGCGCCGGCGGGGAAACTCTTGGCCGCTCAGGCGAAACGATCTCGTTCGAGAATGTCTCCGCAAAGACCATGGGACGCCATAACATCAAGGCGGGCGCTATCTATCTCACCAGAAGGATTCGTCGCGAGAACATTGAGTCGCCTGACCTGCAGTACACCAATGAAGCTGATTTCCTGGCGAACATTCCAAGCCGGATCCAGGTCACGTTCGGTGTGCTTCCTTTCCAGATGACACAGTGGCAGCTTGGCGGGTTCATACAGGATGACTTCCGTGTCAGTCGCCGCCTGACGCTGAACATCGGGACCCGCTATGATTACTTCTCCGTACCCAAGGAACGGGACGGCCGCCTATTCAACATCTCGGACTATGGCAGAGGTACTTTGTTGCCTTCCGACAGTATTTACAAAGCCGATCGCAACAATTTCTCGCCGCGTCTGGGATTCGCCTACACAGTGGATCAGGATGGCAAAACCGTTATTCGCGGCGGTATCGGAGTGTTCGTTAATCCTCGCAACATGTTTGGCGGTCCGGTGGACCTTGTTCAGAACGCGATTGACGAACCTTTTCGACGCGTCTTCTCTCGTGCTGACGCGCTTCAATACGACGTGCTCAGATATAACGTGGTGAACGCGAATGTTCTGCCGTTGGTGAAAGGAGCTGCATTGGCTCCGGCTGCAGTTGTCAGCGAGAACTATGTAAATGCGTATGCAATTCAGTTACAGTTCGGGATTCAACGGCAACTGACGGAGACGTTGGTCCTCGAAACGGGCTATGTGGGCACTCGCGGCCTGAAGCTAAACATGGTGCGCGATCTGAATCAAGTAGACCGCATCACGGGCATTCGTCCGAACCCCGCGCTGGGAACATACCGGGCCTATGACGGCAGTGATCGAAGCCGCTATGAATCGTGGCAGAGCTCGCTACGAAAGCGCCTGTCGAATAGCTTCCTATTCAATGTGCATTACACATGGGCGCATCAGCTTACGTTCAGCGATGGCGACCTCTTGTTGAATAGTCAGAGAGTGCAAGACAATAACAATATGCGCATCGAACACGGTCCCGGTCCCACTGACGTTCGTCAGCGGTTCGCGACCGATTTCCTATACGAATTACCGTTTGCGCAACTTGGGAATTCCTCCGCGCTCCAGCGCCTGGCTCTTGGGGGTTGGCAACTGAGCGGGATCTATGCAGCGCAAACCGGTACTCCGTTCAGCATCGCGAACCCGTCCTCCATTCCGGGTCAACGTCTCGATTATGTAGGTGGCGACGTTTATCTGGACAGCGCTGAGACCGATCTGGTGTATCTGAATCGCGCAGCGTTCCGAGAGGTACCGCAGATCGTGGCCAGTGGCGCGCCGGAGCGTCCGGGTAACCTTGGCCGCAATGCGATCCGCTTGCCTGGATACTGGAACCTGGATCTTGGCCTGGCGAAGAACTTCAACTTTTCGGAACGATATCGTTTTCAAGTCCGCGCGGACATGTTGAACGCCTTCAATCACACTAACTTCAGCGCCGTGGACTCCAATATCCGCAGTGCGAATTTCGGTAAGTTTACAGGTACTCGTGGCGCACGAGTGATTCAGTTTAATGGTCGGCTCACGTTCTAAGAAGACTGCCGTTGCCGCTGCAGGCTTCCTCGGGGCCTGCTGCGGCAAATAGAAATTGCGGACAGATTTATGAAGAGCTTCTTCGTCCTATGCTGGATTGTATCGGTTATCGCGTTCGGCGCTGAGAAGGAACTGCCGCCGGCCGCGACCCGACCAGTCGACTTCGTTCGTGACATCGAACCGCTCTTCAAGAGCAGATGCCATGCATGCCATGGCACGGCGCAACAACTGAGTGGTTTGCGACTCGACGACGCCGAGCAGGCGTTAAAGGGCGGCTACTCGGGACCGGTCATTCTGCCAAAAGACAGCGCGAAGAGTCGACTTGTCCATCTGGTTGCCGGCATCGAGGAGAAGGTGGTGATGCCACCAGCCGGCAAACGATTAACGCCGGCGGAAATCGGGCTGTTGCGGGCGTGGATCGATCAAGGAGCCAACTGGCCGATCGACGCTAAACCCACGAAGGCAGTTTCAACCAGATCAACACACTGGTCGTTCCAGCCGATCACGCGTCCGCAACCACCTCAGACGAATAATGCGGCGTGGGCGCGGAATGCAGTAGATCAATTCATCTTGGCGCGTCTTGGAAAGGAGGGCATCGAGCCCGCTTCCGAAGCTGCTAAGACGACGTTGATCCGGCGGGTGAGTCTGGACCTCACCGGACTGCCTCCAAAGCCTGCAGAAGTTTCCGAGTTCCTTCAAGACAATCGTTCCGATGCCTACGAGCGGCTGGTGGACCGGTTGCTCGCGACGCCGCAATTCGGAGAGAAGTGGGCGCGCCACTGGCTGGATCTTGCGCGCTATGCAGACAGCGATGGCTATGAGAAAGACTATGTCCGGCCGCATGCCTGGCGCTATCGGCACTGGGTCATTAACGCCATCAATCGCGACATGCCGTTCGATCAGTTCACGACCGAGCAGATAGCCGGTGATCTACTTCCAGCCGCGAGCGTCGAGCAGCGGGTGGCGACTGGCTTTCATCGCAATACGCTGACGAACCGGGAGGGTGGCGTCAACATCGAACAGTTTCGGAATGAGCAGGTCGTTGATCGCGCGAGTACGGTCGGGACGGTGTGGCTCGGGTTGACCGTTGGGTGCGCGCAGTGCCATGACCACAAATTCGATCCGATCACACAGAAGGAGTTTTACCAGCTCTTCGCGTTCTTTAACAATGCAGCCGAGGTGGATATCGAAGCCCCGCTGGCCGGCGAGTACGGACCATACCTGCAGGCTCTGCCGGAGTATAGGCGTCAAAGAAACGCGATCCTGAAGAAGTTTGGCGTACTCCCGTTACAGGCCGCCTGGGAGGAGCAAATGAAGCAGGCCGCCGACTCGCCAGGCAAGTGGACGGACTGGGATCATGCATTCGACGCGCTGCAGAAGTATCTCGATAACGGGGAACGCATTCTTCGAACGCCGGCGGAACAACGGACGACGAGAGACGCCGACGCTCTCACTGACCATTTCGTGATCAATTACCATCGTGTAATCAGCAAGGAGCGGATCAAGGAACTGAACTACTCGGCTGCCCGCAAGCAACTCGCGGAACTCGCGGCGTCGTTCCCGGCAATCAGTCTTGCGCCTACGATTGCCGAAGATAGCGTTCATCGAAAAACCCATCTCCATGTACGCGGTGACTGGCGCAATCGTGGAATCGAAGTGACGCCCGGGACGCCTGCCTTTCTCCCGTCGCTGCCTACGAATGGCTCTCCGAACCGCTTGAAGCTGGCGCGTTGGATCGTAGCGCCTGACAATCCGTTGACAGCGCGTGTCGCGGTCAATCGCATCTGGCAGGAGTACTTCGGTCGAGGCCTCGTTCGCACCGCTGACGATTTTGGAAAACAAGGCGAAAAGCCGACGCATCCGGAACTGATGGACTGGCTGGCGGCGCGATTCATAGATAGCGGCTGGCGCGTCAAGGATCTTCATCGTCTTATCGTGACTTCAGCTACGTACCGTCAGTCGTCCGCATCCAGACCTGACGTTGAGGCGAGAGATCCCGACAACGCGTTGCTGGCGAGGCAATCCCGTTTGCGTCTCCCCGCGGAAGCCATCCGCGACTCTGCGTTGGCGGTAAGCGCTCTGCTTTACCCCGAGATCGGCGGCAAGAGTGTTCGACCACCTCAGCCTGCTGGAGTGGCGGAGCTTGCTTATGCAGGCTCCGTGAAGTGGAACGAGAGTCAGGGAAGGGATCGCTATCGTCGCGGGCTCTATATCCACTTCCAGCGT
Source organism: Bryobacteraceae bacterium (assembly GCA_963844855.1). GTDB lineage: Bacteria > Acidobacteriota > Terriglobia > Bryobacterales > Bryobacteraceae > DASQDN01. The sequence continues at coordinate 42,890 of CAWJQP010000059.1, forward strand.
ACTGTTCCATACCCACAGTTGATGAACTTCGACGCTCCGGACGCTAACGCATCGTCCTGCCGGCGCAACCGCTCCACTACACCGTTACAAGCCCTTAACCTGCTGAATGATCCTGTGTTCCTGGAAGCGGCTCAGGGTCTCGCTGCGCGTGTGTTCCGTGAAGATCCCAAGTCCTCCGTAGAGGATCGAATTGCGCATATCTTCGAGCTTTGCCTGTCGCGCACTCCGAGCGGTGCTGAACGTGAGGCGCTCGCCAAATACTACGGCGAACAAACTCGAATCTTTGAAAAGGATCCGGCCTCAGCCGAGAAGTTGTGGTCTGTTGACCTCTACGGTAGTAGTCGCGTGGAAGCTGCTTCCTGGGTTGCCCTCGGCAGCGTGCTCCTGAACTTGGACGAATTCATCCGCCGGGAATAAGTTGCTATGAACATCGAAGACTATTTGCGCATCCGGACACGGCGCGATTTCTTTCGCCAGATCACTGGCGGCATCGGAATCGCGGCGTTGTCGAACTTACTTGCGCAAGACACCCCCCCTTCACAAGACGATCCACTTGCAGCTCGAGCTCCTCACTTTGCACCGAAGGCGAAGAACGTGATCTTCCTGTTTCAGGAAGGCGCTCCAAGCCAGATCGATCTCTACGACCCGAAGCCGGCGTTGGTCAAATGGAACGGCGAATCGCTCCCGCCTTCGTTGACGAAAGATCTGCAACTCGCGTTCGTAAAACCCGACGCAAAAGTCTTTGCGAGTGAGCGGAAGTTCCAGCGTTTCGGTAAATCCGGTACCGAGTTCTCGGATTACATCCCGCATATAGCAGCCAATGCGGATGACATTTGCCTCGTCCGCTCCATGCGCAGCGACGCTTTCAACCATCATCCCGGTCAAGCTTTATTGATGAGCGGCTCCACGCAGTTCGGACGGCCCACTGTCGGAGCCTGGCTTTCTTATGGCTTGGGTAACGAATCGCGTGAGTTGCCGTCCTTCGTCGTGCTCAGCTCCGGCCGCGGCACCAGCGGCGGTTCAATGAACTGGACCAGCGGCTTTCTTCCCTCCACGCATGCCGGCGTGAATTTCCGGAGTTCCGGCGATCCAATCCTGTACTTGCAGAATCCTTCTGGTATTAGCGTTGAAACGCAACGCGAGCGCCTCAACGTCCTGCGCAAGCTCAACGAAGAGCGTGCGCACGACACTGGGGACGTGACGATTGCCGCACGCATCCACTCGTACGAGTTAGCATTCCGCATGCAGGCTGCCGGTCCCAAGCTGCTCGACTTCTCAGGCGAATCGCAGGCTACTCTTGATATGTATGGAGTCGGCAAAGAGCCCACTCGTCCCTACGCAACCAACTGCCTGCTGGCTCGGCGGATGGTTGAGAGTGGTGTCCGATTTGTGATGCTCGCTCATGCAAGCTGGGATGACCACCAGGAAATTAACAAGAAGCTCAAAAAGAATTGCGACATTACCGATCAGCCGGCGGGCGCGCTCATCAGGGACTTGAAGCAGCGGGGTCTGCTCGACACTACGTTGGTTGTCTGGGCAGGTGAGTTCGGCCGGACACCGTTAGGTCAGTTTGAGCGCACCGATGAAGACGCGGGCCGAGACCATCATCCCAACTGCTTCAGTATCTGGCTCGCTGGCGGTGGTATCAAAGGCGGTCAGGTTGTCGGAAAAAGTGACGAATTGGGCTTACAGGTCGCCGAAGACAACGTGCACATTCACGATTTACAGGCCACCATGCTTCACTGTCTCGGCCTAGATCACACAAAACTGACCTATCGACACATGGGACGCGATTTCCGCCTTACGGACGTGGGCGGCAAAGTTATGCACAAGATGTTGGCCTGACGCCCATGCGGCCTAAAGAACTCGCGAACGTTGCGAACCTGAAAGCGAGACGTAAACTGCTCGGCCCGAGCGAATGTTCACGCTTGAAACGATGTTTCGTCTTGCGCGCATCTCCGAAGTAACACCGTGCTCGATGTCGGATGGTCTGAACTCCCATATTCGTTCGGCCACCTCAATCGAGGGGTGAGCCACTCCACCGCTTGGCGCCTTATTGCCACCATCGACGCTGCCCTACTCGTGTTGCCCGGCGTCCGATTCGACTCCTAGCTCCTGCCTCATTCAGCCATTGAATACCTTTTTCACTTCGCCGATTTTCTTCTGTATTTTGCCGCCAAGTTTCTGATCCTGGCCTTCAGCAGCGAGTTCCGGATCGTCCGTGGCTTCGCCAACTTTCTGTTTAGCCTTCCCTGCGAGTTCGTCCGCCTTGCCTTGGATCTGGTCTTTGGTACTGTCCTTCATTCCGTGCCTCCGCAGGGTTAGAGGCATCAGGTATTCAATATGTTGCAGGAACGATCGCCCGAATAGCGCCAACGACTCCTGTCCTCGCCGAAAACCTAAATGCTGAGGATCAGGTGCGCGGGGCTTTCGGACGGTTCCGATCCGCCCTACAACTTCGGTATGAGAGTGAGCAGCGAAATCCTGGCTTCCCTTGATGGATGCGTTTCGAACTGTTCCGTTGCAAATGCAGGGCTTGGCGGCATACTGATTATGGGCGGGACCTCCGTTTGCGCGACTTCAGATCGATGCATGGTCAACCGATGCCTCAACCAGAAAGGTATTTGACAGGACCTCAATTGCGCAGACGATAAAGAAATGATGCGAGGGTTGCTGTCAACGCCCAATAGAAATGTCCTGTTCCCTGCCATTTAGAAATGTCCGGTTGTGAGGGCCGGAGCCGGGGGTAGATGTTATGGTGATCGTGTCCGCAAGGGGTCGCGCCCGGGCGGGTGCCCAAAGCCGAAGCGACGGGCGTGGCTCCGTTACTGATCGGCAAGACAAGAACCCTCGAGTGCCGCTCGGGGGTTTTTGCTTTTTGCCCATCAGGGTGGTGAATGCTCCGGAGCGAAGGCTTTGGGCAACAAAACGCGAAGATCGCCGGGCTGCTTTTGCCCGGCGCTCCGAATTGACGCTTTCTCAGTCGAAGCTGTCGCGCGTTCGCGTCCGGTTGATCGAGGCGGCAGCATGGACGCCAGGACCAGCCTCGAACAGGCGCTGGTTGCTGTCCCGCCACGCCTTCGTGCGTTCGGCAGTTGTCGCCGTGCGTTTCGGCGCAGCCGCAGCGGACCGCTTCTTGTCCGCGGCAGCGCGCTTCGGCGGCACGTCGCACTCGCTCACCTCCAGCCAGTTGTCCCTGAACCGCGCAGCCATTGAGCCATCCAGCCGCATCTCGACGCGCAGCGTGCCGCCCCGCATGCCCGGCTGAATACAGTTGCGGGCGATCCGATACATCCTGGCATCGTTGCGGAACGTGTAGTCCGGGGTAATCTGCCGATGTTCGACGTGGCTCAGCGCCGACGCCAGACTGTGCTCCGGCCCGAGCACCCGGTGTGCATCGACGGTCCTCGCCGGCGCCACTGTCAGGTTCTCGTTCCACCATGGCAAATACTCCTTCTCGAGATACCCGTTGGCTTGCTCCAGTGTGCTGAGTCCTGCCAGCCTCATGCCTTTGACGAGCCGGTCCTGTGCCGTGCCGAAGCCGCGTTCCACCCGTCCTTTGGCCTGTGGGCTGTGCGCCGCAATCCAGACGATCTGCAGCTCCTGCAGCGCCCTTCCGATCTGCGTCGGCGGCATCTCCTGCCGCTCTTCCTGCGGCAGGGCCTTGCTGTCGCGCCGTACTTTCGGCGCGGTGCGAAACAGGCTCGCCTTGTCGGTGTAGAACGCCGCTGGCCTGCCGTTCAGTTCCAGATACGTCCACAGCAGCCGCATGTTCTCTTCGGTCGAGTCGCTGCGGACGAAGCGCGCCAGCAGCCTGCTGGTGGCGTCGTCGATCATCGAGATCAGATACAGCTTCTCGCCCCGTCCTTCCAGCCACTCGTGTTCGCTGGTGTCCCACTGCACCAGTTCCCCCCAGCAACTGCGCCGCGGCCGCCACACATGGATGTCTTTGATCTTCTGAGCCTTCGCACGCCACAATCCGGCCTCGATCATCATCTGCCGCAGCGCCTCGCGGCCGATTCCGATGTCGTGGTCCTTCGCCAAATGATAGCTGGCCAGTGTCGGACCGAAGTCCTTCCATTTCGGGTCGGAGAGGATCGACAGCGCCTTCTGCTGCACTTCCTCGCTCAGCTTCCGGTTCGACCGCCGCCCGCGCAGTGCGTGGATCACGGCTTCGTCGCCCTTCGCCTTCAGCCGCTTTAACAGCCGCCGCACCTGACGTTCCGTCAACTGCAGTTCCGCCGCCGCCTGCTTCTGTGTAATTAGCTTCTTCTGTGCCTTCTTCAGCACCACCAGCCGGTCTCGATCCCGCTGGGTCATCGTCAGAACTCCCTGTTCTTCCAACTCCCCAGCGTGACCCGGTCAACCGGACATTTCTATCTGGCACAAATAGGACATTCTCACGTGGCGGCGACATCA
>CAWJQP010000060.1:0-23976 GCA_963844855.1 Bryobacteraceae bacterium
ACTTTAGCATGCACACCGAACTAAGGCGGAAGTCTAAAGAAGGACATGCAAACGCCGATACTCGTACCGCGGCTTCTCTCGAGCCAACGCAATCAGCTGCCACAACCGCCGACCGCGACAAGTACATGGCGTTCATGAAGATCGCCCTTGATCAACGCGACTTTGAAGGCCAGCTGACCAACCCAATTCGCTTCACGGGTGCCGAGATTATCAAACTTCTAAGGCTTCGCAAAGGCGGGTTCCATTACGACGAAATCAACGATTGGTGCAAGCGCATGGTCGCTACGACGATCATGTCAGAAGCATCGATCTTCGTGGCTGATCGGCGGCAGTATGCCACCGATACTTTTCACGTGTTTGACCGCGTCGTCCTGATCGGGGAGGAGTTGCATGACGGGAGCCGATCGGAGTTTTACCAGGTTTATTTATCCCACTGGCAGCTAACGAACCTCAATCAGGGGTACCTATTGCCGCTCGACTTCAACGCATACCTGAAACTAAAGCGGGACATCGCCAAGGCATTGTTCGGCCACCTCAGCGTCTGGTTTTATGCCAGCCGTGGTCAAAGCATAGAGAAAAAGTATGCGGACCTTTGCCAGCTCTTGAACATTCGAGCCTATCCTCATTTATCAAAGGCTCGCTCTGTACTTGAGCCATCGCTGAAGGAACTTACCGACATCGGGTACCTCTCGAATTGGGAACTAATTCGAACTTCACGAGGCTCCGATTTCAAATTGATCTTATCGCCAGGAAAGCGATTACTGACGCTCCCAAACTTCTCAGCCGTTGCCAAGCCAGACGTCCGAGCAGCACTCGAAGCTCGACTCCCAAGCTGGGTGGCTAACTTATTGAAAAAGGCGTTGGCGAGCGTAAGGCCCGCCAACTAGCGCTGGATATCCCGGATCAGCAGGCTGTGTCGGACCAAATTGAGTACGCCGAACACCTAATAGCTCAGGATCGTCGAGGCCGCGGTAAGATCGCCAACCCTGCAGGTTTCCTCATCTGGGCCATTGAGAGCAACCTGTCCGTTCCAGTCGACTTTGAAACATCAACGAAGAAGCAACTACGAGCAGCACAGGAACACGCCGAAGGAGAGGAACGGTTCAGACTACAGCAACTTCAAAGCGAATACGAGCAATTCTGCCTTGAAGAGACGGATAGATGTATTCGCTCCTACGACAAAGAGCGGTTGGACACAGCTCTGCGAGAGCAGATGAAAATCGTGAAGCGTGAACAACCGGAGTGGTTTGGCCGGATCCCGGAGGCTACACAAAGGGAAGTGGCCTTAGCGCGGCTGCGTTCAACTATTCGGGAAAGTCTCGAATTACCGACTTTTGAGCACTGGAGCAAGAGCGATCTGCAGCAACGCCTCTTCTAAAAAGGTGTAAACTGACGCTTCCACTGAACTACACCAAATGAGCTCATCCTCAATGAAGTGTTAGCCGCAGTTGAAATTGAACCTTTAAAAACGCAGGTTTATCGCTGCTCTTTCCAGTCTTTTCCAATTCAGCCGACGCCAGAGTTTGGTTTGAGCCCAACGAGCCCACGCTCAGCCGATAACCCCATGACTCCGCCATGCTCAAATGCAGAGGCGAATTACACCAGTTGCCGCGAGTTCTGTTAAAAGGTGGCAGCAGCGAGCCCCGCAGACCGACGTAAAGTCGAGCTAAACAGCGTGAACGTCGGCCGTGGCGAAACGCGCGTTTAAACCGAAGTGGTCATTGGACTAACCCGCTTCGCGGGATGACGCAGGATCGAAGCTTCTCCCGGAATCATCACGAGTAGCTCCTCGCAGGCAACCTTCGTGTGCGAAATCATGGACCCGCTGCATTGCAGCAATCCATTTACTCGCACAGGAGTCGCTTATGTCACCGCTTCGACAGCGCATGATCGAAGACATGCAGGTGCGAAATCTCGCGGCTGCAACACAATCCACCTACCTCGAGCATGTTTACCGGTTCGCACGGCACTTTCACAGGTCGCCGGAAGATCTGGGGCCGGAAGAGATCCGTACGTACCAACTGTACCTGATCAATGAAAGAGGTCTGGCGCCGCAATCGGCTCTGATCGCGGTGTCGGCTCTCCGCTTTGTCTATACGGTCTCGCTGAAACGAGACTGGAATATCGAGGAGGTTATTCCCGCCCCGAAGAAGCCCGACAGGCTTCCCATGATCCTGAGCCAGGAGGAAGTGGTTCAGTTTCTCGGATGTGTCCACCACATCCGGCATCACGCGATCCTCACGACGTGCTACGCGGCTGGTCTGCGGATCTCCGAAGTCCTCCGTTTGAAACCCATTCACATCGACAGCCAGCGCATGCTCATTCATGTCGAGCAGGGCAAGGGTCAGAAAGATCGGTTCGTAATGCTCTCCCCGAAACTGCTCGACACTTTACGGCAATACTGGCGAGTTGCGCGTCCGGTTCAGTGGCTCTTTGAAGGGCGCACGCCCGGCCAGCGCGTGTGCAAAGGCGCAGTCGAGTATGCCTGTCAGGCAGCGCGCCGCGCTTCGGGGCTGAGCAAACCAATCACGCCCCATTTACTGCGTCACGCTTTCGCCGTCCACTTGCTGGAAGCCGGGGCCGACGTCCGGACCATACAGCTGTTGCTCGGCCATGAGAGTCTGACGACCACAACAAGATACCTGCGGATTGCGACTACCCGGGTGTGCTCGACATCCAGTCCGCTCGACCTCTTGCCTTGCCCGTTCGCCGTCGGTCCGGATCCACTTGCACTCCTGCCGCGCTGAGCGGCCCGCATGGACCGTCCGAAACTGGAGGTGGCGGATATCTTCCGCCGGTACGGGACGGCGTATCGCGAGCAACACGCCGATTCGATGTCAGTCGCACAGCGGCGCGTGATGTCGGCAATCGAGCAGTGCCGAACCGCGGCGCTCGGCGGTCACCTCGAGCGGTGCGATGCGTGTGGCCACGAGCGGAACTGCTACAACAGCTGCGGCGATCGCCACTGCCCAAAATGCCAGTCGCTTGCCCGCGCGCGATGGATCGAGGACCGGAATTCTGAGCTTCTCGACGTTCCGTATTTTCACGTCGTGTTCACCGTCCCGCAAGAGATTGCTGCCATTGCCTACCAGAACAAGCGAGTGGTCTACAACATCCTCTTCCGCACCACGGCCGAAACCCTGACGACCATTGCCGCGGACCCGAAGCACCTGGGAGCACAGATCGGCTTCTTCGCCGTGCTTCATACCTGGGGACAGAACCTGCAGCAGAACCCTCACTCATGATGCCTGTCATTATCATCTCCTTCGTTTTCAGCGAACAGAAGAGGCTGATCCTCCGCTCGGTCCCCCTGCAGAATCAACTTGCCTGTCTGAACAAGCCGCTCGATGATGCTGCGAACCGGCTCGGTATCCAGATCGGCGCGACGAATATCCCATGGCGCGCGGGGAGCAGCTTGTTCGCGCTTCAGCAGTCCCGCTTCTACCAATCGCGCTATCGTATGGTGACTCACGCCACATAGCCGAGCAGCTTCGCTCAAGCTGATTCTCTCCGGGTCCGGCAGCGCTCGTTTTTGACCTGGAATCGAATGGTTGCGCCGTGCTGTGGCGACACGGATCTGGTTCCACCGCTTCGCCTTTCCGGTTGAGTATCCCAGTCGGTTCAACACAGAAGCAATCTGGTCGTCGCCACTGCGAACCGCCATCCGGCGGATGATGTCCAAAGCTTCTATGGATGTCGCCGTTTCGGTTGCCGAGCGTGGCCGATCCATTTCCAGTTGCGTGTGAGCGCCACCCTTCCAGTGAATCGTGAATTGCAGAGTCTTCTTCTGCGTATCCGTGCGCACGATGATTTCTTCGATGACTGTGCGAAAGATCATCTTCATGAGTGTCGGAGGACAACGATCACTCTGCCACAGTTCAGCGAAGTTTTCGCCCATGAAACGAATCCGTGCCTCCTCTTCAGAAGACAATGAATACCGATTTCCATTGAGGCTTGAAAGTTGTTGTTTGACAGTCTCGATCTCCTCAAGCTTTTGGTTCCAGCGGCGCTCCAACTCGTCGGCTACGAGACGATTCCTCGCATCGACCGCGTCGTATTGCTCAAACGCCTTTCTCGCCTCATACGTCAGCTGTTCGAGTTTGCTGGACAGTGCGACTCGTTGAGCAACATCTCCGGCACTGAGTTCCTCAAGCGCTTTCAGACTCGCTTCTACTCCGAGATGCGAAATGACCTTCAGCAGTTCCTGACCCAGCCGGCGATCCACGGAGGCGCCACCGAAACCGATGCAATAATTCCCGCCGTCGTCGTAGTCTCCCTTGCAGAGATAGCGCGCGTTAGTGCCCCGGCCGCCCCAGTAACGCACATGAAGCTTGCGACCGCAATGTCCACAGCGGAGAAGCCCTACCAGCAGACCTTGTCCTTCTCGAATCGCGGCCATGGATTCGTCGCCTTCCCAATTCACTGAGTTTCGCCGAATCATCCGTCGGTTCTCTTCATACGTGGCCCAGTCAATATACCCATCATGATGATCGCGGATAAAGACCCGGCACTCTTCAGCTCGACATGTTGCGCCCTGACGCTTCTCTAGCCTACCCTCGACCAGCAGCGTTGTGACCGGCCGACGTCCCCACACATAAGCACCGGCGTAGAACGGATTGCATAAGATGTCCCGGATTAAACTCTGCGACGGGACTTTCCAGACAAGCCGTGTTCCCTGGATGGGGTTGGCGGGCAGTTCTACATCGTGGTCGCGAAACCACTGAAAGGTCTGCCGCACACTCCAACGTTCCCGGAATTTGAGGAACACAAGTTGCAGGGCTTCGGAAACGCGTCGGTCGGGATGAAACGCAACCTTGTTCATCGCGTCCAGCACAAATCCGACCGGAAGCCGTTTGAACAGTTCACCGCGACGCGCCTTGGACTCTTGGCCCGCTTGCATTCGTTGGCGCAGGATCTTCAGTTCGACAACGCTGAGTGTCCCCTTGATACCAAGCACGAGTTGATCATCGAGAGAATTCAAGTCATAGATATGTTGCTCGTCGGCAATGAGAGTTCCGAAGATCTGGCATACCTCCAGTAACCGGCACCAATCCTTGTCCGTACGAGATAGCCTTGAGACTTCCCAGCTTCCGACGATTCCGACCTCTCCCAATGCCACAGAGCTCAGGACGCGTTCGAATCCTTCTCGTCGGGCCGAAGCCATGCCGGCACTTGATCCGAGATCGTTAGCAATAATTTCCACGGCTTTCCAGCCCAGGCTGCGCATCCGCTCGGCCACGTCATACTGGAGGCGCTGGCTCTCCTTGTTCTGCCGTACCTGCTTCTCGCTCGACTGCCGTAAGTAGACGATGGCTCTGCGAGCCAAGTGCTCCGGCTTGATCTTGGGATGGCACAAGACCTGATTCATCAGCTTTCCCTCCTTGAGCTTCAAAGACCGCTACTAGAATGCGGGCCATTAGATCGATCACTTCCACGCGCACCTTTACGTCCATGGGCACGACCACGACGTCCGTTTGGATCGTCAGGTGCAGAAGCTGTAGTTGCACCACGCTGGCCTCCGTTGTGTTCGTCAACAACCGTTTGCAGGAGGTTATCGTGAATCTGGTCCGCGGCGGGCAGGCGTGTGGCAAGCAACGACGTGAGGTGCAGGAGGGCTTCCTTACTCAAGTGCGGTTCCTCGGTGATTCTAGTCGCGCGCGCATTCTGGAGACAGCATCCATACAGGAATCTTGAGACGCTTCCCAATTGGATCCATGACACAGACCGCACCGTCACCGCGCTTGGGACGACGAATGACTTGCAGAATGGCGCCACGAAGAGGATGAAACGGATAGTAAACCTGGACGTGCGTATTTTCCGCGCTCAGGGTATTGTGAGCGCGGATGTCATCATCCGCATGTCCATTGCGTCGTTCCCGCCGGCGGGCTCGCTCTCGATCAGTCCACCTGGATCCGCTCACGCAGCCGGCTTCTTTCTTGCCCGTGAAGGTGCTCAGCAAGGTGTTTCGCGGCAAGTTTGTCGCCGGGCTGCGAGCGAGCGTTCGGCTCCGGAAAGCTGTCCTTCCATGGCGACCTGAAGGGACTCTCGAAGCCAGCAGCTGTTCCGAGCATTCGTGCGGACGCTATACCGAACAGACTGGGTGGTGTACTCCAAGAAGCCCTTCCGTGGGCCGGAGCACGTGCTGCAATACCTTGCACGCTACACGCACCGAGTCGCCATCTCAAGCCATCGTCTGCTGGCCTTCAACGACGGTCGGGTTACCTTTCGATGGAAAGACTACGCCCACGGCAATAAGCAGAAGACAATGACTCTCAGCGGCGACGAGTTCTTGCGCCGGTTCCTGATTCATGTGCTGCCGCGAGGGTTCGTGCGCATCCGTTTCTTTGGCTTTCTTTCGCGGCGAAAGCGGGCTCGCCTGCTGCCGATTTGTCGAATGCTGGTCGGCGCCATGCCCGCATGAAAGCGCCGACGCAGCATCCGCCGTTTCGCGACTATTTGCGTGTCCTTGCTGCGGCGGCGCAATGACTGATCATCCAGCGATTCACCTCGCCGGGATTCCGCTTATGCGGAAGTCGGCCAGGCTTGAATGACTCTTCGTAATCCGAACTCGAACACGACGACTTACGGATCGCCGGCAGTGTTCCCGCTACACGTGTGTCATACGGACACCTGCGAGCTTGCTCAGCCACTTTCAAACGCTGAAAATCGAGTTCGTGCTCGACCCATCGCACCTCTTTCACGGGCCTGTGGTTCGCCGAATTCGATGCTCGGGATCGCACTGCTCAGAAGCTAATTCGCAGGAACGGCCTTAAAACCCCATACCCGCGGCAGCACCGTAAGCGGCTTCCTTCAAACGGTCCTATCGAAAGCGCCAGGTCAGCTGGGGCGTAGGAGCGGCCGTCTCGTAGGGCGCTTCCGATAAGAATCTACCGTTTACCGAGAGCTGGAGGTTTTCTTCGGCCGATTCCAGAAATAGAATGTTCGGCGTTGCCGCTAACCGAAGCGTATCGATTTGCTTGATCAAGGTGTGCAAACGGACTTCCAGCCCCTGCAGCCCCGGAGTTTGATTTTGATTTAACTCAGCACCCATGTTCGCGCGATGACGTTCTAGTGCTTCGCGGGCTTGGTTTATCTCATCGCGACACGTTCCACCTCGGCCTTGAGAATGCCATATTCGACCGTACCGAGTGTCCCTATTCCGAGAACCAGCTTACTCACAGCCTTGCGAAAATAAAGAAGCACCAATGTTCAAGCTCCGCAAGCTGCCCGGCCCACCGAAGGCCATTCCGGCGATCTGGGCAGCCGTCGCCGCCTAGTAATCACGAGCCCGCGATCTTCGACTCTTCGACCAAAGTTAGAAAGTTGCGTTCACCCAAGGTTTGCACCAGAACCCGTTCAGCTTGGGAAGTCCGGTTCTCGTAATGTGAGATTCGCGTGTGGGCCCTGTAGCATTTGGATGTAACGCCGTTCTTCGTTCCCTTGCGACATTGCAACCCGGCGTGTCATTCTCAATGGCTCGCGCTCTGCCACCTCGTACGCCCAACGGAGTCGCTGCATCACTCTGCTACAAAGAGATATGTCCGCCGTTCTTCAGACAGGGCGCAATTGCTGGCGCATTGAGAGAGTCGAATCGTTTCGCGCTGCTGGTCGACGGCGCAGACTACTACACGGCGCTTGCCAAAGCCATCAGGCGAGCGAAGCGATGGATCGCGCTGCTCGCATGGGATCTCGATACCCGGACACAGCTCGTCGAACACGATCCCGGCCAGCGCACGGGCCCGCTCCAGCAATTTTTCCGCGACATCGCGTCGCGCATAACCCGAACCTGCAGATCTCAATTCTTTCGTGGGACTTCCCGATACTCTTCGCCAACGTTCGCGATCCGAAGCTCGTGAAGGGAGAGGACCCCTTCGAACACAGTCGCATCTGTTTCAAGTCCGACGATGTCCATCCGCCGGGCGCAAGCCATCACCAGAAGATCGTCTGCGTCGACGGAACAGCTCGCTTTCTCCGGAGGGATGGATGTCGCGGGCGGACGCTGGGACACGTCGGAGCATCGCGCTCAGGACCCGCGCCGTGGATATCCTCCCTCCCATGACGTGCAGGCGATGGTGGATGGCGATGCGGCGGCGGCTCTCGTCGAGATCGTCCGCGACCGCTGGCGCCGAGCCACCGGAGAACTCATCCCGGATCCGGAGCCCGGCAGCGATCCGTGGCCCGAAGACGTGCCCGGCGGATCTCACCGACGTGGACGTCGCCATCTCGCGTACTGACCCCCATTTCTCCTGTCGCGAAGTGGAAACGTTGCACCTCGATCTCATCGCGGCCGCGCGTGAGTTCCTGTACATCGAAAATCAGTACCTGACGAGTTCCCTCATCGTCGACGCACTCAGCCGGCGTTTGCAGGAACCCGATGGCCCTGAGATCGTGATCGTTCTCCCGCTCAACAATCACGGTTGGGTGGAAGATCACACCGTGGAAGCGCTGCGGTATCGCAAAGTGCGGTCGCTTCGGAGCGCCGACCGTTTCGGCCGGTTGAGGATTTGCTATCCCACTGTGCACGAGCATCGCGGAGGAGTCGATCGTCGTGCATTCCAAGATCATCGTCGTCGACGATCGGTTGTTCCGGGTCGGTTCGGCCAATCTCACCGACCGCTCCATGGCACTCGATACCGAGTGCGACCTGACGATCGAGGCGGCCGATGAACGCCAGCAGAGAGGCATCGCGCGGCTTCGCAATCGGCTGCTCGGCGAACACCTCTGCCTTTCGCCGGAAGAGGTGGAGGAGCGGATGGCGAAGGATCGCTCGCTGATCCGGCTGATCGACTCGTGCTCGAGCCAGCGGAGGTGCCTGCGCGAGTTGCCGGACGAAGGCGGGGCAACGCAGATCCTCAGCGATGCGCTGATCGATCCAGCGCAGCCGCTGACGCCGGCCTTCGTGATTCGGACGATCGGAGCCTCCGCCGCGCGAAGCCCGTGGTTTTGGATCGCCACGGGTTTGGCAGTGGGAATTGTCGCCGGGATGGCATTGCGACGGATTCACGGCCAGCCGATCTCGACCGTCGCGAGCAGGGGCAGATGATCCGACGCGATGCGCGCCAGTGGGTCTTTGCGAACGAAGCAGTTGAGAACGCGAATGCCCGGACTGACATAGATATAGTCGAGCCGCAAGGGAATCAGGCCCGCGCGGAACGTCGGGCCCCAGCGTCTTCCGGCAGCCCGAAACGCGTCCCGGAAATGGCGGCGCAGGCTCGAGTGAACCACAGACAATGGACTGTCGTTGAAGTCGCCCATCAGGACAACCGGATGATGCAGGTCCTCGGCCAGCAGGATCGCGTCGCTGAGCATTCGGTCCCGCTGAAAGCGTCGTTCCCGCACAGCGAGTCCGAGATGGCAGTTGAAGACGTGAAGCACGGCGCCTGGCTCCACTTCGAGATCGGTTCGCAGACAGTATCGTGGCTCGCGTGCGTCCGGGTAGGTCAGGTCGTACTTTTCGATATTCAGGACTGGAAGTGGGCTGAGTACGGCGAGGCCGAACGACCCTTCCCTGCATGGCCGTGTTGCGCAGAACGACGCCAGTAGCGGAGACCCCATTCGCCAGTTCGTTCACCTGATCGGCATCGGGAGTCCGCTCGATCTCCTGAAGGGCTGCGATGGCCGGCTTGCTCTTCGTCGAGGATGCGCTGGATGCGGCTGAGATCGTATTCGCCCGTCCCTGCCGATCCCGGAATGGATATTGTACGTAAGGAGCTTCAGCCGTCTGGTGATTCGGGGGCTGTTCATCTATCCGATACGGCTACCGCGCGCCTGTCTTCAGTGTACGGTTGAGCCATCGGCGGCTTGACAAGGATGGGTGATGGCGCAGCAGTCCCGACTTCAATGAAGGCTGTGCGGTCGGGTCACCGCTACGCGCAGCTTCTGTTTGCACCCGAGGTACTTCTCGGTCGTCTGGACGCTGCGTGTCCGACAGGGAGCAGATTCAGTTTCTATTGGGCCACGCTTCGGTCCAGACGACCGAGCATTATCTCGGGTGCAAGCAGAAGCTCCGGCACGCCGTTAACGACACTATCGGGCTGGAGGACGCGTGACTGGTGTCCCCCAATAAGACTTGGGGACCGTGGCGTTCGGCACATCCGCGGAATGGGCGTTACGCAAAAGCTGCGATGTCCTAGCGGGACACTGCGGGAGCGCATCATTGCCGTCAAACACAGCTGCGGTATAGTTGTTCGATAATGCGGTGCCCGGCCTGTCTCCAGGAGGTCTTGGATTCGGCGAGTGCCTGCAGCAACTGCGGCACGAATACGGTTTCCGTGCCCCGTGACAGGCTCATTCCCTATGCAGTTGCGGCGACACCGGCAATCTCGCGTGACCACGGCGCGGAACGCTTCGTGCCAGGCACCGTTTTGGCTGAGCGTTACCGGGTGATTGCGCTTGCCGGCCGCGGCGGCATGGGCGAAGTCTATCGTGGAACGGACCTGCTGCTGAATGCGCCGGTCGCGCTGAAGTTTCTGCCCGAACGTGCCACAAACGACCACGATGCTCTATCACGCCTGTATTCCGAGGTTCGACTGGCGCATCAGGTTTCGCACCCGAATGTGTGCCGCGTGTACGACATCTTCAGAGCGGGACTGCTGTGCTTCATCTCGATGGAATATATCGACGGCGAAGATCTGCGCAGTCTGCTGCGCCGGATCCGTCGCGTTCCCGCCGACAGAGCCGTCGAGATCGCGCGCTCCTTGTGTGAGGGATTGCAGGCTGCGCACGACAAAGGCATTCTGCATCGCGATCTGAAGCCATCGAACATCATGATCGATGCGCAGGGGCAGGTCCGGATCGCGGATTTCGGGCTCGCCGGTATACCGGGTGAGTTTGACGAAGGCTCCCAGAGCGGAACCCCGCCGTACATGGCTCCGGAGCAGCTCGCCGGTAGCGGTGTTTCTGTCAGAAGCGACCTGTATTCGCTTGGGGTCGTTCTGTACGAAATGTTCACCGGCCGGCGGGCGTTTGAAGGCCGACCTTCAGCCGAGGTTCGAAAGCTGCAGCGATACCGCCAGTTCCGCCGCGTGCACTGGTGCCGGATCTGGACCCGGTTGTGGAAGAGATCATCCTCGCCTGTCTCGAAGTGAATCCGTTGCATCGCGCCCGCGTCGGCGGGCGCAGTAGCGGCGGCGCTGGTCGGAGGCGATCGTCTTGCCGCAACAGTTGCCGTTGGGACGTACGCCGCCGCCCGAGATACTTGCCGCGACTTCCGATCGTGAATCGCTGCGGCTCCGGGCAGCCGCGGTTTTTGCTGGCCGGGATTTTTGGGGGCCTGGCGGGCTTTGTCGTCGTGGCCGAAAGCACCACGTCTTCTTTTGGCATTCCGCTGGCCAGATCCCCTGAGGTTCTCGCCTATGAAGCATCGACGAAGATCCGCCGCTTGGGGTATACGGAGATTCCAGCGGACACTGCGTACGGGTTCTTCCAACTCCGCGACGATGCTCGCCGAAGCGGCAGCCGAAACTTTTGGTATCGGCAAAGTCCCGCCCCTATGGAAGTCCTCGGGTTTCGGACCCCGGCCTCTGTAGGATACTTTGATCCGCCCGGCAGGTCGCCGGGAATGATCGGGATGACACTCGACGGATCAGGATCTGTCAGGTCGTTCTATGCCGTTCCCACACAGAAGCTGCGGCCTGTCGGGGCACCCCTGGATACACAGGCCGCGTGGCGGATGTTGTTCGAACAGGCCGGCCTCGACATTGCCTCCTTTTCGGAAGTCCAGCCGCAGTCTATTTCGCCGGTCGCGTTCGATACCCAGCGCGCCTGGGCAGGTACCGTCGTCAGGCAAGCGAGTGAGGGTAGAAGCCGCGTTGTGGCGCGGCCTGCCGGTGTACCTGGACATTGCTGCGGTTCCGATGAAGCCGAGCCTGTTCCGCAGCAGCCAGTCAGCACGGGGATCGAGCGCAGCCAGGATCATCATCATCCTGATATTTGTCTCGAGCGTAGTTGTCGCTCCGCTTCTGGCCCGGTACCATGTTGCGATGCATAGGGCGGACACTCGCGGCGCCGCAAGAATCGCGACAGTGGTGTTCGCGCCGAAATCGCCGCGTGGGTTCTGGGAACAAGCCATACTCCGACTTTCCGCGAAACATACCTGATGACCGTGGGCCTTGGGCGTGCGCTTTTACTCAGCGGCACTGACCGCCGTTATGTATCTCGCACTCGAGCCGTTCGTGAGAAGGCACTGGCCCAGGAGCCTCATATCGTGGACCCGCGTTCTATCAGGACGGGTCTACGATCCTCTGGTCGGAACTCACATTCTGATCGGTGTCGCGCTCGCGATCGGCGTGTCGGCGCTCGCCCGCGTCGGAATGGCGTTGAACGGGGGACGCGACCTTAGCACAACATTAGGTCAACCGTCCGTGCTTGCGCTGCTGGGCGGCAGGCACATGGCGGCCCAGTTTCCCTTTTACATCAGCGACGTGCTCGTGAAGTGCATGACCGTGCTGTTTCTGGTGTTTCTTTTCAAAGTGCTGCTGCGGAACACCGGGCTCACTGTTACTGCCGCCACACTCCTCATGACCGCAGCTTTCGCCGGAACCGGAACAGGCGATCCCCTCATTCGGGCAGCGCTGGTTCTGACGGGGACTGCCCTAATGATGACTGGGCTCGCACGCTTCGGTTTCCTTTCGTTCGTTGTCGCGTCACTGGCAACAGCGGTCCTTACCGAGTTCCCGGTCACTTACCGATTCTCCGCCTGGTATAGCACCGCGTCCTTTACTGCTTTGGCCGTCGTAGTCGCACTCGCTGTATTCGGCTTTTTTGCGGCTACTGTAAGTACACGAAGAACTGCGGGAAGCCTGCTCGCCGTGGGTCAGTGACCTGTCTTCGGGGTCTTCGGCACGGGGACCACAGATCGCGGAGACTACATACGGCTCGAGAAATTGCTAGGCTACACTCGCAATTAGCGTTCCGAGTGGATGGTTGCGCGATCCGGAAGTGGTCCCCAAACGGCGTTAGGGGAAACGCAGCATCGAGCCCTCTCCCCGGCTTCCCAGAACACAACTTTCTTCGGCGTTTGCTGCGGGCAAGTCTGGAATTGCAACCGATCTTCGTTACCCCTCCGTCTTCCGCATCACTTTTTCGGCGAGGTCTTGTTGACTTCCGAGGAGAGCGACTCAACCCGCTCGATCAATGCCGACCCACGAGTCCGAAGCACCATCGCAAGCTTCAGGATTGTGCGAAGCGATGGACTCTTTTTCCCGCGCTCCAACTGGCCAATATAGGTTGGATGATACCGCTTTCGAATGCGAGTTCCTCTTGAGTGAGATCACATTCTCTTCGGCGCTCACGTAGAGCTTGACCAAAATACTCTTCAGCACCTCTCTTCGCGCTACGGCTGCGGCGTGGTTGCACCTACAGCCCAATATTGCTAGGATCTGCACTATAGTACCAGAGACTATAGTATTGGTCTTGGTGCTCAGAACAGGAGGTTCGCTTTGAATCGTTGCATTATCAACGGTGGCGGTGGCGGCGGTGGAGGGTAGATTGAGTGTTCCTTGAATGTATGCCCTTCGGCACCGAACGCTTAACGCAGACCGGTTCCGCACGATTTCGGAACCGTTAATGTTAACTCGAAGCGCCCCAGCACAGAAATGTTCTGGGCTGGGGCGCATGTGTGTACATGCGTGACCCAAGAGACGACTTGGCCTCGTGGGCCAGCATCTTCGGATCCATCATCGCGTTGCTGGGCCTCATTCAGTCCCAAGCATGGCTGGCCGCAATAGGAGCTTCTATTCTTGGAATTTCGATTGTCGCTCTAGGATATGCTTGGCGTGGTCGAAGAACTCTCAAATCTGCAAGCATTACCATCGAGGTCGGAACCTCGATTCACTCAACATCGCAAATGATGCTGGCGCCTAAATCGCAGCCTCGTTGTCCAGCATGCATACCATCTCGCCAAAATTGACGAACAGGACCTAACTGTTCTCTGGCAGCAGGCGATGGTTATTGCCGCGCCGACAAGGAGACCAGCATTGAGTTCAGCATCGACTCAGAAAGCATCGTGCCCTTTGATGAACTCGAATGTTTTGCCCATGACCTTCAGGAAGATCCCGCAGCGTCTTCACAAGATCCGTCCGATGCTGGTCGGTAGCGATGGCCTTTCCAAAAAGATCGCTGTCCCTTTTTCCGAAGCCGCTCCTCTCACAACAACAATTCAGTATTCTTCTCAGTTGCCACTTACCTGGGTGCACGGCACGGGCGTTCGCTACTTCACCTCTACTCTCTCCTTTGACCAGCGATCCATTAGCAGATTGGCGGTTCACCTTGTTTTCGCCCGCAGTGCGCCTGCTTGGATTCGGGTCTACGATTGCGGACAACATGGTTGACCAAGTCGGCCCGCGAGTTGCGGCCTTTCAGACGACCGCCAGAGTCTGCCAGTATGTCGACCTCTGCGAAAATCTTGCCGGTCAATCGGTCCGAATTTACGTGTTTCAACTCGGAGCGCGGGACCTCGAATTTCCAGAGACGAAGAGGGACCGGATTCCCTGGTGAAGCTACCGGCCAACCGGGAGTGAACATTGGAGATCTGACCCAATCTTCCGTTGGGACTCGATCCCAAGTCGTGTAGGGTACTACCCACATACCTACGGCGGCGTTCAGCAGACGTTGACCCAACATCGAGTTCCGGCACGACGATCCGCCAAATAGCTGCCAGGTGATAGTATCTCCAGCGGAGGATTCGAGTGAAATCACGATACATGCTCGCAACCGTACTCGGATGCATCTTCGCGATGATCGCCGCCGCGGCGGACATCAATGGAAAGTGGCGGGCGGAGTTTACAACGCCGGACGGCACTCAGCGAACCAACACGTTCACGTTCAAAGTAGAAGGCGACAACGTGACCGGAATTGTGGCCGGCTCTCAGGACGAGACACCATCAAGAACGGCAAGCTGAGCGGCGACGCCCTCACCTTCACCGCGGAGCGGCCCTTCGGCACGTTTACCTACAAGGGCAAAGTCAGCGGAGACGAAATCCGGTTCGAGGTCCAGTTCAACGACAACAGCTTTCCCATGACCGCGAAGCGCATAAAGTGAGGGCCGGTGCTGCTCCTTTCTATCCCCACGTATCGAGAGTCGCCTCTGAATGAGCCAGGGTGGGATCAGCCTGTAATGCAGTTGCAAGATTCCGCTCGCCGAGGCTCCCGTTGCCGGTCTTGAAGACACGCCAGACCGAGATGAAAGCGGCGACGCGGCGTTGGTTCCTTGTCCACGGCTGTCTTTAAATGGGTCAGAGCTTTCGTCCGTACGAGCCTTTATAGTAAATCCAGCCTAAAGTGTGCTGAACGGCCGCACTTTCCGGGCCGACCGCATAAAACAGTACGGCAAGTTCCGGGATGTGCTGGCAGCAGTGTAAACACTGTGGGTTGTCGGCCCAGCTCGGCGACGACGACTTTATTTTAGGTGTCCATGACCGGTTGTATCCAGGTCAGTGTAAATAAAGAATTAGTCCGCAGAGAGGCCGATGAAGCGCACGTGGACCATCATAGGGGTAGGGGACGTGCCGGGGCAGCTAGAAGTTGTACCAGGCGCTGTTCGGTCAGCCGGCGACCCTTCCTGCCCATGATTACTTTGGGCAAATCCTCGATTCAGATGGAACTGTCTTGCTCTGCCTCCACTAGTGGGGCACCCACGAGCATCTCTCATTGCCGAGCCCGATAATGGGACACCCGGAAACGGCCTCCTGTTGTTCTTCCGCGTCGATGATTTCGAACTGGCGCTTCAAGGGGCACGTTCTCTCGTCACTCCGTTCGAAGACGTGCTGGAACTGCGAAATCTGGTGGAGGCAAGTTGTTCGCCGCGTAATCGCTCGCAATCAGCCATTTTGTGCGCCCTTGATTCGCAACGGAACAACCCCGGAAACGGCTCCGATTGATCGACGCGGTTAAGAGTAAGATGGACCGATATGGAACGCATCGGTCCATTTCGCCTCGAGGCGGAACTGGGCCGCGGGGCCATGGGCGTTGTGTTTCGCGGCTTTGATCCGCGATTGGCAGAGAGGTAGCCATCAAGATCATCAACATCCGGGAATTCACCAGCGACCTGGAAGCGACCGAAGCTCGCCTTCGATTTCAGAGGGAAGCTGCCGCGGCCGGAAAACTGTCGCACCCGGAATATTGTGACCATTTATCAGCTCGGAGAAGATGGAGATCGGCAATACCTTGTCATGGAACTTGTTACCGGTGACCCGCTGGACCGCCTGCTCGCCGGACAGCGTTTCTTGGCTCCGGAAGTTGCCCTTCCGCTGCTGACGCAAATGGCCGATGCCCTGACTATGCGCATAGCCAGGGCATCGTGCACCGCGACATCAAGCCTGCCAACATTCTGGTAAGGCCCAGTGGCAGGGTGAAGATCACGGATTTCGGCATCGCGCGGATCTCCTCGCAGACCATGACCAAATCCGGCATGACTATGGGTACCCCGGCCTATATGGCTCCGGAACAGATCATGAGCGCGCGCGTGAGCGGCAAAGCCGCACGGTTTTCGCTGGCGGTCATGGCTTACCAAGTGCTTTGCGGCCGTATGCCATTTGTCGCCGAGAATCACCCCGCATTGATGTACAAGATTGTCTCCGAAGAGCCCATTCCCGCCCATGCGGTGAATTCCAGCCTCCCCGCTCGTGCGTCGGAAGTCCTGCGGCGAGCTCTGGCGAAGGATCCGGATAAGCGGCTGTCCAGCTGTTCGGAGTTCGTGGGGCTTCTAGCAACCACTCTGACCCCACCCGCAGTGCTAGTTGCGGAGACGACCTCGGCTCTGACCCATCCCAAGGTGGCCGGTCGCCGCCACGGTTTGGCCCCCGTCGTGGTGTCGTGCGTGGTTCTGCTGCTCGCCGTTATCGCGGCTCTGAAAATTTCACGCCAAACCGCCAGTGACTCTACCTCGACACCGTTGCGGACACCAGTCGAGCAGACTGCCAGCCCGGCGACGAAGCTTGGCGGCGGGGGAGGACGACAACAACCCTCAGACATCGATTCCCTTCGCGCGGCCGCGCAGGCCGGCAGCGTTCCCGACATGGAACAGATAGCGTCGATGTATGAACAGGGTCGTGGCGTTCCGCAGAGTTACGGCGAGGCAGTCGCTTGGTATCGCCAGGCAGCGGATGCGGGCAGCAGCACGGCGATGAACAGTCTCGGCTCGATCTACGACCAGGGCAAAGGTCTCCCCGCCGATTACGGCGAAGCGATGAAGTGGTATCGGAAGGCCGCCGACGCGGGCGAGAGCACGGCCATGTACAACATCGGGGCGCTGTACGAAGCGGGCAAGGGCGTCGACAAGGATCTCGCTCAAGCACGTAATTGGTATCACAAAGCGGCCAGCGAAGGGGTCCAGCCCGCAAATCACGCCCGGCGCCGACTGGGCGGCACGCCATAACCGCCAGTGACATCCGTTGCGTGCGGAAACGGGACTTCGAGCGGCGACTCGCCTCTTCCGAAACAAGCTAGAAGCCACAGGCGGTTGAACTGGCACGGCGGAGCAAACGTGTGCGAAGAACTGGAATCGCCACCGAAACCCATTGTGGTACATATTTGAAGCGTAGTATCTAATGCGACGCCGGTAGGGATGGTTTCGCAGAACAAATCGATGCTGCCCGGCCGGCGAGAGGAGAGTAAGTCTTATGCTGAAGCTACTTCTATACGCGGCATTTGTCACCATCACTGCCTCGGTGGCTGGCGCGGACGCGACCATACCCACGGCCTGACGGGCCGGGAAGCAAGGATCACCCTCTGCTGCGCCGACTTGAGGGCTCCTTAATCGTCGGCTACGAGCACAAGTCATTCGATGATTTTATGCTGCCCCTTTCGAAACTCGAAGCCGTCGCGGGGAAGAAGGACAGCCGGAACAATCACTACTATGAGCCGAAGCAAAAGAAGCCACTGGAAGGGCCGTATACCAGGCTGGTGTATTTGTTGCCTGCCGGACGTTCCCCTCTGGAGGCCATCCGCAACTACCAGCAGGAGATCCAAGGTAAGGGCGGGAAAATTCTGTTCGAATGCAGAGGAGAGGACTGCGGCGCAGACGCAACAAGGAGTTCCGGGAGGCGGGGCGGACAGATGAGCCTTGCGATGCATTTGTACCCGGAAGGGCGCGTCAAGGACCCCTACCGCTCTAACGGGAATTGCGCCCAAACCAAGAAAATCGTCGATCAGCGATACTTGAGCGCGGAGTTGCCCGGCGGCCGGGGTGCTTATGTTTCCGTCTTGACATACACCTTGAAGGACGATGGGGGCTGCAAGGCGTTTAATGAGCGGACCATCACGATCGTCGACATCGTCGAAGGCAAAGCGCGCGAGCAGAAGATGGTCACCGTCAAGGCTGAAGATATGGCGCAACAGATTTCCAGCGCGGGCAGCGTTTCCCTTTACGGCATCTTCTTCGATTTCAACAAGGCCGAAGTGAAGCCGGAATCGATGCCCGCGCTCGACGAGGTTGCCCGGCTGCTGAAGAATCAAGCGGAGTTGAAACTGCTTGTGGTTGGACACACGGATAACGTCGGCGGCTTCAGTTTCAATATGGACTTGTCGCAGCGCCGGGCGGCTGCGGTGGTTGAGGCGCTGGTTTCCAGATACCAAATTACACGCGCCAGGCTTGCGCCCGTAGGGGTTTCGTTCGCGAGCCCGGTAGCGCCGAATAAATCGGAGGAAGGGCGAGCACGTAACCGCCGCGTGCAACTAGTCGAGAACTGATTCCGGCGCGTTACGAACCGGTTCGCGATGTGGACTGCCACACGTGAATCCGAACAGTCAAACCAAGGAATCCTCACTACGATCAGTGTGCTCTCTGCGGCCTAACAAGGCACTGCAACTGCCGAGCGCTGGCCTGGCTCCATGGGTGAACTTGTGCTGGCGGATTCGGACGGGTCGTCGTGGGTAAGTGTAAGTGTCGCTGACGGTTCAGGGGAGCGTACAGTCCAACAGGTCATGTCGTGTTGTCCCGCGCCGGACCCTTACTGGGCGAGAGCGATTCAGAGGGACCGATGGAAGGGGCCGGGTGACCCATTTCTGGTGGCCCAGCAGGGCGGTCTGGCCGCTTCCATCTCCGCCGAGAACACTCTTGTCTACGTCAACGCAATGGGCGGCGGAGTGGAGCGGCTCATCTTCAAAAACCGCCAAGGCCAAACAGTGGGAGAATTGGGGCAGCAACAGACCAACGTCCAGATGCCTCGCCTGTCTCCGGATGAGAAAAGCGCTGTCGTGAGGAGCCCTGAGAGCGGCGCGCCCAACATCTGGATCCACATGGCCGGGAAGAAATCAAGACTGACATTTGAAGAAGACGCAGACTGGCCGACTGAGCGGCCAGTTCATCAGTTTCTCCTCAGTCCGTGAGGGCAACGTTGATATTTATCTCCAAAAGTCAGATTGTCGTTCTGCAGACTGAAAGGGCTGAGATCATGGGAGTTGCACATCGATCCGCAAATTGCGTTCATTCAACGTTCGTCTGGCTCGGAACGCTCGTTGCGGCAGTCTCATCGCTACTGAAAAGCCGAGCTGCTCTCCAGCTTGAGAACGTTGCTCTGCGTCACCAGATCACGGTGTTGCAGCGATCGGTCAAGCGTCCGCGGTTGAATACGTGGGACCGTCTGCTGTGGGTTTGGCTGTCCCGCGTCTGGCCAGACTGGCGATCTGCGCTCGTCATCGTCAAGCCAGAAACCGTAATCGGATGGCACCGCAACGCGTTCCGGATGTTCTGGACGTGGAAGATCCGTCGTGGCAAGAGAGGGCGTCCGGCGGTTTCGACGGAAATCCGCGGCCTGATCCGCCGCATGAGCCGCCAAAATCCGAGCTGGGGCGCGCCGCGTATTCATGGTGAATTGCTGAAACTGGGCATCGATATCGGCGAGACCAGCGTGAGCAAATACCTTGTCCGCACCCGAAAGCCGCCATCGCAGACGTGGCGAACCTTCCTTGAGAATCACATTCAGAGTCTCGTATCAGTGGACTTTTTTACTGTCCCGACGATTCGGTTTCAAATCCTGTACGTGTTTCTGGTTCTGGCACACGAGCGCCGGCGTATCGTTCACTTCGCCGTCACGGCACATCCGACTGCCGAATGGACTGCTCACCAACTGCGCGAAGCATTTCCCTGGGACACCGCGCCGCAGTATCTGCTGCGCGATCGGGATCGGATCTTCGGACATGATTTCGTTGAGCAAGTGAAGGCAATGGGGATCAAGGAAGTGCTGTCTGCGCCGCGATCACCTTGGCAGCGCGCCTACATCGAGCGCGTGATCGGAACGATTCGCCGCGAGTGCCTTGATCATGTGATCGTGTTCAATGAACGGAGCTTGCATCAACACCTTCAAGCGTTCATGGGCTACTACCATCGAACTCGCACGCACTTAGGACTGCAGAAGGACACGCCTGAGCCTCGGCCGGTGCAGCCACCTGAAGCTGGGCCGATCATTTCGATTCCCGAGGTTGGCGGCCTCCACCATCGCTACGAACGCCGAGCTGCTTAAGCACCGCAAAAGTCCACCTGCGCAAAACTATCAAAATTCAGCAAACATTACTATCGCCGTTATCGGCAATGCGCCTCCGATGTGCAGTTGTTCACCACGCTAATGCCGCGACTATAGCGTGCTTACGGAACCCCTTGTATTACGAGAAGGCGTCTACCAACGTGTGCGCCGGTCCCGTTGCCATCTTCAGAAACAGGCCGATGAAGTTTACGAGAACAACAATTTGCTAATGCTCCGGATCCGATCCATAACGGTACCTGTTATAGCATCGCGCCGGTGACCGAAAAATTAGTGAGCTTCCTTGGCCGCAACACCTATGGCTCGTTCAAGCCGAGTGCGCAGCAGAGTGCGGGCGCGAAGTGAATGCGGCCGTGCCTGGAAGCTATACGGAAGTGGAACGGAGCGCCAGGCTCGGGTTCCGGCGTATAATAGTCGCCGATCTGTTCGGGGGCTGCAATGGGCAAGAACTTCTTGTGTCTCCTCCTTCTCTCCCTCCCGGCTTTCTCACAGCCGCTGGGATCATTGAAAACGATCAGTATTCCGAGACCTTCCAACCTTGACAGGTATGTGGTTGATGAGAAGGCGCTCGTCGTCCTTGGCAAAGCTCTTTTCTGGGACATGCAATTGGGCAGTGATGGTCGCACGGCCTGCGCCACTTGCCATTTCCACGCGGGTGCCGATCACCGGCAGCAGAACCAGTTCTCGAACCCGCATGGTCCTTTCCCGGCAAACCACGCGATCTCCCTAGGCGACTTTCCATTCCGGGTGTTTAGCGACATCGCCGATAATCGATCCGCGCTGCTGAAGGACATCGGATGGCGTAGCGGGTCCGCTGGCGTGTTCCGCCGCATTTTCTCAGATCTGACGGCTGACGGCCTCTCGGAAGAGGCCGTAGATATTGCGGACATCAGCGGCTTCAACACTAACGGATTCAACCTGCGCCAGGTGACTCCACGGAACACACCTACAGTAATCAATGCCGTCTTCAACGTTCGGAATCTGTGGGACGGCCGGGCGAGTGACATCTTCACCGGCCTCACTCCATTCGGTGATTCGGATCCGCGCGCTAACGTCATCGCAGTTCGGGACGCGCTCATTGTACGGGAGCGTGTCCGCATCGACAACTCAAGTTTGGCGTCGCAGGCGGTCGGACCCCCAATGAATGACGTCGAGATGTCCTATGAAGGTCGCACATGGCCCAATCTAGGTAAGCGAATGCTGGCTTTGAGACCGCTTGCGCTGCAAAGAGTCGATCCCGACGATAGCGTACTTGGGCTGTATGCCAGTCGGGAAGGTCACGGCTTGCTTGATTCCTATACATATCTCAACCTGGTGCAGACTGTCTTCCGGGCGGAGTATTGGGACTTGTCGGACGTGGCTGACAATTTCGCGTTATTTTTTGGCCTTGCCGTGCAGGCTTATCAAGCCACGCTCGTATCTGACGACAGCCGGTTCGATCGCTTCTCTGAGGGTGATGGCAGCGCGTTGACGACGGAGGAGCAGTCAGGGCTGCGCCTGTTCCGTACGCGCGGCGAGTGCACCGATTGTCACCTGGGTCCGGAGTTCACGATGGCGAGTTTTACCAGTATTCGCAACCGTGGCTTAGTGCAGCGGCTGAGGACTGGCTTGCTAACAGACACAGGGTTCTTCCATACAGGTGTGCGCCCGTTTTCTGAAGATGCCGGTTTGGATGATAAGGACGATTTCGGACAGCCCTTTTCGTTGGCTGCAGCGCAAAACCCGGACGGCCGCCTGGGGATTAGTGGCGCGTTCAAAACGCCGGGTCTCCGCAACGTGGAATTTACCGGGCCCTACTTCCACAACGGCGGCGAGGCGACGCTTGAACAGGTGGTCGAATTTTACAATCGCGGCGGCGATTTTCCGGAATCGCCCAATCTTTCACCAGACGTTCGCCGCTTGAACCTCAATCAAACGGAACGCGCTGCGGTAGTCGCATTCATGAAGACTCTCAGCGATGACAGAGTGCGCTTTGAGCGGGCGCCCTTCGATCACCCGGAACTCTGCATCTCCACCGGCCATGAACCGCAGTCGAGCGGTGAGAAGTACCCGCTCAGCGCCATGGATCGATGGGCCTCGATACCGGCGGTCGGGCGCAACGGGAATCAGGTGCCACTCCAGACCTTCGAAGAGTTGCTTCAAGGCATTGGCAACGACGGCTCACGGGCGCACAACCTAAAAGACGTCTGTCAGATACTTTAGGGCGCATTGTCAAGTTAAGGGAAATCCAACTCACGGTACCACTAGCCGTAGTTGTTGACGTCGGACGCGGCTATCGTATGTAGTAGCACAGACACGGCTTTCTGCTTAAGTTGACAGAACCTCGGGATGCCCTACTTGCCCACTGCGATGAGCATGGATGCTGAGCTCTTAGGCCCTGCAACGGGTGCGAGCAGCTCACAAGTTCTAGTGGCCCTGGTACGACCACTCTAATGACTTCAGGCTCAATTTCGAGCTTATAGATGCTGGGCGGGCGGCGCACGGCAATCCATGCGTAGGAATCGTAGGAGCGTAGGATCTGCTTTGCGTCAGCCTCGCGCTTTGATTTGCGCATATGGTCAATTTATTGCGACTGCATGAAGGCGCCAAGGCTGTCCATGGCGAATTGATAACATCATGCGGCCATTGGAGTCTGGTACAACCCTCGACAGTGACTCCGCCACCGGTACGAATCGAGACTTATTGGTGATGTGGGTCCGTCAAGAGCCGGTTCAGGTAGGCGTCCTTCAAGCGCCGCATGCGTTCGATGGCCATTACAGTAATGTTGAAAATCGAATAGCTTCGTTTCCAGATCGACTGTGGTCCAGAATAGGGTGCGATCGAGGTACTCGCGCCGTACCGTGCCAATCAGTCGCTCGACAAACGGATGCGAAAGCGGTACGTAAGGAACAGTTTTGATTTCGCTGACCTCCAGCACCCGAAGATTGGCTTGCCATTGGTGGAATCGATAGAGCGGATCATGATCCGAGCTAAGGTATTTTGGCAGGCTGTGCCCGCGAATCGCTCGCTGGAACATGCGGCACAGCGCCACACCATCAACGACGCCGCCGAGAACGCCAAACCCGATGATACGACGTGTAAATTGGTCCATTCACCACGAGAACCCAATGTGATCTCCGCGTTGCCGATTCGCAGCGGAATAGATCGCAGCTCCATAAGCTATCTTTTGTGTGGCCAAGAAACGTAAGCCAGGAAGGACCTCCGGAATCTGATTCCGGTCGGTAGTGAACGCTCAGGATGCGGCGAACAACATCCTTGTCGATCTCGACACAGAAAGCCAACGCGATCTGCTGAGCAATGCGCGGACAGCCCCAGCGGGGATTGCGCCGTTTCATTACAACAACGGCGTCAATGACATCTTTCTTCGGTCCCTTCGGGCCAGGGCGGTGCCTGCGCTCAGACGAAAACAACATGCGGTACTTTCGTTGACAGAGCACAGCGTGCAGATGCAGCAGAGTGGAAGGTTTCAAAACGATGGCGGAACGAAGAGCGCGTGCCC
>CAWJQP010000061.1:0-53380 GCA_963844855.1 Bryobacteraceae bacterium
GTTTCACTTCGTCGCTGAGGGCCAGAGACTTCTGTCTTCGGAGCAGAAAACCTGTAACGTTCGGTCGATGTTGGTAAGCCCATGCCGCCTCTACCAGAACTCTCCGTAAATGGGCATTGCCTGTCTTAGTGATGGAACCGCGTTGCACTCGATTGCCGCTCGAGTGCTCGCGCGCAACCAGTCCGCTATAGCCCATCAACTGTCGTGGACTTTCAAATCGGGAAAGCGAGCCAAGCTCAGACACGATGGTAGCCGCGGTGGTTTGCGCCACTCCGCGCAAGGCCTGCAAAGCCTCAATCACCGCCCGGATCTCTGGTGACGCTTGCTGAATTGCGTCATCGATCGCCTTCTCGAGTTTCAGGATCCTTTCGGCAATGTGCTCGACTTCGTGCAGATAATGTTCCAGTGTGGCTTCCAAAGCCGGCTGTCAAAATGAACGTTGGTCTTGATCCATTCCAGATGTTTCTTGGTCCAGGCCTTCATTCCCTCCGGTCTTCGGCCGTGACGTAGCAGAATTTGCCCAGCCGATGCCGTGCCTTCAACTGGTCTTTCTTGGCCGCTTCCCGAGCCCGTACCAGATCCCGCAAGGCCTCATGCGCGGCATCCGGCACCCAGACCGCCGTTAGTTCGCCGGCTCGATAGCAGCGTGCCAGTTTCTCGGCATCGCGGCGGTCGGTCTTGACTCGATCTCCGGCTTTGGTCGGAACCAGAGTCGGAGCAATTACTTCGCACGCAACTCCCAACTGCGTGAGCTGCCAGTACAGTACATATCCCGTCGGCCCTGCTTCGTAACAGACCTTGATTTGTTTCACCGGACCCAATTTGCCAATCAGTTTCCGAATCGATTCCAGCCGGTTCGGAATCACACCCTGTGACCAAACTTCGCCCTCTCGTTCCGCCACAGCTACCGCGATCGTGTCCGCATGGACATCCAGACCAACAAAGAGTAATTTAGACATGTGCGACCATCTCCCTTCGTATGCGGCTCTGCGCCGCTTTGTTTTTTGACTCACAGCGTAACCCGCGTCACTGCGATGTCGGAGTTGGTCGCTCCATATTGACTGAGACTTGCCGTTCGGCCTCTTCTCGCGATTCAGCATCAATCAAACACATATATAGCTGCTCTTTGTAATACAAGGTCCACACGCCAGCGACCAAAAGCAATCTGGCACATGGAATCAGCGGTTTCGACATGGACCGGAGCGTTCTGACATGTGATCTCCTTTAGAAATCATCCAGGCAATTACCGGGCCTTACAGGTAATTCAATACGTTATGCATTTGCGCTGTCAACTAGAGTTGACCATCTAAATTAGCCGGACGCCCTCGCTAAGCTACACTCTGGACCTCGGAGATAGGGTGCTCAAGTGGTCTAAATCGGGCATCAGAAGAAGGAACGGACTCGCCCGAATCTCCCGCGAACCAGGGTAAGCGCCGCAGGATTGCATCTAAAATTGTATTTTTCAGCTTTCAGGGTTGCGCGTAACTCAGTTCAAGCAACATCGGCGTCCTCTTGAACTGGCAACACGTCGCGTCGGGATATAGCCAGGGTCGTATTTTGTCGGGATTGAGCCTG
Organism: Bryobacteraceae bacterium; assembly: GCA_963844855.1. Lineage (GTDB taxonomy): Bacteria > Acidobacteriota > Terriglobia > Bryobacterales > Bryobacteraceae > DASQDN01. The sequence continues at coordinate 1,576 of CAWJQP010000061.1, forward strand.
GCTAACCTCTGCTTCGCGCTAGCCTCGGGCCGCGTTCTCTGCCGATTGAAGGAAGCCTATCCAATTTCCTCGAGTAGCCGGCGCGAACGGTCTATGAGACTCCGCGCCTCACGCGCCGATCGAATCGCTTCACGGCTATACTCTCCGTGCATCAGACTGTTCTCCGAGCTGCGGGCCTTTCCCTGTCGCGTTTTCGGCCCTGTCGATTTGCCGCCGTGTAATCTACATCTGCCGTTCGGCATTCCGTGGTTTCGGCACGGGCTGCCGTTCCTAGTATTTGCCGAGCAGTGACTGCTTGCATGGGGTTCGTTCCCGCGATTTGGAGTGAACCCCAAAACTGAGACAGGGAGTTAAGGGACGAAATACATTGAATGGAGTTGAGGCAATGGATTTGTCCCGAAGTATCTACAGCCGTGATCTGAAGGTTGCCGCGATGCGTGCCATCGACGCTGGGGCGACGATTGGTGAGATCGCACGTAAGTATCAAGTGAGTCCTCATTTAGTGGACCGCTGGCGAGGAGAATGGCGGGCCAAGGGTGATCTTGCATTTCCTGGCGTTGGGCGACGAGGAATGTTGCTGCCAGTGGTGGAGGAGGCCCGGCGGATCGGTGAGCTGGAGCGCAAGATCGGCCAACTCACAATGGAGAACGATTTTTTAAAAAGGGCCTTGCAGCATTTCAAGGAGTATCACCCTCCAGCCGTCGTCAGTGGCGAGGATGCCTGTTTGAAGAAATCCAGCAAGCCGCGGCGGAAGGCAAAGCCGTGAATGCACTGTGCCAAATGACTGGCCTAAGCCGGGCTGGGTTTTATCGGTTTCGGAAGCCGCGACAGGCCTCTCCAGTGGAGATGGAGCTCCGAGACGAGATGCAGAAAATCGCAGTGGAATCGCCGGCATACGGCCACCGTAGAATCACTGCCGCTTTGCAGCAGCGTGGCTTCAACGTCAACCACAAGCGCGTGCTGCGGATGATGCGGGAAGACAATCTGTTGTGCGTTAGGCGGCGTAAATTTGCGGTGACCACCGACTCTCGACATCAACTGCCGGTCTATCCCAATCTGGCAGGCCAACTGAAGCCGACAGCCGTGAACCAACTCTGGGTTGCAGATATCACCTACATCCGTCTGCAAGTCGAATTTATATATCTGGCAGTGATACTCGACGCGTTCTCACGTCGTGTCATTGGTTGGGCTCTGGGGCGAACGCTGGAAGCTGGATTGGCGACCACCGCGCTGCAAATGGCGTTGCTGGAGAGAAAACCGCCGCCAGGCTTCGTCCATCACTCCGATCGCGGCGTGCAATACGCCTCCCAGCAATATACGGGCATCCTGAGACAACACCAAGCTGAGATCAGCATGAGTCGCAAAGCGAATCCGTACGACAATGCGGCTTGCGAGTCGTTCATGAAGACGTTGAAGTATGAGGAGGTTTACCGCAATGAGTATCGGGACTTTCGGGAAGCGAGCGCCTGTATCGGAGAGTTTCTAGAGCGCGTCTACAATCGACATCGGCTTCACTCGGCTCTTGGTTATTTAACACCGTCCGAGTTCGAACGCCAAGCAGGCGATGCGCCATGAGAATCCATTTAGCGTTGTCATGCGCAATGGCCTTGTCGCCTTCCGAGTGAGGGTTGTAGTGGGCAGCCGCTGATGAGCTTCGAGCAATTGCGCACACAGCGGCAACAGCGCCCCCGCGGCGCCGGTTCGCAAGGAAGCCAAAGAAGCGGATACGTACGAAGCGGCGAGGCAAAGTGTGGAGCAGGAATCGCCGAAGAAACTCCTCGGCGGTCACTGTCATTAGCCGCTTCTTGTTCTTGTGTGCATAATCTTTCCAGCGGAAGGTGACCTTGCCATCGGCGATGTCAAACGATGCGGTGGTTGGAAATCGCGACGCGATGGGTGTAGCGTGCCAGGTAATGAAGGGCATGTTCAGGTCCTCCGAATGGCGGCTTGGCGTAGACCACCCCGTTGCGTCCAATTACTGGTCGAACCACCTCAGGCGTCGGTCTTCTGGCTTCGAGATTGTTGACGTGCTCAACCGGCCAGATCGCAGAAATCGCCGTTCACGTTGGGTAAGACAAGGCATCACAGATAACAGCCAAGGGTCTGTAGCGGATCCGATGTCCTTAAGCAGTGCGTATTTGATCCGGTTGTCACTACAGGTACTTCAAATGCCGTCACGTACTTCAACTCTACGCGGGCTCACGAAAATAGTAGTTGAGCAGTCCACCGAGTCGCTCGCGCCGCCGGACTTCACCAGTGGTTCCCACATGTGCCGAATCCGGCAGGATGAGTCGGTTGCCGAGCCCTTGTGATTGCGTTCAAGGTGATAATGTGCGGTGAATTCTCGAACAGCTTTTCGCAATGCATCTTCGCCGAACAAAATCATTCGGTCCAGGCACGTTCAGGCGCCGGTTCGACGCCATGCTTCTTTAATATGTTGGCGATGGTTCCGCGGACCAGACTGTGACCGAGATTGGACATAGCGCCCAGAATTCGGCGGTAGCCCCAATCCCGATTCTCCTGAGCCAGACTGACCACCAGGTCTTCAAGTTCGCTGGAGGTGCGTCGCCGTCCGGGTGTCCGCTTGGCAGTGCCATCATACTTTTCTGCGATCAGCTTTCGATGCCACCTCAGCAATGTGTCCGGTGTAACGATGTTGGCAACATCATTTAGTAGCCGACGGCCGACAAGTTTGGCTCTCGTTGCCAAACGGCGTCGTTGATCATCAGTAAACCGAAGCCGACGAGTGCCAAGCTGCTCTCGTAAGACTCGATTCTCTTCGCGTAAGTATTCAATGGCATGATGTTGCTTTTGATTCATCCAACCGGCGACCGCGATGACTACAAACCGAAATGGGTCTAAGACGTTTGGCATCTCCGCCGCTCATTATCTCCTCACCATCGGTGAGCGATTCAAATACGCCTACGCACCTGTGGCTTCAGTCAGGTTGAGTTTTTGGACACAACGACGTGTTGCGGGAAGCCCTGGAGACGCATTCAGCGCGGCTTTTCGCCGAGTCGGCTTCGCCCCGCTTCCGGAAGCGTCTCGAGGCCGCAGCGACAAAACTTGATGTGGCCTATGAGGCGCTTTCCCGCGGTCAGTACAGACCGGCGAAGCGCGCGGGTCGAACGCGTTCATATCGCCTTTCACATGCGGATTGCCGAAGCGACAGGTGTTCCCATGCTTATCCAGGAGATCGAGCGCAGCCGCGTCCTCCTGTTCAATTGGATATTTACGATGTCCTCGGAGTTCGGCGCCTTCCCCGAGAGATGGCATCGCGATCTCGCCGAGCGGCTGGTTCACGGTTCACCACAGAAAGCCGCGGAGGCGCGGCGCATGCATGTAAGGTTCCGCCAGGCCGATGTCATCAGGAAGTTCCAGGCACTGGCTGAATCCGGTCCGGGCGAGCAGCGAATGATCCGTGGGGCCCAGCGCCGGAACCGACGTGGGGACCGCTTCCAGCGTGCTGCTCTAATATGGGACCTATTGGCACAGCGTCAGGGAAGCGGCGTTTTAAACCGATCCCACGGTTATGTTTAACAGCCGGTTTCCGGAGGTGCCGTCGCGACAGGTTTCGGGAACCGTCACAAACCGTGCCGGCGCCGCATTCGGGTACGATATTCGCCGGTTTCAGAGATTATGCGTCGGAGTACGTCGGCTTGGAAGATGGACGGCGGGGTCAGTGGACGAGCTGTCTTTTACTAGTCGGCGATGGGTCCAGTGCATAATGGCCGGTCAGTGCACACTCGTCCCGAGAGTTGGATGATCTCAATTGCCGACTTTATGCTGCGCGCCGTTCGTAACGATGATGCAAGCCGCCCAGCACGGGAATGGATACGACCCGACTCCGACGCTTGGACCGGCCGCGGCTTTGGACTATCTTTCTCCAACGCCAAGTGCGTGCGGTTCCGATGATAATATTCCAGAAAACCTTCAAGATGTTGGTAGAGACTTTGCTCGCTGAAAACGATCATACGATCCAGACATTCGCGGCGAATCGTCCCGATCACACGTTCGACATAAGCGCGCTGCCACGGTGACCGCGGTGCCGAAAGCACTTGTTTGATTGCCATGGCTTTCACTTACTCCACGAAGCCCCGGCCGAATATCCGATCGCGATCCCGCAATAGATACCGCGGCGCGGTGTCCCAGGGCAAGGCTGCGCGCAACTGCTGTGCAGTCCACTCTGCCCTCGGATGGGCGGTCACAGCGAAGTGCACGACGCGACGGCGCTCATGTGCGAGGACCAGAAACACGTATAGGATCTGGAACCGGATCGTTGGTACGGGTAGAGTCGAGGATGGGCGCGAGCGCTGACGAAAGAAAATACGCCGCCCGTTTCCCATCCCCGCTCATCAAACCGGACGTGCGGATTTCCCGCATCCGGCTTTCCGACTGGATTTCACCGCCAGACTCACGAACGAGACTCCATCCGGACACGACGCAGTTGGACAACTCCCAACCTGCCGTAGACCGCATCCCTTGAGAAGCAAGTAGTAGTGCCACGCGAGCGCACTTGATGTCGTCTCCGGAGGTAATGCCGCACGCTTTCATAGACGTAGTAGTCGACCGCCCGATATGCTGTGGCTGTCGTGCCGTAGCTGAAGTACGCGCACCAACCCCTCAGAATCTGATTGAGTCGGTCCCGCACCTCCGACCACGCCTCCACATTGTTTGGTACCAGAAGGTCTCCCACTTTCTGCTTGATACGCGCTACGCTCTTCTTCGACGGACTCGCACCCAGATACCACCGGCCATTCTTTTCGAAGCAGTGTGGACCGAACGTATATCCCAGAAAGTCAAAGCTCTCTTTGCGCGCTTGCTTGATGCTGGTCTTCGCCTCATTCAGAGTGAGCCCCAATCGGGTGACCACCCTACGCGTCCAATCCAGCGCCTGTGCCGCTTTCCCGCGACTCAGAATCACGAAATCGTCGGCGTAGGAGACCACACGGGCTTGGAATTGCTCTCCCCGTTTGGTGTTCCGCCAGCCCTTCAACAGACGGTTCATGTACAAGTTGGCGAGCAGCGGGCTGACCACTCCACCTTGCGGTGTCCCGCAACGGTGGTTTTGCCCGCCTGTCAACCGACGTTTCCCGCTCTCGTCCTGCTCCTCGACCGGAACCGTAAGCCACATCTTGATCAGACGCAGCACGTTCCCATCAACGATTCGCCGGGCGACACACTGTATCAGTTCACAGTGTGGAATGGTGTCGAAGTATTTGGACAGATCAGCGTCAACTACATCTGTATAGCCTTCGCCCAGTAGCTTATGCACTCTTCGGATAGCGTCGTTCGCACTCCGTTTCGGTCGGTAGCCGTAGGTATTAGGTTCCAACTCCGCCTCAAAGATCGGCTCGATTAGCAGCTTAGCGGCGGTCTGCACGACTCGATCCCTTATACAAGGAATGCCGAGCGGCCTCTCACCGCCACCGGGCTTGGGTAGCTTCACCCGCCGCACCGGCTGTGGTCGATACGTCTTGTTACGTAACTCCTCTCGGATCCCAGTCAACCACCCCTCCAGTCCTGTCGACTCGATGTCCTCGAAGCTCTGCCCATCTACTCCCGGCGCCCCCTTGTTGGCTCGCGCCAGTTTATAGGCATGGGACAAAATGTCCTCGCGATATATCTTGTCGTACAGAATGTAGAAGCGGTATTCCGGTTCGTTCTTCGCCTTGCGATACAGCTTGATTTGAAGTTCCCGAATGTTGCTCGGTGTTGTCAGACTCATCGTCAATCACCGCACCTTTCCTCCTTCACAAGCACACCAGAAGTGAGGGCCCTTTCCTCCGCCGGCATTACCCGGCCTCATCGGTCCTATAGCCCTCTCCGACGCCCAGACTGGCCGTGGCCCTTCTGACCACGTTCGGAGTCGCGACTTCCACCAGCCCCGGGCCTCCCCCACTGACCCAAATCACCTTCCCTGCATGCTGTGCTCACTACCCCGGTGGACCGGACAGGTGCTTGTTGGTTTCTTCCCTGCCCCGCGCGGCCTTCCCCGTTCTTCAGGCGGGTCGGCATCCACATCGTTACTTTCGAGGCCTGCTCAAGCTTCACGCACGTTACGGCCTGCAAGGTTGCTCACCCACCCTACGTGGGCTTTATCGCGAGGCTCCGCCCTCGCCAGTTTCCCGGCTCGGGCGCTCGCAAGCTATCAAGTCCTACCAACAACTACTTGAGTGGGTCCTTCCCCCACTGGTGATCTACGCCCTTGGGGCGCACTGAAGAAGTCCACGGACACCAGCGTCTTCAGATGATTATCGAGGAACGTTCTCCAGCTTTGCGAGGGCGCATTCGGCGTCTAACCATGTACTTGCGGACGCTAGTCTCACCGACCCGGATTCCGAGCTTCAACAGTTCGCCATGAATGTGGGGCGCTCCCCAAAGAGGATTTTCGCGGCTCAGCGTGCGGATCAACTCCCGAACCTCCTTCGGCACCGCGGGACGGCCAATCTTCCACGTCCGGAACAGACCGAAGCCCTTGCGATGCAAGCCAACGACAGTAGCGGCTTTCACGATGAACACACCGGACTGCCAACCTGTCCATACGCAGCAAAGCCAGGCCACAAGACACGATCAGCAGGAGTCAGCATCGGGCGCTTCACCGACCGCTGCAGGACGCCGATCTGATGACGGAGCGCGAGAACCTCAAGCTGAAGAGCGGCGCGACTCCGAAATGAGCCGATTGCAAAGGCGAAGATAGCCCTAAGCACAGGTGCGAAGCGAAAGCGACCGATGAGCGGCAACTCTCAATCTATCAACCTCATCGGAGTTTGCGAGAACCACAGTTGCACCGGCCTTCTACACCCGGCCCGATGCTGCTTTTTTCATCCGCTTCGGTGGGCCGTAGGGTGCATACTTAACACAGCCGCAGTCTCCGCTCAACCTGACAACGCCCAGGCCTACTTTAGTCCGTGTGCCGCTGCTAAAGTTTTTGGATGGGAATCGCAAGTACCATCTGGACTCTTTCGGGTGAGTCGGCACGCGTGGCCGGCTTGAACCGCCATCTGCTCAACGCGTCGAGTAGCTCGGTGGCGCCCGACGGAACGGGGCCAAGCAGTTGAAGATTCTGGAACGCACCGGTTTCGTCGATACTGCCCCGCACCAGGAGATACGGACCCGGTGCTGACAACGGTTCGGTCGGACGTACTGTTACGCGCGGGTACGGCGCGTTCAATGGCCGGGGATCAGGCAATTGCACAAAGCCACCACGCTGCACCACCGACGAACTGCCGGCTGAGAAGTGCATAATCCACTCCTTTGTATCTCCCACGGGGACATAGACTGTGTAGACAGGTTTGCCCGTTAGCAGGCCTGCAGGGAGCGTTTCATCGGGCGAACTCTGAACGACAACAATGTTGAACCGTCCATTCGCCGCATGAATGATTTCCTGTATTGCCGTGGACGGTCGTTTCTCCAACGTTTGCCCGGGCGCACCTTCACCGCCCCCCTCCGGAATGATGTTGCCCGGTGGAACGACTACGGTTTGAGAAGTCACCGGCGCGTCCGAGACGGAGAGAACAGCTACGGGATGGGTGTCGCGAGCAGGCGGTGCTACCGGTAATGCCGCAGCGTTGACCCGGACGGATTCGGGGAAATCGACGATACGAGCGCTTAACCGCATGTCACTCATGGGTTCCTGCATCCGAGCCGCCGGCATGTCTCGTTTGATTGGGCTTGGCGTGAACGCTTTGTCGGGCGGCTGAGCGAGCGCCTGCGGAGCCACAACCAGAACCGAAGGCACGGCGGGCGACAGCGGCGGAGGCTGCAGGTCCTCCGGATATTGCGGTTGGACCAGGACCTGCCGCGTCTGCGCGGCCAGAGGGCTCGGTTGTTTTTTCAGTGGCGAGACCAGTGCTGTCGCGCTCTTGAGGAGCCGCCCTGTAGATTCGGCCAGTTCGTTTATTTCCGTCTGTGGCAGCCGAGGTACGAACACCTGCTGGGGCAGACGAATCATGATCGCTTTGGCTCTGTAGTCCTCACTTTTCTTCTTCACCGGTGGAGTGTCGACGAGGGCGAGTGAAACGAGCCATATGCAGCCAACGTGGACGGCTGTGGAAACCACGTAGGGGAGAAGTCTCGGCTGCCGCCTCGCCGCGACGAGCAAGGCCGGGGGGAGATCTGCCAAATCGCAGCTCGCAACGCCCGGCTGTGATCTCTCGTCCCGCAGGATCACTTTCATGGCATTTCTAAAGGTGCGGCCATCGAGTATGCGCCTGCGTTAGGTATTACGCCCTCATTGCTGACGACACCGTTCACTACCACTTTGAGAGTTGTGATGTCCTGTTCCGGCAATCCAGCGGGCATACGGAAGCGTACGACGACCACCCCCGGTCCGGCCGCTGCCGATCCGACGTAATCCGGGACGATGGTGTGCTCCCCGATGAGTACTTGAACAGGATCCGTTATCCGATAAGCGTCGACCTCGCTGACACCAAATCCTTCAGGAGGTGAGATACGATGCGGCCCAAAGCCAGTCCCAAAGATGTTGACCAACTCCCCACCCTTCAAAGGATCGTTCGAGTCGACAGCGTTCCCTTCGGCTCGTGATGCGACCAGCAGGGCGCGGCCATTCTGCATGCTTGTCATCAGACCGGGAGCATTGCGGGCTACCTCGAACGCTGCACTCACGTCTGGCATTGCTTTGCTTTTGATCGTTAGCGTCTGCGTTTCCAGCGGCAGATCATAAGGTAATTGGGCATTGATCTGTTCGGGGGAGACGAAGAACAGGGGCAGTATGCTGCCTGCCACATGAACCGTAACGCCGGCTATTGCCTGGGTAAGAGGGTTCGCCCGGCCGATCTCGGTAGTGGGGGCCAGGTTTGCACCAAAGATTGAGATGATCGATCCGGGAGCAACGGCCGCGGTCGGCGTTTCGCCCACTCCGTTTCTCACACCAGCGCCAGCGATTTCCGGTATTGCTTCCAAGATTGCCCGAACGTGGATCGGTCCGGAAACCCTGACAATGGTGGGGCTGAAGCGCTCCGCGGTATCGCCTTCCCACCGTTTGAAGCGATAGCCAAGCCTTGAGGTCGAGTAGACTTGCACACGCGTGTTGGCGGGATAAAACCCGTCCGCGGAGGCGGGCTCCATCCGGATGCCGGCCCCATTCGCCGGTTCGGAAGTCGCCAGTATGCGATGCGCCGGTCTGTAGTTGGCAGATAGAAACGAGCCGGCGGCAGTAAACTTCACGGCTTTCACGCCTGACCCTTCGTCGCTCAGCGACTGCAACTCAAATCGTGATCCTTCGGAGACGGGCACGGTCTGCGGAGCCGCCACCGTCACCTCATTACCCGTTGTTTGGTGAAGAACGCATGGTGTTTGGCAGGCTTCCCCTCCCACCTGGATAGTGACCGGTACGTTGCTCTGCACGTTGATCATTCCGAGCATCTCGTATTCCGCTTTGATGTGCGAGCCGGTGAAGTCTCCGGCAGGTAGAGTTATTTCCTGCGTTGCGGGACCTCCGTTCGACCAGCCCTTGAATACATACTTTCGGCCGTTTTCGTCCATTTGTTCAGGGGGAGCGGTGATAACGTGCTTCGTGCCTGCGCCCCAGATGAAGTTGTAGGAAGGCCAGGTGTCACGACCATCGACGATCAGCTTTAAGCCTTTGGGTAGACCCAGGCTGACCCGAATACCTCGAACAAACTTTGCGACCAGAGTCTCAGCGATGTTTGTGTGCTCGGCTTTGTAGAGCATGTTCTGTCCGCCGCCATTGCTCCACTTGTCGAAGACCCATTCGGTACCGTTGATGTCGATCTGCGGTGAGAGCGCGCCCAGCACGTGCGTGGAGCCTTCGGCGAAGTCGAAGAGGCCGTCCACCGAGCAGGAAGGAACGCGGTTCTTCGGATCGGCTGTGATGATTTCCGTGCGATCGACTAAAACGCGGAGTTCCGGGGGATCCGTCACGACAACGACACGCTTGCCGGGTTCGAATCGCGGATTCAAAACGGCGGGTCCACGAACGGTGTAGTTGCCGATGAAGGGGGCAGCGGACGCATCGGTGTACCACGCGCGAAAGACGAAGCCGTTGTACGGGATCGCGTGCAGCACGTGCTGTGTACCTCGTTCGAGCCACAGGTCTACGCTCTCGCGGTAACATTCGCCGTCCACGCACACTAAACCAGGACCGCCAGCGCCAACTCTTGCGCCCTAGGCATTGATTTCGAGGGAAATCGACTGGCGAGGCGGTTCCACCACCCGCGCCGAAGAACGGGATCCGGATTTTGTCAAAGACGATAGCGTTTCCTACATAAGCTGTAATCCTCTCGTCAGCCGTTACGATCAAGAGCGGAGATTTCGGTAGGACTCTATCGTTGACCGCCCTGTATCGACCGTCCAAGGCTGGTCTCCGGGGCCATACCGCGTCTGGCACACATCCGAAGGTGGCCCGGCACACGTTGTCATGATCTCCAGCATATGCTTGCTACCTTTAGGCCAAGTGAATGATGAGGGCGCCAAATACTGCACGCCATCCACCCGATAGAGGGCTCCCTTAGGCTCGACGGATACGCTGATAAGCGTCTCCTGTCCGTATACCTGGGCGGCGGACGCAAGCAACACACCCGCAAAGACGCTACGTTGGATCCACTTCAAGAACTTCATACTGCTTCTACCTGCCCACGTTGAAACTCAATCCGACCAGCGGCACAAAATCGTGCAGCCATCCTTGAGCTCTTGCGCCCGGCACAGGGACAATCACCTCGTTCGGAAACGTACTGGCGTAATCCCGACCTTCGATGCGTAATGTCATAAGCTCGTTGAGACGAATCTTGAAACCGCCACCAACACTGACGACCGGCACAACCTGTGTCGCGCGAGTGAGAGCGACGAAGCTTGTTAATGGCTGAAACGCAGTTTCACGTCCCGTGCCACGGAAGATCTTCACGCCAGCGCCGACTGCGACGAACGGCCGAACGCGCCTCGGTCGTGGAGCCAAGTGAAATACCAGATCGTAATGCAGGACATGCGATTCGGCATCGAACCGTGCCTCGGTGCTACCCGCTTTCACTCGAGCCTCGTTCTGGCGGTAGGTGTAGCGTACTTCGCCACCGAACCACTGGTTCATTTCATTGCCGGCAACGGCTCCGAATGCGTATCCGGGCTTGAATCCGACAGAGGCTTCGCCTGTCGCATTTGTCGCAGTGATGTTCTTGTAGAAGCCGTAGCCTCCGGCTGCGCCCAGTTCCCACTCCTCCTGCGCAAGTCCAGAGACGGTGAGGCAGAGAATTGCCAAGCCAGTGCGGCAGATTATGTTTGAGATGTTCATGGATTACTGGACCACCCTTACCGGGACTGTGGTAGATGTTGCTCCCTGTTGGATACGCAGCGGTATTTCGAAACCGGTTGGAACGGAGCGCGGCACGATAACGTTGACCTGGTAGACACCGACTAAGCCCGGGGTCATCCCCGCGAAGCTTACCGGCAGAGCCACACCTCCGAGAGTGATCACAGGTGTATCCAGGACGCGGGCGAGCGGTTCGAACGGAGCGGGCGATCCGACCGGGATCTCAGGTGAGGTTCTGCCAAGCCCAGTCGCGTAGATGATGAGATCGTCACCCCGGTGAACAGGATTCGAGACCGTCACGAGTTCGTTGTTCGTGCTGCGAACGATGGTTGCGATGCCGCTTTCCGGTCCGGCCGTGCCGGAGCGAAATATACCCGGAGCTCCCGGAACCACTCGAATACGAACGATGTCGCTGGTGCCTCCAGCCGTGCGCAGGATCAAACTAGCGACGCCTCCCGTATTCCACGGAACCTGTGCATTGATCCGGTTCGAAGAAGCGAACACCACCGGAGAAAGATTACCGTTGATGCTTAGACACGCTTCGCCAAGAGCATCGGCTAACGCCGGGTCCGCAAGCGATTCTGATGTTGGACTCAGTTGTGAGCCGAAGATAGAAATCAGAGAGCCAGGAGCGATGTTTTCAGAACCGTCGGCTGCGTTTGCGACACGGTCAATCCGAGGCGGCGCATACGAAGCGTCATAGTTCCATGGCACAACAGTGAAGCCCGATGTGGTCAGCGATATAAGTCCTTCCCGGTTTCCAAGCACTGCAAGCGTTCGGGTGAACCCGACATTGTTAACCGTGACCAGCGGAGACTCGCTCATTCTCGTGGGGAGAATGCCCTTACCCTCCGACAAGTTGACACGTTCGATCATGCCCGCTTGGCCTAATCCCGGCGTTCTTGTCCTGAATGCGACTCGATCTACGACCAGAAGCCCTGAGGATGTGTCGGAACCTTGCTCCAGCACCGCAATGGGGACGAGAGAAGCATTAAAGACGTGATTATCTACGATGAACTGTTCATCACTCGAGGCAGCGTAGGCGCCGGAAAGCTTGTCGAAGTCCTTGCGCGCGGTAAACGTACCCGTAATGGCGTCGTATCGCACGACCTTGCCGTTCCCCATCGCAATCAACATCGCCGCTTCGTCCGGCGATGATACGAGCGCGGTTTCGATATCAACTTCGTTTTTGAATACGCCCAGGCTGGACAATGGGTGCGCTCTGCGCGTTCCGATGTCGATCTGATCGATCTTATGTGGTCCGCTTGCCGATCGGACGCTGGCAAACATCGTATTGCCGACTGCGGCGATCGATCTCGGATAATGCCCTGAGGGAAAGATGATCGGAGCCGATGGCTGCAAGGTATCCAGATCGAATACAGATGCGATCTGCGAGTTGTCGTTTCCAACTACCAGGTATTTCCCGCCTGGTGCGATCGCCACCTGCGTGGGCGTGTTCCCTGTACGTAATGTGGCAATCTGCTTCATCGTCTTATCGAAGACGAGGACCGCGTTCTTATCCTGACGAACCACGAGGAATCGCCCCCGCGCGGTATCCGACAGTATGTCGACGAGCTTTCCAGGAATATTCACAACGAAGCCCCGTTGGTCCGGCTCGCGATTATTGATGAGTACACGTACTCGATCACTTACGTTGATGGCTTGGCCTACAGTAAGGAGGCCATTCCCAGGATCTGTTTCTATGACACCCTCGAGGTCCGTGTCCGGAACATTGATGGATGTCGGAGCAATCACGTTGAGGTACCCAACCGACGTTCCTTTGTAGTTAGCGAACCTGCCCGGGTCGATGGTGACGCTGACTACGGCTGGAGTGACACCCGTATTCGGCGAAACGGTAACGCCCTCAGCCGACGACACAATTTGAAAGGGTGTCTGGCGTCCGCTTGCGTCTTCAACCCTGACCTGAAGCGTCTGCTGTTGGGGTGAACATGCGCTGCCTCGGAAGATTACGTCTTCCACATCGAACTTTACGTTAGGAGCCTGTGCCCGCTGGCCAACCGGAAGTATCGTGACCCCGCTGTCGGACGCAGCGTAAACGATGTCTCGCGAGGAGTTCAACACCGCACGGCCGGAAAGGTTTTCACGCAGCCGTAGCCGCTCAAGGACTGTTAAGTTGTCGGCACTCACGACCTGCAAAACTGGAGTAGCATTCGCAATGTTGGACGGCTTTACGACCGTTCCAGTGGAGTCCTTGTTGGTAACCTGGGCGTAGATTATGCCGGCCTGGCCGTCGATGACGTGGCTGCCGACGTCAAGCTTCCCGGATAGCGTCCGGAAACTGTGCAATGTTGATTGCATCACGGTCGCGTAGAACCCAGCCGGCAAGGTAGTGCGAGCCATTCGGCGTGACGCTGACGGTACGTGGACCCGCGTCCGGAGATGATACATAGTTAAGAATTATGAGCTGCTTCAGTCGAAGATCATAGCGGAAGATAAACGTATCCGTCAGTCCGTAGATCCACATGTGGTCTTGGGAAGCTGTTACGGAAGCCCTAACAATAGTGGTTGGAACGTTAGGGATGTCCACGGGCAGAGATTTTGCGACGAGCCCTGCGACGGTGTCGATCGTACGTGTTTGGCCAGAGACGACATCCATTGCGATGAACTGTTCTGGAGTAACAACCAATGCGAGATCGTCAATGCCGAACGCAATCCCGAGCACCGGCGCGCCGACACCAAATACCCTCCGGGTGTTATCGGAAAGATTGATCACCGTCACTGCATTGCTCGATGGGTCAAAGTTCTTGAAGTGCGCGACAACTAAGTACTTTCCGTCCGGAGAGAGCGCTAGCGCTGACGGTTGAGCGGTTACCACCATGGATCGCGAGATCGAATTCGTTTCCGTAGACAGGACGTCAATGCGGTTGCCCGTGAAATTCGCGATGTATAGTGATTTCCGGCTCTCGTCCAGAGCGATGTCGGAGGCTTGGCCTCCGATCGGAATCACCGTTCCGAACGTGGCTGCAACAGCGGCCTGACTGGCCAGGGTGACAAGTAGCGCGAGCATTTGCACTCGCGTAGAAATGCGTTTCATGTGCGGATGTACTCCTAACTTCCCGGACCTAACCAGGGGGATCATTTCTTGAATGCGCATCAGAGCCTCACTTCGCCGGCGCGGCGGGGCTGGAGCGGCCGCGGGAGGGGCGGATGCCCCTGGCGGAGACATGACTGTTGGCGCAAACAGCAGCGGCTGCGGAGTAGGCTCGGATGTTCCTTTCACATCCGTCAAGGCTGTGCCAGGCTTCTGACTCTCGATGAGAGTCTCTACCGGCATTGTTTCCGTCGGTGCATTGACAGGAACCGGTCCGGTGACGTCCATCCCAGGGGTTCGCATGGGTATCTTGCTGTTTGCCGGCAAGAACTCTTGCGGGAAGTTGACTTCCGGGAGGGGCTGACCGGCCGGAATTGGACGAACCAGTTCGGGTGTCACAATAACGAGCAGTTCTGTATTTGCGCGGTTCGCCGCTTTGGACTGGAATAGCTTTCCAAGAACAGGAATGTCGCCGAGGAACGGCATCTTCGAAAGCGTTTCGTTCATGCGGTTATCGAGCAGCCCGCCGATCGCAAAGCTCTGGCCTGCTTCGAGTTCCACTTCCGTGTTCACTCTGCGCACAGTTAACGCAGGAATCTGAAATCCCTGTATGTTCAAACCGTTGGTGAAGTCGAGAGCACTGACTTCCGGCGCGACCTGCAGACGGATACTTCCACGGGGCGTGATGGTGGGAATGAAGTTGAGGCGAATCCCGAACTCGCGAAACTGTACCGTGATCTGCCCAAGTCCTCCAGCTCCACCCTGCAACATCGGGAACGGGAACTCGCCACCGGCGAGAAAGCTTGCCTGCTTTCCATTGATCGCGAGGACGTTCGGCTCGGCGAGCACCTCCAGCAGCAACTTGCGCTGAAGCGCGCGGATTGTTGCAGCAAGGTTCAGGTCCGGACGTAATAGAAAGATGTTCAGAGCATCGCTAAGGGTAAACTCTGTCTCACCGCGCTCCCGCGAGACGCGCGGTGACGAGAACTGCTGCGTCGAGACCGCGCCAATCGTATTCGTAGCACCCGTGCTAATCAGGTTCAGCCCGAGCTCTGTGCTCGCATTGCGATCCACACTGGCAAAGCGGACCTTCAATAGAATCTGCGCATCCGCGGCCGGGACATCTACATTGAGCAGGTTGACTGTCTTTCCAAGAGTCGAAGCGATCGCCACTGCGCGTTGGGCTTCGGTAAGGTTCTTTACCCGTCCGCGAAGGAAGACGGAATCGTTCTCTACAACAAGCTCGACGGGTGAACCGGGCAGCTCCCTTTGGAGCTCGCGACGAACCGCGTCTGTGCGACCGGTTAGAAGGAAGTGGCTTGGGCGCACGGTGACATCGAACATCATTTTGTTGCCACCCTGCTGCCAGATGATGACGCTGGTTTCTCCCGGCGCCTTCCCACTGACAAGGACTTCACGCGGCCCAACGGCAGTGGCTTCGACGAGGTCACCGAACCCGACCGCGACACGTTCGATAGGGACAGGGCTGTTCATCAGAATCGACTTGCCTACGGTGAGGCTTAGATCATTCTGTGTGACTTCTTGCGCCTTTACTTCTGTAACAAGAAGCGAAGATAGTATGACGAGCGAAAGTACAGCGGCTCTTTGTAGCGGTTGGGCGGTCACTTGCTCTCCTCCGCGGCGAACTTAGCTTCGGATCGTTTCGATCCGTTCAAAACTTCCACAAGGTAAACACCGGGCGACAGCGGTTTCGCCTCCGGCGGTGGGACGGGCTTGGGGCGAGCCACTCGCGGCCGGATGGGGGCGACAGGAGCCGGCGCATTCGGGTCGGCGAAAAGGCGCGCCATTGCCGATCCTGGTGTCTTCGTTACCTCGGTGTCCAAGGGGTTGCGCAAGACCAACTGGATGCGTGTCTGGTCGCCGCTTGCGAGGCTCAGCACTTCCGCCTGCTGCGGTGTGACCAGCAGATTTACGACCTGGGCCTTCAGCGGCTTGCCTTCGGCGTCCTTTTGAATCTGTTCGCCGGCCGATAACACCTGAATGTTCTGCAGTAAGGTCCGAACCCGCGATCCCTCAGTTGCGTTTCCTCCCGGCGGGTTGCCGGCAATGAGGACATCGACGCGCATCCCCGGCAGCACAAAGCCGGCAACGCCGACAACGTCATCTACGCGGACCGCACATGCTCGCATTCCTGCGGGTATGGTGGCTGCGAGTCCACCGCCCGAGCCGGGAGCCGCAAGACGGTTGTCCATTATCGGTTCGCCTTCATACACAGCCGAAACGACGCCGCGTCCAACCAGGCTTTCCGGTTGGGTCGCAAGCCCCTTCGGGACAGCGCCTGTCCAATCCGTGGTTTTGATGTCCTCCGCCGTTATAACGGCGCCGATATCGAGGTTGCGAGCCGCGACAGCTACGCGCGAAAGCTGTACTTGTGATTGCGCCCGGGCGGCCATTTGTTTGCCTACGATGCGGTAAACGAGAAAACTCGCCGCCGCCGATACCACGAGTGCACACGTAAGAATGATCAATAGTCTGCGGTTCATTGTGACGCTACCCGTATGTGCAATCGGGAGACCAAGCTCCGTAACCGTGACTTTGCAGTAACTTAGAATGTTTTTTCCGCCTGCCGGCGCCGCGTAAGGTGTGAACCGTTGTTTACACGCACACGGCCTTAGTAGAGGTGGGTACACACCGCTGTAGCGGTACGTGGTGAGGCGTGGATGTTACAGCGGCGAAGCGTGGGGGCAGGTGTTCGCAGGAGGACGCCAGGCGACACGTTTGCGCATCCACCACCATGCGAGGGCCAGGGCCATCGTCAGGTCGTCGCGGGCGCCTTCAAAGCGCAGGTTTCCGCTCGAGGACGGCCGCGCTTTGAACTCGGCCAATTCGCGGATAAGAGCTTCGACACCGGGGGTGTTGGTTTGGATCACAAAAGGCCAGCGGTCGAGCAGGACCTGCAGGCCGGTGACGAGATCGCGCTTTGGGACGCGGTAATAAACCCCGTCCGAGCTTTCATCGAGCCCTCCGGTGATTTGGGCTGGAATCAAGCGGCACGGGAGTTTGGCGGCCCGAAGCAGTTCGACGACGGGAGCTCCGACGCCAGTGGCGTCGACAACGAGTGTGCAACCGGCGAGACGGGGGTGGCTCACGAGTTCGGCGACGCGATCGACTACGGCCGCGAAAGGCATGCCGAGGCGGACGCGTTCGGTGTGACGGAGCCGAATTGCGGTGCGGCGGACGAAATCAAACGTGACAGGGTCCCGCTGGCCTGTGACTTCGTCGAGGTGCTCGAGGATAGCGATCGCGGAATAGTCACGGCGCTGTCCGATGTCCAAGCCGACGACCCAGTTCGGTGTAGGCGCCGAGGGGAGGTTGGCTCCAATTACCACAAGGCCTCTAAGTTGGAAGTGAGGCGGGCGCGAATCTGCGCTTCGTCAAAGAGGGCTCCCTCGGCGCAGACGAACTCGCAGCAGTACTCCTGCCGGTAAGCTTCATCGCCGAGAGTGAGTTGCTCCTCGCGCAGGAAATCGGCTCCAATGCGGGGGCATTCGGCGGCGGTGGCCTGCACACGCAGCCATGGCGTTTCGCCGGCCCATTCGCGATAGAAGAAGCCGGAGCGGCCGTTGGGGGTACTCATGAGCCACAGGGCGCCGTTGCCGACTGCGAGCATGGGTCGCAGCGCAGTGTAGAGTTCGTCGGATACGCGCGAAGCTTCGTCGATGATCATGAGACCCACATCAGAGAAGCCGCGGACCGTATCTTCGCTTTCCGGGAGTCCGACGATGCGGGCGCCGTTAGGAAGCAGGAGCGAGCAGCGGTTTTCGCCATCGCCGCGAGGGCGGATGCCGAGTTGCGCGACGGCTTTGCGGGCCTTGCGGAGGAACTCGCCAGATTGGCGGAGGGTTGGACTGGCGACAATTACCAGACTATCCGGATGGAAATGCGCGTAATGAACGGCCTTTATCGCGCATGTTGTCGATTTTCCCCATTGGCGCGTGCAATTGAGGATGCCGCGCGTTCCGGTGGCGGCGAGGACCTGCTGCTGTTTCTCATCGGCGATGAAGCCCAGGACTTCGCGGGCCCATGCGACCGCGTCAGTGGACAGTTCCGTTTGTGCGGCGGCCTGCGCGGGCCAAGCACTTCTGCGCGCGATGCCGGAGATTGCCGCGTGATCGATACACGAGTACTCGGGCGTTCGAAGGGCGGCGGCGCGGTGGGCTTTGTAGCCGCGCAGCTTGATCCCCTGCTTTCGTTGTGTGGTGGAAGTGCACATGAACTTAGACACCCACAAGGAATTGCGGAGCACCCTGGCAGGCGGCGAGAGTGTGCTCGGGTTCGTTTGGCACTTGCGAAGTTTTTGTCCCTGCGAGATGTTCGGCGCGGCGATGGCGCAGGCGAATAAAGGACGCAAGGCCAGCATTCTGAGGAAGGATTGCGGCCGTAGTTGGGTGAACGTGGGACTGAGCGGAGGCGGGTGACGCGACCGGTCGATCGTGTTTCTGACGGCCATGGTGCGGGACACGCGCCGCGAGGGAAGGCCGATTGAAGCGATCGCCCTGCAGTTCACGGAGAATGCGTAAGGCGGAGGCAAAGGCCCGGCGCGCGGTTGCGCCATAGCGGAGGAGCAGCGCGGCGGCGGCTCTGGTGTCATCGCCGAAGAGGGCCAAGGTTTGGCGCGCAGCAGCGGTGATTCTTTCGTATTCGTCGTCCACGTCCGGCTGCTGGCGAAGCATTTCGAGCTCGAGTAAGGAAGTTTCCATGGCGGTGACCCGTTTTTCGCGCCAGGTGGCCGCGATCATTTTATGGACGAGGTCGAGTTCGACGCCATCGATGGGTTGGAAGCGGACGATGTAGTCGTCCATGAGCCGGTGGAATTCTTGAGGGTCCTCATTGGTAAGGAGAACGAGTTGGCCGGTGCAGAGGTTGTGGCGGCCGGCGTTCTGGGACGATGCCGCTTTTCCTTCGGGGGTGACAGGCCCGTTGGACTTAGCGCCGTTATCCCGGGATGTTTGATTTTGCTTGTCGGTACGCATAGCTTATCTACCGCTTCGACGGTAGCATCGGGGCGGCAGGATGACGGGGCGTCTTTGGGGCGTGCCGCGCTTTAATTCATTTGGTTTGTACGAGATAAAAAATGTGTTGCCGTTGTGAACGCCCGGCGGACGTACGCTGTTTCTTCGCCATAGATGCGGGAATAGCCACCGTGCACGCGTGCCAAGTGGCTATGCAGCTCTTCAATGCTGAGGCAGAGTTACCTATCAGACTGGACTATTGCACCATAGCCATCTGCCGAACACGTAGTAGCGCGTCAGGGTTCAGCCGCATCCGAATGCCGGGAGTGCCACCGAGTTCAAGCGCATTGGTGATGATCTGGCCGACGAATGTAGTGTTGCTTCC
This sequence comes from Bryobacteraceae bacterium, assembly GCA_963844855.1. Classification (GTDB taxonomy): domain Bacteria; phylum Acidobacteriota; class Terriglobia; order Bryobacterales; family Bryobacteraceae; genus DASQDN01. Next base: position 21,270 of record CAWJQP010000061.1, read on the forward strand.
GCCGTTCCCGCCTAACATTAACTGCTGATAGTCGCTGCCCGAGGCCCCTCGCCTGATTGATGTAGATCGTCCCCGTGAGTGACCACGTGCCCCCGCCCTGAATGGAATGCGCTGGCATTGACGCGTGTCGCCTCTTTGTGTGTCCCGCCCGCGGCAGTCGGATCTTGAAAGAGCAATATTCCTTTGTAAATCGACTCGTTCGGGGCTCCGTTCAAGGTGATGCCATGCGGTGGCCCACCCGCATTCGCCATGATATTGAATACATCGTCTCGAGCCGTACCGGTGTTGAATACGACCATCCCCTGCCCGGTCGCCGCATCGTCCGCGAACCCTGTTGCCATTCCAGCCATCGCATCCTGATGTCAGATTGAAACCGCCTTGCGTTATGTAGTACAAACCAGGCGAGAAAAGCCCCATCAGGGTCTGCGAGCACCCACTGCTCCACCGCCGACCGTAATTCCGCACGCCGTAGGTGTACGCTCCCGGACTGATAGAGCAGTACACTGCGCCTCTGGGCATCCATTGACACCAGTCGTTACTACCGTTGTAGCGGGTGCATGTCGCTGGCTGGGCCGGTACGGGCACGCTTTCAAGCGGATCGCGAATTGGCGATGCAGGCTGAACATATTGCCCACTTGAACCGAGACTGATCCCGCCAAACGGTGTCGCGGGCCCTCCAAACGTCCCAAAGTCTCCGCCCGTACCGGTAGTGCAGTCGCCAGGATCGTTCGGGCCCGCGTGTGACAGGTCTATCGTCGGATTGCCGTTCCAGGTGAACGCGCTCGTGCTGCTGCGAATTGACCTGAATGCTCTTCTCGGGTCCACCGCAAATCGTTATCTTCGGGCCTGTTCCAGTTCCGCTCAGGTGCAAAGCTCCTGGCATCGTGGGATGGGTTACCACAATCGGGAGCGGCGATAAGCGAACTGACGATCGCGGCGGTCGCGGTTGCACTGACGTTCGCAAACTGCGCGGCACCGAGCATTCTGCAGGAGTGTAGTGGGAACTTGCCGCGTGACCGTAGCTGTCATGACCATACCTGGGCTGCTCAATCCCGGCCCAGTCGTCCCCCAAAGGAAAACACCGGGTACAGAAGATGGAAACGTAAACGAAACGGTGTCCGTGTTCGCCGCTCCGAATCCATTGAGCCGCGCATACACACACGGGGTACTCGTCGCGGTGGTAGTGCATGTGAAAGCTGTTGTAGGAAACTGCGTGGCGCCCGCCGTGTTCGTGCCATCGAAGATGCTCATGATCCCCGCCTGCACGGCTGCATCGGCGGCTGCTTGCGCCATCTGGCGGTGGATGAACAACTGGCCGCCGTCGATCGCCAAGCCCAGTGACCCGATCAAGAAGATACCCATAGCTATCACGACGAAGACAAGGGCCTGTCCTTTTTGGTTGTGCCGTCTCATACTTGGGTTCCTCAAAATACGATTACTCCTCGAGATGTGTTTCTCAACGTGGTGTTCAAAGGCAGAAGGCCAAGAAGGGCACTATAGGGGCATGACACCGCTACCTCGACGGGATCGCCGATATTGTTGTTTCCTGCGGGGTACGTGACGTTGACCGTAGCCGCGGTCGCGTCGACAGTGCCCAACGACAGGAAGTTCCTGGCAACGTTCTCCACCTCAATCGTGTTCCCAGGGCCACTTGGGCCATGAAACCCACTGCCCGTTCGTTCGCCCCCATGAACGATTGCATAACGAGCGGCGGATCGGGCTGCATTTGTGACGGCAGTAAACGCCAAGAAGAAGCGGCCCATCTCGACAACGGAAAGGAGAACGGTGATCATCAAAACAGCCACCAGAGCGAACTCGACCATCGCGGCCCCACGTGAGATACGTCGACGGTGAGGTGACACAGCCAATGTCATTGCATCCTCCTCATGAGGGCTCGACGGTGAATGGCTGTTGGCGGCAGTGTTGCCTGGATCCCCAGTGACGGGACTGACCACAAGGGTATGAGCGGCTGATAGGTGTAGCGGACGTCAACCGAGGTCACAACGTACAGCGGCGCCTCAGGATCGGCCGGCGGTGTGTACGTGCCGGGACCGACGCACGCTACAGTCCCGTTGTTATTCGTGCATACGCGTATTTCGAGACTGGCCTGATTTGGGAGCGAGGCAGCATCTTGCGTTACTAATGTGGAGATCAGTGCCGTAGTCGGAGTGGAGGGCGCATGAATCATGGCGCCTCCGATCAAGGAGTACTCTGCTCCTGCGCGAGCAGCGTTCGCGATGGTGATTAATGCGTAGAGGTATGTGCCGAAATTAACAGCATTCACTATCAGTAAGATGATCAATGGCACCACTAGCGCAAACTCAACCAGCGATTGACCGCGTTGCGACTTTCGGCTATGCACGCTCATGTTCAGGACCTTTTGCACTCACAATGCCAAGTAACTTTAGAAAGCTCTCGCGACGCTTCCGTTGGAGCAGCAAGAACGCCATTCCAACGCCATCCTCTCCGGAACGGACGATTTTCGACCATAAAGTTACGCTATTCGTGCTCGACGCATCCACGTCTGAGGCCTTGGTCTCGGTACTATCGATTTGGATGGTTATCTGCAAGATCGTACCCAGATACCAGCGGTCTTTTGTATACATGTAGGCGCCTGTACGGCTGATATCGCGCAGCCGGTACGGTGTCGGTTCCGCGCCATTCCAATAGAAAACAACAAGAGCCGGATCGGACATCCTTGGCGCACTTCGACGGTCTGTCATTTGACGCATCGAAGCCTTCATTGACTCGCTCCAGCTCATCGTCTCATCCACATGTGATTAACCGTCTTCCGACGTATTCATCTGGACAGATTGTTTTGGCATCTCGTCTGGAGAGCAGATCACCAATTGGTCCCCAACTTGTGTGCTCGAAGAGAAGATCGTGCGTGTAGGCAGTTGCAGGACGCTCACGCTGTCCGTTCGAATCGGGCTGATGCGAAATGTACCCAGATTTTCCACAAGATGGACAACACGGTTGTCGACATCCAGGTACAGCAGGTCGATCGGAAACAGCAGGAACACAGTATGGATGCCCTGCGAAGGGATCGTCCACAACCCTTCGTCCGACTTCAGCGACATTTTTCCAAGCAGCCCCTTCAAGCGCAGCACGTGAGTGTCGGCCCGAGTTACCTTCAAACTCAGGAACGACTCACGCGTGCGATTGAAAACGCAATACGTTTCTCTCATTCGAAGAATGTTCACCAGTTGCCATGCTTCCCTGCAAGCCCCGGCATTGCTTAACCACACCGGGGCCGTAGCGCGAGGTTCTAACAACTTTAGTCCCTGTGTGGCCTACCTCACCTTCGTGCGTCTTCGTTGAATCACAATGAACAGAAGTATTACAACGCCGATGCCGGCGACGATTTGAATCATTGAATTATCCATATGTAGTTCTCCTTTTATCCTCTTTACTTGCGTACGTTTATTTTGGCAAGTGACTCCAATATCGAAATCACTGCCGGGCCAAGCACAACAACAAACAGCGATGGAAAGATAAATAACACCAGCGGGAAGACAATCTTCACGGACATCTTTGCCGCCTGCTCTTCGGCCTGCTGACGCCGGTGAGTGCGTAGCGTGTCCGAGTGTGCGCGGAGCGCCTTGGCGATGCTACTGCCGAACTGGTCCACTTGAATAATGAGGGCCGCTTAACGCTCGAGTCGAATCCAAATCGGTTCTCTCTGCGAAGTGGGTCCAGGCGTCCGCCCTGCCCAGCCCAGCTCGCTGCTCGAGGAGCACCAACCTGAGTTCGTCGGTCAGAGCAGGCTGCCCAAGGCTCAATTCATCGGCTGTTCGCATAACCGCCTGATCAAGGGAGAGCCCGGCTTCGATACAGATCACCATGAAATCCAAAGCCTCCGGCAGGCCCAGGCCGACATTCAGTTGCCGTGACTTGATTCAGGCGGCCGAGCCAGAAATCCGGAACCAGGAATCCGATGCCCAGCGCCATGATATATACAAAAAAGCCGCTGCTTTGATACGCGCCGGTGATTGTTGCCAGTACCGCGAGAGAGACGGGAACCACCACTTTTGACGCATAGAAAACGCGGAGATGCGAATCCTTACGATAGCCGGCCCTGGTCAAGCGCGTGCGAACGATTGAAGTTTCCTCCGCGCTCCGCGGCAGTACTTTCTCTATCGGTTCGACGAGGGCGCCGATGGAAGCTCCAGCCGCCTTTACCTGGGCAAGCCGGTTTGGGGCTTGTACGTCCGGTGAAAGGACGCTGGCGAGGCGCTTCATCATCGCTTCCCTGTAGAACAGGAGCGCGCCGGCACTCGCAATGAACAAGAACAGCGCTACGAAAGTGACAATTGCGATTCCCATAGTAGTGCCCTCAAACACGAATTCGAATAATGCTGCGAATCACGAGCCCACCCAGGCATGTCATGATTGCGGAGGCGTATAGCATCTTTATCCCGATCGGCCGGGTCCACAACAGACTTACAAGTTTGGGATTCAACAGATACATCGCGATTGCGAGCCCGATCGGGAGAAAGGTAAGAATCCATCCCGTGAGCCGGCCTTGAGCGGTGTGAATGCTTATTTTCCGTTTTAGCTTGTACCGCTCGCGAATGATGGTTGCGACCTTATCCAGCACCTCGGCGAGATTGCCGCCGCTTTCTTTCTGAATGAGTATGGCGGTGACTACAATCCGCAGGTCCTGAATCGGCGCGCGGTCCACGAGGTTGAGCATCGCTGCGCGAAACTCCACCCCGAAATTCTGCTCATCGAAACAAATCCGGAATTCGCGTTTGATCGGTTCGGGAGCTTCCCGCGCAACTATCCCGAGCGCGGAAGTCAGGCTATGCCCCGCCCGCAAAGCGCCGACGACGACGTCGAGGGCTTCCGGCAGATGCTGCTCAAATTTCTCGAATCGCTTTGCGCGTTTCCGCAAAACATAGAAAATCGGCACTGACGCCAGGGCCGCTCCCAACCCAAGCGACAAAGGGGCCGCCCCCGTCCGCAAATACACTGCATAGCCACTGAATAATCCGCATGCAACCGCCACGAGAAGGAGACCACCGACAGTCCATTTCACGTCCGCTTGCCTCAACAACACGCGAAGCCTGGGAGCGACATCCAGGGTGATCAGCCAGCGATTCAGCCACGGAATCGCACTCATCAGCTCCTTACGCCGGATGTCAAGGACTTCGTCGTCCTTGTCGCGCGCAGACGTCATCAGCGCGGAATCCAACATCTCGAGCGTCCGCTTTGTCTGGTCAGACGCGCCAGCCCCTAGCGCGGTCATGATCAGAGCGACAACTGCAAATACGGCCACAAACACGAGTACAACGATCAGAAGCATAGTTCGAAACTCCCGGCGACTTTAGCTCACGTCCATTCTCAGCTCACATCAGCGTCAGCTCACATCAGCGTCAGCTCACATCCAGCGACTGCTCGAACAGGTCTGCCGGGAGAAGGATACCGGCCACGCGCAGACGTTCGAGAAACTTCGGGCGGATGTGAGTGGGCTTGAAAGTCCCGATCACCTTTCCATTAGGTCCAACGCCCTTTCTTACGAACGTAAAGATGTCCTGCATGCTGATGACGTTCTCATCCATACCCGTGATCTCCGACACAGCAGTCACTTTTCTGGTGCCATCACTCATTCTGGAGACCTGTACGATGATCGAAATAGCAGATGTGATCTGCTGACGGACGGCTTTATCCGGCAAATTGATGTTCGCCATCGCAACCATGGATTCGAGCCTCGCCAGCGCATCACGCGTGGTATTCGCGTGAATTGTGGTCATGGATCCCTCATGGCCGGTGTTCATGGCCTGAAGCATGTCGAACGCTTCCTCACCGCGGACCTCACCTACGATGATCCGGTCCGGACGCATGCGGAGGCTGTTGATCAGCAATTGCCTTTGCCGCACGGCGCCCTGGCCTTCCACGTTCGGCGGCCTTGTCTCGAGCCGCACGATGTTCTCCTGGGCGAGCTGCAATTCCGCGGCATCCTCGATCGTGACCAGGCGCTCGGTGGGTGGGATGTACTTTGAAAGCACATTCAGGAAGGTCGTCTTACCCGCGCCTGTGCCCCCGGAAATCAGGATGCTGATGCGCGCCCGCACAGCGGCGGTGAGCAGTTCCAACATTTGCGGTGAAATGCTCTGCCGCTCAAGCAGCGCATCTGCGCTGATCGGCATGGTGCCGAAGCGGCGAATCGAAATGGACGGGCCATCGAGCGCGAGCGGAGGAATGATGGCATTGACGCGAGAACCATCCGGAAGCCGCGCATCGACCATCGGCGAGGACTCGTCCACTCTGCGACCCACTCGAGAAACGATGCGCTCGATGATCTGCAGGAGATGCCGGTCGTCTCGAAACTTGATGTCGGCCTTCTTCAGAAGGCCGTTCCGCTCGATGAAAACGAGGTCCTTGTTATTCACCAGGATGTCGGAGATGGTGCGATCTTTCAGTAGGGGCTCAAGAGGGCCCAGTCCGAAAACATCGTCGAGCACATCCTCCTGGATCCGTTCCTTCTCCGTGCCGTTCAGGGGCACTCGCTGGCTTGCAATGATCTGCTGAACCAACTCGGCCACCGCAACGCGCGCTTTGCCGTTACTTGTCGTCGACAACTTCTCCAGGTCGACCTGTGACAGCAGCGCCCGATGAACTTCAGCCTTGAACTTCTCGAAATCCAGGTTTTCCATAATCAGCAAACTCCAACTGGCAGAACGTACGAATTCTTATCCAAAAAGCCCAAACCGTTTCTTTTTGACAGGGGCAGCCACTTTGCCACATGCCGCGCATGCCATCTCACGTAGTGCTCGCGACACCGGCGTGTCCTCTGAGGCGAGCGGCGTTCCCGTGTTCTGTGCACGCCGGACGGACTGCGTAATCATTCGGCACCTTCCATTTCGGTGGCATCGTAAGCGCCTTCTCAATGCCAGATTCGTCGATCTCGGTCAGACGGGAATCGAATCGATTCAGAACCACTTCCAGGTTGCGGCCGGGGCCACCACCAGCCAGGTGCGGAATCAGCCGGTGACAATTGCGGAGGGCGGGTATATTGACCTGAGTGACAAGGTAAACCGTTTCTGCATCCGTCAGCAGAACGTCTTCCATGGGGCCACAAGCAGCTCCCCCGTCAACGACGACGTAATCGAAGGCAGACTTCAGTATGCGCAGCACCTTGCCGGCCGGCTCTCCAAACGACGACACCGAGGTATGCACGTCAGGCGCAGCCAGTACCATCAGGCCCGAATCATGTTTGAAGAGCAGAGTTTCAAGGAAATGAGAGTCGAGCCGCTGCTCGTTCTGCAATGCATCAACCATCGTGAACTGGGGCTTGATGCCCAGATTCAGGGCCGCGTCTCCGAGATACACATCCATATCCACGAATGCGACACGTGACGCAGATTCCCTGGCCAGGTGTACGGCGAAGTTGGCGGCAATCGTGGTGACTCCCGAACCTCCCTTGGAGCCGACGAACACAAGCGACTTCCCCGTTACCGTTTTGATACGGCGTACCTCGGACACCCGCGCCGACGCCCGGACCAGTGCATCTGTGATGGCGTTCTGCTGAATCGGATCCGTAAGTACTTCTCTGGCTCCCGCACGCATGCACCGAACCAGAAGGTTCGGTATCGTTGCGGCTGGTATAAATCATTACCGTGACGGTCGGATACGCGGAGCAGATGTTCTCAACCAGGTCCAATGCCGGTTCCGCTTTCGCATCCATATCAACGACGACCACGTCACAAGTGCCGTCAAGCAGTTGCGATATCGCTTCGAAGTGGGGATAATCTGTAAACTCACGCAAGACGGTCGCCTGCGGACCTGCAAGCGCCGCGGCGAGAGTGCGTCTTCGCCCATCATCTGGAACGATCAATACGACGGAAAGAGCGTTCATCCTTAACGACTCCGGATCACGCATGGCTGTGGACGTCCCATTCTCATGCATTTGGGATGACTTGACGCAGCGGACCTTCGTCAGGGACATCGTCGCGAATTATTCGTCCGGTCGTGTTCATACTCGAGTACCAAAAAAAGAAAGGATCGTACCGATTGCGATCGCGGGCGCATAGGGCATCTTGAGCTTGGTTGGATTCGCAAGCGTGAATTCCGCCTGCGGACGGATACCCGTCTTCCACGTGCTCAGCAGATCGCGAGTGCCCCGAACGCATTCCATTAAACGCCGGTAACAAAGAGCCCAGAGCACGGCCATGATGCCGCCCGTAATGCCTGTGACCGACCAGCGCCACCAACAACTGATCGGGACCGATCCATGCTCCGATCGCTGCTATTAACTTCATGTCGCCTGCGCCTAATCCGCCCAACCACCACAATGCTCCGGCGATTCCAAGCCCGAGACTGAACCCTGCCATGCTCTCAACGAATGTGACTGCAGTAGCGTCGAAGACCGAAGCCGCAATACCGCCGAATAGAAGCGGAAATACGAGCCAGTTTGGGATGCGGCGACTGTGTAAATCCGCCACCGTCGCAACTACTACCGCGACGAGGATGGGCCACCATGTGATTGAGTGCATCATGCAATGGAAGTAGAGGCGGAGGTATGATTCACCGCCGCCTCTGGACATTACTAGGTGGCGAAAGTGACGCTGTTGATTGCAGTCGCGAGCTCATTAAAGAGTTGCGCGATCGCGTTCGCGACCGTCGGCATGGTGGCGGTTGCGCCCAACGAAATAATTCCGACAACCAGCGCATACTCGACCAAGTCCTGTCCGCTTTCGTCTTCCAGGATGCTGGTCTTCAGCACCTGCATCTTGGCATAGGCCTTCAAAAGCAAATTGTTCATTCAGATGTTCTCCTAAGTTGATTTCCTTGGGTCTCCCAAGGACGCACCTACAAAGGCAATTTCGCTGCCATGGAGGATGCCGTTTGTAAGTTGCTGTAGATACGAGGTCTCCCGCTTAGCTAGGTCAATGCCGCGCCAAAGAAGTGATAACGGGAGTTTACAGACGCATGTGCCGCAAGCGCCTAGGGTATACACCCGACATCCCACGGCGGCCCAAAATCATGAGGCATGTGACTACTTCTGCGGTGAAGGCGCCAGGTCTATGCGAACGCACGCGCAGCTTGGATGTTTTCTTCAACGACCGGCGCACTCACGTGTCCCTTCCGCTGGCACAATGCCCCACTACGGAGACGCCCTTGTGGCGGACCTATCCTCGCTCAGAGGCGCGCCCAGCGTAGGCGAGGTTTCGTTGCGCATTATGTCGTGAGGCAGAGTTCAACCGGGACACACAAATGAAAACCGCGCGATCATTGGTCGCCGCCGGTGGTAATGGCGTCTCATGCTTTATTGCTCTTCAGCACCACCGAGACATTTTCGGGAGGACAAACGTATCTGTTCGGACCCGACACGATATCGGGCGGGTTGCGTGAGATTCCTTAAATCGAGTTGGCCGAATAATACCCTGTCCGTCCGGTATGCTGCACAGCGGCCCCTCAGTCGCTCGACGAAAGTGCTTTATGACTTTTGATGCAAGTCGGACGGGCCTGGACATGGGTACGGGGGCTGGCGATGAGTGATTCGGCTTACGGGACTCGGCTTGCTGAGACATGTTGACTTTTGGCAATTCGCGACCACTGTACCGTGTGGCGCTAGCATAGCCGCGCTGAAGTGACGGCATTGACCGGTGGGTCAGCATGAGACTGAGATGAAGGACCCGCGACGTCTGCGGGACGCACGGAATCAGTATCCCGACGTTCTACTGTTGAAGCGGGCGGGTATGCCGGATGAGTTGAATGAATGGCACCGAAAGGCTTAATAACCTGCTGGAAAACGTGGTGCAGCAGGCCCTCCCAGCAAACACTAATAGAGCCTGCGGCGCTCCGAACTGCGGTGGAGTAAGCGGTGGAGCAGGACGAGTGCTGAAAAGCATGCATGCAGGGCTGCCGAGGATCAGCCGATAGGTCGTGGGTATCTAAAGCAACACATATACGTTACGTTTTTCCAGCGCTAGACGTTCGGGCGAACACCACGGCGCTATGGTCTGCATATACCTGCTGCCAGCCCTGGAGGTGAGGTAATACCTGCGTCATAGCAGCTCCTCGTGGCAAAAGACAGAACCGGATACGATACTTGTCGAGCAGGATCGTTGGGTCAGTCCTGAGAGTAATCCACTTGCTGTATTCGGTTTGGACCCCGGTCGCTTCGAACATATCGAACCTACCATCAACGAACACTTTGTGTTCCGGAGCAGCCCAAATCAAATACCCTCCATAGATATAGTCGTTGAGCATAGGTCCGGTTAAATGTGCGCTACGAATAAACGCCAATGCTCCTTCCGGGTTGCCATTCTTGACTTGCTCCTTTAGAGTGTGAGTGCTCGGAACATTCAGCACAACGGCGCAAGCAGCAAGACCGACCATAACTATATTTGGCAGCCGCCGATCACGAGCAAAGTCGTACGCATCCCACATTGTCGAAAGGATGCGGCTTACGACCGGGGCCGCTAATATACCGAAAAGAAATAGCATGCGTGTGTGCCGCAGTGCCAGTGCAAGTCCAAGCCCCACCAGAAGTAGCTCTTGCAGCGTAAGTTTACCGAGGCGAAATAATACAAAACCAAAGATTATTGCCATGCAGACCAAAACGCCGCGCCCGCGAAGATCGCCGAACGTGAGTGGCTGCCACTCCGTTACCATCATGAAATTCGGCGATGGGTTGAGTACCGCGTTCAACGGGTACATCACCAGATCGCTCCCGATCGGGTTGATGAAGAGTGCCGCAATAGACCCAGCAAAAGCGACTAGGAAGGCATTCCGGACCGGTTTGTCCCACTTTGTGGATACAAGCGATCCCACATCGAAGCTGATATAAGAACAGAACAGGATTATGGTCAGGATGATCAATCCCACAAAGAACGAGCCGTGGACATTGACCCAAATTGCAAACAAGGGCGGGAGTAACCAGAACAAGCGTTTGTTTCTGGTGGAAGCCAAATGCACGATTAGCAGTTCACACGTGAGTAGTAGGTATCCCTGAAGTTGTGGGCGGATGGATAGCCCCACCGTCGCAAACCACCAAGTTATCATCGCGCCTATCAAGGCAACCTTGGCATTTCCGGAATAGAGCGAACACAGGGCATAGGAAGCAAGCAACAGCACTGCTGTAAACAGACACAGCCACATCATCAGCCCCGCGTGGCCACCAAGAACCCAACCGCCATAGATTGTGACTTCCGACAGCCACTCATGCACGGTCCACGGATGGTTCAAGGCCGTGAACGAGAAAAGATCTGCCACAGGGACCGTGTGCGTGTTCCAGATGATTTGCCCGACTTTCAGGTGCCACCACATATCGGGGTCGTTTAGCCTGTAACGCACTGTCAGAACTGTCAGCATTACTAGCAGCGCTGCGAGCGTTACCGGGAAAGAGAATGCACGCCGCGAGAGGTACGTGAACCATGATTGTTCACGCTGCCCGACTTCCGAACTCGTCTCAAGTAAGATCAATGCTTTCTCCTGCTTCCCGATGAAGCGATTTAGATATGGCGTGAGATGCCCAGGCGTCGGGCTGCGACAGTCTCATCGCCGCTGGTCCTCTAAGTGTGTTCGTCGCGCGTCGTACTCCGCAATCGCGTAGGTGCTCGTTAAACGAGCCGCCGGCGACGATTGCATTGTGAAGGTACAGCGGCTCAAAGTGCTGGAACGTTGTAAACAACTGTTCAAAGCGGAGGTGTGTCTCGTTGGGTATAGCAGATCGCGAACCGAATCCGTCAGGTTGCGGACGCGGCGCGACGCTTGGAAATTCATTTCGGCGTAGAATACGGAAGTTATTCTCGTAAGCCACGGTCCGATAATGCTTCTCAAGGTATGGCTCTATGATTAAGTCGGAGGAAGCCGGATGTTCATAGGAAGGGAACCATCGCTTGAAGTTGTCTTCCGCCCATTGCGGTATCCCAGAGAACATACTCAACCTTACGTTCTTCGAGCACTCGGACGACGTCGCGTATCTGGGCCTCGGTGTTCATTCCGTACATGACAATGCTTAGTTGCGTCGGATTGTTAGCGCCAGACAGATAATAGTACATGGGACAGTAAGGGTATACAAACACATCTTGCCCTGGCCTTACATGTCGAGTAAGCCACAACAAAGCTGTGTCGGGGCTTGACGTGTACCCAGTGCCCTTCGGTGTAACAATCGGAACTCGCGCCTGCAACGCACCAAATAGAAGATAAACCGTCGCGAGCGTAACCGAAGACACGCATACCAGGCGGATGCAACTGGCAACTGCAACACGTCGCGTGTCGATTTAGCAGGTGGACAATCAGGATGATCAATACCGGCGATCCCCAAAACAGGTGAGCCATATCTTTTCTATGCAACTCTGAAGCCCATATGGCGATACCGATTGTCCAGTATGGGAGCGACTCGTGGGTGAAGGCGCTAAACGGCCGTGAGATGGCACTGGCGGCGAGAATAGCCGGGCAGCACACCACGAGTAGATAGCGGGACCATGAGGAAAGCGCCGGCGACAGACCGCCATAGCTCGTGAACCAAAGGACTGCTGCAACACTGCTGTCCACGGCTCCCAGTAGAATAGCGCGTAGACCGAATCCATACGGGACGGCATTGACCCCGCCATAATGCGTTAATGGCCAAACAATGTTTGCATAGACAACATCATCCAGCGCGCCTATGTATGCAAAATACAGGATTACGACGAGTCCAACGGTGGCATAGCCGCCGATAACTATCATCAGCCGCTGGACACAACTCTGCTGCCGGGACTTGATGGCAACCGTCAACAAACATGCGAGGATCAAAAGCAATCCTTTGGGCTGCATGAAGCAGGTTGTGATGCCAGCGAGCGCTCCCGTAGAAAGCAAGAGGCGAGTCGTTTTGCGTATCCGTCCACGCGAGAACTGCGGCAAGTGTCACGAGAGCGAAAAAGGTGCTGTCGAGATGGTGGCTGACAGCCGTCCAGTATGGAAACCCGACGGCCAGAAACAACACCGGTAACAACCAGTCATAGCCAGTACGGAGTCGGCGCGCAAGATAGTAAAGAAGGACGGCTGTACAAACAAGGGTGACGGTGAGATAAATGCGAGTTGTCAACCATGACTCACCGAAGAGGCTGAAGAAGAGAGCAAGCCAATAGAACGTTCCCGGCGCCATTACCTCGAAAAAGTCGCGGAACGGGACTTGACCTTGCGTGATCCGCAGTGCGCCGAGTACAAACGTGCCCTCATCGCCCGACCGTAGAAACAGTCGCATGAAGGGCAAGCAGTATAGAAGCGACATCAACGCAACCGCGATATACGGAAGAAATCTACCGCGAGCTTGTCGAAGCGCACTTGCCCCGCGGATCATCCTTACGAAAAGGGGAGTGACTGAGTTTAGAACGTTCATGATGAAACGAGATTGCTGAACATCAGAGGCGTGCGGGACGTACGTGGGCCTCTCATTTTCGGCCGAAGACGGCGAACTGCCCACCCAGCGGCACATGTCGAAGCGCGGTTTCCACCCACGCTAAACGGCGAAACAGGCTTTCGGGAAAATATAGAAAGAAGGTCGTATCCAGCATGCTAAGCCCCGCGGCCAGGAACAACTTCTGGGCAGAAGATGCCGTTAGAAGTTGCGCGTCGGCGTCAACAGGGCAGCGTTTAACGATGGTTCTTGTCGCAGGATTGTAGGGGTTGTGTTCGATCATGCAAAACACACCGTTCGGCCTGAGTACGCGTTTGATGGCCTTGGTGAGTGCCGCCCGATCCTCCTGTTGCACGTGGTGGTATACACAGACAGCGGTGATGAAATCGACAGACGCATCTGCAAAGGGCAAATCGGTGGAGCGTGTCTGCTGACGGACCTCGGTGGACGAACAGGATTCAATCATGCGCGCCGACGGATCGCACCCCAGGCTGCGTCCGAATCGGCCCGCGCCTAGAGATAACAGTTCTCCTTTCCCGCACCCGACGTCAAGCCAAGTCAGGTCGGCAGTGCGCATCTTCTGATGCTCAAGAAAGGCGCTTATGAGGCTCCATTTCCTTTGCACAAAGAATGACGCATCCCGCGCAAAGCGATTACGAATGGGATCGTCCAGCAAACGGGTGTAGCGGGAAGCGTATTGGTCGAATTCCGTACTCATCATACGCGACCATTAGCCGTTATCCGTGTTCCCGCGTGTTGTACACGACGTTCTTCGTTATAGACGCCCCGTATCAGCGTCTCTACATTTACGGCAGACGAATGAGGCTCGATCAGTACCGAGGCTCGTATGACCCGCTGTTCCGGCGCTGCTACGTTGATGGAATTCGCTACAACATAAAGCGGCCGGCCCTTTGACTCTTCGTATGTCCTGGCGACGTAATCTCCTACGAGGCCAAGCGCAACCAGAATCATGCCGGAGAAGATGGCCTGCATAACAACCACGGACGCCCATCCAGGTATAAGAGTGTTCGTCCAGATAGCCAAGTACAACACACGCAGCAGATACGCGAATCCAAGAGAGCCGACGACCACACCCAGGGCAACACACAGCTTCAACGGCAGCGCCGAAAATGACGCAATGGCCGTCCAGGCGAAGCGGAGCATCTTGAAGAAAGGGTACTTTGTCTCACCCGCGATCCGCGGCTTTCTAACAAAAGGTACGATGGCTTCCTTAAGACCAAGCCAAGCGACGAGGCCGCGCATGAACCTATGCTGTTCTCGGAAGGTTCTAAGAGCGAGAACGGCGCGTCGGCTAAACAAGCGAAAATCGCCAACATCGGGTGTGAGCCGCTTGTCCACCATGGAGGCCATGAGCCTATAGAATAGGGTGGCCGTCCATCGCTTGAAGGCTGTCTCCCCCTCCCGCGCCATGCGCCGAGGTGACACGACATCATAGCCCTCCCGATACAAACGCAGCATCTCAGGGATAATCTCAGGTGGATCCTGCAAATCGGCATCCATCACGATTACTGCATCGCCTTCGGCGAAATCCAGTCCTGCGGTGACTGCAGCCTGGTGTCCGAAGTTGCGACTGAACGTCAGTACCTTTACGCGCGTGTCCACCGCAGCGTACTTGTGGAGAAGTTCCAAAGATGCGTCGCTGCTGCCGTCATTGACAAACAAGACTTCCCAATCGATGTCCTGAAGGACACCGTCCAGGCGAGATAGCAGGATAGGGATGCTGTCCTCTTCGTTAAAGATGGGGATAACAAGTGACAACAACATTGGAACCTCCTCCTCCAGACAAACCCGCCACGGTCAGTCGCGCCGCAACAGGGCATCTGGAAACGATGATGTCAGCAGTTTATGGGCCGTAAATTCCCAGTCAGGCGATGGTGCACTGGCCGCCGGCGTTCCCGTACTGGAATCATTCGGAATCGCCGCTTCGGAAGGCATTCTTTGTAAGCCGATGTGTACTGCCAAGTCACGCCGGGAGTCGCGAGTGTAAACTTTGGTAGACACATCGCACGCGCGAGTCGAAGAGGCGCGGGTGAAAAGCAAACCGAGCACGCAACTGACACTGGAAGCGTCCACCATGTCGTTCCGCCAATTTGCGTCTCCGACGAGAATGACAATTCCGTATATGACAGATGGCGCCCGGGGTCGCGTGCTGGGAGGCAAGCGAAGGGCGTGCCCGCTAGCAGGTGGAGTGATGCCTCGAACGGCTGACCTCCGAGACCGCGGCACGGCAGGAAAGCCAAGAGGCGTTTGCGGCGAGGGATCGGCCCACGGGCATCGCGGTGGGTACCCGAGAGCGTTAGCTACACCCCAGAAAACGCCCTTATCGGGATTGAGGGGCTTTTCAGGAATTCGAAGTCCGCCAGGACACGGAAGTCTCGTCTAACAGCGGAAATCAACTCTCCCACTTGCTCTATCCTCTCGGCGTTGACTGTGCCGCCATGAGCCAGCATCATGCGGAGGTGCGAAATGCGTTCCGGGTATAGGCCCATGACACGCGCGGCACTCGCATCTACGGCCGTCAGGTTGTCCCCCATGATTACCACATTGGACTGAACGGTTTCTCCACGGATAGGGCCATCGCCCTCCATCCCTTCGATACCGTCGACAATCGCGAAGTGCGGCTTGAGTGATCCGTTGATGGCCACAATGCTGTTGTCAATTCCATTCCAATGCAGGATGTTCTTGGGCCAGCCATACAGCGCTCCAGGAACCGTTCCGAACATGTTCTTCAACGACAACGTGACACCGGCCCAGTGGTGTGTCTTCATTTTCGGCATTGAGACAATCAGACTGGCGCCAAGCAACGTATTCGAGAACGAGAGTTCGTCGAGCTTCATGTAATTAGGGATCAGTTTCACTGGATGCGTCGCATCCAGATTCAGATCCACGAAGCGCGAAGACTCTGTCGTGATTGCGTGCTCCAGATCACTGCCTTCCAAAAGCCACTCGGTATCGCGGCAGTTGGCCGGGTCCTTCGGCAACAACAACATTCCTGGCGCCGACCGAGCGGAATGCCGCGATGGCCGCCGCGACCACAGCCGGGTGTGGTATTCACGCTGCGCGTCCTGTCGTACTCCACCAGGTTCGGCTTCAACACCACCGTGCCGGCTTGTGCTCGCCGAACAATGTGCGGGAAGTTTAGAAGCCCCTCACGGATGGTCTTTTCCAGCGGTTTGTTGTAGGACGTGATGCGATAAATCCCCACTCGCGTTCGGGGCTGGTTATATTTACGATACGTATACGCGGCAGCAGTGCCCAGCCGTTGAGATCGCGGCAACTCCGCCGCACATCTGCAACAGGTCGCGACGCGAATAAGCAGGCTTGTCAGACTTGGAAGACATTTACCCGTTCCGCGGTAGCGCGTAACGCCAGGAGCGCAAGGGCCGTCAGGTGGACCTGTGCGCGCCAACTTCCGTCAGGCTGTTGGCGAGCGGTCAGCAACTCCGGTAAGCGTCCCGCGAGCTTTCCATAGATCGGAAAACACAGAACGGCTAAAGCGAGAGACAGTGTTGACGGATGCGCCGGAACCTCTTGTTCGATGACGCTCAAGGCCCGATTCAAAATGGGTCCGGCTGCATCACAATGCTGCAGGGCCATCGCTGCCAGCGCGGTCGTCGGCATCATGGATGGAAGATCCACGTCGCGTACATTGGGGTTGCCATAATTCCACCCGCCATCCCGACCGACACGGTCAGAGAGCATGCGCTCTGCTTCGTGAATACGCTCATGCCGCTGTACACCAGCGCCTTTCAATGCGAGCAGGGCATAACTGGTTGGCTCGACCCAGCTAAACGTTGCATCGATCCACGACCATCCGCGCAGTTGGCTGTTCATCCTGGAGAGCGGACTCGATTCTGCTCGATTTCCGCCAGACGAAAGCAGGTATTTGACGAGCTCCTGTTTGACTTCCGCAGATGGTTGCAGGCGCTCGAGCGCAAGCAGTGCGAGCGAGTTCGTCCAGTGAGAATGAAGCGCCGATGGCGCCATGGACGCACGTGCGTGCTTTGTGATCCAAGCAATCGCCTGCCGGCTTACATCGCCGGCGGCACGCCCACTGCATAAAGCCATGGCAGCATAGCAGGTGGCTTCAGGACTGCTCGGATTGCCAGGTGTATAAGGCCAGCCACCGTCCGGATTGCGGACGGCGAGGAGAAACCGGCGTGCTTTCTCGACTGGATCGCCTTGGCTCATCAACGCTTTTGCTTACCTCAACTCGTGTGCACACGCACTGCTCGTGCAAGCCACCCGACTCGCAAGCAAGTGCTGATGTAGCACGTCGACGGCCAAAGAGGTGGCGCCCCGGCCCGTGCGCCTACAACGATGTTGAGTGAAGATTATGGGGCTGTGATCTGTTAACGACAGTTTACAGCCAGCCTCCGTTGACGATCGATGTGTATACAGCTATATACCGTCTTGGCGAGCCGTCCGCCGTGTTCGCTCCTATGCTGTGCGGACTTGCAGCCCTCACCAGGCGGAGCAGAGGCGCGGCAGTTGCGCGTTCTCTTACGCAGTACAAAGCCTTGCAATTGAAAACAGGACGGAGGGCGCCGTGCGAGATAAGGACGAACGAGGATCCGTTGGCCGAACAGAGCGGCGGAACAGCTTCTCTCCGATACACCCAGGGACGCCCTTATCGGGGGGAGGGGGATTGAGGAGGTTTTCAGAGAGTGGAAGTCCGGCCACGACACGGAAGATGCTCGGCACACAAAGAAAAAAGGCCCGCCGGTTGAGGCGGGCCTGCTATTAGGTTTCGAATTACTTACTTGGACTGATGAATCTGAATACTTCCACCGCTGAGGTCTTGCGTGTTTGCCCCAGTGTTGTCGTCGTTGATGTTCGACCGCATATTGTCGTACACAACATTTCCGGAGCTGTCAGCGATCTTCATCCGAATACCGTCTTTCGGCCGGGTAGGCATAAGATCTCCATCCCGTGCTGTAAGCATGAACGTGTATCCGGCCACGCCGTTCACAGTTCCTGACCCTTTGTATTGAGCCATCCCTGTGCCGCCGTTCAGGACGAGCCAGTCGTACCTGGTGCTATTGAAGTTCAGGTTCCCAGCTTTGAACTGGAATTCGGTCTCGCCCGTCGGGACGGTCGCTCCCTTGTGGTATTTCGATACGAATCCAAAGTTCGCCTTGCCCACCGCATCCGGGAACTGCAGCGAAGCACCAGAGGCGGAGTCTATCCAGCCGCCACCAGTGACAAATCCGGCGCTCGGATCGTAGACTACCACCAGAAGATCGACGCCACCTACCTGAGTTGCGACGCCCGTTCCAGTGGTCCCGCCGATGCCATCGATCACCGTCACCTTAACCTTGTATACTCCTGCGGTCGTGAATCTGAATGTAGTCGTCAGGTCAGTCAGGCCGGCCGCATCCTGGGTCAAAGGAGTGACAGCCTGTGTCAAGGTGTCAAAGGTCCAAATTGCTGATTTCGGGACGTCACCGACCGTATCGGTACTCGTGCCTTTGAAAGTGACGGTTGTACCTACCGGGACTACGGTTCCAGATACTGGCGCTGAGATGATAACGACAGGAGTCACGTTATAGATCGTGAATGCGCGCCGAGTTGCTGCTGGGGAAATAATTCGTGGTTCCCGCAAACAGGGCACTGGCCGTCGCCACACCTGGGTTCGTGTTGTTGATATAAACGACGTCCAGCTGCAGGCTCAGAACGGGGCCGTTCACGGTGGCTGTACACGGCGTCTGGGCCGAGCCAGAGTATGGCTGCTGAGTCGTCGGGCAAATTACCGTCGTCACGGTCACCGCTTGTTTAATCGTGTACGATCCATTTGCGAGTGTGACCGTGAAGTTGGCTGCCAGCTCGCCGTTGAGGTTCACGGACGGTGTGATGGCATAGGCGCCGGCGTTAGGGCCGACCGACACCGGGCTGTTCGAGCACGTCACAGCACCCTTGAAGGCACCTGTCACCAAGCAGGCCGCGGGCGCTTGCTGCGATCCGCTATACGTTCCAGAACCGCTGCCGGCGGTTGCCGTCACCGGCGCCTTGCTGATGCTCCAGTTGCCGTTCACGAGCGTTACATCGAAGTTGGCAAGAGAAGCGCCCGCAGGCACTGGGACCACCGATCCGGAACCAACATTGGGTCCGACTGAGGTCAAGTCGTTTGTGCAGGTCACACCGGTGGTGTAGCTGCCGGTTACCACGCAAGCACCAGGCGCATGCGTGTTGCCATCGTAGGTCCCGCTGTAGCCGCCCGCCGTTGCCGTCACCGGCGCCTTGCTGATGCTCCAGGCGCCGTTCACGAGCGATACATCGAAGTTGGCAAGAGAAGCGCCCCCAGGCACTGGGACCACCGATCCAGAACCAACATTGGGTCCGACTGAGGCCAAGTCGTTTGTGCAGGCCACACCGGTGGTGTAGCTGCCGGTTACCACGCAAGCACCAGGCGCATGCGTGTTGCCATCGTAGGTCCCGCTGTAGCCGCCCGCCGTTGCCGTCACTGGCGCCTTGCTGATGCTCCAGGCGCCGTTCACGAGCGTTACATCGAAGTTGGCAAGAGAAGCGCCCCCAGGCACTGGGACCACCGATCCAGAACCAACATTGGGTCCGACTGAGGCCAAGTCGTTTGTGCAGGCCACACCGGTGGTGTAGCTGCCGGTTACCACGCAAGCATCAGGCGCATGCGTGGCGCCATCGTAGGTCCCGCTGTAGCTGCCCGCCGTTGCCGTCACTGGCGCCTTGCTGATGCTCCAGTTGCCGTTTACGAGTGTCACATTGAAGTTGGCAAGAGAAGCGCCCCCAGGCACCGCAACCACCGATCCAGAACCAACATTCGGTCCGACTGAGGCCGAATCGTTTGTGCAGGTCACACCGATGGTGTAGGCGCCGGTTACCACGCAAGCACCAGGCGCATGCGTGGCGCCATCGTAGGTCCCGCTGTAGCTGCCCGCCGTTGCCGTCACTGGCGCCTTGCTGATGCTCCAGTTGCCGTTTACGAGTGTCACATTGAAGTTGGCAAGAGAAGCGCCCCCAGGCACCGCGACCACCGATCCAGAACCAACATTCGGTCCGACTGAGGCCAAATCGTTTGTGCAGGTCACACCGATGGTGTAGGCGCCGGTTACCACGCAAGCACCAAGCGCATGCGTGGCGCCATCGTAGGTCCCGCTGTAGCTGCCCGCCGTTGCCGTCACTGGCGCCTTGCTGATGCTCCAGTTGCCGTTTACGAGTGTCACATCGAAGTTGGCAAGAGAAGCGCCCCCAGGCACTGCGACCACCGATCCAGAACCAACATTCGGTCCGACTGAGGCCAAATCGTTTGTGCAGGTCACACCGATGGTGTAGGCGCCGGTTACCACGCAAGCACCAGGCGCATGCGTGTTGCCATCGTAGGTCCCGCTGTAGCCGCCCGCCGTTGCCGTGACGGAGGCCCGAGCAATGTTAAAAGTCTGCTGAACCGAGGGAGCCGCATTGTAGCTGGTATTACCTGCCTGATCCGCCGTGATAGTACAGCTTCCGGCAGCCGTGATGTGAACGGTCGTTCCGTTCACCGTACACTGGCCAGTCGCTGAGAACGTGACAGTGAGGCCGGAAGAGGCTGTGGCGGTCACGTTGATGTCGGCGTCTCCATAGTTCTTGCTAGACCAGGGCGCCGAACGTAATTGTCTGGCTCGATTTCCCGGTTACCTGAAGTGTCCGTTGCCACGACAACCGAGCCAGCGTTTTTGATAACCTTCACGGTCCAGGCGCCTATGGAATCTGGAACATAAGTGTCATTGAAGCTACCGGTAGTGCTGTTGCCAGATGTCTTCTTTAGCGTGTTTGAGGAATTGAACCACTCGAAGTGGTGAGTTTCGTTCCCCAATCCAGTGGCTCTCGCACAAACCGTAGCGTTGAGATTGAAGCTCGCCGTGGCAGTGGAGCAAGTGCCTTCGTATACCTCAACATTGACGGCAGCTGCCTTATACGGACCCACAAACGGTCCACCAGTCCCAACCGGATCTGCGCCGGCGGGTTGAACCGAAACCGTGCTGGTGTCGGCCAGTGCCCGCGCAATCTGTAAACGCCCGTTCCCTGTCTGTTGCTGCGTGCCGGCTGGTTCCGCGGTGCTGGCGAGCCGGTTCACGATAACGCCGTTGGTCAGAGCAGGGTCGACAGCTCGGAGGTAGGCCGCGGCGCCGGCCACCATAGCTGCGGCGGCTGACGTTCCGCTGCGTTGCGTATACGCGCTGCTTAGAGCCGTTCCCGCGATGTTCGTGCCAGGAGCCGCAATAAATGCCGATGGGCCAAAGGTGCTCGACCCAGCCAACTGATCCTGTTCATCCGTGGCCGAAACGCCCATCACGCCGCGGTCGCCTGCCGGAAAGGTCGGCGTCGCGTCGCCGGTGTTGCCTGCGGCTGCGATCAACACAACATCTTTTGACCAGGCATAATCGATGGCTTCCTGTAAGCTCTCACTGAACCCAGGATTGCTGAAAGCCATCAGAACTACCTTTGCGCCGTTGTCCACAGCCCAGATCAAGCCAGCGATGACGTCACTGTCCTGACCTTCCCCGTTGGCGTCGAGTACCTTCACCGGCATGACTTGAACGAAGTCGGCGCCGACACCGGCGATGCCCAACCCGTTGTTCGTGCGGGCAGCGACGATGCCGGCGAGCCACGTTCCGTGCCCGTTCGAATCAGTCAGGCCGTCCGATCCATCGATGATCGAGGTTCCTGGCGCCAGAACGCCGGCGAAATCCGGATGCGATCCTTCTACTCCGGTATCGAGGATCGCGACTCTGGTCCAGGTACCAGGTCTCACCGTACCGTAAACCTGGTCCCAGCCAATCTTCGGGAGCGCCCACTGCGTGGGATAGAGCGTATCGGATGGAATACCCTGCGCCTTGCGAGTCCATTCGGTTTCGACGCGGGCTATGTTCTTGCTGTCCGCCTTCATTGCTTTTGTAATCGCGTCGGCCGCCTGCGCGGGGACTTCAATTACGTGCAAGTCAACTTTAGGGATCGACTTCTTGATTGCGCCGCCATGGCCTCGAAGTGCAGCCTGGGCTTGCGCCTCCGTGAGACCACGCGCCGTTTTAACGAGCAGTGTCACCTTGGGCGCCGGTTGAGCCGACGTTGGCGACGGCGCGAACAGGCCTGCTCCGGTTATTGCGAAGAAGAAAACCAACGATTTTCGCGCAAAATTATGCAGCGATGTCATGCGACCTCCGATAGCGTGGATTCGTTCATTGAAACCACGGGTGTGTGGACAGGCCTACGGCACAGGGTGGTGTTCACCAGAGCCCAAGGCGGCTGTCCCAAACTTGTTGATACGGTATTTACTGTAGCGTGAAGATTATTACAAATCAAGATATGTTTTGCCAATAAAAGTAATGGTTTTTGGTACTAGTAGTTTAATTAGCGTGAAATGAACACTAATTACACGTAGGCACAACGGTGCACGCTCCGCCGCTGTCACAAGGGCCGCGCAAAACGCCCGCAAGTTCGCTTTCTTTCCTAAAAAGAATTGCCGATGTTAAAAGCTATGAACACGGCACGGCTGTTCTTTACGCCATGCTGGTTGCAGTGATGACTCCCGGTGTTGGTTGCTCTGATTACCGCCCCCACCGTTTTTGCTAGCTTCCGATCGGATATGAAAATCGGCAGGTCGCCTGAGACCTCGCTCTCGACGTACCCATACAGAAGGGCCGAGCTCGCTCGGCAAGGCCTTCACGCGACAGCCACATCTTCGCCAGCTTCGCGAATCAAGCGATGAAGGTACGCCCGCGATATGTTCAGACTTCGCGCGGCGACTGTCTTGTTGCCGTTGGCGTCCGCGATGGCCTTGATCGCGAGTTTCACGCGGTAATCTCGCAGTTGCTCGTCGAAGGAACCGCCGGAGACTGTGTCATCGTCGTCCAGGCATAACGGATCGAGCTGCTGAAATGTTTCCGGCAGGTCTTCGACGCCAATGGTGTCCGCTTCTGTGACGATGATGGAGCTTTGGATTACATTCTCCAGTTCGCGAATGTTTCCAGGCCAGTGATATTCCAGCAGGGCTGCCATCGCGGCCGGCTCGATGGAATGCACCGGCTTGTTGTACAACTCCGAGTACTGCTGGAGGAAGTGCTCGGCGAGAACGGGGATGTCTTCGGTCCGATCCCGCAGTGCCGGCGAGTGGATCTTCATCACGTTGACGCGGTAGTACAAATCCTGCCGAAACGTGCCCTGCTCCACCATCTCCGGCAAGTTCCTGTGTGTGGCGAATACCACACGCGCTCGCAAAGGGATTGCGCGGCTGCTTCCCAGACGGCTGAACTCCCTCTGCTGGAGTACTCGCAAAAGCTTTACCTGCGTGTGCAAACTAAGTTCGCCAATTTCGTCCAGGAACAGAGTGCCGCCGGCCGCCTGTTCGAGGTGCCCGGCACGCGAACCGTTGGCGCCGGTGAATGCTCCTTTCTCGTGGCCGAACAGCTCTGATTCGATTAACGTTTCGGGGATGGCTCCGCAGGAGACGGCCACAAAGGGCTGCTTCGCCCGGTCGCTCAGGTTGTGTACGGCGCGCGCAATCAACTCTTTTCCAGTTCCGCTTTCGCCTGTGATGAGTACAAAAGAATTGAGGTTCGTGACGCGACGGATCAGGTCGTAAACCACTCGCGAGCGGGCGCTGGCGCCAACCAACTGGTCGCACGACGCAACGATTCGCGCTTGCGGGGCACGCAACTGCTCCTGCGCACGGTCGAATTCCCGTTTTAGGACCGCGTGCTCGTGAGCCCGGCGGACGATGATCTTCAGCTCGGGAATCGACGGCGGTTTTCGGAAATAGTCGTAAACGCCGCGATTCACCATTTCCAATGCGGTCGATCGGCGGTCGTCGTCCGTCATGACGACGATTGGAATGTGAGAGTGCCGGTATTCGTCAACGATTTCGAGTTGCTCAGCGATGGAGCACAGGTTGGAATCGAAGTCGAGGACCAGGACATCGCATTCGTCATCGGCGATACGCTGCTTTAATCGCCGGCGATTCGGTTCGACGTGGACCTGGAACTCGGATCCCAATGTTGGCGCAAGAAGGTGTTGAAGCTTGGAATCTGTGGAGTGAAATAGCAGGCGAATCATTCTTAAGCGGCTCCCCCGATACGCATGGATTGTGCGCCCAAACCTACGATCAGGCACAGTAGGTTCCACGCGATTAGGACAGCGTAGAAGGTGTTCGCTCTTGAGAGAGCAGTCCGGCGCTGCACACGCCAACAGTAGATGCCGAGGCACAGCGCGCAAACCTTGACGGCAATCAGCACAGTTAGCGGCGACGCGACGGCTTGCATAAGAGTGGAAACCAACGGGTTCGCCTCGTCCACGCCACTTTTCAGAAAAGCCAGTGTCGTCAACACATCCAGAACTTGTAAATAGCCATACTGCATGAACAATGACCTCATCTGTGCGGTACTCCGGCGGCGAGTTTGAGTAGATCAATCGTTAGCAACATCATTGCGCTGTAAGCATTGATATTCAGGCCGTTGTTCCCTTTTCTCTAGGTCTAATTTGCCGGTCCTATTACTAATCGACCAAATCGTACACAAGAATGCACTTTAGTTGATACCCGCCGCACACGTCGCTCAGACACACTTCGAGCACACGTGTGTCCTCACTCGACGGGGATGATCAACCCACCTTAAGTGCGCCTAAGGAAAGTACAGGACTTTGTTGACGAAGTCACATTGTGCGACTGTTCTGTTGTGGGGTCAATGCGCGAAGCGGCTTGAAAACAGGGGAATACAGTTATCTACGCCACAATTTGAGACGGTGGTGATAGGACTAATGCCGTGTGACTCGCGAATGGCCTAAGGTATGGATCACCTATGAGGGGTAGTCCCGTACCACGTGTGGGGTAGATCCACTATCACACGCGAACATTCGAGTTCGTTAAGGTTGCAGTGCGGCTGTGCTCGAAGAGAGGGATGTCAGTAAGCGGCAATCGCCAGGTTCCAGCAGACTATGCCCGCATAGACATAGTTGGCAAGGAACACAACTCGATGGCGGTTATACCAGACGATTGCCGCACCGCCGACTATGACAATAGCTTTCGCGAGGATAAGGCCCTCGATCGGTCCGAGGCGCATTAAGTAATTCACTAGCGGGTTCGCCTCATATCCGCCCAGCTTGAAAACCACCATGGTGGTTAGTAGGTCAAGAACCTGTAAGAACAAGAACAGTTGAAAAAGCGGGACCTGATTGGCAGTTATCTGAGCAGGTTGCTGTGCAGCGCCCGCTTGTCCGTTGTTGTGTTCGACTGTCATGACTTTCCAGCGCCCCTTTTTGACCGATTGACCGCAATCTTCTTTAAAGCATTCAGACGGCCAGATGTCTTGCCGTACAAGTATAATCCCAGCAGCGGGTTCGCCCCTATGCCATATGGAAGTGCCCGGGAAGGGAGGCTCGTACTTACCTTCCTTAATCAACGGCTTACATCCACTACTTACATTATCGGCGGCGGAGCCAGAAGCTTTAGCGAATCTCCCGTGTGATTGAGCTGTCGCGGATGGCTGCGGAAAGGCGCTTAGCCGTTTGCAATTTTTGCCGGTACCCGTGTCGAAATGTCGCACAACGTTGCGGCGCATCGTGCCTTTTTATCTATCTGGCGCTTTGTACATGTTGTGGTGTAACCAATACTCTGGTCCAGCCTATCTGTTTCCACCCTATCGGATGCGACGTATGAGCACGATAGTTATGCATGGACATCCGGCTCTTCTGCGAGCTGCGGGACGAGTTCGGCACGAACACGACTGTTGACCAGGTACGAACCTAATGTGTGGAGTTGCTATCAGTGCGGATCGGCATCGATCACCCCGTGCAAGAGGAGCGCAATGCTCTTTCTAGGCTTTCCGCGTAGCAGGTAATAGTCCGTGCAATCCCGGAGGAGAAGTGGCAGTGCAACACGTCAGGCGTGACAAACGAGAAAAGTTGAGTCAAGCGTACACGGTCGGTTGGGAGGAGGCGGGGCTTACGAGGTCCGCTGAGGCCACGGCTTCGGAAGTGTCGCATGCGGGAATCAGTCTCAGTTGTGCTGTAGACTTGCCGGTCGGAACCCGCGTGTACCTTGAGGAGCAGAACTCATCCCACAAGGCGTACGGTGTGGTTCGGCGCCGCGTACCGACCGATACGAGTCACTTGATTGGCGTCGAACTCGAGGAACAGGCGGAGCTTGGGAGTGCTGTTCCGTCCAACGCGGTCAGCAACTACTACGAACTTTTACAGATCAGCTCAAACGCAGAGATCTCGACCATCGAACGAATCTATCGTTTCCTCGCGGCACGGTACCATCCGGACAATCCGAGGACCGGCGATTCCGAAGTGTTCATTTCGATCACACGCGCGTACAAAGTTCTTTCCAATCCCGACAGCCGTGCTGCTTACGATGAAGAGTTGCAAGGACGTACGCCTGCGCCAAGCGCCGAGTTTGCCTCGGTCGACTTCATGGATGGTCTTGAGGGCGAGGTGAACCGCCGCGTTGCGGTGCTTGCTCTGCTTTACCGCAAATGCCGCACTAGCCCGGACGATCCGCGGGTCTCGTTGGCGGACTTGGAGGCGGCAATGGGCTTTCCTCGCGAATATCTGGATTTTACGACCTGGTACCTGCGATCCAAGAAGTACATTACTCGAGAAGACAATTCGGATTTCTCTTTGACGGCGCTTGGCGTAGATTACGTGGAGGAGAATTATACAAAGACCCCGATTCTAAATCAACTGCTGGGTACCGGGAGCGAGGGGACACGCAGCGCAAAGAACACAGATGCGGACGACGACGCACTGCGTTTGACAAGTGGCTTGCAGTTGAGCCCTGCGGCGCCGGTTGACAGGGAGATGGTAGGTCCTGAAGATGATCGGTAGGGTGGGGAGAAGGGCGGTCCGATAATTGCGCCTCCCTGTCCATGGCGAATTGCTAACATCATGCGGCCATTCGAGTCTGGTAAAACCTCGACAGTGACTCCTCCACCGGTACGAATCGAGACTTATTGGTGATGTGGGTCCGTCAAGAGCCGGTTCAGGTAGGCGTCCTTCAAGCGCCGCATGCGTTCGATGGCCATTATAGTAATGTTGAAAATCGGGTAGCTTCGTTTCCAGATCGACTGTGGTCCAGAATAGGGTGCGATCGAGGTACTCGCGCCGTACCGTGCAAATCAGTCGCTCGACAAACGGATGGGAAAGCGGTACGTAAGGAACAGTTTTGATTTCGCTGACCTCCAGCACCCGAAGATTGGCTTGCCATTGGTGGAATCGATAGACGGATCATGATCCGAGCTAAGGTATTTTGGCAGGCTGTGCCGCGAATCGCTCGCTGGAACATGCGGCACAGCGCCACACCATCAACGACGCCGCCGAGAACGCCAAACCCGATGATACGACGTGTAAATTGGTCCATTACCACGAGAACCCAATGTGATCTCAGCGTTGCCGATTCGCAGCGGAATAGATCGCAGCTCCATAAGCCATCTTTTGTGTGGCCAAGAAACGTAAGTCAGGAAGGACCTCCTGAATCTGATTCCGGTCGGTAGTGAACGCTCAGGATGCGGCGAACAACATCCTTGTCGATCTCGACGCCGAAAGCCAACGCGATCTGCTGAGCAATGCGCGGACAGCCCCAGCGGGGATTGCGCCCTTTCATTACAACAACGGCGTCAATGAGATCTTTCTTCGGTCCCTTCGGACCAGGCGGTGCCTGCGCTCAGACGAAAACAACAAGCGGTACTTTCGTTTACTCAGCACAGCTGTGGAGATGCAGCAGAGTGGAAGGCTTCAAAACGATGGCGGAACGAAGAGCGCGTGCCCGGGGCATGAAAAAAGTGCACAGGCCGGCGATGATACGATCTGCAGCGCGCAGATTGGGCGCACGCTTTCGACCACGATTCAGAATCAGCAATTGATGCCGGACCAGCACGGATTCGGCAACGAAGGAGCGGAGTCCGCCGGGTTTTACCAAGTCGGGCCATAGTGACGATCAAATGAACAAATAGGATGAGCAAGTCGCGCATTCCTGGCAATCGTATCAACAGGGTCGAAGCCACGAAGCCACCACATTCGGCCAATTTGTAATTCGCCATGGACAGGAAAAGCGATCACAACTCGACCGGCTCGATCAACGAGTGAGAAACCACAGCCTTGAAGGCGGTGGCTCTTATAACGGACTGTAAGTCCTGTTCCGGCCGAAGCCGGCAAGATGGTTCCCGCACCAAGCGGGCTTCAAGATGTAGAAGGACTTTAACCGTCTACTCTGAAATCTTCGTCCTGCTCAAAGTTCACCCACGCGTCAGGAGGGTCAAAGTTGCCGAATCCGAAGAATGATCCTGGACATTCGATACAGTTCTGCGCCATGGCACCCTCACCAACTGCTCCGAATCTGCCCGCGCCGAAGATGAGGCCGTAGTCTCCCGGTCCAAGAGTCACGCTAATCGGCACGCGAAAATCGGTGCTTGGATTCCCCGAATCAAAAAGCGTTACAGCGAGTGGCGTGAAGGCTGATGGTGGTGATGACGGCACCGCTGTCGGTCCGCTTAGAGCCACGATCGCAGCGAACAAGTTACCCCGCGCGGTTGCGACATTTCCGCCTACGGCCGTGATCGCAACACTGTCGTTCACGTGAAAACGTGAAGCGAGCCTCTGTCCATCCGAAATCAGGTAGCCATCGCCAGTCGATATAGCGAATGGTGCTGATTCGAAAACAACGGCAGCACTTAACTGCAGTGCCGAAAACATAGCCAACCCGCATAACATACGACGGCAATCGGTGAAGAGTGTCATGGTTCCTCCAATGCCGGGTGTTGCCAATCGTGGCTCGGCGGCAACGTAAGCGTCCGAAGTAGCTTTCAATTACCCACAAGTTGGGAGCCGAGCGAGAAGCCTAATTCGATGTCGACCAGGCGAGATAGTCCTCTCCACATAACAGTCGGTCCCGGCGGAGGATCACCGGATCGTGCAAGATAACCACCTAATCGAGCAACCTTGACCATATAAGTTGAAAGTGAATGCTTTGATTGTGGCTGCGTGGTTGTGCCCTGGATCAATCGATCGAGCAATTGGATTTCAATCTTGGTGAGAGCTGTGGTGGGCGGCGCTTCAGGTGAGCAACGGTTGATCATCGTCATCCAGAAGATCCGCCAGGCGAGAATGCAAAAGGAAGAGATCAGGTTCACCAGCCGTTCTGCAGTCCGTAATTTGGATTCCTCCGCCTTGCAGCCTGATTTCAAGATCTTGTGAAATGTCTCGATCTTCCAACGCAATGAATACCAGTTCAGCATTCGCAGCGCATCCTTGAGCGATCTCACTGGCAGATCGGTGATTAGCTTCCAATCGATTCGATCTCGCCCTTCCGGCGACGTTCGTTCTTGGGCGTAGATCACGGTCAAGCTCAGTTCAGGGTATTGCTTGTTTTTCCCAATGGGTGGAAGAACCTGAATGCGTTTCCATTTGATTTCTAGGGTGGCCTCGGACAACTCACCGTTCCGGTCTCTGACTTCGATACGGTGCAGCCCTTTGGCGGGGATTCGCTTCATTTCGGCGGCAATGGTCTGACTTCCATCTCCGGCAAGACGATCCACACAAGTTCGTACGAGAAAGCTAGTTCCGAGTTCCTTCGCAGCACAGAAAAGTTCGTAGATGTCGCTTTCCCGATCTCCGATATGCACGCAGCGCTGTGGTTCGCCTAACAGAGCCGTGGATTGCCTCAAGTTTTCCAACCACCGAAAGCTTTCCTTCTCCTCGATCGGCACGCGGGTCGGATTGATCTTACGCTTGAGCGCGTTCGTGCCTTTGAATTTGCTTCTAGTCCAGAATTTGATTGCAGCTAAACCAAGTGGAAGTCCGTCCGTGGTGACCGCCAGGCTGGAGTGCATCAAGATTCCACAGACAGTAAAGTGACGTGGACGTCCGCGCTCCATCTTTCCAGTAAACGACTTATGCAGAATGCCAATTGACTCTACATCTGTTCGCGAGTACGTAAACTCGGTGGTGTCGTGAAGAATCAGGACGGGACTATCGCTGTCTGTCGCTGCAACGCGATCCCGTGTGGAATGAAAATGCCCCGCCAGAATCGTATCTTCTTTGACTCGCTCATTGGAAAGAAAGCGGTAGGCCGCTTTCGTGCTGGCCCAATCTTGGCAAGCGAAGGGAATGCTCTCCCCCGTTCCATCCGATAGCTGCTCCAATAACTTTCGAAATCGTTTCCCCAGCCGCATATCTTTAAACTGACATCCTGCCAGCTCTTGATCGATCCAGGAATCTGTGACCGGCATCTATGAAACATTCTGTTATCTAAATGTTTTATAGATAAGGAACCTAATCCTCACGGGGTTGGTTCACGGGTTCACGGTTCGACTCGACAAAACTTGTGGGTAATTGAAAGCCGAAGTAGGCCGCGGTGATTAACCGCCGGCGTGGCGAGATCGTGGAAGGTGTTCGTACTGGAAGTTATTGCGGATATATTTGCCGAAGTATGTGCCCTTGGATTCGGCAGCCAGAAAGGCGCGACACTGTTGAGGCGGGAAATCGAAGTAGCGATAAATTTCTCCGCTCTGGAACTTTAGATAGAGCCACCGGCGTTGAGCCGAATAGGCTGCCAATTGCAGAACCTTGGAATCGATCGGCACCCAGTCGATCGGATTGGGCATCTCCAAAAGTTGTCCCATAGATCCTCAAGTTCTCAGGCTGCTGAAGCGGTGGATAGAGAAACGTTCCAGGGCAGCAGTTCGCCAATCCGAGTGATCGGATGATCGGCAATTCGAGCCAGCACGTGTCGTAGATAGGCTTCCGGATCGAGCCCATTCAGCTTCGCCGATCCAATCAAACTGTACATCGCCGCCGCACGTTCGCCGCCAGTGTCGGCTCCGGCAAACAAATAATTCTTCCGACCAATGGCGACCGCACGCAACGCTCGCTCCGCGGCATTATTGTCGATCTCCAGACGTCCGTCTTCACAGAAGCGCAACAGGGCCTCCCACCGACTCAGCGCATAATGAATCGCCACTGCTACCGCCGATTTCCTCGACAGCTTCACAGATGTTGCCTGCAACCATTGATGCATCTGATCAAGCAAAGGCCGCATCCTCGCTTGCCGAACCTGCAATCGTTGATCCGGTGAACGGCCTCGAATCTCGCTTTCGATCCCATACATTTGGCCGATGCGAGACAATGCTTCGCTTGCGATGGGCGAAGCATGCGCCTGATCCAGATCGTAAAACTTGCGCCGGACATGCGCCCAACAGGCAGCTTCCAGGATCTGCCCACCTTCATACAACCGTTGAAAGCCTGCATAGCCATCGGCCTGCAGCGTTCCCGTAAAGCCACTTAAATGTTGTTGCGGATGCTCTCCTTTGCGGTCCGGAGAATAGGCAAACCACACCCCCGGCGCGGTCGTATCTCCCCCCGGGCGATCATCACGGACATAGGTCCACGACCGTCCCGTCTTGGTCTTCCCGTTACCCGGCGCCAGCACCGGCACAGGAATGTCATCGCCATGCAGTTTTGCTGCTTGCAGTACATAGCGCCGCATCGCCTCCACTATGGGCGCAAGCACTCGGCTCGCTCCACCTACCCAGTCGGCTAGCGTCGAACGGTCCAACTCCACTCCTTCGCGCTCGTAGATCTCTGATTGACGATAGAGGAAGATGGTCCGAATACCTCGATACCAGAACATGGGCCAGCAGCGCCGGTCCAGCCAAGCCGCGATCGATCGGACGACTCGGTGCAGGCTCCTGTACGATGCGTTCACAGCCGCTGCAACTCAGCTTCGGACGCACGTGCC
>CAWJQP010000062.1:0-110743 GCA_963844855.1 Bryobacteraceae bacterium
TAGGCCGCGGTGATTAACCGCCGGCGTGGCGAGATCGTGGAAGGTGTTCGTACTGGAAGTTATTGCGGATATATTTGCCGAAGTATGTGCCCTTGGATTCGGCAGCCAGAAAGGCGCGATACTGTTGAGGCGGGAAATCGAAGTAGCGATAAATTTCTCCGCTCTGGAACTTTAGATAGAGCCACCGGCGTTGAGCCGAATAGGCTGCCAATTGCAGAACCTTGGAATCGATCGGCACCCAGTCGATCGGATTGGGCATCTCCAAAAGTTGTCCCATAGATCCTCAAGTTCTCAGGCTGCTGAAGCGGTGGATAGAGAAACGTTCCAGGGCAGCAGTTCGCCAATCCGAGTGATCGGATGATCGGCAATTCGAGCCAGCACGTGTCGCAGATAGGCTTCCGGATCGAGCCCATTCAGCTTCGCCGATCCAATCAAACTGTACATCGCCGCCGCACGTTCGCCGCCAGTGTCGGCTCCGGCAAACAAATAATTCTTCCGACCAATGGCGACCGCACGCAACGCTCGCTCCGCGGCATTATTGTCGATCTCCAGACGTCCGTCTTCACAGAAGCGCAACAGGGCCTCCCACCGACTCAGCGCATAATGAATCGCCACTGCTACCGCCGATTTCCTCGACAGCTTCACAGATGTTGCCTGCAACCATTGATGCATCTGATCAAGCAAAGGCCGCATCCTCGCTTGCCGAACCTGCAATCGTTGATCCGGTGAACGGCCTCGAATTTGCTTTTCGATCCCGTACAATTGCCCGATCCGTTGCATTGCGCCTCTTCGGCAATTGGCGAAGCGTGAGCCTCAAACAAATCATGAAACTTGCGCCGCACGTGAGCCCAGCATGCAGCTTCTCGGACTCTGCCCTGTTTCATACAGGCGATTGAAGCCTGCATACCCATCCGCCTGCAACGTTCCTAGATGTTAAATGTTGTTCCAGATGATCCGCAGGGTGTTCGCTCTTCCGGTCCGGCGAATAGGCAAACCATCCGGCAGGCGCGTCGTTCTGCTCCCCGATGGCCGATCATCCCGGACATAGGTCCACAGCCGTCCGGTTTTTGTTTTTCCGTCGCCTGGCGCCAGCACGGGCACGGGAATGTCGTCGCCGTGGAGTTTTTTCGCTTCAAGCACGTAGCGTGCGAGCGCAGCAACAAAGGCGGTTCCAATACCTGGCTTGCGCCACCGACCCAGCCAGCCAGGGTCGAGCGCTCCAGTTCGATGCCTTCGCGCTCATAGATTTCCGATTGCCGGTACAGCGGAAGATGATCGCAATACTATACTGCAGAATGTGCGCCGACAAATCCAGGTCCGGCCAGCCCCCGGTCTATCGCCCGAGACGGCGCCGCTTCCTGCACGATCACGTCACATCGCGTGCACGCATGCTTGGGTCGTACAATCCGAATAACTTTGAAGTGCGCCGGAACGTACTCGAGTATCTCGGAAACATCTTCGCCCAACCCCTGGAGCATTCCGCCGCAATCCGGGCAAACCGTTTCCTTATAGGCTGATGCGTTTGGTTTTCTCGTGGTAGATGTGCCGGAAAGGGCTTCCGCCTTGCCTTTCGCCGTTTGGTTCTGCGGCTCGGCTGCAGTTGCTAAAGATTTGGTTTTCACGTTCGGCCTGTGAGGTTTCCAGATCTTCCAGCCGCAATTCCAACTGCTCGATCTGCTGGCCCAGTTTTTCCGAGCTTCGCCCGAACTGCATTCGCCGCAGCTTTGCGATCAGCAGCTTCAAATTCTCGATTTCGGTGTCGCGAGAGGCTAGTTCTTCTTGCTGCAACAGGATCAACGTCCGCAACGCGTCGGCATCCAGACCGCTCAGATCGGGCAGCGTTCGGCGTGCCACAGCCATGAACCAATTATGCCATCGTTCGATGGATAACCAATCTATATTCAAACATTTATTTATCTTTTTGTTTCGACTCTTAAACCGCTACTTGCGGAGCGCTGGTTCGCACAGGCCGTCTCCAGTCGATCCCTTCCAGCAGCATCGATAACTGTGCTCGCGTCAGCGACACGGTTCCATTTTCAGCATGAGGCCAGATGAACCGTCCACGCTCCAGTCGCTTAGCGAACAGACATAGTCCGTCACCATCCCACCAAAGCACTTTGATCAGATCGCCTCGCCGGCCTCGGAACACAAACACATGCCCTCCGAAGGGATCCTGTTCCAGTTTCAGCTGCACGATCGCGCTCAATCCGGTGAAGCCACGCCGCAGATCTGTAAGACCTGCCGCTATCCAGATCTGCGTTCCGGTTGGAAGCGTGATCATCCTAGCAATCGTTCCAATATCACTCGTAGTGTTGCTGGATCAACCGCGCCGTGTAGAATCAGCCGTCCCTTCTCAGTTTCAATCTGAATCGTTCCCACGTTCGAACGAATCACCATCTGATCCACCTGGCTTTGTCTTTCCTGTTTGGCCCCCGGTTGTTGCTCGCCGACGATTCGAACGGCCACCAGCCCCGATCCAGCGGCTGACTCTACTTCCGTTCCCAACAATCCCTTCCCGGTACAGCTTTCGCCAATGGAATAACTGATTCGCCGGAATATCATGCGCTCGGGCTACCGATCGCACCGAGGCTCCTTCTCGCTGCGTCTCTTCGACGATCTGCCGCTTCTCCGCTTTGCTTCTCGTTCGACGTACTAATGCCGTACTCGCCGTTGATGCTCGTTCCATCTTCTCGAGCATCACTCATCATCATCACTTCGTCCACACGGCCTTGACCAGTCTTGACCAGACGCTTACGCTAAGGAAGCGGAGACGAGCTCTGAAGAGCAACTCGTCAAGGGATGATTTTCAGCCTGAGTTCACCTCGGTGATACCGACCGGGGACCGTCAGGGTTCCCGGTCGTCGTCTGGAACGACATCATCGGGGTAGATCTCGTGATGCCTTCAAGACTCCTATTTGGCTGTCGTTGGCCAGCGCATTTCACGGATGACGCCTGCTCGAAAGCCGCCGGGGAAACGTAGCCTAGGGCGGAATGCAGCCGTTGACGGTTGTAGTATCGTCCATGAACGCACTGCTGTGAATGCGGAGATCGTCGATGTCCCGATACTCATGGCAGTAGATCTCCCCTGCTTCAACGTTTCAGGAAGCTTTCACACCTGGCGTTGTCATACGGATTTCCAACTCGGCTCATGCTGCACGTCGCACCGTGCTGCCGCAGCAGTCGATGTAGTCGTGGGACGCATACTGGACGCCGCGGTCCGAGTGATGGACAAGACCAGGTAAAGGATTCCGGGCTTCTATAGCGCTTTGCAGCGCGTCCACCGCAACCGTGCTGCGCAGACTGCGTTGATTGCCCAACCGACAACGCGCCGGAGAACGCGTCCAGTACTACCGCCAATAAACAAACCCTTCTCGGAGCCGAATATAGGTCAGGTCCGCTACCCACAACTGGTTGGGCGCAGTCAGTTCCATCCGCTTCGCGAGATTCAGAAAACCTCAAATGGAGTGTCGTGAATCGGTCGTGCAGACGAACTTGCGCGCTGCGAATTGCCAACAGGTTGTCTTCTTGCATCATCCGCAGACACACGCTTACGGTTCACCACCATCCCGCGATGGCGAAGTTCTGCCGTGATGCGCCGGTATCCGTAGTGGCGATGATGTCTCGACGGCTATCTCCTGAATCGCCGCGCGGACCGTCATTTCTTCACCCACGGTTGCTCGCTTATGCAGCCAACGATAAAAGCCAGCCCGGCTGACCTCCGCCAGCGTGCACATTCTCTCCACACTTAGCTTGCCTTGCAAAGACTGCATCACTTCTCCGATGTACTCGTAGATGCCGTTTCGCCAGTGCTTCCGCTTTTGCTGCGGCGACGATCCTCGACTCTTTGCAAGGCACCTTTGAAAAAATCTAGCTTCCAGCGATTTTCGGCCAGCGCAACCTTCAGCTCAACCACCTGTTTCTTCAAAGCCGCAATCGCGCGGCGAGTCTAGTCCTGTAGGTTTGTTGACGTTTCTGGAGCCGGAACTCCGTTGCTGTTTGTCCCTCCACTGATAGAGAAGCCTTCGTGACACATTCAATTCGCGGGCGAGCGCCTCAATGTTCGTGCAACCCTTCAGATCGTTCGACGCCGTCGCCTTGAACTCCTGCGTGTACCGCTGCCACTTTCTCATCCCGCAGTTCTCCTTTCGCCTGACCCAAAACCCGAAAACGAGACAGCGGGAAAGTTGAGATGGCGCTGGATGTGGTCCTCTGAACGAAGCGGAAGGAGGACAGAAAATGCCGCGAAAAGGTCACAGCGAAGAGCAGATCGTGTACGCGCTGCGGCAGGCGGAGGCGGGCAAGAAGGTGGGCGACATCTGCCGGGAAATGGGCGTCTCGCAGCAGGCTTTCTACAGTTGGAAGCGGCGCTATGCCGGCGTGGGCGTGAGCGAACTGCGCGAGCTGCGGCAGCTGCGCGACGAGAACCGGAAGCTAAAGACGTTGGTGGCGGACCTGACATTGGACAAGCATATTCTGCAGGAGGTGCTGTCAAAAAAGGTCTGAAGCCCGCGGCTCGTCGCGAGTTGGTGAGAAGGTGCGGCAGGCGTACCAGCTGAGCGAGAAGCGGGCTTGCGGGCTGATCGGAATCACGCGTTGGTCAATCGCTACCAGAGCCGGAAGGATTCCGCAAGTGGCGCTGCGTCTGCGCTTGCGGGAATTGGCCGGCAGCCGGGTTCGGTACGGATATCGCAGACTGACGGTACTGCTGCGTCGGGAAGGCTGGGAAGTGAACGCCAAGCGGGTGTACCGCCTGTATCGAGAGGAGGGACTGCAGGTCCGAACGCCAAAGCGGCGCCAAACGAGCGCGCAAGTGCGCGTGGCATTATCCGGAGCAAGCCGGCCGAATCAGCGCTGGAGTATGGACTTTGTAAGCGATCGGCTTGCGGACGGCCGCTGGTTCCGAATCCTGACGGTAGTGGATCAATACACACGGGAGTGTCTTTGCGTCCACGCCGAACGCTCCCAAACCGGCAAGAAAGTGGTCGAGCAACTGAGCCGAATCGTGGCTCGTCGAGGGCGCGCCGGAATCGATTACTTCCGACAACGGCAGCGAATTCGTCGGCAAAGCAATGGAAGTCTGGTCCTACCAGAATGGCGTGAAGTTGGACTTCATTCGACCTGGCAAGCCTGTCGAAAATGGGTTCGTCGAGAGCTTCAACGGACGATTACGCGACGAGTGTTTGAACGTGGAGGTGTTCTTCGACGTAGCAGACGCGCGGATAAAACTGGAACAATGGCGAACTGACTTCAACCACAATCGGCCTCACAGCTCTCTGGACGACCGCACGCCAGCCGAGTTTCGAACCGCGGCTGTGGCGGGCCGGCCCTTCGCCCTCTCGACTCGTCGATAAGGCAGTCTCAGCCAGCCTGTCAAGGGTTCGCTCACGCCGGGCAAAAACCGCCCGCCCTTGACAGGCCGCCGAGACTGCCTTCGGAACCTAAGATGAGGGCGAAGGGCGCCTCTGAACGGCGCCGAATAATTGAGGCCGTCAATTGAGATACTTTAAGCAATGCAAGGCCCGAACCACGGGCATTCGGACCACTGCCCAGCCCGGCTTCTCAACTAACGGGCTGTCTCATTTTGCGGGGCGGGTCATCAACGCAAAGTGTTCACTTCTCGACTGTCTCACTTTTGGGGTTCACTCCAGTTTCTAGCGAGTGATCGAGCCAGTGGGTTCGGGTGATCGCATTTTCCGTTAGCCGGGCTTTACTGGCCCTTCCCGAGTGAGATCCCAACAACTTGGATTAGTGGTATGTGCCTCTGGAGGCCAAGAAATGCGTCGAAACGTCACAATGTTCGGATGTTTAATGCTGACGCTGCCGTTGATGGCCGCAGACTCATTCAGCGGAACGTGGAAGCTGCAAGCGAGGGGCAAGCCTGGGCTCAGTACGACAAGGAAGGAGACATGTTGGTTTGGTCGAATCGTCTGGAATCCTGGCGAAGTTCAGGATCGACGGGAAAGAATATCCTGTTGTCAACAGCAAACGCACGGTTTCATTCAAGCCGATGGACAACATGACACTCGAAAGCTCGCAAAGGATCGACGGTCAAATCGCAACGGTAGAGATAACGACCTTTAGCGTTGACGGGAAGACGCGCACTGTCTTGCGCAAACAATATCTCGACACCGGCGTGTCGGAGCTAACGAGAAAGAGCCAGCGAGCGGGTGGCTTCCGCGCTCGCCAAGACGCTTTTTGACGTTGTTGACACTCGATACTATAACCGCACGGCAACCCCAGTGACCATAGTGGCCAACGGGTTCAAAACGATCCAACGAATCTCCTTTCCGTCATTTACCACCACAAAGCGCCCCTCGATAGGGGCGGGGCGTCCTGGGATGATAACGAATGAGGTTCCGCTGCAGTCGGGATTCACTACGTAGGTTCCGGTAGTAGGGATATCGATCGCGGCGCCCGCAATCGCTCCCTTCGTTGTATCCACCTGTGTAAATCCGCCGTATCCGTCGTAGCGCCGGACACCGACGCCTATGGCCTGTTCGGTCTGACCTGCGCTGGCTCCTGAAGGAACTGGTCTCGTCCCAGTGATCGTGTATCCATAGGTACCCCTTAGACTCGAAACAGAGCATGCCTTGTCATCGGCCTGTAGACTGGCCCCTAGAATCGATATAAGCGAAATGGCCCGCAGTACGTTCATGCCGGCAAAGAGTCGTCGTAAACTCATCTATGTCTCCTTTGTGCTGTGGCATTGAGTCTCTGGCCACGCTTGGACGCTACATGAACGGGTGATCAGTGTCAAGTATTTCTCCCATTCGCGGACAACTATTTTTCCGTTTTGTTTGATGAAGGAAAGTAGTAGCCGCGGCGGTGGAAATGTGGGAATTAGCGTTCCTGATGACAAACGAATTTCCCTCGATACCGTATTCCCCCGCCCGAATCAACCGTTGAAGGTTGGTGTTTGGGGGATGGCCAGTGACTTGAAGCTGGTCGCGACAAAGGATAACGGCTGAGACGACGATGTGTTGAAACAGACCAAAGACCTGTGCCTTGCGGGCGTGGGCGAACGCACCCTCATGCCCCCGCGAAGGCGTGGCTCTGCGGATGGCGATACCTAATCAGCGCTCATCCGCTATTCGGAGGGACGTCATGTTGCGTGTATATTCGTTGCTCCAGAGCGCGAGCGGACAACTTCGCGATCCGCGACCACTACCTGCCTGAGACAGGTGGATTGGATGTAGACATTCAGCGTCACAGTGGTCATCCCCTTGCCTTACTACATGCGCTTACCTTGCTACTTGTCAGTAACGGGCGTTCTACGGACACGTGATCAGTCGCGAGGTATCATGCTCACATTCCGCAATCGCCAATTCCTAACGTCAACTTCCGGTCAAGCCGAAATCGGGAATCGGCCGGGCCTCTCCGAGCGAGTCGCTCCCTTCAGGCGACCAAGGCAAGCCGCTTATCAGGTCGGAAAGCTTACTTCGATATCTCATCGCAGGATCGCCAGGTCTTTCAGCATTCTTACATCTGCGAACGCAGTTCGCAGATTGCCGAGCATTGCACAAATTCTCTGGGTACAAAATTCTTTTGGGTGTATACTCCTGCTGCCCGGAAATATCAGATAGATCGTGCGGGTTGGAGGTAAACAGTGCGCATCGTTACCCTGACTGTAGTTGCGCTCTCGTTCCTAGTCGGTATCCTTTATTTCGGATATACGACTGCCGTCGCCCAGGTGGACGGTAACGACAACAACATTGCCGTGCTAGACGACTGCTTGCCCGGCGATCCTGGTTGGAATCCAACGGGCGGCTGTACGCTTAAGTCCCACCAAGGTGATGTTCCGTTTGGGGAGTTTGGAATGCTGCTTCGATCTCCTCTGACAATCCCGCCGAATGGGTTTCTCATTGGACATCCAGCTTGGCGGAATGAACCGTCTCACTTGACAGCACAAGCGGGTAAAACGATAAAGGTGACCAATAAGGGAGGCAGAGGCCACACTTTCACTGAAGTTACTAATTTCGGCGGTGGTTTCATTCCAGACCTGAACATCGGGTTGAGCCCTGCGGCACAATGCACTCCGGCAGCGACAATTCGGCTGGACCCTGGAGCCACTGTACAACTGACCGGCTTGGGTCCAGGCTTGCATAAGTTCCAGTGTTGTATTCACCCCTGGATGCGGGCAACAATCCGCGTGCAGTAACTTACACAATCGACTTGGGAGGCGCTACAAGTTACCGTGGCCCGCCGCCCATTTCACCGAGCGCAGGTTCAAGCTTGGAAGGCGATTGGTCTAGCAATTGGCACCGCGAAACGCGCTTCACGGCGATACGCTATGCCGGAACCCGTCTCCTTCTCGTTTCCCGCGGTGGCCGCGCATCTTAACTACGTGTGAGAGAGCCGGAGAACGAAATGCGGGGTGCAAGTGATCAAAGCTCGTTAATAAGCCCTTGCACGCACAAGAATCAGCGTTACACTATTTGACACTTTTGAAGGGGGGCAAAAAAGCGAGTGTGCTTGCCTTTGCAGCGTGTTAGCCCCGACGTGGCTCTCCTGTTTGTCGCTATATTATCCTTTTTTGTCTAGCGAACGGGCGCAACTGCGAGATCGATTGAAACCCTCATCGGATCAGGGGGGAACATCGTTGCACTGTGATCTTTGCGCGAATGGAGCGAGACTATCTGTAGTGCTGCATTCTGGTGAATTTGCGAGTCCCGTCACGCCCGCCGGCGTATGCCGCCCCCGATACCCTCTCTACTTGAAAGTCTAAAGGTGTCCTGCATAAGCGCCTTCCTGCTATCGATATTCGTACAGGCCACCTAAGGCGGGTATCAAAGCCCCTTCTAAACGGAGCAAGAAGAAGTAGCTCAGATCCGCGAATCGTCCATATCATGCGGCCCGGAGGCAATCAGGACTGAATGTCGCATCTGTTCGTCGCTCCCTTGAGCCACGCAAGCGCCGACTCACGATCGCGGAACACCTCGACGGTCACATCGCCTGTATATTCGGCGTACATCCGCATCAGGCCAAATACAGCCTCCGATCTACTGGCGACCAGCGCGGCCCGCCTCAATCCCCGCTCAAGCGCATTTTTGGCGACGTGCCGCACGATGTCACCGCTGAATTGCATTGCTGTCACGGCCGAGGCGTCGACCAGCCGAGGATTATCACCGACGAAAGCGGGGTCATTAAATAGCGCAGCCTGCTCGTCAAGCAGCTCGCGAGCCGTGACGACGCCCTCCATCACGATCACAATCACTGAGTCAACGATGACGTACTTCACGGCCATAGCGAGATTATCGCGCGTGCTCCTGGTGGTAAGCCAATCCGAGCCAGCGGCGATTGAGTTTGAGTGGGCATGGGATCTAAGCGGCGCAAGCCGAAGCAGAGATGCTATGCGACCAGTGCGCAAACGTCGCCGTCAATGCGTGGTGGCTGAGTGGCGCGCCAAGGGGAGGCATGACGGCCGCACAACACGACGCCTGGAAGTACGAACTCTATCGCGACATCGCCAGGATGATCCCTCGCTGCTCCTTGCTGCTGCTGTTGCGACTGCCCCCATGATCACGAAGGCGATTGCGGAAAATGACCATAACGCGAAATCCTGATGCCGATTGTCATGCATGAACTAAACGGAAGACACCGGCCATTGAAGATCCAGTGACCCGCATCGACAGCCGAACTCCGCCGCGAATGCCGCCTAGCCCGAATCGCGAAGGCACTCGTCTCCGGCGCCACCGTGACCGAGATCGCCCAAGCCGAAGGCATTAGCCGCACCCTCGCCTCACGCGAGGCGAACTCTCCGGAGTGCCGACCTTTGGGCATAGAAACCACAACCACAAAAGATCTGTCTTGGAGCGTCCAACGCTGCCGATGAGCAGAATGTGGGCCGTGGAAGTACATGCGACGTTGGCTTTAGTCTCGGAGGATCGCCCGCGGCACGCGTGTAGGGCTGCTGCCCACTTTGTCTTTGTCTGATTTCCTTTCTTTGTCACCCATGCGGGTCAGAACGGCGAACCGTGGGTTAACTGGTTGTCTCAGCTCTGGGGTCCACCGCAGGACTTTAGTCCGTATGGGTGGCTTGTTGTCTAGACTCCTTTTCATCCCCGCGTTGCTCACGCGTCTTCCTATACGCGTGTGAGCTGCGGGCGAACGAAAGTGAACGCTTTCGATGCTTATTTGATTGATCGCGCGCCCGACGAATCGCTGGGGTCGACAGGCGCGGGAGAAATATAGGTTCCGTGATCCAGGAGCAATCGGCTCGTTGATCGCGTAAACTAGGCTAAATCGCTTCTATGACGATCTCTGTCGGCATGGTCAAACGCGACTCTCGATACGATATCAGCGTGGCTGCGAGATCATTTGTCCCAGCCGCAGGCATGATGATTCTCATTCGTTCCGCCTTTCTCGCGGTGGTACCTTTCTGTTCTAGCTTAATCGCGCAGACGCCACATACCGTGACGCTTACCTGGGCGTGGAGTCAAGGCGACGGCCCCATCGCCACTGGGTTCAACGTCAAGCGCGGGACCACAACCGGTGGTCCGTACGCGATCGTCGCGAGCTTGACAGGGACTACGATACGGACATACACAGATGCGAGTGGATGGCTCAACATCCTGACACCGGGGATGACTTATTACTACGTTGTCACGGCCTTGTCTGGGGCCGCTGAAAGCTTACCTTCATCCGAAGCCCAAGCGTTTATCCCCACTTCAGTGCCGCGCGCCCCGATTTCAATTTTCATTTCGGACCTCGTGAATAGCGCGGCCTTGACGCGGACGTACGCCCCGGGGATGGTTCTTTCGGTGTTCGGTTTGCAGCTTGCGCCTTCCATCGCGGGTGCGAGCAGCGTCCCTCTTCCCATCTCCATGGCCGGCGTGGATGCGGCTGTGAACGGCGTCGCCGCACCGCTGTACTACGTTTCTCCAATGCAGTTGAACCTCCAGATTCCGTACGAAACCGCAGTAAACGGGACGGCGACTCTCCAGATCAACAACAACGGGCAGAGTACGTCCCAAACCTTCCCTGTCGCGGCTACTGCGCCTGGCATCTTTACAGACGAGACTGGCGCGATTGTCCCTAACGAAAGCGCAATCCGTGGGCAGATCACCACACTTTATATGACCGGCGCAGGCAGCATGATCCCACGCATTCCATCTGGCGAGGCGGCAAGCGCGGGGACGTCGATTGCCAATTTACCTCAGCCGGTCCAAACGACGACTATGACAATCGGCGGTGTGCCGACGCGTATCGACTTTATCGGAGCTCATGCTAGCCTGCTTGGCGTGACGCAGGTCAACTTCCAGATTCCCGATAAGGTCGGGATCGGCGTGCAATCCGTGATTGTTACCGTCGGCGGCGTTTCGAGCGCGCCGGCCATCCTCAGGGTCACTCAGTAGATGGATGTTGTATGGAGTCTCGTTCGTGGCGGACAAGCCGCGAGTCCTGGACAAAGAAGCGGTTCGCGGACTTCGGTTTCGTGGGAGCTGGAAACCACGATCACGCGCCGGGACGGCATGCGTTTCGCCACGGTGATGCCCGTCGAGCGCCGGAAGCGCAGCAGACGCAGACCCATTGACCCATGTGATCTTCCTCGAAAACTTCGAAAACTTCTCTGACGAGCTGCGGCGAAAGGTGCCGACGGGGGTTTACTTCCAATCGCAGTAGCT
The DNA here is from genome assembly GCA_963844855.1 of Bryobacteraceae bacterium. Classification (GTDB taxonomy): domain Bacteria; phylum Acidobacteriota; class Terriglobia; order Bryobacterales; family Bryobacteraceae; genus DASQDN01. The sequence goes on from CAWJQP010000062.1 coordinate 11,625, forward strand.
GCGCGATCTTAATAAAAGCGAAGCCAACTCGCCCGAGTGCCGGCAATTCGTTGCCGAATTCGTAAGCGACGAACGCGACGAGATGTGCGCGATGTTTTACCGATCGCTTGACACGATCGAACTCGCGCTAAGCGCCAGGCGCGAGTACATGACCAAGGAAGGCCAGATCATTTACGGCGGACCAGACCACTACGCCCGTCTCGCGGCGACGAAACACTTGCGTGATTTCTTGAGCGCGGGTCGACCAGCGCCAAAGCAGCCGGAGAAGCAGGAGCGTAGGCGGTTGACGCTGCCAAAGCTTGAGGAACTCTTTAAAGCTAATGACAGGCTCCTATCTTTTGGTTCAGATAAGTCATTTACTCTATCGCAAAAACCGACCTGCTTTAGGATTTTCTAAATGCTGATAGACAAGCGCGAGCTAAGGCGTCACTTTCCCGTCACCAGCGACACAATGGCTTCCGTCACATTTCACCGGAACCACAAGGGTGTGCACGGTGTCGGAACCGTACTCTTTTCTGACATAAAGAACTTAGATGGAGTAAATTCCATTCCCATGATGTTTCACAAGGTCTGGCATATATGGAATGATCTCCGCTCGGGGATTACTCATGAAGGAATGGTACTGTTGAACGGCTGCGGCAACGCCGGCCTCATAGGCCAGCTGGCTTCGCTTTTCAAGAGAGAGGCGGCATCCATCCAGAGCCCCGGTGTTCGGAGGTCTGCTGCAAAACCAGACCATTGCAAGGACCATCACGCTAATCACTACAAGAAACCTATTCCGCACGTATGACAGAAGTGTACAATGCGTCCACGGAGAGTACCCAAGAACCGCAAACGTGAATATCCCCATTGCAGGTCGATCTCACCTCAGTTGATTGTCAATGAATGGCCGGTAACCACCAGCAACCACTCGAACCCGCTCCACCCTGCCGACCAACTCGCCGCCTGGTACACACCCCCGAGGTCCTCGGTCATCGGGTGCCGGTAGATCCCGCAGCGTCCCGGCCTCAGCGCTCTCCTTTTCCTCTTCAGCGTCGCCCGTCCACCTCCTAGGCGCGAAGTCGAGCGAAGACCGAAAGCGATTACGGGGAGGCTAGCTCGTCATCTGCACGCGGCACGTGCTTAGGGTGGAAGCGAACAAAAGTGAACAGTTCAGCTGATTTATCGACTCGTGACCGGCGGACAACTTCGCGATCCGCAACCACTACCGCCCTGAGATAGGTGGCTTGGGTTGTAGACATTCAGCGTCACAGTGGTCATCCGCTTGCCGTACTACAGGCGCTTTACCTTGCTAGCTGTCAGCAGCCGCCGTTTTACGAAGTGAACTGAGACCGCGCGGATGGAGTCCTGGAACTCGTCGGCAGGTGATGTCGCTGTGATATCGTGCGTTTCCGAGGCAAATTGAAAGAGAACGTGCAGCCCGGCTGTCGCCACGTCTAGCTGTGCGTACAACGCGCGATATTGGGAAAGCTAACAATTCTACGTCTGGACGGACGTGAACTAAAGCCCTACAAAGCAATAGTAGCGCCTTTGCTGGGCGCACGCACAGTCCTCACTAGCAGTCCATGGGGTTTCGTCTCTCTCTGGCTGAAACGAGAAAGCAACCTGAAGCGCTATTCTACTGGGATCAAGCAAAAGAGTTTCATCGCGCCTCGGTGGGGATGCCACCCCAATCATCACCGCTGCTGCATTACTACTCGTTTATGAATGCCGCAAAAGCGTTGCTCGTGGCTAAGGGGGTCCATTTCGACCAGAGGCACGGTGTCCGAGCTCACAACATGCGGCAACAGACGAGTAAGATTAGTTTGTCCAACGAAGGCGTGCGGATTCAGAGTTCCGGAGTGTTGCCCGCACTTTCAGCGTACCTTGGCGAAGCCGAACAGCAGCAAACACTGCTTGCAGGAAATCTTCTTCAATCTTCCGTTTATACATCGCACTTATTGCCTAACATATTCGAGCCAGGCAGACATGTTCATTCCGCTTGTCGATTGCAAATATGTACTGGATACAGCGACGAAAGAAGTGCATCTGCAAGCCAGCTTGTCAAAGGACTTCGTTCATGCTCGCTACGTGAAGAAGCTGCCACCCGCGCTAGTTGCCGACTCGAACGGTAGCGACGTTCGGGCCATCCGATCTGTGGCCACAGTATCAGTTAGCAGTTCAGCTTTGAGGACTGTTGCGGATCGAACTGCTCTGGCGCGACTGAATCGAGAATTGCTAAGGGACCTTCACTACATTAACGGACCTCAAACACTCTGGTACGCCAAGGCGTGCGTGTCTGGACCTCGAAGATTGGACCGCTTTCCACTGATCCTGACCCTCGCCGCGATGCATCGGCTGAGCGAAATATGTCGGTATCAACCGATCGAACTGGCTTCCTTTCTCGCCGGTCAAAAGAACTGGCTACTTAGCGAGTTCGTCGAAGTAGCCGCGGCGCAATTTATTGATGAAATCGCTGCCGAACTCTCGGGCTTCCAAGTCATGACGCCGAACGTAAGAGCAGCAACATAGGAAATATAGGAAGGTCTCGAATCTGAAGATATATATCGCATGCGGCCTCACGCACGTGCCTAGGGAGGCGTTTGAGGAGTACGTACAATTTATTCATTCTCTTCCAGCGGCTTTGATGCTACGCGGGTTTAGCGACGTCAAATACGCGCTTGTGAACAGTGATCCGCAGCTGGGTGAGAAGCCGTTCCAGGAACGAGCACGTCTTTGCTACCTCTGGGATCGTGAGTTCGTTCAACGAGCCGACGTCGTAATCGCGGAAGCCACATTTCCCTCGACTGGTCTGGGCATTGAATTGCCAATTGCCGAAAGTTCCGGGATTCCTGTGATTCTGTCGTTTAAGAGGAGTACGAAGACGCGAGTGCAGCCAATCGAATACAGCAATCCTGACCACACTCACCACATGCTGCAGATCGGCGAGGGTTACGTTTCACTGATGGCGCTCGGATTACCAACGATTTTCAAGGTAATCGCTTATGAATCGGAGGAGGAGGACGTTAGTAAGATTCTCGATGCAGTGATCTGGTAAAGAATGAATCCGTTTGACTCGCTAAATGTCGGAGATGAAGCGAAGCGGCAATATTGTTTGAGTGCTCCGATGACGATCCAAGCGGGGTCGTCAAATCCAAAACGGCGGCAGAATAATATCAATCCAAAACGAGCCGACCATATGCCGGATGAGGGTACCGAAGCCTTGCTCGATCGTCTGCGACCTTTCGAAACTACAACTCCGGACGGGTTGAAGAGGATCGCGGCCGTCATCGAGAAAGCTTGGCGCACGGCCAGCGACCCCAGACGCGCGCCCACGCGTTGTTGTAAATGACGGATGCGCGCTTACAATGGTTCATGTTTTCGTCCCGTTTTACCTGGCTGCTCTTCGCTGCCGCGGCCGGTGCGCAGACTCCCTCTCCATCACCGTTCCCTGCGCCGGGGCGTCTAATTGATATTGGAGGTTGGCGGCTCCATCTTAACTGCTCGGGCCAAAAAGTTTCCTCGCGGCCGACAGTCATCCTCGAAGCCGGAGCCGGCGATTTTTCTGTCGACTGGAGCCTCGTTCAACCGCTTGTTGCAAAGTTTGCGCCCGTCTGCTCTTATGACCGCGCCGGCGCGGGCTGGAGCGACCTCGGTCCACGTCCCCGCACTCTGCACCAGCAGGTTTGGGAACTGCACGCCCTGATGGGTAAAGCGGATGAGAGGGCACCATTGGTGCTCGTTGGACATTCTTACGGTGGATGGCTTGTGCGCTTGTTCGCGGAGACGTACCCTGCGGACATGCTCGCTCTGGTGCTGGTTGAATCGGGTGCGGAGGATCCATTGCGCATTATCAATGGCAAAGTTACGCGTGCGTCAGAACTCGCGAAGGGACAACCCGTTCCTCCGGTGAAGACCTCCGACCCGCTGCGCCTGAGCGATATACCACCACGCATCGTCGATTCGATTCAATCCAGCATTCGCGGAATGGGTGGACACTTCAATGACCCGCCGCGTGACAAACTTCCGCCCGATGCACGCCGCATGCGCGAGTGGTCGCTGTCACAGATCAAGCACGCAGCATCCAACGATAACCCCTTCGAAGCGGATGAACTCGTCGCAATGTGCGCTGAGCGTCAAAAGAAGAGGAATGTGCTGGGTAGTATCCCGCTGATCGTCATATCGCGGGGCGTTCTCGACGAGGAAGGCCCGCAAGCGATCGAGCGGGAAAGCGCCCATCGAGAGGACCAGGCGGCCCTGACGACGCTTTCGAGCGCTGGCAAGCAGATCGTCGCAGCAAAGTCCGGGCATCACGTTCCCCTCGACGAGCCAAACGTTGTCGCGTCTGCAATTCGCGAACTGATTCGCACGACGCGACGCTCCATAAGCCGTCGGCGTGACACAAATGTGAGACGGAAAGCGACGGACATGCGCACCAGCAGCAAGTAGCACATTCCTTTGTACTCTATGCCCGTGATACGGCGCCGCGGAATCATGCGTGAGAGCGCGAGACGTGACAGCTTGGCACTCCTGCACGTTGCGCCCGGTTCTCAATGGACGAGAACCGGACCTCACAGGCGGAACGCGAGTACAGGGGGACAATCCGAAACACACACGGAAAGTTGCTGCCGCAGAGCAGCCGCTTCCAAGGCGAGCTTGTGGCGCCGTACGAAGATGGCACGAATGTATGTAGCGACCGCTAACACGATCGAACCCATCGCTCCGATCCTATCCAATGGATTTCAACCGTCGTGACGAGCTCACGTTAAACTGCTTGATTGCGCTACCCAAGTGGATCTTGATGACCTACAGGCTTCAGCGCCCATTTGCGACACAACCGCGAAAAGACTGGGCCTACTTCAGAAAGGTATTCTTGATCACGCGAATCTCACCGGTGAAGTTCTGCGAAACATAACCCGAGAGACCATTGCTACCGATCATTGTCTGTGCCGGTGCGGCCACCATAACATTGACGGGCCGCTCGATCACCCGGCGCCCATCGATGGCGACATTCAGTTTATGCTCTAGCTGATCGTGGCTGATTTCGACGCGGGTCGGCTTCCGGACAATCATGGCTGCCCATGGCTGCGAATTGGCATCGTCATCAGAGCGGCACAGGAGCCGCAATTCGGGACCATGGTGCTCTACAAGAACAGAGTGCCTCCCCCCTTGGTTCCCGATCGTAACCAGCGGTTCCTGATATCCCGCCTCGTGTGCAGTAAACCGCACGTCTAAAACAATGTGTAAGGATGGATTAAGTCGAAGCCGATGTTCGTCACTAGGGCTAAACCAACTTGCTATTCGAACATAGGCGGATGGTCGTTTGGAGACCATGCCACCGTATGGGCCAGTAATGCCAAGCGCGAGGTTGGCGATCGTGCTGTAGACCAAAAGTAAGCTAGCGACGCCGACAGCTATGCTCCGAAATGGCCCGGGGCTTTGCGTCCAGCGAACCGCCAGATTAGCGACAGCCGCAAAAACAAGAAGGGGAAGGAAGTCCGCAAGGTAACGCTGGGTTGTAAATCCGCTCGCCGCAATAAAGAACAGTATAGAGACTGATGTTAGTACTGCCGACGCGGACACAGGACGGATAATTCGTGATGTCCCGCTCGGAGGGAGGACAGCGGCGACCATGAAAGGGGCTATCCATAGAGCCCCTGCAACTGGCTCCAGGAAGTAGCCGGGAGAAAACGGAAACTGCGTGGCGCCAAAAGGCATACGAAGTGCCAGCCGGACCCACGGGAAGACCAAGCTGAAGTCCGGCGGGCATATAAGCAAATAGTACAATCCTGGGATCACATTGGCAGCGGAAATAAGGAGTCGTTGCTGCCCTGGCTCACCTGCTAGCAGATATCGCAGCCCAAATTCGAAGGGATCGTTGAACCTTAGATAGTTGTAGAGGCCGAGAGCTGTACCGCAAGTCACGAGCGCGGCAAGAAACAGCGAAGCCCCAATCCATCCAATAATCAATCGGCTGCGTCGCCTTTTCCATATCCGGACGATCAGCACCAGGGAAACAATGAGCCCCGCAAAGACCATATGTGGACGGCAAGATATTGCCAAGCCGAACGCAAAGCCTGATGCTGCAAACCAAACGTTTGATTTAGCAGAAGTGAGGCCCTTTATGAAAAAAAAGAAGCCGGACGCAATGCAAAATAGTCCGCCGGCGATTGCGACTTCGTACACGTCAACTCGGTTGCACAAGTAGGGGGCCGATTGGCAAACTGCCAGTGCGAGCAGGCTGATGGACAAGCCAGCGGCACTTGGGCATTTGTTGCACGTTTTCAGGAGGCACAGCAGGGCGGCCGAGTAGAACAAAAAGCCGGCAATGCAAAATACTGCCACCGCCGCGGGTTCAGGAAGGTCGCGACCAGTGAGCAGTCGCCACGGGGCAAAAAGTAATATCGCCGGACCCGCGCCGTGATAGAGATAATAACGGCGGTTGAACAGCACCAGATCATGCATGCGGTAAGCATCATTTTGAACGGGATCCCATGGGTCGGTCAAAGCAAGCAATTCCTGGGACGGCACAATCGGCAGATGAAGCTGCCCCATGGCGAACGCGCGACCGAGATGGTTGTAATAGCCTGGCAGATCGCCGTTCCACTCGATTGAACTTCCAGTAGCACGAACAGCCCACCAGTAGTAGCAACCAACGAGAATTAGAAGGAGGCTCACGCCAATTCGATGACTGATGCCAGATTTGGATATCCAGTGCGGCGGGATGGGTCCGTTCAGCGGAGCAAGAGTGTGCGATGAGTCCAGAAGGAATCACCATACACTATTCGACGACCAGCGAGCCAGAAGAGTTTGATGAACTACGAGCGGTGTCAGTGTCACGTTGGACGCAAACTGAAAGACCGGTGCCATAAAGAAGGATCGATCTCGATACTCCGGCTATGGTTCCGCCCGAAATCCACAGCTATGTGGTTGGCCTGCCACCGCTTCTGTCTGAACCTCCGAGCATAGAGGATCTTTCCGCCACGGAATCATTGCGTTCTGTGAGACGATTCGAGGCTGATGCCAGAAGTTCGATCTTGAGTATGCGCGAAAATTAAAGCGACGAGAGGCGGGTCACCCTTGAGCGCCTCTCGCGAAGTTGTGCACCAGACCCCGAAATGTCAAAGTTCATGATCCGCTCTATCGATTCCACCAATGGCAAGTTAATCTCCGGATGCTCGAGGTGGTGGAGATCAAGACGATTCCTTACGTGCCGCTGTCGCATCAGTTTGTAGAGCGACTAATTAGCACGGTTCGGCGCGAATACCTCGACCACACTTTATTCTGGACCACAGTCGGTCTGGAGACGAAGCTATTTGATTCTCAACAGTACTATAGCGGCCATCGAAAACACGCCGGACTGGATGGACGGGTGCCTGTCAGAATCGGCTGTTACGGACCAACATTGCTGAGTCTTGATTCGTACCGGTAGCGCAGGCACTGTCGAGGGTGGTACCAGGCTCCAATCGCTATTTAACTTATCAATTCGCCATCAACAGGCGTAACTTTGCCGAAAGTGCCGCGGCTCCCTATCCAACGCAGATGGGCGGCATCAGGCTCGAAGTGCGCGACAGTACGGGAGCGACCCACGTGGCGCCATTGACGTTCGTCTCCCCGACGCAGATCAACTTTCCAGGTGCCGGCCGGTACGGCCCCGGGCGAGGCGGGGCTGGTCATAACGGGCGATGGTGGGTCGAGCACTGCGGGCGGCATGCAGGTGGACGCAGTAGCGCGGCGCTGTTCATGGTGTCCCACGCAAATGCCACACCCAATGCTCTCGCAGTTCGCGTCGCGGCTGACGGTCGGCAAACTTCGCTGCCCGTCTTCAACTGCTTCGGTCCTTTCGTAGGAGAGTTCTCCCACGGCCCCGCGCCGATCCGCGTCGCCGGCGACCCGATCCACCTGAGCTTTTACGGAACCGGCTTTCGGGGAGCGAACGCTGGCAACGTCACTGCGTCTCTCAGCGGCGTGCAGCTGCCCGTCGAGTATGCCGGACCGCAGGGGGCGCCCGGGGTTTCGCCTGCAACCGAGGCGGTTCTGGGACCGCCCGGTTTCGCGACCCTGGGGATTGACGGTGTGGCAGCCAATACGGCGCTACTCCAGCTCTCGCGCTGAATTGATCGGAATTTCTTTAGAAGCGGCTAAGGACTTGGCCGCGCAACGATTACACGATCGGGCAATGAGATCAACGAAATTCTTATTCTGCTTCTATCACTTCGACGGCGATCGCATCCCTGAAGCAACCGTTGTGGAGTAGTTTCGAGCTTTCGTGCCTGCGATGAGAAACGACTCCCGGTCGATCTCAGCGGAACCCACGGCAGACAGCCACACCCCGGCCGACGTTGCGCTTGATATCATCAGCCTCCGCCAATATCTCGACAGTCGCAAGGCCAGCCGGATCTCCGTTTCTGCAAAGAGCCGCTGCACATCTTTCGCTTCGAGACATCGCCCTGGACCGCGATCGCCCTGCCGCCCTGTTGCTGATTTCGGTCACAACGCGGTCCGCGCCGTCTTACTTGAGGCGTAGTTCACCACGACCGCCGCACCGGCGTCTGCCAAACCCTTCGCGATCCCAGCCCCGATTCCCTTTGACGCGCCCGTCACAACTGCCACTTTGCCTGTCAATTGCTCATGGAAATTTCTCCTATTCACAACTGCAGGATGAACTACCGTTTGGCCGACGTCGATTATACTTTGGTGTCGTTTTGCCCTTTTGCGCAGTTCTCCGACCGCTATCTTTGGCGCATCCGTTGAAAGAACAACAAGAAGCTGTAGCAGTCCCTCTTTGGTTCGTTCGTCCCAGCCGTCGGGCAGAGCTATTGACGTCTGAACGAGGCCGCTGGCGCCACCAGCCGTCAAACCTCGAAAGCTACGGACCATCCACACAAAGGCGGACGGGCAATCGCCGTTCGGTTCAAAACGGATTGAACAGGCGTGATCTGGGAGTGGGACGCCATGAAGGCAGCCCGAAATCTGAAGAAGGACGGAATCTCGTTCGAAGAGGCCGCAACAGTTATCTTCCACCCCTTGGCAATGACGCTTACGGACCCAGACCATTCAGCTGCGGGGAACCGTGAGGTCAACATTGGTCTTACAGGTACTGTCACGTTGTGCTGCTTTGGAGCGATGTCATGCTGGATGAATGTCGGACAGCCGGTATCGCGGCCATCGGTTCCCGAGAGAAATCATTTCAGAATGCGTTTGGCTGTATTTTCGTTTCGGCGTGAGCTTCCACGATGTCGAAAAAATGATGGCCGCACGCGGGGTGCTGGTCAGCTACAAAATGATCCGGCGCTGGTGCGACAAGTTCGGTAGAATATGCCGTCGGCCTGAGGAGACGGTGCCCGGACAGGATCGCGCCGGGTCTTGGAGTAAATACTTGGGTGCACGGAAATACATCGGAAACTGTGGCAACCAAATCGAAACGATAAGCGAGCGTTTTATCCCGATGTCGTGAATTCAGGTGCCGTGTTCCCGGGGGTCTTTAGCCCTCACGACGAACACTCCATGCGTAAGTAAGAGTGGATTCTCCTGGAATTGATACGATATCGCTGCTACAGTGAATAGAATTTGCGCGCGACCCGAATTCGTTGCATGATATTTCTTTTGCCTTATTTCTCCGTCCTGCGGCGAATTGCCAGAGGAATTCTAACCATTGTCCTCGCGCTGCTGTTTTCAGCAGCCTTGATGCGCTTCTCGCCAGGTTGGAACGTCGAGGAAACCGATCTCGACCCTCGCTTATCTTCATCCTCCGTTAGAGATCTGCGTGCCGAGCGAGCTGAAAGACGGGGCTTGTTGCGCTTCTACGGGAGCTTCGTGAGTCAAATAACCTCGGGCAACTTCGGAAAATCTGAACTGTTCAAGCGACCGGTGAGTGAGTTGATTGCGGAGCGTGCGCCCACCACGTTGCGATCGGTATCAGTAGGTTTGCTCGCGGCATGGTCGCTTTCGATTTCCATAGCGAGTCTAACGTCACGCGATCGGAAAGCTTTGTTAACGGCGGCCGCTGCCTCTGTCAGTGGCGCGCTTCTGAGTTGTCCCTCCGCGCTCCTCGCAATCGTGTCACTCCTCTTGGATTTCCCTCCAGCGGTTGCAATCACGTTGGTCGTATTTCCACGCGTTTATCCTCACGCTCATGAGCAACTGCAACTCCAGCGGCGCGCGCTTCATGTATCTCTGGCTCGCGCGCGCGGTATCGGTGGATTTCGGCTGTTCGGGTGGCAGATCCTCCCCGGTTCGTTCCCGGCGCTGGCGGCCTTGGCTGGCGCTTCCGTACCGCTCGCGTTTGGCGCCGCAATTCCGATCGAAGCCCTGGCAGATTCTTCGGGACTCGGACAACTCGCTTGGCGGGCTGCGCTGGGACGCGATATGCCGCTGCTTGTGACTCTTACGCTACTCCTCACGATTATTAGCGTGACCGCGACGCTTATTGCTGACCTTGCAGCTCCGGGAGTGGCAGAGCGGGCCGCATGACACGCGTACGGAAGATCGCGACCTGGTATCTGGGCGCGACGTTTTTCGTCGCCTTGAGCGCAGGAATACTCGCGCCCCACGACTACGCGGCCCAATTCCGTGACCACATCGGGGAACCGCCGTCATCGGATTTCCTGCTGGGAACCGATGACCTCGGGCGAGACCGGTTTTCGCGACTGCTATTTGCTATGCGCGTCTCGCTCGTAATGGCTCCCGCAACGGCTGCTCTAACGACTATGCTAGTTGCGGGGATCGGACTGCTCTCGGGTTGGCGCGGGGGATGGCTCGGCGAGGGCATCATGGTTCTTTCGGATCTGCTTTTATCCCTGCCATTGTTGTTCCTGGTGATCACTCTGCGCGCACTCCTGCCATTGAATGTCTCACCTCAGCTATCAGTAGCAGCGCTTGCTTTGGTGCTTGCCGCGGTCGGGTGGCCGACAGGAGCGCGGGTGGTCCGAGCAATAGTGTCCAACCTTCGGACGAGTGCGCCCGTGCTGCAGGCTAGAGCTTACGGATCCGCTGTGCCGCGGTTGTTTGCTATCCAGATATTGCCGAACCTGCGTTCTCCTTTGGCCGCGCAATTCTGGATTCTGGTGCCGGCGTTTCTCACCGCGGAAGCAAACCTGGGGATTCTCGGCTTGGGCGTGAGCGAGCCCATTCCGTCGCTGGGGAACTTGCTCGCCGAACTCCGCGACTACCAGCGAATTCCAGAAGAGCCATGGATTCTAATTCCGGCCGCATTCCTGGTACTGCTCTTGACCGCCCTACATGTCGCTGTTTCTGGAGGTGAATGATGCGATCAGCCGTGCAATTTTCTCTCTTGCTCCTGATCGGGTGGGCGGCCGTTGCCCAGCAGGAAACAGAGATTCGCTTGGGCATCCGTAGTGATCCGAGGACATTCGATCCTCTCCTCACGTCCGAAGATGCCTCGGACTCGATCCGCTATATGACCGGTGGTGTGCTCATTCGCTTTGATCGCGCGCAGCATCGGATGCGCCCGGAACTGGCGGAAAGTTGGCGTGTTACAAGTGGAGGCCGGCGAATCGAGTTCGTACTTCGCAAGGCTGTTCGATTCTCGGACGACGCCCCCTTCGATGCTGCCGACGTAGCGGCCACCGTACGCCGCTTGAACGACCGTTCCCTCCGGTCCGGCATTGCCGATACCTTCCGGCGTGATAAGGCTCCTATCGCGATTGAGGCAAGCAGTCCGCACAAAATTGCGCTGATATTTCCAGAACCCGTTGCCGGGCTGGAGAGTCTGTTCGATCAGCTCGCGATACGATCCAGTCGCTCATCGCAGCCCGATAAAGCCGTACTCGGACCCTATGTCGTTGCAGAATACAAGTCTGGGCAGTTCGTACTGCTTCGTCGCAATCCGAATTATTGGAAGCAAGACGCGCAGGGCAGAAAACTGCCCTACATCGACCGTGTCAGGCTCGATATTCTCGCGAGTCGCGATCTCGAACTCCTGCGATTCCGTAGGGGTGAACTTGACATGATTGACAAGGTCGAACCGGATTCATTTGAGCGGCTTCAGAAGCAGATGCCGGGCGCAGTCAAGAATGTGGGACCATCCCTTGATTCCGAAGTGCTGTGGTTTAACCAAACCCCTAAGACGCCGTTGCCGGATTACAAAAGAAGATGGTTTGCCTCGCAGCGCTTCCGGCGAGCTGTCTCGAGCGCAATCAATCGCAGCGACATCGTGCGAGTGGCGTATCGCGGACTGGCGCACCCGGCAGCAGCTTATGTATCGGAGTCAAACCGGGCCTGGTGGCACTCTGGCCTGAAGCCGCATCCGTTTAGCCCGGCTCACGCCTTGGAGTTACTTAAGCAGGAGCGCTTCCACTTCCGCAACGGCAAGTTGTTTGATCGCGACGACAATCCGGTCCAATTTTCATTAATCACGAACTCTAGCTCTCGCTCACGTGTGCAGATCTCGACCATGCTGCAGCAGGACTTAAGCAAAATCGGGATACAACTCAATCTCGTGCCGTTGGAATTCGGATCCCTCATCGAGCGGATCACGCAGACCAATGACTACGAAGCGTGCCTTCTAGGATTCACGAATGTCGAGCCGGAACCCAACACGCAGACTAACGTATTCCTCAGCTCTGGCAACATGCACGCGTGGTACCCGGCGCAGCCGGCTCCGGCGACGCCCTGGGAAGCCGAAATCGATCAACTGCTTCACAAGCAGGCTGGAGCGCCGCTGAAAACCCGTAAGCAGGCGATTGATCGTGTGCAGGAGATCCTATGGACAGAAGCTCCGGTGATCTTTCTAGTTCATCCTGATGTACTCGTGGCGGTCTCAACCGATCTGAGCAACGTCGCGCCTTCACCGTTGCCGCCCAGGACGTACTGGAACATCGAACAGATTCGGACGAACAGAAAATCCGGCAGGAACTAAGAATGCCTGCCGTGTTCCAGACAAACCTTTCCGTCGATTACAGGACCCGGCGAGGTGTACTTCGAGACGTCCAATTACGAGTCGAGGAAGGCGAAATCCTGGGTCTTGTGGGTCAGAGCGGATCCGGCAAGACGACATTCGTCATGGCGGCGCTCGGTTTGATCGAACCTCGTGCGGGCGAGGTTACAGGTAGCGTCGTGCTAAACGGGATCGAACTCCGTGGTCTGCGGGAACGCGAGCTGCGGAGCATCCGCGGTAAGCTTGTCAGCCTCATTCCACAGAGTCCAGCGGCAGCGTTGAATCCGTCCCTACGGATTGGAACACAGTTTCGCGAAGCTTGGCTTGCACATGGGAATGATTGGCCAAGCCAAGGTCGGACTCGCGCTCGCGATCTCCTGAAGGCATGCGGCCTCCCAAGTGACGAGGAGTTCCTGCGGCGCTATCCGCATCAAATAAGCGTCGGGCAAGCGCAACGGGTCCTCATCGCAATTGCCTTGCTCCATGACCCGGTGCTGGTGATTGCCGATGAGCCAACCAGCGCTCTTGACTTTCTTATAAAGCGTGAAATCCTGGATCTGCTCGTTGGGATCAGCTTAGAACGGCGGAGGTCCATGGTATTTATCTCGCACGACCTTCAGGCCGTAGCTAGCGTGTGTAATCGAATTGCCATTCTGCACGAAGGCACGATCGTTGAATATGGCGCTACACAGGCCGTGCTATCGACGCCTGTACACCCTTACACGAAGTTGTTGCTGACTGCAGTACCAAGACTGAGTCGCCCTGACTGTCTTACTTAGTACCGTTTTACCGGAAAAGGCGCCTCGATTCCCTGCCACGGCGTTTTTGGGTATCCTCCCTTACGGTTGTGAAACTACACTCCTGGTGCGTCTCCTGGAGCAGCGGGTAAGTTCTACCCCCAAAAGAGTGCACCAGCCTAGGGTGTAACGCTGATTCGTATTTACCAGTACTAGCGGCACACTTATAACTGACCCGCAAGACTCGTAAGCCTAGGGGAAACAAGATCATCATTCCGATGCTGTTTTCGAGAGGTGAGCGCAGGTTGGGAGGCCCATTGACCCTGTCCCGTACCATTTCGATTGGTCTGATCCTTGTAAGCATTTCAAGTTTACACGCAGCGCCACCTGCCAAGGTCGCACTCGACCTCCCTGCGGACGCTGTTCCGATCGATGTCATCGTTCAATACCGATCCACCCCCACCCAGGAGAACTACGGCCGTGCTCAGGGTCGGGGCGCGCTACATAGTCGCGCACTTCCATCTATCAACGCGGTGGTTTACACGATTAGGGGGAATGCAGCAGCCGATCTCGCCGATGATGAAGACGTTCTTTACGTCTCGCCCGACCGGCCCGTATATTCTGCTCTCGACGTTGCGAACCCCACGGTCGGCGCCCAGTATGCCTTTCCAGCATTAGACGGTACCGGCATTGGTATTGCCGTCATCGATAGTGGCGTGCTGGAAGTGCGTGACCTGCTGACCGCAAACAGCGCTGCCATGAATTCGTCTCGTGTCGTGTTCAGCCAGAGCTTCGTAAAGAACGTCTCCAGCACGCTCGACCAGTATGGTCATGGAACTCACGTCGCGGGCATCGCAGCCGGCAACGCAAATGCTTCCACGGGAACCGCTTACTACAAAACTTTCCGTGGCATGGCACCGAACGCAAAAATCATTAATCTCCGCGTACTCGATGCGAAAGGCGTGGGAACCGACAGTTCGGCGATTGCCGCCATTGATCGTGCGATCCAGCTGAAGAATACTCACAACATCCGCGTGATGAACCTTTCCCTCGGACGGCCGGTTTACGAGAGCTATAAGAAAGACCCATTGTGCCAGGCAGTCGAACGAGCTTGGAAAGCTGGAATCGTAGTGGTTGTCGCCGCTGGTAATGAAGGTCGAAATCGGTCGCAAAAAACGGATGGGTACGCAACCATCACCTCTCCTGGAAACGACCCCTTGGTGATCACTGTGGGGGCAATGAAAGCACTTGGCACACAGTCACGGGCTGATGACCTGATTGCAAGCTACAGTTCTAAAGGCCCGACCCTGATTGATCATGTCGTAAAACCCGATCTTGTTGCTCCTGGAAACCGGGTCATTTCTTTGGTAGCGTCAAAGAGCTTAATCGCCAACGATTCAACGTCGAATCGAATTCTTTATTCTTCATATCAGAACACCTCTACCAAGGCCTATTCGGTTGATTATTACCAACTGAGTGGAACCAGTATGGCTACGGCCGCAGTGTCTGGGGTCATCGCCACGATGCTGAACCAGGATTGGAGCCTTTCGCCCGACACCATCAAAGCCCGGTTGATGCGGACAGCATCGAAGACGTTTCCGTACTACAGCACCGCCACCGATCCGAGCACTGGCACGACGTACACCACCCAGTACGACATCTTCGGCATAGGAGCCGGCTACTTGGATCTCGGCGCCGCATTGAAGGACACCCAGATTGTGCTTCCCGGCGCCACTGCTGCATCTCCGAAGGCAGTCTTCAATAACCTGACGAACACGGTATATGTCGTTAATACAGACACCTCTATCTGGGGCAAAGCCGCCATATGGGGTAGTGCCGCGATATGGGGCAGCGCCGCCATTTGGGGCTCAAACGTGTTTGTCGACGGTCAGGCTGCTATATGGGGTAGTGCCGCAATATGGGGCAGTGCAGCAATCTGGGGTAGCTCAACGCTTCAGGGTAATGCCGCAATTTGGGGCTCTGCTGCAATCTGGGGATCGACGACGCCAGTTGCCGGTGAGAAGCTTAACCTGACGATCACCGGGGAAAATTAAACACCAACATTGCGGTCACTGCCGCTCTGACATATGCCGCTCGCCACAATCACGGGCGACTGAGAGGACCTACCGGATGAAAATCGAACACGAATGCGACGAACTCCTCAACGAGGAGTCTCGCCCAGGACGCTTGGGTCTTGCACGCGCCTTTACCTTTCGAGTCCTCTGCCACGCGGGGCTAATATCTGCACTCGCAGCCTTTCCCGTTGCCGCGGCGCCTGCCGTGACGAATATCAGCCGTGATTTGTTGAATCACGCCCCGAACACGAGAGTGGATGTAATCGTGCAGTTCAAAAGACCTCCACAGGCTGTGGACTTAACAGAGATCAGGGCTCGTGGTGGAAGTCTGAAACGCTCGTTCGGTAACATCCCGGCCGCAGTGTTCCAGGCGCCGATACAGGCGCTATCGGCCATCGCAAACCATCCGCAGGTCTTTTACATCTCGCCGGACCGTGCAGTTGCCGGCAAACTCGAGTTTGCTGCGCCTGCTGTTGGCGCCGACATCGCGTTCACCAGCGGATGGACCGGAAATGGAGTTGGCATCGCCATAATAGATAGCGGAGTGAATAGTGAACATCCTGATGTCAAGGGGCGCGTCGTGCGGGCCGAAAACTTCGTGCCAAACGAAACGACGACGGACGATTTGTATGGCCATGGAACCCATGTCGCTGTAGCTGCGGCGGGAAACGCCACTGCATCGACGGGAAATAGCTACACGGTCACATTTCGCGGCATTGCGCCACGGGCAAATATCATCAATCTCCGGGTGCTCGACTCTAACGGCCAAGGCACGGACGCGGCTGTAATCGCTGCGATCGACCGTGCGATCGATTTGAAGAACGTGCACAACATCCGAATCCTAAATCTGTCGCTGGGTCGCTCCATCGTCGAAAGCCATACACTTGACCCGTTGTGTCAGGCTGTACAACGAGCCTGGAACGCCGGCATTATTGTCGTAGTGGCGGCGGGAAATAGTGGACGCGACAACTCCATGGGAACCGCGGGCTATGGAACGATCTCGTCGCCGGCGAATAGTCCGCAGGCAATAACCGTTGGGGCGATGAAGGATATGGGTACGGCGACTCGCGCCGATGACCTGATGGCAAGCTACAGTTCGAAAGGTCCGACGCTCTTGGACCAGATCGTAAAACCCGATTTGGTTGCTCCTGGAAACCTGCTGATCGCTGGTGTTTCGGCTGGCGCAAAGATTCGAACGGAGATGCCGGACAACGTTGTACCCGTGACTTACTATCGGGTGAACAGCGCGCTGAATTCGTCGAGTGTATACTTCCGTCTCAGCGGCACAAGCGTTGCTGCGCCTGTCGTCGCGGGCGCCGCGGCCTTGCTACTGCAAAAGACACCTTCACTTACGCCGGATCAAGTCAAGGCGCGTCTGATGAAGACTGCCACAAAAAGTTTTCCTGCCACTAGCTCCAGCATTGACCCCGTAACCGGGAACACGTATCACGTGACATACGATCTGTTCACCGTGGGCGCCGGCTACCTTGACATCCAGGCCGCTCTGAAAAATATGGATGAGGGGAGCGGGTTGGCGATTTCACCCCGGGCCGTGTTCGACCCCACGGACGGGAGCACCACAGTAGTTTTTGATTCTGGAACGTTGTGGGACAACGCGGTCATCTGGGGCTCTGCGGTGATCTGGGGAAGCAACGTCATGATCAACGGAGATGCCGTCATCTGGGGCAGTGCTGTAATCTGGGGAAGTCAGACGAGTTCAGGATTTGCTGTAATCTGGGGTTCAAGCGCTGTTCAAACCAGCTCAAATCCTTTCCTGTTGCTCATTTCCGGCAAGGGTGAATTGTAATATTTGGAGTAGGTTTAAGGCCCAAGAATGACGCTAGCTGCCAGAGCGTATATCGGCGTGGTGGTTGCCCTCGGAATCGCAGCGGGAGTTCGTGGCTTCTTCCTCTGGAATCCCGACGATCTGATTCGGTTCTTTCTCTACCTGGCCCTGGCTGTGCCGGCCTCCGGTCTCAAAGTAAGGTTGCCCGGTGTGTTGGGGACGATGTCCGTCCTATTCGTGTTCCTTCTCGCCGGCATTGTGGAACTCGGGTTACCGGAAACGCTTGTAATAGCGGCCGTCTGTACACTCGTGCAAAGTTATTGGCGGCCTAAACATAAGCCTACGTGGGTGCAAATCGTATTCAGCGTCGCTTTGCTGTTCATCTCATCCACCGCCGGTGACTTCGCCTATAATTTGGCGTGGCTGGCAGATGCTCCCCCGTTTCGGTTGGCGCTGATGGCGTCTGTGTTCTTCGTGACGAATACATTCCCGGTCGCAGCCGTTATTTCATTGACAGAGAACAGGCGCTTACAGGAAGTTTGGACCGAGTTTTATAGTTGGACCTTCCCGTACTACCTGCTCGGCGCCGCTCTTGTGGGGACCTTCGGTTTTGCCAACCGCACCTTGAGTTGGCAGTCCTGGGTGCTGATCCTGCCCATGGTGTACGCAATGTACCGCTCGTACCACCTGTATCTTGATCGATTGGAGAACCATAGCAGGCGAGCCGAAGAAGAGAAGCGGCATTCCGAACAAGTGGCGGAACTGCTCACTCAGACGATGGCTATCAACGAGGCGCTTCGACGGGCGAACAAGAACCTTGAACAGTTCGCTTACGCCGCTAGTCACGACTTGCAGGAACCACTTCGGATGATCTCCATATACTCCGAACTTCTGGAACGCCGGCATCTGGCAACGCTAGGAACCGATGGACAGGAACTCCTCAACATAATTCGGGACGGGGCCCATCGGATCAACGATTTAGTTCGCGATTTGCTGTCATACACGAGAGTCGATGGTGTAGAAAGTGCCGCTCCCGCCGCAATCGGGCCAGAGGAAGTTCTGGATGAAGTGCAACGAGCTTTGAGCGACCGGATCGCGAGCGTAGATGCGGCGGTGACCAGAGGAGAACTTCTCCCTGTCCAGGTACATCGCACCCATCTCATTCAGTTGCTGCAGAATCTTCTTTCTAACGGGTTGAAATATCGGTCACCTGAACGCAAACCCGTGATCCACATCAGCAGCGTTGCTGCTGATGTGGGAATGGTTGAGGTACTTGTACGGGATAACGGGATCGGTATCGATCCCGCCCACCATGAGCGCATCTTCGGCGTCTTCAAACGGCTTCATTCCCGGAAGGTTCCCGGCACCGGCATCGGCTTGGCAATCTGTTACAAGATTGTGGACTACTACGGCGGAAAGATTTGGGTGGAAAGCATGCCAGACGCGGGCAGCACCTTCCACCTGACTTTGCCGGCCGGGCGCGTCGACCCGATTCAATTCGATACCTCGGCCTCAATTCCAAACGAGGTAACGGAAAAAGCCAGCGGGCTTGGAAGAAGTGCTGGACGGCCGGCGGACAACAAACGAGTGGCGCGGATTCGGCCAATCGTAAAGTCCAGGCGAGATCACTCAAGCGAGGAAGAATTGAATCGCTACTATGTTGATCCGGACCCTGAGATGGCGTCTGCCTAGAAATCTCTTCTGCCGCGGATTCATGAAGATCACTACTGGGCTCGGCAGGCTTCGTTAACTTCCGGTTTGCGCAAGTTTACTCGTTTCCCGGGCCACACCCGGTGTATCAACTCGGATACTCCGGACGGTCCTATAATGGCCCGCGGAGGTATCGCATGAAAATCGTAACCGTGGAGAGTCTATGGCGGTACCCGGTCAAGAGCATGCGCGGTGAAGAGCTTCGCGACGCCTTTGTCGGGTTTTCCGGCGCCTACGGCGATCGCCGTACGCTTTTCGGAGTCCGGCCGCTCCGAAAGGATTCCCGTACCTAACTGGGCGAGAACAGCAGGAAATGCTGCTGTTTCTCCCGATGTATCGGCACCCCGAGCGAATGACGCGACCGATCAACCCTGCGGAGGCGGAAGCGCTCGCCCCGGGTCAACCCGGTCTACGCCGCAGCTTCCGACATGGTGGTGGATGTCGAAACACCGGCGGGGGAACGGCTCGCAATCGATGATTTTCGGCTGATCAGCTTATTGCGCGATCGACTTCGCGACAGACATGAGCTGACACTTCTGCGATCCGATCGAAAAATGAAGGATTGCCGTCCGATCTCGATCTTTTCGGTCCAAACCGTGCGACACAGCGCCAACAACTGCGGAAGATTCGCTACGCCGGCCAGCCGATCGACATCATCGTCGCGCTGGGAGACAGGGTTCTGGGAGATGCCGAAAAACTCCGCCAGGATCTCTTTCCTTCGGCTAAGCTCCTATTTCTAGTCGCATCTCAGAAGTTGATTCCACCTGAAGTTTATCAGGGTGAGGGACTTGACGTGGTGCAGCGTCTGCGCACCGAAGAGGTAGAGAACGTGGCCGAACCAAGCGACACCTCCCTCGACTAGGCGCTCGAAAGCCTTCGGGTCCTGTCCTTGAGAACCTCATCCTGTGTTGAGCTTGACGCCGCCTTGCTGAAGGTGCCGAGCCCAAGTCCCCGAACCGTCATGATCGCCTGACCGATGATTAAATGTTTGTTCTCCGCCTGCAAGACGGCAGTTACCTGCCGTTCCGTCGTCACCAGCGGCACTTTTAGAGCACGGAATATGTCCTTCGTAGCCCGGTTCCACGGATCCCTGATATTGAGACCCTCCGTCTCGTTCTTCGTGAGCAGAACCCCTTTACCGTTCAGATCAGAGAACATCTGCCCCATCGCGGTCGGGGGTGTACCCGCTTAAGACGTTACGCCGCGACGAATGTCAAACGCTTGGCGGCTGCGGAATCCCCGACTACGACGTTCTTCTGGGTTTGGAGAGCCGGGGTCTCGCGCGGAGGGGTGCCAGAAGAAAGTGTCAGATTTCAGGGTGGTCTCACATCGAACTGCTAGCCATACGTTTCTTGGAAGGTTTACTGATTAGGCAGCGATGAACATCACTTCGAGTGCTTGGACACTGGTAACAAACTGACGACGGCTGCGAGCGGCTGATACGAATTGCTTTCTTCTGCGGCGCGGGCGAAAGTATTGCCGCATCTCCTCGAACGCGTGGCAGAAGCGTTGAGCCGAATGAAAAGCACCAAAGCCCAGCATCGGATAATACCGCTGCTTGATTCTCCGGTGATCCTGCTCGATCCTCCGGTTAAGATAAGCGCTACAGCGGTGTTTCACATTCCGACCCAGCACTTCACCGATGGCACGTGGATATGAATCGTGACCGTCGGTGGTGACCTGCTTGGGAACTTCGTTCACAACCGAAAGCGCGCTCCGGAAGAACCTCTGCGGAGCGGCCATATCCCGCGTTTGGCTGAGCATCGAGTCGACTAAGTTGCCGTCGCGATCGATGGCGCGATACAAATAACACCACTTCCCTTTCACCTTCAAATAGGTTTCATCGACGTACCAGCGACGGCCGATCTTTCCTTGCGTCTGCCCGTAGCTGCTCGGCCAGGAATGGTGCAAACCGTTCTTCCCAATCCCGGACTGTTTCGTAACTGAATTCATAGCCACGCATCAGAAACATGCGGACCAGGTCACGCAGACTGAGCTTGAACAGCAGACGGAAGACGACGACCTGGAACACCATATCGGTGGGGAACTCCAGCCGATTGAAGGGTGTGCCGCTGCGTTCATTGAATCGGCGCCCACATTGACGACAGCGGAAGCGGGAATAGCCCAGATCCGTTGTACTACCTAGCTTTTGGGTGTCATCAGTCGCGCAATGCGGACAGTTCATAGCAGCCTAATAACGATACCAGCCCTTCTGGTGCTACCCGGCCCCGAATCCTGACACTTCTCTGGCGACCGCGCTCAGCCATCACAACGAGCCGCGTAGAAAGCGAGATCAATTCCTGCATCACGCGCCGTTGGTCAGCTCTCGGTTCCCGCAGAATCGTATGGAGCGTGGTGACAACAGGCATCCTCAACTCGCGCAGGAATGCCAGGATATGCCCGCCGACGGTTCCGCCGAAAAATGCCGAACTCGTGCTGCAGGCAGACGATGTCTACGTTGCTGATGTTGAGGAAGTCCGCTGCACGCAAATACGACGACAGGTCCTGCTCCTCAATCTCGAATCGAACTACTTCCGGGTACTCGTAGCCACCCGGAATGTCATTGACTG
The DNA here is from genome assembly GCA_963844855.1 of Bryobacteraceae bacterium. Classification (GTDB taxonomy): domain Bacteria; phylum Acidobacteriota; class Terriglobia; order Bryobacterales; family Bryobacteraceae; genus DASQDN01. Next base: position 33,380 of record CAWJQP010000062.1, read on the forward strand.
ACACGGCGAGGCACTGGCTCTGAGGATGCGCGGACGCTACGGCAGCGAGCAAGTCGGACGTGAAGGTAGCAATGCCGCACTTGCGGGGCAAGTGGTCGCCACCAAAAGCAAGCTTGCGGAGTCTAGAGGCTTCTTTCATGGATGCCTTTCCATTTCGGCCATGCCACCGTATTCCCGGTTCCGTGAGATGCCCTCGAATTGCGGTAGGGACCCGTAAGCGGTCCAAGCTTGGCCACCTGATGGCTTGGATGGCGGCTGAGCGCCGACCGGCATTTTCGGTTTACCTTGTCGGTTTATCGTCGCGGGCTACTTCGGCCAACCGTACTGGCGTTTCTATTCCCCTCCCAGCCTTTGCTATCGGCGGCTGAGCGCGTAGGTAACCAGGTAATCGCGCGATTCACCGCTGGCGTCCAAATAGCTGCCGTACATAACGCAAGGACGGCCATGCGTTGATTGCGCACCGGCGTTCCGCATGCGACGAAGATTTCCCCTTCCGGAATAATCGCGCCGGGTTCGGTACGCGTCGTCAATGACGGGTTCAGATTCCGCTGCGGTATTCGTCAAGGATGCGGAGTCCATTGTCCGCGAACTTCTCCACCGCCGTGGAACAAAATCTTGTCACGGCTTTGCGAGGCCTCGATCAACGTCCCCAAGGGACCGGTTCAGTTCTGACCGTCAACGTGAAACCGTCATCGAATGGGTTTCGCGATGTTGAGTCCGTTGGCGTTTAGCGGTATCCAGAGATGCGCGCGATTTCTCGGCTGCATGTTCATACAATCGCAACTCGGTTGCAACCGCTTCGCCGAACGGCGGCTCAGGAAAAAATGAATGCAGGCGGGACTGCGTGGTATCAACATGGCGCTGACACTCGATTTCTATCTTGTCCAGACGCTGACACTCGGCACAGGCCACGTTTAATCATACACGACGCACTCCAAGTGTGGCCGGTACTAGCTACTCTCAGTGCTGCTGACGTACCCTGTCCGTGCCGTAATGCCGAGCGAGAACCGCGACAAATGAATGAATGATCTCTCTATTGGGAGTGCCGTCTGAGCGCCAGTCTGTCCAGCCGACGGACTACATCGAACCCTTCTGGATGTAATCTTCAGAAGTTGAGCGTTTGTTTGTTGCTTTACCTTGGGAAATCGATGAGATATTCCTCCCTGAATCCGCAGTAGGCCCCAGCTCGGGTCCATGACTACGGTCGCTGGCGACCTCCAGCAGGAAGGAACTGGAGACTCCTTTATCGTGATCCCGCAGGCGGGCACAGAACCGAACTCTGAACTGCCGTATGCGGGAGCAGAGTACAGAACAGGTGACGAGGTGATCCACTTCGATGGCTACGTGAATACTCAGGGCCGGCTCGCGAGAATGGTCGCGCCGAACGTTCAAGCCACAACATTTGCAGACGCCGAAACAAAGACCTTACGTGCGGTACACGGACTGCTGAGTCAGTTGGCCGTGCGGTTCAGTGTGCCCATTCATGTCGCCAAAACAGAGATTATGGAACTCGCGACCGGAAATCAGAGGCTAGCCTTGGTGATGCCTTACGACAAAGCGCGATTCAGTTCCGAGTTAAACCTCGCCCCGTCGCACGATTTTACGTTTTATGCGAGTCTCTACAGAGAAGCACTGAACAGCAATAGCCCGGTTCACCAATTTCTCTGCTTCTACAAAATTCATTGAGGGGTTGCGAGCGCGGCGGAACCGCATCGCATCCGAGCACAAGAACCGGGGTGCGGATGCGCAGCGCTTCGCGGAGGTCGTACCCGCAGAGCCATCTGAACGCAAAGTGTGGCTGACAGAGCTTTTCAACATCAAGTCGGACTGGGGCGAGGACGACAACAACAGCCTCGTTCCGCGAGAAGCTGTCGGCAAGAAGTACGGAAGGGTCATTGATAATCACCTTCGTCCGATGCGCGTGGGAATAGCACATGCCGTTCTCGATACGGGAGCGGTGACGCTCATGGCGGACGAGATACTCCATGTCGGTCGTGTGCATCGCTGGCTTGGACTAACGCAGTGCATCGCACGACAGATGCTGAAGAACGACTTTGCCGAGGAGTTCGAGCATCCAGCACCGCCAGTAACAACGAAGTCGTAACTGGCAATGCTAACGGCCGCATGTGAGTAAAGCCAGTTGGACTACCGGGCGCTTGATTAACTGCTGGAGTGTTTATGGGAATCGGTGGCAGGCATGTAGTTGTGCCGGAGCTTGAGAAACCACCTGTAAATGCCGACTATATTGCATCGGTGCGACGATGCTGGAGGCATTGCTGCTCGCCGGTGCTTCACAGCTCGGCAAGAATGGCCCTCGCGTGATCGAGTTGTGGGTCCTGACCATTTCTCAGAAGCTGGGGAGGCATGGGCACTTCGACGTCCGGCGTTACACCGATTCCTTCTAGACTTTGACCCTGTGAAGTGAACCACCCGAACACCGGCAATCGAAGCCAGTACCCTTCGCCGATCGGAAAGTTTGCCGCGCCGAGCACATTTCCACGAGTCTTCTGGCCTAGGACGGTCGCCAAGCCGGTCCCTTGGCCGAATGCTGCCACAATCTCCGCGGCGCTGTTGGTCCATTCGTTGACGAGCAACACCGTCTTGCCATGAAATGGCTGAGGGCCTAAACCTTGGGTCAAAAGCATGAGGGACTTATCCTGAAGAGCAAAGCGCGTCAGTGCCATTCCCAGCTCAATCCGATTTCTTGGCATCGGAACACGCGGAAGCTGATCTACGGCGTATCCAATTCGCAGCTGCGACGGCGTAAGGCTATGAACTATTGGTAGGCGATCGGGGCACAGATAGCAGGCCAGACGGGCGAAGCCGAGGCTACCGCCGATGTTCCCTCGAAGATCGATAATCAGGCGATCGCAGCCTTGTGCCTTCAAGTCGGAGACCGCCTGGTCCAATACAGACGTGAACCGCACCCCAAGCGAGCCGCAGAAATAGGCGACCTTCAGTAAACCCACTCCCGGCTGGATCATGCCGTGGACCACACTCCTGGGCTCCACAATAGGAGGCCGCTGTTTTGTGCCTTTCGCGTGAGGAACTAGCAACTCGATATCTCTAGGCGTTCGCCCGCCTTGGCAGACCGTGAGCCTGTGCATTCTTCCTATTGAAAACACCGGCAAGTCCGAAGGCGCTTGCTCCACCCCATCGACTTTCTGCAAGAAGTCTCCCGGTTTAATGCCCGCATTGTAAGCGGGTCCGTCCGTGAAGACATCTAGAAACATCCACCCTGAGCATCCGTCGTTGCCCTTCGCGCTGATCAACGTGGCGTTGATCGTGTGTTGAGGAGGGAAACGAGTCGGAAGCTCGTGATAGGAAGCAGTGTGACTACTGCGTAGCTCGAGCAGAAGACTACGAACCCCACCCTCGAATGCCTGTGTGTCCGCTGCGACAAGATCTACTTCCCGCTCATCAACCGACTTCAGCCAATGTTCGTAGTCGATCCCAGCCACGTTGATGTGGCTCGCTATGACTCGTTTCTTAATGTTGGGCAGCAGTCGTTTTCGATTCTTTGGATTGCTCGATTGTGTCACCGATCCTCCGGGTATGAATCGCGGTCCGAGATCCGCCTCCTTCAATTACGAAGCCGGCCCAATGGTATGGCAGCGCGTGCGCGCCATACTTTTTCAGAACGTCCCGCTTCGCTGCCGTCAGAGCCTCATCTGGTCCACGCCGATTGGCGATGTGTGCATAGAAGCGCTTCATGAGCAACGATGATGAAGCGTCGTCGGTGGGCCATGACGTCGAAACGATCGACTTCGCGCCAGCAAGAAGAAACGCTCACGAAAGATTTGCAATTCCCTCCTGCCCCTGAAGGGGGCCAACAGCCGAATCACACGCGGAAAGAACCACAAGGGCAGCAGAGAGGCGAAGCTGCGCAACCTCCGATGAATAGAGAAATCCGTCCTCTCCTTCTGCGGGATCGCTCAGCAGTACCAGCGCGGCGCGCTCTGGATTGGTCTGATCGGCAAATCCATGAACAGCGAGGTGATTACTCCAAAGGATTCAAGGCCTGCCTGCTTAAACGCGCTCTCGGTTGCTCGATTTCCGGTCAGCACTTTCGTCCGGCGACTGCGCAAAGTTTTCGCCGCCGCGGCAATTTCTTCAGTCGAGGATGGAAGTTCGGAAAACCGAAAGCGCTCGTCCCCCCCGAGCGAGTCCGGCTGTGTTCATTCCGCTCCGGCCATAGCCAACACCGCCAACTCCGAGCAATGCTCGCGATCGACCGGTCACGGTCTCCTGCGTCAGCAGATGATGGCTGGTCACGGAAGGCGCATACGTCACGATCGATCTCTGAACCAAATATCGGCCGTCCGGCTGACGAAAGGCGTCGAAAGGAAGTAGGTGCAAGGGTCCATCTCTGATCACCACGATACGCGACGCCTTGCGTAGGTTGAGCGGTCGAATCAGCTCCTCATAGAGGCTCTTGGATTCCTGCATTCCAGTCTGTCTTGCCTTCACCTTGGTCAGATATGAGGATGCGAGTTTTTCAAGGCGCAACTTGCCCACTAATGGAACGATGCGAACGTCCGTCCTGGTAATCACAAGGCAATACGACGAAGGCTCCGCAGCCACATACTCGAGAACAGTTGTTTCCGGCGCGAGGCTGCGCTTCACGACATCTAAACTGACCGGTGATGATGATCGCCGCTTCAGAATACTCACACCGGGTGCGACCCAACGTGCTTGCTCACTGAAGAAAATATTGTCACGCAACTCCCTGATCTCCGAAGTGGAATGCGCTTTCATGAGCTTCAGCCGCAGACGCGCAATTTCTCGTTCCGTTCGCCTTGCTTCCGGACTCGCAACCGTTCCGACCGCCAACTGGTCGGCCGCTATTCGCCCCCTGACCTGTTCAATAATTCCGTACACCTTCTCTGGGTCCTTGAAATGATCGGCGACAAGGCTGATGTGTTTCGTATACAGTTCGCTTGCTGAGCGGATCAATGCAGATTTTTCAAACACGGTGGACGCCTTGCCGATCATTGCATCGACAAACATTTCGGCCCGCTCGTACACCTCGTCCGCTTCCTTGTATTGACCCCGAGCTCGTCGAAGATCCGCAAGCATCAGCAGTCGCTGTGGAACCGCCCAGATATCCCCACTCACTTGCGTAGCGTGCGCAGCTTTTGCAAGGTGCTCTTCGGCGCTTGCAAGATTTCCGAGCTGGCGATTGATCTCCGCCGCCAACGCATAGAACTGCGCAAGAACCCGCACAAGCCCGATCTGCTCTCCTTTCGAGATTGCCGAATCTAAAATTGTGAGCGCGTTTGTAGCATTGCCACTTGCCGCTGCAATCCGCGCTGCTAAACCGAGCACGGTCGCCTCATGCGCCATTCTGCCGTCGCGGCGAGCTGCATTCAAGGTTTCGTCGGTGAGCTGCTGGGCTCGTTCATATTGCTTCAGTCCGATGAGGGCCTCAATACGAACTCCCTGGGCAGTGAACTGAAATCCTGAGTCGGGAACTGTGCCTGCGAGCAGCAGGGCGTTCTCAAGAAGCGGAAGCGACTGGCCAAATGCCTTCGTCGCTACTAATCCCCTTCCGAGAATGGTGAGTATGCGGATCTGCGCTCCTACGTCTTTAGCTTCCTTCGCTAGAGCCAAGGCTTCGCCCGCGGATCTGCGCGCCGTTTCAGTGTCACCGTCATAGAAAGCAGCGATTCCGAGTTGAGCAAGCGCTCGGTAGCCCCACTTGGCTTCGCCAAATTCCTGTGCCAGTGCCTGAACTTGGCGCCAGTCGTCCCGCATCGCCGCCGTATCGGTCTCCGTATCGATGTCGCCCTTAACGATAAACGCAAACAAGCGGAGGCGCCGATCACTCTGAAGTAGAGGATTGTCCTCCAGCTCGATCTTCAAATCATTTGAAACAGCAGGGAGCGTTTCTTGTTGACGCTCAATGTTTGCCCGAATGAACCCCAGACGGGCGTGAAGCGCGTTTCGCTTGTCTCCCGTCCGCTCGAACAGCATTTGCGCTTGCTGAAAAAAGGGAGCGGCGTCCGCCCAATTGTAAAGATCCGCAAGTGCTAGTGCCCGCGCCGTGAGCTTCTGGGCTTCGGACGAGTCGGCGTTCTGAATATGCGGCGACGCCGAGGAGAGAATGTTGGAACAAACCAGTGCAGCGACGAATCGAAACGAGCGGATCATACGACCTCCGACCGTTCTTCTAGCGTATCGCGCGTCACATCTCCAATCACGATGTGTCTCTCCGCTGCGCAGCAGCGCGCCTGTGAGCCCTCGATTTCCACAAACACTCCCACCGACTACTGGAAGGGTTTTATTCAGGTTAAGAACTATAGGCGTGAGTTGTATATTCCTGATGCGAAATATGTTATCTGCCATTTGCGCGCCAATCATAACGATCCCCCGCGACAAACATAACGTGCCATTCTTTGCAAGGCGTTGAAGTGGCGTTCGCCGGCCGCGACAAACATAACTTGGAAGACGCCGATATTTCACAGGGCATGGTGGATTATGCGGGCGGGCCGGACAATCAGGGCAGCCCCGTCGGAAGTAATTTGGGCGGGACAATCAGGTCAGAGTTGACTTACGGTTTTGAGCCACCGCCGAACTGTTCGAGCGAAGTCCCTCGGCCTCCCGTAATCCGAGCAGCCGACCTGGGTGATTAGTCCCAGGTTGCCGAACAGCGGTACTCGTTGCGGGTGCGATCTGCCGTACGAACGCCAGACCAGCCACATATAAAAGTCGAGGGCGCCGGCAGAATGCGCGAGCGCTCTAACAACTTCTCGTTCGACCGGAACAGGATGTTCACGCAACTCCTGGTAGAACGCCTCGCTAAGCGTGATGACGTTCTCTTCGCGAGTTCCCGGTTCACCCGAGCCAATCGATCGCCGGAGCTTCAGCCGGTCGAAGTAGTTGAAGCGGCCACAATCCCAGACAGTTTGCGACGTCTCGGACCCGAAGTAGATAGTGCTCGCAAAAACCCGCTGGAAACTCTCAATCAGGCGCCGGTAGTGAACTCCGTCCGGTGGCAGACCAAGTTCATTGAAGATCTCCGCCGCCGCGCCGAACTTTATCTCGCGACTTCGCAGCCGAACTGCTTGCGTGGCGACCCAGATGGGCACGAGGCGATCCTGGCCGTACGGCAAGCCGAAGCTGGGGTGACCACAGACCTGCAAAAAAAGTTGCCATTCCGCCGCTCGTGAAGGAGATTGCGACGCTCCGGTCGCCGGATTGGCAGACCACACAGCAGGAACGGCCGAGAGTTGAAGAGCAAGCTCTGTTTGTGCTCGTCTCGCTGCTGACGGACCAGCTCAATCGATTCGATGCGCTTGGCCTGCTGTTTCGAAATGCGCAACTCAGGCTCAAGTTCCCGAAGCGACTTGATGATTGATCCGACGTGTTCCAAGGCGAAGGGGAGAGTCAGCCGCGTATCGCCTGCGGGCGTGCGTCGTAGCGGCCTTCAATACATACGGGTCGCTGGAAGTCAGAATCTGACAATCAGAAAAATAGGTATCGGCATGTCAGAACGCATCCATCAGCCGCCCTTTTGTTCTGTGGGGACATCGAGAATCAACTGGGGTTCCTGCGACGAGGTTTCATCGATGCCCACTGCAAATCTGATCGAGCGAGCTGCCGGAGACGAGATCCTTTCAGCCGTCGAGGTCGCTCAGGAACTGCGCTGCTCGAAAGCGCATGTCTACAACGTGATTCTTGGTCGTGTAGGTGGAGTATCGGCTCTGCCGGTCATCACGATGGGGCGCAGGCGGCTGATCCGCCGATCCGCACTCGAGGCATGGAAGATAGCGAACGAACAGAATGCTATCGTCGCCGGAACGCCGAGAAGCTGACCGGGACGCATGGAAAGAATCCATGCGTAAACGGTTTCAAGAGGGTCGTCTGTTCAAGAGAAACGGTTCTTGCGCAGGCCACCGAGCATTGGGTGAGTACCGCGTTCAAGCAAGATCCCGATCAGATCCTCGATGTCTGGCTGGTCGTTGCAGAATATGCACGCGAGGCTTGGAAGCAGAGCATTGACTAGACCTCTGACGGACAAGGGGTCGGACCCGTGACGTAGGGCTTTGATGACCACGCGTATTATGTGTGCAGCGGGTCATTTGGGGGCTGCAATGGAATTGATGACGATAAAGGATGTTGCCAAGAAACTGGGGGTATCGGAGAACTGGGTTTATTGTCATCTTCGTGTTCGCAAACCTCTTCTTCCTCACGTCCGTCTGGGCGGGCACATTCGATTTCGTGAGGCGGATATCGAGATCTGGATCGAGGAGCAGGTCCGGAACGCCGTCCGAACTGGTGCAGCATGATAGACTTCCGAAACATCGGGAAAACGATGCCACGTCGAAGAGACGAACGAGGCTGGGTCAAGAAGGTCGGTAAGACCCAACGAATGTGGGAGGGCTACTTCAATGTGTACGTCCCCTTGCCGGACGGCACAGAGAAACGTCGTCGGAGGTCGCGTATCCTCGGGTCATGCGCGAGCATGACAAAGAATGAGGCCATGGATGAACTCCGAAAGATCATCCTTAAGGAACGAGGCGGCGCCACGGCTGTGGTTGAACCGGTCCTTTCGCCGGGCCTGCCGACTGACCCCACGTTCGCAGAGGTTTGGCAACGGTACCGAACTCTGAAGGCATCGAGTTGGTCGAACGCGACTCGAAAAGCTGTCGTGAGCGTTTTTGAAACAGCTCCTCCGAAAGAGGGACAACAAGCGAAGCCGCGGCGGCCAAGCGTACTTGAGCTGATTGGCACTAGGCGGGTTTCTGGATTGACACCCGATCCCATCCAGCAAATGCTGAACAATGCGGCCGAGGCCGGCTACTCATACTCTACAGTCAAGAAGGCCCGAACGTATATATCGGCCGCCCTCGAGTATGCGGTCGGTGAGCGAATCATCCAGGTGAATCCAGCGGCCAGGGTCGAGTTGCCTGGCGCCAAACTGCGGAAACCGACGAGGCGTTCATATAGCCTTGACGAAATGCGCCGGTTGCTATCGGCTGCGCGTTCCGTTTCGCTGCGAGAACACCTCATCGTCCGCATATTCTACGTGTGCGGACTTCGGCCCGGTGAGCTTTTTGCGCTCCGTGCGGGGGACATCGAGCCTGCGTTGCTCAGGATCGACGAAGCCCTGAAGGAAACGGAGAAAGGTGCCAACCGCGTTGGCGAAACGAAGACCAGCAGCTCGAATTCTTACGTCTCAATCAGCGACGATCTCTACAAAGAGATCACGCTGTGGTTGAGCATCCGCAACATGGCCGATCCCTATCACCGGAACCGCACGCTTGCGCCCAACGATCTGATCTTCCCCACCGAAGCCGGCACGCCCTACCGCATCGGCAACTACCTCAAACGAATCCTGAAGCCGATTGCGGCCAAAGCCGGAATTCAAGATATGACGTACCGTGCTCTGCGTCGGACGTTTGCGACAGAATTTCAACGCCATGGTTCGCCTAAAGATGCCCAGGCTCAACTGCGGCACTCAAAACTGGAGATGACGGGTTGGTACATGCGCGAGATTCCCGAAAGTGTGCGCGCTGCCGTAGCGGAGATGGATGCACAAATCTCTCAGACTACCGAGCCTTGCGGCGACGCTCATGATGGGAGGCCGCAATGAACGTCAAACAACTGCTGCGATTTGGTGGGGCATTTGGTGGGGTATTCCGGCTTTCGCCGAATGCCGCTACTGAATCTAAAGGGTTTGTGGTACGCCCGAGAGGATTCGAACCTCTGACCTTTTGCTCCGGAGGCAAACGCTCTATCCGGACTGAGCTACGGGCGCGTTCCGGCAGTGGTCCTATTGTAGCAGCACAAGCTTCACTTCAATCGCTCATCAGGAATATGTAGGGACGAACATCATCCTCCGGCGTGAATTCCCAATAGCGAAGCAGGATCTAATAAACGAGCATACCGGTTTCACCCTCGCCGAGCAGGAGGAACTTCAGTTGTTGGGCAACCATGTCGCGCCGCGTGAGGCCAAGGAAGATTGCGATCGGGTCGATCAACTCTAAAAAGGTGTTTGCAATTGCGATGGCTCCGGAAACGCGAAGCACAAAGTCGTCTCCCTCCCGTTTCAAATTGATCTGCAATGGCGCTAGAAACTCGCTGCGATTGTCGACAAGTGCTGCGTGCACGAACGCGAGTGGTCCAGATACCCTGTAGTGAGTTTGGATTTCCCTTTTCTTCTTCGATCTCGCGGACACTGAGTCCGTTCGGATCGGGATCAGGTGCACCTTCTTGTTGATAATCGCGGTCCACAATTCACGTGATTCCTCATCACAGAAACCAAGTTCAGAAACGCGTAACTCTGTTGCGCGGACGTAGCGGCTTATTCCGCTGACCACTACGGTAGCGATGATGAATATACTGGCGATGATCAGACCGTCCGGCCGGTCGATGATGTTTTCCACGACAGTGAACGCGAACACCGTTGCCACAAGCCAGCAATAGAGGGATAGGATATGCCGTTTCTCCCGCCAAAGCGCGATGGCGGCAGCCAGCCCGGCGGATAGCATCAAAACAAGAACTCCCGTAGCGTAGGCTCCCGCTTGCGCTTCTACATCCGCGCGGAACACGAACGTCACGCTAAGACAAATGCCGAACAAGATGAGGACGAGTGGCCTGGGGAACGCCGACCAAAGAGGCGCCATGCCGAACCGCGGCAGATAGCGAGGAATCAGGTGTAAGAGTCCGGCCATCGCCGAGGCCCCGGCAAACCACAAGATGAGAATGGTCGACATGTCATACACAGTGCCGAAGACATCCCCGAAGAACTGATGAGCCAAATAGGCGATTGCGCGGCCGCTCGCCTTTCCACCTTTTTGATAGGCGGCTTCGGGTATGAGCAGTGTCGTCACAAAGCTCGATACGAGCAGCAAGCAACTCATGATGAGCGCTGCCGCCGCTAGGAGTTTGCGTGTGTTTCGAACTCTCCCGTGAGGGATCTCGTCGTCCTCAGTTGGCTGATCATCCCCCTTGATCAGCGGCATAACCGAGACACCGGTCTCGAATCCGCTCAATCCGAGGGCAAGTCTTGGAAATATCAGCGCGCTCGCGACCATGATTCCAGTCCAGTCGCCCCCTCGCAACTGCAAGGCGGACTCCCAATTACCTAGCAGAGTTGGGTGCTGCATCACCTCTCTCAAGCACCGGCCGAGCACGACCAGATTCAAAAGAATATAAGGAACGGAAACAAGCGTCGCAAGACCGATGGCCTCTTTGAATCCTTTCAGAAAGACCGCGGCGAGCAACGCGAGTAATCCGGAAGTGATCAGGATGCGGTGTTCCCCCAGGTAAGGATGCAGAAACGGATTCTCGATGGCGTGCTGGGCTGCGTCGGCTGAGGACAGAGTCATCGTAATCACGAAATCTGTCGCCGCGAATCCGAGGAGAACAAGTACAAGCAATTTCCCTTGCCAACCGCTTAGAAGGTTTTCAAGGAGTGCAATCGAACCCTGTCCCACGTAAGATCGTCCCGCAACCTGGGCGTAAACAGGGAGTGCGCAGAACAACGTCACCAGCACTAAAATTAAGGTCGCAAACGGTGACAGAATGCCTGCAGCCAGCAAAGCGATCCCGGGTTGGTACCCGAGGGTCGAGAAGTAGTCGACGCCGGTCAACCAAAGAACCAGATACCACGGCTGGGTATGCTTGTGTTCTTCGTGTTCATCGAGGCGCTGACCGTGAAATAACCAACGCCGCAGGCCGGCCTCATGCGCCTTGTGCTCTTGATAGGGAAGCAGCGGAACAAAGGCGCCTTTATCGGCTGCTGATTTCGTTTGGCCCGATTCGATATCGTCCATCTTCAAACCATCAGACGACATCGAATATCTTTAATGTTTCCTCCAGCGATTGCAACGGATCGCGCACAGGCGAATACTCATGGGACACGAAGCCTTGGAAATTCAGGTCCGCAATCGCTTTGGCGATTCCCCGATAATTCATCTCTTGTGTGTCGTCCATCTCATGGCGTCCAGGATTGCCTGCCGTGTGAAAGTGTGAAATGTACTGGATGTTATCGCGCATCATACGAATAATGTCGCCTTCCATGATCTGCACGTGATACATGTCGTAAAGGATGGTGACGCGCGGCGAGTTGACGCGCTTGCACATCTCGACACCATACGCCATGTGGTCGAAATCATAGTCCTTGTGATTGACTTTACTGTTCAGATATTCCACGGCGATCGTAACTTTCTTGTCTTCGAGATGTGACTTGATTTTGTTTAAAAATGTGACGCAATTGTCTATGCCTTTGCGCGCATCCTGTCCTTTGCGTTCCCCAGTCAGGCCGATCATATTCGGAGCGCCGGCTTCGGCGCACTGGTCGATAATCTGATGCGCGATCGCTTCAAACTTCGCGTGATTCTCGACTTTGTTGAAGCCCTCGGGAATCGTGCCACAGCCTGGGACCATCGTGGGAATCAAGCCGTATTTTTTGAGCAACGGCCAATCCTTCGGTCCGATCAGGTCGAGTCCATAGACACCGAGCCGTTGCGCGTGACGACATCGATCCTCAAGGGCCATCTGCCGTCCGAAAACGCTATTGCAGAGAGCCTGCTTCAACTTACCTTTCCGGTACGCTGGTTTCGCATCCTGAGCAAAGGCTGGCGCCGCGAGGGTCGGTAAGAATTGTCGCCGGGTCATAGCGTATATCGTATCTGCAATGGGGTTTGCTCTGTGGATTGACAAGGATGCGTCTGTGGCTTGGGCGCAAGGCACGCATGAATACCGGCCAATGGGAGCCGCCGTCGTTGGCTTGACTGACCAGTTCCGCCCGGCAGACTTCCGTTCCAGACGCCGTTGTCCCTCACGGCTCGATCGGGCATTCGTGGGTCTCTTCGGATCTCTCGAAGAAGTAAATGTCTATCTGCGTAAATCTCGAATGGCAAAACGGCACTCCGTTCGGATGACGCCTCCGAACATCTGAGAAAAAACGCGGCGACAAACCACTACAAGGACAGCATGCATGGTGTTCTAGTTTTCATCGTCCTCGCTGTCTCGGCTTTCGCGGCCACTCCAAAGCCCGATGCGGCGATCGAAGCCGCAATTCGCGCGAAATTTGCGAAGTCAAAGATCTCCGCCGACAACTTCCGCGTTTCGGTCAAATCGGGAGTAGCGGTTTTGGAAGGTAGAACCGATATTCCTCAGCGGAAAGGCGCCGCCACACGCCTCGCCAAGACCGGAGGAGCTCGTGAGGTTGTGAACAAAATCCAGGTTGGTGAGGCGGGGCGGAAGAAACTCGTCGATCGCCTGCAGAAAGCGCGTGACACCAAAGCGAAGCCAAAAGCTCCCGCCCCAACTACGGCCTCCGCGGCAATAACGCCCGCAGCGCCGCCGCAATCGGAACCGGCTCCGATTCCCCGCATGCAAATTAAGCGCTGACATACAATTGGGCCGGATGAGAGTAGTTCTCTTTCTGCTCTGCAGCGCCATAATTTTCGCGGCCGAGTTTCGCGTCGGCGTGGGTTTGGTCGACCATCAGGTTTTTCAGCGAAACGCTCAGAACACAACCGACATAAAGATCGGTGGGATGGCGGACGGTCTTTCCGGCAAGCAAATCGAAGCTCGAATACTCGAAGGATCCAAAGTAGTCAAGGGTTGGACTTGGAAACCCGTTGCGAAAGTGGACTCCGTGACTTGGAGTGGGTCACTTGTGGCAGTTCCAATGGGCGGTCCGTACGATATCGAGTTCCGCGCGCCGGGGGCGACACCGGCGATCTTCAAGGACATCCTTGTCGGCGACATCTGGATTCTCGCAGGACAGTCGAATATGGAAGGAGTGGGCGATCTGGTGGACGTGCAGCCTCCGGATCCTCATGTCCATAGCTTCGACCAACTGGATCGCTGGCTCGTTGCTAAGGAGCCTCTGCACAATCTGCCCGGCGCAGTCGACCGTGTTCACTGGCGCGGAAACAGCCGGCTAACCGGGGATGCGCTGGACAGGTTCAACGTCGAGCGGAGCAAGGGCGCCGGACTGGCTCTACCGTTCGCGGTCGAAATGACAAAACGAACCCGAGCGCCGATCGGCTTGATTCCATGCGCGCATGGTGGCGCATCCATGGCGCAATGGGATCCCAACCTGAAAGACAGAGGTGGCGATTCTCTTTACGGGGCGACTATCCGGCGGTTTCAAGCGATCGGTGGCCGGGTTGCAGGTGTGCTTTGGTATCAGGGAGAGGCAGAAGCCGGTCCACTCGCGGAGCCCCTATTTTCCAGTAAGTTCGAACAACTTGTGGGTTCGTTTCGTAAAGACTTTGGGCAGCCGGATCTTCCCTTCTACTACGTGCAACTGGGACGGCACATCTCCCATGCCAACGTTCGGGAATGGAACGCGATTCAGGAGCGGCAAAGGATCTTAGAATCCAAGCTCGGCAAATCGGGAATCGTTGCCGCCGTCGATCTTCCACTTGATGACGGCATCCACATCGGGACGGCCGGCCTGAAACGTTTGGCCCTCCGCCTCGCGAATGTAGCCACCGCCAAAGCCAGAAGTCCTAACGTCATCGCCGCACAGGTGCAGCGCGACACCGTCCGCGTAAAGTTCGCGAATGTGACGGGCCGACTGCGTTCCGACGGCAGACCGAGCGGGTTCTCGATTCACACGAGGAGCGGGGAATTTCCAGCCATCTATCGGGTCGACCTCGAGGGCGATACAGCGGTTTTACAGCTCGCCGGCAAGCTACCGGCCGGTGCAGTTCTCCACTACGGGTTCGGGAAGGATCCCTACTGCAATTTGCGGGATGATGCCGATATGGCTGTCCTGGTTTTCGGGCCTCTGTCGATCCAGCAATAAATGCGGATGGTACTATGAGGGTTTAGAGCCCTCATGTGTAAGTGCAGTTTCGCCTTAGTTTTGCTCTCCGTGTGTGCCTGGACTCAGTCCCTCCCTGTTGACGACCCCAAAGAGGCTGTTGTGGCCGTCGTTAATGGGCGAAAGATTACACTTTCTGAGTACAAGCGAATCCTCGAGGCCCAGGATCCGTCGATGCGAGCGGTGGCTACCCAGCAACCAAAGGCTTTTCTGGAGCAATACGCGCTTTTCGAGAACGTGCTTACGGCCGCTGAGAAGGCCGGTTTCGACCAGCAAAGCCCCTTCAAAGAACGGATTGCGGCGTCTCGCAAACAGATTCTAATCACCGGTTTCATCGACGAAAAACACAAGAATTTCGTCCTGCCCCCCGAGGAAGCAAAGAAGTTTTACGACGCCAATCCCGACATGTACCAGCAGGCCATGGTGAGAGTTATTTTCATCTCCCGAATGACCGAAACCCGCGACATATCCGACAAATCTGTGATTTCGGCCTCTACGCCGGAGGGTATTAAGGAACGAATTGAGAAGGCCGCAAAGCTCGCCCGTGAGGGAGAGGATTTTGGCAAGGTCGCGCTCAAATTCTCCGATGACAAGGCATCGGCTCAGAAGGGCGGAGTCTTTCCCCACCCGATTCGTCCTACCTCAGCAAACGTCCCTGAGAACATCCGTGTTCCGATTCTCGCGGCCAAAGCCGGCGATATCGTCGGCCCGATCGAGCATGACGCCGGCTTCTATATTTTCAAAATCGACTCAAATGGCATCGCCGCCTTTCGACCAAGTGAAGGACGACATCGTCAAACAGATGAAAGATGCACGTCTGAAGCACTGGCTGGACGAGTTCAAGAAATCCTCGTCTGTCACGATCTCAAATGAATCACTGTTGACGGAGGCTGCAAAGTCGAAATGACGCGTAAGATACTCGCGATCTGTAGCTTAGTGTTAGCTATGTGCGCCGCGCAGGAGAAACCCGCGATCCGCCGGAAACCGTTGTCGTTGATTATCAACGGCCGGAAAATGACCGCCGAAGAATCCGAAAGATGGTCGTCCCCGCTTCCCAAGCAGGTGCAACAGGCCTTCATCAACGACCCGCAGCAGTTTCTAAAGGAATACGCCTGGTACGAGGACGCAGGAGACGTCGGCTACTGAAGAAAGGCCTTGCACAACCAAAGTCCGTACAAGGAAATGATTGCCTTTCAGCGGCATGAATACGCTGATGAATGCTGAGCGGGATGACGTCTACATGAAAATTAGTCGTGACTCCCGAGCAGCAGCAGAAGTATTACGAGAGCGAACAAGGATAAAGTACCGCGAGACACAGGCGAAATTGATCTACATCCCGTTTGGGGCGAGTGGCGCCGAGGATGAGGCAAAGCAGAAAGCCCTAAAGGTTGTCCAGCAAGCCCGCGGTGGGGTCGATTTTGTGAAACTCGTTAAGGAATTTTCACAGGATTCAGCGTCTGCGGCACAGAACGGTGACATGGGTATTCCAATTCGCAGTTCCACGACTCAGGTCCCGGAAACCATGAGGAATGCGATACTTATGCTCAAGCCGGGGCAAGTGAGCGACCCGCTGCGTCACGAGAACGGTTACTACATATTCCGGGCTGAAACGGCGGGCGTCTTACCGTACGAGAAAGTCAGAGACGACATCTATAAGGAGCTGAAAGATATCGCCTTCACCCAATGGGAACAGAAGACGAAGGCGGAATCCAGCGTCCAGTTCGAAAATGAAGCATTCTTTCAGACCGTCAAACAGGAAGCGCCAAAGCCAACCGGCAAATAAAGAGCTATTCCGGTTTCGCGGACTTGCGCCCGAAGCCGTTTTTGATCGCCTTCCTCAACTTCGTGGGCATCGTAGAATTCACGTCTCTTTCCGCCCGAACCTGACAGCGCATCGGGGCAAATTATTGTCCAAATCTCCGAAGGGTCATGCGGTTTACGCCGGTTCATTCTTGCGGAAACGCAAGATCGTGCTTGATGAGCAAATGTTGCGAACGCCGCGCGTCCTCGAGAGGATTTTTGTTCATGAAGTCTTTCATTTTGTGTGGTCGAAGCTTCGGAACGACCTTCGCTGTTCCTACGAAGATATGGTTCTCGAGGAATTTGAGAACAACACTTTGGGTGAACTCGGCTGGTCAGCTGAGTCGATGAAGCTGCAATTGACGAAGTCGGATCGTAAAAAGCGGACGCGGCGCTGGAAGGACTATATCTGCGAGAGTTTTTGCGATACCGCCGGATGGCTTTTCGGAAGCGCCCGTCAATACTCGGAGATGACCCTGGGTCGCGAGGAACGCGACGCGCGGCGCCGCTGGTTTCGCGACCACGTGATTGACGGGTCTTTTTCGATATAATCTAATGGTGTCATCTTCCGTCCGCGCTACAGCCGCAGGACTCCTTTGTCTGGGTCTCCTTCTAACCGGTTGTCAGCAGCAACGGCCGGCTCCCGATACGAAAGTGAAGCCGGATTCAGCGCGAAATGCGGCTCCGGAGTTCGCACTGAAGGATGCCGATGGGAAGACCGTCACACTAGCCGACTATAAGGGCAAAGTGGTTCTCCTGAACTTCTGGGCGACATGGTGCGGTCCCTGCAAGATAGAAATTCCATGGTTCGCGGATTTCGAACAGAAGTACAAGGATCGTGGATTTGCGGTTCTCGGCGTGGCCATGGATGAAGAAGGATGGGAAGTCATTAAGCCCTACCTTGCCCAGAGCAAAGTAAACTATCGCGTCATTCTCGGCAACGACACGGTGGCCGGCTTATATGGCGGAGTTGAGTCCCTGCCGACTACTTTCGTTTTGGACCGGAACGGTAAAATCGCGTCCACTCACGTCGGACTAGTGAGTAAGAGCGACTACGAAAATGAGATTATGCAGCTTCTTGAAGGCGCAAAGAGTTCTGCTGCTCCCAGCGCTGTTGTTACCGCTAACCGCGCAGCAAACTGATTTCAACTCACTTCGCGCAGTAGTGCGATTGACTGCTCCGGAGAAGATCGGTGCAGCTCGGAATGAGACCGTGACTATCGACGTCGTCGCCAAGCTCAAAGACGGCTATCACGTCAATAGCAATGTCGCGCCGACGTATCCGCTCAAGATCTCTCTGCTTGAGAACCCGGCTGCTCAGTTGCAGAACGTAGTGTTCCCGGCGCCGAAGTCGCATCAACTTGCCGGCGAAACCCTCTCGGTGTTCGATGGAGAGTTCCGTTTGAAGCTGACATTCAAAGTCTCACAGAATGCGCCAATTGGACGCACGTTGCTGACGAGCAAGGTCAGCTATCAGGCTTGCGACGACCGCGTTTGCCTGCGGCCTGACAGCATTCAACTCAAGCTCCCCCTGGATATCCGCAACTGAAGCGGCTGCTGATTCGCCCCGGAGCAATTGGCGACTACATCGTTTCGCTGCCCGCGCTCGAATTTCTGAAGGCCGATTACACCGAAGTATGGACGGCGGGTCAGAACGTCCCCTTAGTTCGATTCGCTGATCTTGTACGGTCGATCGCGTCCACCGGGATCGATTCGTATCCACCGCGCCTCGATGCGCTCGAACCTTTTGATGAGATCGTGTCGTGGTACGGAACCAACCGTCCCGAGTTTCGGGAGGCTGTTACAGCTTTTCCGGTGAGGTTCTTCGATGCGCTTCCAGGATCGAGTGAGGTCCACGCTGTCGACTTCTACATGCGGCAGGTTGGAGGGCCGGATGGCACCATCCCTCATATCGGCGCGCCTCGCGAGGATAAGGGTTTTGTTGCGATACATCCCTTCTCCGGAAGCGTTCGCAAGAATTGGCCATATTTCTCAGAGTTGGCTGAGAAGCTGCCCACTCCTGTCCAAATCTGCATCGGACCCGAGCAGCAATGGCCAGGAGCCTTGCAGTATGACGATCTCTATGAGCTTGCGCAATGGCTCGCTACGGCCACCGTGTATATCGGAAACGATTCGGGAATTACACACCTAGCTGCGGCTGTGGGTGTACCGGTGATTGCGATCTTCCAAGTCAGCGATCCGGTCGTGTGGGCGCCGCGTGGATGGGCGGCGGTGAATGTGCTTACTTCTCCGAGTGTGGATGAGGTTCTCGCTCAGGCGAATTCGCAAGTATGGCGGACCAGCGATCCCGCCTCGTTTCCTCGGTAGTCGCTTCGATGCGAGAGGCGATAGTCCAGACGTGACCCTCCGGGTCCATTAGCCACGCGATCCGATCGCCCCAGAACTGATTCTCCAAAGGGCGCAGGATCGTAGCTCCTCCGGTCACCGCGCGCTCCACAGTATCGTCGACTTGTTCGACGTATATGTACATCACTACCGGAGAGGCGCCGTCGGGTTTAGGCGCGCGGCTCGTTAGCTCTGGAGACTCACTCGCGATCATTATCATCGCAGGCCCAATCGTTATGAGCGCATGGGCGACGGATCCGTCCGGCCCAGGTCTACGAACGCCTTCCATAGCGCCGAATGTGTTTTTACAGAAATCAATTTCGGCCGCAACGTCTCGACAAAACAGCCCCGGTATCACGACCGAGACGCCCTCGGGTATACCGCCCAAGTCTAGATTCTCCTGACTTCAGTTTAGATCTCAAGGTCGAAAGCCCGCTTCGCTGAGGATGACTCCGAGCGTGCGGTGATCTCCGAGAACGGAGAAGGTCTTGTCAACGGTTATGGTCAGGGCCGAACCACTGACCGGTCTTGTCTTAATCGTGTAGGAACCGGGTGCAGGTAAGGACTGCTCGTGGATCACGGTGTTGTCCAGTATGACTGTGACCTTGCGGGCTGCCGCAGCGTCCGGTACGTGAATTTTCAGCTCCAAAGGAGTCGGCGATGAGGGCGGTTTCAGGAGCAGCATCGCCCGGCCGCTTGTCCAACGCCATTGGTTGTCTTCGAGCTTGTAGATGCCGCTCACGAGTTGGCTCCCTGCTTCGGGCGCGTTCATCGGCAAGTACGATAAGACAGGATTTCGTTCCAGCACCGCATCCACACGGACACGATCAATCGGAGCTGATGTCACGTCGAAAGGCCGGAACCCGAAAGCCGCGGTCGAGTAGCCGGACTTGGCGTTGAGACCGATCAGGCGCATTGGTAGCGTTGCGCTGATGTCGCGTTCGATCACTGGCGCGGTTGGAGCGGTGATGGAAATGGGGAAGGCGAGTGCGCTCGAAAAGATCCAGTCTCCCGGTTGAACGATGTCCGTTTGCGCAAGAGGGAGCCCTCCCTCGGCTTCGAGATAGAAACGCATTCCCAACTCGCCGTTGATCCAGACGCGCCTGGTCGAAAGCTCATTCTTGAGGCTGGCGACCATCTGTCGATATCCATTCCAATGTTGATAGTTGACCCACGATAGTGCCAATCCAATGGCCAGATTTGCCAGGAAAGCCGGACCGACCCACTGACGTTGCCGGGCCGCGAGGATGGCGATGGGCGCCGCCATCGGGAGTAAATACCGCGCTGAGCCTGCGAAGAAAATGACGAGCGCGGAAGCGAAGAAAATGATCACCCAGGCGGTGAGGAAATCGGGTTTCCGCGCGACGCACCATGCGATGATCATCGCGCCGATACCGAAAGAGAGCGCAAACAAGGGATGAGGGTCGATGATAAGCGCCAAGCCGGCGGCGACGATGCCGAAGATCCACATGCGTCTAAACGCGACAACCGCGAGGGCAGGGAAAACAATCCATCCAGTGTGCGCGGTCAGGGCCGCCGCGTTCTTCAGTTTGTTAGCCAGTTGTTGAAGCCCGTAGCTCGAGAAGTAGCCGGTGAGTACAGTAGCGGGGAGCGCCCCGCTGGTAAGCCGTTCATAGCCTTGGTAGAGCGCGATGACAATTACAGGAGTAAACGCAACGAGCCAAGCTGCTCGGGAACGTCTTGCATGCAGCCAGCAGTAGACCAGGAGGATCGGTGTCGCTACGACGGCCTGGTACGCAGTTAGCGATGCAAGTGCCAAAGACACGCACGCGAGAGTGAACCGGTTCGCCGTAAAGAGCGCGATGCCGGCCATCCAGAACGCTAGAAATGGAAGATCTGCTTCGAAGGAACTGCCGTTAATCACGAACGCAGGGACGGAGAGAAAGAGCAGCGTTGCTCCAAGCGGCCAGTCGGAAAATCGCTTTGCAAGCGACCACATTGCTAGCGCCGCGATTAAGGAGAAGAGGATATACGCGGTATGAAACGGGACTTCGTAGATATCACCAAAGATCGTTAGCAGTCCGGCAAGAAACCACGCGTTGAGCGGAGGGTGCGGGTGTCCACGCAGGTCGACGAGTTGTCCTTGAAAAACATATTGGACGTTCGTCGGATGTGCAGGATCGATCAGCGCATGCTGCGCCTGGAAGATATAAGTGGGATCGTCACCCTGGACCGGCTGCGTCAGAAACGGCAGCCGGAGGAGCAGAACGATCGCTACGATGAGGACGACTGGCCGGGCTTCCAACGAACCACCGGTTTGCGCGCGGCGGCAGTTTCATCCACGCGGCTGGTGCGCGTCAAGTGCGGCGCTTTCAGCACCATTTGCGGATCTTCCTCAATCTCCTTGGCGATCGAGATCAAAGCATCACAAAACAGATCGAGCTCACTCTTACTTTCGGTTTCCGTCGGCTCAATCATCAAGGCGCCCGGAACGATCAGCGGGAAGCTGACGGTATAGGGATGAAAGCCGTAGTCGATCAGCCGCTTGGCAATATCGCCGGTGCGCACTCCCTTCTTTACCTGCCGCGTATCGGAGAACACGCATTCATGCATCGACGGCGCCGTGTATGGCAGATCGAAGTAAGGCTCCAACTGCTTTCGAATATAGTTTGCGTTCAGCACTGCATCGAGCGTCGCGCGACGCAATCCATCGCCTCCATGCGCAAGGGTATAGGCGAGCGCTCGGACAAGAACACCGAAGTTGCCGTAGAATGCGCGAACTCGACCGACCGATTGTGGACGGTTGTAATCCCAGGTCCACTGATCATCCTTTGATCGACGCAATCGAGGTGTCGGCAAAAATGGTTCGAGAGCTTTCTTGACAGCGATCGGACCGGCTCCCGGGCCTCCGCCTCCATGAGGAGTCGAAAAAGTCTTGTGTAGGTTCAAGTGCATCACGTCGATGCCGAAATCACCTGGTCGCGCCATACCGACGAGAGCGTTCATATTGGCTCCGTCCATGTACACCAACGCGCCCTTAGCGTGCATCAGGTCCGTGATCTTGGTTATGTTTTCTTCGAAAACGCCGATGGTGTTCGGGTTCGTGATCATCAGACCCGCTACATCTTCATTCACGAACTTTTCGAGTTCATGCAGGTCGACGAGACCGCGCTCGTTGCTCTTGATGTTCTGAACCGCGTAGCCGGCCATTGTCGCGGTTGCCGGATTGGTGCCATGCGCCGAATCGGGGATTAGGAGCTTCTTGCGGGGATTGCCTTGCGACTGCAGAAGCGCACGCATCAGGAAGATGCCCGTCATCTCTCCGTGCGCGCCGGCCGCGGGCTGCAGAGTTACCGCATCCATGCCGGTTATCTCGGCTAACATGTCTTCGAGCGTCGCCAGGATTTCCATCGCTCCCTGCGACAACGCTTCCGGCTGATATGGGTGAGCCCAAGCGAGACCCTCGGTTCGCGCTACGACCTCATTGATCCTTGGGTTGTACTTCATTGTGCATGATCCCAGCGGATACAAGCCAAGATCGATCGCGTAGTTCCAAGTAGACAAGCGAGTGAAATGGCGAATCACTTCGACTTCGCTCACTTCAGGAAAATTCTCGATCTGATCTCTAACGTTTTCGCTACCTAAGACCGTCTTTGCATCGATAGCCGGTACATCCAATTCCGGCAGCTGATAGCCCTTCTTGCCGGGCGAACTGATCTCAAAGAGCAGCGGTTCGTTCTGTGTGATGTGCGGACGCGTCTTCCTGATCATTAGCGGCTGCCTCCGCGTGGCGCCACGAGCGCAGGTTGGACTACGGTCTCAACGCATTTTTTAAATTGATCGAGGTGGGCTCGCTTGCTCATCTCGGTTGCGCACACCAGCATGCATCCCTCGAGTTCAGGATAGAAGCGTCCCAATGGGAGACCGCCGATAATTTTGTGCTTCAGCAACTCCGCATTCAAAGCTTCGGGTTCCGTTCTGAGGACGAATTCGTTGAAGAAGGGCGCGGTAAATTGCAAGTCCAGACCTTCGGCAAGATAGTGCGTTTTGGCAAGGTTCTGTTCGGCGAGCTCACGCAGTCCCTGCTTGCCGTATACGGACATAAAGACCGTCGCCATCAGGGCGATCAAGGCTTGATTCGTACAGATATTTGACGTGGCTTTTTCCCGGCGGATATGCTGCTCGCGGGTTGCCAGCGTGAGGCAGAACGCGCGATTGCCATGTGTGTCTTTCGTCTCGCCAACGATTCGGCCCGGCAATTGTCGTATGTAGGCTTCCTTGGTGGCAATGATACCTGCGTAAGGCCCACCATAGCTTGGGGAGATCGCAAACGATTGCAACTCGCCCGCTACGATGTCTGCTTCTTTCGGCGGCGTCAGCAACCCGAGCGACACTGCTTCGGTAAACGCCACGACCAGAAGGGCGCCGTGTTTGTGCGCGAGTTCTGCCGCAGCCTTCACATCTTCGACAATCCCAAAGAAGTTGGGCGTTTGAATGATTACCGCGGCAACATCATTCCCAATCTTCGATTCGAGATCGGCCAGATCGAGAGAGCCTGCGCCGTCGAGGTAGCCAAAGTCATCGACGGGCATGCCCTGGTGTTGGGAATAAG
Organism: Bryobacteraceae bacterium; assembly: GCA_963844855.1. Lineage (GTDB taxonomy): Bacteria > Acidobacteriota > Terriglobia > Bryobacterales > Bryobacteraceae > DASQDN01. Next base: position 56,893 of record CAWJQP010000062.1, read on the forward strand.
TGCGCAGAACTTCGCGATACTCCGGATGAACCGTCTTCGCCACCAGAACGCGGTTGCGGTGCGTCACACGAACGGCCATCATCGCCGCTTCCGGCACTGCCGATGAGCCGTCGTACATGGATGCGTTCGCGACGTCCATGCCAGTCAACTGACACAGCATCGACTGGAACTCGAAGATGGTCGTCAGCGTTCCTTGCGCGATTTCCGCCTGATAAGGGGTGTAGGACGTCAGGAACTCGCCCCGTGACACCACGGTGTCTACGAGTACAGGGCGATAGTGACTATACACCCCGGCGCCTAGGAACGACGCGTAGTTGACAGCCGTTTCGTCGCCGCGCGCGCGAAAATATTCGACGATTTCATATTCCGATTTGCCCGGAGCGATATTGAGCGGCCGTTTGAGCCGCGCTTCTTCAGGCAAGTGGGAAAACAGGTCTTCGATCGAATCGAGACCAAGAGTATCGAGCATTTCCCGGCGCTCGGTTTCCGACTTCGGCAGATAACGCAAAGAGGACTACTCTCCTATATAACTTCGATATTCTTCAGCCGACAGCAGGCCTTTGGCGTCGTCCGACGATGTCAGACGAACTTTGATGAGCCATGCGCCGCCGTGAGGGTCTTCGTTTAAGCGCTCGGGCTTGTCCGCGAGCGCTTGGTTGATCTCGATTACATCTCCAGATACCGGCGAGTAGATGTCTGAAACAGCCTTCACCGACTCGACCGAGCCGATGACGCCTCCCTTGGCAACGCTCGCGCCTACCTTCGGCAGGTCGACGTAGACAATATCGCCAAGTTCATGTTGGGCATGATCGGTGATACCGATGGTCCCGGTGTCACCTTCCACGGAAACCCACTCGTGTTCCTTCGTGTACCGAAAATTGTCGGGATACATGTTTTATTTTGCTCGCTTGTAGAAAGGTGTCGGGACGATAACAGCATCCACGGGTTGATTCCGGATCATGATCTGAATTGTGGCTCCCGTCTTGGCCGCATCGACGGGAAGGATACAAAGACCGATGTTCTTGCCGGTTGTGGGTGAAGGCCCACCACTGGTAACCCAACCGGCTGGATTGCCGTTGACGAACACTTCGTACCCATCACGGCCGATGCCACGCGCTGTCATCTCAAAGCCGACAAGCGTTCGCTTCACGCCTTCCGCCTTCTGTTTTTCGAGCGCCGTCTTGCCGATGAAATCTGCCGTCTTATCAAACTTGGTAATCCAACCGAGTCCGGCTTCGAGCGGTGTCATACTCGGGCCGATTTCATGTCCGTAAAGCGCCATTTTCGCTTCGAGTCGAAGGGTATTTCGCGCTCCCAAGCCGCAGGGCTTGATCCCGAATTCTTCGCCCGCATCAAGCAGCTTGTCCCAGATCGGCTTCGGCGCGCTCGGGCGCAACGTAGATCTCAAAGCCGTCTTCTCCGGTGTAGCCTGTTCGCGCGATCCGCGCGAAGACTCCATCAACTTCACCATCCACGAACCAATAGTATTTGATGGGAGCGAGCGGGGTTTTCGTGAGCTTCTGAAGCGTTGCAAGAGCTTTCGGGCCTTGCACCGCGATCTGCGCGTAGCGTTCGGAGGCAAACTCTACGGTCGCCTTATGGCGATTCATCAAATTGATGTGGTCGAAATCCTTTTCCTGATTCGACGCGTTGACGCAGATGAAGAAGTGGTCGTCATCGACTTTGTGAACCAGGATGTCATCAACGAAGCCACCATGGTCGTACAGAAGTCCGGAGTAATGGACCTGGCCGGTCTGGAGCTTGGACGCGTCGTTGGAGGACACATAGTCCACCAGGTTGAGCGCTTCGGGGCCGCGGACCTCGATCTCGCCCATATGGCTGACATCGAAGAGCCCGACGGCATTACGGACCGCGTTGTGTTCCTCGATGATGCCCGAGTACTGCACAGGCATGTCCCAGCCGCCGAAATCGACCATTTTGGCCTTCATCCGCCTGTGGACAGAGTTAAGCGGAGTGACCTTTAGGTTCGCGGCTGCCTGGGTCATGAAACCCCCAATCTAGCACATCAGCGTTATCATGCTCTTGTGGAACAGCCCCTTCCGGAACGGTCCGAGGACGGAGTGGACCTGACGTTAATCCGCTGGATGCTGAGCCTGACACCCGCTGAGCGGCTGGCGGCGATGCAGAACTATGTCGACACCGTATGCGACATCCGGACTAAGAATGCAGAAGCCTGATTTTCCCCGACTACTGCACACGCTTGTCGAGCACGATGTGCATTTCATCGTCGTTGGGGGCATCGCGGCCGTTCTCCAGGGCGCAACCTTCTCGACGTTCGACCTGGATGTTGTCCATTCGCGTAAGCCGGATAACGTTGAGCGGCTGACTCGAGCTTTCATTCCCCTGAATGCTCGTTATCGTTCGCGGCAGGATGATGCGCCTACTTGCAATCATCTTTTGTCGCCAGGCATTCAGTTGCTTTCGACAATCCATGGTCCACTCGATTTGCTGGGCAGCATCGAGGGAGGCCGCGACTATGATTCGCTGCTTCCTTACACCAAGATCTTAGATGTGGGATTGAAGTCCGGTGTGTGTGTCTTGAGTCTGGCGATGCTGCTTTCCTTGAAGGAAGCATCCTCGGAGCCAAAGGACCAGAACCAAGCGATGATCCTGCGACGGGTGATTCAGGAAGAAAATCGGCGATCGCAGCGATAGCTTTTGAGTGGGGAATCGCCTGCATAGCGCTTGCGAACGTAGCTGCGTATTCCCTCTCTCAGCTCGTCAATAGCCTTTGGCTTGGGCGCTGGGAGGGAAACAACGCTCTATGGATGTCTTTCGAACTGAAGCTGTCGGTCCGCTCGAACAAACATTGGATCTCCGTCTTCTTCTCATTCGCGGTTGCTCCGGGCCCTGATCCCGACCGTCGAACGTGGAGCACAACGAACATTGTAACTACCGCTTCCGTATGGTCGCGGCCCGGAAACGGCGTAGGCCGTGCTCGCGAATTTCGTTGCCTGTCGATACGCCGCATGAACTATCGGAACGACAGTCCCAACCGGAAGGAAATGATGTGCTGCGACTGAGAGGCGAAGTCGGAATGGTCGCGGACCTCCAGCCTGAGGCCCAGTCCATCCTGAAACCACCAATTTACTCCTCCGCCGAAGTTGGCCATGTTTCTGGTCGCGCTGCGGAAGAGAATGCCGTAGCCCGCGGTAACAAACGGATCGAGTTTTTGGCGTGGAGCAAAGTGATAAGAGCCGTTTATGGAGCCGATTCCCGCGCCGCTGCCGAAGCGGTCGCCGTTCCAAAGCCAACCTACATCGCCCGCGATTCCAACTCCGCGCCAGAATACATAGTCGTAGCCGCCTCCGATTGTGTGCGCAAGGTTGGTGTTTCGAACATTCTTGAGGGCGGTCGGCGCATAGAAGGCGTGACCGTGGCTGCCGGATTGAGCTAAAGCGGCAGAAGCGAAAAAAGTCAGTGCGAGAACAACCTTCATGAGGTTTGAGACGTGCCGGAGGACGATTTCTGTTTCACGAGTCCAAACGTTCTTGCGATGCTTCACGTCCATCTCTGAGTAAGTGTACGGTAACCTAGCGATATGGGACTTCTCCGAGCCCTGATGCTCGCCGTAACGATGGTTGCGTTCGCGCTGGCGCAAGGGGCCGGTACTGCGCCGGCCAAAAAGCCGGCAGCCGCCCAAACTGCGATCATCGACATCAACACTGCTTCCGCCGAGGACCTGCAGAAGATGGATGGTGTCGGTCCGGTTTATGCCGACAAGATCATCAAGGGCAGACCATATCGCGCGAAGAATGAGCTGTTGTCGAAAAAGATCGTTCCTGCGGCAACATACGACAAGATTAAAGATCAGATCATTGCAAAACAAAAGTAGATGACCGACACACAGCCAACTCCAATGTCCACAAGCGCATGGTTACCGGCGCTTGCGCTCGGCTGGATCATTCCGGGAGCCGGGCACTTTCTGCTTCGCCGTCAGGGAAGGGGAATCCTCGTATTCGTTTCCGTGACCGCCATGTTCCTCTTGGGTCTCATGATGCGAGGTCCCATGTTCGAGCCTCAGGGCGGAGATCTACTGACGATGCTGATCTATTACGGTGGTTTTGTGGCGCACATCGCCTCCGGCGCACTGTACTTCGTTACCGTCGCGCTCGGTTATAACCAGCCGGATGTAGCGGGCCACGTCTACGATTACGGCTCTAAGTTCCTGGTGGGAGCCGGTCTGCTGAACATCCTTGCATTGGTGGATGTTCATGAGATCGGAACGGGGAAGAAAAGCTAATGCCGAAAATGGCGCTAACTCACCTCGAAGCGGCGTTTCTGTTTGCGCTTTTTACATCCGTGGTTCTTGGCTTGACTACCAAGAAGACAGACCAGGAACGGCTGCGTTACGGCGCGCAGTGTTTTGCATATTTTATGGTCGCCTTATTCGGAATCGCCTGGCTGATGTACTTTGGTCATGGCTAAGGCTTAACGCGTCCGCAGTCGCCCGTGCAAACGGCCTCTTCTACTTTGCGAGCCGGACCTAGTTTGCCCGGATCGTTTGCGTCTGCAAACCGTACCGTGGTGGTTTCCACTGCTCCAGTTGAAGTCTCCGTCCTCTGAATCAGCTTCTGTTGCCAAAGCTCCATCTTGCCCTGGGTATCCGGAAGATAGATAGTTACCTGACGGGTTCCTGTCGGTTCTATTTGAGCGGTGCTCTGGCGCATCAGCCGCATCTGTCCAGTGGAGGCGGCCTCATATTCGGCCACATTCTCGTTCGTTCGACCGTTCGATGTTACGGCTTCCCGCGTCATCTTTGCGGATTCGCTGAGCTTGCCGTTTGTGTCGCGCTTTAGTGTTCTGACATTTTCAGTGGTCTTCGCGCCCGATGCCACGATCGTACGATCGGTCTTTTCCACCAGATCCATCGAGCCGTTTAAGGTTGGACGCTCAAGCGACGTAGTGCTCTCCGTGCGGCCTTCCGCGGAACGAGTAATCGTCGTGGCGCGCTCGGCGACTTGAAGGGCGCCATTGATGTCTCCGCGCGAAACTGTCGTGATTGTGCGGACTGTGCCCGCGGATTCCTTGTATTCCTCGATGCGAATGCGCTCCGGAGGGCCGGGGTTGCCATTCGGGTCATAGCGCTTGACGGTCCGTTCGACGATTCTTACCCCTCCTGAATCGCTGATCACGCGCTCTTCGGCGGTCTCGATAGGAACGGTGCGTCCGTTGCTGTCTCGCGTTACCTCAGAGCGCGAATTTCCGGATTGAATGCTGCTGACGCCACTAACGGGTCGCCCGTTAATATCGTACGTTTGCGTGGAAACACTCGATTGTTGAGCGCATGCTGCGAAAACAGACAGCAGCCCTAATAAACACTTCACGGCTCAAGACTACCATCCTCCTGTCACCGTGTGATAGAGTCCTCCAACATGAGGGCATTGCCTAAAAATAGCGTGTTTGTGCTGGTTCTTTCCGCTATTTCCTGTGCGGCAGAGACCGTAGTCTTACGAAATTTCACACTTATTGACGGGACGGGAAAGGCGGCAGTTCCGGACGCCGCTCTTGTCATTACGGATGGCAAGATCCAGTATGCCGGTCCGGCATCGGGAGTCAAACAGCCCGCCGGGGCAGTGAGTACGGACCTGAAAGGCCGTTACGTCATGCCAGGGATCATCAATCTGCACGGGCACGTCGGGAACGTTCTGGGCCTGGTGCAGGACCCGAAAAACTACACACGGGCGAACGCTGAGAACAATCTGAAGACCTATGCTTCCTATCGGCGTGACCACCGTCGTCAGCATGGGCACCGATGCCGACGTCGCGTTTCAGATCCGGTCCGAGCAGCGCGCGCGGGCGGCCGACACTACACCCGGATTTATACGGCAGGCAAAGGGTTCACGGGTAAGGCTGGTTATCCGACATCTGCGCCCGGAATGAAAGGTGTGCCGTTCGAGGTTGAGAACTGCGACTGACGTGAAAAATGCGATTGCGTGGCTGAAAGAGAAGAAGGTCGATCTCGTGAAAATCTGGGTCGACGATCATTTCGGCAAGGACACGAAGATTCCGATGAACTTGTCGCGAACGATCATCGAAGAGGCGCACAAGAACGGACTTAAGGTTGCGGCTCACATCTATTATCTGGAAGATGCGAAAGGACTCGTTGAAGGCGGACTCGACGCGCTCGCGCATAGTATTCGCGATAAGCCGGTCGACGATGCCACGATCGGGCTGATGAAGCGAAAAGGGGCGTGGCAGATTGCGGCGACGTTCACACGCGAGATGTCGGCATTTGCTTATGCGACTCCACCGGTGTGGCTCGACGATCCGTTCTTCAAGCGTTCCGTGACTCCCGATGTGATCAAGACGCTGAAGTCGCCGGGCCAGAAGGCGGTTCCTGCGGATCCGCGTTTTCAGTCCGCGCTCGATGTCGCCAAGAAGAATCTCAAGCGGCTTGTGGATGCGGGTGTGAAGTGCGGTTTTGGAACCGATACGGGACCTCCCGGACGCTTTCCTGGATACTTCGAGCATGTCGAGATGCAATACATGGCGGAGGCCGGCCTGACACCGGCGCAGATCATACAGATGGCAACGAAGAACTCGGCTGAATTTCTTGGCGCGAAGGATCTCGGGACGCTTGAAGCCGGCAAGTGGGCCGATCTGGTTGTGTTGGTCCGGAATCCACTCGAGGATATTCGAAATACACGTTCCATCGAGACTGTCATGATTGCCGGCCGAAAGGTGAACTAATGAAGAAATCCTTGATAGCGTTTGGAGGCATCGCAACCCTACTGTGCTTCTGGGCCTCCGCACAACAATCGAAAGAAACACCAAGTTGGGCTCCCAAATACGAACCCGCCAAATATCCGAGCGGGCATAAGCCGCATACGAAGCTGTCCGATCTGCTCGCCAAACACAAAGGGAAGGCCGATTGGCGCGAGGTGATCGTGAACGACGATCATCTGCATAGCGAGTACATTCAAAGCGCGCCGGGCTCCAAGGTTGGGAAGCGGTATCATCCCGATACGCGAGAGTGGTGGGTCGTGATGGATGGCCAGATCAAGTTCGACATCGAAGGGCAGGATTCGTTCATCGCATCAAAGGGATCGATGGTGCAGGTTCCTTCGCAAACCACCTACTCGATGGAGACGGTTGGCGACAAACCTTCTCTGCGGTTCGAAACGAATATTGCCAAGGCGAAGCTGCTTTATCCGCAAGACGTGAAGCCGCCGGAACTGCCTGGGGCCACGTGGATTCCTGTCACTTTCGGCCGCAAGCCGCAGCCCTACGGCTACAACAATAAGCCGCATATCAATCTGTACGAATTGCAGAAGGACTCGGCGTACAAGGGAAGCCGGTTCGTGCATGACGATCGCGCCGTGTCCAATATCATCTATGGCTACGAGAAGAATCTGGGGAAGTTGAACGAGAAGGATCGGGGACACTATCATCCGGAGTGCGCCGAGTTCTGGCTCGTGATGCAGGGCCAGATCCGATACCCGATCGAGAAGGTTGGAGTCATTATCGCGAGTGAAGGAGATATCGTGTACGTTCCGCCGTTCACGTTTCATGCGCCGCGGTTTCATGGCGATGGACCAAGCACAAGGCTTGCGATGAACGGCTATCCGAATATTGCTCACTTGCGCGATGCGCCCCACTAAGATGTCAGCAGCTCCGAGTCCCGTGAGAGCACAAGGCGCCCGGCCTACCAGAGTACGCCACATCGTTCTTTGGCTGACCGTGCTCGCGTACATGATCACCTATATGGACCGCGGTCGTGATCTCGGCCGCGGCTGCCATTCATCCAGAAAGAGTTTGGATTCAGCCTCATGACGATGGGCTGGATCCTGTTCTGCTTTCCGGTGGGGCTATGCATTGTTTCAAATCCCGGGCGGATGGCTCGGCGATCGGATCGGTCCGCGACGGCGCTGACATCTGATCGTCACGCTGTGGAGCTTCTTCACGTCGGCGACTGCGTTTTGCTGGAGCGCGGCTTCTATGTTGACTACACGGTTCTTGTTCGGAGTCGGGGAAGCGGCGCATTTCCGATAGCGACGCGATCGCTATCGCGGTGGATGCTGCCGATCCGAGCGCGGCTATGCGCAAGGCGTAACTCACGCCGGATCGCGGCTGGGCGCTGCATTCACGCCGCCGATCGTGGTTTGGCTGATCGCTGGCTACGGCTGGCGGATGCCGTTCTTTGTGTTCGGCTGCTTCGGTGTCCTTTGGGCGGCGGTCTGGTATTTCTACTATCGCGATACTCCGCGCGAGCACGAGTCGGTGAATGCCGGCGAGCTCGATCTGATCCACGCGTCAATGGGTCAGCATTCGAGCACGTCTAAGTCGGCTCACCGTGGCGCGCGATTCTCTCGTCTCCGACGTTCTAGGCTCATGTGCGTGATGTACTTCTGCTACTGATATTGCCTGGCGACGTATCTCGATTGGTTCCCGACATACTTGCTGCAACCACCGCGGGTTATAACCTAAAAGAGATGGGCTTCTATGCCGAGCTGCCGCTGCTGGCTGGCACAGTGGGCGATCTTAGCGGGAGGCTGGGTGTCCGATCTGCTGGTTGAAGCGATCGGGAACATCTAGTTCTTGCGCGGCGTCTGGTCGGGTTTGCTGGATTTCTGCTTGCCGGAGCGGCAATCATTCCTGCGACCCTGACGCGCGACCCGCTGACAAGCGTTATGTTCACTTGTGTGGCGTGTTTGGCTTGGAAGTAACTGTGGGCGTATCGTGGGCATTGCCGCTCGATATCGGGTCGGACTATGCCGGATCGGTGTCGGCGGTCATGAACAGCTTTGCGGAACATCGGCGGAGCGATTTCGCCGCTTGTGTTGACTTATCTGGTGTCAGCAGTATCGGATGGAACGAGCCGTTTCTTGTCGCCTCTGCTGTTCTGTTTCATCGGGGCGATCCTGTACTTGAGAATCGATGCGAACCGCCAAATTATGCGTGAATCTGTATGACAATCAATCCTCAAAAATGTGTCGCGTGCGGCAACTGCACTTATGTTTGCCCGATGGGCGCAATCTACATCGATCCGCAGATCAAGCGTGCAACCATTAACCGCAATGAATGCGTCGAGTGCTATGCCTGCTACAACGGGCTTAGCCAGGAGCATTTGAATCCGACGATGGTGCGCACAATGCGTAAGGTCTTTCAGGCGATGCGGCTTCGCTTCGACCCGGAGCCGGACGTGTGTCCCACGGCGGCGTTCGAGCCGGATGAGCTGACTTGGCCGCGCGTCGTGCGCCGCGCGTTCTCTGATCCTCGTGTGCCCCACGAATCGACAGGTGTCGAAGGGCGGGGAACTGAGGAGGTCAAGACGAACGACGTCAGCGGCCGTGTGAAGGTCGGCGAGGTAGGCTTCACGATCGAGTTCGGAAGGCCGGGTGTCGGAGTGTGGTTCCGTGACATTCAGACCGCGTGTCATGCGTTGGCGGCGGCGAATGTGCACTTTGAGAAGAAGAATCCGATCACGTCGCTGATGTCCGATGTCTCTACCGGAACTCTTCGTGAGGACATCCTTCGAGAGAAGGTGATGTCGGCTATCGTTGAGATTAAGGTGCCGGTTGAGCGGACGGAAGAGATCATACGCCTCGTGTGGGACATCGAGAAGCGCGTCGATACCGTAGTTACGCTCGGGGTTGGAACGCGTTGCGATGATACAGGCGACGAGACCGTGGTTGCGCCGATTCTCGAGAAACTCGGCTATACGTTACATCGGGCGAAGACCAATACCGGCCTCGGACGCATCATCAACACCATCGAGAGTGACCGCCAGACCGTAGGAGCTTCGAGATGACGAATACTCTGCATCGATTCGGTCCGGCTGCGTCCTTTCAGGACGATTTCATTATTTTCGCGATCGCCAGTAAGGGCAAGAACGATCAGGGCGCCCTCGAGAAGCTGCGCGAGTTCTTGCGGCTCGCCGCCACCTTCGGTCCTGTGAATCTTGGCGATGCCCGAAATGGCGGCGCTTTGCGTCCGTGCAAGAATATGACGCCGACCTCGCATTGGGGCCGCGATATGACCCCCGATTTCGATGCGGTCATTAAGGGTCTGACGCATGTCACCACGGTCGCCGCTGTTTTCGACGACCGCGTAAAGGCGGAAGATTTTATGAAGGCCGTGCGCGAGAAAGATTTCGGCCTCAGTATCAATATCTCGACCTCCGTTGACGGAGCCGATCAGTGTTGCCATGCGGCGGGCATACCTCGTCATAGCGTTGGATATTCACTCGGTTTCGAAGGTCAGACCGAGCATTTACCGAACTCACAAGTGATGATGCTGTCGACGATGTGCGGGCATGGAATGATCGCGCATTCCATGGCGAAGAAAATGATTGATTGGGTTAAGGAAGGCCGCCGCTCGCCGGACGAAGCCGTCACATATCTGGCGCGCTTCTGTTCGTGTGGTGTGTTCAATCCCTCGCGCGCAAAGCGCATTCTGGAGGAGGCTCGTGTCAGCACTAAGTGAGGTCGCATCGAACAAGGATTTCGTGAAAGGGCTTTACGAGGCCTTCGGGCGCGGAGATGCCGCGGCCGTTCTTGCGTCCTTCGATTCCGAGATCCTTTGGACTTATCCGGACAATGTCTTCTATGCCGAGGGCAGCCCGTTTCGGGGGCCGAGCGAGATTTTCAACAAGGTTTTCGTCCGGCTCGCGACAGAATGGGAGAACTTCAAAATAGAGCCTGTCGAGTATATTGCGGAAGGGGATCGGGTCGTCGTACTGGCTCGTGAGACCGGCACGCATCGCGAGGCAGGCGGATCTGTCGATACGGATACAATTCATGTCTGGACGATCCGTGAAGGCAAGGCGATTGAGTTCTTCGGCCTGCCGGATACGTTGGCGTTCAGCCGCGCTGCCGGCTTGGTCTAGCGAGCGTATCTACCGCCGCGGAGCCTTCCGACCGCCGTCGCTCAGGTGAACTGCAGCGGCCGCCGCATTGTAACGAACGGATTCATTCTCGTCCGTCAGGAGAGGTAACACGGCGGACAACAGCTTCGGATCTCCTCGTCTTGCAATCGCGTCCACAGCAGACGAGCGAACTATCCATTTCTTGTCACTCGCCGCCGTCACCAGCGCCTTGGCTGAAAGCGGATCTGGATCGTGCGCTAGCTTTTGTGCTGCTGCCGCGCGAATCGGTGACGTGTCGTCTTTGCTGACCTCCTTAAAAACGGAATAGCTGATGCCAGCGAAAGGGATGAATCCGATACCTTGCTCGAAGCCGAGCCTCGCCATGGCTTTCGTGTCTTTGAGCATTTTTAGCTGCGAGTCGACCAGGCTCTCCCCGCTCTTCTTTTCACCGGAAAGAACTGCGTAATAGACGTGATAAGCGGCAGGGTCCTGCATACGTTGGAGGGAGGCTGCCGCGGCGAGCACGACCTCCGCCTCCGTATCCTTCAACGCTGCGTGAAGCTTTGGGATCGCCGTCTTGGCGCCGATTGCGCCGAGGGCATGCGCCGCGGCCACACGCACCGGCGCTGAGCTATCTCCTAGAGCTTTTTCAGCGAGGTCCTGCGCTTTCGCATTCCCCGGGATCAAACCGAGCGCATGAACCGCCTTTGATCTGTGATCGACGCTCTTCTCGACGAGACCGGAGGCCAACACGCTCCAGGCCTTATCGGCATTGTTCTGCGCCGCCAAATGCCCACAGAAAAAGAAAGCGAGACAGACAACGTGTGTGACGGCCTGGTATCTCACCCTATTTCTAAGTTTCACAAGGAATTTCCTTCCCGCTCGTCGTAAGCCACAACATGTGCTTCGATGCTGATTGGATGAACGAGATTGAGAAATTCTACAGCTCGAAATATCGCCGGCCGCGAACTGGCAGTGTGCACGAACCTCAGTCTGCGATTGCCTGGTAGAACAGCGTCGAAAACTTGTCGAGCGTTGGCGAATCGAATGGCATGTATTGCATGAAGAGCAGGGCCAATGTCTTCTCTTTGGGGTCCATCGAGAAGTATGTGGTGGCCGCTCCGCTCCAACCGAACGTTCCTACGGATCCCAGACGATTACCCTTCGCCAGATCGATTCGTACCGATCCACCGAGGCCAAAGCCGTCGCTGCCGTCGTCGCCGATTGATGGCTTTGGCATATGGCCTAGATGATTCGCCGTCATCAACTCCACCGTTTTGCGGCTCAGGATGCGAACACCGTCGAGTTGTCCGCCGTTAAGTAGCATTTGTCCGAATCGAGCATAGTCGCCGATCGTCGAGTACAAGCCCATGCCGCCGTACGGTACTCCGCGCTCCGTCAACTCGACCACCGCAGGAGGGGGTACCAACTTTCCATCCTTCAGCGCGTACGTCTTCGCCAGCCGGGACTGCTTTGCGGCAGGCAACTGGAAAGTGGTGTCCTTCATCTTCAACGGATCCAGAATTCGTTTTTGGACGAACTGATCGAACGAAATATCCGAGACGACTTGCACGACATACCCTAGGATGTCCGTGTTGATTCCGTACTCGTATTTGTCGCCAGGATGCGCGACAAGCGGAAGCTGTCCAACTTTGCCGGCAAACTCTTTCAAATTGGCTACATCGAAGAGCTTGGAACGTCTGTAAAGCTCAGGCACGGCCGCATCGCCCCACGGGTATGTCAGGCCGCTTGTATGGGTCAGCAGATGTTTGATCGTGATGGGTCGCGCTGCCGGAACCAGCACGGGATTATCGGCTGTGCCACTTTGATAAACCTTGACATCTTTGAGTTCCGGTATGTACATGTGTACCGGATCACTGAGTTTGAGTTTTCCTTCTTCCAGCAACTGCAGAACCGCAACACTCGTGACGATCTTTGTCATCGACCAGATCCGGCAGATAGTGTCTTTCTCCATCGACAAGCCGCCTTCGATATCCCTGTGACCGAATGAGCGCCAGTCTGCAATCCTGCCGTTGCGCGCGATCAAAACGATCGCTCCGGCTTTCTTGCCTTCAGACGTCAGCTTTTCAAACTCCTTATGAAGGCGACCGAGCCTCTCCGAAGATAGTCCTTCTTTCTCGGGAGTGGATAGCGGCAGTGGCTGGCCAAAGAGTAGCCCTGCAAAAGCACAAATAACTATCACGGTTCGCATACTACTCCTTATCTCATAGTGACTTCAGGTATTCGATCAAGGCCCAGCGATCCTCTTCCGATAACGCCGGGCCGATGACTCCTTTACCTCTCTCGCCATTTCGGAATTCGTGACCCTTGTTGCTATTGCCTTCACGGCGGATGTCGTACAAATACCCGCCCTTAATCTCGCTGGTGTCGTAGCCAACCCTCACCGGGTCGAATCGCTTCGTTCCAAGCCAGAACTCTTTGGCGCGTTCTTCGGGAGGTCCGAGCAATTCATAAAGATTGCGTACCGACCCGTTGTGAAGATAGGGCGCGACTGCCCAAATACCGTTGAGCGGACGCGCTTTGTAAATCCTGTCACCACGGACATCGGGAATGCGTGGGTCACGAAAGCCGCTCCATTCCGTTCTTTGCTCCGGTGAGAAGTTCATTTTTTGGAAGAACTGATCGGCGATCCCGTTCGTCACGAGATCGAGGCCTTTAGTCGCTGATACGCGGCCCTGTTTCAGGTCGCCGGTATCGGCTGATCGCTCGATGAAGTCCACAGCCTCATGCGGGTCAGTGCCGATGTGTTCGAGCGGAACGTCTGTGACCCTGAGAAAGCGTCGACCCTGAAGACCTGTTTCCCAATACTTCGGATGCTCGCTGCGGAGGTCGGCCTGCAGTTCGTCTTGCGGAGGCAAATGACATCCTTGGCAATGCTGCTTGTAGAGTTGCGCCCCGCGTTGCACTTTGGTTTGGTCGAGAGCCGGGAAGACACTTGGCCATTTCGGGGAAGACAAGCCTTTGTAAGGTTCAGGTCCGGACAGCAGGTCTTCGAGAACCTTGAGGTTCGATACATGGACGCTGTTCTCAAACTTTGCCGCGTCGGGGCCATACAATTTTGCTGCTGCGCGGACTCCCAAAGCTTCGCCGATATTGCGCACCAGCGGATCGCCGATGGACGAGTTGTATTGCACCCAGTTGAACCACGACGCATCCCAGATTTGCGGGAATCGCACGGCGGCGTTCGCAACGGCGAAGTTGTCGTTGTTATTCATGTCGACGGCAAAGACCTGATTGCCAATTCGCGTTAAAGCGTCAGTGCGCGCGAAACCAGCGGGGTTAACGTAGATCTTTGCTTGTCCCGTCGCTTTCAGCTCGGCTTTAGCCACTTCCAGAAGTCGATCGAAACTCTGTTTTAAGTTTTTCTTCTGATCCTCTGTACCGTTTGGTCCGAGAACCCGTTCTTCGAAGCGCCCGTATCGTCCCGGAATGAGCTGAGTAAAACCGAGCGCCAGGCCAAGCGCTTTCTGAAACTCAGCCACTTCGATCATTGCTGGACCGCCCTCGATTCGGACGGCGTATTTGCCATATTCGAGCTGTCCCGTGTGGCAGGCGGCGCAGGTCAGTCCCACGACCGGATACTTTGTGTTGCTGATCGGATCGTAGAAATCTTCCTGTCGCGTGAAGCCGATTGGTAGATCGTCCGGATTCAGCTCGGGATCCCGCTTGCTTTCAAGGAACCCAAACCGCGCGAGATAGGTTTTCTCGGCGAATGGAGAACAACCAAACAAGGAGAAACAGGGCTGCTCTAATGCCAAAAACCAGCGATACGGCAAAAGTCGTGTCCCTTGAGCCGTGTGGTGAAATCTCATCCATTGTCGCTCGTCCCAGCCTTGGGGAAGATGAACCAACTCGCCGGAAGGCCGATATTCCGGCACCTGCACTCGGTATTTCCGCAGCAGTGGAGTGAGAAAAGCGCCGATAAAGATAAGTAAAACAACAAGCGCCCCAATTATGATCTTTCTGCGCATCTTCTTGCCTCCTCAGGATCAAAACTCTGAATCTGTTCACGGAGTCTAGCAGCGATTTCCAGTTAATTGCAATCGCTTGAGAAATGCGGCGGCATGATCTATCGAGAATACTTTCTTTGCCGCCAATGGTTTTAACTGCCCGGGATATAGACGTCACTGGCATCGGCGCTGTAAACGATCTCTTTCGTTGAGCGGCGTGTGGATCGACACTTGGTACCCTGATTCGGAATCACGGTGAAGTAACGCGCGCGGTTCCGTACAGAACCGTGACTGTAAGGAAGCGGTCTTGTACGAAAAAATACGTTACTTCCGCAACCATGAATAGGCCGCGACTGCGAATCCAATGATAACGACGATCGCGCGGATCAAGTTTGCGGGCAGCTTCCGTCCGACGCGCGCGCCGATATATCCGCCCAGAATCGCCGCGACAGCCATTAATGCCGCAAAATCCCAGCGGACGAGGCCCGCTGCGCCCAACATGACCGCCGAGACCCCATTCATAGTCGCAGCAAGGATGCTCTTGACGGCATTCATCTGATGAATGTCCGGCAAGCCGGCGAAAGCGAGCGAACTCAGCATGAGGATGCCAATGCCGGCGCCAAAGTATCCGCCGTAAATCCCAACCAGGAACTGAAAGAAGACCATCACCATTACGGTTCCAAGGCCTGGCTCTTTGTGAGGATGCGCGCCGAGGTACTTCATCAGGGGGCGCTGCAGAAGCAGCAGCACTGAGGCGAGCACAAGCAGCCAGGGGACGAGTTGCGCGAACACCCGTTCCGGCATACGGATCAATAGAAGCGATCCTGCGATTCCCCCGAACAGGCTGGGCGGCAGCAGCATTAGGAGCGTCTGTTTGCATTGCGCCAGCTCTTTGCGGTAACCGAGGCCCGACGCGAGTGAGCCCGGAAGAAGCGCCACGGTACTTGTAGCATTCGCGGCGACCGGACTCAGGAAGGTAAGCAAGCTAGGGAACGTCAAAAGCGTTCCGCCGCCTGCGATGGCGTTCACGGCCCCGGCCATGAATGCGGACAGAAATAAGACAGCCACACTCAGGGGCGAATCAGTCATCTGCTCGCTTCAGTTTGGAAGTCATTCGTTGGGACTTCCTCTAGCATAATGGGCGTGTCATGGAGATTATTGCCAAGTTTGCCGATCAAGCTCTCGAGGAAGCATTTGAGACTTATCCGTGCTATCGAACGCTTCACCCTAAACTCGTTGCGCGAGCGCTATTTCAGGGTCATGCGTTGATGCTCGAGTATGCCGAACAACCGCCCAAAGATGATCCCGACGCCTGGGAATTTCAAAATGCCGTGGTCAAACGCTATAAAGTCTTGGCGGCCGGATAGATTCGGAGCTGTGCTGCATCCGGTTCGTATGATAGAGGAGATCTCCACCCTGGTGAGATGGGGCGGGGAATTCGGACGGACACCGACGGTTGAGTTGCAGGAAGCCGGCGCAAACGTAACCGGCTCAGGCGAACGACGGGATCAAATGGCCACATGGTTTACGGCTCGACCGATGATTTCGGCTGGCGGCGGCAGAGAACAAGGTCCACGTCCATGATCTTCATGGGACATTGCTACACCAGCTCGGATTTGATCACCAGAAGTTTACGTATCGCTACGCTGGCCGGGATTTCCGGCTC
Source organism: Bryobacteraceae bacterium (assembly GCA_963844855.1). Classification (GTDB taxonomy): domain Bacteria; phylum Acidobacteriota; class Terriglobia; order Bryobacterales; family Bryobacteraceae; genus DASQDN01. Next base: position 73,361 of record CAWJQP010000062.1, read on the forward strand.
ACGGATGTCGAAGGTCATGTCGTGAAGGACATTCTGGTTTAACTTGGCCGCCGACTTACTTGATGGCTGACCCGTGCGAGGCGACGCATTGCCATTTGCCGCCGCGGCGAACATAGAAGTTGGTAAAGCGCTCCACCAGATGGACTGTCTTCCCTCGGTTCGCGTACTGGCCTCTCCATCTACCGCTGACTACAGCAGCATCTCCATGGAGGACCACCTTTAATTCCTCAGTCTTGGCAGACTGATATTGAATGTTCCCGGCCTTCAACTCGCCGATGACTTCTGCTTTCGTTCGTACCTTGCCATCATCGCCGGTCATTATGAACGTGTCTGCAAAGATGGTGTCCAGGGTTGCGGCATCGCCTTTGAGATTGGCGGTATCCCACTTTGCTTCGAGTGCTCGAATCGCTGCTTCGTCGCTCTGTTGGGCAGCCGTATCGAACATCAATCCCATAAGGATCGACAAACAAACAACGCTTCTCTTTGCCATACGTTGCTAGCTTAAACTCTCGGCGCTATAACGAGCGATCAGCCCTGTGCGAACAGCGCGCTTGTAAGTCAGAACGAAGATCCAGCACGCCGCAAGAATGTATAAGAGGGCGAGGCCGCCTCCCGTCAGAAGTCCGTTCCAAGATGGCGCTTCGCCTTTGACGATAGCTCGAAGTTCTTCGAAAACGTAAGCAGGTGGCAACACTTTGGAGACCGTCTGCATCCACTCGGGAAGCGTCGACAACGGGTAATATACACCGGCAAACGGAGAGATCAACGCCGGGATGGGCCAGATAAACCATTCTGCTGATGGTCCGAGACGAAGCACCAGAGCACTCGCTACAATGCCGAGCGCGATACCGAACAGGAAGAGTACTCCCACGAAAGGAACGACTGTGAGCCCGTAGGTAAGCATCGGCAATCCGAACACCGATGTTGCCAGAACCAGCATGAAGATAAGACCCGCCGAACTTGTGACGATACTCGAAACTACGAGTCCGGCAACATACTCGGCGATCGACATCGGGCTGGCGAACACATTTAAAAAATTGCGTGACCAGACATCTTCAAAGAATGCCATCGTTACACCTTGCATCACGCGCGTGAAAAAGTCCCAGAGCAAAACAGCGCCCAGCAGGGCCGGAACGAAGTTAACGCGTGGACTAGCAACGGTGTTCAGATACCTGCTGATGAAACCCCAGAGGATGATATCAATCGCAATCCATGCGAAAAGCGACAGAATTCGGGCAGGGCTTCCCCGGAACAGATAAAACTGACGAACTACGATGGCCGCGATGCGATTAAAGCGCATGTGACTAGCCACGCTCGAGTGTGAGCGGTTCTCGCGCGACCGTGATAAACAATTCTTCGAGCGTTTCTTTGCCGTGCTCGGCCGGCAGTTTGTTGGGATCTCCTTCGAGGAGAATCTTGCCGTGTGACAAAAAAAGTACGCGATCGCAGACGTCTTGAACTTCGTACATGTTGTGGGATGTCCAGAGAACGCCACAGTTTTCTTTGGCTGCGAACTCGCGTATCCGGATGCGGATGTCGCGCGCCGTCGCGGGATCGAGGGAAGCGGTTGGCTCATCGAGCAGGAGAAGATGGGGAGCGTTCAGCATAGCCTTTGCCAGGCAAACACGCGTTTGCTCGCCTGACGAGAGCACACCGCATTTTGTATTACGGAATTTCTGCAAATCGAATTGTTCGAGCATCTCGCCTATCCGGAGCGGCAGATTTCTGACGTTGTAGACCAAGCCGAAGAAGCGCAAGTTCTCGTAAACCGTCAGATTCCCGGGCAGTGGCGCATACACGGCCGCAAAGTTGGTTCGTTCGAGCGCCTCGGTACGATTTGAACCAAGGTCGATCCCCTCGATGGAAATAGCGCCAGAGGTTGGCTCCAGAACGCCTAGAATCATGTTGATTGTGGACGTCTTTCCGGCGCCATTGGGACCGAGGAGACCTACAATCTCTTTCGAACTCACTGTGAATGAAATGTCATCGACAGCAAGACCGCTCCCATAAGCCTTCTTTAGGTTTGCGACTGAGAGAACATGCACGCTTCGCTAATGATCGCACTGGGCAGATAAATAGCGGCGATTTCTAGTCCAACACAATGTCTGTGATATGTTGTCCGCCGAAGCTATGAAACGCGAATTACCCATCACCTTCGCGCTGATGACTGCGGCAGCGTTCGCTCAGCCTCAACAGGGTCAGACGCCACCGGCTCAGGCGCCGGCTCCGCGTCAACGTCCGGCAATGGCCGAGACACCGAATACTGATGTGCACTACAAGCTCTCGCCGGATTCGATTCCTCAAGAAGGGGTTCCGCAGGGAGAGATCAAGGGACCATTCACACTGCCCAGCGAAGCCTACCCTGGGACTCAGCATACTTATTGGGTTTACGTGCCTGCTCAGTACGACCCGTCGAACGCGGCCAGCTTGATGATCTACAACGATGGGCAGGCCTTCATGGCTCCCGAAGGCGATATACGCGCCCAGGTTGTGATGGACAATCTGATCTACCGCCGCGAAATTCCGGTGATGATTGGCGTCTTCATTAATCCCGGGCGAAGGCCGGATCAACCTGAACCGACACCTCGCAACTGGGGTGACCGCGATACGAATCGACCTACTGAGTACAACACTCTCGACGACAAGTACGCCCGGGTCATCGTGGATGAATTGCTTCCCGTGCTCTACAAGGAGTACAACATTTCCAAGAACCCCGATCATCATGGCATTGGCGGATCAAGCTCGGGCGCCATCGCCGCTTTCACTGTCGCCTGGGAGCGGCCGGATCACTTCCGCAAAGTGCTGAGCAACGTCGGGAGCTTTACCAACATTCGCGGAGGGCACGCGTATCCCGATATCATCCGAAAGAGCGACAAGAAGCCTCTTCGTGTCTTTCTGGTGGATGGCCGAAACGACAATCGAGCGTTGCGCGCCGATGGAACCTACGATCAGACCCGCGACTGGTTCTACCAGAACGTCCGCATGCAGCAGGCTCTATCCGAAAAAGGCTACGACCTGAACTACTCCTGGGGAATTCAACGACATGGGCAGAAGATGCTCCAGACTGTTTTCCCGGAAATGATGCGTTGGTTATGGCGTGACCATGCTGTTTCGACAGATGTTCGCGACATGGTGGAACGATCCTTCAACGCGCCGAAGAAAAAGGACTAAAACATATGTCAAAGCAAGAAGAAGCAAGCCTTATCCTGCGGCTGTACGAATTGCGCCGCGAAGAAGTCATGCGCAAAGCGCGAGACTGGTATGTCCGCGAGTTTCACCCGGAAAGCCGGGCTGACGTCGAGAATGCAATGTACGGAGAGCATGGATCGTACTTACGCATGGTCACGACGTATTGGGAGATGGCGGCGGCGCTTGTTCACCACGATGCGATCAGTGCTGAGCTCTTCAACGATACGAACGGCGAGCATCTGCTTGTTTTCTCCAAACTTGAGCCGTTCCTCGGCGAGCTACGACCTATCTTTGGACCGACTATGCTCGCGAATCTTGAAAAGCTGGTCAACGTTACACCAGGCGCCAAGGAGAGAGTCACTGGGATCCGGGAACGTATGAAAGTGGTCCGAACTGAGATCGCCGCCAGACGCGCGAAACCCGTCGCCTAGCGTTACTTCGCCAGCATCTCCTTAAGGCGGTCGGCGACTGGTCCAGGATTACCAGGATTCAACTCGAGGGCGCGAGCATAGCTTTGGATCGCCAGCTCGCGCTTCTTTGCAGCCCGGTACACCTCTCCTAAACTGTAGTGAACCGGCGCGACTTTGGGGTGAAGTTCCACATTGAGTTTCCCGATCTCCTCGGCCTCACTCAGGCGGTTCTTGGTAATGAGGAATTGGGTTAACATGCCCAATTCCCCGGGGTTCACGTCGTACTCATTCGAGGAATTCGTCTTCCAGTTCTTGCATTCGGCTATCGCGGTGTTGACGTCCTTCGTCTGGATGATCTTATACATCGCGGTGGAGGCTGGAGTCTTTGGCGTTGGCGCCGGCAAACCATAAATTACCTTTGTGATTCCCTCGCTCATCTCGTTCAAACGAGTTCCCCCCGTATTGTTCAAGAGAACAATCAAGTGCTTGTCAGACGGGATTCGTTCGATCAGCGTGCTGAACCCGTGGATGCCTCCGCCATGTCCGATGACGGTAATCTCACGATCATTTCCCAGAACTTTCGACTTACGGATAACCCAACCATAGCCGTAATTCTCGAGCGTCGGCGTGAACATCAAATCCATTGATTTCGACGGCAAGACTTTGTCGGTGTAGAGCGCCTGATCCCAGGTATAAAGATCTTCGACGGTCGAGTACAAGCTGCCAGCCGCATACGGAATGGTCATATCGAGAAACGCCGCGTTCTGGAAGCCGTCGAGAGTGCGTTCGTAGGCGCCGGCGCGTTTTACAAGCAGCGGCTTATTCAGATCGTATCCGCTCGCGGTCATCTTTAGAGGGCCGAAGATACGCTCCTGGAGCGCTTCCGCATACGTCTTCCCGGTCACCTTCTCGATAACCACTCCTAGCAGGTGGTAGCCGGAGTTGTTATAGCGAAATCGTGAGCCAGGCTCGAACTCCAGATCCATATCCCAAAAAACTTTGACCAGGTCCAAAGGCGCATAGGCGTCGCGGACTTTGTCCCGCATGAAGTTCGGAAGGCCTGTGTAGCTCGGGATTCCAGACGTGTGATTGAGAAGCTGATGGATCGTTATGCGATCGGCGGTCTTCTTCGGATAGTCGGGCACATACTGGCTCAGCTTGTCGCTCAGGCCGATCTTGCCTTCATTGACAAGTTGGAGGATAACTGCCGCGGTGAATTGTTTCGTGATCGACCCGAGGCGAAATTTCGTGTCCGGCGTATTTGGGATGTCCCACTCCATATTCGCCAAGCCGAACCCCTTCTTGTAGATCACTTTCCCGCCCTCCGACACGAGTACAGTGCCGTTGAACTGGCCATTGTTGTGATACCGAGATAGGAACTCGTCTATTTTCGTGGCTTTATCCTGGGCGGACAAGCAGATTGCCGCGACGATCAACAGAAGAAACTGCTTCATGTAGTCTCCAAATGGTTGAAACGAATTGACTCCAAGAATACTTAACGCAGCGACGAAATAAAAGTTCGCCGACATCGGAGGACCGGTCGATGAAACTATCGACCGAATTGACGGTCCAATCACTGTGAAGGTCGTGCTCATATTGGTTTCGTCTCTGGTTGCCGCCGCAGAGCCACAGACACTTCTATGGAAAGATCCCGGACCAATTGAGCGGCTCGACTTGGCAGCAGGTCCTGCAGGACTCACGAACGCTCCTAAAGCGCCTTTTGCCTTTGTGGAAGAAGTGAGCGGAGGTATCGCGCCAAAGATGATCGTGAGCGACGGCCGGCACAAAAAGTGGATGGTGAAGTTCGGAGAAGAGGCGAAGGCCGAAACCTTTGCCTCTCGCTTGGCATGGGCCGCCGGGCTATCCCACCCGCGTTTCCTATTACGTACCCGCAGGGAAAATCGACGGCGCTACCGATCTTCGTCGAACCAAGGAATTTGTGGGCCCGGACGGCGTCTTTCGCGGCGCTCGCTTTCAGATGTTCGATGGCGATCATATGCGACAGATTCCAGGAGGAAAACTGGATCTGAACAGAAAAAGGGACGATCAACAGGAACTCAATGGCTTGAAACTACTGTTACTGCTCCTGGCGAACTGGGACGTGAAAACCCAGAACACCGGCGTGTTCGATATCGGAGGGCGCCGATTTTCCGTGATCACCGACTGGGGAGCCAGCTTGGGCGATCCGGCTTCGGTTGACGTAGCGCATCGTAAGTGGGATTGCGCTGCCTTCGATAAAAGGACAAGGTCTTTAGTGGATGGAGTCGATGGAGGGTACGTCTCTTTCAACTACGACCAGTATGCTGCCCGCCATGAGGATGCGCTATCCGAGGGTATTCGCGTGGACGATATGAGATGGTTCATGAATCGTATGGGGAAGCTGACAGATGCCCAATTGCGTAATGGGCTACTGGCTTCAGGAGCAACATCTATGGAAGCAGCATGCTTCACCAGCGCAGTTCGGAAACGGCTCACAGCGTTCGCCAGGACAACTCAACTCAAGCCGATCGAAACGACCATGAGGCGAACGGCGCCAAATAGAACCACCAAAACGACTACCAAGTAGCTTTCCACTTCAGAAGCCACACCACGATGGTTGCGTTCAAAAACATAAATGCTAAAAACGCATGGATGGATAGCGCTACCCAAGTGGTACGCGAACGGTAGCCCGACGCGTTTGACCACCACCAGAGACAGTCCGCAGACCAGACGGCAGTGAAAAGATAGTTCAAGTACAGCCCTCCGCCCCAATTGACTCCGAAAAGATTCGCTGTCTGACGAGCAGTCTCACGATAGGCGAGCCCATGGCTCCAGTCATAGAAATACGTGAACGCGCAACATACGTGAATCAGGTAGATGATCAAGCCGATTGTCCACAGGATCCGGGCGCTACTCCCCATGTGCCGCAAGATCTGAACGAGCGCTACGAGATAGAACAATGCTGACAGTCGCGCAGTCCATAACGTAACGATTTGACCCAAGTCCATTCGAGCCTACGGTAAACTACAGTTTCAACCAGCGGGCTCGAATGGCGCCACCTCCAACTGCTGTCCTCCCACAGTTTCGAAATCGCTGGCAAACTCTGTATTACGGCTGGTCGAACCTCGCGATCGCAGCGCTCGCCATGGTTGGAACGTTGCCGGGTCGGACCCAGGGACTTGGGCTCATTACTGAGCCTCTGATTGCCGACCTCACGATAGACCGCGTTACATATGCGAGCATCAACCTCTGGGCGACTCTGCTAGGGGCGACTTTCTGTCTGCCTTGTGGCCGCCTCGTTGACAGATTCGGATCGCGCCGTGTGCTTACCCTTGTGGTTCTAGCGCTGGGGATCGTCGTCATTTGGATGAGCCGCGCGACCGGTCTCGTCGCGCTGGCAATCTGTATCACTCTCACTCGGGGCTTCGGACAAAGCGCGCTTTCCGTTGTGAGTCTTTCACTGGTCGGGAAGTGGTTTGCGCGCCGGTTGGATCTGGCGATGGGAATTTATTCGCTGCTGGTTGGAATCGGTTTCATTATCGCCTTTCCATCAGTAGGGCAAGCAACGCTTGCCTATGGCTGGCGAACTGCTTGGTTTGCTGTCGGACTCACTCTAACTGCCGTCATCGCGACGCTGGCTTGGATGGTCGTTCGCGACTCGCCGGAACAGGTAGGTTCGAGGATGGACGGAGCCCCACCGGCATTGGTAGACGACCGGCGAGATCTGACGCTCGGCGATGCGCTGCGAAGCCCAGCCTTCTGGATATTCGCTCTCGGAAGTTCGTTATTCGGCTTGGTCTATTCCGGGATCGCGCTGTTCAACCAGTCGATATTAGAACAGCGTGGCTTCGACGCCGGGGTCTATCACACTGTTCTGGTGATCAGTACGATGGTGGGTTTGGCCGCCAATTTCGGGGGTGGTTGGCTGGCTTCGAAATGGTCCATACAAAAGGTAATGGGCTGCGGCATGGCTATGCTTGCGCTTTCGTTGCTCATGCTTCCCTTCGTTCACACATTCGCCCATGTAGCCGCTTACGCGGTAACAATGGGGGTTGCAGGTGGCGTCGTTACGGTAGTGTTCTTCTCGGTGTGGGGACAAGTATTCGGACGGACAAACTTGGGCCGGATTCAAGGTTGCGCTCAGATGATGACCGTTTTCGCATCCGCTGTGGGACCTTTACTGCTCGCGCAGGCGCTCGAGCGAACCGGCTCATATACGTCCATTTTTTTCTTCCTCGCGGCGACAGTTCTGTTGCTCGCGGTGGCTTCCTGGCGTGTGAGCATACCTACTCGCAGCAGAGAATTGAAATCGCGATGAAACAACTCATATTCGCAACCATACTCATTGCCGGCCTGTCCATACTGACGGGTTGCGGTCGCAAGGCTTCCGCAGACGTCGAAGGCGATCGCAACCGGCAGTTCACCGAATCGATGTCGGGAGTGACGCTCGTAGGCTATTCAACGCGGCTCAATCGGGAAGGCCTGTCGAAGGAGGAGCGCTACCGAATCGACAAAGTCTCACACCTCACAGGTGATTCCTGGCTCTTCCATACAAGATTGCAGTACGATGGCCACGACATTCCAGTCCCGATCCCGCTAACGATCAAGTGGGCAGGAGATACTCCCGTTATCACGATGACCGACTTGACGATCCCAGGAGTCGGCTCATACACTGCCCGCGTGCTGTTGTACCGCAATCAATACGCGGGTACGTGGAGCGGTAAGAACAATGTTGGCGGCCAACTCTTCGGAAAGATCGTTCGTCAGTAGCCTGCTAGAGAGCGCTCAATGAAAAGCCCGCATCCCGACCTATCACCGCTTTCATACCCGCGGAGATCACTTCCTGGGCTCGAACGCCATCGCGTTGAGATGTCGGGAACGGAGTCTTTGCGAGACAGCAGTCGAGGAACGCCGCTATCTCGGCTTTGTACGCTGGTCCGAATCGATCGACAAACTCCGGAAGGACGCCTTCATACTGGCGCATGGTAAACGTGCGGGACGCGATTGGTTCAGAGCGACCTCTCTTGCCATAGGCTTCGACGATGATGTCACGAGGCTTCTGGTCGAAATGGCCGATGTGGATCTGCCCGGCTTCTCCGAAAAGGATCGTTTCTACTCTGTATCCTGAAACATGATTTCGGCTTACTTGAACCTGGGCTACCATGCCATTTTCAAACCAGACATATAAGAGCGCGTCGTCAAAATCCTCCTGACAGGTGGTTAGGCGGTGACTAAAAAGTCTGGATCCAATCGCGAGACTCGCCTGAGGAACAGCACCCGTCAACCACAGAATCTCATCGACATTATGAACCGACATATCCGGAAGGATGCCGCCGCTTTGGTATCCATCGGGCGCCGGATTGGAATCCTCGAGCGCCGTGTAAATCTTGAATAGCTTGCCGATCGCGCCGCTGTCGAGCAGTTCCTTTGCGTACTGTAACGGTGGATCGAATCTTCGCTGGAATGCAAGCATCAAGGCCTTCGGATGATTGCGATCGAGTTCAGCCGCAAACTCACGGTCCCCTTCAAGTGTTCCTGTTAAAGGTTTTTCGAGGAGCACCCGGCAGCCTTGCTCGATGAAGGTTGCGGCGTGATGCTGATGTTGGTCCGTAGGAGTTACGATCACGACCGCATCGCATACACGAGCTGCCGCTAACTCATCGGCGGACGCGTATATCGGAGCATCGCACCGGATATCGGCCGCAACCTGTCGCGCCCGCTCCAGCGAAGCATCCGCCATCGCTGCAAACGTGAAGTCTCCTCGTTCCTCCGCAAGCTCTTTCAGATGACGCGCATGAACCGCTCCCATGCGACCCAGTCCTGCAATTCCTACTCTCAATGACGACATGTTTTCCGAGTGTATCTCAGGTGTTTCGAAAATCGTTAAAGCACGGTGGAATGCGTGCTTGTCGTCATCGGCGTCTACGGCTGCGAGGTTTAGGGCCCTAAGACTGGTCTTCCAGTTCAACATCACTTCGCTCCAGCGAGCGAGGGAGTAAAACTGTAAACGTTGATCCCCGACCAACCTCGGTCCTCACCTCAATATCGCCCCGGTGCTTTTTGGCGACGGCCATACTGGTGAAGAGGCTGAGCGATGCGCGCACGCGGCCGGTACCTGACGTAAAGGAGGGTGTGAATAAATTCGGCAACAGATGCGCAGGGATGCCCCGTCCTGAGTCTGTGAATTCGATTCGAAACAACGCGCTATCGCAGTGGACACGGACTTTCACGCTTCCGACTCCCTCGATCGCCTGAATCCCGTTCCGTAAGAGATTGAGGAAGAGTTGGTGAAGCTCGGTCGCATAAGCGTAAATGATGGGTTGGCAGTCGTGTTCCACTTCTATTGCGACGCGCTCTTCCGCCTCGGGACGGAGCAGGGCAATGGAATCTTCGATTGCGCGAACAATATCAATCCTGGCGTAGCGGGCTTGATCGACACCAGCGAATACCTTTAAGCGAGTCACAAGTTCGGAGATTCGCTTCGCGCCGTCAGAGATTACGACCGCATTGGATTTCGCCACTCCCACGACTTTTTCGTTGGAATCAGACGAAAGTTTGTCCATGGCCCGGGCAACGACGTTCGCCGAGCTTTGGATCGCGCCGAGCGGTGAATTGATCTCGTGGACGATTGCAGCGACAAGGCTCCCCAGCGAGGCAAGACTCTCCAGTTCCGTATGTCTCTGCACTGTCTCGAGCTGAGCTTCGAGCGCGAGCGCTCGATAACGCAACGAAGCTTCGTCTACGGCCAACTCGGATTTCGCCTTTTCCCATGCCAGCACATGCTGCAAAGCAGGAGCAAGTTGCCCGGTGGATTGATACACATCGGCGAGGGCGTGATGACATTGCGCAATGCGAGGCTTCAATCCCAATTCCTCAGAGATGCGGAGGCCCACCTCCAGGAATCCAATCGCTTTGGCATGCTCGTTAGCGCGTGCAGCAATGCGCCCCAAGGCAAGCAGACTGCCTGCTTCAGCGCGCCGATAATTGTCTTCACGACGAATTTCGAGCGCTTCTGTGTGAAACCGCAGAGCCTGCTCGTCATCGCCAAGAGCTTCGAACGCCTCACCCACATCGTTGAGCGCGCGGGCCGTGCTGACGCGGTGATTCGCTTGTCTCGCAAGGGCAAGCGCTTCAAGCAGCGCTGCGAGGGCTTCCTCGTGACGTTTCTGCGCCAGATATGTGAGGCCGAGGCCGGACAGAGCGCGCGCCTTACCGACGACCTCGTCCGGAGCTGACTGGAAAACTTCAATACTCCGCTGATGTAGCGCCAGCGCTTCGTCAAGCTCCCCGACGGAAAGCAGAATTCCGCCTTTTACGGCATATGCGAATGCTTTGGGTACCTCATCTCCCGGCCGGTTCAGGAGCTCGATGGACTGATCGCTGTTGCGAAGCGCTTCCTCGTAATTCCCCAAGCTCCAGTGAACCAGCGCCAGTACACCCCTGACACGCGCTTCTGCTTCAACGTCACCCCCGCTAAGGCGCAGAGCTTCAATGCATTGCGCCAGTGCAGTTCTCAGATCCGATCGAATGTAGTGGACGAATGCTTCCACCGCGAGTGCGCGCGGACGACCGGGCGTAAAGCCGATACGGTCTGAGAGTTCTCGTGCTTCCGCTGCCAGCGCGAGCATTTCATCCCACTGTTCGGAAGATTGCAGTTGCCACGCCTTATGTAGGAGTGCTGAGATTTGAGCGGACATCAGTACTCCATTGTTGCTGATAGCGGACTCGACGTTCGTTTTCGCGCGAGTCAGCGGTTTGGCCGTGCGCGGCTTTGTTCGGTTGCAGTCTCTTCTGCGGGCTTTTTTCGGTTGCGAGCCAAGCCAAACTTCGGCTTTTTCGAAGGGCCTTCGACCGAGATGCGGAGAAACGTTCCAGCGCCATTCTTGGCTAAGAATGGATCGACAGGTTTCAAAGCAATTCGCTTCCAACCTGTCATGGTTTGGGACACTTTCGCTTGCAGTTTGACAGTTCCCAGGAAGTCAACGTGGTCGGCGTCAAGGTCGTAGTCGCCGGCAAGATCAACCGCGGCGCCTGGAATCGAGAACGCCAATTTCCGAAATGTGAGCTTCTCATTCTCCATATTGAAGCTTCCGTTCATGTCTGAAACGACCTCGTCTATCTCCACGTTATTTGGCTCGCCCTGGGCTTTGCGGCTGAGCTTGTCAATCTGATCCTGGATCGTCGACCGGAGAAACTTTCCATTCGTGATCTTGAAAGTGCCGTTGAGCCGGAGCTTTTCTCGTACTTTGCTGGATAAAGGCGGCAGCGATATCTTCGTTTTGAGAAAGAGCGTTCCCTCCATGAAGGGGGCGCCTTTCATAGCGAGGCGGAGGACGTCTCGAAGTTGTCCGTTCGGCATGGTCGCCTCGAGATCGATGCTGCGGCGCTTGTCTCCTTCGTGCTTGATGATGCCCCCGCTGGTTTGGAACCGCGTTGAGCCCAGCGTCGCTTTGACCGGCTTTAGAACCGTGTTGCCGTTCGTTCCGTCCACAAGCACCTCGAATTGTGTGGAAAGCGGCACAGGGTTGTTCGCCATGGTGAGACGGAAGTCCGGAACAGTTGCCTGGCCTTTCGCCGTAATCTGGGAAAGCAAGCCTTCGAAGTTGCCGGTGGAGTTCAAGATGCCCGCAATGCCGGTAAACACGCCCAGATCGGCATTCTTAAATTCGTAGTCGCCCTTCAGTGGCGTGGCGCTGGGCTCATCTGCCACCCACGGACCAAACGTTCCGACAGAGTGAATCTGTCCGGGCGGTTTAGGGTTGGTCAGGTCAGCGTCGTATTTCATGGCTTGCTCAGAGCCGGCGGAAGTCAGTGTCACTCTCTGGAGATTAAACTCGAGTGGCGTCTTCGTCTTGTCTCTGGGAAGGATCTTCAGGTTGCCGTTACGAATTCGCACTTCCCGGATCAGCACGTTGGTCGAACCCTTGCTACCTTCGCTCTTATGTTGCGAATCAGTGTCACCGGGTTTCGAACCGGTCAACGACGGGCGCTCGCCCTTCGGCGGAACGTTGATTCTCATCCCGTCGAGTTCCACCAGATCGACGATCTTCCTTTCCTCGGACAATGATCCGAGATCCACTGAGAGGCTGAATCGATCGATCGAAAACAGCTCAGGTAGATCTTGCGGCGTGTCCTTGTACCTCATCAGAATGCCTTCGCCCTGTACTCCGGCGGTTGCGCCACGCCCGCGTTTTAACAAAATATTGAGCGGTGACATTTTCGGCATCTTGATCCGAAGGGCCTTGATCTGCACGTCGCTGTTAAACCGCTCGCTCAGGTAACGGATCGCCTGTTCCCGAATCAATGGCTCGACACGTTTCGAAAGCATCGACGCCGCGATGAACACACCTGCTATCGATAGAGCCGTGGCCCCGCTAATTCCATAGATCCACCGCTTTTTCCGCCTGCTGAGAGTAACCATTGCCCGTTCTTGGACGCTGCTCAAGTGTAACGGTTTCATGATGTGATCCACTGATCTCGTTAGAATCGGAAAATGGCGCAATCAGTTCGGGAGATCACGCATCGGCCGTGGGATGCAATCATTGTCGGGGCCGGTCACAACGGGCTAACCTGCGCCGCCTATCTGGCTCGCGCAGGCAAGCGGGTGTTGGTCCTGGAAGCCCGTGACCGCATTGGCGGCGCATGCACGATCGACGAGCCTTGGCCGGGGGTCCGTATGTCCCCCTGCGCCTACCTTTGCGGGTTGCTCCATCCCCTGGTTATCGAGGAACTTGGACTGGTTGAGCGGGGATTCGAATGGACACCGGCGAGCAATGGTCTCTTCGTTCCATTTCATGACGGCTCGAGCGTGCAGTTGTTCGACGATGACGATTTATGCGCCGCCGAGATTCGTCGCATTTCCGCGCGAGATGTTGAGGGATGGCGCGCCATGAGCAACGTAATCAGCCGGCTCAGAGATGCGCTGCGGCCGGCCGGCGTTCGTGATTTATGGATCGGTGATCCACCCTCACCGGCCGAAATCGATGAGCGACTCGCAGGCGATAAGGAAGCGCGGTCACTCTTGTACGAGTGGTCGATGGCTGACTTCGTCGAGCGCTATCTCGAAGACGAGCGGCTCCAGATCGCCTATCTTGGACAGGGCGTCATCGGAACCAATGCGAGTCCGTTCGATCCCGGAACGGCTTCTATTCGGTTTCATCATTCTTCCGGACGCCTCGGAGGCATTCCAGCCGGTTGGGGCTATGTGAAAGGCGGCATCGGAACTGTTTCCTTCCTGCTCTGCGATGCGGCCCGAGAGGCGGGAGCCACGGTTGTTACAGGAATTCCTGTGGCTGCCATCCTTCCCGGTGAGGGAGTGGTCCTTGAAAGCGGTGAACGCGCACAGTCGGCCTGCATCATCTGCAACGCCGACCCGAGAGTCACACTTCGGTTACTGGGCCCGAACGTCGACGCCGCCTGGAAGGCGCGCGTCGAATCCGTTCCCATCGAGGGTTGCACCGTGAAGGCGAATGTACTGTTAAACAATTTGCCGAGCTTCCGCGCTCGTCCTGGAACGCTGGAACCGCACCACTTCGGGCAGGTCAACACGCCTCTGAATAAATCCGAGTGGAAAGCTGGCTTCTCTGCGGCACGCGCGGGAGCACTACCCGAGTATCTTTGGACCGAATTGTATTTTCAGAGTGCGCAGGATCGAACAGTCGTTCCGGAGGGGCTTCATACAATGAGCGTCTTCGCGCAATATGTGCCGTACCGGTTTCAAGCGGGCGATTGGGATAGCAGGCGGCAAAACGTCCGCGATCTGATAATTCGATCCCTACAGCGGTTCTGCGATAACGTCCCGGAATGCATTGTTGATATGGAGATTTCCGGCCCACCCGATATCGAAAAGAAAGTAGGGTTGACCGGGGGCCACATCTTCCAGGGAGAATGCCTGCCTGCGTACATGTGGTCAAACCGGCTGTCAGCTGGCACTCCGATGGATGGGGTCTATCTCTGCGGAGCGTCGACGCATCCAGGCGGCAGTGTGATCGCCATCAATGGCAGGAATGCGGCAATGGCGGTATTGCGTCATCGGACGATGCAATAAGATGTGTTTGATGATCCGATTGCTCGTTCTATTTGCAACTGGCTGCCTCGCGTTGGCGCAAGATTATGATCTGATCATTCGCAACGGCAAGCTGATTGATGGGACCGGAAACCCGTGGCGAATGGCCGATGTCGGTGTGCGAGCGGGCAGGATTGTCCATGTTGGCAATCTTGGAGCCGCGAAGGCCGCCAAAACAGTAGACGCAACCAATCTGATCGTCGCGCCGGGCTTCATCGACATACATAACCACTCGGACAACTCAATCGTCACGGACGGTAATGCCGAGAGTATGATCCGCCAGGGTGTGACGTCGATGATCTTTGGCGAGGGTGGATCTGCCGCGCCGACCGGTGGGAAACAGGGTTCTGCGTCGGGCGACAGAGGATGGTCCGATTTCAAAAGCTACTTTGCGCTGCTGCTCAAACAAGGCATTTCGACAAACGTTGGCTCCTATGTCGGCTCCAGTCAGATCTGGACATACGTCCGCGGTCAACAGGCCGGGCCGCCAACGCCAGCTGAACTCACCGACATGCAGGCCCACGTCAAAAAAGCGATGCAGGATGGCGCTCTGGGCGTCGCAAGCTCGCTCAGCGGACCTCCGGGTTCATGGATCGATACCAATACCCTCATCGCGATGTGCAAGGTCGCATCGGAATACGGCGGGATCTACTCGACACACATGCGGACGGAGGGACAAGGAGTTTTCGAATCCGTAGCCGAAGCGATCGAGATCGGACGTAAAGCGAATGTGCCGGTAGACATCATTCACCTGAAAATAGCCGAGCATAAGATGTGGGGTCGAATGCCGGAGTTGATCGCAACCATCAAGCAGGCTCGTGAAAATGGCCAGCAGGTGGAAGCGCATGTGTATCCATATCGCGCCGGTCAAAACAATCTGGCGACCATACTGCCGCCATGGGTTCATGAAGGTGGTCGTACTGCAATGATGGAACGTCTGAAGGACCCGGCCCAGCGGGCGAAGATCCGCGATCAGGTTCTGAACGGAATGCCGGGAACGAACTGGTACAACCACTACACGGCGACCGGATCATGGGAGGGCATGCTTCTCGTGTCGCTGTCGGCCCCCGAGCATAAGCAGTTTGAGGGCAAGCGCATGAATGAGGTTATCCAAGCGCTTGGCGGCGATCCGGTCGAGGTCCTGTTCAAACTTCTGGAAGCGAATCGCATGTCCATCCCGACCATCTATTTTCATCACAGCGAACAGGACATGCGCTACGCTCTGCAACAGCCGTTCGTATCCATCGGTTCGGATGGGACTGCAGTCAAGACGGAAGGTCCACTGGCGCGCGGGAATCCGCATCTGCGCTACTACGGAACATTTCCCCGTGTCCTCGGACGTTACGTGCGCGACGAAAAAGTGATCACGATGGAAGAGGCCGTCCGTAAGATGACTTCTGCCAATGCGGCGAAGATCGGTATTTATGATCGCGGGTATATCAGACCCGGAGTTTGGGCCGATATTACACTGTTTGATCCCAAGACCGTGATTGACGAGGCGGTCTGGGAAAAGCCTCATCAGTATGCGAAGGGGATTGAATACGTGTTTGTGAATGGCGAACTGGTATTAGAGAAGGGTCGTCACACCAATGCGCGGCCGGGGAAGATTCTGTACGGAAGCGGCAAGACGAAAGAGTGAAAAGTAAGGGATCCGCGGAATTCCTTAAATCTCACCCAGCGTTGAAAGCGTCGTAGCTCAGACGAGGAATATTGTGAGCGATTTGGTCGGCATTTCCACAGAGACTCAAGGAGAGTCCAGGACTCCGCCTTTCGAGGGGATGGTCCAGATCCCGGGTGGTACTTTCCTGATGGGTTCCGATAAACATTACCCAGAGGAAAAGCCCGTCCATGAGGTGTCGGTAGGCGGGTTCTGGATGGATCAGTTCGCAGTCACTAACGCCGACTTTGCACGTTTTGTAGATGAAACCGGATATGTGACTTCAGCAGAGAGGCCTCCCGATCCCGCAGACTATCCCGGCGCGCTTCCAGAGATGCTAATCCCTGCTTCGGTGGTCTTTCAGAGGCCATCACACAGAGTGGATCTGCGAAATCATTACAACTGGTGGACCTATGTCGCAAAAGCAGATTGGAGGCGCCCGGAGGGCCCGGAAAGCTCAATCGAGGGACGCGAGAATCATCCCGTAGTTCACGTAGCGTTCGAAGATGTTGAGGCATATGCAAAATGGGCCGGCAAGGAATTGCCGACGGAAGCGGAATGGGAATTTGCCGCGCGTGGCGGTTTGGATTCCGCCGAGTACGCATGGGGAAGCGAGTTCGAGCCTGAAGGAAAGTCGATGGCGAATACCTGGCAAGGTGAGTTTCCGCTTCAGAATCTCTGCCACGACGGATTCGAACGCACTGCTCCGGTTGGTTCGTTTCCGCCGAACGGGTACGGTCTGTATGAGATGACCGGAAACGTTTGGGAATGGACAACCGATTGGTATCAGACGCACGACCAGATCATCCACTCTTGTTGCGGCAGCGTGAATCCCCTCGGGGGACCTCGCGAGAAAAGCTACGATCCGGCGACACCGCAAATCAAGATTCCCAGAAAGGTGATGAAAGGCGGATCGTATCTGTGCGCACCCAATTATTGCCGCCGCTATCGGCCGTCTGCGCGCATGCCCCAAGCTGTTGACACTTCTACTTGTCATTTAGGATTTCGCTGCATCGTGCGCACGCCTGTCTAGCCATAACGAAAACTCCGTCTCGGACGCAGCAGGCGTGAGTCGACGCGCCTAAGCGGTTAAGCAACTTCGTTGAAAAACTGTCCCATATGAGCAACACCTTCGATCTGGAGCGGTTTGTGAATGCCCAGAACCCCGTGTATGAAGAAGTTCGGTCAGAGCTGCGGAAGGGTCGCAAACAAGGACATTGGATGTGGTTTGTGTTCCCTCAAGTGCGCGGTCTGGGCAGTAGCTGGATGGCTGAGAGATTTGGTATCGCCTCCCGCGCAGAAGCGGAAGCTTATCTCACTCATCCAATTCTGGGAGCCAGGTTGATCGAGTGCACACAGCTCGTAAATTCCATAGAAAACCGTTCGGCATACGAGATCTTCGGCTCCATTGACACTCTGAAGTTCCGATCTTCCATGACATTGTTCGCTGAAGCTGCTCCCGAGAGTGTCGTCTTTGATGAGGCATTGCGTAAATACTTTGATGGCGTACGCGATCGACTCACACTGGACCGGCTCTGATACTCATGATGATCGGGTTACTCGTAGCGGTCCCGTCCATATAGCCATAGCCCGCCATTCGAGACCCGACCAGCGTTCCCGCTATATGATGGGAAAACATTATGAATCGCCGGTCCGCTCTTCGATCGTTTCTGGGAATGGTTTTGTCGTCCCCTCTGCTACCGCGGCAATTAATGGCTGCCGATGACGACGTTCTCGGTCCGGTCAATGTACACGAATTTGAGGAGGTCGCTAAGCGCAAGCTGCACAAACTTGCTTACGATTTCATCGCCGGTGGCGTCGAGGATGAACTGACCGTCCGAGCCAATCGTGAGGCATTCCAACATTGGTACCTCGTGCCGCGGGTGATGACGGATGTGAGTAGCGTCGATACCTCGGCGACGCTGTTCGGAGCGAAGTTCCCCTCACCTATACTGGTTGCGCCGACGGGCGGCAAGAACCTCGTTCTCCCCAACGCGGAGTCGATCGTTGCGCGGGCATGCGCTAAGTCCAACACGTTGTTCTGCACGGGCAGCGGCGCCGAGCGTGCTGTCGCTGACTTCGACACGGTGCACTGGTGGAGCAACACAACCGGTCAGGCCACCAAGAGTGCTGCGGTGGGCTACGCCAAGCGCATCGAGGATCGGGGCGCCAAGGCAATCACCGTCACGGTGGATAACCAGTATCAATCGAATCGGGATCGAAACAGTCGCAATCGCTTCGACTATGGCTACATGCAGACAGGGGTGCCGGGCGACGACGTACGGCCTCAAACCCCGCGCAATCCTTCAAAACCGGCCATGTGGCAGCCACATACTCCGACCCTGACCTGGGATTATATCGACTGGGTCCGTGGCGCTACCAACCTTCCAGTGATCCTCAAGGGTGTCATGGCGCCGGAGGATGCGGAGATTGCCGTTCAGCGGGGCGCGAACGGGATCATCGTGTCAAACCATGGTGGGCGGCAACTGGATGGCGTGATCGCGACGATCGACACGCTTCCCGATGTGGTACAGGCCGTCGGCGGTAAAATTCCGGTTCTAATGGATGGCGGGCTACGGCGGGGCAGCGACATTCTGAAGGCGTTAGGCTTGGGGGCGCAGGCCGTGCTTGTCGGACGCGCGCCATTGTGGGGGCTTGGCGCGTTCGGACAGGCTGGCGTCGAACGTGTGCTGTGGATGTTGACGGCGGAGTTGAAACTGGCCATGGCCCTTGCGGGCAAGCGCGATCTAGCTTCGATTGACCGCAAACTCGTGAGACGCCGCACATGAGATGGCTGCTGCTGATAGTCTTAGGCGTCGGTCTAAGCTGGGGGCAGCAGGCCGAGGTTGGGAAGTTGTGTCAGTCCTGCCACGCCGACTATGTAGCTGACGTGAAGTCACACGTGCACGGCGCCAAGGGTATCAGTTGCGAAGCGTGCCACGGAGCAAGCTCGCAGCATCGCAATTCTGTTGGCGCGAGCAGTCCGGACCGGATCGCAGCCCCCGATGAGGTACCGGCGCTGTGCGGAACTTGTCACCAGGAACAGCGGAAGCTGTATACAGCGAGCGCGCACGGAAAGCTTGTGCTTGCGTCATCGAAGACTCGGGCGGCCAACTGTGGCACGTGTCACGGCGTGCACGCGAAGCGCAATGCGACGGCGATGAAGCGTCAATGTGATCGCTGCCATACCGCGTTGCCCAGCGCGTGCGCCGAGAAGCCCCGGGTGGCGACCGCAGAAGGCAAGCTGAATTGCTCCGGCTGCCACAATCCGCACACCTTGGCTCATTGAATAAGAATCTCGAGCGCAAACGGGAACGCGTGCAAGCTCACGACTTCCCAGCCTGGTCTCCATATTCCCAGTCATACGGCACGCCCGTGTCGCCGAGGATGAACCGGATGAGATCACGAAAGCCCGCTTCCGAGCGAACATCATTCGATAGGATGACAACGCATCGCTGACTGGCCTCGATGCAGACCATAGTGTTGGCAGTCTGGCCGTCGTGGCCGCCCTTGTAGAAGCCATTGCCCTGTGGGCCGCGAAAAACGATGAGGCCCAGGCCGGCATGCAAGTCCTTGCGCTGCTTACTCACAGGCAGGTCGGGTTGGAAAAGCGGAAACTGATGAGCCGTTTTGATGTGTAACTGAGGCCTTGTCATCTCCACCCGTGAAGCCCTGCTCAGGCCGTCGCCAGGCGCCAGCGCCGCCGTGAATTTCGCCATGTCGGAAATCGTAGTGTCCATCGAACCGGCCGCCCGCACCTTGCTTCGCTGATCATGCTCCTGCGGCTCACCCCGATCATTCCAGCCATCAGCGACATTAGCGGCGAATGCATCGCGCCAGACAAGACTGGTTCGCGTCATGCCCAGACGATCGAAAACGGCGTTCGTTAGATCACCGACATCGAGTCCCAACCGATGCGCCTTACGACCATGTTCAATGACGAATTGCAGCAGAATAAGCCCTTCACCCGAATAGCTGTACCGCGATCCCGGTTCGAAATGGATGCGCAGCTTCCTATCCGATTCCATGAACCAGAAGTTACTGAAGCCTGTCGAATGGGTCAAACTTATGCGTGGCGTGAGCTTCTTCCACCGCGGGTCGCCTGCCAGATCCTTATACGGCCCGTATTTGTCCGGGAAAATCGGATCGGGGCCATAGCTCGGCAGGGGCCTGTCAAGATCATGCTGGAAAGGTGTGTCAAGCTTGAGCCTTCCCTGGTCGACCAGCTGCATCACCGTATACGCAAACACCGTCTTAGTGAGCGAAGCGCCGTACAGGATAGTGTCCGTGGTAAGCCGATCTCCCTTGGCGTTGCGAATGCCGTACGCCTGGACATGGGTGACCTTGCCGCCGTCAATGACCGCAACGGCGATTCCGTTGGCGCGCGTGGACGCCATAACCCTTTTCACCTCGGCATCGATCGCTGCGCCTCCAGGCAGCGGTTGTGCGACGGCGGCTACTGGAAGATAGCAGCCAATAGCAAACACAGCCCAATGTGGAAACACTTTGCTCGTTGTTCTCATCCTTAAGTCCGTTCAGAACCGTACGCTGCCTGGTAATCTTACAGCCAACGACCTCTGCTTAGGCTTACGCAAGTCGTTCGCGTCAAAGTTCCATCAGTTTCTCGACCTGCCTCGAAAGAAACTGTGGTGCTACAGTGGAACCCGTCGGCGCCTTGTGCGCTCCGGTAAGGGCGCCGGAAGGAATCCGCGCATGAAATCCTTTAAAGTTGTCATCTTGGCTGTATTGACAGCGATTGGCTCATTCCCGGTAGTCGCCGCAGCGGAAACACGAGTCGTCATAGTGGTCGGACCCAGCAACCATCCTCCTGGCACGCATGAGGTTGTTGCCGGAGCGCAGCTAATGAAGTGGTCTCTGGAGAATGTGAGCAACGTCTCAGGAGTGAAGGCGGAAGTTTTCAACGAATGGCCCAAGGATCGTCGAACTCTCGAGACCGCGAGCACGATTGTTTTCGTCGGCGATACGTTTCCTCCACAGCGGATGCCGGATTCGACCGCGATCCTGAATGACCTCACGGTGCTGATGAAGCGCGGAATCGGACTTGTCTGCGTTCACTACGCGACCGGACTGCGCGCGCAGGATGTGGAGTCAGATGGCGCCCATCCGCTTTTGCATTGGCTCGGTGGGTACTTTGCAACCGGGACTACGCATCATAAGTCGGTGGCCAAGGTCTTTCAATCAGTAACGATACGTCCCGATGCGGCCAAGCACCCTGTATCTCGCGGGTGGGGAGAGTTTACTGTGGACGACGAGCCTTACTACAACAACTACTTCGGCCCGGGCGCGAACCAGCCGGCGGCGAATGTCACGGTGCTGGCGACGGCCATGCTTCCCCCGGAAGCTCCTAAGCGCGAGGCAGTCGCCTGGGCCGCGGACAGGACCGATGGCGGACGGGGCTTCGCAATCGTAATGCCGCACTTCTACAAGAACTGGGCAAATGAAGATTTGAGACGATTCATCCTGAATGGGATTCTGTGGACGGGCAAGCTCGACGTACCATCGAACGGAGTGCAGACTCCAACTCCGGAGCTGACCAGATTTGGGGCAGAGTCATTGGAACCCAGACCTCGCATTCCAGCCAGCAAATAGAATCTGTAGTCCGGGAACAAGTGCACGAGACGTGGTCATGCACGTCACCCTCTTCAGCTCATCACAAAGGAACGCAGGAACCGGATCCCTCTGGGAATCACCTTGAATTTGTCTTCCTTGCCTTCGTAAATCATGCTGATAAAGCCGTTGAACCGTACTTTGCCAAGGATGTTGAAGACACGCTCGTAATCGATCCACTTCTCCCTGTCGTTCTCGTCCAGATCGTAAATCTTCGTCCGCACGAACTGTGTCAGCGGAGCAACTTGTTCGATGCTGCGATAGTAATCCTCATAAGTAGTTCCCGGGATCTTCGGGCCATTCGGCCCATTTCTCCCAGCGAAATGGCCGGTGTCGAGCAGTAGCGTGAAATTCGGATGATTCACTTCCCGGTAGAAACGCAGCATGTCCGCGCCCGTGCTGGTCAGGCCACTGTGATTCTGGAGCGAAACCGTCATCCCTAATTCGGCGCCCATCTCGGCCGTCTTCCGCAGCGCGTCCACTCCACGTCGAAACGCCTCTTCCTGCTTGTCAGGAGAAGGAGCCGAGCCGACGAACGTGCGCAGGATCGGAGCGCCTAGGAACATTCCCGCTTCCATCGCAACGCGCGCCTTCTCCAACTCTTTCGGGATCGCTTCGGCCGACCGACCATACTCCGTGCTCACGCAGATCGACGCAATCGGCAGCCCCTGGTTCAGACAGCCGCGGCGGACCTCTTTCAAGTACGCCCGGTCGGTCTCACTTTTCAACTGGCTCACGTGGATATCGACGCCATCCAGATCCAGCTTCCGGCAGGTGTCCATGAAGCCGAACATGTCCATCTTGCCGGCTTTGAATTCCGCCTGGTAGTTGATGGTCGATTGGCTCACATGATAGTACTTCGGTCTGGCCGCAGGGGTCGCTGGGGGGCCAGCAATCGCCACGACGCCGGCAAAACCCACTCCGCCGGCAAACAGTGCTCGTCGCGTCAGTTCAATCGACACAGGTATCCCTCCTCGAAAATCCAGAGTTCCAATCTTCCTCGCGGACGCCCGCGATTATATAACAGGATCAGCTCAGGACCATCCCGGACTTGCTCCTAAACACCAGCCTGCTTAAACACCAGCCCGCATTTGCCTCGAATTTCTTTGGCCAACTCGAAAGGATCCGCTTCCTGAAACTTGGGTAGAAACAGTTCGACCGAGATTGGTCCCTGATACCCCGTATCCACAAGTTTGCGCAAGATCTTCGCAAGGGGCGCGACACCATCCCCCGGAATCACACGCGATTGCAGATCGAGTAATTCGCGCGGCAGGTCCTGAGTATCATTCAGATGCGCGTGGATGATCTCGCCCGGCTTGATCAGGTCCATATCCTCCAACTTGCTCGGGCCAGACCAGAAGTGATAGCAGTCGAAAAGTATTCCGAAGTTTGGATGCGCCGCCTCGCGGTGAAGCCGCAAAGCGGTGGGCAACGAAGCGAGGAATGTCGAACTGCGCACGAACTCTGCAGCCACTTTCAACTTGAACTGGCGAGCTATCTCGGCGACTTGGCGTATGTTGTCCAGGCACCTGGAGTAGTCGTCCCTCGTGAATTTGGCTGAGGTCGCACAAGGCGAATAGACCAGCGGCGCGCCGAGTTCGGCGAATTGTTCACACCGTTTCTTGAACGCATCGAGGTTTTGCGAGAAGTTCGGATTGGGCTCCCAAAGGCCAGTGACATTGACGGCGCCAGAAACGATCTTGAGCGCATTATCGGTTAATACGCGTTTCGCGGCGGCTAGCGTATCCGTCTTTAAGTAGTCATCGAGCAATCCCGCGGAAGGCTCGACATCACGGATGCCTGCCTGGGCCCACCCTTCGAGCGACTTCCGATATCCAGCACGGGCGGAGGTGAATTGGTGCATGCTTAGCGTCATTTTGGGCGTAGCTGCTCCGGCACGTTCGGCCGCCAGAAGAAGCGGCGCCTGTAGCACAGTTCGTCGTGGGAGCATCAGGAATACCATATCGCGAGTTCCGCCGAATATGTGGCGAGACATGCCGCGCTCCCTATGCGGGATCGGTTTGGTGTAGGCTCAAAAGCGATAAAGCGGGATGTATGCCTAAGTTACGGGAGGCGCCCATGCGTGAACGTATACGGGTGCAGTTCGCGGAAGCAGATTTCGAGATCGCGTTCAGTCTTGTGGATATGGCTGAAGGCGAGGCTATCCGCGGCGATTACACTCGGGCGTGCCTGATCTTGAAAGACGCAGACGACGTACTTCACGACATTCAGGAAAGATTGTGCAGATTGACGGTTTCCGATCGGGGTCCGTTCGGACCGCTGCTAGGAGAACTCAACCGTACGATTGGTTTGGCCAAACTGCACATCTCTAGCGCTGGATAGCAGGCAAGGTCCGGGCGGCGCGTATCAGTGGTCACCCAAAGATGCGTCTGTAGCAAACACCGTTCCTGACGCCCACGTCAGTCGAAGCGCCACGCCTCAATCATGTTCACGACTGACCTCACTCTGAGGATGGACCCAAACTATGCGCCGATCGTGAAGAAGTGCTTGCAGGCAGTTGCGAAGATTTTCCTTCGTGGGCTTGTAGTGCCCGCTGCTGCTGTCGATTGCCGAGAGAGCGCTGCCCGACTCGGACTGCCGGCGGCCAGAAGTGACGAGTGGTTGAACTGATACAACTGTTTACCAACGTATTTGCCGTCTTCCTGCCCGACGTAGTGTTTGACCGCATAATACTTGTCGTCGACATAAGCAGTGTCCTTCATGACAATCGGATCGGCGTTGGAAAAGAGCCGCTGCAGGGCTTGCGTTTCTTACAAAGCAAGGTTTTTCAAACCCATTCTTTACCAACTTTTTAAATTTAGTTTACTCTCGCCGGGATCACTGAGTTTCTCGTGCAACATTGAGCCGGAAATGCTCGACCCGGCTTTCTTTCCGCCCTCTTCATAGTGCTTGCGTTCCAAGCGGAATAGCCAACAAAATGTGAGGGAAACTCGCGGCCCGCACTTCTTCGATTGGATTCTTCGAGAATTGGCACACCAACGTTGGATCAGGTAATCCGGATGTTGGTGGCGCGCCGCTGATGAAAGTGTGTGCGGCTGCAATCGTAATACTTCGTATTGCTATTTCGGCAGCTCTTCTCCCGCCTGCTCGCGCACCATGTACTCGGCGTACCAGTACGGCCAGTTTGAATCGGGTTGGCCGATCCGCGCTTCGTGCTGTCCGTGTGCGACCGAGGCACGCCGTAATGCCTGTGACAGGTCGTCCACCGACGCGTAGGTCGTGTCACCGGCAACACGCCCCGGCGCGCGAGTCGTGACCTCTTGCAGCAGCCAGCCATTACCGTCGGGATCACTAAAGGAGACGAACGAGCGATAGCTGAGATGATCGGGAGCCTGACCGTTGATCCGGCGCCGCCCAAACAAGTAGGGCTGGTCCGTGCCGGCATACACGCCGCCGGCGTCGTGGAATACTTCGCTGACGTCGACGCCTTTGGCTACGAGTTCGGCGCGCGCAGCCCCGATGTCGGAGACGATCAGGTATAGACCTTGAGCGGAGCCGGGCGCTGCCCCGGTGACGTTCTTGCCGAAGATGATCGAGCACCCAGAGCCCGGCGGCGTGAACTGGATCACGTGGTAGTCATTACCGCTGGCGAATTCGGCATCGAGCCGCCACCCGAGCCTCGCATAGAACTCCTTCGCACGGCTGACATCTGAGACGGGGATGACGACCACTTCGAACTTCATGTCGACTCTCGCCACTGTCGTGTCTGTACTAACAACTTCGTTGGCGTCCACGGCTTCCTCCTATGTTGTCCATGTTGTTTCGAGTGCTCACTAGTGTAGTGTATTGTGCATCGGAACAGAGTCGTCGGAGAGTGCCTACATCGGAACCCCGATGGCAGGGATCGCCTTCTTCAAGCTCTGCGATAGAATCGGCCGACAGCGGCGGACGCGATGATGATTTCAAAACGGTCGATCCCGATCTGGGTCATTTTGCCAGCGGTTCTCATAATAGAAACTGCTGTCTGTGCAGCGCTGGCGGCGGCGATACTTGATATCTTCGTGCGCCGGCCGCAAGTGGGTGGTGGTTCCATCACGACGCTGCTCCCTGGGTTTGCCTATGCCAGCGCTACCGTCATGAAGGTCTGCCTCGTGAGTGCTTTGTTATCGGTGGTTGTCGGTTTGGCCTGGCGGTCAGCAGGGCGCAACCGCTCAAATCGATTAGAGCAGGGAATACCTGTATGGGGAATCGCGTCAATTGCTGTCACGCCATCGACGCCTTTCCTTGGAACTCTCGCTGTCCTTGTAGCTCAAAGTATCATTGGCGCCCAACGTGTTATTTCGATTGGCGACTTCTCACATGTAGCGCGCAGCGCCGTATTCGTGATGCTCGCAATTATCTTGGCCGGAGTACTAGCAGCTTTAACGTCCCTGATTCGGCGTGAGCGGCCCAGTGCGCTGCCGATTCTTGGCTTAGTCGCCAACTTGGTTCTCGTCGGGCTGTTTTGGCATTTGAGGTTCTATGCGCTCGGCTTCGACCAAGATATGTGGGCTCCTCGGTAAGGCCTCTTTAAGATTTTCCGCTACGGCCTTGAAGAAACTCGCCGCCACATTTACCGCCTGCTGCTTCGACGATCTTCGCGCCGACCCGTTCGGATGACTATTGCTCCCTCAACGCCTCAGTCGGCTCGATCCGCAGGCAGCGGCGCGCCGGGCCTAGCGCCGCCAGGAAGCCCACCGCCATCATGAAGAGCGCCACGACAGGCAGGACGACTGCCGCGTTGCCCCGCACGATATCGTCCCTCGACGCTTTCTCGAGCACGACCCATGGAGCCATGCCCAGCGCAGCTCCGACGGCAAGCTGTCCGAGCGCTCGCGAGAAAATGCTCGCGACGATGCGCTTCCAGTCGGCGCCCAGCGCCATCCGAATCCCGATCTCCTTCCGGCGCTGCGAGACGGTGAACGACATGAGCGCGTAGATGCCCGCCGACGAGAGCATCAGGACACTCAGCGTGACGCCCGCGAGCAGCCGCTGCTTCCATGCGTCTGATCCACTGCTCTCTGCGCAGGGCCTCGTCCAAGCCGAGTATGTTGCGCAGATGGAGGTCGGGATCGACGGCTGCCGCGATCTCCCGCAGGCGACCGGCGAAGGTGGAGGGAGCGCCGCCTCGCACCCGAATCGCCATGGTCGCGGGCTGCACTTGCCCGGCCGCGACCGCGTGGTACAGCTTGAGCGGGGAGTCATCCATTCCAGGGCTTACTCCCGTGGGGAAGTCACTGACGATGCCGACGATCTCGTACCAGCGCCCGGACTCCACATTTGTGCGCGGCGCCTCCAGCTCCTGTCGACATACCGAATGCGCCGGCCGAGGGCGTCGCCGCCGAAAATCCGTTGAGCAAACGTCTGGTTGACAACGACCGCTCCACCTTCGTGTTTATCCGCGGAGGCCGCCTGCAGAGAGCAATATCTGCCGATTCGAACCCGCGGCCGGCCAGGATCGGAACGTCGAAGGCGTCGGAAGAAGTTGACGTCCACGCGATTAAACCGCACGTGGTGGCCAAACGTTCCGGATCGTGCAGTAGCGCCTGTCGCCCTGAGTCCGATTTCGTCGGCACATCCTGTATCTCGATCAACGCGCCGGGTTCATCGCCGGGAATGACCATCGCGAACGTTACGCTGGAGACTCGGGGCTCGGCTTCGCAGTCGGCGCATCAGCTCGATCTGCCGGCCTGCGTACCGGCGGGTGAACTCGCGTGTGGCGTCGGCGGCCGGCTCCGTGCCCGGCACCCGGTCCATCCCAAGCTGCGCAGAGAGAAACTCGTCTGCCGCGAATCCAGGATCGGCAATCGCGGACCGCGAATGTTCCCCAAGCGTTGGAGACCGCCGCGGGCAACAGCGCCACGGCGAAACCGACCTGCGCGACGATCAGGATCGTCCAGGTCTTTCCGAGCCGCATGACCGGAACCACCCGCGCCGATGATCCTGAGGCCGGTCTGTACCTCGCGTCTTGTTGCCTTGAGCGCAGGCACGATGCCCACGATCGCCGCCGCGAGCACGCTGAGCACCCCGGCATACAAAACTGCTCCCGGCGAGAGCTGGAACGACAGCCAGAAGGGCAGCTCGGAGGCGATATGCAGCGTGGCGGCGCCTGCCACTGGAGACCGAGCGCGGCGATTCGCGACTCCCGCCAAGGCCGCCACAGCGGACAGAACAAACGCTTCTATGAAGAGTTGTGCGACGATGCGGCCGCGGCTCGCGCCCAGTGCGGTGCGCAGGGCGATCTCCGCCTGCCGCATCGCCGTACGCGTGATATACGAGAATCGCGACGTTCAGACAGACAAGCACGAGAAGCAATGTGACGAGACCTTGCATCGCGTAGGAGCCCAGTCACGTCTTCGGTTCCGTGCATGCCAAGAAAAGGGTGAGTGTAGGGCATCACCTGGGGCCGGAGCTGCGCGTAGATCTTCGGAAACGCCAGGGCTGTGCGCTGGGCAGATGGCTGCCAGTTCGGCCTGTGCACTTTCGAGCGTGGCGCCCGGCGCAAGCCGCCCGAATACCATAAGGTCCGGCCCCGTCAGCGGCTCGGGCGGCGCCAAGCCCGCGCGCAACGGCGTCCAGAAGTGATGATTGACCGGGAACGCGAAGCCCTCCGGCATCACGCCGACGATGGAATGCGGAGTGGCTCCCAATTGAATGGTCCGTCCCAGAATGGCGGGATCACCCGCGAACCGATTCCGCCAGACGTTCTCGCCGATCACGACCACGGAAGGCGCGCCCTCGCGCTCGTCGTCCTCCACGAGATACCGGCCCATCAGCGGCCGGACCCGAGCCACTTCGAATCCCGAGGCGCTCATCGACGCAACGCGGACGCTCAGCGGCTGTGCGCCGGGAGCGATCAGGTTCGGCGTAACCGTTCTGAATGCGCTGATCTCTTGAATCGATTTCAGCTCTTCCCGCCAGACGTGGTAATCGTGCAGGATGCGCCGTTCGGGTTTGACTGCCGCCGAGTCCCAGATCTCAATCGAGACAATGCGGTCGCCTTCCTCCAGGGGCAGCGAAGAAGCCAGGAAGTTGCCATAAATGATGCTGAAACCGCCGGCGGCGATCGCGACGGCTACCGCAATGCCGAATCCTCCGACCAGCGCGAGACCGGGGTACTTGATCAGCATCCGAAAGCCGAGCTTGACATCCAACCACCAGGAATCGAGAGGCCGGAACGATCGCGTGTCGCTCTCGATTTCGCGCGTCAGATCGGTGCTGGTCTTACCGGATCGGAAAACGGAGAGCAGACGAAGAAAGAGATGTCGGATCGTTCTCATACCTTTTCTCTGAATTGTTCTCGCAGGGCGACGCAATAAACCCCGGCATCATTCTCTTCATGATGTTCCGACAATCCCGTTGGCCTCATTGTCGATGACGAGTCACGCAGACGGATTATTAACGACCGGTCACCGCGTTCGGCCGTTTCGACAACAGGACGACTATAATCGGCTGATGTCCAGTATCGTAATAACCGGCGCAGAGCCGCGGAATCGGCTTGGCTACAGCCTTGGAATTGGCCCGCGCGGGTCATCAAGTAGTTGCCACCATGCGCAACCCGGCCGGTTCACCGGAACTGGGCGAGCGAGCGGCGCAGGAGAAACTGCCCATTCGTGTCGAGACGATGGATGTCGACTCCGATGAGAGCGTACAACAAGCATTCGACCGGATCCTGGCGCAAGGGCCGGTAGGACGTATTGGTGAACAACGCGGGCATCGAGCGCACGGGCGCAATTGAAGAGACTCCTCTGGCCGATTTCCGCACATGCATGGAGACGAATTATTTTGGCGCGATTCGATGCATTCAGGCAGTGATAAGGACGATGCGGGAGCGCGGCAGTGGCGTAATTATCAACGTGACGTCAGTCGCGGGAAAGATCTGCCGTCGTCGCCGATGGGGCCGTATACGCCGCGTCGAAGTTTGCGTTAGAAGCTCTGAGCGAAGCCCTGGCGCAGGAATTGAAGGCGTTTGGCGTGCGAGTGGCAATTGTCGAACCTGGCATCATCGAGACGCGGATGGCCCGCAATATAGAGGCTATGGAGGGGTCGAGAACGTATCCGCAAGTTCGACGGCTCGCTGCCATGTTCGAGAGGACGATGCGGCCGGAGCGGGCCAGCCTCAGGTGGTAGCCGAGAAGATTCGGGAGATTGTGGAGTCCGGAACTTGGCAGTTGCGTCACCCGGTGGGGCCCGATGCGGAGCCTTTCCTCAGCTGGCGTGGATCGATGAGCGATGAGCAGTGGGTGCAATGGGGCGCGCAGGGGCGACTCGGACTGGTTACGGTCTGTGAAGTCTGATTTCGGAATGGATTTGAAGTTCGACTAGCGATCTGCAAGAGCTAGACGGTTATAGTGTGTCGAAATTGACAGCCTGGTACAACTGCGCCTGAATCCGATCGGCCTCGCGAGCTGGGCTCTGACTCTTCAGTCCTGACGTAGCGCCGTGACTGGATCGATACGCGAGGCGCCATGCGGGCACGAGACTTGCGAAAATGGCTACGGCGCCGAGAATCAAGGCGGCTCCCGTGAAGGTAACGCCATAGAGCATCCCTCTTAACACGCCCGTTAACGCAAACGCTCCGGCCAACCCCAGCGCAATTCCCAGTAGGGCCAAGCGCGAGCCCTCTACTATCACAAGTCGCAACACGGCCCCTTGCATTGCGCCTATCGCCATGCGCACGCCAAATTTCCTGCGTGCGCCGGGCCACCGGATATGAGATCACTCCATCGATTCCGATGGCCGCCAACAGGAGCGCCGCCGCCGCAAACACTGTCATCAAGATTGATTTAAGGCGTGGTCCTGAGATGGAGTCCGCAGTAACGTGATCGAGCGTTGAGATGCGATCCACCGGAACGTCGGGGTTGATCCGGTGGATCTCCTCACGGACAGCTGAAGTCATCGCCATCGCATCACCGCGGGTCCGAACGACCAGCCAAAGATCCCAAAGCGCCCACTGTGAGCTGAGTTGGTACATGATGGGCTGGCTTTCACGATCGAGACCGTTATACTTGACATCCCCAACCACTCCGACAATCTCGGCCCATTGCCCGTGTTTGATGCGACGCCCAATTGGGTTCTCTCTGTCAAAGTAGCGGCGAGCCAGCGACTCGATGATGACGGTGATGCGTCGAGACGTGGCGCCATCGGTTTGATCGAACCATCTGCCACGCAGCAGCGGAACGCCCAGGGTCTTGAAATAGTTTCGGCTCACAATTGGCATCGGGACGGCTGGATGTTGCGAGCCTGGAGGCAGCGGCTTACCTTCGATTTCGAATGTATCGCTGAAAGCAATACGATTCGGTGGCAGGGAATTGGACAGGCCGACTGCTTCTATCCCCGGCAACGCTTCCACTTTCCACAAGCCGTGTCCAGAACACAGCGACGGAATCCGGTTGGTTCGAAAAGCGCGGCCCAGTGGGCGAGACGAACATTGTCAGCACACGATCCAGTGGCGCATCGAAACCGGGCTTTGCGACGCTTAAAAGAGTGAAGCTGCGGATCAGTAACCCTGCGCCGATCAGAAGGAGCACTAAGAACGTGACCTGCGCAACGACCAAAACGCCGCGTGCACGGCCTCTTCCTCCCGATTCTCCGCTCCAACCGCCATCCTTTAGCTTGTTGTTAAGCCCGGTGCCGGAACCGCTTAGTGCCAGGGCCAGCCCAAATAAAACGGCACTTATCATCGAGACGAGCACGGTGAAAGCCAGCACTCGCGCGTTAATGCTGATTTCGTTGAGCCGCGGAAGACCGCTCGGCTGCAGGAAGCGCAGCGCCGCCGCCGCCGCCACCGCCGCTTGAGCCAATGCGACCCCGGCGGCGCCACCCGCTATCGCCAGAATCATGCTCTCGGTCATGAACTGCCTCACCAACTGCCACCTTCCGGCTCCAAGACTCAGGCGCAGAGCGGTTTCGCGCTGCCTCGCCGTGGCTCGCGCTAGTGAGAGATTGGCGACATTGGAAATAGAAATCAAGAAGACCAAAAGGACTGCGCCTGTCAACACCCACAGCAAAAGGCGAACATCGGAAACAATGGTTTCGCGCAATGGTATAACCACGTAGCGGAGGCCGGATTGATTGTGCGGATTGGCTTGTTCGACTTGACGAGCAATGATCGCCATGTCGGACTCGGCTTGCTGCCGCGTAACTCCTGGCTTGAGACGTCCAACGCCGCGCAGGAAGAAAGGGCCGCGCCGATTATGAGGTACGAGGCTCAGGATAGCCCACGCCTCTGGATCGCGCTGCCAGAAGTCAAAAGTTCCCGGGATAACTCCCAGGATGGCGTGACTCCGTCCGTTAAGAGAGACGTACTTTCCGATCACGTCCGGGCTTGCACCATACCGCCGGCGCCACAGACGTTCGCTAATAACAACCGTCGGTGGCCGGCGCGGCTGATCGTCGCCCGCAGCGAAACTCGTACCGAGTATGGGGGCGAACGCCCAGGGTGTCAAAGAAGGTCGCAGTGACGCTTAAACCGCAGTGACGTTTAACCAATGATCTGTTCCGGCTCGTACCCGTCGCCCGTCCAAGTGAACCGTCCGTTGGTGAAGCGATTGAACTCAAAAACATCCAGCGTCTGAAACGAGCGGCTCTGCGCCTTCCAGTCCAGGAAGTCCGCGGAGAAGCGCGCTATTTACAACGCTAAAGATGGCCGAGTTCGCGCCGATGCCGAGCGTCAGCGCCAGTAAGGCAGTAACGCTGAACCCCGGGCTTCGGCCTAATGTCCGCAAACCATAACGAACATCCCGATTCAAGTTGTCGATCAGGTTCACCCCGCGCATATCTCGGCACGCCTCTTTTTGTTGCTCCATTCCTTCCATCGCACGCAGAGCGATTGATCGCGCCTCGTCTGACAGCTTCCCCTGGCGCATCTCTAGTTCGATACGCTCCTCGACATGGAAACGGAATTCCTCCTCGAGTTCCCGCTCAACTCGCGCTCGATCAAATATCGATCGAAGCCGGAGGCGCAGTTGGTAGCTCCAACGCCAAGCGTCCATGCCTCAACTCTTGCTGAACCGGACGACGTTTGAGATCGCCAGCGAGAGCCGCTCCCAATTGGCGGATTCCAGCGCTAGCGCTCCTCTACCAGGTTTGGTTAGCGAATAAAACTTCGCCCTGCGGCTGTTCTCCGTCACTTTCCACTCGGCTTGAATCAATCCCTGTTGCTCCGACTTGTGAAGCGCCGGATAGAGGGAGCCCGTCGCTGACCTGAAGTACATCGCCTGAAATCTGCTTCAAGCGCTGACTGATAGCAAAGGCATAAGCGGCTCAAGCGCAACGATTTCAGTAGAAGGAGATCGGAGCTGAAGTTCCCGATCGTGCATGAATCCAGCGACTTTGGCAGCTTGGATGCGCCCACGGACGCATGGCGCCGCGCTCAGATATCGAGTCTTCAGAGTCTTGCGGGTTGATGCTTTGCGATCCAGTCGGGATCGAAATCCACTCCGAAGCCGGGACCGGTGGGAACCTTAATCTTACCTTTGGCGATCTTGAGCGGCGAGGTTTTACATTCAAACCGAATGTTTGCGCCGATCTCCTTGAACTCGTGGTGCTCGCCTGCGTTGGGCAGGGCGGAAACGAACTGGATGTTATAGATGTTGCCAAGCCCGCCACCGGACATATGCGGCACGCACTGTTTTCCATAGGCAGCCGCCATACGCGCTACTTTCATTGAGCGAATGAGTCCGCCGAAGTAGTAGTTGTCCGGTTGCACGATGTCAAGGCCATCATGGGCGATGAGCCAGCGGAAGCCATGGTAGTTGTAATCTTGTTCCCCGTTGGCGACGGGTATCGTCAACGCGTCCGCGACCAGCTTGATCTCCTCCACGTGGTCAAACATCACGGGCTCCTCGAAGTAGCGGAACTTATATTCCTCGAGCAATCTGCCCACGCGGACTGCTTCGGAAACGGAATAGAAGCTGTTGGAGTCGGCGTATAACGCGACCTTGTCGCCGAACGTCTTGCGGACCAGCGGGATCATCTTCTCCGTCCGTCCCGGAGGTCCGGCGGCGTACATATCCGTAGTCATGAACATCAGGCCGCCGACTTTGATCTTGAGGGCGCGCAGTTCGTGCGAGTAGAAGGCCTTCTTGATCAGCTCAATGGACTCATCAACTGGCTTCTCGCGCCATTCGGTCGCCCTGTAAAGCGCGACCTCGGGGTTATGGACCTCGCCAATCAGCTGTGCGACGGGTTTACCGGCGATTCGGCCGAGCATGTCGAGGACGGCGAACTCGGCGGTCGCCAGCGGCAGGCCGAGAGCCATACCACTCAGACGGAAATTGAATTGGTAAATGTAGATCTTTTCCAGGATCATGTCCAGTTCGCGCGCGTCTTTCCCGACGAGAAACGGCTGGACGTTCTTCAGAAAAATAGGGAAGAATGTGCTCATGCCGGTGTGAGCTACGGCAATACCCTCGGCGCGATCTTTCGAGCGCACACGACAGATATAGCCATTGTCTAGTCGGAGCAGTTCGACGCTCTGGATGATGACAGGCGTCTTGAATAGCTGCTTTTTAAGGACGGGCGCCTGCAGGATGCCGTCGAGCTTGTTGTAACGGTCGTTGACGGTTTCGGCCCCGAAAGCGCTGGAGGCTAGTGTTCCAGCCGCGGCGGAGAAAAAGTGGCGACGGTTAGTCTTCATGGAACCTTCCGGTTATGAGTTTATCTTTTCTAGCAGGCTGCTGAGTGCGCCGGGATAAAACCTCCATGAGCGCTACGCGCACACCCCTGGTCATGAAAACGCGGAGCGGTGGGTGTTGACCGCGACGTCAGAGTGCTGGATTCTGAACGTGTCGTCGAGGTAAGGACGTCGCCGGAATGGTGGCAATGATCCCCGTGGATAAAACTGTACCTGGCTGGCGCTGTGTATCCCCTGATTGGAGCTTGCAGCCCGCGGAGCAACTTATGTTCTATGCGCCAGCTCTTCGACGACGAGGAGTCGAACAATGGGTAAGATCATCGAACGTTGTGCTGGCATCGATATCGGGAAGCGTTTCCTTCTTTGCTGCGTGCTGAAGGGCGCTGCCCATGAGGATCCTCGTGGTCAAACTTTTCGGTTTGACGTTACCGTGCCGGCCCTAATTCGCTTGCGTGACTGGCTTATTGCAGAGAAAGCCACGCACGTGGTGATGGAGAGCACAGGATCGTACTGGATTCCTGTTTTCAATATCCTGGAAGATCATTTTGTAGTGGTGCTGGCGAATCCTGAAGAGGTAAAGAATCGGAAGGGACACAAAACAGACCGCAAAGACGCTGCGCATCTGGCAGAGCTGTTGCGCCACGACCATATCCGATCCAGTTACATTCCACCCAAGCCGGTCCGTGACCTGCGTGATATTACGCGCCGGCGTTTGCAACTGACGCAAGATGCCACGCGCGAGCGGAATCGCGTTCAGAAGTTGCTGGAGCAGGTGAACGTCAAAATCGGCAACGTGCTCAGCGACGTTTTTGGCGTCTCCGGCCAGAGCATGTTGCTGGCACTGCTCAACGGGGAGGCCAGCCCCGAACAGATTGCGCAACTGGCGCGAGGTCAGGCCCGGAACAAGATTCCGCAGTTGATTGAAGCACTCGAAGGCCATCGGATGAGCGACCACGAAAAACTGCTAATTCGAAGCTGCCTACGCCACCTGGCGTGCTTGCAAGAGGAGGTGGAGGAATTGGACGCTGAGATACTGCGTCGTATGCAAGCGGCACCATTTCAGAACGCATTCTTGCTGATGCAGACTATTCCCGGAGTGGGGCAACTGGCGGCAGCCAGCATCCTGGCGGAAACAGGGACAGACCTAACGCCCTTTCCGACGGCCGAGCAGATGGCGAGTTGGGCCGGACTATGTCCAGGCAATCGAGAGAGCGCCGGCATCCAGAAGGGTGCTCAGACGACGCATGGAATCCCTATCTGCGTACCGCATTGGTGCAGTGCGCGTGGGCAGCGACACGAAAGCAAGGGTCTGTATTCCAGAGTCGGTTCCAGCAGTTGTCGCCGCGGCGAGGCCAGAAGCGCGCGATCGTGGCAGTAGCACACCAGATGCTGATCATTCTGTACTGCATGCTGAAGCTGAGCGTGCCGTTTCGCGGTGCTGAGGATGCACCCCAGCAACGGCGGCGGCAGCGCCGGGCGCATCATCACCTCCGCAGCCTGCGTCGGCTTGGGGTCTCCGTTCAAGTGTTAGCAATGCCGGACGGTCTCATAGGTGAAACAGGCTGACGTTGTAACTTGTTTTCGGAGCAAACGGTGTGGAGTTGTGAATGAAAGAGTCATACAGGAAAGGAGTAGCGATCCATCCTGGCCCCGAGTCATGCGTGGCCAGCCGCGAGGCTGCCATCGAAGCGTTGACAGGGGCACATGCAGGCAGGGTATTGAGCTGCGAAATAATCGCGACCGGAGTGCCGACGCCGTTCAGCATGGCGGAAGGCAACATCGACGGGTGCGCCATCGCAAGCACCCGGAGGACTCTGCGCAGTCTGAGACCCCAAGCATGCATGGAAACTCCACGCGCGAGAACCGGGAGACCCCATCGGTGCCCGTGGCCAAAGAGGCGGCGGGCCGGTTGGAGAAGGCCATGAGCCAGAAGTCCAACACGTACGTCGGTGGGGAGTCGGACGGTTGCGTAGTACCAACGAAGTGTCCGAACAATGGCGGGCCACCGTCGGCGGAGGGCGCGGAGGGAAGGCAACCGACCAAGGAGAACATTGGGCAGGCGACCGCGCCCCGGACTCAGAGCCGGATCAGCGAGTTGAGCGACTTGCTCGGTGTGCGTAAGGCAGCACGTAAAGACAAGCGGACGCGGTTCACCGCGCTGCTCCATCACGTCAGTATCGATCTGCTGCGGGAGAGCTACTACGCCCTGAAGCGGGAAGCTGCGCCCGGAGTGGATGGCGTGACGTGGAGAGAGTATGAGACGGGCCTTGATGAGAAACTGGCAGACCTTCATGGCCGAATCCATCGCGGCACGTATCGAGCGCATCCTTCCAGGAGAAGCTACATTCCGAAGGCCGACGGACGGCAACGTCCCCTGGGCATCGCGACGGTGACTTCATAATGCACTTTCCGCCAAATGCTTTGGGGGTGCCGTGTGAATCCTGCATGAGTTGCGTACCCAGTCTCGAAGCTTCTGTTCGTCTGTTTCGTTGAGTGTAATCCAATACGGCATTCCGGCGTTAAGACGGCGCGCCTGGATAACACCACGATCGATCCAGTAGTAGACCACGTGAGTACTCACCCCGAAACGCTCGGCCACTTGCTGGACAGTAGACTCCCCGCGCCTGCTAGCGTGGCCTTAGGAATCTGGTAGCGATAACGAATCCACTGGATCATGGAACCGGTGAAAGGTTTGCCCAAGGCGCTGACACAACCTTCTCGATTAAGGCAGTCGGCGATTTCTTCATTGGGCAAGCTCGTGCCGAGATCTCGGACGCGATCGATAACCGCGGCAGAATACCGCACGCGGTCAGCTCTG
>CAWJQP010000063.1:0-80109 GCA_963844855.1 Bryobacteraceae bacterium
CCTTCGAATCTGTTCCGGCTCGGACGCTCGAAGTCCAGAGGAAGAGATCGGTCCCACCGCGCGCCTGCGAGTTTCTCAAGCCAATACTCCACATCTTCGGATCTCGGCAGTCGGTCGCAATGGCTTTCCACGAAGTCGCGAAACTGCAACGAAAGTTCGTGCGCTCGCGCAACGGGATTTTCCACCAGAACCCCATATCGTTCGAAAACCTCACGGAGGAGAACCTCCAGTGACCATCCATCCGTAACAATGTGGTGAGCGACTATCACTAAAATGTGAACGTCTGCCCGAAGTTCTATCAGACATGCCCGGAGTAGCGGCGGGTGTCCGAGTTCAAACGGGCGGCGCGCCTCAGCTTCCGCAATTTCTGCGGCCTCATTGTCTGACTCGCATATACATCGCTCCATTCGAAGCTGTGCCTGCTCGAAAGAGATGACGCGCTGGACTGGCTGCCCATCTAAATCGATTACTGCGGTGCGAAGGGCCTCATGGCGCTTCACGCAGTCACGAAAAGCGCGTTCAAGTGTATCGGCGTCCAGGCGACCGCTAACGCGCAGTGTCCGAAGAACGTTGTATGCAGCGTTTCCCCCCGGTAATTGCGCGAGCACAAACAGTCCCCGTTGCGCCGGAGTTAGTGGATCGTGTCCTCTGGCGGGCGCCTTCGTAATCTGATCCGGGAGCGCGGGTGCGGTGATCGTAAGAAGCCTGAGCATGTCAGCGAACACTGGATTTCGTAATACGTCCGCAAGTCGAACCCTTGTCTCAAGTGTCTCCGCGATTCGATTTGTCAGACGCGCGGCCAGCAGGCTGTGGCCAGCGCACTGGAAAAAGTCGCTCTCCAAGCCGACCTCATCCACCTTGAGTACCTCGCGCCATAGGCGAGCCAAGGTGACCGCAGGTTCACCCCTTGGGCGAGTCAGTTGCGGCTCTGGATCCCATGCATCCGCTGGCATTTCGAGCAGAGCACCCCGGTCGAGCTTCCCATTGGGAGTACGCGGAATGTCATTGACGAAGGCGTAGCGGCTGGGCAGCATATGCGCTGGTAGGCGCTCCGCCACAAACAACCGCACGGAGTCGGCGAGTGCGCGAGGCGACAGCCATGTCGAATTCGACGGGCCCGCCGGCGCGACCGCACTGTCTGAACGTCGCCCATACAGCATCACGCGATCGCCCTGCATTGCATCTCGCTCAATCGTTACATCGAAGCCATGCCCCATAAGCAGCTCGCGCACCGCCCGGACATTGCCATTATGATCGTGCGCTTCCACCACGAGTTGCCGAATACGCGACCAATCTTCACTCGCTATCCCCTGAAGCACAGCATACTCGTCGCGTTGAACGTCCACCTTGAGCAGATCAACCCGATCGATTCCTTGATCCGCCAGGAAGGAGGAAAGAGTCGCCATCTCACACTCGATCCTGTGATTGGTCATCTGGTCATCGATCAAGTCTGCTGAGTGGGACTGGTCACTCATCCTCCGCGCGCGCCGAAGCAATAAGGCTCGGTCACCTTCCTCATCGGGATTCCTTGTTGCCAGAAGACTGTGGTCACGATAGGCTGTGAACAAAGTCGTCCGACAAGCATCTCCGACCGCGAGTGGAAACACTTTCCAACGAGCCCCAACCAGCTTGGAATTAACACGCAGGTGAGAAAACGTATCAGGAATCGGTTCAAGCGAGTATACCCGTGCTCCTCGAGCGCTGGAGGCTGCCCACAACCCGAACATTCCGACATTCGCGCCAACATCCAACACAACGGCGTCATCCTCCAACTGAATGCCGTGCCGAGCGTAGATGCGCTCAACGAAAATCTCACGAAAAAGCAAATCAGTCTCAGCCTGCCGAAAGCTCGAGACAATCACCCCATTCGGGAGCGGAGCCAACCTTCTTCGCTCCTCCTGCGACAAACCGCAAAGGCCTGAAATCATTCCGGCATCGCGTCCCGCAGGAACTAAGAACGCGGTCAACGTGACTTGCCCTGGCTCACCGCGCGGACTAACAACAGCCGCCCCAACGTTGGGGTGCTGCGCCAGAATACTCTCTATCTCAGAGAGCTCAACCCGTTGGCCTTTGATCTTCAACTGCCGGTCTGCCCGACGTAGATATTCGAGGTCTCCTTCCTTCGTCCACCGAGCGCGATCTCCGGTCTGGTACATGCGCTGACCGGGCGCGAACGGGCTGGGAACAAAGCTCTCAGCCGTCACGTCGGGGCGACCGCTGTAGCCGATGCCCACACCATTCCCAGCAATATACAGATC
Organism: Bryobacteraceae bacterium; assembly: GCA_963844855.1. GTDB lineage: Bacteria > Acidobacteriota > Terriglobia > Bryobacterales > Bryobacteraceae > DASQDN01. The sequence goes on from CAWJQP010000063.1 coordinate 2,259, forward strand.
GCCACTGACGCCGGGAGGAACCGGCTGAAAACTCGAATCAAGAAGGTAAGCTTGACAGTTTGCGATAGGACGCCCGATCACCGGTCGTTGAGTAAATGTGTGCAATGTGCGCGCATCAACCTTTGTAGCGACACAACCGATAGTGGCTTCAGTGGGCCCGTAGTGATTGACGACCGTCAAGTCGGGACGAAGTTGAAGAGCTGCCCGAACATCATCGCTCCGGATCGGCTCCCCGCCAAGAAAAACAATACGCAGATCGTTCGCAAGCCGAAGATGCTCGCGCGAGTCTTCCGCCACCAGCGCATGAAACATGGAAGGCGTCAGCTTTATGTAGGTGACTCGCTGAGCCATGAAGAACGGGAGCCATTGCGCCGGGTCGGAACGAATTTCATCACTGGGTAGGACGATGGTTCCCCCTTGTAGGAGAGTTCCCCAAAAAGCCGTGTGACCCAGATCAAAGGCAGGCGAGGTCAGCAGTACTGAGGAGTCAGAAGAATCGATCCCGAAGTTCCAACGGAGCCAGCCGACATAGTTCATCAGCGCGCCGTGCGGAGTCATGGTTCCCTTCGGTGCTCCCGTGGTACCCGAGGTGAAGATGACGTAAGCGGGCGCTCGCGCATCATAGTGCGGAGCCGATAGACTGCGTGCGTTCCGCTCGGGCTCCGTCTCAGGAGTGAATAGCTTCCCTTCAAATCCCCGAAAGCGGTCGTGATATCGAGGTTCAGCAACGATCAACTCCACCCCGCATTGCGCCAGCATGGATTTAATCCGCGCAGGTGGGTTCGCCACATCGAGCGGAAGATAAGGCCGGCCCGAGATCCAGGCAGCGACAACGGAAACGGGCAACTGGTAGTCGGAATCCAGCAGAAGAGCAACTGGTGAACAGGCGGCGGCCGCATCCGCGAGACCGAAACGTTCGGCCATCCCGTGCGCCCGCCGCCACAATTCACCGTAGGTAAGCGTACGCGCCGCACCCACCACCGCGGCTTTCAGAGGCGTCTTTTCCGCATAGTCGCGAATGGCATCGAGAGCCGTAGCGTGCTGTGCGAATCTAACGCGTGGGCCTCGACTGAGCGCGATCAGTCTTCGCTGCTGCTTCAGGCTCAACGTAGGAGCGTCCTGAATACCTGCTTCGCCCGTAACCACCTTTGCTGAGAACTGAAGGAACGAATCCAGGTTATCCTCCATTTCGCGCGTCCGGTACTGTGTGGAATCATATGCAAACCGCATTCTCAATCCATCGCTGGCTGCCACACATACCAGCTTTACTGGGCAGCAGTCACCCGTTGTGAAGAGTTCTCGTACACGCACCGAGTCCGGTGTGATCGCATCGATCCATTCGAATCCAATGCCATTACTGTCATTGGTGTCGTCTCGAAAATAGTGCGCGTTGCGACGAATGGACGCCATTCTCGCAAAGCAAGCAGCCGCTAACTCCTGCAGACTGACCTGTGAGCTAACTTCGACACTCAGCGGAAGCACAGAGGTCGCGGGACCTAACAGTGTCTCCAGTTCCTTATGGATCCTCCCATTCACCGAAACGCCTATGCGAAACGACTGACCATCCTGAAAGCGGCGTAGCCACGCCACCCACAGTGCAAGCAGCAGGTCTTCGGGAGAAAGACCGCATTTCAAGGACATTCGCTGAAGGCCGTTTTGAATAGCCGTAGCCTCGCCGAGTTCGGTCCACCTTACGTGAAAAGGACCATCATGTAGCTCGCCGCCCCCGAACGTAGCCCATGGGACGTCGTCATGTTGTTCGGCTTCCCAAAACTGAGCGCCCTCCGCGTCAGCGGTTGAGCTCAGTCTGTTTCGCCAGGCAGCATAACGCGCGTATTGCGGCGTAAGGCCATTGCCCCGCGACTGCAGTGCATCCCCGGAAACCATTTGCGCCAATTTGCGCGCAATCGCCACCAGCGTGTAACCGTCGCTGCAAACCGCGGGGATGGAAACTTTGGCCGCAATACGGCCGGATGCAAGATCGAAGCAACTGTAAACGAGAGACTCACTTGAGTCACCAGTGGGTTCACAAGGCGGCTGAACCACCTGCCATGGGACGCTCAATCCGGCACGCCATTGAAAGCTCGTGCGCAGGATCTCATGAGCAGCAATCATCTGCGCCAAGGCTCTTCCGACAACGTCTCGATACCCGCCATCGAGTTCCAGTTCAATATGATTGTGAAGCCGGCAGTCACGCTTCTCCGATGCGGACTGGTTGCGCCACAATCGCTTCTGCTGCGGCGACGGTGGATACAATACCGGCGAGTTCACATCGTACCCATAGCCACAAGGATGAGGCGTTCACCGTGGTACGCTCGACGTCCGTGCGCCATCAGCATGTTATCGAGCAGAAGAAGATCGCCGGGTTGCCAGGAAAAAGTGCTCTCCGCCTGACGGTACGCCTGCGCGATCTCATCCACTGTCTGCTCGTCTATCGGCGACCCGTCGCCGAACGAGGTTTCGAATGGTGATGCGGTATCAGAACCGAGAGAGAGCGCAACTTCCGGGTCAAGGTTCGCGACATTGAAGAACAGAGCATGATTGAACCACACGGCTTCAGCAGTAATCGGATGGCGGCAAATCGCGGGTCGCGTCCATTGGGTAACAACTCCTCCATCGTCGCGCCACGTCAACTCGACACCCAAAGCATTGCAGCGCGCCTCAACCTCGGCGCGATCTTCGGTTCCATACACTTCTTGCCACGACATGCCTAGGCTCGGACTCAGGCGACGTGTGTAGCGCACACCCTGTTTCTCGAAGCGAGAACGCGTCGCCGAACTGAGGGCCGACAGAACCACACGGGTATCGACAAGTGGTGTTGCTCCTCCTTCAATGGCCGGCCTGACACAGAAGAACGCAAGATGCCGAGGAAACGTGTGCGAGTACGAAAGTTCGCTGTGCATCGCGATGTCGTAACCCGACGGATAATTCGTAGACGTGTAGACCGACTGATCGACCACTGTTCGCGGAGACGAACGGTCCGTATAAGCCATCGGTTGTGAAATGGCCGCGGCGCTGATCTCACGGAATGTGGCCGCGGTTGGCGCATGAGGAAAGCCACGGAACAACACCGCGCCGTATTGAAGTTGCCAGCCTTCAACCACTTCACGCTCCGATGTGAGCCATCGGGCGAGTTCCACGCCATCAATCCCCGGACTCGCTATCGCGGGATAGGCTCGCTGCGTCGCTGGTACAGTTATGCCAATCAGTGCTCTGTCGAGACTGAGTTCAGGCAAATCCGTTCGCCAGAAACCATCGATCAAATCATCGGATTGCATGATCGAACCCTTCCGGTGGCCTTACGCCTCATCGAAAATATCTTGAGTCTGCAGTGACCAGAACTTCGCATACCGGCCGCGCCGTGTTAACAGCTCCTCGTGCGTGCCAGCCTCCACAATATCCCCGTGCTCCATCACATGAATTCGGTCGGCGTTCCGGACTGCGGATAAGCGGTGCGCGATTACGATGACTGTCCTGCCTGTAAGACACTCGGCAAGACGCTTAAGAAGCTGCGACTCGGTTATTGCATCGAGTGACGATGTGACTTCGTCGAAAATGACGATTGGTCTCATAAGTAGAAGGGCGCGAGCGATTCCCACTCGCTGCTTTTCGCCCCCCGAAAGCTTTTGGCCGCGCTCTCCGGCGACCGTATCGTACCCTCGCGGCAAAGCGCTGATGAATTCGTGAGCTCCCGCAATGCGGGCTGCCTCAATAATCTGATCTAGTTCAACGCCAGGCTGACCAAACTGTATGTTGTCCCGGACACTGCCATTGAATAGAAAGACATCCTGGCCCACATAGCCGATCGCCCGTCGAAGATGCGTGCGGCCCAGAGTTCCCAGGTCCTGTTCATCGAGCGAGATACGTCCTTGTGCAGGATCGTAGAAGCGCAGCAGCAACTTTGCAAGTGTACTTTTTCCTGATCCCGTTGCACCTACGAAAGCCGTCACCCGCCCCGCCGGAATCTCCACAGAAACATTCCGCAACACGACAGGGCCCGTAGGGTAGGCGAAGGCGACGCTCTCGAACCGAAGCTGCCCGGCCACTTCACTGGGCAGCGGCAAGCCGTCCTGCCGGTTTTCTGTCGGCAACCGAAACGCTTCAAACACTCGGCTGAGGGACGCGAGCGTTGATAAAATGTGGGGTAGATCGCGAGCCACTCCGCGTAGCGGTAAAGCTAGCGTAGTCGCAAGAGTCACAAGAGTCACGTAAGACCCCACTGTCATGTTGCCCGCAGCCGCGTAAAAGCCGGCGGCGATGCAGGTGACCACGCGTAGCCCATTCGCGGCGGCAAGAACGGCAGGATCGTATGTTGTGACTATGGTCAGCGCCGCGTCCTGTTCGCCCCTATAACGCGCGCTCGCCCCAGCAACCCATTCAACAGTCTGCGCCTCCGTACCAAACGCCCGAGTGGTCTCAATTCCGTCCAAGGTCGAAGACAGCACGCCGTGAAGTTCGCCTGCCTGCCGACGGAGCGCTGCATAGCGCGGCCGGATGCGCCGCTCCAGAGAATACGACAAGAGCAACAGGGCGGGAAGCGCAGCGCTAACGAGCCCTGCGAACGCGGGATCTACCAGGAAGAAGCCCAACACGCTGCACACTGCATAGGAAACTTCCCTTAACACGCCCCAAGTCGATCCGAAGAGCAACTCAATCCGGTTGATGTCATCATTGAGCAGCGCCAGGTACGACCCGCGATTCGTGTCCGTAATCTGCGCCATTTCCAGACTCTGGATGTGACGGTACAAATCGAGACGAACGTCGTGCGTGATCTGGTGCGCCGCGCGCATCCACAACACCCGTGAGTAGTAATCCAGCAGTGCGCAAAATGTAATTAGGAGCGCAGCAATGACCCCGAGCGCTGCAATGCTCAGCGGCTGCATTGAGATCACCTGTCCGAACAACGACACGCCGCCCACCGAGATCATCGAGTCGATAATCACGCCCACGATGGCCACCGCCGCAACCTGAAGAGCGCGGCCAATGATCACCATCACCAGTCCGAGCGTAAGAGTGCCTCGATACGGAGCAGCTACCCGCCATAATTCTCGAAGAGCGCGGTCGCGGTCACGTTGAATCTGCGGGTCGGCGGGTTCCTCATTGATCTTATAAAGCAGAGCCCCAGTGGAACCAGCGAACAAAACCACGCCGGCGAACACAGCCGTTCGTGAGAATACATTCAGAGCGGCCTTAGCGACGTACCATGTCGCAAATCCCGCCAGGCCGATGACAACAACCCCGAACGGCACCCGAGAGTTCTCCACCTCTTGCGCGCCGCGCGATCTCCGGCTCCGCGGTGCTGGCGATAACGTGGTCCGAGCTGGCATTCTGACCACCACCGTTTCCGCCCGGAGAGCTCTTCGTATTGCAGACTCACATACGAGCGCGACATTCTCCACCGGCTGCGAAGTGGAGAAGACTACCCGCAAGCGACCCGTATCCGGGTTCGCCGAAATCTTCGATAGGCCAACTTCCTCATTCAGCAGCTTCTCCACTGCGCGAGCTAGCCGAGCATTGCGGTAAATAACCGGGCAGTTCCAACGGATGTTGCCTGGCACAGCAAAGTGTACAGACGTCAAGTGGGGGTCCGTGGCCGACCTCGGATTCGTCATGGTTAAAATCGCGTTAGCTAGCAAACTCTCCGGCGAATGGACAAAGAAATCGTTACGGCCGTCCAAGGCTAACTGGTAGTTTAATTCATGCTGCCAGAATGATGATGTAGTTGTATGACAAAAATCAAGGCCCTTTTCAATTTGACCTACTGCTGAAAAACAAATAAACTAAACAACACTCTGGAGTTTCCGGCAGGACGGAGCGGATACTCTCGGCCGAACGACACGCAGGTGAATTATGGAACTCCCTGACCGGACGCGGGCGTCCCAGTCGTACCCTGCGTTAAGCACAAAATACGTTGCCGCGAGTTGCCGGTTTAGCGATCGGTGCTGCGAACTGCTCCGTCAAATCGCGGGCGACAGTCCCGATTCCAACTTTACAGTCGTGTTGTCCGCAGTGGTGGCGATTTTACATCGCTTTACCGGACTTGCCGACGTTGCAGTTGAAATTCCAGGCAAATCTTTGCAATCTAACCGACGGATATTTTCGACTCGCTTCGTTGGCGGCGTCACGATGAGGGAACATCTCCTCGGCGTTCGTGAGCGCCTGCTAAACACGTGGCAAAATCCCCCGGAAGCGTCTCCGCAATCGCAACCCCGAGTTGCGCTCACCCTCCAAGCCCGCGGCGATGAGACGATCCCAATACATGTCCAACTCTTGCTCGAAAGGGAGTCAGGTGTAGCTGTTACGTTCGATCAAGAGCGCTTCGGGGCAGACCTTCCAAAGCGTTTGCTGTTCGCGTTGGATGCATTCATCTCCGCGTTAGCTTCTCCATCGCGGATATGTGGTGAAATCGAACTTTTATCACCTGAAGAATTATCACGTTTAAACCAGACAGGATCGGGCGCCGTTCGCGATTATCCGCTCTCCACCATTCACGGGTGCTTTCAACAGCAGACTGCAGTAACACCGCAAAGGCCCGCGATCATCACCGCAAGCGAACAGGTTTCGTATGCGCAGCTCAATGATGCGGCCGATACGCTCGCGCGGCGGTTACAGTTCGCGTATAGGATTAGGAAAGGTGATCGGGTGGCGATCCTTATGGATAGTTCGCCTCTTCAGGTCCTTTCCACCCTCTCGGTGTTGAAGGCCGGCGGAATTTGCGTGCCGTTATCCCCGGATTGGCCTCAACTTCGGCTGGACTCCATCCTTAAGTCCGCCTCGCCGTCTGTCGTCATTCAAAGCAAGTCTAGCGGCATTGTATTACCGGTTAAAATTCAGTGTCTGGAACTCACTTCCTTTCCAGAAACCCTAGCCCCCACCGAAACGGCTTCGCCTATAAGGGTATTTGCTGGAGATCTAGCGTACCTGATTTACACATCGGGTTCGACGGGTGAGCCGAAAGGCGTCGCTGTTTCGCACGGCAGCCTCGTGAACATGGCGCTCGATCAAATCCAGTTCGTAGGGGTCACACTGGACGATCGGCTGCTGCAGGTTTTTGCGCCCGTATTCGATGCTTCGTGGTTGGTTCTGACCTTGGCCTTGTTCTCGGGAGCCGCGCTCGTCATCGCGAATCGCAAGGAAAGGACCGACACTTGTGCGCTCGAAGGTCTCATCAATCATGTGGGGCCAACCGTCGCTGCATTCGTTCCCTCCGCCTTCCGAACGATCGACGTTGACCGCTTGAACGGAATTCGCACCTTGATCTTCGGTGGCGAACCGCTGACCGGCGCTGATGTGGAACGTGCTGGCCGGGGGCGCCGAATCATCAATTCATACGGCGCAACGGAGACAGCAGTGTGCGTCTGTGCGCACGACGCGAGTGAGTGTGAGCACAAAAGTCCCATTCCCGTCGGCGTGCCCGTGGCAAACACGTGGGTCAATGTTATAGACCGCAATGCCGCGCCCGTTCCCGTCGGCAGTATAGGAGAAATCGCAGTTGCCGGACGTGCTTTGGCCCAGGGCTACTGGAACGATCCGTTAGCCACTGCCGAACACTTCACACCCCATCCCACAGAATCCGGCATGCGCCTGTATCGCACAGGCGATCGCGGCAAGCGGCTTGCCGATGGCTCCATCCATTTCCTGGACCGCATGGATCGTCAGCTGAAGATCCGTGGCCACCGTGTTGAGCCGAGTGAGATCGAACGCGTTATCCTCCGCCTCCCAGGTATCGTGCAGGCGTATGTGGAAGCCCGTACGATTGCTACCGACCCAGAGTTAGTCGCATATGTATCTCACACTGACAGTGCGGACGAGAAGACAATCAAGACCGCTCTGGTACGAGAGTTGCCCGACTTCATGACACCGGCCCATGTAGTAATCATCCCGACATGGCCGCTGACCCACAACGGCAAAACGGACGTCCGTGCGCTTCGTGCGCAGGAACTGGCCCCGTCCTCGACTGCATCTCATTCAACGCGCTCGTCTCTTGAGGCTCGCCTCCGTACCATCTGGGAAACCATCCTCGGTCGTGGACCAGTTGGTGTTGAGGATGACTTCTTCACGTTAGGGGGAGAGAGTCTGAAAGCCATGCGCCTTCTAGCGCGCATTCGTAACGAACTTGGTCTCACATGCACACTGTCTGACTTTTTTAGCGAGCCTACCATCAGCGGGCTTATAGCTCACGCCGAGTCGGCCGTAATCGGCGCTCCGTTGCAGTTGCCGCGAGCGGCCGAGAGTTCGTCGTACCCCGCCTCCTTCGCCCAGGAGAGTATGTGGCTGCTTCACCACCACGCTGCCCCTGGAGCGTCTTACCACATACCGCGTTGCTATGTGCTCAAAGGAGTGTTGGATCGCGAAGCCCTTCAACGAGCATTAGATGAACTCGTCAAACGCCACGAGCCACTTCGGGCAGGTTTGGTACACCGCCTGGACGGTATCGTGCAGGAAATCGCATCCATCGATCGCGTCCAAATTGACGACCGGGATCTAAGGCATAAGTCTATTGAAGACGACACTCTGCGCTGTCACATTCGCGAAGAGATCACCCGACCCTTCGTTCTGGATCAACCTCTCAAACTACGCGCGCATCTGTTCCGTCTCACGGACACCACTCACGTCTTACTTCTCACCATTCATCACATCGCCTCCGACGGCTGGTCCATGCACCTGCTCTTACAGGATCTAAGCGGGCTGTACGTCGGTCGATCGTTTCCGACGTTAAGTCATAATTACCGCGATTTCGTCCTATGGCAGCGTGAGTACGTCTCATCAGCGAAAGGTCAAGCCGACCGAGACTACTGGCGTAGCAGGCTAAACGGACTCAGCGCGCGAGCCCGCCTGCCCGCTGACCTTCCACGCAAACGAGATAAGAAGTTTGCCAGCGCTGTCGTGCGACGTCACATATCTCGCGTGGATGCGGATGCTTTGCGATCCTTCGCCGGAACTCACCACGGCAGCGTCTTTGCAGTGCTTGTAGCCACTCTCAAGATGCTGCTCCACGATATCGGATGTGGCGAGGACATCGCGGTTGGCGCGCCCGCTCCGGTACGATTATTCCCAGAAACCGAACAGGTCGCCGGGCTTTTCCTCAACATGCTTGTCCTGCGAGATCGAGTGGCAGACGGCATGAGCATCTCCGAACTGCTGCCCAACGTGCAGGCGACAATCAATGGCGCGCTTGACCATCAAGCGTACCCGTTTGAACTCGTCGCGCCCCAGGAGGCTCGCCCTTTGTTCGATGTCGAGATTGACTTCCGTCCTGCCGAGATGGAGGGCAACCCGTACGACCTACGCCTTGCAGGACTCGACACTCACCCGTTTCACACTGGCTTTGAAAACGCAGGGAAATTCGATCTGGATTTCCTCTTCACCGAACAACCAGACGGCATTACTCTGCACTTGTATTTCGATAAAGAACTGTTTCTTGCCACTACGGCCGACCGCCTCGCCGACAACATGCTCCGAATGCTGGAGCGCGTACGAACAGAAACCGACTTCAAAGCATCGTCGCATCCCTCCCCTTCAAGAAACACCCTCGCACGCCGAGCGCGTCTAGCGGGAGTTCGAGAACGCTCACAAGCCGCAGTCCATGGCCCCGTCCGCGTCGTTGAACCGGAGGCCAGTTCTCGAATGCCAGCATCGGTGGAATTGAACGGCCCTGTAACAAATGGCGAACAGTGGCTCCGTGACAACCGCCAAAATCTGAACGATCTCCTAAAGCGATATGGAGGTATCGTCTTTCGCGGTTTCCAGGTAGACACCGTCCAGGCCTTCTCCACCTTCCTCCAAACATCAGGACAGTCCCCCATCTCATACGAAGAACGCTCTTCGAGACGGCACAGCATAGGCGCCAACGTCTATACGTCCACCGATCATCCGGCGGATCAGGATATAAGGCTCCACACCGAGCACTCGTATGCTGCGCGGTGGCCGATGAGGATTGCCTTCGCGTGCCTTCAACCCGCCGCACACGGAGGAGCCACACCCACCGCCGATACGCGCCGGGTGCTGGCAGCCTTACGGGACAAAGTGGTAGCACAATTTCGGGAGCTGGGCGTCGCATATGTCCGAAACTTCGGAAGCGGACTCGGGCTCGATTGGCCTGAGGCGTTCGGAACACACAACACGGAGGAAGTGGAGCGCTATTGCGCTTCGAACGACATGCAGTGCCAATGGCTTTCGACTAAGCGACTGCGCGTGCAATGGCGGCGGCCCGCTTTGCGCCGTCACCCCGAGACCGGAGAATGGGTGTGGTTCAACCACGCGTATTTCTTCAATGTCTTGAGCCTCGATAGCGCCCTTCGTGACTCACTGTTGAAGTACGGCCGCGCCGACGATCTCCCGTTTCAGACCTATTACGGCGATGGCAGCCCAATTGAGAAGGAGTGTGTTGAGGCGATCGAATCAGCTCTTCAAGGTGAGACTCATAACGAACTCTGGAGAAAGGGAGACGTCCTGCTCCTCGACAACATGCTTCGCGCCCACGGCCGGACCGCCTATTCAGGTGAGCGTCTCATCGCTGTCGCCATGAGTGATATCTATGAGTCGAAGGGAGCGTCGGCTTGACCCCAGCTGTAGATACCAAGTCTGATACGCTCTCTCCTGCCCAGCGACGCTGGTTCCGCTTGCACGCCGATCACAAGACCCTCACGACGACGGTCACAACAACCCTTCCACAGAATATGGGCCATCAGCGCCTGAGCCGCGCATGGGCTGCCACCGTCAGTCGGCATCGAGTAGTGGGTCTGTCTCACTCACTACAACACAATGCCTCCCCGGCAACTATGCTTCGTGATGCCGTACAAGACTTGGCTGTTCTCGCGGGAACGTGGCAGAACGCCGGCGGCACGTACTTCACTGTAGCCGCGCCCGGATGTCTGCTCGATGCCAACTCTGCATGTTTGCTGGTGAATGAGACACTCGAATCGGATCATCTAGTCCCGTCGCAGCTCACCTACGCCGAAGCTGGAAACTGGTGGTGGGAAACTCTCGATTCCCGAGCCGCCGATGCAGTGCACTGTTGGGACAGGTTTGACGAGATCAGTTTTGCCCAAACACACACAGCTCTGGAGCGGTCAGAATGGATGTCCGATGAGGACTTCCGTCCGCTCTCAGTCAGCATACCCTTTCCTCCCGGTGTCTCGGATGTGCTCGATGCCGACGTGTTACTCGCGTTGTGGTACGCCTTTCTGTCACGCTACCGGACGAGCGGTTCGATGGTCGTCGGCCTCGTCGACGATGGCCGCTTTCTGGAGGAGATGCAAGAAATCATCGGACCACTAACACGAGTCTTGCCGCTATCTTTCCCTGTTTCAGACGAATCTTCATTGAATCAAATCGTCGCGGAAGCCTCTCGCCACCGTCAGACGGCCACCGAGTTCAGCGACTATTTTCACCTCGAAGACGACGACATCCTGCAATACCAGTTTGAATGGCGCTCAGAGACGTTTGCCGTCGTCTCACACGCAGATGTATTCCGTCTCAAGCTACTAGCCCGCCAGCGGCACGACGCCCTGCGCCTAGAGCTTGCGTATGACCCGGTCGTAATCGACGCCCCCACAATTGACGAAGTCGCCCAGCGCTTCAGTGACTTCATCGCGGGATCAGTCGCACGGCCGACGCGGAGCGTGGGACACTTCGGCATCCTGAAACATCAGGCGCCCGTCCCTTCGGGTCAAACACTCGAAGAAAGTGTGCCCCGGGCGTTTGCTGCATCTATTGCGGCGCATCCCGATGACGTCGCCATCTCGGGGACCGACGGCTCGCTCACCTATCTAGAACTCGATCGGGAGTCGGCTGAAGTAGCGTGGCGATTGGTCGCCCTAGATGTGGGCTCCGGCCACTTGGTCGGACTTGCACTTCCCCGCGGCGTTCATGCGATAGCGGCGATGCTGGGCGTTCTTAAAGCCGGGGCGGCTTTCGTTCCACTCGATGTGATGTGGCCCGCCGCCCGTCTTCGCGATATTCTGCTGCAGAGCGGCGCCCACGCCGTTATCTGCCCCCAAGATCTTACGGGTATCTTGGATGGCGTTTCACACGTCACACCGCCGTTCGCAGAGACGCATCGGACAGAGTGGAACGATGTAGCGATCTTTCCCGATAGCCCCGCCTACGTCCTCTATACCTCCGGCTCCACGGGTCAGCCGAAGGGCGTCATCAACACGCATCGTGGCGTTCTAAGCCTTGTGGCGGCGCTTCAGGAGCGAATACTCGGACCTTTGAGTCAGCGGCCTTTACGAATAGCTGTGGCAGCAGCGCTGAGTTTTGATGCTTCGGTCCAGCAGATATTTTCTTCACTCATTCTGGGCCATCACCTAGTCGTGATCCCGGCGGAAATCAAGCGCGACCCCGTCCGCTTAGTTGAGTTCCTCGAAGAGCAACAGATAAACGTCTGTGACGGCACACCCGCACTGCTGAACCTTCTCACCGAGAACGAACAAAAGCGTTCCAAACCATCCGCCTTGCGGCATATGATCATTGGCGGTGAAACGCTTGCGATCACTGCCGTCCGAAATTTTCAATCATCCACCGTGGGCAGCGGAGTCACAGTCACGAACATCTACGGTCTCACCGAATCGGCAGTGGACTCACTGGCCTTCACCGTGCGGCCCGGCGAATCGATCGAAGCTCCTACCGTGCCAATCGGCACTGCACTTTCAAACAGCGAAGTATGGTTGCTGAACGACTGTCTCGAACTAGTCCCAGATCTCGCCATCGGACAACTCTATATTGGTGGACCTTGCCTCGCATTGGGCTACCGCAACGATCCTGTACAAACCGCCGATCGCTTTATCCCCAACCCGTTTCGTGCCGGTGAGCGCCTACTACGAACAGGCGACCGTGCTCGCAGACGGATCGGCGGTCAGATAGTGTTCGAAGGGCGTGCGGACGCGCAAGTTAAAATCCGTGGTCACCGTGTTGAGACGGGTGAGATCGCGACAGTCTTAAGTGCCCACACCGATGTAGGAGCTGCCATTGTTTTGCCCCGCGAAACCTCGGGAGGTCTCGAACTCGCCGGATTCTATGCCGGCGTCACCCTTCCCCAGCCACAGGAGATGCGCAGGTACCTGCAAGCGCTCCTTCCCGAGTATATGATTCCGCGGTGGTTAACGCCGGTAGCTCGGTTGCCGTTAAACGCAAGCGGCAAACCGGATCGGGACGCGCTGCTTGCGCTGCTCGAAAGCTCCAGGTCTCATGGCCACTTTGAAGACCAGCCGTGGCAAAGTGTCGCCAGCATCTGGGCTCACGTCCTCGATACTCCGCGACTTGCCGCGAACGATAACTTCTTTGATCGGGGTGGCCACAGTCTTCTCGCTTTGCGCGCAGTGGCTCGTATGACGGCCGATCTGGGCACGCACTTTCAACTGCACCAGTTGTACGAGCATCCGACCCCACAAGATTTCTACTCGGCTGTTATTTGCGGTCAGTCTCGCGGACCGTTCGAAGCGGAATTAATCCTGCTCCCCCCGATCGTCGGCGTGCCGTCCGTCTTTGACGACCTCACATCCGGCTGTAGCGGACGGCTTGAGACCCACGGTCTCGCATATCATGGCGCCACCACTCTCGACGAACTCGTCGAAGGCATCACACAACGAATACTCCAGAGAGTCAGCAGCCCTTATATGCTGGCGGGTCATTCATTCGGAGCTATCGTGTGTTTCGAAGTTGCGAAGCGAATTGAGTCATTAGGGCACAAAACACGAATCGTGTTGCTGGATCGCCCCGTGCACGCCCCCGTGTCGGCGCAGCCTCCGATCATCTACTGGAACGGGGTTCCCGAACAGGAACGGCCTCAGCTTGAGGAGCGAGTTCAAATCCATCGCGACATGGCAGCCTCCTACGTCGCCACGGGGGAAATCCGCGGAGGCTTGCTGGCCATCGAAGCCAAAGACGGCGCCCACAGTGCCCGAATGGGCGATTGGCGATCCAAGACCTCTGGGGATTTTCGCCACGAACTCGTTCCCGGGGACCATGACTCCATGGTGCGTGCGCCGCACGCTAAGCGAGTAGCGGATCTTCTCGTCGAGTGGTTCTTGGGCGCAGCCAGGCGGCCATCGTGACGGAGTTGGTTCAATTAGCCGCATCTGCTATCAGTGGATCCCGCGGAGTTCCACGCGGACGCCGTGGCAGGGCCTACCTTGTACAGGCGAACCCGTCCGCGCCAGGATTGGCATCCGGGTTGATCAAATCGTACTGTCTTCATAAACTCGGTCTCGGCCGTGAGTGGGACATCGATGCAATCAACTTCGAAGGCCCAATGTATCGCCGCTTAAAAGATACACTTTCGGGTCACTACGCGATCGAGGGTGTGTTCATGCTGCGAGATATGTATCGCCGGCTGGAAGAACACCCACCGGACGTAATCGCGTTCTCCAGTTACTCATGGAACGTCGCGCTCTACTCATACATGGCGCGAACACTTCGCGAACTATTCCCGAACGCGCTGCTAGTCATCGGCGGTATGGGTGTGTTTGGCCACGAAGAAAGATTCCTACGCGAGCACCCTCATTTCCATATCGCATTGAGTGGGGAGGGCGAACCGGCATTCGGGGCATTGCTGGCGGAACTCAGCAGCGGAACTCCTGACTATGCTCGAGTACCGGGACTAGTCGTCGTCCAGGACGGCGTCACTCTCAAAGGTCCGGCGCCTCAGTTGATGAGCAACCTCGACGACATCCCTTCTCCCGTCGTTCGCGACTATGTGGACATCTTGAAGGATGCTTCCTATGGCGTCAACCTCATGCTGGAAACGTCTCGGGGATGTCCAATGCCGTGCTCCTTCTGCCTCATGTCAGAGTTGCCCGCAACAGGTCGTTACCACTCGTTTGATTACGTTCGCGAGGAACTAGACTGGGTGTTAGCCAACGGGTACAACGTCGAGTTCACTGACGCCATCTTCCACACCAATGAAGCTCGCTGCAATCGAATTCTCGAATACATCCTTAGCAATCACAATGGGAAAAGCAGATTCAACTTTGAGATCTTCGTAGAGATCCTCAAGGATGACACCATCGCTCTCATGGGAGAGATGGCGCGGCGCGGAATCTTGCGACCCTGTCAGATCGGGCTGCAATCGATCGAACCCCAGGCATTGAAGTTTGCGCGACGTCCGTTCCAAAGAAAACGGTTTGACGAACGGCTGGCCAAATTCTACGATGCGACAGATCACTATGCTGCCATCGATCTAATCTTCGGTTTACCTGGCGACACCTATGAAGGATATCTGAACGGCATTGACTACGTTTTCGGTAAGCAGCCGTTCGCGATGCTGCTCCATCATCTTGTAATCATCGGCGGGACTGCGCAGGAACGCGGAGTTGCAGAGCACGACATACATTTCGACGCCAACACCGGACTTGTCTTCAAGAGCAAAGATTGGTCACGTCAAGCCATGGATGCGGCTGCCGAGCTCTCATTTACAGGGCGAGTCGTATACAACATACGCTGGTGGCCGCTGCGAATTCTTCTGTTCGAACTGGCAGGTAGCTTTGCCGGTTTGCTCGACGAAATCGTCAGGCACATGGGTGCGGCCGGCGGTTACACTCCTGACCCTGATAACATACTACGTGCGACAGTCTCTGTGTTGGCGAGGCGATGCGAGAACATCTCTGAGGAACCGCGCAGAAGCCATCTCCGGAGTCTTCTGGACATTGTCGAATCCATCTTGAGGGTTCAGGGCACAATGGAGCCCACATCTGACAAACCATCGGTGGAACACGCCCTCACTTCCTCCACATGGACTCTGAATGGCTCTTCGGCGCTCGTCCAATCGAAATACACGTTTTCGCCCGCTCTCTTTCAACCCGAGCGGTACAAGGCCGGCACATTGCCACAGCACGTAACGGAGCAAAAATGGCGCGCCGTGGCCACACGTATCCGCCGAGACATATCTGTCGTTCCAGGGGGCTTTGTCGAGTTTCTCGATGTCTCTGGGCTCGAATGGCGCCTGTTGCAATGGGCGACGGCTGGACGCCTTTCATGGACGGACGTGGAGTCTGCTGGCACAATTGAGGACCTTCGTCCGGAGGCTTACGCCCACTCGGTGTCACGTCTTGCCGCCGCAGGTGTGTTGAGTCGGAGAGACGCCTCGTGACCGCCTGTATCGGAATCAGCGCGTTGTATCACGATTCTGCCTGTTGTCTGATCCGTGATGGCCGCGTCGTCGCGGCGGCGCAGGAGGAACGGTTCAGCAGGATGAAGTTCGATCCACGAGTGCCGCTCAACGCATTCGACTTCTGCTTGGCTGCTGGCGGACTCACAACCCGAGATATTCAATGCCTCGCCTATTACGAGAATCCATCGGCCAAACTAGACCGTATTGGATGGTCACTCGCGCAAGGTATCGGCACGGTCCGGCCGTTGCTCCAATCTTGGGAAGAAAAGACGGCGACGCTCGAGTTACTCGCTGACAAGCTCGATTTCACGGGCGAAATCCGAAGCTACGACCATCATCTCTCTCACTGTGCCAGCGGTTACTACGCGAGCTCATTCGCAAACGCCGCCATTCTCACCGCCGATGGTGTCGGGGAGTGGACCACTACCAGCCTGGCCAGCGGGATTGACGGTACGGTCCGCATCCTCGAATCGATTGACTTCCCACATTCGCTCGGGCTTTTCTACAGTGCGATTACTTCGTTCTTGGGTTTTCAACCGAACAGCGACGAGTACAAGGTCATGGGACTGGCGGCATTCGGCGCTCCTACTTACCGGAAGCAGCTAAGTCGCATCATCGACATTGACGAATGCGGTTTTTTCCGCCTCGACATGAAGTACTTCGATTACAGCCACAACATGTATTCAGCCCAGCTGTCTGAATTGCTGGGAATACAGCCCCGCAAGCCAGGCACGGAGGTCCGGCGAGAACACAAGGACATCGCAGCCACGGCTCAGGAGCTGTTGGAGGAAGCTCTCATTTACTTCGCCCGGCATCTTCATAGGATGACAGGATTGACCGATCTCTGCCTCGCGGGCGGTGTAGGTCTCAACTGTGTGGCAAACTCTCGCTTGCAGCGCGACACCCCCTTCTCACGTATCTTCGTTCAACCGGCAGCTGGGGATGCAGGCGGCGCTTTGGGCGCGGCCATGTTAGCTTACAACGATGTGACAGCCTCCCGGCCTCAGCCCATGGATCACGTCTACCTGGGACCTAGATACACGGCATCTCAAATTCGGCGCTATCTCAAAAGGATTGGCGCGCAATTTGAGGAGTTGGCGCCTGCCGACCTCCTGGCGCGCACTGCCGCAGAACTCGTGAACGGAAAGGTCGTTGGCTGGTTTCAAGGTTCCATGGAGTTCGGTCCGCGCGCGTTAGGAGCGCGCAGTATCCTAGCCGACCCGCGGCGCGCCGACATGCAGGATATCCTTAACCTGAAGATCAAACATCGTGAGTCATTCCGCCCATTCGCGCCCGTCTGCCTGCGCGAGGCTGCGAACCATTACTTCGATAGCGACGTCGACCAGCCGTTCATGACCTTTGTCGTGAGCGTTCGCAATCCACGGGTTCTGCCCGCCATTACTCACATCGATGGGACAGCCCGCCTTCAAACCGTCGACGATACGACCGCGCCTCGATTGGCTGCTCTGCTGCGATCCTTCGCGGCTCTGACGGGTGTCCCTGTGCTAATCAACACGTCCTTCAATCGCAACGGTGAGCCCATTGTCTGCTCGCCGGAGGACGCATTCTCTTGCTTCCGTGAGTCAGGTATTGACCTGCTTGTCATGGACAACTGCATTGTCGACCGCGCGCAACAGGATCCGGGCCTGATCACTTCCGGGAGTTTGCCCTACTTATCGCTTGCACGCGAGGTGACTCCGTACTTGCGAGACACCTATTTCTTCACATGAAGAACATCCATCTCGGCCGGCTGGGTCAATACATTAACAGGGCGAACCCCGCGGAGCTCCATCACCTGTCGATGGCGTTCGACCTCATTGCGCCTGCGGAATCCATCACGCCGTCACACGGTGGCGATCGTCTCGGCCCCTGGAACATCCAAACGCAACCCGATGGCGTAGTCGATTGGACTATCCGCGCCGACACCAGCTTGCGGGAAAGGCATTCCTGGTATCTTCAGTCGCTCTCTTCGCGTCGTATGCCAGGAACCTTTCGGGTTGTGCTTTTGGGCAGTTCGGCAGCAGCAAGTTTCGGATACTGGGGCGAGTTCACACTTGCATCTATCCTTCAAAGAAAGCTCACAAGCGTCTGTCATCAGCGAAGCATCGAAGTTATCGATCTCGCTTGTGTGAATGCTACCTTGCCGCAAATCACTGAAATCCTGAAGCGATCCCTCACGCTCTCGCCCGACTTGGCCGTCGTATATTGTGGCAACAATGAAGGCAAGACTCTTGAGGCGCGTCTCGCCGGGGGAGCTCGCGATTGTCCGTCTGACTTTGCCGCCCGCTGGGCCTGCGAACAGCCCGATGTCACAAGCTATGCGCGACTCCTGAACACCAGCCTCGACGACCACACTGCAAGCATGGCTCGCAAAATGGTCGGAACGGCGCGGCACCACGGATTACAGTTGGTGTTCGTCATCCCCGAGTACAATCTCGCCGACTGGCGTCCGCGGGAGCGCATGCCATTTTGTCTTTCGGAAGAAGACTGCCTCCGTTGGATGGTACTCGTCAGGCAGGCTGAGGATGAGCTTGCAAACGGCCAGGCCGCGGCCGCGCTCACCCATCTAGATTCGGCACTCCAGATCGATAAACGAATGAGCCGCCGGACGCAATGGCTCCGCGGTCAAGCCCTCCAGGCAACGGGTCAAACCGAGTTGGCGCGTGAATCCTTCGTTCAGGCCAGAGATACTGGTATCGGCGCGATCGCAGACGGCATCCCCCAAATCACGAAAGGGATGATCGACACGCTACGCAGGACCCTCAACGAACTGGCTGTTCCTTATGTCGACTTACCGACACTGCTCGCCGAAGACGCTGGCGCTGCGATACCCAACCGTCGTCATTTCCTCGACTACTGTCACCTCAACTCACGAGGTCATGACCTGCTAGCAACGGCGCTCGCACGGCAGGTGTTGCGCGCCGTCCCAACCCTCGGCACGGAACCGAACGACATGGAAGGTTGCACGCCAGCCCGCCGGGAGGAATCATTGGCCGCGCTTGTCGCGGCGATTCACAACTTCCATCACGGCCAGCCTCTGGCGGTCACAAGATATTGGCTCGAACGATCCTTGTGCCATGCAACGGTCAGTCGTCCACTGCTGGAGTTCTTCAGTGACAATGTATGCGGTGCATGGCGTGAGCGTTTCACTATCGCTTGGTTTCGACAGTCGGGCTTGTATGATCTCGTTGGTGAGAAATACTTTTTTTTCTTCTGCAAGTTCTTCTATCACGCCCGCTTTGACCACGACCTAAAGCATCTCATCGACTCAGTCTTAAATCGATCGCCCGAAGACGCTTCATCATCGTTCCAGCGGCAAACTGCTGCGCTTGTACAGGACATGAACGGTGATCTCCATTCCCTGTTTTTCCTGGATCGCCGACAGGGCTTCACCACGAGCGATCGCCACGCCGCCAGGGTGGGTTGGGAGCGTCGAGCGCTTGAGATCTATGTCACGGAACCGTCATCGACATGCGAGTTCCCTCTCGATAACGCGGAACAAGACATGGTGCTTCAAATGCAAGTCAGTCCCATGGCGCAAGATCGCCATCTCGCTTGCGCCATACAGGTGAATCAGTATTCACTCGCGACCGTAAAGATCGATGAGAAGCGGCAGCAAATCACCGCTTCCGTGCCGCGCAGTTGCCTCAAGCCCGGGTTAAACACCCTAACATTCACCTGGAATTCATGTCTCACTCTGATGGACCAACCAGAGGCGCATAACCGGCACAGACATATCCAGCGATACGGATACTATCCGGTGTTCGCTCGTGTGCATGCATTGCGGATCGGATCAGAAGATGCCATGGAATCGTTGGACGGTGGCACAGGATGCTGAACCTCGAGTCAATTCGCAACGGCCGGATGTTTACTCGCCCTTTCCGGTGGGGGCTAGTGGAGAATGCGTTTGCGCCTGAGGTGGCCGAAAGGCTTTCTCGGAATTTCCCGCGAGGCGGGTTCCAATACCGTAATCACAAGCTCGGTCGCTTCTGTCGCCGACCCTTATACGTTCTACCCAACAGCGAAGTTCGTCACGTCGACGACCTCACTCCTGAGTATCGCGAGTTCGTGACAGTGCTGAATTCCGCCGAGTACCGTCAAGCCATGTCCAGCCTCATCTCAATCGATCTTAGCGCCGCGCCATTGGAAGCGTCGTTTTGGAGATACGATCACGCAATCACCTTCGTCCCGCACTTGGACCTACGAGGTAAGATTGTGACTCACGTTTTCTACTTGAATCAGGAGTGGCCGCATCGCCTCGGCGGCAGCCTTCGAATCCTGAACAGTAATGACTTGGAAGATGTCGCATTTCAAATCAGTCCCACAAGCAGCGTGTCAACGATCCTCCTGCGTTCGGAAACATCCTGGCATGGCATCACGCCGATAAGCCCCGAAGCTACCGACTCGCGGAATACTCTCACCGTGCACTTCTATCATTCTGACCCCGAACTCATAGCCGAGGGTGTCGCTCTAGCAGAGATCTGAATGGGGCGCAAGGCCATGTTCGTTGACCCCCGTCCGTTGCATGAATATTGGTTCCACGGACTGAACGACGCCATGTTCAGCCGCTGGCGATCACTAGGCGTGCTGCATATCCCTGAATGGCGTCCTGATGCGGCAGCCGACTGCGATATCAAGGCGCGGTTCTCGTTCCTGCTCGACTGCCTGGATCGCGGACAACTGCAAGGTTGGCTGGATGAACCGCAAAGCAGCCTAGCTTACGTAATTGCGGCCGACACGGTCCCACGTTGTATCCACCGGAGCTCCAGCGGTGCATATGCTTTCGACGCTCTGGCGCTTGCTGCTGTCAACCGTGGAATGGTCAGAGACCAGGACAAGCAATTGCAAGTTTGGGAGAAAGCGTTTTTCTACATGCCTCTTGTCCATGATGAGACACCTCAATCACAGAACTGTTCATTGAAATGTCACGAGGATCTGGCGCGAGAAGCGGCAAGCACCAGCCTCCCTCCGGCGGTCGACACTGCCATAAACATACTCGTACACTCGGCACAAAGACACGCGAGAATCGTTCAACGCTTTGGCCGTTTCCCCCACAGAAACACCATCATGGGACGCGAAAGCCGCGCGGACGAGCTGGCCTATCTGGCCGATCCCTGGGCACCTTTTTAGGGTCCCTGACTCCGCAAGGTACTGGCACATCGCGAAATCAAGGATAGGATCTCCTTCACCACGCGACCTTCCACGTCCGTAAGCGTCTGGTCAAGGCCGTGTGGACGAAGTGATGATGATGAGTGATGCTCGAGAAGATGGAACGAGCATCAACGGCGAGTACGGCATTAGTACGTCGAACGAGAAGCAAAGCGGAGAAGCGGCAGATCGTCGAAGAGACGCAGCGAGAAGGAGCCTCGGTGCGATCGGTAGCCCGAGCGCATGATATTCCGGCGAATCAGTTATTCCATTGGCGAAAGCTGTACCGGGAAGGGATTGTTGGGAACGGAAGTAGAGTCAGCCGCTGGATCGGGGCTGGTGGCCGTTCGAATCGTCGGCGAGCAACAACCGGGGGCCAAACAGGAAAGACAAAGCCAGGTGGATCAGATGGTGATTCGTTCGAACGTGGGAACGATTCAGATTGAAACTGAGAAGGGACGGCTGATTCACACGGCGCGGTTGATCCAGCAACACTACGAGTGATATTGGAACGATTGCTAGGATGATCACGCTTCCAACCGGGACGCAGATCTGGATAGCGGCAGGTCTTACAGATCTGCGGCGTGGCTTCACCGGATTGAGCGCGATCGTGCAGCTGAAACTGGAACAGGATCCCTTCGGAGGGCATGTGTTTGTGTTCCGAGGCCGGCGAGGCGATCTGATCAAAGTGCTTTGGTGGGATGGTGACGGACTATGTCTGTTCGCTAAGCGACTGGAGCGTGGACGGTTCATCTGGCCTCATGCTGAAAATGGAACCGTGTCGCTGACGCGAGCACAGTTATCGATGCTGCTGGAAGGGATCGACTGGAGACGGCCTGTGCGAACCAGCGCTCCGCAAGTAGCGGTTTAAGAGTCGAAACAAAAAGATAAATAAATGTTTGAATATAGATTGGTTATCCATCGAACGATGGCATAATTGGTTCATGGCTGTGGCACGCCGAACGCTGCCCGATCTGAGCGGTCTGGATGCCGACGCGTTGCGGACGTTGATCCTGTTGCAGCAAGAAGAACTAGCCTCTCGCGACACCGAAATCGAGAATCTGAAGCTGCTGGTCCTGAAGTTAAGGAGGATGCAGTTCGGGCGGAAATCGGAGAAGCTGGATAAGCAGATCGAGCAGTTAGAACTGCGCCTGGAAGATCTGGAAGCCAGCCAGTCGGCACGCCCGCTTTCCTCATCCACGGCCACGCATCCAGCACTAGCAAGCAAGCCTGTGCGGAAGCCATTACCCGAGCATCTGCCGCGCCAGGTCGAAACCCATCATCCCCGACAGGAATGCTGTCCGGATTGCGGTGGGAAACTGCGACTGCTGGGTGAAGATGTCTCCGAGATACTGGAGTACGTTCCGGCGCGATTCAAAGTGATCCGGCACGTGCGTCCGAAGCTGAGTTGCAGCGGCTGTGAACGCATCGTACAGGAGCCTGCACCGAGTCGTCCGATCGATCGCGGCTTGGCTGGACCGGCGCTGCTGGCCCATGTTCTGGTATCGAGGTATTCGGACCATCTTCCTCTATCGTCAATCAGAGATCTACGAGCGCGAAGGAGTGGAGTTGGACCGTTCGACGCTAGCCGACTGGGTAGGTGGAGCGAGCCGAGTGCTTGCGCCCATAGTGGAGGCGATGCGGCGCTATGTACTGCAAGCAGCAAAACTGCATGGCGATGACATTCCTGTGCCGGTGCTGGCGCCGGGTAACGGGAAGACCAAGACGGGACGGTTGTGGACCTATGTCCGTGATGATCGCCCGGGGGGAGATACGACCGCGCCGGGGGTGTGGTTTGCCTATTCTCCGGACCGCAAAGGAGAGCATCCGCAACAACATTTAAGTGGCTTTACGGGAACGCTGCAGGCCGATGGCTATGCAGGCTTTCAACGGTTGTATGAAGGTGGGCAGATCCTGGAAGCTGCCTGTTGGGCGCATGTCCGGCGCAAGTTTTACGATCTGGATCAGGCGCATGCTTCGCCCATCGCAAGCGAAGCATTGTCTCGCATCGGCCAAATGTATGGGATCGAAAGCGAGATTCGAGGCCGTTCACCGGATCAACGATTGCAGGTTCGGCAAGCGAGGATGCGGCCTTTGCTTGATCAGATGCATCAATGGTTGCAGGCAACATCTGTGAAGCTGTCGAGGAAATCGGCGGTAGCAGTGGCGATTCATTATGCGCTGAGTCGGTGGGAGGCCCTGTTGCGCTTCTGTGAAGACGGACGTCTGGAGATCGACAATAATGCCGCGGAGCGAGCGTTGCGTGCGGTCGCCATTGGTCGGAAGAATTATTTGTTTGCCGGAGCCGACACTGGCGGCGAACGTGCGGCGGCGATGTACAGTTTGATTGGATCGGCGAAGCTGAATGGGCTCGATCCGGAAGCCTATCTGCGACACGTGCTGGCTCGAATTGCCGATCATCCGATCACTCGGATTGGCGAACTGCTGCCCTGGAACGTTTCTCTATCCACCGCTTCAGCAGCCTGAGAACTTGAGGATCTATGGGACAACTTTTGGAGATGCCCAATCCGATCGACTGGGTGCCGATCGATTCCAAGGTTCTGCAATTGGCAGCCTATTCGGCTCAACGCCGGTGGCTCTATCTAAAGTTCCAGAGCGGAGAAATTTATCGCTACTTCGATTTCCCGCCTCAACAGTATCGCGCCTTTCTGGCTGCCGAATCCAAGGGCACATACTTCGGCAAATATATCCGCAATAACTTCCAGTACGAACACCTTCCACGATCTCGCCACGCCGGCGGTTAATCACCGCGGCCTACTTCGGCCTTGACCAGACGCTTACGCGGCAACTAATTTAACTCACACCCTTCGAGGTAAATGGCGTCGCGAGGCCGGAGGAGGCTATTGCGCCTGGCACTCATCGCGTGCTCGATCGCCGCGAGTGCTTTCGTTCGAGTGAGGCGGCCTTCGCGGCGGAGCTCGGCTGTGGATGCGGGATGGGGATTAGTAGTTGCGGTGTTGCGGTTGCTCACGCTTCCCGATCGGCAACAGTAGGCGGCGCGTGTGTTTGTGTCCGGTAACGCCGTTTTTCGTCCGCGAATCGTCGGGATGGTGAGAAGCACATCTCACAACGGCGACTTCTCGCTCATGTGGACTAGTTCCGCATGGGCGACATAACCGAAAATGTATGGTCTGCCCCCTTGATTGCAAACGAAAAGAGAAAGGACAGGGTTGGTATGCGCAAACGGTATACGGCTTGCCCGCCGATGCCCGGGTCGTATTTTCAGTGGAGTTGAAACGACTCCGGGAGGCTACCTGCCGAGCCCGGAATCGTAACCGAGGATGGTCAGCAGAATCATTTGCGGAGCTTTCCAAGTGTTGGCTGGTTCGAACCATTCGGTGAGCGAGTGGTGATTGTCACTGGTTCCCCCTCGGCCCACCGAGATGGCCGGAATTCCCAGGCTGATAGGGAAGTTCGAGTCTGAACTGTTGAACATCGTAACTGGCTTGAAGCCGGTTGCGGTCGCTGCGGTGAGAGCGGCCTGAACCAGCGGGCTGGAATCCGGCGTTCTTCCGGCTGGACGGTTGCCGATTAACTTTGTTTCCGCTTTTACGGCCATTCTGGAGTCGGCACGTTTCTTGTTTTCCTCTTCAGCGCCGAGTCGCACGGCTTCGAGAAGTTTGAGTTCGATTTTGTCCAGTTCACCGGGATCCTCAGATCGCAGATCCACCTCAAAAGAACAGTCTTCCGCGATTGCGTTGACGGATGTTCCACCGCTGATTTTGCCAACAGAAAAAGTTGTCTTCGGAGACTTCGGAACATCCCAATCTGCAATTTGTTCAATGATCCTGCCAGCGGCATGGATTGCGCTGGGCCGACCAAAATTGACATAGCTGTGGCCCCCCGGGCCATGCAATGTTACGGAGTACCGTTTGACGCCCGTGCCACCAGTGGTGATGTGCGCAGGATTCGTTCCATCGATGGCAACGAATTCCTTCAGGCGGCTGCGAAAGACGCCTTCCTTGAACAGATACTTTACGCCATTTAAGTCCCCTAAGCCCTCCTCGCCTACATTTGCTACGAACAGAATCGTTCGCCGTGTCTTGATATTGCTTTCGTTCATGGCCTCGACCACGTTCAACAAAGCGGCTAAACCACGGCTATTGTCTGCTAGCCCGGACCGTACCAGCGCGGGCCATCTTTGCGGACTTTCGTGTTCACGTTTCTATCGAATGCGATGTCGAGGTGAGCGGCGAGAACAAGTATGTCCTGCGTTTCTCCGTCGCGCCAGCCGAGAACGTTGCCCTGTTTATCGATCTCGACATTCTTCAAGCCGCGAAGACGGAACTGTTCCGCCATATACTTCGCGCGCTCGGACTCGTGAAACGTTGGTGCTGGAATTTCGGCGATGGTGACTTGCGTGGCGAGAGTTTTCTCGTGCGACGACTCGATGTAAGCAAGGGCTTTTTTGATGTCAGGACGTTGCAGAAGTGCGTCGTTGGCAAGGGCGGGGAATGCCGCACATGCCAATAGCGAGGCAACGAGGAGAAGTCGCATGGGTTCGATAATAACAGGTCGGCGTGGCCAGAACGCCGTCAAGTTGACGTAAAACGCTACTCGTGAATTGGCGGGGCGCTTCGGAACGATATGTGGCGTTCTCGTAATGTGACATTCGCGTGTGGCCGCTGTCGCATTTGGATGTAACGCCGTCCTCCATTCCCAATTTTCTTTGACCGACAGCCGATGACTCAGTTCGACTCGTTGGGCTGGCTACGAGTTCGGCTGCGGTTTTATAATCCGTCAAGGAGTAGATCAACATGCGGCGCGCTGCGCTAATCGCCGTATACGTTTTCCTGACACTCGTGCGAACGGCGTTCGCCCAAGTTGAAAGCCCCACTGGCGCGCCGGAAATGAAGCAGGCACCCGTCACCGGGGGCGAGCTCAAGTACCAGACTCGCGGGGATGGCGAACCGGTCCTGCTCATTCACGGTGCCTTCGTCGCCGCCTCTTTCCTGCGGCTCATGGACGAGCCCTCGATGGCAGACTACCGTTTGATCCGCTACCACCGGGCCAAATACGGCGGCAGTACGGCCCCTGGCGGGCCGGTCGAGCGCCAGGCGGCTGATGCGGTGGCGCTGCTCCGCCATCTGGGCGTCGAGCGGGCTCACATTGTCGGGCACTCTGCCGGCGCCATTGTCGCGCTACAGGTGGCCGTCAGCGCCCCCGGGGTTGTGCATTCACTCGTGCTGCTCGAGCCGCCGCTGGGGGATGGCCCAAGCAGACCGAAGTTCCTTCAGGAGGTCATTGAGCCAGCGAGGGAGCGCTACCGGCCAGGCGACCGCGTGGGCGCCGTCGAGATTTTCATGCGAGGGGTCTCGGGCCGCCCGGATTGGCGGAGAATGATTGCCCGCACGGTCCCTGGAGGGTCGGAGCAGGCCGAGCAGGATGCGGGGACGTTCTTCTCTTCTGATCTCGGTTCGAGGTTAGATCAGGAGAAGGCGAAAAGGATCTCCCCGTCGATTCCGATCCTTTTCATGTGGGGAAGCGACACCCTGCCCTTCTTCAAGGAAGGTCGAGACGTGATCCACGCCTGGTTTCCACATGGCGAGGATCAGATCGTGCGGGGCGTGGGTCATTCGTTGCAGATGGAAGACCCCCGAGCGGTCGGGGAAGGGATTGCCGGTTTTCTCAGACGTCATGCGCTCAAAAAGAGGTCGAATAAGTAGATCCCGGAATCCGTAGATGAACTCGATTTCCACCGGTCCGGTTCTACCGGTCCGCGCGATGGTCGGAGGCATGCCGGCAATGGTTCAATATGCCGGCGGCGCACCGGGACAAGTCGCAGGCCTGATGCAGGATGAGCTTTTGAACGAGCAACCATGGTTCCTATTCCGGGATGAACCGCCTCTGCCAGAGTTGGGGAAACGGTCTTTCGACTTCTCACGGGATGATGAAATAGTGGCTCCGGCGAGTATTCCTTGCCGTGCCAGTGATGTCTTGGGTATATCAGCGAGATTCTAGGTGTCCCTGTGGGGTGATAGGTGGCCTAAAGACCCTGTTTTCGGCGTTCAGACACAGTTGTGCCCGGACTTATGCGGACTGAACTGACGGAACATCAGGTTTCCGCGATCGCACAAGGTTATAGGCCGCGCGGGAAAGGAGAAGAACCGGATACAGACGATGTCTGGTAAAGGGTGGTTCGTGCTGTTCCGCTTCTATGGGCTCTGGAGGCGTTCTTCGACAAGGCATGGAAACCCCACGACATCGTCGAAGTGAATTGATTGGAGTTTCCGGCCCATTCCCACACAGCCGAAGTAAAGAAACATCCCGTACACTCCATCCGAACTCGCGCAAACCCTGACCGTAGACGGCGGCCGCATGGACTACATCGCTCAACCTTAATGCATACGAAAGCGGCCCGGTCAGGGCAACGGGTCCGGAATCACATAGGAATTAAGTAGGGATCTTCGGACGTATCCCGTGCAAGAACCGATGGCTCAGTTTAATTAGTTAACCAAAGAGGACGCTGCGAGTGAGACTGTGAGAAGGCTTCTCGAAAGCGCTGGTGGGCACTGCCATTTCGACGATCAGGAAGCGGCGTTGCAATGCTCCTAAGGAACTCTTCTTCACTGGCCGCACGCGGTATTGGGCATAAGAGTGAATCCGAGCGCCTTAGCTTGTGCTTTGAGGCGGTTTTCTGTGCGTCTCCGGCAACTCGCTTCTAGACGTGAAAATATGCCGTCGTCATAACTCTCGCGGGTAGTGAGCATATGATAAATAATGCGTGCAAGCTTATGAGCGGCTGCGGTGATTGCCTTGGGAGCGCCCAGTCGAGCTCGCATTCTACGATAGAACTCGCCCAGAGCGGATTGGCTACCTTGCAGCGATTGGGCGGCCATTCTTAACGCCAGGGCAAGACGATTTCTAACTTTTCTGGTTCCCCTCCATAAGACTTTGCCTCCACTGATGTCATTGTCGGGACAGAGCCCCATCCAGGAACTGAATGCGGCTGCGCTGCTGAATTTCGAAAGATCAGGACCGACTTCGGCAATTACCGCCTGTACGTGTAAGACGCTGATGCCAGGAATCGTTGTCAAATCAACTCCGAGCACGCGGTAACCTTCCTCACGTAGACACATTGCTGTCGCCGGGGGCATCACTTTGCACTTCTTGACGGACTCCTTGGCGGGTGGCAGAGGTTGTGCCGCAGGGTCTGCTTTCGTTTCCAAGTGTTTTAGGAAACCTTGAATCTCTGCCTCACATTCTGCGATCTGCTTCTGATACACCCTATATAGGTTCACAGACTGTCGAAGCGTAAACAGGTGCTCGGGCCGATAATCGCCTACTAGGCTTTTGGCAATCGTTTCTCTGGATGCGCGGATACGTACATTGCGCAGATCCGCTAATTTATGGACGTCACGTTCGCCCGCAAGGACCGCATCCACGATAGCCAACCCAGTCGCACCTGTCAGATCGCTGATGACGTGATGCAATTGTAGATTCATCTGGTCCAGCGCTTTCTGCATGTGCTGTACATGGTGGCTGGCAAGATCTACCAGAGTCTGTCTGTGGCGCAGCAACGAACGAACAGCACACACCTCGGAGGCGGGCCGAAACGACGCACGGAGCAGGCCGACGGAATGCAGGTACTGCAGCCATTGACAATCGCATACATCCGTTCTGCGGCCGGGAACGTTCTTTGCGACCGTGCATTCACAAGGTAAACCTCGAGCCCGCGTGCTTCTAGGATCTGCATCAGCGGAATCCAGTAAACTCCTGTCGATTCCATCGCCACAGTACGGACCCCGCACTGCTGCAGCCAATCGGCAAGGGCCATCAACTCTTCTGTAAATGTCTCGAATGAACGTATCGGGCGGGCATCCCTTTCAGGCGAAACGGCCACATATATCTCTGTGGCCCCAATATCAACGCCGGGCGGCATCCGGATTCAAAAACAGGTAATGCCGTTGCCAGCTGCTTGCTCTTTCTCTTGCGTGGCATACTCCTCCGTAATGAAAGCCGAGAGCTCGCCGTCCGGATCGTAGATATCGGCACTCTCCTAAACGGGATCGGACTGCCTGCATTACAGGCCTCCGTCACCACTGTCTTGACCACTCGACCCGGGACCACACTGGAGAAACGGGCTCGTTTGAGCACCAATGCAGAGCTCGGCCTGCGTTACGGCAAGCCTCGGCGTCTCATTGTTGCGCAATACGTTCCTTGGCCGTTTTGACTGCCCCAGCAGCCCGACACTGGAGAGAAACTGCGTGCGCAGAAGATATGAGTTGGTCGTGTCGCCATCACTGATACCGACCAACCATATGTCGATAGCAAGTAGAAGCTAGCACCCAACTGATCACGATCCCTTGCCAAAACCATCTGGTTGTGGCAAGGTTTCGAGGATGGTCAGGATTGCTTTTGGATCAACGTTTTTTCGTCTGTCGACCAGACAGAGCGCTGCAGCGCATCGATGTTGTTCACAACAGGAGCCTTGGTTGCAGCATCGCGCTCAGTAGATGGCATTCCCTGAAGTTTCGCTGCGATTAACTGATCAAGCTTTTCGCGGTAGCTGTCCTGGTCTTTGGCAGCATCGAACGGAGGCCGTAAGCTGGTTGACCAGCAGCAGCGCGAGCTCAAGTTCCTTGTCGGACACGTCGGCTGCGTGACTTCGGTGCTCATTTTCCCGTCGAATCTCGCCTTCATAGAACATCGTGTGTAACACGATGCCCGTCCGCCCCGGGCGGATCACAACCACGTGTTTGCGCCGATGGATTGCTACCTGCGCGATGGCAACGAAGCCGCTTTGCCGCAGAGCCTGAAACAGGAGGGCGCAGGCATGTTCCCCGGCGCGCTCGGGCGCCACATAGTAAGAAGTCTCAAAATAGAACCACCAAGGGCTGGGCACCCTGCTTATTCAAACCGGAAGCCGACCACCTCTCAAATACAGGCGGGGTTCAGTGTCGTCAAACGTCTGGCGGCATGCTGAACTACTACTACCGGGCTGCGGCCTGAGGGCTGGCTGAGCTAATCCGGTCGGCTTGTCCTCGCAATTCAGAGTGTTGTTGTTGATGCCTGCTCCGAGTTCGTACCGAATCAGCTCGCAAATTCAGGACGATCGAGCCTCCGAGAGTCCGCACCGAAGCTCGTGCTCCTGTGCTTCATACCGCCGAGGGTAGTCTCGGGCGTCAAGCGCAGCACCATGATGTAACAGCCCTTTGTGCCGATGTAACGGCCCTTTGTGCCGACGCGGACATTCATTGACTTGAACAACCTCTCGTCATGCAGTCGCCGGCTTAAGGGGCATTCTCGAGGATTCCAGGTGGCAATTGCCTTTTGCCTGAGTGCGCCGTCCAGAAGCGTGAGCACAGCCTTGCAAGCAGATCGAATGTGAATCGGCTGCTCAACTGTCTGTCGAGCTTCCATTCTTCAGCCCTGCTGTCCAGGGCACCTGCTGCGCTTGAACCCGCGCGCCCGGCTCTCGCCTGCGTTCTGCTTTGTCGGTTCCTCCATCAGGTTTCTCAACAATCAGAAACCTGGGCGATGGCACCTCCAACAAAGCTCTCCGGCTGCGTTTGGGAGCGGGGCCGCTTGCTTTTCGGTTGCCCCCGGCACAGTGGGCAGCAAGAAAAGGAGAACTCGAATGTATACGTTGAATCAGCTCACCATCATCGGCTTGTTCCGAAAATACTCACTCCCGGGCCGGCACGGGCGCGTGGTGAACGATGTAACCCAGCTTCGCGAGAGCCTTCAGATGGTGACGAACGTATCTTTGTCTGCTGGGCTCGCACTCGATTTCTTCAGCAGCTTTTCGGTATGGTGTTTTTGTGCGAAGGATCTCATAGATTAATGTGAGCAGCGAGTGAGCAACTGCCACGATCGCGCGTTTTTTGCCTGTGCGGGGAATCAGTCTTTGATTAGCGAGCACGGAAGTATGAGCCGAGTTTCAGTGAAGCCGACCACGCGCACTCAACCATCAGAGTTCGCAACCACACGTTCCCCTTGGTCGTCCGTCCCGCCTTCTCGATATCGGCACTCTTGTTGTTACCAGGACAGAGTCCCACCCAGGAGCTGAAGTGCTTGGCGGATGGAAACTGTTCCATGCGTACGCCGGATTCTGCGATGATACAGGCCGCCGCATCTTCACGAATACCGGGAATCGTCTGGAGTAAGCTCGACGCCTCTCTGTACTCAGGAACGGCCAGAATGCGGCGTCGGATCTCCGCTTCCAACTCGGTGATGCATGACGCAAGGAAGTCGAGTTGACAGAACGACTGCCGGATCAGGAGGCGTTGTGCCTCGGTCAACCGATGATTCTCCAGAGATGCCGTGAGTGAGGGAATCTTCAGCTTGGCCTTTTTCTTCGCTAGATGAGCCATCTCTGAGGCCGTCAATTTGCCTTCAAGCAGGGCGAGCAGGATCATTCTGCCAGTTACACCGAAGATGTCCGTGAGAACGCTCCCGAGCTTCACGTTGGCCTCTTCGAGCACCTTTGAAATCCGGTTTTTTACTCGGGTAGCCTCGTGCGTGAGTTGTTTGCGTCGCCGAGTCAGGTCGCGCAAGTCTCGGATACCGCGCTCAGGAATGAAGCTTGGTCGTATCATTCCATGTCGCAGCAGGTGAGCTAGCCAGCGGCTATCCTTCCAATCGGTTTTGTGTCCCTTGCGTCCTTTCACATCATGAGCGTTCGTTAGGATGACCTCAACGCTCTCTTCGAGAATGTTGAAGATTGGCTTCCAGTACGAGCCCGTACTCTCCATGACAGCATGCGTGCAACCTTCGCTCACAAGCCATAGGCGGAGGTGGTCCAGTTCCCCGTTGAAGGTTCCAAAACGTCGGGTCTCGACTCGAGGTTCCGCTTCCGCCGCTCCGGTCATCACGCATACAACGACGAAAGTCTTGCCAACATCAATGCCGGCACATTTCTCAATGACTGCCTGAATCAGGCGTTTCCTCCTTGTGCCCAGGAGAAGCCGATGCTTCATGTCGTAAGGTTGTTCCACGGGCTCGATGGCTCCAATCGGTGGTGCTCTTGCATCGGCCAGATCAATTTCACTCGTCGGGGTTCACCCGCCAATGCCAATCACGATCTTTTCTCCTCGGCTTCTTATAGATAGTCTGTTACTCGGCTGCATTTTCATGCTCGGCGGCGGCCGCTCGCGGCCATGGAATTTCACTGGCAATGACGCCGAAGCTCACTACATTCCCAACGGCACACTGGTCGTAACCCTTTCGGTTGCCACCAAAGAATCATGGAAAGACGCTGATGGCAACTGGCAGAGCCGCACAGACTGGCACCGCGTTGTCACCTTCGGCAAACTGGCCGAGTACGCGCGGACGTTAACGAAGGATTCCTACGTGATGGTGCAAGGATCGGTGCGCACCCGAGAATACGAGCGCGACAGCATCAAACATCGAGTTACAGAGGTACGCGCGGACTCGATCGGAAAGCTCGATCGCGCCGAGCGTCGAGCCGAGAGTGACTCTGACCCTGAATCGAACCCAGCGTGAGCTTTGTCCTTCCGGGCTCGGCGACGCCAGCCGAGTCCGGATCCTTGCATGGTCCAACTCGGAATATGAGTTCCTCCATCAACGATTCGAGACGTTTCACGAACGGCTCGAGCATGTGTATTCCCAGGCTGAGATGCCAGCGATGCCCGCTGCCTCTCCGAGTAGCAACTCCTCCATAAACCTCTATATTTTCGGGCCATACGGGATCGTGACACGAAGTTCCTGCTCGAGCTTTCGATCGACATCGCACTGCGGAGGCATCGTAGCTCTGGAGCTTCCTGCGCGCTCTCCGAACTTGAATGCCTTCGCCGAGAAATGGGTCCGATCTGTGAAACAGAAGTGCGTCTCAAAACTGATCCTGTTCGGTGAGGTCTCGCTTCGACGAGCTTTGGCAGAATATCTCAGCCAAACGGCGTATCGCAAAAGCGTGGGTTTCAGTGTCTGGTTTTTTGACCATACCAGCACTCAAAGTATTCTCTCTGGATTGACGCACAAACCCGATGTAATCCAGCCGGACTGGAAACGGCCATAGCGCGAATGCGCACATCGTAAACGCCTCAAGGCCAAGCAAGCCAAGCAGGCGGATGCAGCTACCCCACCAAATACCCCACCAATATGCGACAAAGAGTGTAGAAATTCTGAGAAAATGCAGGGGCGAACAAAACCGATGATCAGTATAAGTTATTCATCTTAATAGCGAGCAGGAGCCTCCGGAGCAAAAGGTCAGAGGTTCGAATCCTCTCGGGCGTACCAACTCTTCCGAAGTAAACTCCTGGAAACACACAGGCTTGCGGAGGCGGCCACGAGACCCCGTTGTGTCCAAAAACTCGATCTGATTGAAAGCACATTGCGAGGGGCATTCGCTGCTTGACCAACGGTGAGGAGATAATGAGCGGCGCAGATGCGAAACGTCTCAAAATCCATTTCGGTTCGTAGTCATTGCCGTCGCTGGTTGGATGAACCAGAAGCAGCAGTATGCGATCGATTACCTGCGCGAAGAGCATCGAGTCCTCCGAGAGCAACTTGGTAGCCGCCGGCTCCGGTTTACCGATGATCAGCGCCGCCGGCTCGCGGCGAAAGCCAAACTTGTCGGTCGTCGAATGCTGAACGAGATTGCCGACCTAGTTACCCCGGACACATTGCTGGCCTGGCACCGCAAACTCATTGCCAAGAAGAATGACGGCAGTGCCAAGCGGGGATTCGGACGGCCTCGTACCGCCAATGAAATCGCGACCCTCGTAGTTCGCATGGCTCACGAGAATCGTGACTGGGGCTGTCGTCGGATTCTCGGTGCCCTGTCCAATTTAGGACACACACTGGCTCGCGGCACGATTGCAAATTCTGAAGAAGCACGGGATCGAACCAGCGCCTGACCGGATCCGAAAAACCACGTGGAACGAGCTTCTGACCCAACACTGGGAATTGATCGTAGCTGCTGATTTCTTCACGGTCGAAGTGTGGACTTCACGAGGACTACAGCGATATATCGTGCTGTTCTTCCTTGAGCTATCAACACGCCGGGTCGAGGTGGCCGGGATAGTAAGGGTGGCCAATGGTCTGTGGATGAGCCAAATCGCACGGAACATCAGCGACACCATAGATGGAATTGTCAGAGGGAAAGGTTACCTTATCCATGACCGTGACCCGCTCTTCACCGCGGAGTTCCTGGGTGTCCTTGCGGATTCAGGCGTGAAATCGGTGAAATTACCGTCGCGATCTCCGAATCTGAACGCCCACGCCGAGCGGTTCGTTCGGACTATAAAGGAATCTTGCCTCCATAGAACGATCCTGTTCGCTGAGGATTCACTGCGAAAATCGATTCAGGAATTTACGGCACATTATCATTTTGAACGCCATCACCAAGGACTCGGTAACCGCCTCATCATGGGCGATTCGGTGCATTGTGAAAACACCGGCGAGGTTAGGAGGCGACAGCGACTCGGTGGGATGCTCAACTATTACTATCGTGACGCCGCGTAGACTGTAGTGCTTCCCGTTGCACTGCATGAATGTATCAACCGATCTGAATGCAGCAGCACACATCAGAGGTTCAAACCACCGAACCTATCACCGTGGATATGAGATGTCGATTGTCTCGCCAGCAAAACATACTCTGGTGCATGCAAGTCCGTCGTTTTGGAGTGTTAATTTAACGCCCCTCACGCGGTTCGATCGGCTATTTGGACGGTACGGGATGGAGTCTTAAGGAACACGACGAATCGCCCTGTAGGTAGCCCGCATGGCGTCAGGCGCTCTACCTGGGCGGCTCTCTGCCGCGGCTTAGAGCAGACGGTTTCAGGCAGAATCAGCGCACTCGCGGTATTGCTGCGTGCCTGAATCGTTGGGCTGAACATCCCGCTCTGCGGCGTTGCGCTGCTCCTGGAGGAGCGGCAGCATGGAAACACCCAAGCCACTGAAAAAGCCTAGTTGGAATAACAATTCTGCCGCGATAATCCCAAAGTTCAGGAAAAAGACGCCGCCGATGCAGATCACGCCGGGGATCATTGTGGTGCTAACCCCTTGCGCGATGGTGCGCTCGAATTTCTTCGACAACACGAGCAGATCTTCCAGCCTGGTCAGGTCCTGGTCCATCAAAACGATTTGCGCAATGTCGGTGGCGATGGTCGTGGCCCCGCGCAGCGAGATCGAGACGTCGGCTTGCTTCAGCGCAATCGCATCGTTGATTCCATCGCCGATGAAACAGACCACGCGGCCTTCCTTTTGCATTTGGGAGATCAGACCTGCTTTGTCTTTCGGCAAAGTATTGGCGAAATGGCTTTCGATCCCCAATGCGTTTGCCATTTCACGGGTTGGCTCTTCCTGGTCGCCGGAGATGATTGCGAGGTGTAGCTTGCGTTGCCGCAAATCCGCCACTACCCGCCGGACTTCGGGGCGCGGTGTGGAATGCAGTTCCAGAGCGCCGATGAATTCCTCGTCACGAGCCACCATCACCAGGGAATGACCGCTCCGCCGGCAATTTGCCTCCACTTCTTGAATTGCAGCAGGAACGTCAATGCTGCTTTCCTGCATGAAGCGCCGGCTGCCGACGCGAACAATTTGCCCCGCGATTGTTACCTTGATCCCAAACCCAACCTCGTAACTAGCTTCGTCGATAGCCGGTATGGCAAGTCCCCGCTCGTCGGCGGCGGCGAGAATCGCCTTGCCAATTGGATGCGGCTGCCGGTATTCGGCGGCTGCCGCATACGTGAGAACCGTTGTCTCGCCGGAAGTGGGCGCGCAATGAATACGCGAGACGTGCGGTTGGTCGAGGGTCAGGGTGCCGGTCTTATCGAAAACCACCGTGTCTACCTTAGCGAGTTGTTCCAGCGCACGCCCGTCTTTGATCAAAATGCCGTGACGAGCGGCGATTTGAAGATAGTTGAGCATGCTCAGCGTGGAGCACGTCTTCAGATTGAAGCCGAAGCCGGCACCCAGGGTCGCAATCGAACCAACCAAACCGCGCGATGGAAATGCCGCCACACTGACCAAGAGATTAGGCAACGCGCTGCGGTCAGCGATCTCCTGGCCACGGGTGACTAAGGCCGGCCGGTAGGCGGCGGTCTGCTCTAGGATTGCGGTGATTTGCGCCGCGGCGGTCTCACTGCCGGCTCTTTCCACCGTGACCCAGATCCGGCCGGTGAGCGAGAGCGTCGCGGCGAGAACGCGTTCCCCGGCGCTCTTCTCGGCAGGCTGCGCTTCACCGGTCAGGTGGTGTTGGTCAATAGACGCGATGCCACGGGTGATCACGCCATCGACGGGGATCGGCTCACCAGCGTTAACGACGATTGTGTCGCCGGGTTTCAACGTGGTGGTGGGCACGTGGATTTCAACACCATCCACGACCAGCCACGCAAATCCAGGCCGCTGCCCAAAGAGATTCGTGAACCCCTGGCGCGACCGCCCTTCCATACGAAAGAGCACTTTGGTTCCGAGGAAAAAGAGAAAGCAGCTAAACGCCCCGAAGACGAAGTAGCCGGCCAGCCACATCCCACTCATGTATAGGGCCGCGATCAACTCGCTGGTCACGCGCTTTTGTTGGCGGATTGCCTGATAAGCGCTCTTATAGAGGGTCCAATTGAGAGCGACCGCGCCAATCACGGTTATGGGCAGCAAGGCCGGAACGAACAAGGAAGTCAGCGCCGCGACTCCCATCAGCCCGAGCGCTCCCGCCATGTAGCGATTGAGCGTCGCCTCGGTAGTCAACAGGACGTCGTTGACTTGAAGCTGGCGATCGGCTTGCAAAAGCTCCATTTGTTCGCGGCGCGATCGGCCGTCCAGCAGGGGATCGAGATGGGTCCGCACCAGTGCCTGATAGCGGGCATCCAGTTGGTGCAGAAAACCCGGAGCACTTGCGGCAGGTTCGACGCCGGCTTCCCCCGGCTCCCCGGTTTCGGCGGGTGCCTCCGGGGCTTCGGCCCGCGATTTCTCCTTGCGCTCGCGACGGGGCCGGCTCGCCAAATAGACCAAACCGCCGATGATGGCTATGGCATGGAAGGGCATGGATGCTTTTCCTGATTCGCGGCCGCCTTCATAATTTACCTTGTTCCATGGCGTCCATCAGAACCAGTTTCTTGTGGGCCGGATCCGCCTTTACCCGCTCGGCGAGTAGCTGCGCTTCGGCTTGCGCCTCATCGATAATCTCGCGCTCGCCAGCGGTCAGGACCTGATAGTTTTCCACCAGTAGTTTCCCCGCAACCATCACGCTCCTGACTTCGTGGCCGGACGCGCCGTAAACGAGGCTCGGCACGAGGTTGCGAATGGGATTCACCAGGGCCGGCGCCAGATTCGAAACGCTCAAGTCGACAATGATGACATCGGCCTCTTTGCCGACTTCCAGGGAGCCAATCTTGTGATCCAAGCCGACAGCGCGTGCCCCCTCGATGGTGGCCATGCGTAATACGGTCCATGCGGGCATGACGGCGGTGTCCCGGTATTTCAACTTGTTAAACAGCGCCGTCAGTTTCATCTCAACGAAGAGGTTGTGGTTGCTGCCGCCGAGGCCAACCGGGCCGCCTGCCTCACGGAAGGCGCGCGCAGGCGGCACGCGCCCATCGATCGCGCCGATCATGCCGGAACAGAGAGCCATGCCTGCGCCCGATTGAGCCACTTGGGCGACCTCCGCGCCGGTGGCGTCGGTCAAATGAACAGCCAGTAACTGGTCGTCCAGGTAGCCTAATTCAGACAGGAAAGCAATCGGGCGTTTGCCATAGCGTTTGAGGATCTGTTCCGTTTCGCGGGCGCCCTGCGCCACATGCATGTGCAGCCGCAGCCCTTCGCGTTGCGCAATCGATTTGGCTTCGACAAGCAACTCGACCGGCAGAGTATCGGCCGAGAACAGGCCCATCATCGTGGTGATCCGTCCGCCGGCGGCTCCATTCCAGGCGCAGGCGAAGGCGACCGCCTCTTCCAAGGCGCGTCCCGCGGCGGTCAGATCGAAAGTATAGAGAGCCCCCGCGGGCAACGATGGTGATTCGAGCGGAAGTCCGTAGATGAGTGGCGCAAGACTGGCACGGACGCCGATTTCCGAATAGAACTCACCCCAGAGCGGGCAAAGAAGCTGATTATCGCAGAATGTAGTTGTGCCTGCCTTGAGTTCCTCGACAACTCTCAAGCGGGTGGCCGCCATTCCGCCTTCGGGCGTCATGTTCGAGAAGTAGGGCCCGGCAGCACCCAGCATCCAATCGGGGACATCCTGCGCCACTCCACGCATTATGCCCAAGCTGCCGTCCACGTGCGCATTAATCAGGCCCGGCAATACTGCGCAATTGGCGGCATCGATAATCTTGAGGGCTTCAAAGCGGCTCAGCAAGGCCTCAGTGGCGTCAACCGCGGCAATGCGACTGCCTTCGACTGCAAGTGCGCCGTCGGCGATATAACCGACACCCGCTCCCTGCATGGTGAGGAGGTGAGCATGGATCAGGAGCGTATCTGCTACTCCTTTCAACTCCAAACTACCAGGGGAGCATCGGAGCCGGAATAGCCGATGAAACAAGCCCACGTCATACGGACCCCTTTCGTAATCTCGTTCACGGAATGGATCCGCATAGAGTTGAACAGAATCAAATCTCCCTGCTTGGGGACGATCTCGGTTTTTGGCGGCGGAATCTTCTTCTTATCCAGCCCGATACCCCCCGCGTTGTGGGCCTGATTGTACGTGCTTTGGGTGGGCCACTCGTCCCAAAGCAAGAGCTCTCCGCCGGTGTCGGAAGTTTTCAGGTAGACATTGGCTGCAATTTGTTTGGTAACCGAGGTTTGAGACTTGTGGGATGCGAGAATGTCCCAGGCGATGACGTCGCAATGGGGTTCGGCGAAGCTCGTTTCCCTGTACTCTCGAACCACGCCGGCGAAAGTCTTTTTGTCTCCCAGCTTCTTTAAATTACAGCCGCTGGCCCAAATATCGTCAAGCTCTAGCCGAAGCCGATCCACCGGGCTGATATAGGGATGCACCAAGCCGCGCATGTCTCTAAGTAAGGTGAGAGCATCGGCCTGATAGCGCGCGAAGTCATCCTCGTTGGAGCATTCGAATAACTCCTGGCCCAAACGGCCCACAGTGGGATAATCGGGATACGCGCTGTAATAACGGCTCTTCTTGACCCGCTCCGCGATGGCCAGACACGCTTCCGCGCTGAACCAATTCGGCACAACAACCGCATCGACCGAGTGGTCCAGGATGCTCATCACATGAGACGCCTCAAGTCCTTCGACAGACAACACCGAGGTTCCGGAGTTAAAGGTTTCGCCAGCCATATTCATTTTGCTATTCCCTTCGCTTATAAGTTGCTTTTTGCCATTGCATCCATCAGAGCCAGATCTTTGTGTGCAGGATCGGCGAGCACGCGATCCGCAAGCTGTTGGGCTTCCGCCCAGGCATCCCGGATGATCTTATGCTCGTCGGCGGCGAGAACCTGGTAGTCTTCCACCAAGACCTGTCCCGCAACAATCACAGTCTTCACTTCGTGTCCCGAAGCAGCGTAAACGAGATTCGGCACGATGTTGCGGATGGGACTGACCAGAGTTGGCGACAGGTTCGGAACGTTAAGATCTACGACGACCAAGTCGGCCTCTTTGCCCGTTTCCAACGAGCCGATCCTTGCATCTAACCCGATCGCGCGCGCCCCTTCAATGGTGGCCATCCGCAGTACTTCCCACGCCGGCATGACTGCCGGGTCCTGATATTTGATTTTGTTGAACAATGCCGTCAGTTTCAT
This sequence comes from Bryobacteraceae bacterium, assembly GCA_963844855.1. Taxonomy (GTDB): domain Bacteria; phylum Acidobacteriota; class Terriglobia; order Bryobacterales; family Bryobacteraceae; genus DASQDN01. The sequence goes on from CAWJQP010000063.1 coordinate 42,195, forward strand.
CTCGTTGAAGATGTTCGAGCAGTTGTTACCGTTCGCCGAATCGGAGCCAAGCGCAACCGGGCCGCCGGCCTGCCGGAACGCACGCGCGGGCGGCACAATCCCGTCGATAATGCCGATCGCGCCGGAGCAGAGTCCCATTGCGGCGCCGCTTCGGGCGACTTGTTCCGCCTCGGCGTCAGTGGCATCGGTCAAATGAACAGCGAGCAGTTGGTCGTCCAAGTAGCCCAATTCAGCGAGGAAAGGGATCGGGCGTTTGCCATACCGTTTCAGGATCTGTTCGGTTTCTCTGTCGCCTTGCGCCACGTGCATGTGCAGCCGCAGCCCTTCCCTCTGCGCCACGGCTTTGGCTTCGCGCAACATTTCGAGGGGCAGCATATCCGCGGCCTGCACACCCAACATCGTGGTGATCCGCCCCTGTGCCGCTCCGTTCCAGGCACGCGCGAATTCGACAGCCTGGTCCATGGCGCGCCGGCCGGCTGCGGTGTCGAAGGTGTAGAGGTTTCCCGTCTTCCAGTCAGTGGTATCCCAGTCCGCGATGTCGGTTGAGAACGCGTTGAACATGGGAGCCAGGTTGGCCCGCACGCCGATCGCGGCATAGAACTCCCCCCAGGAAGGCTCCGGCGCCTCGCAATCGCCAAACGTAGTGGTCCCGGCCTTCAGCCCCTCGAGAACGTTCAAGCGGGTGGACGCCTGGTTCATCGCTGGAGTCATATTCGCGAAATAGGGGATCGTGGCGTCCAGCATCCAGTTCGCTACATCTTGCGCGATCCCGCGCGTCAGGGCGCCCATCGTGTGTATGTGCGCGTCGATCAACCCGGGCAAGACCGCACAGTTCATCGCGTCGATGGTCTTGCGCGCGGAACACTGACTGAGCAATCGCGGAGTCGAATCAACCGCAACAATGCGCGCGCCCTCAATCGCGACTGCCCCATCGGCAATGTATCCGACGCCCGTCCCCTGCATTGTGAAGAGTTGCGCGTGCGTCACTATGATATCGGCCGTCAAAATCGATCACCTGTTCCTTTCGATGCCTAGCGTATCGGCGTGGCGGAGAATGCGTTGGTATGTCTCTTCGATAGCAGCGTCGATATCGTTGAGGTGAAGAACGGTGCTGACCCCATGGCCGCAGGAGTCGCGATCGGGCGGATAACCGTTTCGCAAAACCCGGAACGAGGGGAGGACAGGCCAGTCATAAACGCAGAGGCCGATGAATTCGTCGAGAGGTATGCCCTGCCCATCAACCTGCGCGATATACTCTTCCGGCGCCTTCGCTGTTTCGGCGAAATATTTTGCATAACCCGGCATGGCAAGGCATACGAACATTGTGTTTCGGCCCGTCTTTCGCAGCATCGACAAACTATGCAGTGTGATGAGATGACTCGCGACGCTCGGAAAGCGTTTGACGGCGCCGCCGGCTACGATGTACACGTTGGGGCCGTTTGGATCGTAGGTAGCCCGCAGTGTCCCGTTGTCTGTGGCCTCGGCCCAACTGCCGTACTGCGATGGATCGACTGACGTCGGCTGCAGCACCTGCCATGCGCCTATTTCCCCGTCTCGCTCCAGCACCCAGAACCAGGGAGTATCGCTGCTATTCAGCAGCACAATACGATCGGCAATCAACTCGGGCGGCGCGATCGCGTCTTCCCCGATCCAGCCGTACGCCTCCCGTTCCAACTCGCTGAGCCGCGCTACATCCGCCATGACCGCAGGACGAACCGTCCAGGGGGGGAGACACAGGGGAGCGGACGCGGGGGAGTGGCTCAACGCTCGCGCGAAAGACGTCTCGCATCCCGAGTGAACCGATTTGGCTGCGGCTGACGCCGACGCAAGCTTCTCGAGTAAAAACTCGGCGAGCCGCTCAATCGTCGGATGGTCGAACACCAGAGCCACGGGCAACTCCACATGCGTGGCGGCGCGCAACGCATTGCGAAGTTCGACCGCCATGAGAGAGTCCATTCCCAAATCGGAGAGAAGCTCGTCATCGGCGGGAACGCTTCCCATGATCGACTCGATTTGCGATCGAATCAGGCTCCATATCTCAGGCCGTTTTTCCGGAATTCGCGGAGGGCTTTGCGTGGTGGCAAGCCGCTGCCGCAAATCGACGAGACGCTTGAGAATCGCAGGCGCCGATGCGCGTTCCTCTGCGGTGAGTTCGGGATCATCCTCCAAGAGCGCGAACAATGAGCTGGCATCGCCCGAAAGCAAGGCTTCCAACGGCGCGGCAGTAAGGGTTGGCGGACCAGGCGTCGACTTGGGTTCGGGAAGCCAGCAACGCCGGCGCTGAAAGGGATACGTAGGCAATGTGACGATGCGTCGTCCGGCGCCTCCATCGACTGCTTCCCAGTCAACCGCATTCCCACGCGCGTACGATTCACCCATGCTCGTCAACTTCTGCCATCGCTCATCCCGCCCTTCGTGCAAACTCGGCAAGAGGGCGCACCCTTCACCACCCGATCGGGCGAACGTTTCGAGTTGCAGCCGCAGCTCGGTTGCCGATTCGCCTACTGCCGCAAACCTGTGGCTAAAGTGCTTGCGCCCGGTGTAAGCAGTGAAACACAGGTCGGCCAGCGGCGTCTCGGGCTCGCTATCCAGATGGCGTGCGTAGCGGTGAGCAAGTTCCCGCAGGGCCTCGGGTGACTTGGCTGATATTGCCAGCAGCCGCGGCGCGAGCGTCGCTCCATCCGTAGCCGGCTCCCTGCGGGGAGCCTCCTCGAGCACGATGTGGGAGTTCGTTCCGCCGAATCCAAAGCTGCTAACACCAGCAAGTCGGCCAGGGAGCCACGGTGTGGGCTCCGTAGGGACCTTCACCGGCGCCTTGGCCCAGTCAATCAAGGGGCTTGGATTGTGGAAGTGAAGGTTGCCTGGAATCTCACCGTGTTGCATGGAAAGGACAACCTTGATCAGGCCGGCAATCCCTGCCGCGGCTTCCGTATGACCAATATTGGTCTTCACCGATCCGACGACGAGAGGCTCGGTGCCCTGACCAAAGACTTCCTGGAGCGCATTTATTTCGATGGGGTCGCCGAGCGACGTCCCGGTGCCATGAGCCTCGATGTAACTGAGCTGATCGGGATTCACGCCGCCGTCCTTGAGGGCTTGCCGGATGACGGCCTGCTGCGCGGGACCGCTGGGAACGGTCAATCCGCTCGTGTAGCCGTCGTGATTCACCGCCACGCCGCGCACCACCGCAAGGATATTGTCTTTAGAGGCGAGGGCATCGGACAAGCGCTTGAGAACGACGATTCCACAACCTTCAGCGCGGACATACCCATCGGCCGCCGCGTCGAACGTCTTGCAGCGCCCATCGGGCGACAACATACGCAACTGGCAGGCTCGGATAAAACCATCCGGGGCCAACTGTGCCTGGACGCCGCCAGCCAAGGCCAAATCGCACTCCCGCAAGCGCAGGCTTTTCACGGCCAGTGCGACAGAAACCAAAGAAGACGAGCAGGCGGTGTCTAAGGCAAGGTTGGGGCCATTTAGTCCCAGACAGTAGGATATTCGTCCGCTGGCAGTGCTTAGCGTGTTACCGGAACCCGCGTACGCCTCGAGGTAGAAACCGTGATGCATGATCAGGTCGCGATAGTCGCACTCACTGATGCCTATGAAGACGCCGGTTTGCGCACTCTGGCGGCTGCCGGACACGCCGGCGCGCTCCAACGCTTCCCAACTGAGTTCCAGAAGCAACCGCTGCTGCGGATCCAGATAGATCGCCTCTCGCAGGGAAATCCGAAAGAACTCCGGATCGAATTCATCTACCCGGCTCAGCAGGCCGGCCCGCCGGGTGTACATCTTCCCGGCTGTGGCCGGAACGGCATCGTAATACCGTGAGGCATCCCACCGGTCAGCGGGAATCTCACGGATCGCATCGCCGCCGCCGCTTAGCAGCCTCCAAAACTCTTCTGGGGTGTCCGCGCCTGGAAAGCGGCAACTCAGCCCGATAATGGCGATGGGTTCGCGCTGGGCGTAATTCAGGGCCGCGAGTTCCGAGTGCAGCGACTCAATTTTCTTCAGCGCGTTTCGGACTATCGACGCGGCCTGGCTCTCTGGCACGGTATTCATGGGGCCATCCGTTACCTACTCCAGGTAGCCAACCTTTCGAGCGCCGCCGACAAGGACGCGTCTTCATCCCCAGACGTTTCGGTTTGCGTGGCGTCTGACCGATTCTGAGGCTGTTGGGCTGGGGTCTCGCCTCCCAGCACATATTGAGCCAGGTATTTGACGGCCGCCTCGATGGTGGGGTAATCGAATGAGAATGTGAGGGGCAGGCTGCAATTCAGCGTCCGCTGCAGACTATTGCGAAGTTCGATGGATGTGAGGGAATCGAGCCCTAATGTGGCGAATCCGACCCCCTCTTCATTCGGCAGTGCCGCCGCGTCAATATCGAGCAGTTGAGCGACGAGAGTCCGAAGATGAGCCTCCAGAATTCTGACGCGATCCTCCGCGCCAGCCTCTCTCAGCTTCTGCCGAATCTCCTCAGCTTCTCTGGTTCTTGTGGAACCGGCTGGGCCGCGTGATTTAGGGCCGGTGTTGACAAGCTTCTCGTAGAACCGCGAAGTGCTCTCCGTGCGCATCGAGAACCGGGCCCAGTCGATGGAGATTACGCCAATCTGCGGCACCGGCTCATTCAACAGTTCGCCAAAAACGTCCAAACCCTTTAGGACGGGAATCGGTTGTTCGCCGCCTCGCTGCAGTTTTTCCAGTAGTCCTTCCCTCGCCGTCATACCGACTTGATCCCACGAACCCCAAGCCACGGAGAGGCCGGGAAGCCCCAGCCGTTGCCGATGCGCGGCCAAGGCGTCCAGGAATGCATTGGCGGCGGCATAGTTTGCCTGTCCCGCCGCGCCAAGCAGTGCGGACGCTGAGGAAAACATTACGAAGAAGTCGAGCGGCTGGCGCAGTGTTAGGCAATGGAGATTCCAAGCTCCGTCCGCCTTGGGTGAGAAAACGCGGTTCATTCCGGCTGGAGTCTGATGGAGCAGGCTCGCGTCATCCAGAACCCCCGAGGCATGGATCACACCGCACAGCGGGACCGGCAGATCAGCGATGATCCGCGCCAGGGCCTGCTCATCCCTCACGTCGCCGACGGCAGCGGTGACGTGCGCCCCTATTCTCTCGAGGTCCGCTAAATCAGCGCGCACTTCGAGGCTGGGCTCAGTGCGTCCCAGCAATAACAAATGCCTAGCCCCATGTTCGACCAGCCATTGTGTGACCTTGAGGCCGAGGCCGCCGCGTCCGCCGGTGATCAGGTATGCGCCATCGCTCCGAATCTCGACGCTCCGCTGGGCGCGGCTCCGGTATCGATTCAGGCGAGCCGCGTAGACCTGACCGGCGCGGCAAGCCAACTGGGCTTCTTGCCGCCAAGTGGACCTGGTTAGCTCAGCGACGATTGCAGCGACGGCATCTTCGCGGGAGTATTCACGACCGATGTCCATGCAGACACACGCCATTTCCGGGTGTTCCAAAGCGACCACCTTGGCGAGCGCCGATAGCGAGGATTGCGCGAAGCCGCCAACCTGGTCGCTGTCGGCCACTGCCTGCGCATCGCGAGTGACGATGAGAGACGCGGGCGGGTTTTGATACGCGTTGAGCAAGGCCTGTGCGAAAGTCAGAAAGCCCGTGCACCGGTCCTGTGCCTGCTTAGCGGGGTGACCACTAGTGGTGTCGTCTATTCCTGCGACGTAGACGGCCAGTTGTAACGACGGAAGAGACTCGAGAATTCCTGCCGGCAACGGCGCCGTCCCAAACTGCTGCGCCGTCATTCCGCCCGCCGTAAGTCGTTCCGCCAGGGCTGCTCCGGTTGTAGCGTCTTCCGCGACAATCAAACAACCCGCCGGCGCTCCCAGCGACGCTTCGGCTGGTTCACCGAGACGGTCTCCAGCCTGGAGTTCCCAATCGACCTGATACAACCACTGCTCGGAGTCCGCGTGCGTAAAGAAGGTCTCCTCGGCCGTTACTGCTCGTTCGCTGTAGCCTTCGATTTCTGCCAGGACCAGTCCGCGGCTGTTCAAAAGCTGAAAATCATACTTGGATTCGCCAATTCGCCGGCTATAGCACCACCACTCGTCTCCCGTGGCCGGTCCGTATACGCGCATCGACTCAATTGCATAGGGCGTTCGCACAATCGCGTCCTCGTGCAGAAAGAGCGCATTCGTGCCCATGATGCAGCCGTGGAATAGCGCAAAGTAAAGCGGATCGCCTTCGATGCCGCGGAGTCCCTCGGGCAATCGCAAACGAGTCAAGGTCTGATCGTCACCGCGCCACAGGCGACTCATCCAACTGTAATAGGAAGGCCCGACACCGTACCCTTTTTCGCTTACCCGGGGATACCAATCGTCGAAGGCTGCGTGATGATTGCACCGCTTCAACAACTCGTCGATGGCAAGAAACGTCGGTGGGCGCGATTCAGAAGCCAGCATCGTTCCGGAAGCATAGACTTCGGCGATGCCGGCCGCTCCAGCCGTGTTTGGGAAGCTAACGAGCTGAAAATCCATTTCCGGACGATCGCGATCAGCCGAAGGTTCGTAAAGCCGCCCAAGGTCGACAATAGCTTGCAGGCTTCGCGTCTCGTCTTTGAGGATGGCGAGAGGCTTATGAAAAACGAGTTCTTTTAATTCGTACGCCGCACCCGTAAACAGATGCTGGGCCATCTGCGCCAACAGGGACACGGAATAAGAAATCGGGACGATTGGCTGTCCAAAGATCTCGAGGCCGGCGATTTCCGGCTCGCATTCCTTCTCACATACGAACTTCCGGTCGTCAGGAAGCAGCGTCAGTTTTGCATGGCGGAGGGCCGGCGCAGCCGGGTCATTCCAGACCCGATGGGCGCCGTTCCGGACCTCGGTTGTTTTGAATAAGGTTTTCGGAGACGCTTCCTTGTCGGCCAAACCGCGGACCTCGGCAACCACCATTCCCATCTGATCGAGGAGCTGAAAGTTGAATTTGCCGTTTTCCACTTGCTGAGCAAAGCACCACCATTCCTCACCGGCCGCGGCGCGATAGAGACGCAGAGATTCCACAGAGAACGGCAGTTTCGTCATGGGGACGGCCTGCTCGGCATCGTTGGCGACGATAAAACAAGAATCCAACAACGCCCCGTGCAGTGCGTGCCGCTCGATGCCGGCCACACATCGCGGCAGCCGGAGCCGTCCGAGGCTCTCGCTTCCACCGCGCCAAAGGCCGGCGATCCAGCCAAAAAACGGACCCAATAGAATGCCGTTTTCGACGAGCTGGTTGTACCAAGTTGAGTGAGCCACTTCCTGTTGGCACGTCTGGCGGATGCGATTGAGATCGGCGGACGGTGGCGGCAGCTTCAGCGAAATCGAGAGCGTGCTGGTAGCGTGAACCGTCGCGGTCTCATTCAAGACACCCACAGTAGGAAAGCTAAGGACGCGGCATGACAGACCAGCGGACCCGTCCGGGGTTAACACCCCGTGGACCGTACGTGTCTCGCCCGCGGCCAGACGGAGTGGCTGATGGAAGAGAATATCGCTCAGTTCGTGAGCTTCTTCGGGGAACATGGCCAGAGCCGCGTCCAGCAGCATGGATAGGAGGCAGGCTCCTGGCACGACTACTTCGCCCAAAATCTTGTGATCCTGCAAGTAGGGCATCTGCTCCAGACTGAATTCGGTCTCAAAAATGGTTTTCTCTTCGAGCGGCAACCGAATCATTCGGAGGTCTGGCTTCCCGGAATCTACTACGGATTGTGGCCCTTCCGGGGCTGCGACGTTGACCCAATGCCGTTCTCTTTGGAACGGATAGGTCGGCAGAAGCAGCTTGTTTCGCCGATAGTCCTTGTCGAACGCGACCCAATCGATTGCAACCCCACGGCCCTGGAGTTCCACGCAGAGCGAAAGAATCTGCCGCCAGTCGGGGGACGCCATCTCCAGCAAGATGTCCGCGCTCTGTTCCTGCAACGCCTTGGCGGCAGCGTCGAAGCGGGCACCTGCACGCGCGTGGCGAAGCCAGTACTCAGGTGTCGCGACCTCGCCGGCGGCAAATTGGTTTGTGACGCTCGAAATGAAAGATACGCGTGGAGGGGCATAGCGAATCGTGCTCGCCACCTGCTCGACTTCGTTGACCGTGCGCGAAGCGATCAGTTTCAGCGCGTCCTCCAAGCTGAACACGTCAGCGACACAAGCGGCCGCATACTCGCCCACTCCCTGCCCCACCACGACATCGGGCTCAACACCCCAGGACTTCCACAGCGTGGCTAGCGCATATTCAAGGGCAAACAGAGCCGCCTCGGTATGATTTTCGAGAATCGATCCGCCGGGCAATGAGCGAAGAATCCAGTCGCATTCGTCAATAGCCGCGCGGAACGTGGGCTGCGTTTCATACAGATCCCGCCCTACTCCGGCGCCTTGCGCCGCTTGCCCGGCAAACACGAACGCGATGCGAGGGCTAAGTTGGTTCTCCGGTACGGCGTGATAGCGCATCCGCGCCGGCAGACGGCGCGGAAAACCGGCAAGATCATTTGCCAGCTCCGCAACCGATTGGCAGATTACGCTTAGGCGGCGGCTAAACAGGTTCCGTCCCATATTTGCGCTATAGCAGAGATCGGCTAACGGCAGATCGGGTGACTCGCGGCAAAGCGCTGAATAGCGAGCAGCCAACGACTGGAGTGCAGCATCGTTCTTAGCCGACAGTATCAGGATGTGCAGCGGACGCTCAGGACCATTCGCCCGGACAGTCTCTTCGGGAAGAGGCGCTTCTCCAACGATTACATGGCAGTTCGTCCCGCTCATGCCTAAGGCGGTGACGCCCGCGATGCGCTCCGCCGTCGACCACGGCGCGCATTCCGTGGACACTCGCACGGGCGAGGCTGCCCAATCGATAAAGCGGCTCGGCGTCTTGAAATGAAGGCTCGGGGGGATTTGCTTTTCCTGAATAGCCAGAACGGCTTTGAGCAAGCCGGCAATGCCGGAAGCCGGTTCCAAATGTCCAATATTGGTTTTGACGGAACCTATCCAAAGGGGCTCGGAACGAGAAGCGCCAAAGACTGAGGTGAGCGCGCCCACCTCAATCGGATCGCCGAGTTGTGTCCCGGTGCCGTGCGCCTCGACGTAACTTACCTGGGAGGGCTGAACCTTGGCATTTCGCAGGGCTTGACGGAGCAAAGCCTCCTGAGCCGCTTTGCTGGGCGCCGTTAAGCCGCCGCTGCGGCCGCCATGATTCACCGCGCTCCCACGAAGCACGGCTAGAATCCGATCGCCTGCCGCAAGAGCGTCGCGGAGCCGTTTCAAAACGATGATGCCGCAGCCCTCGCCCCGGCCATAGCCATCTGCTGAATCGTCAAAGGTCTTACAGCGGCCATCCGGGGCGAACGCGCTGAGCTGGGCGGTCGCAATCATGGGCTCGGGCATCAACATCAACTGGACTCCACCAGCCAACGCCATGTCGCATTCCCCGAGACGCAAACTCTGACACGCCAGATGCACGGCCACCAGCGACGACGAACAGGCGGTGTCGATCATCAGATTGGGACCTTGCAGACCCAGCAGATACGATAAACGCCCAGCGGCGAAATAATTGCTATTGCCCGTGGTGGCGTAGACATTGTATCGGTCCCCGGTGTTTTCCAGGCGGGAGTAGTCATTCTCGCTCATGCCAACGAAAACACCGGTCGGGCTGTCCAGTAGACGATCGGGTGCGATGCCTGCCCGCTCCAGCGCCTCCCAAACCACTTCGAGCAGGATGCGATGCTGGGGATCGAGACTGGCCGCCTCACGGGGTGAGATACCGAAGAATGCAGCGTCGAATTGATCCACGCCATCGACGAACGCCGCTTCGCGGATATACATTTTGCCGGGCTGCCCAGGTCGAGGGTCGAAGTAGTCGTCCGCGCGCCAGCGATCGGCGGGAATCTGGGTGACCATGTCGACGCCGTTCCTCAGGAGATCCCAGAAAGCCTCCGGCGAGCCCGCCCCCGGGAAGCGCAGGCCCATTCCCACGATCGCGATCGGCTCGTTAATACGCCGGTCAAGTGATTCCAGTTTTTGGCGGGCTTCCTGGAGGGCCGGCGTAATTCGCTGCAGCAATTTAGCCGCGTCTTCACTGACATTTACGGGCGGTGTCGCCATTGTTGCTTATCCTCTCAGCCCGTCCAATAGGGATTCGAGCGCCGATAGCTCTTCCGCCACGGAATCGCCGCCCGCCTCATGAGTCCGGCTTACCTCGTGGGCTCGCTCTGGCTGCGGCTCAGAGACAAGCTGCGGCAACAGGAACCTGGCAAGACGCTCCACGGAGGGATGATCGAACGCTACGGTCGCACAGAGTGGAAGCTGGAAAAGATCTTCGATCTGCTGCTTCAATTCGAGGGCGATCAAAGAGTCCATTCCCAACTCGGTAAACGATTGGTGAACCGCCGGCGGTTGCGGGCTGCGTAAGGCCGTCGCCACCTGGTCCTGAAGTTGGCGTAATAGTAGCCTCATCCGTTCTTTCGGCAGCGCGAGCCGGAGTTGTTCGACGAATGGTGCGGTCGATTGGCCTGGCTGCACCGTGGCAGGCAAGGGAGCAAGCGACGCAAGAAACGCGGAGTGTTTGTCACCTATCCGGCCTAATGCCTCCGGACAGATCGCAACAACTTGCGCGCGCGATTGCTGCAGCAGAGAGCCAAGGATTTCAAGACCTTTCTCGGGCGCGATTTCCGGGGACCTCCCATCTTGCGGCTGCTTGAGGCCCGTAGCCATGCCCACCCCGGACCAGGCGTCCCAATCGATCGACAGCGTTCGCCAGCCTCGGGCCTGCCGGAAATGAGCAAAGGCATCCAGGAACGTGTTTGCGGCGGCATAGTTTGCTTGTCCCCGGTTGCCCAGGACTCCCGCGGCTGAGGAGAAGCAGACGAAGAAATCGAGCGGCATCTCTGCCGTCAACGTGTGCAGGTGCCAGGCGCCCTCTAGTTTTGGCGCAAGCACTTTGCGGAAACGGGTCCAGTCTTGCCGTAGCACGACGCCATCATCCAGGACGCCGGCCGCATGGATAATGCCGGCTAAGGGATAGTCGTTCTCAATGCGGGCCAGCGCGGACGCGACGTCAGCGCGGATACTCACATCGGCCTGGGCGAGCACCACTCTTGTGCCACGCATCGTCAGCTCCCGGATTTCCTGCTGTGCTTCTGACGTTGGCGGCCGGCGTCCCATCAATACGAGCCGGGTTGCGCCGTGCTCAACCAACCAACGCGCAACGACTAAACCCAGGCCGCCCAAACCACCGGTGACCAGGTACGTGGCGTCCGGCCGTATGCGCCGCAACGCAGACGACGCAGAGCCGCGATGAGGTGTCAGCCGCGACACATACCTCACCCCATCTCTGACGGCAACTCGATCTTCGCGCGGAGCGTTGGGGCTGACGGCGCCACCAGCGGCCTTCAGTTCAGCAGCCAGGAACCGTATCCGGTCTTCTGGGACAGTCCAATCATCCAGGTCAATTGCGGTGCAGCGGAGTTCGGGATGTTCCGCGGCGACGACGTTTCTCATCCCCCACACACACGATTGCAACGCGCCGTTCACGCCATCGTCTTTACGAACCGCCTGGGCATTTTCGGTTACGAGCCACACGTCAGGAGGCGTTCCATTCCGCCGCAAGATGGCTTGGATCAGAAGCAGCGCCGTGCCGCCAGTTTCTTGCGCTTCCGTCATTGGGTCAAACGCGGCGTCGAAGCCTCTCGAATTCAGGCTCCACAAATGCATGACTCCAGTCAGGGGTGGCAGCGCCGCCAGGAGTTCGTCGTAATCGTCCGCGCGCGTAGGATTAATGCGATGACAGGAAGCGCCGCTTGGGTGTGGGTCGTTCGCCGGACAATCTGACGAAGCCGGGTAGACGAGCGTCGCGAGATCCCGGTCCCGGCACAGGTGCGCCGCCAGCGCATCGCCCGTGCCGCCGTCGTCGGCGAAAATCAGCCAGTGCCCGCGACTGGCAGCCTCCTCACGCCGGAGGAGCGCCTGCGACTGCCAGCTCACCTCATAAAGCCACTCGGAGAATTCCGCCTTCGGTCGCGCCGTTGGACGCGATGTTGTTATCCAATACCTTTCCCGCTTCCAGGCATAGGTAGGGAGTTGGACCTGGCGCCGTCGGTGATCCGGATAAACGCTTTCCCATCGCACTGGCACGCCTAGCGTGTACAGGTGGCCCAGCTTTTCCAAAATGGTCTGCCACGCCGATTCGTTGGCAGGTTTCGGACCCATCTCCAGGACTACGTCGATGCCCTCGCCGATTACGACGTCCGGCTCAATTCCCCACGACCGCCAGAGCTGAGACAGCGCGTATTCATCGGAGAGTTCGCACCCCATCTGCACACCCGGCGACCCTTCTCCGTGGAACCGAAAAGCAATCTTCGGGCAGGGGGCGTTGGGAGGAACGTTGCCTGTGCTCACACCGATCGGCGCGCTTCCCGCCAGATACGCGGCCAGGAGGCTCTGCATCTGTTGCTTCGTAGCGGCCGTGACGGCAAGGCGATAAGGAAAGTGAGTCCGCCCCGTACTGGCCGTTGAACAGATATCGGCGAGCGGTGCATCGGTGGCGCCAAGATAGGTTTGGTAGCACCTGGCCATCTCAGCAAGAACGTCCGGACTCTTGGCGCTAAGCGTCAGCAAGTGGACCGGTCTTTCGGTTGCGGGAACTCCGCCGGCGGCCCTGGCAGGCGCTTCTGAGACGACGAAATGAGCATTGGTCCCGCTGAAACCAAACGAACTGACGCCTGCAACCCGCTTCCCGTCCTGCGACGCGTTCGTATCCCATTCGCGCAGCGTTGTTGGAACCCTCACCGGGGCAGTCGCCCAATCGATGTACGAACTCGGGGTATGGAAGTGCAAGTTCGCGGGGATTTGCTTGTGCTGCAGCATCAAGACAACCTTGATCAGGCTGGCGACCCCCGCAGCCGCCTCCAGATGGCCGATATTGGTTTTGGCCGCTCCGACCCACAGGGGTTCCGCCCGCTGGCCGAAGACCTCGATCAGAGCATCCAATTCGATGGGATCACCGAGGGGCGTCCCTGTGCCATGCGCTTCTACATAGCTCACCGCGCCAGGCGGAACACCGGCCCGTTGCAACGCCTGCCGAATCACCGACACCTGCGCAGGACCTCGGGGCGCCGTCAAGCCACTGCTGTGGCCATCATGATTCACCATGGAGCCGCGAATGACGGCCAGGATATGGTCCTCTGCGGCAATCGCGTCCGAGAGCCGCTTCAAAACCAGGACGCCGCAGCCTTCACCGCGGACATAGCCATTCGCCTCGGCATCGAAGGTCTTACACCGGCCGTCCGGCGCCAGCATCCCTCCATTTGAAAACGCGATCATTTCATTCGGATGCAACAGCAAGCCGACGCCGGCCGCCAACGCAAGATCACACTCCGATTGGCGGAGACTCTGACACGCTTGATGCACGGAAACCAAGGAAGACGAACAGGCCGTGTCAACCGCGACGCTGGGGCCAGTCAGGCCGAACACATACGACAACCGGCCTGCCGCCAGGCTAGAGTCCGTGCCGGTCATCGTATAGAGATCCTGCTCTTCGATCGGGCTTGGGTTCTCCTCCAGCAACGTCTTGTAGTTGCTGCCACAGATGCCGATGAACACGCCGGTTGAGCTATCCAGTAAGGTTGCGGGAACGATGTTGGCGTACTCTAGCGCTTCCCAAGTGACTTCGAGCAGCAAGCGCTGCTGCGGGTCCAAACTAACGGCTTCGCGAGCCGAGATATGAAAGAACGAGGGATCAAACGTATCCACTTCTTCCAGAAAGCAGCCGTAGCGAGGAGGCATTTTCTCGCGCGATGTTTGACGTGCATCACCGCTATCGACCGTCCAGCGGTCCGCCGGAATCTCCGTGACTGCGGAAATCTCATCTCGAAGCAACGCCCAGAACCGCTCGGGGTTGGTCGCGCCGCTGGGGAAACGGCAACTCATCCCGACGATCGCGATCGGTTCGTTTTGCTGAGCTTCCATCGCCGCCAGGCGCGCGCGGAGGCGATTGATTTCGTCCAACGCGTTCTTCATCAATGCGGCATAGTTTTGCTGGCTCATGTTGGTTGCCTTTGAGCCTTCCCGTGGTTCACGATTCTACTGCGCCGCATCCAGAGCCTCAGCCAGCACCCGTGCTATCTCAGCCACGCTTTCCTCATCGTCCTGGCGCGCATCGGCGCCCTCGCCGCACGCCGAAGGCGTTCCTTGCGCCGGCCCTTCGGCGTCACGCAACTTCCCGGCGAGGTATGCATGCAGCGAAGACAGGGTTGGGTAATTGAACAACAACGTGGCGGGCAAGGAACATTCCAGAGTGCTCGTCAGAAGATTGCGGAATTCAACCGCCATCAGCGAGTCCATTCCCATGTTCATCAAGCCTTGATGGGAATCGAGATTCTCACCGTCCGCCAGCCCGAGAACGGCGACCGCGGTTGTTTGAAGATGCTGCATCAAGAGCGTGCTGCGCTCTCTTTCCGGGAGCATCGGAAGCCGGCGCCCTAAGCTGCCGCTGTCCGCCGGCGCATCCGAGGGTTGTTTCCGCCCGCTTCCGGACTCTCTGGCCGAAGGCTGAACTAACCCACGATAGAATGGCGCATTCATAGCCGCAGGTTGAGATAAAAACTCGGTCCAGTTCGTAGGCTGCACGACGACTTGCGGATTGCTGTTCCGGTTGAGTTCTTGAATGAGCTTGATCAAGAGGCTGCCCCCTTCGGCAGGGGGGATCGCTGTGACGCCCGGCTGTCGGAATCGGGCGCGCGCCGCCATGCCCACGTCGGCCCAAGGCCCCCAGTTGATCGTCAAGCTGTTGGAGCCTTGCGCGTGCCGATAGCGCATCAACGAGTCAAGGAACGCATTGGCCGCTCCATAGTTTCCCTGCCCCGGTTCTTCGATCAGCGCCCCGGCAGATGAGAATGCGATGAAGAAATCGAGGTCGAGCGCTAGGCTTTGCTGATGAAGGCGCCACGCGGCACGCACCTTTGGGGCCATCACTGTTTCAAACCGGGCCAGAGTTTGGCGGCTCAGAATCCCGTCATCCAGAACACCCGCGGCGTGAAGAATGCCTCGCAGTCGTACGTTTTTCTCGCAGGCTGCCAGCAAACGTTGACACTCAGCTTCTATCGAGGCGTCGGCGGCGATCACCTCCACCGACACACCCTGTTGACGCAGCCGACCGAGCACCAACTGGGCTTCCGTGGTCACTGCACCGTGACGGCTGTTCAGGATTAAGTGCTTTGCTCCAGCCCCGGCAAACGATTGCGCCGCTTGCAACCCTAACCCGCCTAACCCACCAGTGATCAGATAGGCAGCGTCTCCCCGAATTTCCACCTGGCGAGGCAGAGCGAATGACAGCACAATCTTGCCGCGATGCTTAGCTTGCTGCATATGCCGAACGGCCTCAGCGGCCTCTTCGGCGGGAAAAACACGCGACGGAAGCGGCTTCAGGCTTCCGTCCGCGAACTTTGCGACGAATTCCGCCAAAGCCTCGCCGATTGCATCCGCGGTCTGATTCTCCATGGCGTCGAAGGGGTAGTAAGCCACGTCATCACGCAGTGCTTGCATTTGGCCCGATGTCCAGATGCCGACCCTTCCGAGTTCGACAAAGCGGCCGCCCTTCGCCAGCACTCCGGCACTCCGGCGGATGAAGTCGCCAGCTAGGCTATTTAGGACAACGTTGACGCCATGACCATTGGTGTCGCGCAGTATGGAGTCGGCGAACTCCAGCGTGCGCGAGTCGTAGATGTGGGTGATGCCTTGCGCTCGCAGAAAATCCCATTTGCCGCGGCTCGCAGTGCAGTAGACCTCGGCGCCTGCCGCTCGCGCAAGTTGCACGGCGGCTTGACCGACGCCACCCGCGGCCGCATGGATCAAAACCTTTTCTCCAGCCCGGAGCTCCGCCAGTCGGTTCAACCCCAGAAACGCCGTCAAGAACGCTAAGGGGATGGTCGCCGCCTGTTCGAAAGTCAGCCCGGCGGGAACCTTCGCTGCGTATCGGGAATCGATTGTGACGTAGTTGGCAAAGGCGCCCTCAGCAAGCGCCATGACGCGGTCACCCACGGCGACACCGGTGATGTTTTTCCCAATGGCAGTGACAATGCCGGAACATTCCAAACCGAGCGGCACATCCGGCGCTGCCTGAATCTGGTATCGCTCTGCATACTCAGTTTTAAGCATGCCAAGAACATTCATGACATCCCGGAAGTTCAATCCGGCCGCGTTGACTTCTACCTCAATCTCGCGCGGCCCAGGCAGCCGTCTCTCCGCTGCTACCGAGTGCAGATATCCTGAACTTCCGTAGTCAGACAAACGGAGCCGGCTCGGCTGCGAATCGCGCTCCAGCCGCTTCGACGGAGGATCCGGCATCAGCCGCGCAACGTAGCGGATCCCCTCGCGATAAGCGACTTGAGGTTCACCGTCCGTCGCTCGCAATTCACGCAGCAAGAGTTCCGCCCCGGTTGAGAGCGTCTCCAAATCCACACAGCGGCAATCGAATTCCGGGTGTTCAGCGCGGATGGTGCGAGCCAGCGCCCACAGAGGCGCCTGCCCCAACTGTGATTTGCCGGCATCATCGCCTACAGCTTGACTGGCCTCGGTGACGATGCAGAGTTGAGGAGCCGGCTGAACACCATTAAACGCCTGGACGACATGCAGCATGCCGCCATATAGATGTAGCACCACGTCCGGCATCCCTTCGTCAACGGTGACGCCCAATGCCGTTGCTACATCGTCCGGAGTCCACTGATAGAAGACCCGGCGGCAGGGAAACTCGCGGTCAATGCCGGTTGCGACCAGTTTCTTCAGATCGTCAGCCGAAGCAGGATTCAGCGTTGCTACCGTGACGGCCGCCGTCGATTCGCCGGCAATCTTCCGCTCTCTGACGGTGTAATCACGTCCGGGCAGGATGAAGACGCAGCGCTTCCCGTCGCGGTGCAAATAAGTGGCCAGTTCGACTCCGAGTCCTTCGGGCTTTCCAAACACCAACCACGTTTCCGCCGCGCCTCGATCGACTCGGAAGCCCTGCGGCGCCGCTAAAGGTTGCGCTTGCCAATTGACGGTAAAGAGCCAGCGGCGCCAAGGCTCGACGTCGTGCGTGATTGCAGATTCTGTAGAGCGATCTTCCAGCCCTGCGAATTCCGCAACGATGCAGCCAGTCTCGTCGAATAGAGAAACGTCCCATGTATACCGGCCGGTTTCGGTCGCATGGACCCACCAGGCTTCGCCAGAGGCGGGGCGATAGCAGCGCAGACGACTTAGTGCGAACGGCACAGTCGCTTCGGGCTTCGGCGGTGCGCTGCCAAGAGAAATGGCAAATGGAACCTGGGTGCAAGCATCCAGCAATCCGGGATGGAGCACATATTCATCGAACTCTACTCCATCCGGCCTTCGTAGAAGAGCGACCGCTTCGCCCTTGCCCTGCCAGACTTGCTCCACCCAGCGAAATCCAGGGCCAAAGGTGAAGCCCTTATCCGTGAATATTTGGTAGAACGCGCTGCGATCGACTTCCGCTGCGCAACGTCCGCGTAACTCCTCTAACGAAACAGTGGGCGATCGAAGGGGCTCCCGCGCGAACGATCCGCTGGCATGAGTGGCAACCTCGCCGGGCGCCTCCTCGTCAAAGCTGACCAATTCGAACTTGGTCTCGGCGCCGGCGGGAGAACAGACCACCTGCACCGTGCGGCTCACTTCCTCCGGAATCACCAGGGGCGACGGAAAGACCACATCGCTGATCACACAAGCTTCCGTGCCGCTATCGCTGCGGTCTTCGAAAGCGGCAATGCTTAACACCATCGACAGATGACAGGCAGCGGGTGCAACGACTGCCCCACCGATGCGGTGGTCCAAAACGATGGGCAATGCCTCGCGGCTGAATAACTTCTCGAACAGCGTTTCGCGATGGCGCGCTACATGGATGCGGCGATCGATGAGCGGGCTTAGGCCCTGCGCACGCGATTTTGGAGGCAAGCCCTCCACCCAATAGCGCTGACGCTGCCACGGGTACGTGGGGAGTACGACCTTACATCGTCGAGAGTCTTTGTCGAAGGCGCGCCAGTCGACTGCGACGCCTTCGACATACAGCCGGCTCAAAGTCTCGAATAGCGATTGCCAGTTGCAGCAGTTCGGGCCAATTTCAACCACGACTTGAATGTTGTTTTCTTCAATGATGGTTGCGGCATCCGCCGGGCGGACCGCCGCGTAAGGAATGGCGTTCGCGCGACTGGACTTGGCCACACGCCCTCGCGCAACCGCCAAACTGGCCGCTTCTTCCACGGAGTACTTGCCTGCCAGACAAACGGCTGCATATTCTCCCATTCCACTACCGGCCACGAAGTCCGGCTGGATCCCCCACGACTGCCAGAGAGCCGCCAGTGCAAACTCCAGCGTAAACACGGCCGCCCGGGAAAACCCGGTTTGACCCGGTTCACTGTCGTCCTCAAACATGACGGACAGGAGCCACCGTTCCAAATGGCGATCGAAGATCTTCGCGCATTGGTCGACTGCCCCGCGGAACGCCGGTTGCGTCTGATAGAGCCCGTGACCCATTCGCCAATGTTCCAAAGCGTCACCCGGGAAGAAGTAGGCGACGCGCCGTTTGCCTTGGGATTCGGATACGTATCCCTGTTGGACGCCGCTCTCCGGCTCCGCCCGGCAATAGGACTCCAGTTTGGCCGCCATCTCCGCCGAGGAAGCGGCAGAGACGCTCAGTCGATGCGCAAAATGGCTTCTGGCATGATTTGCCGTGTACGCGATGTCACCCAATGCGGAATCCGGTTGCTCGCGAAGGAACGCCTGATACCTGCCGGCCAATGCCCGCAAGGCATCCGCGGTTTTCGCCGATAGGTTCAGCAGGTGCCGGTCGCGCTCCTTCGCGGCCGCCACAACCGTGTGCTCGCGTAACGGAGCCTCTTCCAGGATCACATGGCTATTGGTGCCGCTCACACCAAAGGCGCTGACCCCTGCCAGGCAGGAGCGCGCGTGCTGGGGAAACGACTGCAGAGATGTCGCGACCCTTACAGGCGACGCCGCCCAATCGATGCGCGGGTTCAACTCCCGGCAGTGAAGATGCGGCGGGATTTCGCGCTGCTGCAAAGCCAATGCCGTTTTGATGAGACCCGCAACCCCGGCCGCACTGTCCAGGTGCCCGATATTGCTTTTGACGGACCCGATGAGTACCGGGCGCGTCCGCCCCGCAAACACCGCGGCCAAAGCTTCCACCTCGATCACATCGCCGACCGACGTGCCTGTCCCATGGGCTTCGACATAGTCCACGTCCGCCGGCTCGACGCCGCTATTGACGCAGGCTTGCTGGATCACGTTCTGCTGAGCGATGGCGTTGGGCACGGTAAGACCGCTGCTGCGCCCATCATGGTTAATTGCGGAACCGCGGATCACCGCAACGATATTGTCTTCGTCGCGCAACGCATCGGACAACCGCTTGAGGACCACTAGGCCGCAGCCTTCGCCCTGACTGTAGCCGTCGGCGCTGGCAGAAAAGGCCTGGCAAAGACTGGCCGGTGATAACGCGCCGGCATGGGCCATCTGAATCGTGAAGTGCGGCGTAAGCATCAACGCGACGCCGCCCGCGAGCGCCTGATCGCACTCCCTGGCCCGCAAGCTTTGCAAAGCCAGATGAACGGCAACCAGCGAGGAAGAACAAGATGTGTCAATCGCAAGGGTAGGCCCCGTCAATCCCCAAACGTAGGCCAGGCGGCCGGCGGCGACGCTGATATTGTTGCCGCTCATCGCGTACATATCGTTCTGCCCAATCGGATTGCTGGCAATGTGATAGTAATCCTGCGTCGATATGCCCAGAAAGACACCCGTCTTACTTCCCATCAACTGCGTATCGGTGAAGCCGGCCCGCTCGAACGCCTCCCACCCGACCTCGAGCAGCATTCGCTGTTGCGGGTCCATCTTCCTCGCTTCACGGCCCGAGATGCCAAAAAAGTGGGCGTCGAACTGATCGACCTCGGATAGAAAACTGCCCTTGCGAGTGTACGTCGTGCCTGGCGGCAGCCCTTCTTTTTTGGGATGGTAATACGCCTCGACATCCCAACGCTCGGGCGGCACTTCCCTGAAACTAGCCTGCCCATTGCGCAACATCTCCCAGAATTTCTCGGGCGTATCCGTATCGTACGGGAAGCGGCACCCGATGCCGACAATCGCAATTGGCTCCGTTTTCGCTTGCTCCAACGCAGCCACTTTCGCCTGAAGCGTCTTCACCGCGAGGAGAGCGCGCTTCACCGGCGACAAACCGGCCTGCTCGATTTCCGATGAGAATTTTGGGCCCTCTGTCTTCATTCTGGAAACAACTCCCGCGGGAAAACGGATCTGCCGGATTCCGTCAGCTGGTCGAACCGTTCCAACTCCCGAAGGAGTTCATCCTCCGCGTCGGCATCCGACAATTCACGAATTTCGACGGCGAGACTCTCTCGAATGCCGTCAGTCGAATCGCCCTTCGCTGGAGGGTCTCCATGGCCATCGAACTCGACCTTCAAAACGTTGCGAATGAGGTAAGTGCTCAGGGTCTCAATGGTGGGATAGGTAAATGCAATCGTCTGCGGCAGGACTGCCTCCAAACCAATTTCCAGCAGGTTCCGCAATTCAATCGATGCAAGGGAATCGAGGCCGTAATCGACGAAGCCTCGGTCTCTGCCCAACTCCGCCGTCTCGACACCCAGGACTCGGCCAACGGATGCTCGTAGAAAATCCTCCAGAACACTCCGCCTTTCGCCCACGGAAACTCTCCGAAGGCGCTTTACGACAGTCTCGTCCCTTTCTGGCGCGCCCGCATCCGGAGCCGCGCCGCTCGTCTTTAGGAGCCTTGCGATGAATGGCCAGGGATGCTGTAAAGGAAGGGATTTCGCCCACACTTCCCAATCCATCGGCAAAATCGCCACCTGAGCGAGGGGCTGCGAGAGCACGGTGTCCAGGGCTTCGAATGCCAAGCGCACGGGCATGAAATAGCGGCCCTGCATCATCATCCTGTGTTGATGCTTTGCAGAGGTCCGTGCGGAAATTCCAGTCTCCCCCCAGGGACCCCAGTTGATCGTCAAACTCGCCAACCCTTGCGCGCGGCGATGATGGGCCAGTGCATCCAAAAATGCGTTTGCCGCGGAGTACGCAATTTGGCCGGCATATCCCAGAAGCGATGAATCCGACGAGAAGCAAACAAACATCTCCAGTGGAATGTGCTGAGTCAGTTCGTGCAAATGCCACGCACCCCATACTTTGGGGCGCAGAACCTTGGCGAACCGGTCCACGGTCTGGTTGACGACCGTGCCATCGTCAGTGATTCCCGCGAGGTGAAAAATGCCCCGCAGAGGGCCCGCCGCCTCACAGGCGGCCAATATGGCTTCCGCGCCTTCGCGTGTCGCAACGTCCGCCGCCACAACCCGGACCGAGACGCCCGCAGCCTGTAAGTCACACACAGCGCTCTGAGCATCCGCGGAGGACACGCCGCGCTGCGATGCCAGAACGAGATGTCGAACCCCCTTGGCCGCGAGGCCCCGGGCTACCGCTAAACCGAGACCGCCCAGACCTCCGACTAAGAGGTAAGAGCCGTCGACCGGAGTTCGTTTGTCGCTACTGAAGACACGGGGCGCCAATCGGGGAACGTATTTGGTGTTATACCGCCACGCAACTTGCGTCTCGTTGCCGCTGTCACTTAACGTCTGTACGATTTGGCTCGCGGCAAGTTCGATCGAGATCGCTGAATCCACATCGACACAAACAGAACCGAGTTCTGGCTGCTCCCACAACAGGGTACGCCCCATACCCCAGAGTGCCGCCTGTGACGGGTTGACGGTCTCGCCTCCCAGCACGGATTGCCCACCCCACGTCACGATGTACAACGGGCCGTTCAGGCCGGCTTGGATTAACGTTTGCACCAGGTTGAGCGTACACACGCAGCCGTCGAGGGTGGCACGGGGAAGATCCGATGACGGCTCTCCTCCTGCGTCGGGCGCATAAAGCACGCCGCTGTAAGGCGAAGCGCTGTCGAGGCTAAAGTCACTGCCTGGCGTCACTAAAGTCACTTCATGTTTCAAGGCTTCCAACTGCGCCTTTAGAGCCGCTCCCAGCACCTCTTGCGCAACGATGAGCCAATGTCCAGGTTTGCGCCCCGCCGTCTGAGGATCGCTCGAAGGAACCGGTTCCCACTGGATTTCGTAAAACCAGTGTTTTACCTGCTGCAATGCGAGATTGGTGGCCGAGATTTGCTGCATACGGCAATCTCGCACCTCAGCCAAAGTCTGTCCTGACTCACCGCACAATTGGAAATCCCAAACACCGTCCTCTGTCTGTTGAGCGGCGCAAAAAAGGTCCCGTGGGTGCGCAAGTTCATTTGAGTAAAGTCTGACTTCCTCAAAGACTGCCGGCAGCATCAAATCCGGCTTCCGGCGAAGCAGATCGCGCGGGGTGATTGCATAGACCGTTTGCAGGCAGGCTTCCAGCAAAATGGGGTGAAGCTGATATTCATCCTCCGCGCTGGTCGTTCCCTGCCACTTGATCGTGCTCAGCGCGACGTCTTCCGCGCGTTGAATCTTCTCCAGGATTCGAAAGCTTGGACCGTAGTCAAGCTGTTGCGCATAGAAGGACTGATAAACATGCTCAAGCGAAACCTCGGTTTGACAGCGGGATCGGAGTGCGTGTAAATCGACGGATCGGGTTTGAGGGCCGTTCGCGTCCAATTCCCCTTTCAGGTGAAGTTCCCAGGTCTGCTCCCAAACCGGCGCCTCGGCGGTCGATGGACTCAAACTAAGCAACTGGAAACCGTATCCGCGGGCGCTTGCCGGCTGGAGGACTAGCTGAAACACATTCGCCTGCTCCAGCAAAGACATGGATGCTTCCACCACGACACTTTTCAGGCGCAATCCAGAGCCGGGGAACAGGAGTCTGCCTGCGGCAAGAGCCATCTCCAAGCCGGCTGTCGCAGCCAAGGCAGGAGTTCGCATCACCTGATATTGCTTGAGCCAGGCTAAGCGGTTGTCATCGGTCCGGGTTTGAAACCGTAGTTCCGCGCTGCCCGCCAAGGGGATTGCCTCATGGAGGAGCGCGCCCAACTTCCTAGACGGCACGCGGGGATTTGTCCGCTGTCGCGCCGGCGGGTCAACCCAGCACCGTTCTCGCTGAAATGGATAAGTCGGCAATGGCAGGCGGCGCCCCGTCTCCGGCGTCCACAGCGCCTCCCAGTCGATCTCTAAACCACGTGCATACTGTTCGCCGGCGCGTATTAAGATCTCTTGCCGCTCGTCGCGACTGATCGATAAGCCCTCTCGCCGTGAAGCGCCAACCGCGAGTTGCGTCTGCAAATTCGCAACCGAATCGGCCACAATGGCCAACCTATGCTGGAAGTGTTTTCGCCCTACATTAGAGGTGAAGCAGAGATCACTGAAATCAGTATTCGGGTGGTCCGCAAGATACCGAATATAGCTCTGCGTCAGGGCGGCTAACGCCTGTTGGCCTTGAGCGGAGATCGTGAAGAGCTGCTGCCTCGCTTCACGTTGCCTCGGAGCGGGCCGCGCCGCCTCGTAAGGCGCTTCTTCCAAAACGACATGACTGTTAGTCCCGCCGACCCCGAAGGAACTGACGCCGGCCCGGCGTGGGTGGCCCTTTCGGAGCCATTCGCGCAATCGGCTGTTCACGAAGAACGGAGTTGCCGCGAAGTCGATTTGAGGATTCGGTTTCGCATAGTTCAAGCTCGCTGGAATCTGTCCATGCTGCAGCGCCAGCGCCGCTTTGATTAAACCCGCGATCCCTGCCGCTTCGTCCAGGTGACCGATGTTGGTTTTGACCGAACCGATGGCGCATTGTTGCGCCTCGAGCACGTGTTCCGTACTTTGATGAAATGCCTTTGCCAACCCGGCAAGTTCAACCGGATCGCCCAGCTTAGTGGCCGTACCATGCATTTCGACATAATCGATAGTGCTGGCATCTACGCCGGCGTTCCGAAGGGCATCGCTGATCACATCCGCCTGCCGATCCGCGCTGGGAGCAGTGTAGGCCATCTTCAAAGTTCCGTCGTTATTGACGGCTGAACCCTTGATGACCGCAATGATGTTGTCGCGATCGGCCAGCGCATCCCCCACGCGTTTCAGCAGGACCAGACCGCCTCCATTCCCGAACATAGTCCCCTGCGCATCGGCGTCGAAGGCGCGAGAGCGGCCATCTCGCGACCGGACCATGTCTTCCTCGTAAAGGTAGCCGGCTTTCTGCGGGACCGTTACCGAGATGCCGCCGGCCAGGGCCATGTCGCTCTCGCCATGGATGAGACTTTGGCAGGCCATGTGGACGGCTACTAACGAGGTTGAGCAGGCCGTCTGCACCGTAACGCTCGGACCCTTGAGATTGAGTTTGTAGGAAATGCGGGTCGCGAGATAGGCGCTGTCGTTGCCTATTTTGGCCTGAAACTGCGGGATGTCGGCTTCGGTGAACGGCCGGCCTTGGTCAGAGCCTAAAGCCAGCGCAACATTATTTAGCAGGTAAGTGCTCAGGCTCGATCCCGCATACACCGCCACCGCTCCGGGACACGTTTCCGGATTATAGCCAGCCCGCTCAAATGCCTCCCACGCGCATTCGAGCAAGATACGCTGCTGCGGATCCGTCACCGACGCTTCTTTGGAACTATAGCCGAAAAACTCGGCGTCAAAGCCATCGATATCCTTCAAGATGGCCCCTACTTTGACATAGTCGGGGTTGTCCCTCAGCGCCGGAGCAGGCTGTTCCAACTCGTCATCCGTGAAGAAGCTGATGGACTCGACGCCGTCGCGGAGGTTCTCCCAAAACTTCTCGACGTTTTCCGCGCCCGGAAAGCGGCCGGCCATCGCAATGATGGCGATGTCCGAGGTCGCCGATTCAGATGGGCGGCCGGACGAAGCAGGTCGCGGCAGGCATCTGCGAGCCCCGTTCGGATGGTCTCGGTTGCGCAGCGCTTCAATATGAGTGGCCAATGTCTGAATCGTCGGATACTCGAAGAGCGCGACCGAGGGCACTTGAATGTCGAAGGCTCTCTGTAATGTTGCGTGCGCCTGGGTCAGGATCAGAGAAGTCCCGCCCAGATCGAAGAAACTGTCATGGATGCCAACCTCGTCCAAGGCAAGGCACGTGCACCAGATATCCGCCAGCCGTTGTTCGGTAGCCGTGCGGGCAGTGGCCAGTGGCGTGGCTAGCGCAGGACGAGCGCTTTTGGGGGAAGGCAGCGAACGGCGGTCAAGCTTCCCACTGGGCGTCAACGGCATGGCGCCGAGTTGGATGTATCGGGAGGGCGCCATGTGTTCCGGCAGCCCCTCTGCGACGCGCCGCCTCAAACTGCGCTCCAGTTCATCGAAAGGGACTACGTCCGCTTCGTTTGCAACGACGTAGGCAACCAGTTGTGCATCCCCGCCGATCACGCGCGCCACAACGGCACATTCCCGCACCGCGGGGTGATGCCCCAGCAGGGCCTCGATTTCGCCCAACTCCACGCGAAAACCGCGGATCTTAACTTGCTGATCCATCCGCCCCAGGTGCTCGATCGTGGGACACCCGTCGGCTCCGATGCGATAACGCGCCAGGTCGCCCGTGCGATAAAGCTTTCCGCCCCCACCCCCAGTGGAATCGCGGAACGGATTGGGAATGAATTTCTCATCCGCCAGTTCCGGCCGATTGTGGTAACCGCGCGCCAAGCCGACGCCGCCGATGTACAGTTCGCCTTCTTCCCCTTCTGCCACAGGCCGCTGGGCGTTATCCAGAATGTATACCTGCACGTTGTGCAGCGGACGTCCCACGGGCGCGACTGCGGGCCACGTATCGGTGGCGCCATCTAGCGTGTGGGTGCAAGCGTCCTGAAATTCCGTTGCGCCGAAATGGTTATGCAACGCTGCCCCGGTCATCCGAAAGAGGCTGGCGATTGCCGGTGTGATTCGCAGTTGTTCGCCGGTTGTGATTACTTCGCGCAGCGCAGGCGAAAAGCCGCTGACGCCGTCGACAGCCTCACCCAACTGGAGCAGCGCCGTAACGGGCAGAAACAACTTCTCGATTTTCTGTGCGTCAATAAATTCGGCCAACGCGAAAGGATTTCGCCGCACGGTCTCCGGAGCCAGGACCAACGTGCCGCCGAAGCAGAGCGTGGAGAAGATCTCATGGAACGAAAAGTCAAAGCTTACCGCGCAAACCTGCAACGTTCTGACACCCTCAACCGGCCGCCTGGTCTGACGGTGCCACCAGAGCATGTTTACCAGCGAACGATGCTCCATCAGTACGCCCTTGGGACCTCCAGTGGAGCCAGACGTATAGATGCAGTAAGCCAGACTGTCAGGCCCACAACCCGTCTCAATTCGTTTGGAACCGGCCGCTGCCGGATCAATCTCGATCTTTTGATCGATACAGAGTGTCTGGCAATTTCGCACTGCCGGCGCGACCTTCGCAAGCTGCGCCACGACATCCGTTACGGTCACCAGCACGCGCGCCCCGCAGTCCCTCAACATATAGTCGAGGCGCTCCGCCGGATAACCCACATCCAATGGCACGTACGCACATCCGGCTTTCAAGATTCCCAGGAGCCCAATAAAGAGTTCAGCCGAACGCTCGATGCAAATGGCGACGAGGTGGTCAGGCCGGCAGTTTAGAAGACAGAGGCGTTCGGCCAAACCGTTCGCGCGTGCATCGAGTTCGGCGTAGCTGAAGCAACGGTCGCCATCGATGAGTGCAATCGCGTTCGGGCGCTGCGCGGCCTGGTGTTCGAACAACTCGTGAACGCATTCATCAGGGAAGGGCGCTTGTGTCGTGTTCCAGTTGAATTGCGGTTCTTGGCGTTCGCTCTTTCTCATCCCTGAATCGCCTGGCTAGCTGATGAAACGCGAGACCCCATTGCTTGTTGCCGCTAGCGGCGTATAGTCTAGCGCCGGAAAGTAATCCTCACAAGTTCCCTTGCGGCGAATATCCCAGGTGGCGCAATGGAGCGAGCCGCCAAACTCATAGACATTCCGGAAGGGAATCGGATAAACCTCGAACCCGGACTGGTCGAGCAATTCATGGAGCCGATGTTCGCGTTCTTCGCAGATGACCTTCTTAGGCGACATGCTCAGCACATTCATGGCCAGCCATTTGCTGGACTGGCAGAACATAGGCAATTCGTCGTTGCCGCAACTGGGCTCAGGCGCTTCGGTGAATTTCCAACCGTTGTCAATGAACATCTTCTCTTCCCCTTTTTGAATCGGCCGGTCGGGGTTGGTCAGAACGAAGCCAGGCGCGAGTGGGACAAAGGTGCAGTCAATGTGCGATGGAAACAGATCCAGGGGAAAATGAATGTCGTGCACGCGAAATCCGCGGGGCTCCAAATGCCGTTTGAGCCAACGAATGCCCGCGCGATTGGTCGTCATCGACTCCTGCACGAACACATCGCGGCCGAAGCGGCTACAATCGGCGGCGTCGAAGATCACTTCGTCCTGCGTTACGCAGAATTCGAAGCCATGCATGCGCGCGAAGCGCTGCTCTATCGGCCACTCCCAAAATTCTTCCCGGTACATGCAATCGCGCATAGTCGGCTTGGGCGCGGCGTTCCAGATCATTTCAGGATCGTTGCGCCAATACTCGTAAACCAAACTGCGATAGGGTAAGTACTCAAAGAACCGCGCGCGCCGTGACATCGTGGCTTCCAGAATTTCATTGCCGAAAGTGATCATTACGTCGCGCGGACAGACCGAGCAGTATTGATTCTCTACCTCAAAGAGAGACGTCTTTACCGGTGCGCCAAAGTTATGTTTGTCCGGGCGTCGCACCGTAACGCCGTGCGCCTGGAGAAGCGAGACCAGCCCGTCCAATTCTCGGGCAGCATTCTCGATAACTTCTCGTTTTTTGGGTCCTCGGGGGAACGGGAAAAGCTCGGCAATCTGCTTGTCGCGTAACGCGGGACGGCTGCCGGGTTCGGTCGGCTCAAAGTGCGCGTCATCGGCGATTCCGACAACGATCTCCTCCAGTTCATCCCACTCGTTCCAAGCGTTGACGATTTGCGTTTGCATTTAAGTCCTTTGTCTTCAAATTACGCCTACGCGCCAAAGCTCCGATCGCCGCTATGGTGTGAAGGCAGCCGGCACGACGCGGGAAAAGGCCGGCGGAAAAGTGCATTTTGCGAGGCACAACCGAACCGCTCCAGCGTGAGATGTCTTCAGAATTGGACGGCTGGGAAAAAGAAATCGAGGCGGAAAGTTGAATTGAAATCGGCGAAAAAACTCTCCCTCTGACGCCGCGCCGTGGACACGCCCAAGCAGCCCGCACGAACTCCGCAAAAGATCTTTCGATTCAGACATTTGCAGCGGAAACAGCATTCCCCTCCTAGGATAGCAACACGACCCGAACCCCAGCAATTCGGGCTGTTCCGTTTTCATGTTCACGATAGAATATCACTGTGCTCCGCAAAAAAGCCAGTCGGATGCGAAAAGTGTCGTAGCGAAATAGAAATGTCCTAATCGAGCGAAGTAGAAATGTTCTCTCCAGAAACTCCGTTTACGGCGATACGGTTTGAGTCGATGCCGGAACGACCGAGAATCCGAACTGTGCAGCCCTCTTAGTGAGAAGTGAAAGCTGTTGTTGTCGGTACCGCTCCTCGTAGATCTTTACGCCTCGGTCGACGTACTCATGTCCAAAGCGCAACATTCGATAAAAGAGCACTGCCAATTTGTGAGCCATGGCTGTGATCGCTTTGGGTGCCCCGAGTTTGCTGCGGAATCTGCGAAATTGTGCACCAAGGTAACTGTCACTGAGTCGGAGCGTGGAAGCGGCAATGCGAAACGCGGTAGCGGCCCGGTTCACGGTCCGACGGGTGTCTCGCCGCAAGATTCTCCCGCCACTCACTGCGTTGTTGGGACAAAGTCCCAGCCACGAGGCGAAGTGGGATTCCGATGGCCAGCGGGTCATATCGACTCCCACTTCGCTGATGATTGTTTGCGCTGTCATCACGTTAACGCCATCTATACGAGTAAAGTCCACACCCGTGATTCGGACTAATTCCTTGTCCAATGGAAATGTGGGCGAATTTCCCTTGGCTCGTTTTTTCTTCATGGACGCTACAGGTGGCTGACGGGCGCCTTCCGTTGACTGAAGTCGGGATGTCAATGTCTGCAGATGCCGCTGAATATGCTCATCACATTCTGCGATCTGCCGCTGACAGAAATCGTAGCGGTTAATTTCCTGCTTCAGGCAGAACAACAGTTCAGGGCGCCAGTTCCCTGTCAGACTTGCAACGATTTCCTGTTCGGTGGCATGAATACGACAATCGCGCATGTCCGCCAGTATTTTTGGGTTCCGTTCTCCATCGAGAATGGCTCGCAAGATCTTCTGGCCTGTCTGTCCCATGATGTTGCTAATAACGTTCGCCAATTGCAGGTTCATTTGCGTCAGGCACTTCTGCATGCGGTTGACGCACTCGCTGGCAGCCTGTACGTGTTCGGCTCTTTGCCGCCAGTACGTGCGTAATGTGCGGATCTCGGATGTGGGACGGAACGAATTTCGCAGCAGTCCATACGTATGTAGTTTGAGCAACCATTGACTCTCTTGCACGTCGGTCTTGCGCCCAGGCAGGTTTTTCGTATCGCGAGCATTGACGAGGTAGACCTCGAAGCCTTCTTCTTCCAGCACGTCGTACAACGGGATCCAATAAACCCCGGTCGACTGCATCGCTACCGAGCGGATTCCATGAGCTTTCAGGAACGCTGCCAGCCTCCGAAGGTCACTCGTGAAGCAGTTGAATCGCTGAACAGGCTCGCCGGCTGTGTCTGCCGCAATTGCTACATAATGTTCGCTGCTGCCCACATCAATGCCCGCTGCGTGAGGATGAACAACATCCAGTCCAGGATTCTCAGTCCAGATCTGCCGGGGCATCCCGTTCCTTTGTTTCCGGCTCGGTTTCTCTTCCGAACCGACTCGCCGCGTTATCGCCATGACCATCTCCCTTCAAATTCATATGCGTGCAGTGCGGCCCGGTGGCGAATTGAAACACTCTCTCCAACGGGGTCAAGCTCCTCTTTGTCCAAGATGGGCTGCCACCAAACAAACGATCGCCGGGATACCGGAGCCATGCTATTGATCGGGCATGAAGCGCCAATGAAATTTGTCGGCTTTAGCTGCCGCACCACCGGCTTAGCTTCTCATGATTGAGTCGGTACCGTTGTGGCAGAGCCACCGATCGCTTGCAGTTTCTGGCACTAACGACAGCGAAACCGCTGTCTGCTGCTATTGACAGACTCGGGTCTGGATGCAAGAGGACAGGTTCGAGATGGGCCAGAAGGAACGGGATCGGCTGAAGGTTCTGACCGAGTCGAAGAAGGGCTTGATCACGCAGGCGCAGGCGGCGTCGCAGCTGGAGATTAGCGAGCGTCAGGTGCGGCGTTTGCTGCGCAAGCTGCGCGCGGTCGGAGATCGTGCCGTGGTGCACGGGTTGCGTGGGCAGGCGTCAAACCGTCGGATCGACACGGGCCTGGAGAAACGTGCCATTCGAGGAGCTAAGCAGGCCCGAATGCCACGACTTTGCTCCCACGTTTGCAGCCGAACACGTCAGCAAGCTATTGGATAGAAAGCTCGGCAGAGACACGGTCCGCAAATGGATGATCGAGGCGGGGCTATGGAAGAGCCGTAAGCGCCAGGTTGAAAGCATCCATCAATGGCGCGAACGCCGGCCGTGCTTTGGCGAACTGGTGCAGTGGGATACCTCCGATCACGACTGGCTCGAAGGGCGAGGCGAGCGTTTGTATCTGATCGCGATGATCGACGATGCGACCAGCCGCGTGCTGGCCCGCTTCGTTCGGCATGACACCGGCGAGGAAAACATGCGGACGGCTTGGCGGTGGATCGAACAATACGGCCGCCCATTGGCGTTCTATACGGATAAGGCTGCGATGTTCGAGGTGGCCAAGCGTGGCAATGCCGAAGACGGCAGCAATCAAATGCAAGCGACGCAAATCAGTCGCGCGCTGGCTGAATTGGGAATCGAACGCATTTCCGCGCATAGTCCCCAAGCCAAAGGTCGGATCGAGAGGTTCTTCGAAACCGCGCAGGATCGTTTAGTCAAGCATTTGCGGGTCGCGGGCGTGTGCACGATCGAAGCTGCCAACGCGTATTTGGAAGCCGAGTTCCTGCCCGATTGGCAGCAGCGATTTGCAGTCGCACCTGGCGAACAGACCGATGCTCATCGGCCTGTGACGGAGTTGCACGACTTGGCCGCCTCCTTCAGCCACATGGAGACGCGGAAGGTAACCAACGACTACACGATCCAATTCCAGGGCAAGCGGTATCAGATTGCGTCAAGCAGTATCACGGTCGGAATGAAAGGCCAGAATGTGCGCGTGGAACTAAGGCTCGATGGCGACATCGCGGTTCGCTTCAACGGCCAATATCTCAGTATTTCGGCGAGCGATGTCGAAGGTGCCCGCGCAGCCCACGCCAGTAACGAGCCAACCCGTCCGCAAAGATCACAATCGCGGCGGACGCAGCCGTTGGATGTCCGATTTCTTGTCCAACGATACACAACCATTGTGGAAGGCTGTCCGCGATTCCAACCGCAGCGCCTGAAAGACAATTCGGAGCGCCGGGCAAACCCAGCCCGGCGAACCTCGCATTTACGTCCAAGGCCTCTGCTCGGGAACTCACCGCCGTGATGGCAAAATGAAAAAGCCCTCCGACCGAAATCGAAGGGCTTTGCCGATCACGTACGGAGCCGTCCGTCGCATCGGCCTTGGACACCCGCTCAGGCGCGACCCCGAGCGGGTGATCCACACTAACATGAGCATCCGGAACGGCCGGTCAAAACCGGACATTTCTATTTCGCTTCGGATAGGACATTTCTACTTCGCGCCGACAATCGGACGTCCAGTGTGACTTTGGCGGAGGAAACGTTGCGCACTCAGAGAAGTCAACTGCGCCTTAGAACTGGTCAAGTAGGCGCGCCTAGGGATCGCGAGCGGAAGATGGGCTATCGGAAGTCGTGGCGGATGTCGCACAGATGGAGGTTTCATTCCTGTGATATGCCCGATGTGTCCCATTACCGTCTACAATCCCGATTCATCCGAATCGGCCGGTACATGACAGGCTTCATTTAGCGGAAGCCCCGTGATTCGGGACTTGGGCGATGATTTGGGCTAAAATTGATCAACCAGTATGCCACTGGCCACCGGCCACGCGCGTGGTTAACCATGAGAGCATCGAGCCGCACGCCCCGGCGGCAACTATCATCAAAGAGGGCACCTATTATGGATTCGACCAGACGTAGGGTCCTGGTAACGGGCGCCGCCGCGACGGCGATGACCGCAGCCCCGCAGTTGTTTGCCCAGCAGACGGGACAGGGAGGAACTGCCGTGCCGGTCTACGAAAAAGGCTCCGCTCGCATCCACTATGAGGAGGCTGGTGCCGGCTTCCCTTTGTTGCTGATCCCCGGTGGCGGATTGAACTCGATCATCTCCTACTTCACCAACCGCGCGCCCTTTAACGCGATCGATGAGTTCAAGGGAGAATACCGCTGCATTGCCGCAGACCTGCGCACCGCTCCTGACGGCCGGTCCTCCGGCCCGCTCGAAATCGACCGCCCGTGGGACTCGTTCGCCGATGACCAGATCGGGCTCATGGATCACTTGGGTATCGACAAGTTCATGGTGATGGGTTTCTGCATTGGCGGTCCCTTCATCTGGAACCTCCTGCGGAGGGTGCCGGATCGCGTCGTCGGGGCCGTGCTGGCACAGCCCAGCGGCTCGCGTCCGGAGGCGCGCGATCTGCCCTACGAAACCAATCTGAAGGGCTGGGCTGCGAGGTGGTCAAACACCGGCCCGACATCACAATGCAGATGGCCGACAAGTTTCTGAAGAAGATGTACCGCACCAATCCAGACTTCGTCTTCACCGTGACACGCGATTTCGTCCGCAGCTGCCAGACGCCTGTGCTGATCCTGCCGGACGATATCCCGGCGCATCCGTACGCCGTCGCGATGGAGTCCGCGATGCTCGCGCCAAAGGCCGAGGTGAGCATGTACCCGTGGAAGGAGCCCAAGGAGCGGATTCCCCTCGCGGTGCGCCAAATACGTTCCTTCCTCCGCGCGCATCGACCTGCTTAGACCGCGGTATCCGACCGGGTGTCGTTAGCCCATTGAACCTTGCGAATCGCCAGGATGACTGGTTGTGGACGATATGTCCCGTTATCGTAAACTGGCGGCCAGCCACCCGGTCGTATAACGGCCAAGGCGCTGAATTGACACGGCCTTAAGCCGCTTCGGCAACATAGGTATTGTGAAACGCCGTTGTCGCTTTCGAGGAGTACCCCCGGCATCCGGCGGCACTCCCGATCAATGGCACTGATCAGAGCGGGATTGCAATTCGCTCGTCGTACGATAGGGATGATCTCGTATGGGAGACGAAGCGTACAGTCCGACATTGGTCAACACTCTCGAGCAGCGTTTGGGTGTAGAGTGGCCGGCGATCAAGAAGGCTTTTTCTGACACCCTGGCAATGAGGAATCGCCTTGCTGGGCTGTTCTCAAGGCGGCGGGCGTCTGACACGACCGTGGTCGTTTTTGGCTCCGTTGCGCGGTTCGAGGTGACCTCGAAAAGCGATACGGACTGGATTCTGCTGGTTGATGGCTCGGCCACCCCAGAACAGAACACAAGAAACAGGAAATTGACGTTAAAGCAATCGTTGGTGTCGGAGAAGTTTATAGAGCCCGGTCAGAGTGGCATCTTTGGTCGATTTGTTGGCAGCCACGACCTCATACACAGGATTGGCGGAGAGGACGATCTGAACTCGAACACGACTCGGCGAGTTCTCCTGTTGCTGGAATCGCTACCGCTCGGCGATCGCGAGGCCTATGATCGTGTTCGAAGGCAGATTTTACGTAGATATCTCGAGGACGATCGAGGATTAACCCATGGCAGTGGCAGTATCCGAGTGCCTCGCTTCTTGTTGAACGACTTAACACGTTACTGGCGAACTGTCACCGTCGACTTCGTTTATAAGCAGGTTGCAGATCAAGACGAGAAGTGGGCGCTCAGGAACGCCAAACTTCGTATGTCGCGAAAGCTTGTGTTTGCGGCCGGCCTCCTGCGCTGTTTCTTTTGTCACTTGGACGACTCGGCATCCGACGCCAGGCGGGCTCTTCATCCTCCCAATGGTGAAGTTTCTCTGCTCCTGGCCTATTTGGAGGACCAATTCGCAATGTCCCCTCTCGAGACGATGGCAAGGCTTGCCTTGATCTGAACATTAGGCCCGAGACTGCGTTGAAGCTGTTTAACTCGTACAATGCATTTCTCGCTGTCCTCGACGACCATGAGAAACGCGGTGAATTAGCGCGCGCCCACACTCACGAGGACCTTCGCACCTCGCTCGCTTGGAAGGAAGTACGTGAACTGACGAAGCCATTCCACGAAGCCCTTGTGACGCTCTTTCTCAAGGATGATGAACGCCTGACGACTTTGAGTATGGAGTACGGGATCTTCTAAATGCGACGAATTGGATTCTCCACAGGTGCGATTTCGAAGGGGCGACTTCCGGCGGGCTTTGCGAGTGCTGGTTAGACACGAGTTGGACGTAGTAGAGCTTTCTGCCTTGCGAGTCAATGAGTTGGAGCCGCTCGTGGCAGCGCTTCCAGCATCTCGACTTAGGCTCATTTAGTTTCGTTAGTGTTCATGCACCGAGTCGGTTTGGGCAGAGCGATGAATCGCTTATAGTCGCGAGTCTGAGTAACATCCCCGCACCTATTTCCCATCGTTGTGCATCCAGATGTGCTCTTCAATCCGGATCTATGGAGTCAGTTCGGGTCACGACTTTTTATTGAAAACATGGATAAAAGAAAGCCGGTGGGTGTACTGTGACGGAACTCATTCCGCTTTTTGCCGCTCTACCGGAAGCGCGATTCTGCTTCGACGTGGGCCATGCGCGACAAGTTGACCCGAGCATGACCGAATCCGTGCTCCTGCTTCGAGAGTTTGGAAGCCGCTTGGCGGAGGTGCATATAAGCGAAGTGAATAGCATCTAGTCGCCACGACCCAATCTCCATATCCGCGGTATGGGCTTTTCAGTCAGTCTCGCGGTACATACCTGAAGAGACGCCTATTGTGATCGAGTCACTCATAGATCAGGGTCAGAGCGATATACTCACTGAAGTTCGCAATGCGCGGGAAGCACTTGAAATTGACGCTATGATTGCGGCCGGATAGGGCTCACTCCTGTGGCTGGGTCGCTGAGTTCCGAAGTGCTCGCGGTACCTGAGCAGTTGCTCCTGCTCGAAGCATGATCATCTAGAAATTTACCTGTGCCTCAGAGTTCATCTAAAGTGCGTGCATTTTGAGGCGCCGTGCCGGCATGACCTCATGTTTGCAGGGGTTTAAGCAATCTGTGATTGATTACTCCTGATAAACGGTAGATTCTTATCGGAAGCGCCCCCACCGGACGGCCGCAGTTACGCCGCAGCTGATTGGGCGCTTTCGATAGGACCGTTTGAAGGAAGCCGCTTACGGTGCTGCCGCGGGTATGGGGTTTGAAGGCCGTTCCTGCGAATTAGCTTCTGAGCAGATGGATCCCGAGCATCGAATTCGGCGAACCACAGGCCCGTGAAAGAGGTGCAATGGGTCGAACACGAACTCGAATTTTCAGACGTTTGAGAGTGGCTGAGCAAGCTCGCAGGTGTCGCATGACACACGTATAGCGGGAACACTGCTGGCGATCTGCAAGTCGTCGTGTTCGAGTCCGGATTACGAAGAATCATTCAAACCTGGCCGACTTCCGCATAAGCGGAATGCCGGCAAGGTGAACGACTGGATGATCGTCATTGCGCCGCCACAGCAAGGACAGGTAAATAGGCGCGAAACGGCGGGTGCTGCGCTCGGCGCTTTCATGCGGGATGGCGCCGACCAGTATTCGACAGATCGGCAGAAGGCGAGCCCGCGTTCTCCGCGATAGAAAGCCAAAGAAACGGATGCGCACAAACCCACGCGGCAGCACATGAATCAGGAATCGACGCAAGAACTCGTCGCCGCTGAGCGTCATTGTCTTTTGCTTATTGCCATGGGCGTAGTCCTTCCATCGGAAGGTAACCCGACCGTCGTTGAAGGACAGCAGACGATGGCTCGAGATGGCGACCCGGTGTGTGTAGCGTGCAAGGTATTGCAGTACGTGCTCTGGCCCACGGAAGGGCTTTTTCGAGTACACCACCCAGTCTGTTCGGTATAGAGACCGGACGAATTCACGAAACAGTCGATGCGTTGGACAGTCCCTTCAGGTCGCCATGGAAGGACAGTTTTCCGGAGCCGAATGCTCGTCGCAGTCCGGCGACAAACTTGCCCCGAAACACTTTGCTGAGCACCTTCACGGGAAGAAAGAAGCCGTCTCGCGAACGAATCCAGGAGGACTCATCGAAAGCGAGCCCTCCCGTTGGAACGACGCAGTGAACATGAGGATGATGCTTCAAGTTTTGTCCCCATGTATGGAGAACGCTCAGGAAGCCGATCTTGGCCCCGAGATGGCGCGGGTCTGCCGCAATCTCCAGGAGCGTCGCCGCGCTGGTACGGAGCAGCAGATCGTAAAGAACGCGTTTGTTCTGCTGAGCGAGCGGAGCAAGCTGGTGCGGGATCGTGAAGACAACATGCGAATACGGGACGGGCAGAAGCTCCTTCGTCCGTTCTGCGAGCCACCTATCGCGGGCGCTGGTTTGACACCGTGGACAGTGTCGGTTGCGGCATGAGTTATAAGAGATGGCCTGATGACCGCATTGCGAGCAACCGTCGAGATGACCGCCTAACGCTGCGGTGCGGCAGCGCCGAATCGCGAGCAGCACTTTCAGCTGCGGCCATGTCAGCGATGAGCGGTGACGGTCAATGAAATCGTCGCCTATTGCGCGAACGATATCGGCCAGCTCAACAGCTGGTCGATTCATTTCGGCATCAGCCTTCGCGATCTTCGAACCAAACTGGCGTCGGTGATCTCCAGCGCATCCAGCGGGCTCGCTGCCGAATGCAAATGAATCCGTGAAAGATGGAGGTACACGAGCGTGTGCCTCAGGTCAGCATGGCCCAGCAACTTCTGAATCGTGTAGAGATCTGTACCTGCTTCGAGCAAGTGCGTCGCATAGCTGTGCCTCAGGCAATGGGGAGAGATCTTCGGATCCAGTCCGGCGCGGATCGCTGCCTCACGGCAGGCTGCCCACATCATCTTGGGTGAAATGGGGACATCGGCCCGCCATCCGTTCCTAGTGCCCGGAAACAGGTACGTTTTCGGTTTCATCCACCGCCAGTAATCTCGTAAGAACGTCGAGCAGCTTCGAACTCAAAGGAATGTCACGATCACGCCTGCCTTTACCCTGGCGAACATGAATCACCATCCGCTTGCTGTCGATGTCAGCGACCTTCAGATTCGCTGCCTCCGTTCGCCTTAGGCCGGCTGCATACAAGGTCATCAGCATGGCGCGATGCATCAGCGAACTGGACGCTTCGATGAGCCGCGTGACGTCCTCCTGGCTCAGAACGAGCGGCAACCGTCGCTCTTCCCTTGGAAATGGGATGTACTCCAACATGTACGCGCGCTTCAGCGTCTTCACATATACGAATCGGAGCGCTGCTACATGCTGACGAACTGTCTTGGAAGCGAGTTTGCGGTCACGGAACAGATGTGCCTGGTAAGCGCGAATGTGGTTGGGTCCGAGCTTCTCGATCGGCTGACCACAATACCGGGCAAAGTCATCGATGATTCGCAGGTAATTCTTGATCGTAATTTCGGCGTAATTACGGCGCTGGAGTTCGTCCAGCACCATCTGACGTAACTGGGTCACAGAGAACCTCCTTCTCTGTGACAACACTACTGCGAAGCACGTGCGCTTTATAAGACCGCACGCAACGCGTCTGCCGCTTTAGCGGCTTCGTTCAAACGCCGTTTCATACTTAAGCCAATCGATGAGCCACGGAATAGCGCTCGCCAAAAAAAAAGTTAACGCATCTCGCACGAAAATATCTATATAAA